>CAVSNA010000023.1:0-430728 GCA_963729205.1 uncultured Thermoleophilaceae bacterium
GCGGGCCTCCCAAGGCCGAGCGCGGCGCTGACGCCGGGCCAGCGGCGGCGTAGGCGCCGCCTTGATCGAATACCGGCTAAATTCGGCAACGCAGCGCGCAAACGCGCGCAAACGCGCCGTCCTGTCCCGGTAGATGCTTGACATGGCAGACCGGGGACGCGGGCTACGCGAGGTTAGATGTGAACTTGGCCTAGGTCGCCGTTGCGCTAGCCGCGACCGATCAGGGTGCCAGTCTGGCGGCAGGCTCGGTGGGTACGCTTGCCCCGGTCCGGAACACCGCGACGTTAGCTGCTGGCTGATGGTGTAGATGAGAAGCGAAGGTTCAGGCCATTGGAAGCGCCAACTCGCCGTGTTCAAGGTAGATCGGGGTTCCGGCTGAATAGGCGTGGTATGCGCTGGTGAGCCGACGGACGAGCCGCGGGATGACATAGTTCAGGCAACTGCCGGACTAGAGACCCATTCCCATCGGTCCAGTTCATCGCTTTGGAGCTGGATGCGGTCCTTGTCGGCGCCTCATGCGCCCCGCAGTAGAAGATGTAGAGGATCTTGTCGCCTTCATCGACGTGCGGTGCCCAGTCAATGATCAGCAGTCGTCGCATCTCGCGCTGGATGCCTAGTTCCTCTTTCAGCTCGCACTGGCCGGCCGCGGCGGGTGACTCGCCGATCTCGGCGTAGCCGCCGGGGATGTCGCGAGCCGTTGCCGTAGGTCTTGCGGACGAGCAGGATGCGGTCGCCGTCGACGAACAGCGCCCCGGCGGCGATCCGGGGCGTGGCGAATGTGGCTGTGGGGTCACTCACCTGCTCACTGTACGGCAGTCAGGTCAGGCGCAGCCGGGCCGCGAGCCCAGCCAGTTCGAGGTTAGGTTTGCGGCGTAGTTGGCGCATCCAGGTCAGGACGAGCTGGCGGCTGATGAAGTGATGGCGGACCTGTTCGGGGGCGATCTGTTCCGCGCTCAGCAAGACAGCAAGGCCGTCGTCGCGGCGGTTGCGAGCACTGTAGGCGCGGGCGAGTTCGAGGGCGTAGCGGACGCGACGTTCTGTGGGCAAGCCGTTGGTGTCCAGGGTTGGGCCAAGGTCGAGGGCGATCTGTACGTCGCCGAGTTCCATCGCGGTGTTGACCCGGTGAATAGCCACGTTGGTGGGGCCGAACGCGGTCCACAGGTGGTTGGCATCTCCACCGAGCTGGTCGGCCGCTTCTTGCGCTTCCTGCAGGAACGCGCGGGTGGTAGACGGTCTTCGGCTCGGGAGGCGGCCATGGCCCCGGTGAGGAACAGCGTCCCGTACACCGACAGCATCGGGCCGTCCGCGCGTCCGAGGTCGTCGCCGAGAACCCGGCGGCGCGGTCGACCAGCTCGACCGCGGGCTGGTAACGCCCGGTGGCCAACAGCGTGTGGGCGACGGACCGGAACAATGAGCCGAGCACCACCGGACTGCCGGTGTTCTGCGCGACGGTCAGGCCGCGCTCAGCGGCGATCCAGGCGAGATCGGCCTCGCCGAGCTTGGTCAGCACGGAGGCCGCCGCCTGGTAGCTGAATGCCAAAAGCTCATGGGCGCGCGTGGCGGCGTCGCCGTCCATGGTGCGTGCGGCGGCTACCGCGTCCCGCAGCAGCCCCGAGGACTGGGCGGTGACGTACCCGAACCGCGACTGCTGGTAGGCGTCGAAGATGGCGTCCACCCGCTGGGTGAGCTGGTCGAGTGCGGCGGCTCGCCGCCGCTGCTGTCGTCGGCCAGCATCGGGCGAGCTGACTGTAATCCATCAGCGCCTCGCGGAACGCGGGCACGGTTCTGGTCCGGCTATCGGCGGTCCACTCGAGCAGCACCGGCTCGCCGATCAGATCGCCAATGGAGACATCGAGCACCTGAGCCAGGGAACGGATAACCGACAGGCGGTCAAGCTCAATTCGGTTGTTCTCGGCCCTTGTAGCCAGTCGGCGGTCCGCCCTACCAGGCCGGCCAGGACTTCCTGTGACATTCCACGGCGGCGCCGGTACCAGGCCACCCGCTCGCCGATCGTCAGCTTTTCCGTCATCCCGCGCATGCCCACACACTCCTTCGCGCTGCCACCGCTACCCCGGAAGGTTTTTCCGGGTTCCTGCGCCGGACCGGCTTGACGCTAGTGACACAAGCGGTAGCGCACGGTGCGCTACCTATCCAACTTAACCGGAGGAGCCGTGGGAATGGCACTTCAAGGTCAGATCCCGATCGAGTTCGGGATGGTGTTCCCCGATGGCGCGTACGCGGCCGGGGGGATCGAGATGGTGCGGGACTTCGACCGGTCCAGCGGTGACCGGGTGGTCCAGCAGGCGGACAAGCACACCGGGCTGCCGCTGTGGGTGGTCGAGGTGATCGACGCGCAGGAGGACGCCCGGCAGCGGACGGTCAAGGTCAAGATCGCCGCGCAGGTACAGCCGGTGCTGCCGTCCCCGGCGCCCGGGTCGCCGTTCACCGCGGTGGAGTTCGACGGCATGACCGCCACCCCCTACGTGGATTCGTCCCGCTGCTCGGGCGACGGCAAGAGCAAGTGCGCCGCCCGGCTGGCGTACTCGTTCAAGGCCACCGGGCGTGCGGGCTCCCTCGCGGGGGATCGGCCGCCCGGCGGCTGAGCACAAGGACGCGGCGTGACGGCCCGGCGCGGCCCGGCCGCGTACCTGCGGCTGCGGGTCGGCTCCCGGCACGAGGTGGCGTTCGTGCCGTTCCCGGCCAGGGCCCCGATGTTCGTCATCGGCGCGGCGGGCACGCTGGTCACGCTTCACCCTGCCGGAGCAGATGGAGGCCGGGCACGTGGACTTCGCCCGCCAGCTCGCGGCCAAGGCCTGGGCCTACTCGGTGGCGGTGGAACGCCGCTACCGGGGCCTGCCCCCGCTGCCGGACATGCCGGTCCCGTACACGCTGACCGCGCAGGCCGAGGCGCTGCTCGACGCCGATCCGGAGCGGGCGGACCTGGTGCCGCTGCCCGGCGGGCGGGAGGTGACGGCATGACCACCACGGCATCAGTCCGGTTCAGCGAGAACGGCACGGCCACGGTCCAGTCCTACGTCCGGCTGACCGCCAGCACTCACATCCAGTGCTGCACCTACGCCGACGCCGCGCCGATCCTGTCCATCCAGGACGGGGCGGCGGACATCACGATCACCAACCCCGGCCGGGGCGAGGTGACCGAGGACGACGTGCGGTTCGGCCGCCTGCTGGCCGAGGCCGTGAACCGGTACGCGGCCGAGCTGGAAAGGCTCGCCGCCACGGACCCCGCGACGGCGGCGGATCCTGGTGAGTCCCGGGCGGGCGGCGTGATGGAACGCAGATGGAGGCGGGGCGGCTGGAGCTGGTACCTCCGGCCGCCCCTGGGTTCTCTCCCGTATGCACGAAAGAGGTGACCAGACTATGCGCAAGGTCGTGACCGGCGAGGAGCTGGCCCAGCTCTACAACCCGGACCCGTTCGCGATGCCCCGCTGGCGGGCGCCGGTCTACCGCACCCCGTTCGGCATCATCCTGGTAGCGAAGTTCTTCAAGCTGCTGGCCTGGATCGTCCGGATGATCGCCCGGCATCCGCTGGCCGCCAGCGTCCTGGCCGCTGGCCGCGGTGACCTGGGTCAAGCTCGGCTGGGTCACCCTGGCCGCCCTGGTCCTGGCCGCCGTCGTCATGCTGGCCGCCTGGCGGTGGTTCTGGCCGGTCTCGTTCTCCCGGTGGGTCGGCCGCCCGGCCCGGGGCAAGTGGCGGGCCTGGTGCTACCGGCGCCGCTGGGCCGCGGTGATGGCGATCGCCGGGGTGGCGCCGTGGTATCAGGGCCGGACCCTGCTGCCCGTGCTGGGCAAGGTCACCGCCACCCGGTATGTCGACCGGGTAGTATGTCCGGCTGGTCTCCGGGCAGTCCGCGGCCGACTTCGCCGAGCACGCGGAGAACCTGGCGCACGGGTTCGGCGCGCTGCTGTGCCGGGTCCGCACGGCCAGGTCCGGCGCGGTGGTGCTGGAGTTCATCCGCCGGGACGCCCTGGCCGCCCTCGTCCCCGCCCTCCCGATCCCGGCCACCCGGACCTGAAGGCGCTGCCGGTCGGCCGCCGCGAAGACGGGCTGCCCTGGCTGGTCAAACTCCACGGGACGCACGTGCTGATCGCGGGCGCGACCGGGGCGGGCAAGGCCTCGCTGCTGTGGGGCCTGGTCCGGGCCATGTTCCCGCTCATGCAAGCCGGCCTGGTCCGGGTGCTGGCCGCTGATCCCAAGCTGATGGAGCTGGCCTACGGCCGGGTCATCTTCGAGTCCTACGGCTCCTACGCCGCCGACCCGGCCGCGATCGCCGCCATGCTCGACCAGGCGGTGGCCGACATGCAGGACCGGGCTGGCCGGTTCGCCGGGCGGCAGCGCGACCACACCCCGACTGTCGAGGACCCGTTCACCGTGGTGCTGGTCGATGAGGTCGCGTTCCTGACCGCCTACCAGCCCGACCGGAACCTCAAGGACGCGGATCATGGCCGCGCTGGCCACCCTGACCACCCAGGGCCGGGCGGTCGGCTACTGCCGTGGTGGCCGCGTTGCAGGACCCGCGCAAGGACGTGCTGACCATCCGGAACCTGTTCCCGGACCGGATCGCCATGCGGCTCGATGAGCCCGAGCAGGTGGACATGGTGCTCGGCGACGGCGCCCGGGACCGCGGCGCTACCTGCGAGCTGATCTCCCCGGACCCGGCTACCGGCGCGGGGGTGGCGTTCGTCCGGCTGGAGGCTGACCCGGACCCGGTGCGGGTCCGCGCCGGATGGGTCACCGATGCGGACATCCGCGCCCTGGCGGACCGGTGCATCCCGGATCGGGTCGAGTGGCCGGAGGTGGCGGCATGACCACGATCACCGCGTGGCGGACCGATGAGCCGTGCCCGGTCTGCGCGACCGGGCTGATCCTGCACGACGACGGCACCTCCCCGCCGCGGTCCGAGTGCCGCCTGTGCGGCTGGTCCGACACCTGGACCGGCGACCAGCCGGACGGAGGTGACCGGTGACCGAAGCGACCGCAAGGACGACCCGGGCGCAGCGGATGGCGATGCCGCTGGCCCGGGAGGTGGTCAAGGACCTGGCCGTCGAGCACGGCGCCTGCATCCGCCCGATCCAGCTGCGCCGCACCAACCTGGACACCGGCGAGGTAGACACCGTGCTCGTCCCGTGCGGGCACACCCTGGCGCACGTCTGCCCGTCCTGCGCCGAGCGGGCCAGGACGCTGCGGGCGGCGCAGTGCCGGGAAGGCTGGCACCTCGAGGACGAACCCGCCATCACCCCGGACCCGGCCACCGAGGACCAGAAGTGGTGGATCGAGAAACGCGCCGAAGCCCAGCAGCTCCGCGACCAGGCCGACGCGGCCGGGCAGGACACGGCCGACCTGGACGAGCTCCTGACCGAGCTGGACGAGGAGATCACCAAGGCGGGCATGCGCGGGAAGGCCGCCCCGGATCGCCCGGCGCGGCGGCACCGCTCGACCCGGCGCCGCCAGGACGCCCCGGACCTGCCCCGCCGCAAGGTCAGCCCGCGGACGGTGGGCAAGACCTACACCGCGCCGGACGGCAAGACCTTCCGCCCCTCCCTGTTCGTCACCCTGACCTGCCCGTCCTACGGCCGGGTCGGCGAGGACGGCGCACCCGCCGACCCCGGCAGCCTACGACTATGACCGGGCGGCGCGGGACGCGCTGACCTTCGCCGCGCTGTTCGACCGGTTCATCCAGAACCTGCGCCGCTACCTCGGCTACGACGTGCAGTACTTCGCCGCCATCGAACCCCAGCGACGGCTCGCCCCGCACGTCCACCTCGCCATCCGCGGCACCATCGCCCGCGCCGAGCTGCGCCGGGTCCTGGCTGCGACCTACCACCAGGTCTGGTGGCCCGACGCCTCGGTCGTCAAGTACGACGGGGACGAGCTGCCGGTGTGGGACGAGGCGATCGGCGGCTACCTCGACCCGGCCACCGGGGAGGTGCTGCCGACCTGGGACCAGGCGCTCGATGCCATCGGGGACGAGGATGAGCCGTGGCATGTGGCCCGGTTCGGGGTCCGGTTCGACGCCCAGGGCGTGCTCGCCGGGATCGAAGGACGCGGCCCGGTGCATCGGCTACCTGACCAAGTACCTCACCAAGCAGGTGGGCGACTGCCACCAGGCCGACACCGACCCGCAGCGCGCCCATGCGGCCCGGCTGGCTGAGGCGCTGCGGTATCAGCCGTGCTCGCCGCGGTGCGCGAACTGGCTGCGGTACGGCATCCAGCCCAAGAACGCCCGGCCCGGCCTGGTCCCCGGCCGGTGCAAGGGCAAGGCCCATGACGCTGATCACCTCGGCTATGCCGGGCGGCGGGTGCTGGTCTCGCGCAAGTGGTCCGGCAAGACGCTGGCCGACCACCGGGCCGACCGCAAGGACTGGCTGCTAGCGACGCTCGGTGTTTCGGCAACTGACCCGGCCCGGTACGCCTGGGAACCCGTCGCCCCGTCCGACCCGGATCACATGGATCATGCCCGGCGGCTGCTGCACGCCGTGGCCGACCGCGCCCGATGGCAAGCCGCACTCGCTGAGGCCAGACGCAAAGCCGGGAGGAAGCCACCGGCGATCCTTCGGCAACTGGAGGGCAGCATGACCCGGAATGACGAAGCAACGATCGGCTGCTCACCGTGGACGCGGCGGCCGACCGGCTGAGCACTTCCTCGCGTTTCATCCGCCGACTTATCGCGGAACGGCGAATCGAGTTCGTTAAGGTCGGCCGTCTGGTACGGATCGCGGAGTCAGACATTGACGCCTTCATTTGAGGCGGGTCGGATGCCCGCGATCACGTCATCCGATGGCTGGCGCGCGGCAAGAAGGATTGCCTGATGGCGAACAAGGCAGGCCGTCGGCGTTTCGGCAATATCCGCCAGCTCCCCTCTGGCCGCTATCAGGTCCGTTATCCGGGCCCGGACGGCCGGGTCCGCAGTCATCCTGAGACGTTCGCTCGCAAGGGCGATGCCAGCCGCATGCTCACGGTGCTGGAAGGACAGCTCGCACAAGGCGCCTGGGCCGATCCCGAGCGAGCTCGGATCAGGCTGGCTGATTACGCGGAAGCCTGGATCGCGCAGCGGCCCGGTCTGCGGCCACGGACGCTAGAGATTTACCGCGGATCGCTCAAGAGGCACATCGTGCCCTATCTCGGCGGCGTGCCCCTGGGCAAGATCGATAGCGCCATGATCCGCGAGTGGCGCGCTGAGATTCTCGGCAACGGGACCTCGGTGCCGGAAGCCGCCAAGGCCTACCGGTTCCTGCGGGCGGTGCTGATGACCGCCGTGGACGACCAGCTCATTCCACGCAACCCATGCAGAATCCGGGGCGCCGGAACGGAACGACCCGAAGAGCGCCCGGTCCTGACCGTCCGCCAGGTGCTCGATCTCGCCGAGCGGATGCCCGACGACCGGTTCCGCGTGATGGTGCTGCTGGCCGCGTTCGCTAGCTTGCGCTGGGGCGAGCTGTGCGCATTGCGCCGCTGTGATCTGGACCCGGTGGCGGGCACCGTCCAGTACGCCGCCAGCAGGTGGAGCTAGATACCGGGCAAGTGATCATCACAGCGCCGAAGTCGGCCGCTGGAGTCCGGATCGTTGCGCTGCCGTCTGCCATCCTCAGCACGGTCAGGAAGCACCTGGAGGCGGGCACCGATCAGCCGCCCGATGCGCCTCTGTTCACCGGCACCCGCGGCGGGACGCTTCGCCGCAGCAACTACCGGCGCGATGTCAGCTGGTCCGCCGCGGTCGCCGCCATCGGCGCTCCGGGGCTGCATTTTCATGATCTTCGCCATACCGGCAACACGCTGGCCGCTGCGGCAGCGCGGGCTTGCGGGACCTGATGGACCGCATGGGCCATGACAGGGTGCATGCCGCCATGATGTACCAGCACGCTACTGCGCAGGCCAGCCGCCTCATCGCTGACTCCCTCAGCGGCATGATCCAGCGCGACGGAGCCGGTGGTGCCCCTGGCGATCCGAACGAGTAATGGCACGTTAATGGCACGACGGCCGCGCCTCATGATCACTGCGAGTATGTTTTGCCTGGTGGGCGCAACTGGGTTCGAACCAGTGACCCCTCGCTTGTAAGGCGAGTGCTCTACCACTGAGCTATGCGCCCTGACGTTCCGAGCGCCGCATGGACACCGTGAACGGAGCTAGCGTACCGGTTCCGGAGGCTTGGGCTGTATAGGGATAGACAGCGCGCTGGCCGGCCGGGACGGTCCGGCCGACCGGAGGGGCGGGAACCCGGCTCGTTCGGGATCAATGGGCACTGGCCAGCCTGGCTTTCCGCGGGTGTGGGTGCGGTGCCACGTAGCAGCAGATGGTGGGCGTGCTGCCGTCCGGGTCTATCCAGGTCGCGGGCTGGGTGCCGGCCAGCTGCCAGCCGGGATCGCCCGGCCAGCGGGACGGGTAGCCGCTGGCCTCGTGCACCCGGCGCAGCGCGGCGACGCACGCGGGCAGGTCCGCGGGCGCGTGGGGCCGGACCGGCACGCTAGCTCACGACGGGTTCGGCGGACTCCCCGCACAGGGCCTGGCCACCCGCGGCCGGGCGACCCTCGCCGCGCGCCGAGCGCGGGGGCGGTCGTGACGGCAGGGTCAGCCCTCCCCGGTGAGCAGTGCGAGCCCTTCGGCGGCGATCCGGTCGACCTCGGCGCCGATGTCGCCGAACTGCTGGCCGGCCATGAGGGCCTGCACCCGGGCCGCGATGCCCTGCGCGATCACCGCGGACTTGAAGTGCGCCAGCGCGACCCAGGACGACAGGTTGGACAGGTCGGCGCCGGTGCGGGCGGCGTAGCGTTCGGCCAGGTAGGTGCGGGACGGGAAGCCGGGCTGCATGGTCGGCGCGGGCGTCATGGCCGGTCGCACGTCACTGGGCTCCCGCCAGTAGAACAGGAACAGGCCGAGGTCGGCCAGCGGCTCACCCAGGGTGGAGAGCTCCCAGTCCAGCACCGCCTGTACCGTCGGCGGCATCTGCCTGCCCAACATGCAGTTGTCGATCCGGAAGTCCCCGTGCACGATCGCTCCCCCGGGCCCCCGGGGCAGGTCGGCGCTCAGCAGGCGGGCGAGCTCGTCGACCGCCGGGACCTCCCGGCTCTTGGACCGCTCCCACTGGTCGCTCCACCGCCGCACCTGCCGCTCCCCCAGGCCCGCGGCAGGCCGTAGCCGGACAGGCCGATCTCGTCTGGGTCGATGGCGTGCAGGTCGGCCAGGGTGTCGATCAGGACATCGGCGACGGCGCGCCGGTCCTGGGGCGCGTCCGCCCAGCCGTCGGGCAGGGTGCCGCGGATGACGTACCCGTCGACCTTCTCCATGACATAGAAGGGCACGCCGATCAGCTCACCGCCGTCCTCGAGCAAGATAGCGGCCACCGGCACGGCGGTGCCCGCTAGCGCCCGCTGCACCCGGGCCTCCCGGCCCATGTCGTGCGCCCGCGGCAGCAGCGGCCCGTCCGGCGGCCTGCGCAGCACCGCCTCGCCTGCGTCGCTGGTTAGCTCGAAGGTCAGGTTCGACTTGCCGCCCGAGACGAGGGTGGCCTCCAGCTGCTCCCAGCCGGGGTCGCCCAGGGCCCGCGCGAGCGCCGGGCCGACCAGATCGAGGCGGGTCAGGTTCTCGTACATCGCGCCCTTCCTGCAAATGCCGTTGCGCCGACATTAGCGGTATGAATGGGCCATGGACGACACCGACGCCGGGCGGCGCAATCACTGGGTCAGCCACATCGCCCGGCACGCGCACGAGAAGCCCGGCGCGGTCTACCTCCGCTTCGAGGGCACCTGGATAACCTGGGCGCAGATCCACGAGCGGGTCACCGGGGTGGCCGCGGCGCTGTGGCAGCGCGGCATCGGGCCGGGGACCGGGTGGCGATCATGATGACGAACCGCCCCGAGTTCCTCGAGACGATGATCGCCGCCAACGCCATCGGCGCGATCGTCGTCCCGCGCTGCCGCGCAACGCCAGCGGCAAGGTCATGGAGACGGCGCTGCGGCGGGAGTACCGCTGACCGGCTCGCGCCGCTGCGGCTCGAGCTGCTGGACGAGCGCCGGTTCGCCAGCGGCGTGGTCCACCTCCGCTACCGCGTCGTGAACTGAGAGCGGCGCGGGCAGCCGCGGCGTACCGCCGCCGCTGTGGGCGTTGACCGGGACCGTTCGGCACTATTGTGACCGGCTGTTGACAGATCTGACCGATCATGTTAAATATTGACCATGCGGTCAAAAGCTACTCCAAGTGGTCAGCAATCTGACCGGACGTTCACCGAGACCGCCCGGCGGGCGCAGATCATGGCGGCCGCCATCGACACCATCGCCGAGCTTGGTTACGGGCAGGCTTCGCTGGCGCGCATCGCCGAGGCCGCCGGCACGAGCAAGGGCGTGATCATCTACCACTTCGGCGGCAAGGACGAGCTCATCAGGGAGCTGCTCCAGGAGTTGATCGCCAGGGCCGGTGAGTACATGCGCCCCAGGATCGAAGCCGAGCAGACCGGCGCGGGCATGCTCCGCGCCTTCATCGAGTCCAACCTGGCGTTCATGGCGGAGAACCGCAACCATGTGGCGGCGACCGTCGAGATCGCCCTCAACGCCCGCGCCGCCGACGGCAGCCGGGTCTTCGGCCAGCAGTTCAACGACGCCGCGGTGGCCGCGGTCACCGAAATGCTCACCCACTTCCAGGGCACGGGCGAGTTCCGGGCCGACTTCGATCCGCACGTGATGGCCGTAGCGGTGCGCGCCGCCATCGACACGGTGGGTCCCCGGCTCGTCCGCGATCCCGGGCTCGACGTCGCGCACCACGCGCGCGAGCTCGCCAGCTTGTTCGTTCGCGCCGCCCGCAGCGAGGAGCGCCACCCGGCGGCGCGCCAGCCGCAACAGGAGGAATCATGAATCCGTACTTCGACACCAGCCATCTCGCCGGAGCGCTGCTCCTGGTCCCGGTGCTGGCCTGGGGCGTAATGGAAGCCTCCCATCTCGACAACCGCCGTGAGGGAGCCGCCAGGGTCGGCGGCGCTGGCCGGCGGATGGCCGTGTGGCCGTTCCTGATCGCCGCGAGCGCCGTGCTCTACCTGGCCCCGCATCTCGTCCCGGCGGCCGCGATCCGGCCCGGCGCCGTCGCGTTCGCCATCGGGCTGGTGATCCTGCTCACCGGGCTCGTGCTGCGCGGATGGTCGATCAAGACGCTGGGTGCGTACTTCACCGCCTCGGTGAAGGTGAGCGCCGATCAGCCGGTGATCACCGCCAGACGGTACCGGATGCTGCGCCACCCGAGCTACACCGGGCTCCTGCTGGTCATGACCGGGATCGGCCTGGCCTCGGCCAACTGGGCAAGCGCGATCGGCGTGGCCGTTCTCACGCTGGCCGGGATCCTGTGGCGCATCCACGCGGAGGAGCGCGCGCTGCTGACCACGGTCGGCGACCCCTACCGTGCCTACGCCGCGCGGCACAAGCGGCTGGTCCCGCTCGTCTGGTAATCACCACCCCGTAACCCCGCTGAGGAGCAGAGATGCCGCCCTTCGCACCACCGCAAAGCCAGGACGGGCAGGCGTGGGAGCCACCGGCCGCCGACAGCCGCCTGGCCAAGACCGCCGGCGCCAGCCCGTCCGGCGTCTTCACCTCCGACCTGTCGGTGTCGGAGTACGTGCTGCTCGGCGAGGCCGGCTTCGAACCGCTCGGCTTCGTCGTCGGCTCCTCCATCTACCACGTCGGCCTGCAGGTCGGCCGGTGGGGCCGCAATCAGGAGCTGCAGGTCCTTACCCAGGCGATGTACAACGCCAGGGAGTTCGCGATGGCCCGGATGCGCGCCAAGGCCGACCATCTGGGCGCCGACGGAATCGTCGGCGTCCAACTCCGGATGCAAATGTACGCCTGGGGCCAGAGGCTGCCTGGAGTTCGTCGCCACCGGCACCGCGGTCGCGCCACCTGGCCGGGCACGGCGCGCACCGCGCGCCCGACGGCAGGGCGTTCACCTCGGACCTGTCCGCCCAGGACTTCTTCCGGCTGCTGGCCGCGGGCGCGGTGCCGGTCGCGTTCGTCCTCGGCACCTGCGTCTACCACATCGCACACCGGAGCGTGCTGCAGTCGTTTGCGGCAGGCCTATCAGAACCAGGAGATGCTGCAGTTCACCCAGGGTGTCTACGAGGCCCGCGAGCTGGCGCTGGACCGGATGCAGGCCGAGGCCGCCCAGGTGGGCGCGTCCGGCATCGTCGGCGTGACGGTGGAGGTCAAGAACCACGTGTGGGGCGAGCACGCGACCGAGTTCCTGGCCACCGGCACCGCGGTCCGGCGGCTCGCGGCCGAGCACAAGCTGCCCGAGACCACCCCCAAGCCCACGTTCACCCTCGGCCTGGACCACTAAGCGTCGGCGCGGCACGGCGTCCCGGAAGCTCGGGAGCACCAGAAAGCCAGGCCAGGCAGCCAGGGCCGCCCTCATGATCAAACCTAGGCAGAAGCGGTCCTGCGGGCCACGCCGATGATTCGCGGGGCGACTGGCGAGAAGGTCGCGGAGGGAGGGAAGCGGAAACCGCGGCATTCGCTGATCGTGAAGACCTGGCCGATGGCCGCCAGGGTCCGGCGATCGGTATGGCACCCGCCCATCAGGTGCGGCCAGATGAGATCGGCGGCCTTCTGGTAGCGGGCGAAGACGGCGTCCCGGCTGCGCACGTGCTCGTAGAAGCGCAGCTGACCGCCGGGCCGCAATACCCGGCGGAATTCGGGCGAGCGCGGCAGGCACGTCCGGCACGGAGCACAGCCGTTGCCCGGGCCGACCTCGATCACCCGGCCGGACAGCCCGGCCGGCATTTCCCGTCTGAGCTAACGGTTCCCCCGTTCCTCCCGCCGGGCCCCGAACCGGTTGAGGTAGCGGGCGAACAACAGGTTCTTCACCAGGGCCATGCCTGCCGCCAGTCGTCGATGACGAAGGACCCGCGCGTGCGGTCCGCCTCGTCCAGGTCCTCCGCCGCGAGCGGGCGGACGCGAAGCCCGGCTGCATCCGTCACGCCCGGCTTGATATCACTCGCCATGACCGGAACGATAGCTCGCACCATGGATGAGCATGTCGTGATCGTCGGCGCGGGCCCGGCTGGCCTGGCGGCGGCCTGGGCGATCCGCCGGGCCGGGCTCGACCCCCTCGTGGTCGAGCAATCCGACGCGGTCGCCGCGTCCTGGCGCGGCCGCCACGACCACCTGCGGCTGAACACTCACCGGGCGTTTTCGCACCAGCCCGGCGTGCGCATCCCGCGCCGCTACGGCTCATACCCTGTCCGCGATGACTACGTGGCCTACCTGCAGGAATACTCCGCGGGGATGCGGCTGCGGCTGGGCACCCGGGTGCACAGGATCGACCGAACGGACGGCGGCTGGGCGCTGGCGCTGGCGGTGGGCAGCCTCACCGCCGCGCACGCGGTGATCGCCACCGGGTCCGACGCCGAGCCGGTCCGGCCGGACTGGCCGGGGCTGGCCTCGTTCGGCGGCACCGTGATCCACGCCGGCCAGTTCCGCAACGTCACGGAGATGACGGGCCGGGACGTGCTCGTGGTTGGCCCGGGCAATTCCGGCGTCGACCTACTCGGCTACCTGGCCGCCAGCGACGCGGGGCGGCTCTGGCTATCGGCCCGCTCGGGCATGACCGTCACGCCGCGCCAGGCTCGGCGGCAATACGTGGCGCTGCTGGTCTACCTGGTTCGGCGTATCTCCGCTGGAGCTGCAGCTGCTGCGCGTGGATCCCGAGCCGTGGACGATCGAGGACAGCCTCGTGATCCGCAAGATCCTCGGCCTGGGCTTCGCCACCAACATGGAGAGCGAGCTGCTGCGCGGCGAGCTCGTGTCGAGGATCGGGGCCGAGAAGGTGGCGCGGCTCGAGCCGCAGTACCCGGAGGGCAACCCGGTGATCGTGGACCCGGGCGTGTCCTGGTCGGGCGACGCGCTCGGCCTGCTCGAGCAGATCGGGGAGGTGCGCGAGGCGATCGGCTGGTCGCTGGAGCCGGCCGGCTCGAACAACTGGGCGGTGTCGGGCGAGCGCTCGGCGACGGGCATGCCGCTGCTGGCCGGCGACCCTCACATCACCACGAGCATGCCCGACTGCTGGTACACGCTCGAGGGCTCGACGCCAGACCTGGAGCTGCGCGGCGGCTCGATGCCCGGCTTCCCCGGCATCGTGATCGGGCACACCCGCCACGTGGCGTGGAGCTTCACGAACGTGATGGGCGACGTGCAGGACCTGTTCGTCGAGCGCATCCGCGACGGCGCGGACGGGCCGGAGTACGAGTTCGAGGGCGAGTGGCGCCCCGTGACCGTGCACCAAGAGGAGATCGCCATCCGCGGCCGCTCGCCCGAGCAGCTGAGCGTGCGCGAGACCCATCACGGCCCGATCGTCAACGACGCCCTCGGCGCACGCGCCGGCGGAGCCGCTGGCCGCTCGCCTGGACCGCGATCCGCGAGCCGGTGGTGAACAGCACCGGCGTGGACGCGGGCAGCGTTCAAGACCGGCGAGGAGCTGGTGGAGGCCTTCCGCGGCTACTCGATCCCGGCGATGAACATGGTCTGGGCCGACGACTCCGGCAACATCGGCTACAAGCTCGTCGGGAAGCTCCCGATCCGCCGCGGCAACTGCCCGGACCTGCCGAAGCCGGGCTGGACCGGCGAGTACGAGTGGGAGGGCTACGTGCCCTATGACGACCTGCCCGAGCTCGTGAACCCGCCCGGCGGCGTGATCGTGACCGCCAACAACCGCATCGTCGCGGACGACTACCCGCACCACATCACGAGCGAGTACCTGGACGGCTACCGGGCCGCGCGCATCGAGCAGCTGCTCGGCGAGCGCGAGCGGCTCTCGCTGGAGGACTTCGAGCGCATCCAGCTCGACCTCTACTCGATCCCGGGCGAGCAGACGGCCCACCGGCTGGCCCGGCTGCGCCCGACCGGCCAGCGCGAGGCGCGCGCGATCGAGCGCCTGAAGAGCTGGGACCACAAGCTCGATCCGGAGACGGTCGCGGGCACGATCTACGCGGTCTTCACGGTTCACTTCGCCCGGCTCGTGTCGGAGGCCGTGATCGGCGACGAGGACCACGCCCAGCGCTGGCGCTCGAAGTCGATGCTCGGCTTCACGCCGATGGTGACCTCGCCCTGGCGCTTCCAGGCCCGGCTGATCGAGCTCTGGGACGAAGGCGACTCCGAGCTGATCGGCGGCCGCTCGTGGGACGAGCTGGCCCTGGAGGCGCTGTCGGGCACGCTCGACGAGCTGGAGGAGCGCTTCGGGCACGACCCCGACGGCTGGACCTGGGGCCGCGTCCACGGCCTGCGCTTCCCCCACGCGCTCTCGGAGGGCACGGGCAGGGCGTCGAAGCTGCTCGACCGCCTGCTCTCGCGCCGCCTGCCCGCCGGCGGCGCGCAGGAGACCGTCTGCCAGATCGGATTCGTGCCCCACGACGGCGACTACACGGGCAGCTGGGCGCCCTCGTTCCGGCTGCTCGCGGACCTCGGCCGGCCCGAGCGAAGCCGCTGGCAGCACATGACCGGGCAGTCGGGACACCCCAGCAGCCCCCACTACGACGACCTGCTCGCAGACTGGCACGCGGGCCGCAGCTACGAGTTCGGCCGCCCGGTTGTCGATGCGCTGCGGCTCGATCCGGCTTAGGCTCCCACCCGCATGCCGTCGCGCAGGGACCAGATCACGATGTCCGGCGAGGAGCTCCAGGCCTTCCTCGAGGACCAGAAGGTGGTGAGCGTGGCCACGATCGGCCCGCAGGGCCGCCCGCATCTGATGCCGCTCTGGTACGTGCCCGACGGCACCGTGCTGCGCGGCTGGACCTACGCGAAGTCGCAGAAGACCAGGAACCTCGAGCGCGACCCGCGCGCCACGGTCCAGGTGGAGTCCGGCGTGCTCTACCACGAGCTGCGCGGCGTGATGATGGAGTGCGACGTGGAGATCGAGCGCGAGCCGGACGAGGTGGCGAAATACGGCGTGGCCCTGTTCCAGCGCTTCGGCACGGTCGGCCCCGAGGTGGAGGAGACGGTCCGCAAGCAGGCCCAGAAGCGCGTGGGCCTGACGTTTCGCCCCACCCGCATCGTGAGCTGGGACCACGGCAAGCTCGGGGGCACCTACTGATGAGGTCGCTGAAGGGCCTGATCCTCTCGGGCGGCACGGGCACCCGCCTGCGGCCCATCACGTACACGAGCGCGAAGCAGCTCGTGCCCGTCGCGAACAAGCCGGTGCTGTTCTACGGCATCGAGGCGCTGGCGGCGGCGGGCATCGACGAGATCGGGATCATCATCGCCCCCGAGACGGGCGGCGAGATCCGCGCCGCGGCGGGCGACGGCAGCCAGTTCGGCGTCTCGATCACCTACATCGAGCAGGACGCGCCGCTCGGCCTCGCCCACGCCGTGCTCACCGCCGAGCAGTTCCTGGGCGACTCCCCGTTCGTGATGTACCTGGGCGACAACCTGCTGCGCGACGGCGTCGACCGCTCTGGTCGACACCTTCCGCAGCGAGCAGCCGGACGCGCTGATCCTGCTCACGCCGGTGCCCGACCCGGAGAGCTACGGCGTGGCCGAGCTGGACGGCGACAACCGCGTGGCCCGCCTGATCGAGAAGCCGCAGCAGCCGAAGTCGGACCTCGCGCTGGTCGGCGTCTACATGTTCACCCAGTGCATCTTCGAGGCGGCCCGCGCGATCGAGCCGTCGGGGCGCGGCGAGCTGGAGATCACGGACGCGATCCAGCGCCTGGTGGACAGCGGCCTGCGCGTGGACCCGCACATCGTCCACGGCTGGTGGAAGGACACCGGCCAGGTGCAGGACATGCTCGAGGCCAACCACCTGATCCTCGACGACCTGGAGGAGCGGATCGAGGGCGAGCTGATCGACTCGCGCGTGGAGGGCCGCGTGGTGATCGAGCCCGGCGTGCGCCTGGAGCGCTCCACGGTGCGCGGGCCCGCGATCATCGGCGCCGGCGCCGTGGTGATCGACGCCTACATCGGCCCCTACACGGCGGTGGGCCCCGACGTGCGCATCGAGAAGGCGGAGATCGAGTACTCGATCGTGCTCGAGGGATCGGCGGTCACGAACCTCGACGGCCGCATCGAGGCCAGCCTGATCGGCAAGAACGTGCGCATCAGCCGCAGCCCCGCGCTGCCGAAGGCCTACCGCTTCGTGGTGGGCGACAACGCGGAGATCGCGATCCTCTAGGCCCTGCGTCCCGACCGCCGACAGCTCGCCGAGGCGCTGTTCGAGTCGAGTCGCGCACACGACGCCGGGCACGAGGACCGTCTGCTGCGCTTTCGCAACCTGGAGCCGGAGTCGGCCGAGCTGCTGGCGCTGCTGGCTCGTGCGACCGGAGCCAGGCGGCTGCTCGAGATCGGCACCTCGAACGGCTACTCCACGCTGTGGCTGGGCGACGCCGCCGAGGCGAACGGCGGCAACCTGGTCAGCCTGGAGATCGATCCCGAGCGCAGCGCGCTGGCCGCGCGCAGCCTGGGGCCCGCGGAGCTCGACCGGGTGGTGGAGCTGCGAACCGCCGACGCGGGCACCGAGCTGGCCTCCTCGGGCGACGGCGCCTACGACTTTGTCTTCCTCGACTCCGAGCGCGACGCGTACGTGGGCTATTGGAAGGACCTGGTGCGGATGCTCGCCCCCGGCGGCCTGGTGGCGGTGGACAACGTGCTCTCCCATGCGGATGAGGTGGCCGAGTTCCGCGCGCTCGTGGAGGCGGACCCGAGGGTGCTGTCCTCCGTTGTGCCCGTCGGCGCCGGCCTGATGTTGATATCCCTTCAGAGGTGAAAGTTCTTGTCACAGGCGCGCGGGGCATGCTCGGCCACGACGTGATGCGAGCCGCGGAGTTCGTGAACCACGAAGCGGTGGGGCTGGGACACGGCGACCTCGACATCGCCGACCGCTCGGCAGTCGAGCGTGCGCTGTTCCAGGAGCGGCCCGAGGTCGTGATCAACTGCGCCGCCTACACCGACGTGGACGGCGCGGAGGAGGACCTGGGCGGCGCGATGGACGTCAACGCCGAGGGCGCCCGCTTCGTGGCGGCGGCCGCGGCCGAGATCGGCGCGAAGGTGATCTTCCCGTCCTCGGACTACGTCTTCGACGGCTCCAAGTCGGAGCCGTACGTGGAGTCCGACGAGCCGCGCCCCCAGTCCATCTACGCCCAGTCGAAGCTTGCGGGCGAGCACGAGACCGCCGAGGTCAACCCGCGCCACCACGTGGTGCGCTCCGCCTGGCTGTTCGGCACCTCTGGCCGGAACTTCGTGGAGACGATGCTCACGCTGGCGCGCGATCACGGCGAGGTGCTGGTGGTGCGCGACCAGGTCGGCTGCCCGACCTACACGGCACACCTCGCGGATGCCCTCGTGCGGCTGGCGGACAGCGAGGCCTACGGCGTCCACCACCTCGCCAGCCAGGGCGAATGCTCCTGGTACGACTTCGCCAAGGAGATCTTCAACCAGGCGGGCGTGGACTGCCGCGTGATGTCCTGCACGAGCGACGAGTTCGGGCGCCCCGCCCCGCGGCCGCACTACTCGGTGCTGGGCACCGAGCGCCCCGACGCCATCTACCTGCCCCACTGGAAGGAAGGGCTCGCCAGCTACCTCGCCGAGCGATCGGTTGCCGCGTGAAGCTGCTGGTGACCGGCGCCGCCGGCTTCATCGGCTCCACATACGTACGCGTCGCCCTCGAGGCGCGGCCGGGCGACCAGCTGGTGGTGCTCGACAAGCTCACCTACGCCGGCCGGCGCGAGAACCTGGCCGACGTGGAGGAGCGGATCGCGTTCATCGAGGGCGCGATCGAGGATCCCGCGGTCGTGCGCGAGGCGATGCAGGGCTGCGACGCGGTGGTGAACTTCGCCGCCGAGAGCCACGTGGACCGCTCGATCGCCGACCAGCACGCCTTCGCGCGCACCCACGTGATCGGCACCTCGGTACTGCTGGACGCCGCCCGGGAGCTCGGTGTGGGCCGCTACGTGCAGGTCTCCACAGACGAGGTCTACGGCTCGATCGAGGAGGGCTCGTTCAGCGAGCGCTCGCCGCTCAACCCGTCCTCGCCCTACAGCGCGACGAAGGCGGCCGGCGACCTGCTCGTGTCGGCCCACTTCCACACCTACGGCACGGAGACCGTGATCTGCCGCGGCTCCAACAACTACGGGCCACGCCAGTACCCGGAGAAGCTGATCCCGCTGTGCGTGCTGAACGCGCTGGCGGGCGACAGCCTGCCGGTCTACGGCGACGGCCGCCAGGTGCGCAACTGGCTCTACGTGGAGGACTTCGCGCGCGCGATCGACGCCGTGCTGCTCAAGGGCGTGCCGGGCGAGGCCTACAACGTGGGCGGGCCCGACGAGGTCGAGAACATCGACGTGGTGCGGTCGATCGTGGAGCTGACCGGCCGCGACGAGTCGCTGATCGAGTACGTGACCGATCGCCCCGGCCACGACCGCCGCTATTCGCTCTCGTCCGACAAGGTGAGCGCGCTCGGCTGGGAGGCGCTGACCCGCTTCGCGGACGGGCTGCCGCGAACCGTCGACTGGTACCGCGACAGCGAGTGGTGGTGGGGCCCGATCCGCAGCGGCGAGTACCGCGACTACTACGAGCGCCAGTACGGCCGCTCGTTGGGCTAGACCGTCACCGCGCTGGCGGCCTCCAGTGCGAGACCGCGATAAGACCTCGAGCTCGCGGTCGTAGATCGGCTGGCGCGCGACGAACATGTCCGCCATATCCCGGTGATCGCTGGCGCGCGGCTTAACTTGAGGGGTCGATGCGACTGGAAGATGAGATCGTGGCGTGCCGGCGCTGCCCGCGGCTTGTGGAATGGCGCGAGCGGGTGGCCCGCGAGAAGCGCGCGTCCTTCATGGACTGGGACTACTGGGGCCGGCCCGTGCCCGGCTTTGGCGACCCAGAGGCGAGCGTCTACATACTGGGCCTAGCGCCCGCCGCGCACGGCGCCAACCGCACCGGCAGGGTCTTCACCGGTGACCGCTCCGGCGACTGGCTGTTCGCCTCCCTCCACCGCACGGGCTTCGCCAACCAGGCCACGTCGGTGTCGCGCGACGACGGCCTGCTGCTCACGGGCGCGTTCGTGGCCGCGGCCGTGCGCTGCGCCCCGCCCGCCAACAAGCCGCTGCCGTCCGAGCGCGACAACTGCCTGCCCTACGCCGCCCGCGAGCTCGAGCTGATGGGCCACGTCAGGGTGGTGGTGTGCCTCGGCGCCTACGCCTGGGACGCCGCCTGCCGTCTCTTCTCGATCCGTCCCAAGCCTCGCTTCGGCCACGGCGCGGAGCACCCGCTCGACGCCGGCCCCACCCTCCTCGGCTGCTACCACCCGAGCCAGCAGAACACCTTCACGGGCGTGCTCACCGAGGAGATGACCGACGCCGTGATGCAACGAGCCCGCCGGTTGGCGGGCCCGTAGCATCAGAGCGGGGCGGGGCTTGACCCGCTCTATTCGTACGCGAGCGCTTCGAGCACGTTGAGCTTCGCAGCGCGTCGCGCGGGGGTGATCGCAGCCAGCACGCCTGCAAGGGCGGCGAGTATCAGCAGGATCACCAGTGTCCCGACCGGGAACGAGAGCTCGAAGCCCTCGCTGGCCAGTGGCCGGGAGAGGATCACGGCGAAGAACACGCCGAGAACGGTGCCGCAGATGGCGCCGATCATCGCGGTGATCACCGACTCGTAACGCACGACCCGCTTGACCTGCCTGCGCGACATGCCGACCGCGCGCAGCAGACCGAGCTCGCGTGTGCGCTCGTAGATGGAGAGCACCAGCGTGTTCACGATCCCGAACAGGGACACGATCACACGACAGCGACAGGAGGACGTAGAAGAAGGCCGAGATCTGGCCGATCCACTTCGTCTGCTCCGTCTTGAAGCCGCTCTTGGTGAGGGCCTCCGCCGTCGGGTACTGAGCCGTCAGGACCTTGCCGGCCTGCGCCTTCACGGCGTCCGCGTTGGCGCCGGGCTTGAGGCCGACGAACACGAACTGGTCCTGGGTCACCTGGGCGACGCGGGCCAGAGCCTCGTTCGTCACCGCGATGTCGCCCAGGAAGTGGGCGTTGTTCTTGTAGGTGCCCTCGATCGTGAAGACCGCGCGGCGTCCGTTCTGGGTCGTCAGCAGGATCTTGTCGCCGACGCCCTTGTTCTTGCTCTTCGACCACGACTGGCTGACGATCGCGCCCGTGCCGTCGAGCTTCTGCAGGACCTCGTTCGAGCCCTTCTTCCACTCGACCTGGTAGACGGACGAGAGCGTGGCGGGATCGAGCCCGCTCACGTCAGGCGTGCCGCCGACGCCCGCGACCCGCGCCTGCGAGATGCGGATCGGGGAGGCGACGCTGACACCGGGGATCTTGGCGACCTGCTGACCGGCCGCGGCCGGGATGTTGCTCCAGCCGTCCTTGTTCTCCACGACCACGCCGGCGTGCACGCTCTTGTCGATCGCGCTGTTCACCGAGTGCTTGAGGCCGGCGGCGAAGATCGTCACGCCCGAGACGAGGGCGAGGCCGATCATCAGCGCCGCCGCCGTGGAGGCGGTGCGACCGACGTTGCGCGTGGAGTTCTCACGCGCGAGCTGGCCGGTCACGCCACGGAACCGCTCGATCGGGCGACCCACCAGCGAGGCGATCGGCCGGACGAGCCGCGACGAGAGCATGGCGGTGCCGACGAACACGAAGATCGTGCCGAACAGCAGCGGGAACCAGACGGCGCTGCCGGTGTTGCCACCGAACACGGCCAGGCACATCAGCGCGACGCCGAGCACCAGCACCACGCTGCCGATGGTGGTCTTCTTGCGCGAGAAGCGCGTGGGCGGGAGCACGGCGCCCTCACGGACGCCCTCGATCGGCTGGATCCGCGTGGCGCGGATGGCCGGCGAGAGGCTGGCGACGACCGTCACCAGGGTGCCCACCACCAGCGACACGATGATCGTGCGCGCCTCGAGCACGGTGCCGCCGCCGGGGAGATCGGCCCCGATGGCCTTGAACAGAGCCTTCAGACCGCCCGCCAGGCCGATGCCCACGAACAGCCCGATCACCGCGGCCACGAAGCCCATCACGGTGGCCTCGCCGAGCACCGAGCCGAGCACCTGGCGGCGCGAAGCGCCGACCGTGCGCAGCATCGAGAGCTCGCGCGTCCGCTGGGCGATCGTGATCGAGAAGCTGTTGAAGATCATGAACGCGCCGACGAACAGCGCCACGCCCGCGAACACGAGCAGGATCGTCTGGATGAAGCTCAGGCCGGACTTGGTGTCGTTGGCGTCCTTGGTGGCCTGCTCGGCGCCGGTGCGAACCGTCACGGTGTTGCCGAGCGCGGTCTGAACCCGCGGGACCAGCGCTTCAGGGCTCACGCCCTTGGCCGCCTCGATGTCGATGCCGTCGAGCCTGCCGACCTTGTCCAGCACCTTCTGGGCCTGCTGGAGCGGCATGATCGCGATGGCGGCGCCTGCGAGCGAGTCCACGTCGCCGAACTTCGCCACGCCAACCACGGTGTAGGGCTGAGTCGGACCCTGCCCGCCGACGCGAACGACGGAGCCCACGTGCCAGTGCTGCTTCTTGGCCGTGAAGCTGTCGATCGCGATCGTGTTGTTCGCGGTCGGCGCGTGGCCTGAGACGTAGTGGAACGGATCGAACGGAGCCGGGCTGGGGTTGGTGATGAAGTTCGGTGCGCCGGCGTTGCCGTTCACCTTCTTGCCGTTGTTGCCGACGATGGTGCCGTCGTCGAACACGCCGCCCGAGACCTTCTTCACGCCCGGGACCTGGGCCGCCTTCAGCACCAGTGCCTGGTCGAACGCCGGCGGGTTCGAGCCGTTGTCGCTGTTGAAGAGCTTCTTCGGCGACACGCTCACGTCGATGCCCTTCGACACCGTCGCGAAGATGCTGTCGAACTGCCGGTTGATCGTGTCGGTGAGGATGTACGTGCCCGAGATCAGCGCTACGCCGAGCACGACCGCGATGGCGGTCAGGACTGTGCGGAGCTTGCGGGCAGCCATCCCCTTGAGGGAGATGCTGAGCATCACGCAACCGCCTTCATGAGCTCGACGACCTCGTCGGAGTCACCGGCGGGCGTCTCGCGGACGACCTTGCCGTCCACCAGGACGACGATGTGGTCGGCCACTGCGGCGGCGTGCGGATCGTGCGTGACCATGACCACGGTCTGGCCGTACTCGTCCACGGCGCGGCGCAGCATCCCCAGCACCTCGTCGCCGGCCTTCGAGTCCAGGTTGCCCGTGGGCTCGTCGGCGAAGACCACCGCCGGCTTGGTGAGCAGGGCGCGGGCCACGGCCACTCGCTGCTGCTGACCGCCGGAGAGCTGCGACGGGCGGTGGGTGCGGCGGTCGGAGAGGCCGACGGCCTCGATCAGCTCGTCGAGCCAGGCCTTGTCCGGCTTCTTGCCGGCGATCTTGAGCGGCAGGGTGATGTTCTCCTCGGCCGTGAGGACGGGGAGCAGGTTGAAGAACTGGAAGATGAAGCCGAACTTGTCGCGACGAAGCTGCGTGAGCTTCTTGTCGTCGAGGTCGCCCAGCTCCACGCCGTCGATGACCACCGACCCGGAGGTCGGGCGGTCGAGGCCGGCCAGGATGTGCATCAGCGTGGACTTGCCGGAGCCGGACGGCCCCATGATCGCGGTGAAGCGACCCTGCGGGAAGCCGACGGTTACGCCATCGAGTGCGTCAACGGCGGCGTCACCTTCGCCATAGCGCCGTCGGAGTTCGACGGCAGAGACGATAAGAGGAGCAGTCAAGGTGGGCGTCCTTTCGCGGAGCGGACCGGAGCGGGGAGATCGCGAGTACGAACTGGATGGTCCCTCTCCGGACAATCCGGCGGAATGCGGCAACCCGGCGTCTTGGGGGTGGAGTTAGCCCCACCCCCAAATTGGTTACGCGCGTAGGTAGCGCAGTACGGCCAGCACGCGGCGGTGATCCTCCGCGGTGGGCGGCAGCTTGAGCTTGCCGAAGATGCTCGTCACGTGCTTCTCGACGGCGCGCTCGGTGACCACCATCGCGTCGGCGATCGCGTGGTTCGAACGACCCTCGGCCATCAGCTCCAGCACCTCGCGCTCGCGCGGGCTGAGCTCATCGAGCGGGTCCTCCCGCCGGCGGCGGCCGAGCAGCTGCGCGACCACCTCGGGATCGAGGGCCGAGCCGCCCTCCCCCACGCGCTTGACGCTCTCGGTGAAGCGCTCGACGTCGGCCACGCGGTCCTTCAGCAGGTAGCCCACGCCCTCGGCGTTCTCGGACAGGAGCTCGAGCGCGTAGCCCTCCTCGATGTACTGGGAGAGCACGAGCACGCCGCATTCGGGCTGCTCGGCGCGGATGCGCTGCGCGGCGCGCAGCCCGTCGTCGGTGTTGGTGGGCGGCATGCGCACGTCCACGATCGCGACATCGGGCTTGTGAGCGGCGACCTTGCGGATCAGGTCGTCGGCGTCTCCGGCCTGGCCGACAACGTCGAAGCCGGCATCCCCGAGGATGCGGACGATCCCCTCCCTGAGGAGTACTGAGTCATCGGCTACGACTACGCGCACGGGATCTCTGCGTAGACGATAGTGCCCTCGCCGGGCGCGCTCACGAGCTCGAGGCTGCCGTCCAGCGCGCCAAGTCTGTCCGCGAGGGCACGCAGGCCGTTGCCGGCCTGCGGATCGGCACCGCCGATGCCGTCGTCCTTTACCTCCACCAGAGCGTGGCCGTTGTCGCGCGCCACCTTCACCACGCAGTGCGTGGCCTGCGCGTAGCGGGCGGCGTTGCTCAGCGCCTCGGCCACCACGTAGTAGGCGGCGGACTCCACGCCGGCGGGCAGGCGCTCGTCCGGCAGCAGCGCGATCTCGACCGGGATCGAGGACTTGCCCGCGAGCGACTCGAGCGCCGGGCGCAGGCCGCGGTCGGTGAGCACTGCGGGGTGGATGCCCCGCGCCAGCTCGCGCAGGTCGTCGATCGCGCGGCCGAGCTCCGCCTCGGCGGTGGCGATCAGCTCCTCGGCCTTGTCGGGATCGTCCTTCACGCGGGCGCGCGCCAGGCGCAGGTCGAGCGCCAGGGCGATCAGCCGCTGCTGGGCGCCGTCGTGGAGGTCGCGCTCGAGGCGGCGGCGGGCCTCCCCCTCGCTCTCGACGATGCGCGCGCGGGAGGCGCGCACGTCCTCGAAGCGCGCGCGCAGCTCGGCGTTCAGGCGCTCGTACTCGTTCGAATCCCGGCGATGAAGCCGAGAGAGCACTCCCCGGCGCAGGGCGCTCACGCCAGCACGTCCTCGAGCGTGGCGCCGGACAGCTCGCTCTTCGCGACGAAGCCGCGGGCGCCGCTGCCCTCCACGAGCGGGCCGAAGTCGCTGCCGTCGCGGCTCGAAGTGAGGATCACCAGGGGCGCGTCGCTCTCCGCGGTGATGCGCGCCGCCACCTCGAAGCCGTCGATGTCGGGCAGGTTCACATCGAGCAACACCCAGTCCGGGCGCAGGCTGAGAGCGGCGGCAACCGCCTCCTCCCCGTTCTCCGCCTCCCCGATCACCTCGTAGCCCTCTGACTGCAGCAGCATTCGCGCGGACATCCGAAAGCTTGGGTGATCGTCCACGATTAGCACGGTGCTTGCCATGTCTCTGAGCTGATTCTCGTCCGCTTCACTCGGAGCGCCTATACGGCTACCCGCACCCCGATACGCTGGTCTGTTACGTGCGCAGCGATCCTCTGAAAACGTTCACCCCGCAGGTACGTGAGTGGTTTACCCGTGCCTTCGAGGCCCCAACACCCGCTCAGGAGCAGGCCTGGCCCGCTATTTCGGCGGGCGAGCACGTGCTCCTCTCGGCCCCGACGGGCTCCGGAAAGACCCTCGCAGCCTTCCTCTGGGGGCTCGATCGCCTGGCGGCCGATCCCTCAACGGAGGGAGAGCGACGCACGCGGCTGGTCTACGTCTCCCCGCTGAAGGCGCTCTCCTACGACATCGAGCGCAACCTGCGCGCGCCCCTGAAGGGCATCGGCGGCGACGTGCGGGTGGCGATCCGCACCGGCGACACGCCGCAGCGCGAGCGCCAGGCGATGCTGCGCCAGCCGCCCGACGTGCTGATCACCACGCCCGAGTCGCTCTACCTGATGCTGACCTCGCGAGCGCGGGAGATCCTCGCCGGCGCGGAGTGGGTGATCGTGGACGAGATCCACGCCGTCGCGCAGACCAAGCGCGGCGCGCACCTGGCGCTCACGCTCGAGCGCCTTGACCACGCCGCCGGCAAGCCGCTCCAGCGCATCGGCCTGTCGGCCACGCAGCGGCCGCTCGAGGAGGTCGGCCGCTTCCTCGTCGGCACGGGCCGCGAGTGCACGATCGTCGACACCGGCCTGCGCAAGCCGCTCGACCTGGAGATCCGGGTGCCGGTGGAGGACATGCGCGAGCCGGACGCCGACGCGCTCGAGCTGGACCCGCTCGGTCAGGGCGACGCCGCCACCCGCCGCTCGATCTGGCCGGCGATCTACCCGGAGCTGCTCGAGCTCGTGCGCGAGCACCGCTCCACGATCATCTTCGTGAACAACCGCCGCGGGGCCGAGCGGCTGGCGGCACGTCTGAACGAGATGGCCGAGTCGCGAGATCGCGCGCGCCCACCACGGCTCGCTCGCGCGCGAGGAGCGCCAGATCGTCGAGGAGCTGCTGAAGTCGGGCGAGCTGCCCTGCCTCGTGGCCACCTCGTCGCTCGAGCTCGGCATCGACATGGGCGCCGTGGACCTCGTCCTGCAGGTGGAGTCGCCGAAGTCGGTCACGCGCGGGCTGCAGCGGATCGGGCGCGCGGGGCACGGCGTGGGCGAGGTGTCGAAGGGCCGCATCTTCCCCAAGTTCCGCGCCGACCTGCTCGAGTGCGCGGTGGTGGCCCGGCGAATGCGCGAGGGGCTGATCGAGGAGACCGTGATCCCGCGCAACCCGCTGGACGTGCTCGCCCAGCAGATCGTCGCGATGAGCGCCGCCGACGAGGAGTGGAGCGTGCCGGCGCTGCACGAGCTGGTGCGGCACGCGTATCCCTACTCGGACCTCTCGCGCGAGCTGCTCGACAACGTGCTCGACATGCTGGACGGGCGCTACCCGTCCGAGGAGTTCGGGGAGCTGCGCCCGCGCATCGTCTGGGACCGCGTGGCGGACACGATCCGCGCGCGCAAGGGCGCGCTCCAGCTGGCGGTGACGAACGCCGGCACGATCCCCGACCGCGGGCTGTTCGGCGTGCACCTGCCCGACGGGCGGCGCGTGGGCGAGCTGGACGAGGAGATGGTCTACGAGGCGCGCCCTGGCCAGACCTTCCTGCTCGGCGCCTCCACCTGGCGGATCGAGGAGATCACGCGCGACCGCGTGATCGTCACGCCCGCGCCCGGCGCTCCCGGGCGCCGTCCCGTTCTGGAAGGGCGACGGCGTGGGCCGCCCGGCCGAGCTCGGACGCGCGATCGGCGAGTTCTCGCGCACGGCCGTGGACCGCGAGCCCGAGGAGCTGATGAAGGACTACGACCTCGACGAGCGCGCGGCGCAAGAACCTCGTCTCCTACCTGCGCGAGCAGCGCGAGGTACACGCGCGTCGTGCCGTCCGACCGCACGATCGTGGTCGAGCGCTTCCGCGACGAGATCGGCGACTGGCGGCTGTGCGTGCTGTCGCCCTTCGGCGGCCGCGTCCACGCCGCCTGGGCGCTGGCGCTGTCGGCCCGCATCCGCGACGAGTTCGGCCTCGAGTCCGACGCGATCTGGTCGGACGACGGGATCATCGTCCACCTCCCCGACGCGGACGAGCCGCCGCGCGCCGATCTCGTGCTGGTGGATCCCGACGAGCTCGAGGACATGGTGGTGCGCGAGCTGGGCTCCTCGGCCCTGTTCGGCGCGCGCTTCCGCGAGAACGCCTCACGCGCCCTGCTGATCCCGCGCGCCTACCCGGGCAAGCGCACGCCGCTCTGGCAGCAGCGGCTGAAGGCGCAGTCGCTGCTCGAGGTGGCCAAGCGCTACGGCCAGTTCCCGATCGTGCTCGAGACCTACCGCGAGTGCCTGCGCGACGTGCTCGACGTGCCCGGCCTGGAGGAGCTGCTGCGCGGCCTGCACACGCGCGAGCTGTCGCTGGTCGAGGCGGAGACGCTCGCGCGCCTCCCCGTTCGCCTCGTCGCTGCTGTTCGACTACGTGGCCACCTACATGTACGAGGGCGACACGCCGAACGCCGAGCGGCGCGCGGCGGCGCTGTCGCTCGACCGCGACCTGCTGCGCGAGCTGCTCGGGCCAGGAGGAGCTGCGCGAGCTGATCGACCCGGTCGCGCTCGACGAGGTGGAGGCCGACCTCCAGCGCCTCAGCGAGCGCACGCGCGCCGCGAACGCCGACGGGCTGCACGACGTGCTGCGCGCGATCGGCGACCTGACGGCGGCGGAGGCGCAGGCAGCGCTGCCTCGAGGCGGTGTCGGCCAAGCGCATGCTCGACCGAGCTCGTGGACGAGCGGCGCGCCGTGCGCATGCGGATCGGCGGCGAGGAGCGCTGGATCGCCGCCGAGGACGCCGGCCTCTACCGCGACGCGCTGGGCGCCGTGCCGCCCGGCGGCCTGCCCGACGTCTTCCTCGAGGCGGTCGAGGAGCCGCTGCGCGCGGATCGCGCGCCGCTTCGCCCGCACCCACGGCCCCTTCACCACCGCGCAGCTCGGCGGCCGCTACGGCGTGGACGTGGCGTCGGTGCTGCGCGAGCTGGAGCGTGCCGGCGACCTGGTCCGCGGCGAGCTGCGCCCGGGCGGGACGCGAGCGCGAGTGGTGCGACCCGGAGGTGCTGCGCCGCCTGCGCCGCGCGTCGCTGGCCTCGCTGCGCAAGGAGGTGGAGCCCGCCGAGCAGCGCGCGCTGGCGCGGCTTATGCCCGCCTGGCAGGGCGTGGATGGCTCGCCGCCGGGCGCGGCGCGGGAGTCGACCGCCTGCGCGAGATGCTCGTGCCGCTCCAGGGCCTGGCGCTCACGCCCGAGGTGTGGGAGCGCGACGTGCTGCCGCGGCGCGCCGGTGCGCTACTCCCCGGCCTGGATGGACCAGCTCTGCGCCGGCGGCGAGCTGGTGTGGGTCGGCGCCGGCGCGCTCGGGCGCGGCAGCGGCCGCGTGGCGCTCTACTTCCGCGAGGACGCGCGCTGGCTCGGGCCCCCGCCGAACAAGGCGCGATCCCCGCCGAGCCGCTCCACGAGACCATCCGCGAGCGCCTCGGACGCGGCGCCTGCTTCTGGACCGACCTGCTGGTCGACATCGCAGGCCGAGCCCGCCGAGCTGCAGGAGGCGCTCTGGGATCTCGTCTGGGCCGGCGAGGTGACCAACGACGCCTTCGCCCCGCTGCGCGCGCCGCGGCTCTCGCTGGCCCGTGCGCGAGCGCGAGCGCGGCCGCCGCTTCGCCGCGCGCCGGCGGCCGGGCGCGCCGCAGATCCAGGGCCGCTGGTCGCTCACCGCGCCGCTGTTCGCGGACGCCCCGCCGTACGGCCCGCGCATGCGCGCGCTCGCCGAGGTGCTGCTCGAGCGCTACGGGATCGTCACGCGCGAGACGGTGCTGGCCGAGGGCGTGCCCGGCGGCTTCGCCTCGCTCTACGGCGAGCTGGCGAACCTCGAGACGCTCGGCACCGCCCGGCGCGGCTACTTCGTGGAGGGCCTCGGCGGCGCGCAGTTCGCGCTCGGCGGCGCGCGTCGAGCGGCTGCGCTCGCTGCGCGCGGACGAGCCCGCCGGCGCCGCTCGTGCTGGCCGCCACCGACCCCGCCAACCCCTACGGCGCCTCGCTGCCGTGGCCGAAGCGCGAGGACGACGCCGGCGCGGCCGCCGCCCCGCGCGGGTGCCGGGCGCGTACGTCGTCACGCTCGACGCCGAGCCGGTGCTCTACGTCGAGCGCGGCGGCAAGGGCCTGCTGCCGCTGCGCGAGCCGGACGCCGGAGTGGCTGCGGCCCGGCGCTCGAGGCGCTGGCCGATGCACGTGCGCCGCGGCCGCCTCAAGCGGCTGGGCGCTCGAGCGCTTCGACGGCGAGCCGCTGGCGGGCACCGAGGTCGAGCAGCTGCTGATCGAGCTGGGCTTCCGGCAGGGTCCCCGCGCGCCTCACCCTCAGCGCCTAGATGCCCGAGGGCGACACGATCCACAACGCCGCGCGCCGCGTCGGCGCCGCGCTGGTGGGCACGCGAGATCGTCTCGATCGAGACGCCGCATCCGCGCCACCGGATGGATCGCTGGCCGGACCGCCTGGCCGGGCGGCGCGTCCGCGCCGTCGACGCGCGCGGCAAGCACCTCTTCCTGCGCTTCGACGGCGACCTGACGCTGCACTCCCACCTGCGCATGGGCGGGCTCTGGGGCGTCTACCGGCGCGGCGAGCGCTGGCGCCGCTCGGCCGCACCGCGCCTGGCTCGTGATCCGCACCCCCGAGCACGAGGTGGTGCAGTTCGACGGTCCGGTGCTCGAGCTGATGACCGAGGGCCGCACGCGCTTCGACCAGCGCCTCGCCGGCCTCGGACCCGACCTGCTGGCCGACGACTTCGACGAGCGCCGCTACCTGTCACGCCTGCGCGGGGACGACCGCACGCGGCCGTTCGGGGACGCCCTGCTCGACCAGCGCACGCTGTCGGGCATCGGCAACATCTGGCGCTCGGAGGCGTGCTTCCATGCGGGCGTGGATCCCCGCAGACGGCTTGAGGACGTGACGAACGACGAGGCGCTGGCCGCGGTGCGCGCGATCCGCCCGCTGATGCGGGCCTCGGCCGAGCGGCGCGGCTACGCGGAGCACCCGTGGGTCTATCGCCGCGTGGGCCTGCCGTGCCGGCGCTGCGGCACGCTGATCCAGTCGCGCGGCCTGGGCGACGACAACCGCATCGCCTACTGGTGCGCGGGCTGCCAGTCGTGAAGCGCGTGGGCCACAAGGGCGCCGACCTGGTCGCCCCCGGCAACACCGTCGAGAGCTTCGAGGCGGCGCTCGGGTACGGCGTCGACATGATCGAGTTCGACGTGCTGCGCCTCCAGGACGGGCGCCTGGTGCTCGCGCACGACTACGAGGACGCCGGCGGCCGCCGCCCGCTCACGCTCGACGAGGGGCTCGACCACTTCGCGGGCGACGAGTACGCGGACGTGGAGCTCGACGTGGACCTGAAGCTCCCGGGCTACGAGCGCGAGGTGGTCGAGGGGCTCGCGGAGCGCGGGCTGGGCGAGCGCTCGCTGATCTCCACCACCTACCCGGAGAGCCTCGACGTCCTCGGCGAGCTGGCCCCGGGGCAGCGGCGCGGCTGGTCGGTGCCGCGCGCGCGCCGCGACTACACGAAGGGCGCGCTCGGCGTGGTCGTCCTGCCCGCGCTCGCCTACGTGCGCGCGGCGCCTGCCGGCGCAGGCCGCCCAGATGCTGCGCGCCGGGCGCTGCGAGGCGGTGATGTCGCACTGGCGGCTCGTCAGCCCGGCGCTCGTGCGGTCGGTGCACGCAGAGGGCGGGCAGGTGTACGTCTGGACCGTGGACGACGCCGCCCAGATCGAGCGGCTCGGGAAGCTGGGCGTGGACGGCGTGATCACCAACGATCCGCGCCTGTTCGGCCCGTCAGTGGATCTCGCAGATCCCGTTTGAGTAGCCGGGCGGGTCCGCTCCCACGGTGGACTTGAAGCCGCCCTTCGTGTTGATGCTGACCTTGCGCACCACCACCGTGTGCACGCGCCTGTGCGTGCGCTTCTTCGCGCGCCACTGAAAGTCGACCGTGCCGCGCAGGGTGAACGTGGAGCCGGCCGTGGGCGCGTTGAAGGCGAACGTCCAGCCGGCCTGGCGCGTCTTGAACAGCGCCGATCCGACGAAGATCCAGCCCGAGTTGCCGCCGGCCATCACGTTGTGCCACTTGTGCGTCGTGGCGTTGAGGAACTGGGCCCGGAAGCGCATGAACATGCGCTCGTGCGAGCCGTCGCCCGGCATGCTGGCGCGCACGCCCATCTGGTCGGGATGGCGCAGCGTGTCGCAGATGTTCACCGTCGCCCAGAGGTCGGGCGACTTCGGCGCGGCGAGCGCCTTCCCGCACGACACCAGCAGTGCGAGCGCCACAAGCGGGACAACGGCCATCCGCTGACGAGAGATCATGTTCCCTGAGCCCACGAACGGGCGAAAAGTTGCGTGATGGATGCTGCTCTGGTGCGTATTGGACGTGTGAGCGAGACGGTTGTGGAGCCCTTGCCGGCCCTTGTTAGAGACGATCAGGCCGCAGAAACATTCGAGGCGCTGTACCGGCGCACCTTCTCGCGCGTGTACGGCTACGTCGCGTCGCTGCTCCGCGATCGCGCCGCCGCGGAGGACGTCACCGCCCTCGCCTTCGAGCGCGCCTACCGCAAGCGGCTCAGCTTCCGGGCCAACCGCGGCAGCGCGGAGGCCTGGATGTTCGCGATCGCACGCAACGCCGCGCTCGACGAGCTGCGGCGCCGCAAGCACCGCGCCACGCTGGAGGTCGACCCCGAGGACACCGAGGCGCGCACGCCCGACGAGTACGCCGAGCTCGACGATCCGGCGTGAGTCCGTGCGCGCCGCGCTGCGGGTGCTCGATCCGCGCGAGCGCGACCTCGTCGCGCTCAAGTTCGCCGGCGGGCTCTCGAACGCCGAGATCGCGCGCGTGCTGCGCATCTCGGAGTCGAACGCCGGCACGAAGCTTCACAGGGCAATCGAAAAGCTGAGGGAGGCCTGCGATGACAACGCCTGAGGGAACCCTCGAGGCCGTGGACGCCGCCCTCGCCGAGGGCCGCGTGACCGACCCCGAGATGTCCGAGCTGCAGGAGCTCGCGCTCGCGCTGCGCGCCGAGTCGCCGCGGCCGAGCCCCGAGCTCGCCGCGCGCATGGACGAGCGGGTGGCCGCCGGCTTCCCGCGCAAGCAACGTCTCCGGCTGCCCGGGCTGCCACGGCTGGCGGTGCTCGGCGGCGCGGCCGCCGCCGCGGTCGCCGTGATCGTCGCGGTCTCGCTGGGCACGCACGGCAGCAACAACTCGCCCCGGCGGCTCCACCGTCTCGGCCGCGGAGAAGTCGTCCGCCGGAGCCTCCACCGCCGTGGCACCAGCGGCGGGACCGAGCGCCGCTGCCGATTCAGCGGGGTCTTCGGCTCAGTCCGCGCCGGCGGCAAAGGCACTCGCCGCGACCGCGCCTGCCGGCCCGCGCGCCTCGGGCCCGCGCCACGTGGAGCGCTCGGCCTCGATCACGCTGGCGGCGCCCAGGAACAAGCTCGAGAGCGTGGCGCAACGAGATCGTGGCCGTCGTGGATCGCCACCGTGGGTACGTGCTCCATTCGTCGGTCACCAGCGGCTCCGGCGGCGGCGGCTCGTTCGACCTGCGCGTGCCGGTGGGCTCGCTGCAGGCCACGCTCAGCGACCTATCGGGCCTCGCCGACGTGCGCTCGCGCAGCCAGAACGTGAACGACGTGACCAGCTCCTACAACGCCACGAGCGATCGCCTGGACACCCAGCGCGCCCTGCGCCAGAGCCTGCTGAAGCAGCTCGGCTGCGGCCACCACCGCCTCGCAGGCGGACGCGCTGCGCAGCCGCCTGCGGCTGGTCTCGGCCAACATCCGCTCACTGAGCGCGCAGTTCGACGGCCTGCGCCAGCGCACGAGCCTCGCCTCCGTGGAGGTCTCGCTGGTGCCGAAGCGGGCCGCCGCGGCGTCACCACCGGCGGCATCGGCGGCGACCTTCACGACGCCTTCCACTCGCTCGTGGTCTCGTTTGGGATCGCGCTGCGGGTGCTCGGCATCGCCATCCCGCTGGCCATCGTCGGCGGGCTCGCCTGGCTGGCGGCCGCGATGCTCCGGCGGCGGCGGCGCGAGGCAGCGCTCTTCTAGACGCTGCTCGAGTGCTCGACCCGTGGCTCGAAGCCCTCGGCCCGTATGGCGTCGACTATCTCGGCGTCGTGCTCCGGGCCGCTGGTCTGGAGCACGAGTTGCACGGCGGTCTCGCGCAGGTGCAGGTCCATGCCCTCCCGAAGGTGGGTCACCTCCACGACGTTGGCGCCATGGTCGGCCACCACGCGCAGGAGACCGGCGAGCGCCCCGGGGCGGTCGGGCACGATCGTGAAGATCACGATCCTGCGCCCCGCCGAGGTCTCCCCCAGCCGGATGCACTCGGCGAGCAGCGACGCGTCCACGTTGCCGCCCGAGAGCACGGCCACGACGGTGCCGTCGCTCGCGGGCCTGACCTTGCCCTGCATGAGCGCGGCCACCGCCACCGCGCCGGCGCCCTCCACCACCAGCTTCGAGCGCTCGAGCAGCAGCACCATCGCCTCGGCCACCTCGTCGTCGCTCACCGTCACCACCTCGTCGATCCAGCGCTCGACCAGCGGCAGCGTCAGCTCGCCCGGCTCCTTCACGGCGATCCCGTCGCAGATCGTGTTGGCCGAGCGAGCGCCGATCGGGCGATGCGCCGCCAGCGAGGCCAGGTAGGGCGCGCACGCCTCCGCCTGCACGGCCACCACCCGCACGCCGGGCAGGAGCGACTTCAGCGCGATCGCCGTGCCCGTGGACAGCCCGCCGCCGCCAAGGGGCACCACCGCCAGCCGGATATCGGGCGCCTGCTCGGCCAGCTCCAGCCCCAGCGTGCCCTGGCCCGCCACCACGTCGGGGTCGTCAAACGCGTGCACGACGGTCATCCCCTCGCGCCGCGCGAGCTCGTCGGCCGCCCGGCTGGCCTCGTCGTAGCCGCCCGCCACCTGCACCACCTCGCCCGCCGTACTGGCGCACGGCCGCGACCTTGGCCAGCGAGGCGCCGGCGGGCATCACCGCAGTGGCCACGCTGCCCAGCCGCGCCGCCGCGAAGGCGAGGCCCTGCGCGTGGTTGCCGGCGCTCGCCGCCACCACGCCCGCCGCGCGCTCGGACTCGGACAGGAGGGCGATCCTGTTCGAGGCGCCGCGGACCTTGAACGAGCCGGTGAGCTGGAGGTTCTCCGCCTTCAGCAGCACCCTGGCGCCGAGCCGGCGGGACAGCTCGCCCGAGGGCAGCACCGGCGTCTCGCGCACGAACTCCCGGATCCGGCGCTCGGCCGCCCGGATGTCGTCGAGACCGAGGCTCTCGGCCGTGGCGGTCCGGTCCACTACGGCAGCGCGACCACGGCTTCGATCTCCACGCGCGCGCCCTTCGGCAGCTCCGCGACGCCCACGGCCGCCCGCGCGGGAGGGTCGGCGTCGAAGAACTGCTCGTAGGCGGCGTTGACGTCCGCCCAGTCACCCGCCGAGGTCGGTGAGGAACACGCCCACCCGCACGGCGTTGGCCAGCGCGGTGCCGGCGGCCTGGCAGACCGCCTCGAGGTTCTGGAGGCAGCGGGTGGCCTGTTCCCCGATGCCGCCCTCCACGAGCTCGCCCGTGTCGGGGTCGAGCGGGATCTGCCCGGAGCAGAACAGCAGCGCGCCGCTGGTCGCGACGGCTTGCGAGTAGGGGCCGATGGCGGCGGGCGCGGCGTCGGCGTGCACTGCTCTGCGAGAAGCGCTCATACCGGAAAGCTACTGCGTGGGATCATCCGCGCATGGCGAACGGGGACGAGACGGCGGAGCTGCTTGCGCCGCGTGCCGATCTTCTCCGGGCTGACGCACGAGCAGCTGGTCGAGCTCGCGTCGGTGGCGGTGCCGCGCAGCTGGGCCGCCGGCGAGGTGATCTTCCGCGAGGGCGATGCCGGCGACACCTGTTACGTCGTGCAGTCCGGGGCTGTGCGCGTGCTGCGCAACCACTCCGACGGCCGCACGATCACGCTCGCCGAGCTGCGCCCGGGCGACCTCTTCGGCGAGCTGGCGATGTTCGACACCGAGCGGCGCTCGGCCACCGTCGAGTCGGCCGCCGACACGCGCGGCGTCGCCCTGCTGGCGGGGGACATGCGGCGCCTGCTGCTGCGCCACCCGGACATGTCGCTGAAGCTGCTGTCCGCCTTCGCCGAGCGCCTGCGGGAGGCCAACGAGCGCATCTCGCGCCAGTCCTTCCAGACCGTTGCCAGCCGCGTGGCCGGGGTGCTGCTCGAGCAGGCCGCCACGCTCACGGCGGACGGCGCGGGCGGAGTCCGACGTGCTGATCAAGGCCACCCGCGCCCAGATCGCCCAGCTGGCCGGGCTCCTCGCGCGAGAGCGTGAGCCGCTTCCTCGCCACGCTCGACCGGGCGGGAGTGGTCAGCTGCGGTCGCGGAAAGGTCGTCATACATGACCCCGACGCCCTCCGACGCTACATCTACTGACGCCTTCGCCGCCCCGCGGCGGCGCATGGTCGAGCGTCAGCTGATGCGGCGCGGCATCTCGGACGAACGGGTGCTGCGGGCGATGGCCGAGGTGCCGCGCGAGCTGTTCGTGCCGGAGGAGCTGCGCAAGCAGGCCTACCGGGACGGTGCGCTGCGGATCGGCGAGGGCCAGACCATCTCCCAGCCCTGGATCGTGGCCGCCATGACCTCCGCGCTCGAGCTCGACGGCCACGAGCGCGTGCTCGAGGTGGGCACCGGGAGCGGCTATGGAGCCGCGGTCCTGTCCCGCTGCTGCCGCGAGCTCGTCACCATCGAGCGCCATCCCTCGCTGGCGGCGAAGGCCGCAGCAGGTCCTGCGGGAGCTCGGCTACACGAACGTGGAGGTGCGGACCGGCGACGGCAGCCGGGGCGCGCCAGACCGTGCCCCGTTCGACGGCATCTCGGTACCCGCCACAGCCGCCGAGGACCCTCCAAAGGCGCTTCTGGAGCAGCTCGCGCCCGCCGGCGTGATCGTCTGCCCGGTGCGCCGCGCCGGCGATGAGCGCCTCATGCGCTTCCACGCCGACGGCAGCTCGCAGGCGATGGTGCCGGTGCGCTTCGTCCCGCTAGTCGAGGACGGCTGAGGCAATGTAGTCTGCCCGGGTCTCGTGTACGTACTGAACTTCTACTCGCCGGTGTTCATCGACCAGCTGAAGCGCGGCCGCAAGACCGCCACGATCCGGCTGGGCGACAAGGCAGCAAGTACCGAAGGGCCAGGTCGTGCTCGTCACCGTCGGCTTCCAGCACTCGCCGCGCGAGCAGATCTTCGAGGCGGTGATCGACGCCGTCGAGGTCAAGCGCGTCAAGCGAGCTCTCGCCGCGCGACATCGAGCACGACAACCCGGAGTTCCGCCGCCTCGACGAGACGGTCCACTTCCTCGAGCAGATCTACGGCCGCAAGGTCGAGCAGGACGACGTCGTCACCGTCGTCCGCTTCTCCGCGATCTCGGAGCGGCCGACGAGATCACCGAGCGCCTGCGGCCCGCCGGGCCGTCGCAGAACTACGCAGGTCGCGGCTCGCCGGCTGCAGTACGGCCAAGCTTGGCACTCTCGCCGCGACTGCGACTGCACCGCGACCGTGAATCCGTAAGCAGTGGGAATTCTCTTGGCGCTTGGCACTCGCCTTGCTAGAGTGCCAAGGGAATTTCCATGATCTGGCTGCAGACGGAGGTTCCCGCATGAAACTCAAGCCTCTAGGCGATCGGCTGATCGTCCAGGCGATCGAGGAGGAGGAGACGACCGCCAGCGGCATCGTCCTCCCCGACACCGCCAAGGAGAAGCCGCAGCGCGGCAAGGTGCTCGCTGTCGGCGACGGCAAGTGGGACGAGGACGGCGAGCAAGCGGATCCCGCTCGACGTCGTCCGAGGGCGACGAGGTCCTCTACTCGAAGTACGGCGGCACGGAGATCAACGTGGACGGCGAGGACCTGCTGGTCCTGCGCGAGTCCGACGTGCTCGCCAAGGTCGACCGGCTAACAGGAAGCACGGAGGAATGAACTGCTTATGGCTCACAAGGAGCTCAAGTTCGACCAGGAGGCGCGATCGGCGCTCGAGGCCGGCGTCGACGCGGTCGCCAACGCGGTCAAGGTCACGCTCGGCCCGAAGGGCCGCTACGTCGTGATCGACAAGAAGTTCGGCGCTCCCACGATCACGAACGACGGCGTCTCCATCGCTCGTGAGATCGAGGTCGAGGACGTCTTCCAGAACCAGGGCGCCCAGCTCGTGCGCGAGGTCGCCACGGCGACCAACGACGTCGCGGGCGACGGCACCACCACCGCCACCGTGCTCGCCCAGGCGATCGTGCGCGCAGGGTCTGAAGAACGTGGCTGCCGGCGCCAACCCGCTCGGCCTCAAGCGCGGCATCGAGAAGGCCGTCGACCAGGTGGTCGAGGACGATCGGCAAGCAGGCCAACGGAGATCTCCGGCAAGGAGCAGATCGCCCGCGTGGCCGCCATCTCCGCCGCCGACGACGAGATCGGCGACGTGATCGCCGACGCGATCGACAAGGTCGGCAAGGACGGCGTCGTGAACGTCGAGGAGGGCCAGACGTTCGGCATGGACCTCGAGTTCACCGAGGGCATGCAGTTCGACAAGGGCTACATCTCGCCCTACATGGTCACCGACCAGGAGCGCATGGAGGCGGTGCTCGAGGATCCGTACATCCTCATCGCCAACTCGAAGATCGGCTCCGTCCGCGACGTGCTGCCGGTTCTGGAGCAGGTCATCCAGTCCGGCAAGCCGATCCTGATCATCGCCGAGGACGTCGAGGGCGAGTCGCTCGCGACGCTCGTCGTGAACAAGCTGCGCGGCACCTTCACCGGCGTCGCGGTCAAGGCCCCCGGCTTCGGCGACCGCCGCAAGCGGATGCTCGAGGACATCGCGATCCTCACCGGCGGCGAGGTCATCACCGAGGAGATGGGTCTCAAGCTCGAGAACACCCAGCTCTAGCCAGCTCGGTCGCGCCCGTCGCGTCGTCGTGGCGAAGGACAACGACCACGATCGTCGACGGCGGCGGCGATGCCGACGCCATCAAGGGCCGCATCAACCAGATCAAGTCCGAGATCGAGAACACCGACTCGGACTTCGATCGCGAGAAGCTGCAGGAGCGGCTGGCGAAGCTCGCCGGCGGCGTGGCGGTCGTCAAGGTCGGCGCCGCCACCGAGACCGAGATGAAGGAGAAGAAGCACCGCGTCGAGGACGCGCTGCAGGCCACCCGGGCCGCCCTCGAGGAGGGCATCGTCCCGGGCGGCGGCGTCGCGCTGCTGCAGGCGTCGAAGGCGATCGAGGTCGACGCGCTCGAGCGAGCGACGAGAAGACCGGCGCGCGGATCATCCTGCGTGCGCTCGAGGAGCCGGTCCGCCAGCTCGCGCACAACGCGGGCCTCGAGGGCTCGGTCGTCGTCAACGACGTCCGCAAGGCGAAGAAGAGCCACGGCCTCAACGCCGACAGCGGCGAGATCGTGGACCTCGTCGCGGCGGGCGTGATCGACCCGGCGATGGTCACCCGCTCGGCGCTGCAGAACGCGGCCTCGATCGGCAAGAACATCCTCACCACCGAGGCGATCATCGCCGAGATGCCGGATAAGAGCGGCGGCGGCGGCGGAATGCCCGGCGGCATGCCCGACATGGGCGGCATGATGTAGAGCACCGCCCGCAAGCGGTTTCGACTCGAGGGCCCGGCAAGTCGCCGGGCCCTCGGTCGTTTCGGGTCGCAGGTCGCAGGTCGCAGGGGCAGGGCCGGGCCAAGCCGTGCGACCTGCCGCCGCGAAACCGCGACTGCGACCTGCGACCTTTCCTGACCCGTTTCGTGGACAATCAGGCGCGCATGCGGATCTCGGCAAAGGCCGACTACGCCGTGCGCGCCGCGATCGAGCTCGCCGCTGCCGAGGGGGCGGTCAAGGGCGAGCGCTGGCGGGCGCAGGAGATCCCGCTGAAGTTCCTCGAGAACATCCTCATCGATCTGCGGCACGGTGGGCTGGTGCTCAGCCACCGCGGGCCCGAGGGCGGCTACTGGCTGGCCAGGCCGGCGGACGAGGTCGCGTCGGCGGACGTGATCCGCGCGGTGGAGGGTCCGCTCGCGAGCGTGCGCGGCGAGCCGCCCGAGGAGGTGGAGTACACGGGCGCCGCGGAGCCGCTGCAGCAGGTCTGGGTCGCGCTGCGCGCCAACCTGCGCGCGGTGCTCGAGAACGTGACGCTCGCCGACGTGGTGGGCGACAAGCTGCCGAAGGACGTCGAGCGCCTCGCCGAAGGCGCCCGAGGCCTGGGTCACGACGCTGACCGGCCGGCTGGGCACGTGGCGCGCGTCGGGCGCGCGTAGACGATCTCGCCCGCGCGCAGCTCGAGCACTCGGCGTCCTGCGGCCGAGGTGGACTGGACCAGCGGAGCCGCCGTCGCCAAGCGCGAGCTCCACCCGCACCTCGAAGCCGAGCGTGCACCACGCGCTCGACCATGCGCCTCCACGCGCGCCGTCGCCCGGGGTCGCGCAGCAGCTCGAAGTCGTGCGGGCGCAGGACCAGCGCCGCCGAGCTGGGTGACCGGGCCGACGAAGCCCATCACGAACTCGTTGGCCGGGCTTGTCGTAGACCTCGCGCGGCGGAGCCGATCTGCTCCACCGGCCTGGTTCATCACCACCACCTGCTCGGCCACCTCCATCGCCTCCTCCTGGTCGTGGGTGACGAACACGGTGGTCACGTGCAGCTCGTCGTGCAGCCGGCGCAGCCAGTCGCGCAGCTCCTCGCGCACGTGGGCGTCGAGCGCCCCGAACGGCTCGTCGAGCAGCAGCACGCGCGGCTCCACGGCCAGCGCGCGGGCGAGCGCCATCCGCTGGCGCTGCCCGCCCGAGAGCTGCGCCGGGTAGCGGTCGGCCCAGCCGCTCGAGGTGCACCAGCTCCAGCAGCTCGTCACCCGCGTGCCGTGATCTCGTCCGCCGGGCGCTTGCGCACCTTCAGCCCGAAGGCGACGTTGTCGCGCACGGTCATGTGCTTGAAGGCGGCGTAGTGCTGGAACACGAAGCCGATGTCGCGCCGCTGCGGGCGCGGAGCGGGTGACGTCCTGCCCGTCGATCAGCGACGCTGCCCTCGTCGGGCTGGTCGAGCCCCGCGATCACCCGCAGCAGCGTGGACTTGCCGCTGCCGCTCGGCCCGAGCAGCGCGGTGAGCGAGCCCGTCGGGCACCGCCAGCGACACGTCGTCCAGCGCGGTGAAGTCGCCGTAGCGCTTCGATATCCGCTCGACCTCGATGCATCATCGGCGCCCTCTCCTTCGCTCGAGCAGCGTCATCGACGGAGCACGGCGATCGCGAGCAGCGCGAGCAGCGCCGACGCCGCGTAGGCGCCGGTGAGGTCGAAGTTCTGGAACTGGTTCTGACGCGCAGCGTCAGCGTCTCGGTCTGGCCCGCGAGGCTTGCCCGGACACCACGCTGACGGCGCCGAACTCGCCCAGCGCCCGCGCCGTCGGTGAGCACCACGCCGTAGCCCACCCCCCAGCGGATGGCCGGCAGCGTGATGCGCCAGAACGTCTGCCAGGGCGAGGCGCCGAGCGTGGCCGCCGCCTGCTCCTGGTCGGTGCCGAGCTCGCGCAGCACCGGCACCACCTCGCGCACCACGAACGGCAGCGAGACGAAGATCGTGGCCAGGATCATGCCCGGCATCGAGAAGATCACCCGGATCCCGTGGTCGGCCAGCCAGTCGCCGAACCAGCCGGTGCGGCCGTAGACCAGCACCAGCGCGAGCCCGACCACGACCGGGGAGACGGCGAACGGGAGGTCGACCAGGGCGTTGAGCAGCCAGCGGCCGCGGAACTGGCGGCGGGCGAGCAGCAGCGCGCAGACCACGCCGAAGACGGTGTTGAGCGGCACGGCGATCGCCGCGATCTCGAGCGTGAGCCAGAACGCGTGCATGGCGTCGGGGGTGGTCACCGCGTTCCACGCCGGCGCGATCCCGTGCTCGAACGTGCGGTAGAAGACGAGCCCCACCGGCAGCACGAGCAGCAGCGCCAGGTAGCCGAGCCCGATCGTCCGCAGGCCGAGCCTAGCCGCTCACCGCGCCTCCCCCGCGCGAACGCCGACAGGGCCAGCAGCAGGACGAACGACATCAGGAGCAGCACCACGGACACCGCCGCCGCGCCCTGCACGTTGTCGCTCTCGATCTGGCCGAAGATGAACACGGACGCCACCTCGGTCTTGAACGGCAGGTTGCCCGAGATCAGCACCACCGCGCCGAACTCGCCGAGCGCGCGGGCGAAGCCGAGGCCGGCGCCGGCGGGGATCGCGCCGCGCAGGCTCGGCAGCACCACGCGCCTGAAGATCGTGAACGGGCGACGCGCCCAGCGAGGCCGCCGCCTCCTCCGCCTCGCGGTCGAGCTCGAGCAGCACCGGCTGCACGGCGCGCACGACGAACGGCAGCGTGACGAACAGCAGCGCCAGCGCAACGCCGACGCGCGTGTAGGCGACGTTCACGTGCAGCGGGCTGCGGGGGCCGTAGAGCGCCAGCAGGGTCAGGCCCGCGACGATCGTCGGCAGCGCGAACGGCAGGTCGATCAGCGCGTTCACGAAGGCCTTGCCGCGGAAGTCGTCGCGCACCAGCACCCAGGCGATCACCGTGCCGATCACCGCGTTGATCGCGGTCACCACGCAGCGACACGACCAGCGTCAGCTCGAGCGCCGCCCGCGCCTGGGGCGCGCTCACCGCCTGCCAGAACGCGGCCAGGCCGCCCTCGAGCGACTTGTCCACCACCGCGGCCAGCGGCAGCAGCACGATCACGCTCAGCCAGAGCACGGCCAAGCCGCCGGCAAGCGGCGGCCGCGACCTCGCGGCGCGCGCCCTCACACGGGGCGCGCCACCGGCGCCGGGAAGTGCCTCAGCCCTTTGCAGTGGAGACCCCCTGCCCCTGCTCGATCTTGGCCACGACGCCGTTCTGCGGGTCGAAGAACTGCTTGGTCACGTTCGTCCAGCCGCCCAGGTCGTCGATCGTGAACAGGCCCGACGGGGTCGGGAACTTGCTCTTGTCAACGAGCGAGGGGATCACCGGCCGGTAGCCCCTCGCCGCGAAGATCTTCTGGGCCGCCGGCGTGTGCAGGTAGGTCGACGAACGCCTTGCGCTGCGGGCTTCGCGTCCTTCGTCACCGCCATCGGGTTCTGGATCAGGATCGTCTGATCCGGGATCACGTAGTCGACCGCCTTGCCCTTCTGCTGGGCGGTGATCGCCTCGTTCTCGTACGAGACAGCACGTCGCCCTTGCCGCCGGTGAAGGTCTGGAGCGCGTCGCGCGCGCTCTTGTCCTGCACCACCACGTGCTTGAAGAACTGAGCCAGGTATGCCTGTGCCTCGGCGGGCGACTTGCCCTGCTTGATCTGCGCGCCGTAGGCGGCCATCACGTTCCAGCGGGCGCCGCCCGAGGTGAACGGGTTGGGCTCGATCACCTGGACGCCGGGCTTGATCAGGTCGTCCCAGGTGTGGATGTTCTTCGGGTTGCCCTTGCGGACCACGAGCGCCACGACGGAGTTCGTCACGAAGCCGTGCCACTGGTTCTGGTCCCAGTTCGGGCGACACGAGGCCGGCGTTGACGAGCTTCGTCACGTCGGGCGCCAGCGAGAGCATCACCACGTCGGCGGGCAGGCCGGCCGCGACCGCGCGGCTCTGGTCGCCCGAGGCGCCGTAGGACTGGTGGAAGCTCACCCCCTGGCCGCCGGGCGTCTTCTGGAACGCCGGGATCAGCTGCTGGTAGGCCTCCTGCGGAGTCGAGTAGGCGACCAGCGACACCTTGCCGCCACCACCGCCTGAGCCTGACGAGGATCCGCCGCAGCCGGTCAGCACCGCTGCGCTCACCGCGAGCACCGCGAGGCTGGCTAGAAGGGCGACCCGACGCTTCGGCATACTCAATACTCCTGGTTGTCGATCAGATTTAACGGGAATAGGCCTGCGGAAGGTAGCACGCGGCCAGATTCACGCGTCGCGGAATCGCTGCCGAGCGGGGCGCTAGGAGGCGCCGAGAACCGCTGCCATGCGCAGTGGAGTGACCCCGAGCGACTCCGCGCCGGCGGTGCCGGTGGAGGTGGTCATGGGGATCTCCATCAGCTCCGCCTCCTCCCAGGTGGCGAAGGCGGCGGACGAGCCCACCACGGCCTCGAGGGTGCGCAGCCCGGCGCGGGCCACGGGCAGCGGCACGTGCACCAGCCGCCGCCGGCGGCCGAGCGAACGCAGCACCAGCCGCACGATCTGCTCGTGCGACAGGGTCTCAGGGCCGGCGAGCTCCACGGGACCGTCGCTCGCGCGCCCGTCCAGCGTCGCCATCACGCAGGCCGCGGCGTCGTCGGCCCAGATCGGCTGGTAGAGCGCCTCGCCATCGCCGGAGATGGGCACCACGGGTAGGTACGACAGGCGCTCGAGCAGCCTGAGCCAGTAGTCGCCCGGCGAGTAGACGATCGACGGCGCGAAGACCGTGGTGTCGAGCTCCGACTCCTCCACCGCGCGCTCGGCCAGCGCCTTGGCCCGGAAGAAGCGCGCGCTCGAGTGCTGGCTCGCGCCCATCGCTGAGAAGAACAGGAACCGCTTCACCCCGCCGCGCTCGGACGCGCGCAGCAGCCGCGCGGTGGCCACGCCGTTCAGCTCCTCGATCGAGCCGGCGTCCTGGTCGCGGATCGCGGCCGCCAGGTGCACCACGGTGTCCACGCCACGCAGCGCGTTGCGAAACGACGAGGGGTCGCCCAGGTCCCCGAGGGCGATCTGCACGCGCACCCGCTCCGGGCCGAGCTTGCGTGGGTCGCGCACCAGGCAGCGCACCGGCTTGCGAGCGGCCACCAGGCGGCGCAGGAGCGTCGTGCCGATGGTGCCGGTTGCTCCGGTGAGCAGGATCACGACGGCCCTAGAACCAGTGCCGCTGCTCTTTCCAGGGATCGGCGTCGTTGTGGTAGCCGTTCAGCTCCCAGAAGCCCATCCGGTCCTCGCTCATCACCTCGAGCTTGCGCAGGAACTTGGCCGACTTCCAGAAGTAGCGCTTGGGCACGAGCAGCCGCAGCGGCCCGCCGTGCTCGTGCTCGAGCGGCTCCCCGGCGTAGGTGTGGGCGACCAGCACGTCGTCGTCCATCACCGCCTCGAGCGGGAGGTTGGTGGTGTAGCCGCCGTCCGAGTAGGCCATCAGGAACTTCCCGCTGGGCTTCACGCCGGCGCGCTCGAGGAGGTCGCGGACCGCCACGCCGCGCCAGGCCGTGTCCAGCTTGCTCCAGCGCGTGACGCAGTGGATGTCCACCACGATGTCCTTCTGCGGGAGCGCCTGCAACTCGTCCCAGGACAGCCGCACCTGGCTCTCGACCTCGCCAAACACCTGGAAATCCCAGCTGCTCAGGTCGTACGTGGGATCAGGCCCCACGGTGAGCACCGGGAACTTCTGGGTGAGGTACTGGCCGGGCGGCACCCGATCCGGGTCGATGCCCAGTTTCTCGGCCTGGCGCCTGCCGCGCTGGCCCAGTATGCGAGAGGTCACGGCCATGGGTTCGAGTCTAGGGGAGGGTCTTTGTCCGCGGATCGGTCGTTACAATCGCCGTCCGCCTCGTCCCCGGCGGGCGAGATACGGAACCAGCAGAAGGAGCTAAGCCCGACGACATGGCATACGTCATCGCAGAGCCCTGCATCGACACGAAGGACAACTCGTGCGTCGAGGTCTGTCCGGTCGATTGCATCCATCCCACGCCGGAAGAGCCGGACTACGACTCGGTGACCCAGCTCTTCATCGACCCGGACGAGTGCATCGACTGCGACGCGTGCGTCGAGGCCTGCCCGGTTGACGCCTGCTTCGCCGAGGACCAGCTGCCCGACGAGTGGGCGCGCTTCACCGAGATCAACGCCGCCTACTTCAAGAAGAGCTGACCACCGGCGCGAGCCGCGCGCCACGAGGGTCTATGGTTCAGAGTGTGGATGACGAGGCGATTCGCGCCGTAGTCACGCGGCTGGCGCGTTCGCACTCGTCCGGCGGCGAGGTCATCGAGCGGGCCGCCATCCTCGCGGAGGGCGGCGACTTCCCGGCGGTGATGGCGTGGATCACCGCGCACGGCGGCAAGCCGGAGGCGATCGTCTCCACGCCTCCGCGGCGCGGCCTCCATGGCGCGCGCTTCGACGACCGCGGCAGTGCCGAGGACCGGGCTCCTCGCCGCTTCGTGCTGCCACCCGGCGCGCTGAACTAAGACGCGGCTACTGCGCCATCGGCAGGGCGGTGCCGGTCACGTCGCCCGGGAAGGGCGAGGCGCTCTGCAGCAGCGGCGCTTCCTGCGGGGTCGCGGCGATCAGGCCGCGGGCGGTGTGGAAGATGGCCTGTGACGCGGGCGCGTCCGGATCGGTGACCACCAGCGGCTCGCCGATGTCGGCGCCGATCCGCAGCTCCTCCTGGAGCGGGATCTTGCCGAGCAGCGGCACGTCCAGCTCGTCGGCCAAGAGCTGGCCGCCACCCTCGCCGAAGATCGTGAAGCGCTGACCGTCGGGAGTCGTGAAGCCGGACATGTTCTCGATCACCCCGGCGATCTCGAGGTCGAAGCGCTGGGCGGTCTCGGCCGCGCGCTTGGCCACCTTCTGGGCTGCCGGCTGCGGCGTGGTGACCACCACGAACTTCGCCTGCGGCAGCAGCTGGGCGAGCGTCATCGACACGTCGCCGGTGCCGGGCGGCAGGTCGATCAAGAGGTAGTCCAGCTCGCCCCAGTCCACGTCCTCGAGGAACTGCCGGATGGCCTTGTGGAGCATCGGGCCGCGCCAGGTGATCGCCTGGTCGGTCTCGTCGAGGAAGTACTGGATCGACATCGTCTTCACGCCGGTGCGCGACGTGAGCGGGATGATCTTGCGCTGCGCCGAGACCTGCGGGCGGCCCTCCACCCCGAGCATGCGCGGGATCGAGTAGCCCCACACGTCGGCGTCCAGCGCGGCGGTCTGCTTGCCCTCGGCGAACAGCGCGGCGGACAGGTTGGCCGTCATCGTGGACTTGCCCACGCCGCCCTTGCCCGAGGCGATGCAGACCACGTTCCCCACCTGGGCCAGCGAGCCCTCGGGCAGCGAGCCGCGGCCGAGCTTCTGCTGGAGCCCCTGCTTCTCCTGCTGGGAGAGAACGTCGAAGCCCACCTGCACGTGCGTCACGCCCTCGAGCGCCGACACCTTCTCGATCACCGCCGTCTGGAAGTGAGAGCGGATCGGGCAGCCCGGCGTGGTGAGCGAGACGACCACGTCCACGCGGCCGCCGTCCAGGATCTCGATCGACCTGACCATTCCGAGGTCGACGATGCTCTGGCGCAGCTCTGGATCTATGACCGGGCGCAGGGCCTCGGTGATCTCGTCCTTGGTGGGCATCCAGTTGATTGTGGCAAACGGGTGCCAGAACGACACCGGCGGGGCCCGAAGGCCCCGCCGGCTGAGGGAGGAGAGGTACTACTACTGCCGGCGAGATATATGGGCCGGCAGCCTGACCCCGCGATCCCGACCTCTCCGGGCGGGTGCGGGGGGAAGCGTGACTACAGGTTGCTCGCCACCGTCGAAAGGACCTCCGTGGCCCCACGCTCGATGTCGGCGCGAGCCGTCTTGAGCTGGGACTCGATGTCCTTGCGGGCCGACTTCACCTGCGACTCGATGTTGCGGCGGTTACGCCGCACGAGGCGCTCAGCCTGCGTCCGGTTGCGCTTCAGCTGACGCTGCAGCTGGTTGCGAGCGGTGTTGCCACGACGCTCGAACTTGCGCAGGTTGGTCGCGACGCGCTTCTGGAGCCGGGTGATCTCGCGCTCCGCGCTGTCACGGCTGGTGTACGGCTTCACGTTCTCGACCACGTTGTCGCGGACCGTGAGGGCCGCGCCGACGGGGATGAGGACGGCGCGCTCGGCCTGAAGAGCGAGGGCCTGGAGGCCCGTGGCCTCAGCCTTTGCGCGCGCGGTTGCGGTGTTCGCAGCGCTGCTCGCGGTCGTGCGGGCGCTGCGGCTGGTGGTGCGAGCACTGCGGCTCGCGGTGGTGCGCTTGCGGGTCGCGGCGGCCTTCTTGGCGGCGGCGCTCCGCTGCGTGGGGGTCTGTGTTGCCATCTGATCCTCCCTGGCGGGATCTCGGGGGACTAACAATATTAGATCTAACGACCTTCAATATATACCCCCGAACACGCGTTTGTAACACGAGCTCGAAAAAGGCTCTGGAATGCGGCTTTGAGCGGTGTCGCCGCTAGGCCGCTCAGGCGGCGGCGGGCGCCGGCGCGACCCGTGCGACCCACTCCGCGGGCTCGTCCAGCTCCGCGAGGGTGGGCAGGTACTCCTCCGCCTCCCAGACGCGGTTGAGCACGGCGATGCCGCTCGACTCGACCACCGCGTCGCAGAAGCGCTTGCCCACCACGTACTGGCGCATCTTCATCTCGAGGCCGAGCAGCCGCTCCAGGATCCGCTGGGGAGCCGAGCGGCTCTGGCGGCGGCGATCCATCGCCTCGCGCATGCGCTCGTAGCCGGGCAGCACGTCCGCGCCCACGGCGTCCATCACGTGCTCCGAGTAGCCCTCCACCACGGCCATCGTCGCCTGCAGGCGGCGCATGATCCCGCGCTGCTCGCTCGACTGCACGAGCGCCGCCAGGCCGCCCTCGCGGTAGGCCTCGGCGATCTCGGCCGGCTTCGGGAACGAGGGCAGCCCGCCGGCCGCGCCGCGCTGGATCTGCACCTCCATCGTGGCCAGGTACTCGCGCAGCAGGCCCGCCAGATAGGCGCGCAGCCACGGCACCCCGGAGAGCTGGAACACGTGCGTCATCTCGTGGAAGACGATCCAGGCGAGGAAGCCGTCGCGCTCGAGCTTCAGCTCGCCGATGGCCTTGACCAGGTTGGGTCCCACGAACAGGAGCCGCGCCGGCTGGTCGGGCTGGAGCAGCGACACCTCGTACTGGCCGAGCACGCGCTGGGACATGTAGCCCGCCACGAGGCCCAGCCTCGGCCGCCAGCGTCGCGCCCGCCGCCGCGCGCAGCGGACCCGCCAGCGGGCCGGCGCTGCCCAGGCGCTCCGACAGCCGATCGGCCACCGGATCGATGAAGCCGGACAGCGTGTCGATGTTGATCTCGGCCCAGACCGCCGCGGTCCACCAGCTCGGGGCTGGGGATCGCGTCGGGCAGCTCGAGGCCGGTGTAGCGCGCGACCTGCACCTCGGCGTCGGCCGCCAGCTTGTGGAGGTCCACGCCCAGATCCGGCACCTGCGCACCGCCGGCCGCGAAGCGTGCGATCTGCTTGCCGAGCGTCCAGTCGACCATTGCCTAAAGCTAGCCGCAGGTCGCGCGAGCGTATCGAGGGCTACAGCTTCGGCAGCTTCTGCTTGAGCTTCGCGACCGGCTCGAACAGGTCGCCGTGCTTGTCCACGCGCTTCAGCACGTCGTCCGAGTCGAACACCGCCGAGTCGGGATCGCGCGACTTGGCCAGCTTCTCCACCTCGTCCCACGTGAGCGGCGTGGAAACGGTGGGGCGCTCCCTGGCGCGCAGGGAGTAGACGCAGATCGTGGTCTTGTGCTCGTCGTTCTGGCTCCAGTCCACGAGCACCTTGCCCTTGCGCAGCTCCTTCTTCTGGCTCGACACGACCAGGTCCGGGTGGCGCTTCGGCGAGCAGCTCGGCCAGCGCCTTGGCGAACGGCTTCGTGTCGTCGTAGGTCACCTTCGTGTTGAGCGGGACGTACAGCTGCATCCCCTTCGAGCCGCTGGTCTTCGGCGAAGCTCTCGAGCTCCCAGGACTCGAACAGCTCGCGCAGCAGCAGCGCCACGTCGGCGCACTCCACGATCGTCGCCGGCGGACCCGGATCGAGGTCGAACGCCAGCGTGGTGGGCCGCGGGATGTCCTTGGCCAGCGACAGCGAGGTGTGCAGCTCCAGGTCGGCGAGGTTGGCGAGCCAGACGAGCGTGGGCAGGTCGCCCGCCAGCGTGAAGTCGATCGTGCGCTCGCGGGCCACGACCGGCACGGTCTTCACCCAGTCGGGCCGGTGCGACGGGGCCTGCTTCTCGTAGAAGAACTTCTCGTCCACGCCGTTCGGGTAGCGCTTCAGCGTCAACGGGCGGTCGCGCAGATGCGTCAGCAGCACCGGCGCGATGCGCGTGTAGTAGTCGATCACCTGGCCCTTGGTGAAGCCCACGGCGGGGTAGAGCACCTTGTCCAGGTTCGAGAGCCGGAGGCGTCCGCCCCTCGACCTCCACCTCGACGGCCTTGCTGGCCATGCCCGGGCGCTAGGACTTCTTGGCGGCCTTGGCGCGCGTGCCGCGCCGGGCCGGCTTCTTGGCCGGCTCCCCGCCGTCGCCGCTGGCGGCGCGCTTGCGGGTTCGCGAGCTGCCGCCGCCGGTCTTCTGCGCGGCGGCCAGGCTCTGCTCGAGCGCGGCCATCAGGTCCGGCACCTTCACCGGCTCCTCCTGCGGCTGGATCTTGATCTCCTCGCCGGCGGCCTTGGCCTCGATCAGCTCGAGCACGCGCTCGCGGTACTCGTCCTTGTACTTCGTCGGGTCGAAGTCGCCGGACAGCGACGCGATCAGCTGCTCGCGCCATCTCGACCTCGCGCTTCGAGGCCTTCGGCGTCGTCGTCGGGCATCTCCTCGATCGTGTCCGGGCGAGACCACCTCGTCGTGGAAGACCATCGTCGCCATCGTCATCACGTCGCCGGTGGCGCGGATGGCCACGAGGCTCTCCTTCTGGCGGATCACCACGCGCGGCGATCGCGACCTTGTTCGTCTTCTGCATCGCCTGCGACCAGCAGGCGGTAGGCCTTCGACGGCGCCCGTGCCGGGCGCGAGGTAGTAGGGGTGGTCGTAGTAGATCGGGTCGATCTCGTCGAGGTCCACGAACTCCTGGATGTCGATCGAGCGCGTCTTCTTCGGATCGAGCGCCTCGAGCTCCTCGGTCTCGATCAAGACGTAGCGGTCCGGGCTGATCTCGTAGCCCTTGACGATGTTCTCGTAGGGCACCTCCTCGCCATCCGCCGGGCAGACCCGCTTCTGCTGGATCCGGACGCCGTCCTTGTCGTGGAGCTGGTGGAAGCGCACGGTCTTGCGCGAGACCGCGCTGTACAGCTTCACTGGCACGTTGACCAGCCCGAAACTGATGGCTCCACTCCAGATCGACCTTGGCATTCGACTGGCTCCTCGGGGATGGGGTTCAACAGGTTTACCCGAAAACCATTCGCCACACCTTCGATGCCAGGGAAATTGCCGCGGGGCCGTGACCGATCGGCCGCTCGCGCGTCGACCTCTTAAGGAGTTCTTCAGAGCTTTTGAGGAAGCTCACAGGTTCGGGCGATCAACTGTCCGCATGGTCACTCACACGGCGCTCCCCACTCCGATCACGCGCCGCCGCGCTCGCCCCGCGGCGCGCTCCACTCGATACCTCGGAGTGGCCGACTGGTGGGGACGTCACGTGTGGGTGGAGCGTGCGGGCGTCAGGACCGCGCTGCGCTACCAGGGAGACCTGGCGATGCCAGGGTTCGCCTGGGGCCGGCGCGGCCTGGCGGCGCGCGAGCTGTCGCGCTCGCTGTTGCAGGACGCCACCGGCAGTCCCGCGCTCGCCGACCGCTACTGCCGCGACCTCACGCTCGAGCTGGTGGCCGAGCTGCCGGACGAGGGCTTCGACCTCGGCCGCGACGACATCCTCGCCTGGCTCGAGACCCACGACGGGCCGGCCGAGCCGCCGGACCTGGCCGCCTGACCCCTATCAGCCAGGCGGCGGCTCAGGGACCTCGCGCACCACGGTGCGCGGGTCCTTGTCGTCGCGCAGCCCCTTGAACGAGGGGGCGCGCAGGGTGGCGGTGCGCGTCCACTCGAGGAACTCCACCTCCGCCACCAGCTTGGGCTCGACGAACACCGTGCCCTTCTTCGGCTGGCGGCCGGCGAACGGGGATCGCGTCACGGCGCAGCGGCGCGAGCAGCTTCTTCATCGTCACCAGGTCCGCGTCCTTGAAGCCGGTGCCCACGTTGCCCGCGTACTTCAGGTCGTCGCCGTCGTAGTAGCCGACGGCCAGCGAGCCGATGCTCTCCTCCCGGCGCCCCTCGCCGGGCAGCCAGCCGCCGATCACCACCTCCTGGCGCTGCACGTTCTTGATCTTCAGCCAGGCGCCCGTGCGCTTGCCGGGCTCGTAGCTGCTGTCCAGGCGCTTGGCGATCACGCCCTCCAGGCCGCGCTCCCTGCTGGCGGCGAGCAGTGCCTTGCCGTCACCCACGTGGTAGGCGGGCGTGCTCCAGTGCGGGCCGTCCAGCTTCAGCTGCTCGTCCAGCAGCTTGCGGCGCTCGCGTGTAGGGCAGCGACATCGTCGAGTGGCCGTCGAGGAACAGCACGTCGAAGATCATGTAGGCGGCCGGGATGTCCTCCATGCGGCGCCTGATCGCGCCGTCGGAGGCCAGGTGCATGCGGCTCTGGAGGCGCTCGAAGCTCGGCCGCCCGTCCTCGTCGAAGGTCACGATCTCGCCGTCGAGGATCAGCTGGAGCGTGCCCACCGCGCCGCCCAGCTCGCGCAGCTCGGGATACGTGCTCGTGGTGTCGCGGCCGTTGCGGTTCACGAAGCGCGGCGCGGCCGCCGTCGATGTACGCCAGCGCCCGGATGCCGTCCCACTTGATCTCGTAGCCGTAGTCCGCGTCGTTGCGCGGCAGCGCCGCGGCCAGCTTCGCCAGCATCGGCACGAGCTTGTCCGGCATCGGCTCGCGCGCCCCGCCCGAGGGCGGGTCCATGCGGTGGATCATCCACTGGTTGCCCTTGGTCTGGAAGAGCACGTACTTGCCCTCCAGCCGCTCGCCGTGGAAGGTGATCATCACCTCGTCGTCGCGGAACTTCTCGGTCTCGTAGGTGCCCTTGTCCCAGATCTTCACCGTGCCGGCGCCGTAGTTGCCCTCGGGGATGTCGCCCGCGAAGTCGATGTAGTCGAGCGGGTGGTCCTCGACGTGGACCGCCAGGTGGTTCTTCTTGGGGTCGGGCGGGATGCCCTTGGGCACGGCCCAGGAGACGAGCACGCCGTCGCGCTCCAGGCGCAGGTCCCAGTGCAGGCTGCGGGCGTGGTGCTCGTGGATCACGAAGCGCGGCTGCTTCGCGGCGGTCTTCTTGCGCGCGGGCTTGCGGCCCGACGGCTCCGGGCGTCTTCTTGAAGTCGCGCTTCTGCTCGTACTTGCCAAGCTTCTTCGCCATCGGCCCGTCCGAGGATGACATCTTCACGATCGGACACTCCACCCACGAGCTGGACGAGCTCGTGGGGCTGCTCCGCGGGCACGGGGTGGAGGCGCTCGTGGACGTGCGCATGCACCCGCGCTCGCGCCGGGTGCCGCAGTTCAACTCGGACCTGCTCGAGCGCTCGCTGCCCGAGCGCGGCATCCAGTACGTGCACGCGCGCGACCTCGGCGGGCTGCGCGTGCCGCTGGAGGGCTCGCCGAACGACGGCTGGCGCGAGGAGGGGTTCCGCGGCTACGCCGACCACATGGCCACGCCGGAGTTCGAGGCGGCGGTGGCGCGGCTGGAGACGCTCGCGCGCGAGCGGACCACGCGGTGATGTGCGCCGAGGCCGCCTGGGAGCACTGCCACCGCCGCCTCCTGTCCGACGCGCTCGTGGCGCGCGGCCGGCGGGTGCTCCACATCGGGCCGGACGGGCGGCTGTCCGAGCACGAGCTGACGCCCTTCGCGGTGGTCGACGGGACGGCGCTCAGCTATCCCGCGCCGCAGACGACGTTCGACATCTGACGTCCCATTCCGTTTACGCCAGCGGGGGTATGGGAAGGCTCTCAGGTGAAAGGAGGTGCCCTTGTTCGGCACCCTTATAGCCATCGTTGTGGCAGCGGTCGTGTTCTGGATTTGCTCAGAGCTCGGCCTGCCGTACGTAGTTGGCGTCGTGGCAGCGGTCGTCGTGCTCGTTACCGGTATCCCCACCGGGGGCTACGGCTTCGGAGGACGCATCTCAGCGCGCAGGTACTGAGAACCGACGACCTGAAAACAGCGCGGCGGACGACCGGCTCGTCCGCCGCTTTTGTTTTTTCAGAAGCGCAGCAGCGCCGCTATCGAGCCCTTGCCGTCCAGGTCGTCGTGGTAGCGGACCGGGATCACCTCGGCTGACTGGGTGATCGCCAGCTCGACGGCGCTCTCGATCACGTCGTCGCGCTCGTCGAGCCTGGTGTCGTCGATCGGGCAGGTCGTTCCCTGTCCGCCCGTCCAGCCGCACTGTGGGCAGAGCACGCCAGGCGCGCTCAGGCCCTGCTCGAACATCAGCACCTCCACCCGGCGCTGGTTCAGCACGTCGAGCACCTCGTCGAGGCCCGCGGCGGCGCGGCCGCCGGTGCCGAGCCCCTCGGACAGCCGGTCGAGCACCTCGCGCTCGCGCTTGCGGTCCTCGCCCTCCATCCTGGGAGCTGCCGCCTCGAGGACCTGGTCCGGGTTGGTGTTCTCCACGTCGATGTCGATGCGGCCGACGATGCGCTGCTGGAGGTACGGGTGGAGGCGCTTCTCCACGTCGTTGCACATCTCGGCGGTGCAGCCGATCAGCAACTTGTCGAACGGCGCGCGCTGGAAGCGGCGGAAGAGCTCCTCGGCGGCGTTCTTGACGTGGTCGTCGGCCTCTTTGTCGATGCCCCGCTGGTAGCGAGCCTGAGACCAGCCGCCCTGGTCATGCCAGCCGTGCACGTCGTCCGTGATGTAGGCGACCTCCTCGAGCCGCTCTCGCGAGCCGCGCAGGATGCGGGCGAGCTTGCGGTTCACGAGGAACACCGCCCAGCTCCCCGAGAAGGCGAGATCGGCGAGCGGCTCGATGAAAGGCTTGTCGTCGATGGCGACGCCCGTGGCGACCGGCCGCGGCAGCTTGAGCACCTCGAACACGCCCGCCGGGCCCGAGCAGAAGATCGCGAGCGCGTGGGCGCCCTTGGCCGAGAAGTCGGGGCCGTCGAACCAGTCGCGGACGTGCTGAACGTCCTCGCGCAGGTGGATCTTCTCCTCGCGCGTGAGGTGATTGCCGTTCCGCAGGCGCCGGTCCGCCTCGTCGAGCAGCGAGTGGATCTCGGTGCTGCGAGCCTGGGGACTGGCGAACTCCGTCGGGTCCAGGTTGAGGTAGAGACTCAGGACCTTGGCGCCCTCCGGGTGGAGGTTGGCGAGCTCGCGTAGCTTGCCGCGGTCGAGCTGGTTCGTCTGCATGGGCCGATGCCCTCCTGATCGACTAGCGGCACCTTACCCCTCGGCGAGGGTGTCCAACGAGCGTTTACTCCGCGCGGGTACGTGGGTTCCCAAGGCTGCGGGAAGGGAGCCGGTCCTCTTCTCACCGGTCGGCGTTAACCAATAGCCCCAAAAGCCGCAATTTGCGGCCTAATCGTGCTGCTGCTCCGGGGCATCTCTGCCGAGCAAACAGAGGCTCCGCGAGTAGGGGCTGCGGCAGGCCACCTGGCAGGGGACCTCGCCCCGCAGTCCACGGGAAGTCGTCATCCGTGGGGGCGAAAACCTCGCCGGCGTCCCTTAGGGACCCGGGGCCAGACAGCGGCCTCGGCTGGAAGGAACCAGATCTGAATGTCAAGGAGGATGCAATGAACCGCAAGCTCTTCGCGCGCCGCCATGGCGCTCCCGGAGCTCTGCTCGCGTGCCTGGTCGCACTGGTTGGAGCGGCGCTCCTGCCGACGGCCGCGCACGCCGCCACCTATCCGGTGCGGACCTGTAACGACAGCGGCGGCCCGAACAACTCTTGGGCCCAGTACTACTCGGCGGGCTCCAACCTCACATTTGGCGCCGGCTGCCCGAACGCAGGGTTTCAGCACAACACGAACATGGGGTTGTTCGTGCGCGGGATCGCCAACGGCCTGCCGTCGCCGTACGGAGCGATGGGCGGCTGGCAGTTCAAGGCGCCGGCAGGCAACACGCTCGACAGCATCCAGATGAGCAACTGGACCGCGCGCACGACCACGAACAGCTTCTACTCGATGCTGATCGACGACTACACCGGTCGCGAAGGCTGCTGGCAGGGATACAACCCGTGCGGATACGTGAACGGCCCGCACAGCGTCCCCGCTCTACGACTCCAAGCAGGTGCGCATGGAGGTGGGCTGCCAGAGCATCAGCGGTTGCGTCGATCCCGGCACCGGCGAAGGCGGGATCTTCGAGATGTTCGGCGCGACGGTGATCGTGAACGATCTGACGACCCCGTCGGTCACGCCCTCTGGGTCGTTGTGGACCGGCGCCTGGCAGAGCGGAGTTCGCTCGATCGTGGTCTCAGGCGTCGACAACGCAGATGGAATCCAGGCCAACGAGGTGAAGATCGACGGTCAGACGGCCGAGTTGGCTCAGCACGACTGCGACTTCAGTTACGCCCAGCCGTGCGCGCCTCACGCGGACAGCTGGAACTACGACACCGCTCACCTGAGCGACGGGCAGCATGACCTCCAGGCCATCACGTACGACGCGGCGATGGGTGGGGGGTGTTGCACCGATGCAGGTCTACGTGGACAACCACGCCCCCGACATGAGTGCGACCCAGGTCGCGGTGGCCAGGGAGAGGACTGGACGCCGAACAACTCGTTCGACCTGTCTTGGACCTCGCCGACTGGTCAGCACGCTCCGATCGCGAAGGCCCACTACTCCGTCTGCCACGTCGAGGACAGCTCGAACTGTCCGGTGGCCGACGCACAGGCGGCGGGGATGGCATTCACGCGATCTCCGATATTCAGCTGCCCGCCGCTGGGGACTACCTCGTGCGCGTGTGGCTCGAGGACGCGGCCGCGAACGCCAACCGCGGCATGGCATCGGTCCCCGTGCACCTGAGGTACGACCCGGCCGCGCCCGGGCCTTTCGGCGCCGGCGCATCGGAACGGGTGGGTGAATGCGCGGGAGGCCAAGGCGCTGCCGCAGCCGGTGAAGCTCGGCATTCGGCGCGATCGTCCCGAAATCCGGAATCAAGGGATACGCGATGACCACCGACGGGTCGACAGCCGGGAGCACGTCGATCAACGCTGTGGGACCCGAACGCGACGCTGACCGTCACGACATGCCTGAAGGTCGAAACGTGGTCAAGGCCCGCGCGATCTCTGGTGCCGGTGTGCCGGCGGCCGACTCCGACATCGGGACGACCGAAGTCGACGTTGACAGGACGGCGCCGGAGAGCTCGCTTCAAGGAGCGCCGGATCCGACACAGTGGCAGCGTGGACCAGTGAGTCTCCGTCTCGGCGGCGTGGATCAAGCGCACCTTTCCGGCATGCGGGGCTACCGACGAGGACTCGACCCCGGTGTCACCAGCGGCGCATATGTGGAGTACCGCGTCGACGGTGGAGCCGGCACAGAACGCGCCGGGCGATGACGTCGATGGTGTCAACACGCTGTTCGCCCCCTCACCGTCGCAGCCGATGGGCGCCACACGCTGACCTACAAGGCCGTCGACTTCGCCGGGAACGAGATCGCCGGAGAAAACAACGGAGTTCAAGATCGACCAGACGCCCCCTGAGTTCCTTGCCTTCGAGGCCCAAGACTCGAGTCGGCCGGCAGTAGTCAGTGTCGCGGTAACGGACCGGACCTCCGGCATCGCCAGCGGCCTGATCCAGATGCGCGAACAAGGCGCAACGTCATGGACCGACCTGCCGACGCAACTCGTCGACGACCATCTCGTCACGACCGTCGACGACTCCCATCTCGACCCGGGAACGTACGAGTTCCAGGCAAGAGTCGTGGACAACGCCGGCAACACGACGGTCTCGAATCGCCGGCGAGATGGTCGCGTGGAGGTGCTCGAGGCGCCGTTCCGTCTCGGCACCCGGATAACCGCGGGAATCGTCAAGCCCGGCGCGAGCAAGCAAGCCCGGAGGGTCTCGGCCGCCTGCCGTCGCTCACGGAAGTGCATGGCGAAGGTCCGCAGGCAACGGAGCACGGCTCAGAAACGGCAGTCGAAGCAGTCGCTGCCTTCGGGCACGGCGCCCTCGATGAAGGTCGCATTCGGCAAGTCCGCACTCGTCAAGGGGACGCTGCGGACCAGCGATGGCCGGTCGATCGGAGGTCAGCCGGTCGACGTCTACAGGCAACTCGATGCCTCTGGTCAGAGCGCGGTGCGGATCGCGACTCTGCGGACGAACGCAGCAGGCGAGTTCGACTACCACGCCCCAAAGGGCGCCAGCCGAACGATCCGGTTCGAGTTCCCGGCACGGTCACGCTTCATCCCGCCTCCGCGCAGGTGAAGCTGCGAGTGCCGGCTAACTCGACGCTCAAAGCGAGCAGGCACAACGTCCTGAATGGCGAGACCGTTCGCTTCTCCGGCAGATTGGGACTCCAGGTCTTGGGCGGCCTCAAGATCGCCGAGCTGCAGGCGTTCTACCGCGGCAAGTGGCGCACGTTTGCGACTCTGCGACCGAAGGCCAAGGGCACGTGGAGCTACAGGTACCGGTTCCAGGCAACGAGCGGTCTCGTGTCTTACAAGTTCCGAGTCCGGATCAGGCGTGAGGCGAGCTACCCGTACGAGCTCGGCTACTCGAGGGTGACCACAGTGATGGTCAGGGGTCGCTGAGCGGCCGCGGCGCGGCGGGGTCCGGCTCCTGGGCTGGGCCCCGCCGCGTTCTTGCGAGGCTTCTTTACCGATACGGGGTACTCAACCGATTGGGTGGCCTGTCGATACCCATTTAGGACCGCCGTGCAAGAAGCTCGCCGCATCTCGACACCCAACCTCGCCTGGAGGGCGAGCGCTGCCTGCATCGCGGTCGTTGGGCTCGTGGCCGTGGCACCGGCGCTGGCTTCGCTTCATCGGGGGACCCGAATCAGTCGCCCGAGCGGGTCAGCCGCCCCGCGGCGATTCACCGCCGATCAAGGGCTCTCGGCCGGTCTGACCGGACGCGGAAATCACCGGGAGCGGATCTTGATCTCCCTCGCCGAGAGCCCGGTTCAGGGCGCCGCCATGACGGCGTCCCAAGCCTTCGGACTCAGCGGTCGGCTCACAAGGACCGAGGCAGCCGCACTGAGGCGGAGTCGTGGAGTAGGCCGGACCGTTGCCATGGAGCACGGGCGGCTCCGGGCCCGCCTACTTCGTCAGCTCGGTGCCGCCGCATCAGAGGCGGCCAGAGAGCAGAAGCGTGTTGTGCTGGCAATCAGAAGGGCGGGCGGTCGAGGTTCTCGAGAGCGACCCCCTCTCGAACTCATTGACGGCGCTCGTCCCGGGGACGGCCCTCGCACAGCTCGCGCGCCGGCCTGATGTCTGGGGCGTGAGTCGCGCGCCGGTGCGCGGCCGATGGGTGGCCTCGCCAACGAGACCCGGGCGGTGGGCGCACAAACATGGTGGGCCGCGGGATACACCGGAGGAAGTGGGAATGCTCCCGACAGCACCGCCAGCCTCGCGATCCTGAACGACAAGATCCAGGAAGACCAGCCGCTCTTTCAGGGCGTGGGCTTCGAGCGACCGTCATCCGCCCCGCTGAACCCCCCGTGCGGACAAGGAAGCGCGGGTTGTGAGCACGGCACAGAGGTTGCCGGAATGGCCGTCGCAACTGGCAATTCAAGCTGCGCGACGTTGTGCAACGCTGACACGGGAGCTGAGAAGGGCATCGCGTACGGCGTCGGCGCACGTGCTCGACGCCAGACTTCCTGGGAAGTCCCGACACCAATTTCAACCCGGCGGCCTGGGCGCTGGGAATCAGTCAGAGCGCGATCTACCCGAACACCGGAACGATGCCGGGCGCAGCGAACCCCGCAGTGGTCATGAGCGACAGCCACGGCTCCTACACCACGAGCGACGACTCCACGATCATGCAGAACCTCGACTCGCTGGTCTCTCAGCACGGGGTAACGCTGACCGAGCCTTCCGGCAACGACGGCCTCCATGGAACCGGTCAGCGGGCACATCACCGACAGTTGCCTCGCGTACAACGTCATTTGCGGCGGCGGAATCAGCGTCAACGAGTCCGACGACGAGCTCCGATGACGCCATAGCTGACTTCTCGAGCCAAGGGCCCTCACCCGCCGGCCGGAAGAAGCCAGACTTGGTGGCCATCGCCGCCGGGACGAACAGCGGAACATGACAGTTGTCGAGCAGAGGTGGTCGGGCCTCAACCGGCTCGAGCGCGGCGACACCGGAACCTCCTTCGCGTCTCCCCAGATCGCCGGCGCCGCGACGATCCTCTATGGCGCCGGGATCACCTCGCCGATGGCGCAAAAGGCGTTGCTGATCAACTCTGCGACGCTCGGCCGCGCGACTCCGAGTGATGCAATGGGCAGCCAAACTGGGTGGCAGCCCGACTGGGGCTTCGGCGAGTTAAATCTCGGCGCGGCCTACGCGCAGCGCGGAAACACGAATGGGGCCGCGGACGAGGTGGGGGCGGGAGACGTGCGCTTCTACCGCGCCACTGCGGCCACCGCGGACCGCGCCACCCTGGTCTGGAATCGCCGCTCGAACGGCTGCTTCACGGCCGGCTGCGGCGTCCCGCACGGCCTCACGTTGTCCAACCTCGACCTCTTCCAGTACGACGGATCCCAATCGCTGCGGGCGAGCTCGACCAGCTCGATCGACAACGTGGAGCAGGTCAGGTCGCCGGGGGCGGGCGCGACGATCTACAAGGTCAAGGACGAGTCGACAACGGTCGACGGACTCGCGGCCGAGCCATTTGCGCTCGCGGCCACCAGTCAGATCACGCCGATCGCCGCGCCCAAGCCGACCGTCGCGCTCAGTCTCGACCGGGCCACCGCGAGACAGGGCGATCCGGTGACGGTGACCGCCACGTTGACGAACTCCTCCCCGGATATGGACGGCGCCGACGCGCAGGTCACGCTCGACCTGCCGGCGGGGGTCGAGCTGACCATCGGGCTCAGCCACGTGGCACGCGGGGACGCTTGCGCCAGGCGCAGCGCCGACTCACCAGTGGACCGTCAAGGGCAGCGCCGACGCCGTGGATCACCTCACCGCCACCGCCCAGGATCAGGCGTACGACGAGACCTTCACCTCACCCGGCACCACCGCCGTCCTCCATGTGGACTCGACGCCGCCCGCGCTCCAGGTCGCCTGCCCGGGCGCCGCGAACACGGACCCAGCGCTCGCCGTGAGGTGGGGCGCAACCGACGCGTCTCCGATTGCCGGCTACGACGTGGACGTCGCCATCGACGGCGGGGCCAGCTCGCCCTGGCTGAGGGGTACGTCGGGCACCGCTGCCACCTACTCCGGGCTCCCCGGCCACAGCTACAGCTTCTCTGTGCGGGCCACCGACGGGCTCGGCAACGTCTCGGCCCCGGTCAGTTGCGGCTGGGCGAGCATCGCCGCACCGACACCCATCGTTCCCTCACCGCCCACCGTCGGCCGCTCCCTTCCGAGTCCGGCTCGCCTACGGGTCTCCCGAACCTCGCTTGGCCGGACCACGCTCGCCGCGTCGGGGACCCTGGCAAGGGACGCGACCGGTGTCGTGCGAGCGTCGTATTCCGCGCGAGGATCGACGGTCCGGACGTCGGCGAGAGTTAGCCACGGGCGCTACAGGGTCACCTTGCACCTGTCTCGCGCACTCCGGCGCGCCCCTCGCGGCGTACTCCGGATCTCCTACGGCGGCGACTCGCGCCACGCGGCTCAGCGCATCGTCGCGTCACGTCCGGCGCTGACGACCCGCCAAACTGGTGCCGTGGCCCCGCTTCGCATCGGCACCCGCGGCAGCGCCCTCGCCCTCGCTCAGACCGGGCTCGTCGCCGACGCGCTCGGGGCCGAGGTGGAGATCGTTGAGATCCGGACCTCCGGTGACGAGGGCAAGGGCAGGCCGGCCGCTCCGGTCGGCGACAAGTCGCGCTTCGTCAAGGAGATCGAGGAGGCCCTGCTCGCCGGCGAGATCGACCTGGCGGTGCATTCCGCGAAGGACGTGCCGGGCGAGCTGCCGGCGGGACTCGCGATCGTCGCGGTGCCCGGAGCGGGTCGACGCGCGTGACGCGCTCTGCGGCGCGCCGTCGCTCGCCGACATCGAGGACGGCGCAACCATCGGCACCGGCAGCCTGCGCCGTCGCGCTCAGCTACTCGCGGCCCGCCCCGACCTGGTCGTCGAGGACCTTCGCGGCAACGTGGACACCCGCCTGCGGCGACTCGCCGAGGGCAGGTACGACGCCGTCGTGCTCGCCGCCGCCGGGCTGATCCGGCTCGGCCGGGCAGACGAGGGCAACCCCATCGACACCGCGCTCTCACACCCGCCCCCGGCCAGGGCTGCCTCGCGCTCGAGGCCCGGGCCGGCGACGAGCGCGTCGCCGAGCTCGCCGCCCGGCTCACCCATCGCGAGTCGCTCGTCTGCCTCACCGCCGAGCGCGCGCTGGTCGCCGAGCTGGACGCGAGCTGCCACACGCCGATCGGCGCGCACGCCCGTATCGAGGACGGCGGCTCTGAGGATCGACGCGTTCGTCGGCCTCCCTGACGGCAGCACCTGGATCCGCGACACGCTGAGCGGCGACGCCGGCCGACCCGGCTGGGGTCGGGCAGGAACTGGCCGCGCGACTCCTCTCCGCGGGCGCTGCCGACGTGCTCCGGCAAGCAGAACTGGCCGCCCCGTAGGGCGGCCGCGCCAAGGCGGCGCTCGGGCTCGTCGCTACAGCTCGTCGAGGCGCTTCCGCGTCACGCGACCCACTTAACCACTCGCGGGGATAGCTTTCAAGGCTGTGCCAGGCACGGTCTACCTCGTGGGCGCCGGTCCGGGCGATCCGGGGCTGATGACGCGCCGCTCGCTCGAGCTGATCGCCGCGGCCGACGCGGTGCTCTACGACCGCCTGATCCCGCCCGGCGCGCTCGACGGCGCGCGCGGCGACGCGCAGCTGGTCTACGTGGGCAAGCAGCCCGGCGGGCACTCGATGGCGCAGGAGGAGATCAACGCGCGGCTGGTGGAGCTGGGGCGCGAGCTGCGCACCGTGGTGCGGCTGAAGGGCGGCGACCCGTTCGTGTTCGGCCGCGGCGGCGAGGAGGCGCAGGCGCTGGCCGACGCGGGCGTGCCGTTCGAGGTGGTGCCCGGGGTGACGGCGGGCGTGGCGGCACCCGCCTATGCGGGCATCCCGGTGACCCACCGCGACGCCGCCTCGGCGGTGGCGTTCGTGACCGGGCACGAGGATCCCGAGAAGCCGGACACGGCGCTGGACTGGCCGGCGCTGGCCTCCTTCCCCGGCACGCTGGTGCTCTACATGGGCGTGGGCAGGATCGAGCAGATCGCGCAGACGGCTGATCGAGAGCGGGCGGCCAGAGGACGAGCCAGTGGCGGTGATCGAGCGCGGCACGCTGCCCGGCCAGCGCACGGTGACGAGCACGCTGGGCGGCATCGCCGCGGCGGTGGCCGAGGCGGGGATCCGGCCGCCCGCCATCACGCTCGTGGGCCCGGTGGCGAGGCTGCGCGAGCCACTCCGCTGGCTGGAGCGGCGTCCGCTCTTCGGCCGCACCGTGGTGGTCACGCGCGCGAGGGCGCAGGCGAGCGGGCTGTCCGCGCGGCTGGCGCTGCTCGGGGCCGAGGTGGTGGAGACGCCGGCGATCCGGATCGAGGCGCTGCCGGTGAGCGGCGAGCTGCGCGCTGCCGCCGAGGCGATCGGCGAGTACGCGCTGGTGTGCCTGACGAGCCCAAACGGCGCGGCGCTCTTGATGGACGCGCTGGCCGAGCTGGGCGGCGACGCCCGGGCGCTGGCCCGCGCCACGGTGGCGGCCATCGGGCCGGGCACGGCGGCCGAGCTCCAGCACCGGGGCATCCGCGCCGACGTGGTGCCGGAGCGCTCGGTGGCGGAGGCGCTGCTGGAGGCGCTCGAGGCGGTGCCGCTGGAGGGACGACGCGTGCTGGTCGCCCGCGCCACCGAGGCCCGCGACGTGCTGCCCGACGGCCTGCGCGAGCGCGGCGCCGAGGTGGACGTGGTGGCTCTCTACGAGACCGTGGCGGAGCCGCTGAACGAGGACCAGCGCGAGGCCGCCGCGCGCGCCGACTACGTGACCTTCACCTCCAGCTCCACCGTGCGCAACTACATCGAGGCCGGCGGGAGCGTGGGCGCCGAGGCACGCGTGATCTCGATCGGGCCGGTGACGAGCGCGACCGCGCGCGAGCTGGGCCTGACCGTTCACGTGGAGGCGGCGCAGCACGACATCGAGGGGCTGGTGACAGCGCTCGTGGGGGACGCGACAGGATCGTGATCGTCAGCCTGCTCACCGACTACGGGCGCGATGACGACTTCGTGGGCGTCTGCCACGCGGTGATCCTGGGCATCTGCCCCGAGGCGACGATCGTGGACCTGAGCCACGGCATCGCGCGCCACGACGTGCGCGAGGGCGCGCTGGCGCTGCGCAACACGCTGCCATACGTGCCGGTGGGGGTGCACGTGGCGATCGTGGATCCGCAGGTGGGCACCGAGCGGCGCGCGGTGGCGCTGCGCACCGACGACGGCCGCGTGCTGGTGGGTCCCGACAACGGGCTCCTGAGCCTGGCCTGGGAGCGCTTCGGCGGGGTGGCCGAGGCGGTGGACGTGAGCCGCTCGCCGCACCGGCTCGAGCCCGTGTCGGCCACCTTCCACGGGCGCGACGTGTTCGCCCCGGTGGCCGCCCACCTGGCGGCCGGCGCGCCGCTGGCGGAGGCCGGCGAGCCGCTCGACCCGGACACGCTCGACACGATCGAGCTGCCGGCGCCCGCCCGAGACGGGGACACGGTGGTGGCGCACGTGCTGACGATCGACCGCTTCGGGAACGCGGCACTGAACCTGTCGCACGAGGAGCTGGCGGGCACCGGCATCGTGCTCGGCGGCCAGGTGGAGCTGCGGGTCCGCGCGGAGCGCTACCTGGCGAACGTCGCGCAGACGTTCGCCGACGTGCGCCCTGGCGACATCCTCGTGTACGAGGACTCCTACCGCGCGCTCTCGATCGCGATCAACCGAGGCGACGCCGCGGCCACGCTCCAGCTCGCGCGGGACGCCGAGGTGCGCATCACGCCGCGATGATCGGCACGCCGCGGGTCCATCACCGCAGCACCGACTCCACCAACGAGCGCGCGAAGGAGCTGGCGCTGGCCGGCGCGCCGCACGGCACGCTCGTCACCGCGGACGAGCAGACGGCAGGTCGCGGGCGTCAGGGGCGCGTGTGGGTGGCGCCGGCCGGTCGCTCGCTGCTGTTGTCGCTCGTGCTGCGCGACCTCGGGGAGGCGCAGGCGCACCTGCCGCTGGGGGCGGCGCTGGCGGTCTGCGACGCGTGCGAGCGGGGCGCTCCGGTGAGCTGCCGGATCAAGTGGCCGAACGACATCTGGATCGACGGGCGCAAGGTGGCGGGCATCCTTATTGAGGGTCGTCCCCAGGAGGGTTGGGCCGTGCTCGGCATCGGGGTGAACGTGAGCACAGAAGAGGGGGAGTTCCCTCCTGAGCTGCGCGATCTGGCCACCTCGCTGAGCGTTTCAGCGGCTAGTGCTAATGCGCCAAGTTCCGAAACGCTGCTGCAACTTCTGCTCGAGGCGTTGGATGCGCGGCTGGCCGAGCCGCCGGAGACGATCGTGGCGCATTGGCGCCAGCGCGATGCTCTGCTGGGTCAGAAAGTCCAGTGGCAGAGCGGAGAAGGGATCGCCGCCGGGATCGACGACTCCGGCGCGCTGGCCGTCGAGACTCCCGCGGGAAGGGTATTTCTGGACGCTGGCGAAGTCCATCTCCGCCGTATGACGTACCTCCGCTGGGGAATTTCAGCGGAGGGGCTAGCGCAAACGCAGGACTAGGTTTAGGGTAAGCCGCAGGGCCGTTGTCCGGGCGTTTCCGGGCTTCGGCTTCGATTTTGGGGCTCGAATAGAAAGGTTGCGCCCGGTACCCGGGCCGACTTGTACTGCGTCGGCGCATCACCCTCCCACGGATGCCAGTAATGAACTTTCACATAGAAGACGAGTCCCACAAAGAGGACTCGATTGTCATCAAGCTCCAGGGCGAGGTTGACCTCTACGCCGCCCCCGAGCTCAAGGACCACGTGAACCGCGCGATCGAGAGCGGGAAGACGAAGCTCGTGCTCGACCTGACCGACGCGACCTTCATCGACTCGACCACGCTCGGCATCCTCGTGAGCGGCATGAAGCGGCTACGGCCGCGCGGCGGGATGCTCGCCGTGCTGTGCCCGGACCCGACGATGGCGAGGATCTTCGACATCACCGGGCTGAACCGCATGTTCTCGGTGCACGACACCCTCGATGGCGCCCTGGCGGCACTCGAGGGCGCTACTCCGCAGACGCAGAGCTAAGCGGCAGCCGACTCGTCGTCGGACTCGTCGTCGTCCGTGGTCCAGTCGTCGTCGTCGTCGCGATCGTCGTCGTCCCGGTCCTCGTCGTCCCGGTCGTCGTCATCGTCGCGCTCTTCGTCGGTGTCGAGCTCGTCGTCCCGCTCGTCCTCGTCGGTCTCCACCAGGTCCGGCTGCTGCTCCGCCGCGCCGTTCTTGCCGGCAGCGGCGGCCTCGCCCTGAGCGCCCTTGCCGCGCCTGCGGCGGCCGCCGCGGCGGCGCCTGCCCTTGGGGAAGTTGCGCAGCAGCTCGCGCGCGAGCGCCGACGGCTTGCGGGCCATGCGGGTGCGCGCGCCGCGCAGCACCTCCTCGGCCTCGGGCGTGTGCGCGAGGGCCGCGGCCAGCAGCGCGGCCGCCAGGCGGCGGTCCTGCTTGCGCGAGGCGTGAACCAGGCGGCGGGCGTTGCGAGCGTGGGCGCCGCCGGATGAGTTCACCAGCAGGCCCAGCAGGCGCTTGGTCTCGGGCCAGCGCTGCACCGCGTACTCCTCGTGCACCTCGCGGGTGTACTCGGCGAGCCGCCAGAGCCAGGCGCTGGCCTGGTCGCGCCGGCCGATGGAACGCTCGGCCAGGGCCTGGAGCAGCACCTTCACGCCCTCGCGGCGCTCGTCGCGCGACCAGCCGCCGACGATCTCCACGGCCTCGTCGAACGCCTCGGCGTCGCGGGCGGCCGCGATCTCCTGGAGCGCGCGGATGCGCAGCTGCGAGTTGCGGTTGCGCTGGAGGCAGGTGATGAGGAAGCGCCGGCGCAGCTCGCCGGTGTTGTCGAAGTGGATCATCGCCTTGGCGCGGCGCCAGTTGTTGGACGCCACGCGGGCGCCCGCGAGCGCGGCCCAGACGTGCTGCTCGGACCAGGTCAGGTTCTCCACGGCGATGCGCCACAGCTCGCGCTCGAACACCGCGGCGCGGCGGTCCGGATCGGGCGTGACCGGCAGCACGCGGCGCTCCACGCGGATGCGGCGGCCGCGGCCGCGGCGCACCGGGCCCACGACGATCGCGCCGCCGCGGTAGACGTCGCGGTCGAGCAGGCTGTGAAGGGTGACCACCGGGTCGTCGTGCGTCGTGCCCGGGTGCACGAAGTCGACGACGATGCCCGCCTCCTTGCCCGGGTTGCGGCGGGTGACGCGGCCAACGCGCTGCTGGTAGATGCGCTTCGAGGCGGTGGGCGCCAGGTGCATGCAGACGGTGGCGCGCGGGGAGTTCCAGCCCTCGGCGAGCAGCTGCGCGTTCACGAGCACGTCGATCTCGCCGCGCTCGTAGGCGGCGAGGATGCGCGCCAGCTCGCGCTTGGGCGTCTCGCCCGACACGCCCTTGGCCTTCATGCCGGCGTCCTGGAAGGCCTTGGCCACGTTGTAGGCGTGCTGGACGCCGGCGGAGTAGACCACGCCGGGCAGGTCCTTGAAGCGCACGCGGTAGAGGTCGGCCACGGCCGCGTTGAACGGGCCCTGGTCGAGCAGCGCGGCCAGCTCTTCCTGATCGAAGTCCTGATCGACCTCGCCCTTTCTGAGCGGCACCTTGGCGATCGTCCGCACGCCCACGCCCGGCGGGATGCGCACGCAGCGAAGCGGCGCGATCACGCCGCGGCGGGCGGCCTGCGCCAGGTCGAAGCGGGAGGTCTGGGTGGGGAAGAGGTCGGTGACGTGGCGGGCGATCAGCGCGCCGGTGGCCGTCATGCCGATGAAGACCGGGCCCTCCCAGGCGCGGATGGCGGCGCTGGTCTTCTCGCCGAGCGCGGTGTGGGCCTCGTCGCAGATGACGATCGTGTAGGCGTCGGAGATGTTGCCGGCGTTGCGGACGAACCACTGGTAGGTCTCGACCGTGACCGGGCCGACCTGCTTGGGGTCCGCGTCGCGGCCGAGGATCGCGGGCGTGACGCGCTTCTTGTAGCCGCGGTCGAACAGCTCGCCGTGGAACTGGTCCACGAGGTTGCGGCGGTGGGTGAGGATCAGGATGCCGCCGGTGCGCGAGGCCTCGACGAAGCCGAGCGCGGCCACCGTCTTGCCGGCGCCGGTGGCGTGCTCGAACCAGAAGCGGCGGGCGGCGTTCGGATCGTCGACGAGCTGGTCCTCGGCGCGCTCCTCCTCCTCTTCCTCCTCGCGGTCCCAGTCGAGCGGCTCGTCGTCGTCGAGCTCGTCGTCGCCCTCGAGCTCCTCCTCGCCGGAGGGCAGCTCCTCGATCTTGCGCTGGCCGTTGCCGTTGCGCGGCTGGTCGCCCTGGGCCTCGGCCACGAGGGCGATCAGGGTGCCCGAGAGGGCATCGACCTGGTGGGCGGAGAGGGTCGTGCCGTCGGCCAGGTGGGGCTCCTCCTCGGAGAGCAGCCGCTCCAGGCCGAGCAGCAGCGAGAACTCGCGCCGCCACGCGATCGAGGGATGCTCGCGGCCCGCCTCGATCTCGGCCATCGCAGCGTCGAACGCGCGCCGGCGGGGCGTGCCGTCGGCGAGCGCCAGGCTCGCGTCCTCGCCCTCGAGCAGGAACGGCTCGCGCGTGAACTTTTCTACGCGCTCAAGGTCCACGCTCGGAACTGGCGCGGAGGCTAGGACAGAAGAGGTGCTATCAGCCATGGCGGCTTCTCGGTCTACGAGTCTTAGAAAGCGGCGCCGTCTGCTTGCGAGACCGCCGCAGGGTCGGGGCGGCGATCATTCGGCGGAATAGCTGCCCGAGTCGTATGGCAGCAGGCCCGCGCCCTCCCAACAGCGCGGCGTCTAGCTGTGTATTAAAGCACCGTTAGCCCTTGGACCGGTCGGTCACCGCTCCCGGTGCCGTGTGCCAGGCTATGCGCCGCGCATGCGACATCGCTGGTTGATAGGGACGCTGATAGTGGTGGCCGCGATCGCGGTGCTCGCCATCACGCGCGGTGGCAACGGCAAACCGAAGAGCGCGGCGCCGAACAGCGCGGCGCTGCAGAAGGCGTTCGCGGGCTCGCCGCCGGTGCTGGCCTCGCTCCACAGCCAGGGCAGCGAGCTGCTCGGCGGAGGCACGGAGCGCGTTCAAGAAGCGGCTGGCCGAGCTTCACGGCCATCCGGTGGTGGTGAACAAGTGGGCCGCCTGGTGCGGGCCCTGCCGCCAGGAGTTCCCCTGGTTCCAGTCGTTGTCGGTGAAGTACGGCAAGAGCGTGGCGTTCCTGGGCGTGGACTCCAACGACGTGACGAGCGACGCCAAGACCTTCCTGAAGCAGCTGCCGGTGAGCTATCCGAGCTACTCGGACCCGAACCTGAAGATCGCGGCCTCGATGAACATCGTCGGCGCCTTCCCCACGACGGTCTTCTTCAACTCGCAGGGCAAGCTCGTGGCCACCCACATCGGCGGCTACCAGAAGCGCGTCCAGATGCAAGCAGGACATCGCCAGGTACGCTCGCTGATATCAGTGCCTGAACTGCGAATCGACCCGCTGACGGGTCTCAAGACGATCGTCGCCGGCGACCGCGCCGGGCGCCCCGGGGGAGGCTTCAGCGCCGAGCCGCGCGAGCCGATCGATCCCGAGACCGATCCGTTCCTCGAGGGGCATGAGGACCGGACGCCGCCGGAGGTTGTTCGCGCTTCGCGCTGGTGCCGGCGCTGGACTACGCCGGGCTGGGCAGGTGCGTGTGGTTCCGAATCTCTATCCCGCCTTGTCCGAGTCCACAGTCGACAGTCGACAGTCGACAGGACCTTGGATCCGTTGGCCTCTGAGTCTCGGGGGGAGCCTGGGTTCTTTGGGGTTGGGCCTGCCGAGGGCGCGCACGAGGTGATCGTCAATTCGCCTCTGCCGGTCACGTCGCTGCGCGAGCTCGCTCCCGAGCAGGTCGAGCTGGCGATGGGTGTCTGGCGCTCGCGCATGCTCACCCATGCGGACGTCGCCCTACCGGCACCTGATCGTCAACGAGGGGCGCGATGCGGGGGCGTCGCTTCCGCACACGCACGCCCAGCTCTACGCGCTGCCGTTCGTGCCGGCCGCGGTGGCGCGGGAGCGGGAGCGCTTCACGGCCTATTCGCTGCGCACGAACGGGCGCAACCTGCTCGCCGACCTGCTCCAGGAGGAGGTGCGCCTGCAGGAGCGCGTGGTGGCGATCGACGAGGAGGGAGTGGCGCTCTGCCCGTTCGCCTCGCGCGTGCCGTTCGAGCTGCAGATCGTGCCGCGCCGCCCGCGTCGCGAGGTTCGAGGACGACGGCCCGCTCTGCGCGCGCGCTGCTGCACGACGTGCTGGGGCGGCTCGAGCGCGTGCTGGGCGGCGTGCCGCCGCTGAACATGTGGGTGCGCACGGCGCCCTCCGGGGCCGAGCACTTCTGCTGGCGGCTCGATCTGCTGCCGCGCCTGACCAAGCTCGCGGGGCTCGAGATGGGCACCGGCGTGAACCTCAACGTGATGCCGCCGGAGCGGGCCGCCGAGCAGTTGCGCGACGCGTGAGCGTCCCGGCCCGTTAGGCTCGCGCGCCGTGCCACCCGACGAGCGCCCGATTCCCCGCCACATCGCCGAGCATCCGCGCGAGGCGCTCCCGTACGGGCGCTGGGAGGAGGCGCTGGCCAACCACTTCCTCGAGGCCTGCCGGCAGGTGGAGGCCGAGGAGGAGATCGGCGATCCCGGCGCGATCAGCTGGTTCCCGGACCGCACCTACGGCGGCCGCACCTACGTGCCCGCCACGGCGCCCACCGAGAACGGCTTCGAGCTGTTCGGCTACGTGTCGTTCACGCGCGAGCACGACGGCGCCGAGGCGCGCGACTTCCAGGCGCGCGCCGACTACACGGACGAGACGGCCGAGGCCAACCCCGACTGGACGCTCGACCTCTCCGACGACGTGATCGGCAGCTGGCGCGGCCCCCAGGGGCGCAACGGGGAGATCGCGCTGGTGTGGGGCGTGTCGCTGGTCCAGAACGGCGCGGTCGTGACCGTGGAGCTCGGGCCCGACCACCACCGACCAGTGCGTGCTCGCCGAGGACCGCTTCACGCTCGTCTCGCTCGACAACTACACCGGCGACTACATCGAGGTGAAGCTCTGGGGCGCGACCGGTCGCGAGCTGGCCAGCGAGTCGCTGTACGAAGAGGACTGACCGCGCGGGCTACGCTTCCTCGCTCTGAGCCCCGGTAGCTCAGGGGATAGAGCGACCGCCTCCTAAGCGGTAGGTCGCAGGTTCGAATCCTGCCCGGGGCGCTCCCTCTCAGCGCGAGCGCACCTCGAGCCCGGAAGCCGTCGGGGTCGAGGAAGAAGGTGGCGTAGTAGTCCGGGTGGTAGTCGGGCCAGGCGCGCGGCGCGTGCAGGATCTCGGCGCCCGCGGACGCGGCGGCCTCGTGGGCGGCGTCCACGTCCGCGCGCTCCTCGACCGCGAACGCGAGGTGGTGGAGGCCCGGCGCATAGAGCTCGAACGGCTGCTCGGCCTCGGGACCGGACGCCGGCGCAGGCCGATCGAACCGCCGCCGTCGCCCGGGAAGCGCAGATAGTGGATCTCCTCGCCCCGCTCGCCCGGGAACGTCTCGTGAGAGCCAAGGCCGAGGCCGCCGAGCACGGCGAGGTAGAAGGCGATCGAGCCATCCACGTCCGGCAGACGAGGTCGACGTGGGCGAGTCCCGTGAGCATTCCGCGCAGACTAATTCAGGGGCGATGGAGACGCGCGCCTTTCGGCGACCACCGGCTTCGGGCTGCCGGTGATCGGGATGGGCACCTGGCAGACCTTCGACGTGGCGGCGAGCGCGCAGCACCAGGTGGACGCCGTGGTGACCGCGGCGCTCGAGTCGCGGCACGACCGTGTTCGACTCCTCGCCGATGTACGGGCGCTCGGAGGAGCGCTTGGGCGCCGCGCTGGCCGAGCGCCGCGGCGACGCCTTCCTCGCCACCAAGACCTGGTCCCAGACGCAGGCCGACGCCGAGGCCAGGTTCAAGGAGCAGCTGCGGCTTCTTCGGCGGGCGGATCGAGCTGATGCAGATCCACAACCTGCTCGACTGGCAGGAGCGGCTCGACTGGCTCGAGCGCGAGCGCGATGCCGGCAGCGTGCGGCTGATCGGCGCGACCCACTACTCGGCGGGCGCGTTCGGCGAGCTGGAGCGGGTGATGCGCACGGGCCGGATCGAGGCGATCCAGATCCCCTACAACCCGTTCGAGCGCGAGGTGGAGGAGCGCATCCTGCCGCTCGCGGAGGAACTCGGGCTGGGCGTGCTGGTGATGCGGCCGCTGGGCGAGGGCCGGCTGGCAACGCGGCGGGCCAGCGAGGACGAGCTGGCCCAGCTCGGCGTGGAGACCTTCGCCCAGGCGCTCCTCAAGTGGGCGCTGTCGGATCCCCGCGTGGACTTCGTGATTCCCGCCACGAGCAGGCCCGAGCGGGCGCTGGAAAACGCCGCCGCGGGCTCCGGACCGTGGCTTGACGGCGCTCAGAGAGCGCTCGTTGAGCGAATCGCCGGATCCGGGTAAGGGTGGGGCGTATCGTCTTCAAGACGTAACACCGCGGCACCGCGACGTCCCCGACAGCAGCGTTTTATCGAAGCATGCTTCAGCTGATCGAGAGACGAGAGGGCGTGCCGTTGATCCCACGCCCGCCGCTGCCTCCGCGCAGGGTGACGCGGCCGCTGCTGCTGGCGTTCGGCCTGCTCGTGCTCACCATCGCGGGCATGCTCGGCGGCCTGCGCCTGGCCGGGAGCACGACGCACCGCACCGAGCTCGGCACGGTGTCGTTCTCGGTCTCGCCCTCGATCCACGGCCGCGTGGACGCGTTCGTGCCGATCGCGAATTGGGGCGCCCGCGGGCACGCCTTCCACGCGCCCCTGACCGTGCACGTCGAGCCGCGCGCGGTGAATCGCCGGGCCGTCCTGGACGCCGCCGCCGGCAACGGCACGGTGCTGGCGAAGTCCGAGCGCGACGCTCGCCACGCCGCGCGCGCGTCGCTCCTGCGCGCCTACCGCTGGGCGATCGGCGGCGCGCTGGTCCTGGGCACTGTTGCTCGGGGCAGCGCTGATACGCCGGCCGGGCGTGCGCCGCGGCCAGCTGATCGTGATGACGGTCACGCCGCCGCTGTGCGCGATCCTGATCGGCGGCGCCGTGCTGCTGCGCGTGCAGTCCACGTTCGACCCGAACTCGTTCGATCACCCGCACTTCTATGCGCGCGGCGCCGAGCTCGAGCAGCTCCTGAAGGTGGCCGACAACGCCCAGCGCGAGGGCGCCGGCTACACGTCGCAGGTGCAGCGCGCCCTCGGAGGGTTCGCCGCTCTCGTGGCAGCCGGCGGCCGCTTCTCGCGCGGCGTGCCGCCGACCCACCAGGCCGTGCTCGCCTCCGACCTGCACGACAACCTGCTCGCGCTCGACGCGGTGAGGCGGGAGTTCCGCACCGAGCCGCTCTTCTTCCCGGGCGACTTCGGCCAGACGGGCAGCGCCGACGAGGCGAAGGTGCTCGTTCAGCAGTTCAAGGACCTGGGGCGCCCGATCGTGGCGACCTCCGGCAACCACGACTCGTCGATTCTCATGCGCAAGCTGGCGGGAGTGGGGGTGACCGTGCTGACGAGCACTGGTCGCCTGCTGCCGAACGGCCGCACCGACGGCAAGCCGGTGCAGCACGTCCTGGGCCTGCGCGTGGCGGGCTACGAGGACCCGCTCCAGTCCTACAGCGACGACCCTGCCGATCCGAAGCGGATCTTCTCGTTCGCCCAGTTGCCGAGCGGGGACATCGACTTCAAGGCGGCGGAGGAGCAGATCGCCGGGTGGTTCGGCAAGCTGCCGGAGCGGCCCGACATGGTGCTGATCCACGAGAACGGCATCGCCCAGTACCTCGCGCGCACGCTCCAGGCCCAGGGCTATCGCTGGCCGCTCACGATCCTCACCGGCCACGACCACAAGCAGCACATCGACAAGTACGGCCCGATCGTGGTGGTTGACGGCGGCTCGGTCGGGGCGGGCGGGCCGTTTGGGATCTCGAAGACGTCGGTCGGCTTCGCCTACCTGAACCTCACGGCGCCGTCCACGCTCGACTCGGTGGATCTGGTGGAGACCGAGCCCTTCTCGGGCGCCGCCCAGGCGGACCGCGTGGTGCTGAGCGCGCAGCAGCCCTGCAAGGAGCAGCGCCTGGTGTGCCACTAGCGGCCGCTCCCCGTACGCTCCCGGGGGATGGACTCGCACGACGACGCCGAGCTGGTCGAGAGGCTGCGCGCGGGCGACGAGGACGCCTTCGCGGAGCTGGTGGACCGCTACCACGCGTCGCTCGTCCGGGTGGCTCGCATGTACGTGCGGGACAACGCCACCGCCGAGGACGTGGCCGCGGAGACCTGGCTGGCCGTGGTGAACGGGATCGACCGCTTCGAGGGCCGTTCGTCGCTGAAGACCTGGCTGTTCCGGATCCTCACGAACCGGGCGAAGACGAGGGGCCAGCGCGAGGCGCGCAGCGTTCCCTTCTCGTCGATCGGCGACTCGAACGAGCCCGCGGTGGACGCGGACCGTTTCCGGCTCGAGGACCCCTTGGCCGGCGCCTGGAGCGACCCTCCGCGGGCCTGGGAGGGCGATCCCGAGGAGCGCCTGCTGGCGGGCGAGGCGCGCGAGCTGATCCTGTCCACGATCGAGGGCCTTCCGCCCTCGCAGCGCGCGGCGATCACCCTGCGAGACATCGAGGGGTTGAGCGCGGAGGACGTTCGTAACGTTCTGGGCGTTACGGATACCAATCAGCGCGTGCTCCTGCACCGCGCCCGCTCGACGGTGAGGCGCGCGCTGGAGCGGTATTTCGGGGAGAACGAAGACGGGTGAGTGACCTGAGCTGCAAGGAGCTCGTTGAGCTCGTGACGGATTACTTCGACGATGCGCTCCCGGCCACGGAGCGGCGGGAGTTCGAGCACCACATCGGGCTCTGCGTCGGGTGCACCGAGCATCTGGAGCATCTGCGCCTGACGATCCGGGCCGTGGGGCAGCTGCGCGAGGAGTCGCTGCAGCCCGCCGCCCGTGAGGAGCTGCTCGCGGCGTTTCGCGGCTGGAAAAACGGAGGCGAGTGACGGACGAGCCGCGCGAGGTCGTCGAGCGCGTCTCCACGCTCGAGCTGTTCTTCGACCTGGTCTTCGTCTTCACGATCACGCAGCTCACCGCGCTGCTGGTGCACAGACCGGACGCGACGGGCGTGTTCCAGGCGCTGGTGCTGCTGGCCCTGATCTGGTGGATGTACGCCGGCTACGCCTGGTTGACGAACGCGGTGGCCCCCGACCGTGCCAGCCGCCGCTTCTTCCTGCTGGCCGGCATGGGCGCCTACCTCGTCCTCGCGCTCTCGATTCCGGGCGCCTTCAAGGGCAGCGGGCTGAGCTTCGGGCTGGCCTACCTGCTGGTGGTGATCGTCCACGCCGGGCTGTTCACCCGCAGCTCGTCGGCCACGGTCACCCAGGCCATCGTCGCGCTCGCGCCGTTCAACCTCACCACGGGGCTGATGGTGCTGGCGGGCGGGATCGCGGGCGGCACCGCCCGGTACGTGCTCTGGGCGCTCGCGGCGGCGTTCGAGTGGCTCACGCCGCGGATCCAGGACACCACCAGCTTCGAGGTCGCCCCGGCGCACTTCGTGGAGAGGCACGGGCTGGTGGTGATCGTCGCGATCGGCGAGTCGGTGGTGGCGGTGGGCATCGGGGCGGCCGGCCTGCCGGTGGACCTCGGGCTCGTGGGGATAGCCCTGCTGGGCCTCGCGCTGAGCGCCTGCCTCTGGTGGGCGTACTTCGGAGGCGACGACGCGCGGGCCGAGCGCGCCCTCGCCGACGCGCCGCCGCGCGAGCGCTCCAGGATGGCGCTCGACGCGTTCGGCTACGCGCACCTTCCGATCCTGCTCGGCATCGTCGGGATCGCGGCCACGCTGAAGGAGTCGAGCGGCCACGCGTCCGCGGAGCTGGCGACGGAGCCCGCGCTGTCGCTGGCGGGCGGCGTGGCGCTGTTCCTGCTCGGAGACGTGCTGATGCGCCACACGCTCCGCATCGGCCAGGGCCGCGTGCGCGCCGTGGCGGCGCTGCTCGCGCTCGCCACGATCCCGCTGGGGACAGAGGTGTCGGCCGTGGCGCAGCTGGCTGCGCTGGTGCTGCTGCTGGGCGGCGCGCTGGCCTGGGAAGCAGGGCGCGCCGGTGCGCTAACGGTCCGGGCCGGTCCGGGTAGACGTCGTCGATCGTGGTCAGCGCCAGGTACGGGGCGCCGTCCAGCGGCTGCCTCGATCGCCTCGCCGCCACCCGCCAGGCGGTCGAGCACGCTGACCACGCCGGCGAGCGTGTAGCCCTCCTCGCGCACGCGCTCGAGCGCGGCGATGGTGGAGCCGCCGGTGGTGACCACGTCCTCGACGACCAGGCAGCGTTCGCCCGGGGTCGAGCAGCGGCCCCTCGACCCAGCGCTGGAGGCCGTGCTCCTTGCGCTCCTTGCGCACGATGAACGCCTTCTGGGGCGGAGAATCGGCGGTCAGCGCCGCGCACGCCACGGGGATCGCGCTGACGGGCACGCCTCCCACCGCGGTGGCATCGCAGACCCGCGCCTGCTCGGCCACGAGCTCGCCCAGGGCGAGGAAGGTGTCCGGGCAGCATGATCGCGCGCTTGGCGTCCACGTAGTACTGCGCGGTGCGGCCGCTCGTGAGCGTGACCTCGCCGATTACGAGCGCGTTCTCGCGCAGCGACGCCACCAGCCGATCGCGCGCGCTCAAGCTTCGCCCCGCCACGCCCGATGAGTGCTGTGAGCAAAGGGAAAGGCCACAACGGTGGCGAATCCTAATCCTGAGCCGGATGGCGCCCGGAAAGCCCGCGAGCCGTTGAGCGTGAGCCGCAGGGCGCGAGAGACGAACTCGTGATCCAGCGCATTCTCCTGTGGGTTTCGACGATCTGCACCGTGATCGTCGTGCTGAGCTTCGTCCTGTTCGCCGTCGAGGAGGCCGGAGCGGGCTCGAAGACGCAGCAGAACCTCATCGAGCAGATCAACAGCCCGAACCCCACGCCGCACACCGAGCAGGAGCGCGAGCTCAAGCACACCTGGGCGCGCGAGCGGATCGACGACGCGAACGACGTGCTCGTGAGCCCCTTCAGCGAGGATCACCCACTCGGAGAACATCTGGGTCGAGCGCGGCGTGCCGAGCCTGCTCGCGTTCCTCCTCTACTTCGTGCTCGCTGCGCATCCTGGCGAACTACGCCGTGAGGCTGCAGGGCGCGGCCGTCGCTCAGCCGCAGCTAGCGCGCGCGCTCACTGGTAGACGAAGATCGTCTCGCCCAGCTGGATCCAGGCGTAGATCGACGCCGCGTCCGGGACGGGCACGCGGATGCAGCCGTGGCTGGCGGCGAACGGCGGGACCTGCGCGTAGCCGTGCACGGCGTAGCCGCGGATGAAGTAGCTCGAGTCGACCATGCCCTTGCGCGTTGGTGCCGAAGGTCTTCGAGTAGAAGTGGAAGGTGCCGAAGACCGTGGGCGTGGACGGCTTGCCGGACGACGCGTGGTAGATGCGCACCGGCTTGCCGCCCTGGGCGAACACGAGCACCTGGCGCGACCAGTCGAACTCCACGTGCCGGCCCGCCTTCGGGTAGCGCAGCGTGAAGCCGCCCTGGCCGCGGAAGAGCTTGGCGAACACCGAGTGGTCGGCCGTCTCGGTGCGCGCCATGCCGTTGACCTTGCGGAAGGCCAGCACGGCGCGGCCCGTGGCGTCGCCGTAGCTGCCCCCGAGCGGCGTGACGTAGGAGAGCGCGCGCAGGCCGCGTTGCAGCAGGCGCACGTCGAGGCCGCCCTGGCCGAACCTCACGCGCGGATCGACCGCGTGGACGGCCAGGACCTTGCCGGCCACCAGGTGCGTGGGATCCGAGTCCTTGAACACGCGGATTGCGATCCGGTAGCTGCCCGTGCGGCGCGCGGTGAAGTGGAGCTTGACCCCGCCGATGGCTCCCACCGCGCCGTGCAGCCTGCCGCGGGCCACAACCGAATGGCCGTGTGAGGTGACCGTGGCGGTGACGAAGCCGGGGTCCGCGAACGGCCGGGCGCCCTGCAGCAGGACGCGCTGGCCCTTCATCACGTAGGTGCGCTTGCCGTCCTTGATGCCGGTGGCCACCTGAATCGCGCGAGGGGACGCAGCGTGGGCGCTGGCCGGTACCACAAGCAGCGCCGCGAGAAGGACCAGAGTGCGGCGCATTCCCCCACTTTAATAGGCAAGGCGGTCGCTTTGCATGCTGCGTGGAACCTCATCTCGGCGGCTGTTGTAGGTTCGCTGGCGCGATGGCGCTACAGGACAGAGGGGCTGTGGTGATCACCGGAGCGTCGACCGGGATCGGTGCAGCATGCGCGACCCATCTGCGGGGCCTGGGCTTCCGGATCTTCGCTGGGGTGCGCAAGCCGGAGGACGCCGAGCGGCTGCGCAGCACGGGCGCCGAGCCGCTGACGATCGACGTGACCGACGCGGATTCGATCCGCGCCGCCGCGAGCGAGCTGGGCGACGCGCCGCTGGCCGGGCTCGTGAACAACGCGGGCGTGGCGGTGGCCGGGCCGGTGGAGTTCGTCCCGATCGAGGAGCTCCGCCACCAGCTCGAGGTGAACGTGATCGGCCAGGTGGCGGTCACCCAGGCGTTCCTGCCCGCCCTGCGCCGAGCCCGCGGCCGAGTGGTGAACATCGGCTCGATCGGCGGGCGCGTGGCGCTGCCGCTGCTATCCCCATACGCCGCGTCGAAGTTCGCGCTGGAGGCGATCACCGACTCGCTGCGGCGCGAGCTGCGCCCCTGGGGGATGCACGTCTCGATCGTCGAGCCCGGCGCGGTTGCCACGCCGATCTGGGACAAGGCGCGTGCCGCCAACGAGGAGGTCGCCTCCCGCATGCCGCCCGAGGCCCGGGAGCTCTACGGCAAGCTGATCGACCGCATCCGCGCAGAGACCATCGGGCTCGGGGAGACCGGCACGCCGCCGCTCAAGGTGGCCGAGGCGGTGGAGCACGCCCTGACCGCGAGCCGTCCCAAGACGCGCTACCTCGTGGGCAGCGAGGCGAAGAGCCGGGCCCGTGCGGCGGCGCTGCTGCCGGACCGCGTGTTCGACGCGCTGATAGCGCGCACGCTCGGCATCTGAGTCGCGCCTGTGCTGGTTTGACCTGCTCGGTTCTCGGGTAACCGCTGTATCGTTCTAGACGGTTATGAAGCTCGGATCTGGCATCGGCGACCGCACGGTCATCCTCGTAGGTCCCAACGAGCTGCCGTTCGTGCAGCGCGCCGGGTTGCTCGATCGGCTGAGCGTGCACCTGCGCGCCCGTGCGCTCGATCGCGCGCTGGCGGCCGGTGAGCCCGCGGAGACCCGAGCCGGCGGTGGCCCTGCGCGCCCGGCGCCTGACGATGCTCTCCACGCGCCGCAAGCTCGCCCGCACCCTGCGAGAGGCGATCCTCCACGCCAGGAAGAGCCCGCCTCGCGCGCAGGTGCCCGTCGCGCGCTGGAGCGTGGTGAGCGCGACCTCCGAGCTGTCCCGCCTGGCCGACGAGCTGATCGTCCCCGGTCCCGTGGACGCGCGCGGCGTGGCTCAGGTGCAGATGCTGATCACCGACGGAATGGGCCCGCTCTACAACCCGAGCAGCCACGACGATCTCGCCCTCGCCGCCGAGCGCGCGATCGAGGCGCTGCGGCTCTAGCTCGCGGCGGGGCTGACCGCGACGGGCGCCGGATGGCCCAGCGTGCGCAGCAGCAGCACGCACACCGCCACCACGCCGATCGCCAGGCCGGCCGCGAGGCCACCGCTGCCGTGCACGGTCGAGCCGTAGGCGATGCCGTTGTTGATCGCGTGCAGCGAGATCGTGGCCAGCAGCGTGCCGGTGCGCTCGTAGAGCAGGCAGAAGAGGAAGCCGAGCACGGCCAGGATCGGCAACAGCGAAAGCGTCTTCGGATCCGTGTAGTGGATGGCGCCGAAGACCAGGCCGTCGATCAGGGCCGCGCTGATGATGCCGAAGCGGCTGCGCAGCCCGCGGTAGAAGAAGCCGCGGAAGAAGAACTCCTCGCAGGCCGGGGCGATCGCCACCACCAGGATCGCGCCGAGCACCATGTCGAGTCCGCCGTTGTTCGCGCCGAGGTCCTTCGCCACGCTCTGCTGCCCGTGCGGATGCAGGACCTCGGTGTAGACGAGGGCGAACACGTAGAAGGCGGCGAGCGCCTTGGCAGCCTGGCGGGCGGTGTAGCCGAGCGGCGCCGAGCGAATGCCGAAGTGCCACAGCTTGGGCGGTGCGATGAACGAGGCGAGCACCACGGCGGCAAGCACGAAGAACGCGTCCTGCACCAGCGTGCCGCCGAGCTCGATGCCGGGGCCGGTGGTCCCGAGGTGATGGCCGGTGGCGGCCGCGATCACGCCGGCGATGGCGAACACCACCGCCGTGGCCACCAGCCCGGCGAAGAAGCCTGCCGGCCCGAACCAGACCGGCCAGCGCGGCCGCCCCTGCTCGTCGAGCGCGGGACGTTTCGGCCGGAGTCGCGCCGCCGGGCGGCTGCGAGGCTTGCTCGAGCTCGGTCGTCACTGCTCAGAGAGTAGGCCCGGCAGCTCCGTGAGCGCCCCGATCGTCGGCACACCTGCGACGGGGGCGGCGCCGTCCCGGGCGATCAGCACGACTCGCATGCCGAGCTCGCGCGCGCCCACCACGTCGTTGTCGAGCGAGTCGCCCACGTGTAACGCCTCCTCCGGTCCGGCGCCGGCCAGGGCCAGCGCGGCCCGGAAGACCTCGGGCGCCGGCTTCGTGGCTCCGACCATTGCGGACGACACCACGCCGTCGAGCAGCGGAGCCAGCCCCGCCCGCTCGAGCACCTGCGGCAGCGACGAGTCCCAGTTGCTGGCCACCACCAGGCGCAGCCCGCGGGCGCGCAGCTCCTCGAGAGCCGGGGCGGCGTCGGGGAAGGCGTGGAAGTGGAGCGAAGCCAGCAGCGCCTCGCGCACCTGAGCCAGCTCGACGTCTGGCAGCTCGAGCGCGTCGCGCAGCACCGCCGCGCAGCGGTCGCGCAGGGCGGACAGCGAGGCGGGATCGCCGCCCTCCAGGTGGTGCGCGAGGTAGTAGGCGATCTCGGCCGCGAATCCGCTTGCCGCGCGCTCCTCGCTCACCTCGACGCCCGCCACGCGTCGCAGCTCCGCGCGCAGGTGAGGGGCGGGCGGCTCCATGCGCACGAGCGTTCCGAGGGCGTCGATCGTGAGCGTGGAGATCAAAGGTGGTCGGTCCGGCGGGTCTCGAAGATAGCCTCCCGCGTCATGCCGGCCGTCGATCTTCCCACCGGCTCGTCGTTCGTCAACGCCCACGCCAAGGAGCTCACGGCCCTGGCCTCGGTGATCGTGGCTGTCGTGCTGGCCAAGCTGGTGGACCGGGCCCTCTCGCGCCGCAGCGTCAAGCTCGCCCAATCGGTCACGGGGCGGGAGCTGTCTCCGGGCGCGGACACCCGCCTGCGGCTGATCCGGCGCCTCATCTTCGTCGACGATCATCGTGATCGGGAGTCGCGTTCGCGCTGCTTCAGTTCGCGGCGGTCAAGCGCGTGGCCGCCGGGGTGCTCGCGTCGTCGGCGGTGCTCGGCCTCGATCGTCGGCTTCGCCGCGCGCCAGACGCTGGCCAACGGGGTGGCGGGCATTCTGCTCGCGATCACCCAGCCGATCCGCGTAGGGGACCTCGTCACCTTCCAGGGCGAGACCGGCACGGTGGAGGACGTCCGCCTCACCTATACACACGTGCGTCTCGACGACGGCAGGCGGCTGATCATCCCCAACGAGCAGCTCGCCTCGAGCACCATCATCAACCACACGATCGTCGATCCGCGGGTGCGCGTGGAGGTGTCCATCTGGCTGCCGCTGGACGCCGACGTCGGCAGCAGGCGGTCACGCTCCTCTCCGAGGAGCCGGAGGCGACGGTTGCGGTGGCTGAGATCGACCCCGGAGGGCATCAGGCTGAACATCGCGACCTGGGCGGCATCCGCGCCGGAGCGCGGTGCGGCCGCGGCAGGACTTCGCGCTAGATGCATCGAACGACTGCATCAAGCTTCTATCCTGGGCGGCTGAACCCGCGGCCCACTGCGGGCCGCCTTCGCGATGACCCACCGTCAACGACAGGCGAGGCGGCGTCGGAACAAGGCCCGCCCGCGTAACTGGATTCTCCTCGGCGTGGCGCTGATCGCGTCCGCTGCGCTGATCGGCGCGCTCTCGGTCGTCGGCTACATACTCGCGGTCGCGGCCACCGCCCCCAACGTCGACGACCTGAAGCCGATCGACAAGGGCGCGAGCTCCGAGATCTTCGCCGCCGACGGCCGCCGGCTGGGCTACGTCCAGTCGAGCACGATCCGCACGCCGATCACCTGGGACGACATGCCCGCGGACCTGCGCAACGCGACGGTCGCGATCGAGGACCAGCGCTTCTACCACGCACGGCGGCGTGGATTACGAGCGATCGTGCGCGCCGCCTTCCGAGAACGCCGAGTCGGGCAAGAAGTTGCAGGGCGGCTCGACGATCACCCAGCAGCTCGTGCGCAACCTCTACATCCGCACGCCCAAGCGCGACCTCAAGCGCAAGATCCGCGAGGCCAAGATGGCCTCGGAGCTCGAGAAGAGCCACACGAAGCAGTGGATCCTCGAGCAGTACCTCAACGACGTGCCGTACGGGACCGTGAACGGCAACACCGCGCTCGGCGTCGAGGCGGCCGCCGCAGACCTACTTCGGCAAGCACGCGAAGGAGCTCACCCTCGACCAGGCCGCGATGATCGCCGGGCTGCCCCAGGCGCCGTCGATCTACAACCCGTTCCAGAACCCGGGCGGCGCGCTCGCGCGCCGCAACGAGGTGCTGGAGCGAGATGTACACGAACCGACTACATCTCGCTCCAGCAGGAGCAGCAGGCGCAGCAGGCGCCGCTCAAGCTCAGCCCGGGCACGCTCTACACGAAGCGCCACGAGCCCTACTTCTTCGACTTCGTGCAGGACCAGCTGATCGAGCGCTACGGCGTGAACGTGTTCCGCCAGGGCGGGCTGAAGGTCTACACGACGATCGAGCCCGAAGCTGCAGAAGGCGGCGCGCAACGCGATCGCCGGCCAGCTGAACCTGCCCGACCGACCCCAGCTCGGCGATCGTGACGATCGATCCCGCGAACGGCTACATCCTGGCGATGGCGTCGAGCGGCACCTACAAGAACAGCAAGTTCAACCTCGCCGCCCAGGGGCACCGGCAGCCGGGCTCGGCGTTCAAGACGTTCGTGCTGGCGACGGCCATCAAGCAGGGCGTGAACCCGAACACGACCATCTACAAGTCGCATCCGCTCGACATCAACCTCGACGGCACGCCATGGAAGGTCCACACCTTCGGCAACGACTACCTCGGCGCACGTCAACCTCGTGCAGGCGACGCTGCACTCCGACAACACGGTCTACGCGCAGCTCGACCTCGACCTGGGACCGAAGAACGTGGCCGAGACCGCGAAGGAGATGGGCATCACCACGCACCTCGACGGCTACCCGGCCGAGGGCCTCGGCGGCCTGCAGGCTGGGCGTCTCGCCGCTCGAGATGGCCGACGCCTACGCCACGCTCGCCGACGGCGGCGTGCACCACAAGCCCGTCGCGATCACGAAGGTCGTGTTCCCCGACGGCAAGTCGGACCGCGTCGGGCGCAACCCCGGCAACCGCGTGCTCACCGACGGCGAGGCCTACGAGGTCACGAAGATCCTGCAGCAGAACGTGCTCGGCGGCACCGGCACGCGCGCGAACATCGGCTGCCCGGCGGCGGGCAAGACCGGCACCACCGGCGACTTCAACGACGCCTGGTTCGTCGGCTACACGCCGAAGCTGGCAACCGCGATCTGGGTCGGCTACCCGAACGCGCTCGTGAGCATGCTGAACGTCCACGGGGCCGGGCCGATGCAGGGCGGCAGCTTCCCGGCGATGATCTGGCACGACTACATGAACATCGCCAAGGGCAGCTTCTGCGGGGACTTCCCGCTGCCCACTCACGCCGGTGCACTGGGCCCCGTTCTACGGCCACTACACGACCACCGGCTCGACCGGGCCGACCGGGCCCGTCGGCTCCCACCGGACCGAAGACGACACGGCGGCGCCGCGACGACCAAGGGCTACGACCCGCGCCTCTACTCGTCGCCGCCGCAGAAGTCGCCGAAGACCCCGTCCTCGAAGCCCAAGCAGCCGAGCAGCGGTGGCGGCGGCGGAGGCGGCAATGGGACTGGCGGCGGCTCCCCCGCGGACCCAACCGGCTAGCGAGGAGCGGCGCGGCGCCGTGGCCGCACGCCCGGGGGTGCTGGCCCTCGGGGGCCTCTGCCTGCTCTACGTGGCCCTCGCCGCGCTGCCGGCGGCGGCGGGCTCGAAGCTCGTGCTGGCCACCGTCGGCGGCTCGCCCGGCTGGCTGCTCGGCCCGCTGCGCTTCGCCGGGCTCTCGGCCGCGGACGGCGCGCGCTGGCCGGGCCGCTGTTCTACGCCGGGCTGTGGCTGGCGCTGGCTGCTCTACGTCGCCGTGCTGGTGCGCGCGCGCGACCTGCCCGCCCGCTCGGTGCTGTGGGTCATCGCCGGGCTGCACCTCCTCTTCCTGCTGGCCCCGCCGCTCCTGTCGCAGGACGTGTTCTCGTACATCGCCTACGCGCGGCTGGGCGTGGAGCACTCGCTGAACCCGTACACGCACTCGCCGCTCGACATCCCCGGCGATCCCGTGTTCGCCTTCGCGGGCTCCAAGGACGCGGTGTCCGTCTACGGCCCGCTGTTCACGCTCCTCACCTACGCGCTCGCTCCGCTCGGCGTGGCCGGCGCGTTCTGGGTGCTGAAGGGCGTGGCCGCGGCGTGCTCGTTCGGGGTCGTCGTGCTCGTGTGGAAGGGGGCGAAGGCGCTGGGCAGGGATCCGGTCGTCCCGGCGTTGCTGGTCGGGCTCAACCCACTCATGCTCGTGCACGTGGTCGGCGGGGCGCACAACGAGGCGCTGGTGATGCTGCTCGTGGTCGGCGGGATCGCTGGTGGCCGTACGCGGGTCGCACGGTCGCGGGGACTGGGATCGCCGCGGCGGGGGCCGGCATCAAGGCGTCGGCCGGGCTGGTGGTGCCGTTCCTCGTGCTGGGGATCGCGAGCGCTGGCGGCGGTCGCTGCTCGCGGCGATCGGGGTGCTCGTCGCGATCGCGCTGATCGGACTGGCGGTGTTCGGCACGCACGCGCTCGACGCGCTCAGCTTCCTCAACTCGAACCAGCAGCGCAGCTCGCGCTGGAGCTTCCCCTACAAGACCGCGCAGCTGCTCGGGGCGGTCCTGCCCGGTGACCGGCTCGACTACCGCTCGCCGGTCAGGGTCGTGTACGGAGCCGCCTTCGCGATCAGCCTCGTCTGGCTCCTGCTGCGCACCTGGCGCGGCGCCGATCCGGTGCGCATGGCCGGCTGGGCCACGCTCGCGCTGCTCGTGGCCTCGGCGTGGCTCGTGCCCTGGTACATCCTCTGGCTGCTGCCGCTCGCGGCCCTCGCGCTCGACCGCAGGCTGATCGTGGCGACCCTGGCGCTGTGCGCCTGGATGCTGGTGATCGCGGTGCCGCTCTGATGGCCGAACTCGAGCTGATAGCCGCGATCGAGCGGGCGCTGCGGGCCCGCGGCGGGCGGGTGGTGCGCGGGCCGGGCGACGACGCAGCCGTGGTGGTCGTGGGCGGCGGGGTGGCCGTCACCTCGATCGACTCGATGGTGGAGGGCGTGCACTTCAAGCTGTCCACCCACTCGCCGGCGGACGTCGGGCACAAGGCGCTGGCCACGGCGCTCTCCGACCTGGCCGCGATGGGCGCCCGCAGCGGCGAGGCCTACGTCGCGCTGGGCCTGCCGGCGGGGTTCGGCGAGCGCGCCGGGCTGGAGCTCGTGGAGGCCATGGAGGCGCTGGCCGAGCGCACGGGCACCACCATCGCCGGCGGGGACGTCGTTTCTGCCCCTCAGCTGCTCGTGTCCGTGACCGTGACCGGCTGGGCCGACGGCGAATCGGAGCTGGTCTACCGCGACGGCGTCCGGCCCGGGCAGCTGATCGGCGTGACCGGCGAGCTGGGCGCCTCCGCGGCCGGCCTGCTCCTGCTGGACGCTGGCGACGAGGGTCGGCGCGCTCGTTGCGCGCCACCGGCGTCCCGAGCCGCGACTCGAAGCGGGCCGCGCGCTGGCCGGCGCGGGTGCGAGCGCGATGATCGACGTGAGCGACGGGATCGCCACCGACGCGCGCCACCTGGCCGAGCGCAGCGGCGTGGAGATCGCCATCGAGCTCGAGCGACTGCCGTTGGCGGACGGGCTCGCCGACGCGGCGGCGCGTCTCGGGCGCGACCCGCTCGAGCTGGCCGCGGGCGGCGGCGAGGACTACGAGCTGCTGTTCAGCGCGCCCGCCGAGCGTCGCGCCGCGATCGAGCGAGCAGCGGGCCTGCCCGTCACCTGGATCGGCGAGGCGAGAGCGGGGAGCGGGCTACGCCTGCTCGGCGCCGCGGGCCAGCCGGTCGAGCTTCGCGGCTACGAGCATTCGTGAGAAGCGCTGCGCCTCGTTGAGGCGCGCGTGGCGGATCATGGCCTCGGCCACAGCGTGCGGGTCGACGACGTACTCGCCCCCCGCCACACGGCGCACAAGCTCCTGATCGACTCTGTGCAGGTTCATCTGATCTCCGCTGCCACTCACATTTCCCAGCATAAATCGGCATGGAGAAACCTGCATCCCGAGCCCGCGGGCGAAGCCGCTGCGCTGGTGCGCCGGTGCCTCCGCTGCATATATCGACCGCTGGACCGGTGACACTCGATAGAACGAGCGTCCATGCGCCTAGCGGCCGCAGCAGCGCGGACCTTGTGCCGCCGAGCGCTCCGGGTCCGGCGTAGCCGCCCGGGCCGAAGACGCTCGGCTGCTCCGGCTCCTCGACCCGAGCCTCCGGCGGCTTGCGGGCACGAGCCAGGAGCACGGCCATCAAGCGACCCGAAGACGCCCACGAGCACGCAGGCGGCCAGGCTCGCGAAGATCCCGACGTCCCCGCCCACCACGAGCAGGAACAGGTACCAGACCCCCTCGAGCGGATTGATCGCGAGCCGGTCGAGGTAGTAGAGAACGACCGCCGCGAACGGCAGCAGCCCGCCGATCACGAGCAGCACGGGGACGGGTCCGCGCCGCGGCACGTCGGCGATCGCCGCGATCAGCCAGAGGTGCAGCGCGGGGATGAGCATGAGGGCCGCGAAGGGGTTCACCAGCCAGACGAACAGCGTGGCGGCGCTGAGCACGAGCGCGAGCGCCGACCCCGAGCCTGGCGAGGCCGGGATCGAGCCGCTCGCGCCGGCCACCTCGCGCCCAACGCCACACGAACGCCCACACCAGCGCGGCGATCCCGGCGAGCACGCCGAGCAGCACCACGTCGCCGCCGTGCATCGGCCGCAGGTCGGGCGGGAGTGGCGTGGGAGGCGGATCGGCGATCACCCCGGCCCACACCATCAGCTTCGCCAGCACGAGCACGACCAGCAGGGGCAGGCCGGCCACCAGCACCCAGCGCGCCCAGCGCGCCATCGGCTCGCGCCGCCGCCGGGCACGCGCCAGGCCGTCGATCGACGCCACCAGCGCCGGGGCGATGAGCGAGAGACCGAGCAGCGCCAGCGACCAGGACGGCAGCACCTTGTGGGCCACGGTCACGTAGGAGGTGGGCCCGCGCTCGAGCTCGCGCGCTCCCTGGTCGATCGCGAACACCGTGCGAAGGGCCGAGCGGCCGAGCGAGCCCAGGCGGTCCACGTCGACGTCCGCCAGGCCCGCTTCGACGGCGGTGGCGGCAGCTCGCCGCTGCCGGAGAAGCGGATCGCGTCGTAGCCCGAGTCCAGCAGCGGCCCCTGGAAGCCGATCCCGAGCGGGAACGCCAGCCGGATCATCTGAGCCGCGGCGCTGCTGCTCGCCGGCTCGCGGCCGAACTCCTGCGCCATCGATCCGGCGGCCGTCCGCTCGAGCCCGACGCCGACCCGCTGCGGACCGTTCGACCAGCCGATCAGGGGCGGCACCTTCGGGCCCGGCGCGGCCAGATCGGAGAGCACGATCACCGCCTCGATCCTGTCCCGGTCGGGCAGCCTCGCCGAGCAGCCGCCTGACCCCGAGGTCGCCGAGCGTGCCCCCGTCCACCGACGCGAGCACGAGCGTCTTGCGCGACGGCGTGCCCTGCAGCACGCGCGCGATCTCCTCGAGCGCCGCGGTGTTGGCGGCGCTGCCGGTGGCGTCGGGGACCGAGTCGGCGTCGCGCTGCGCGATCACCAGGATCTGGCGCCGCGACCCGCCCGCCCGCCTGGCCACCACGTTCACGAGCTCCTTGCCGTCGCCGCTGAACGGATCGATCACGGTCTGGAACCCGCTCGCGGCAAAGCTGTGGGCCACGATGTTCGCCGCCCGCTTGTCGCCGATCGTGCCGGGACGGCGATCGGGGTCTGCGCCACGATCTGGCCGATCGTGGCCGCGGCGGCCTTGCCCTGGAACAGAACGTCCGCCGCAAGCGCCTGAGGGATGCCCTGGGGCCGGTCCTGCAGCGAGAACATCGCCACGATCAGGGCCAGAAGCGCCGGCAGGAAAGCGGCGCGGTAGAGCCTAAGCTCGATCACGGTTCCTGCATCCCACAACTTGAACCTAACAACTTGAACCTACAATCCCGTAGGGGCGCTGACTCCCCCGCCGCCAACCATGTCGCCACAACCCGCCCGGATCCTCCTGGTCGACGACGAGCAGTCGGTCCAAAAGCTGCTCTCGTATCCGCTGCGCAAGGAGGGCTACGAAGTGGTTCCCGCCATGGACGGGCAGGAGGCGCTCGAGCGCTGCCGCGGCCAGAGCTTCGACCTGATCGTGCTCGACGTGATGCTCCCGAAGCTAGACGGCTTCGACGTCTGCCGCCAGATCCGCGCCCAGAGCAGCGTGCCGATCATCATGCTCACGGCCAAGGCCGAGGAGTTCGACAAGGTGCTCGGCCTCGAGCTCGGCGCGGACGACTACATCACCAAGCCGTTCTCGATGCGCGAGTTCCGCAGCCGCGTGAAGGCGGTGCTGAGGCGCTCCGACCTGCTGCGTGAGGAGCAGCGGGAGGAGGAGCCGCTCGAGGCCGACGAGCTCCGGATCGACTTCGCCAAGCGCACGGTCGAGATCCGCGGCGAGGCCGTCCGGCTCACCTACGTGGAGTTCGAGATCCTCGCGATCCTCGCCCGCAACCCGGGCCGTGTCTTCAGCCGCACGATGCTGCTCGACCGGCTCTGGGGCGACTCCGCCTTCCGCGATCCCCGCACCATCGACGTCCACATCCGGCACCTCCGCGAGAAGGTCGAGCGCGATCCGAAGGAGCCGGAGTTCCTCTTTACGGTGCGCGGCGTGGGGTACCACTTCCGAGACCGATGAACCTGCGGCGTCCGATCGGGCGGTCCCTGGGGACAAAGCTGGCGCTGCTGTTCACCGTGATCACGGCGGTCGCGTTCTCGGCGATCTTCTTCGCGGTGGTGCCTCAGCTGCAGTCGAGCCTCGAGCACCAGCGCCTGAACGAGCTCCGGCGGGTCGCGCCGGCCTTCACGCCGCTGATCGAGGGCGCGCTGAACAAGCCGCTGAAGGCGCCCAAGTTCGACGAGCTCGTGCGCTCGCTCGCGGACAGCTCGGACGCCGAGGTCACGATCTTCGACATCCAGCGTCAGCGCGGGGCTCCGCCTCAGTTCCCGCCGCTCTCCAACTCCAGGGTGACCACGAGGATCGACGCCGACCTGGCGCTGACCGCCCAGGCCTTCCAGACGCACCGACTTCAGGGGAGCATCGTCGGCGCGGGTGGGAGCCGGACGGCGCAGGTCGCGGTTCCGCTTCCGACCAAGCATCCGCAGTGGATGGCGGTCTACGCGCGCGACCTCTCCGACGTGCACGGCACCGTGCGCCTGGTCCGCACGCGAGTGCTGATCTCCGGCGGCATCGCGCTGGTGATCGCGCTGCTCGGCGGATATCTGGTGGCGCGCCAGCTGGCTCGGCGCGTGCGGCGCCTCGAGGTGGCGGCGAAGGGAGTCGCGGAGGGCAACTTCCACGATCCGATCCCCGTCCGCTCCGAGGATGAGCTGGGCCAGCTCACGCGCGCGTTCAACGACATGCAGGCGCAGCTCGCGCGCATGGACACCGCGCGGCGCGACTTCATCGCCAACGCCTCGCACGAGCTGCGCACGCCGATCTTCTCGATCGGCGGGTTCGTGGAGCTGCTCCAGGACGAGGACATCGACGAGGAGACCCGCCACGAGTTCCTCTGCCTGATGCGCGAGCAGATCGAGCGGCTGCAGAAGCTGGCGGTGTCGCTGCTCGACCTGTCCCGGATCGACGCCGGCTCGCTCGAGCTGGATCAGGAGGACGTGGACCTGTCCGAGCTGGTCCGCGAGGTGGCCGGCGAGTTCACCCCGACCATGGGCCAGCACGACACCGACCTCGAGCTGCAACTTCCCGAGGACGAGCTTGGGGCGGTCTGCGACCGGGAACGAGTCGCCCAGATCGTGCGTATCCTGCTCGACAACGCGCTCAGGCACACCCCCGACGGAACTCGAGTGGCGGTTATGGCAGACAGGGAGAACGGCACCGCCCAGCTGGCGGTGACCGACAGCGGGCCGGGGGTGTCCTCGGCGGTGAGCGAGCGCGTGTTCGAGCGCTTCTTCACCGGCGACGCTGCGCGCGGGTCGGGCCTCGGCCTGGCGATCGCCCGCGAGCTCGCGGACAGGATGAGCGGGACGATCGAGCTGAGCAGCAGGCCGGGCGAGACCACCTTCACGCTCGCCCTGCCCGCAGCGGACCACCACAACGGACTCGACCGCAACGGTCTCGCGTGAGGCGCGCCGGGGCGATCGCCCTCGCGGCCGTGCTCGCCGTCGCTGCGGCCGGCTGCTCTGGGGGCTCGAGCTCGAGCTCCACCGCAAAGACCGAGACCACGCGGGTGCAGGTGATCCAGCAGCAGTCCGAGCGCCGGCGGCGCGAAGTTCGACCCGATCTCGATCTACCGCAACTACGCGCCCGGCGTGGTCACGATCATCTCGGTGCTGCCCGGCGGCGGCGGTAGCGGCGCGGCTGGACGAGGCGAGGACGCGCTGGGGTCGGGCTTCGTGGTGGACGCGAGCGGCGACATCGCCACCAACGCCCACGTGGTGACCTCCGGCCAGGGGTCGAGCATCGAGAAGGCCTCGCAGGTCTACGTGCAGTTCGAGGACGGCAACCGCGTGCCGGCAACGATCGTGGGCGACGACCCGAACGCCGACGTGGCCCTGCTCCACATCCCCACCGCCGGGCTGAAGCTCACCCCGCTGCCGCTCGGCTCCTCGTCCGACCTCGTGGTCGGCGAGCCGGTGGCCGCGATCGGCAGCCCGTTCGGCGAGCAGCAGTCGCTCTCGGTCGGCGTCATCTCCGCGATCAACCGCAGCATCACCTCGCTCACGTCGTTCGACATCAACAACGCGATCCAGACCGACGCCGCCATCAACCACGGCAACTCGGGCGGCCCGCTGATCGACGCCAAGGGCGACGTGATCGGCATCAACTCGCAGATCAAGTCCACGGGCGGGGGCGGCGAGGGCGTGGGCTTCGCGGTGCCCGCCGACACGGTCAAGCGCTCGATCACCCAGCTGCGAGAGACCGGCCAGGTGAAGTACGCGTTCCTCGGCGTCAGCTCGGTCCCGCTCTATCCCCAGCTCGCCCACAAGCTCGGCCTGAGCGTGACGAGCGGCGCGCTGGTCGGCCGCGTCGAGCCCGGCAGCCCGGCGCAGAAGGCCGGGATCAAGGCCGGCACCAACACCATCACGTTCGAGGGCGACACCGGCGTGCCCGAAGGAGGCGACGTGATCGTCTCCGTGGGTGGCAAGCCCGTGACCGATCCCACCGACCTCGCCAACTTCGTGGCCCTGCGCGACCCGGGCGAGAAGATCGCCGTCGGGCTGCTGCGCGGGCACACGCGCATGACGGTCACGGCGACCTTGGCTCCGCGGCCCGCGAGCGCCACCCCTTGAGCGGCGCGGCGCCGCTGCCCGCCCTCGTCCGCGAGCTGGCCCTCGCCCTGCGCGAGCGCGTGCTGCCCATGCTGGGCTCACACGCCGCCAGGGCCCACGAGGACGAGCCGGCGGCGGGCGGCGACGTGACCTTCGCGATCGACGCCGCCGCGGAGGAGCTGCTCGAGCGCTTCCTCGCCGAGCGCGCGCCCGAGCTCGCGTTCTACTCCGAGGACCGCGGCCTGGTCACACCCTCCGGGAGCGCCGACACGGTGCTCGTGGTGGACCCGATCGACGGCACCCGGCCCGCTCTGGCCGGGTTCGAGTCGTGCTGCGTGTCGGTGGCCGCGGCGCCGCTGCGCGAGGACGTGACGATGGGCGAGGTGAGCGTGGGCTGCGTGGTCGAGATCCCGTCGGGGAGGGTGTTCCTCGCCGAGCGCGGCCGCGGCCTGGTGGAGGGCGGCCCGGTGAACCTCTCGCACAACACGTCGCTCGAGCGCATGTTCTGGGTCTACGGCTTCCGCGGCCGGCCGATGCGCATCTACGCCGAGCTGCTCGGCGACCTGGTGGACGGATCCTCGGTGGGCGGCGGCACGTTCGAGCTGGGCTCGGCCTGCTTCGACATGACGCGCATCCTCACCGGCCAGCTCGACGCGTACATCGAGCCCGGCCCGCGCGTGATCGAGGAAGTGCCCGAGACGCGCGCGGAATTCGAGCGCGTGGGCGGCGGCGCGGTGCTCAACAACACCCCCTACGACCTCGCCGCCGCGGCGCTCTGCCTGACCGAGGGCGGGGCGGTGGTGACCGACGCATCGGGCCGCACGCTTGGCCGACCGGCCGCTGCTCGGATCGGGCGCCGAGCACCAGATGTCGATCGTCGCGAGCGCGAATCGGCGTTTGCACGATCAGATCCTGGGGGAACTTGACGGCGCGATGGAGCGTCTTGCGTTTAGGTTTCACGCAGTACAGGAAACGGAGACGACATGAGCGCGGTCGAGAGCGGTACCCATACGGTCCGCCTGACGGTGCCGGCAAAGCCGGAGTACATAGTCCTTACGCGACTTGCCCTCTCGGCGGTGTGCCGGCTGACGCCGCTTCAACCGGAGGACGTCGCGGACATGAAGCTGGCCGTGACGGAGGCCGCCACCGGCCTCGTGCGCGAGGACTCGAGCGACCAGCTCTCGTGCGAGTTCTCGCTCGGCGAGGACCGGCTGGTGCTGGAGATCGGGGGTCCCGACGGGTCCACGGTCTCGCTCGAGGAGCAGGAGCTCGGGCGGGCGATCATCCGCGCGACGGTCGACGAGTGCGAGTTCGGAGAAGGATCCGTCACGCTCGTGAAGTATCTGACCGAACCCGAACAGTAGGCTGCGGGACTTCGGGAGTCCTCTTCAGTCACCCCGCGTCGGCGAAGGCGCAAGAGCAAAGGAGTGAGGTAAGTGCTGCAGCCGGTGGCCGTCGGTCATAAGAGCCTGGCCGACTACACACACCTCGTCGGCCGTCCGCTGGTTGAGGAGATTCGCGAGCTCGTGGAGCCCCTCCAGGGCCTGCGCGTGCTCCACCTCTCGGCCACCGCGTTCGGGGGCGGCGTGTCGGAGATCCTCTACACGCTGGTGCCGCTGATGCGCGACGTGGGCATCGAGGCCGAGTGGCAGATCATGATCGGCCGCGAGGAGTTCTACAACGTCACCAAGCTGATGCACAACTCGCTCCAGGGCTCCGAGCAGACACTCACCGAGGACGAGTGGATCATCTACGAGCGCTTCAACCGCATCAACGCGGTCGAGCTCAGCGACGGCTGGGACGTGATCATCGTGCACGACCCCCAGCCGGCCGCCGTCCGCCAGCACGTGCCGGAGAAGGCGCGCAAGTGGATCTGGCGCTGCCACATCGACCTCTCCACGCCCAACCCGGAGACGATCGAGCGCCTCGTGCCGCACGTGCGCGACTACGACGGCTCCGTCTTCCACCTCGAGACGTACGTGCCCGCCCGGGCTGAAGAACATGAAGCGTGCACATCTGCCCGCCCGCGATCGACCCGCTGTCGCCCAAGAACATGGCGCTCTCGCCCGAGGACGCCGCGTTCGTCTGCGACCAGTTCGGCGTCGACGTGGACCGGCCGCTGATCTGCCAGGTGTCGCGCTTCGATCCCTGGAAGGACCCGATCGGCGTGATCGACGCCTACCGCTCGGTCACGGCCGAGATGCCCGACGTGCAGCTCGCGCTCGTGGGCTCGATGGCCACCGACGACCCCGAGGGCTGGGAGTTCTTCAACTCGACGCTCGAGTACGCCCAGGGCGACCCGGACATCAAGATCCTCAACAACCTGAACAACGTCGGCGCGATCGAGGTGAACGCGTTCCAGTCGCAGGCCGACGTGGTGATCCAGAAGTCCACTCGCGAGGGGTTCGGCCTCACGGTCTCCGAGGCGCTCTGGAAGGCGCGCCCGTTCATCGGCGGCGACGTCGGCGGCATCCCGCTCCAGGTGAAGGACGGCGAGACCGGCTACCTCGTCTCGTCGCCCGAGGAGTGCGCCGAGCGCGCCCTTCAGATCCTGCGCGAGCCCGAGTTGGGCAAGCGGCTGGCCCGCGCCGGCAAGGAACACGTACGCCGTAACTTCCTCACGCCTAGGCTTCTACGAGACTGGCTGCGCATCTTCTCTGACTCGGCATGACCCAGGAAGCCCAACTCATCCTCGTCTCGAACCGCGGTCCCGCGACGTTCGAGCGGGACGAGCGGGGCGAGCTGGCGGTCACCCGCGGCGGCGGCGGGCTGGTCACGGCGCTCACCGGGCTCGTGAACCATCGTGACGCGCTCTGGGTCGCGTCGGCGATGACCGACGAGGACGTGGAGGTCAGCCGCGCAGCACGGCGGCGGCTCGTTCGACTGCGACGTGGGCGGCGTGACCTACAGGATCCGCCTCGTCGAGAGCGACCCGGAGGCCTACGACCAGTTCTACAACGTCGTGGCGAACCCGCTGCTGTGGTTCATCCAGCACTACCTCTGGGACCTCTCGAACGCGCCGGACATCCGCCGCAACGAGGTCGACGCCTTCGAGCACGGCTACCGCGCGGTGAACGACGACCTGGCCCGCGCGGTGCTGGAGGAGGTCGACGGCCAGGACGCCGTGGTGATGCTGCACGACTACCACCTGTACATCGCGCCGCGCGCGATCCGGCACGCCAACCCGGACGCGTTCCTCCACCACTTCGTCCACATCCCCTGGACCCAGCCCGACGCCTGGCGCGTGCTCCCGCGCGACATGCGCGAGGAGATCTACGAGGGCGTGCTCTCGAACGACATCGTCGGCTTCCACACGCGCGCCTACAAGCGCAACTTCATGCTCTGCTGCCGCGAGCTGTTCGACATGGACGTCGACGAGGAGGCCGGCATCGTCCGCTTCGAGGGCCGCGAGGTGTGGGTGCGCGCCTACCCGCTGCCGATCTCGGCGGAGAGCTTCCAGCGCACGGCCGGCAGCCCCGAGGTGGCGCGAGTACGAGCAGGAGCTGCTGCGCCGCCGGCGCGAGCACCTGATCCTGCGCGTCGACCGCGCGGACCTGTCCAAGAACGTGCTGCGCGGCTTCACCGCCTTCGACCTCTTCCTCACCCAGCACCCGGAGTTCCGCGAGAAGGTCACCTTCATCGCCCAGCTCATGCCCTCGCGCCAGGACGTGCCCGAGTACGCTCGAGTACCTCGAGAAGATCGAGGCGCTGGTCGCCGTCGTGAACCACCGCCACGGCACCACCGACTGGATGCCGATCGACCTGAAGCTGCGCGAGAACCTCACGAGGCGGTGGCCGCCTACAAGCACTACGACCTGCTGATCGTGAACGCGATGTTCGACGGCATGAACCTGGTGGCGAAGGAAGGGCCGCTCGTGAACGAGCACGCCGGGGTCAGCCTGCTGTCCGAGAACACCGGCGCGCACGAGGAGCTGGCGCGAGTTCGCGCTGTCGGTCAACCCGTTCGACGTGCAGGAGCAGGCCGACGCGATCCACCGCGCCCTGACGATGTCTCAGGAGGAGCGCGTCTGGCGCGCCGAGGGCCTCAAGCGGATCGTGACCGCCCGCGACCCGGGCGACTGGGTGGACGACCAGCTGGCCGACATCGAGGCCAAGCGCGCGGGCGGACCCCCACCGGAGCCCGCCCACACGCCCCGCTTCGCCCCGCGCTAGGCGCCGAAACCGCTAGCCGCGATGTAGGCCGCGTCGTTGCCGTTCGGGTGCACGAGCACGACCGGCGCAAGGCACTTCGCCGGAAGGGTCAGGCGTCCCGACATGCGCGCGTTACCACTGGGCGTGATCGCCGCCGCCGGGGTGGTGCCGACCGCCTTGGTGTCGGTCCCGCAGTAGAGCGATGCCGTGACGGTCATGACCGCTCCCGCCGTGCCGTTGCCGGCAGGCGCGGGGATCACGAGGCCCCGCACCCGTACCTGGAGTCGGCCCCTGCCACTGAGCTCTGCGGTGCCGCGCCGCAGCACCCACGGCGCCCCGCCCGCGGCCACGCCGTGCAGGGCGGGGTCGGCAGGCACGCTGGGCGCCAGCGGCGTCTCGAACGCCACCCTCGCATGGTGCTTGCTCTTGTGGCCATTGTCGTGGCCGAGCGCGCTCACCGCGGTCGCGGCCGAGCCTCCAAGTGCGGCAACGGAGAGCATTGCGACTGCAGCTCGTCTCGATACGTGCATGGACCTGCCTCCTTGCGCTTGCGTACACGGCCGCCCGCGCGACGTACCTGGCACGGCGGCCCTCATAGAAAGGGACGCCGGGACACACTCGATCCTTCCTAGGGAGCGAATTCCCCGCCGGCGACGGGCGGCGGGAGGCGTTTCGGCGGCAAGCGTCCTTCTTTGACAACCGTATGGGTACTCAAAGCAGGACGCTTCCGGGAAATCCGGGCGCTTGGGCCGCCGCTTGGGCCGCCGCCGCGGCTTGGGCCGCGGCCGCGGGACGGGCCGGCTTCGCCGCCCTTATCGCCGCAGTGGGCGCCGGCACGACCCTCACCGCCGGCGGCAGCGAAACCGCAGGCGCCGGCGCGCTCGAGCACCCGCGCGGCCCCGTAACCACCAGCATGCCGGCGGCGAGCAGCGCGGCCAGCCGTCCTACGTTTCCCCAACGTATCCGGTCGATCAGACCGGGGTCCGCGTCCGCTCGCCGCCCTGGCATACCCCTTTAAGGCCCGCCGCAACTGGGCTCGCCCCCCGGCGTCTGGAGGCGTGACGCTGCTAAGGTCCGGCCCTCAATGCGGCTCTACGACCTCATGTTGCTGCTCGACTCGAACGCCCCGGACGAGCGCCGGAAGGAGATCGTCGGCAACGTCCAATCGACGATCGAGTCGAGCGCGACCCTCGTGGGCGTCCACGACTGGGGCATGCGCCGGATCGCCTTCGAGATCAATCACCGCCAGGACGCCGACTACCACCTGTTCCAGTTCGAGACCGAGGGTTCCGAGCTGCTCGAGCGCCTCGACCACACGCTGAAGATCACCGACGGCGTGCTGCGCTTCCGCATCATCCGGCTCAAGCCGGGCTCGCCCCCGCCGCCGGCGCCCCGCGCCGCCGGCCGCCCGCGCGAGCTGACGACGCCGGACGAGGAGACCGCCACGGTCGCGCCCCGTTCCGTCGCCGACGCGCCGAGGGCAGAGGAGCCCGAGGCCGTCGAGACTCAGCCTTAGCTGAGCAGCCAGCTCGGTCCCGGTCAGATTTCGAGTTCGACTATCGTCGTACTTGAGTGAGCCCGCAACCACCGTCAGACGAGGCGCGCAAGCTCTGGACGCTGATCATCTGCTGCGTCGCGCAGTTCATGGTGGTTCTCGACGTGTCGGTGGTGAACGTCGCGCTGCCGTCGATCCGCGCCGACCTCCACTTCACGGGCACGGAGCTGCAGTGGGTGGTGAACGCCTACACGCTCACCTTCGCCGGCTTCCTGCTGCTCGGCGGCCGCGCGGCCGACCTGCTGGGCCGCCGCAAGCTGCTGGTGGTAGGGCTGGCGGTGTTCGCCGCCACCTCGCTCCTCGGCGGCCTCGCGCAGACCAAGGGGATGCTGATCGCCGCCAGGGGTCTCCAGGGCCTTGGCGGCGCGATAGTGGCGCCGGCGACGCTGTCGGTGCTCACCAGCACGTTCGCGGTGGGTCGTGAGCGCAACCGCGCACTCGGCCTCTGGGGGGCCATGGGTGGAGCCGGCGGCGCATCCGGGGCGCTGCTCGGCGGGATCCTCACGCAGACGCTCAGCTGGCGCTGGATCCTGTTCATCAACATCCCGATCGGCGTGGTCGCAGCGCTTGCGGCCCACCACTACATCCTCGAGAGCCGCGCGGACACCCGCGCCCGGCGCAACTTCGACCTCGCGGGCGCGATCACCGTCACCGCGGGCCTGGTCGTCCTCGTCTACGGGATCGTGACCACGGACACCTACAAGTGGGCCTCGGCGCACACCGTCATCACGCTCGGGATCGGGGTGGCCCTGCTCGCGCTGTTCGTGCTGATCGAGGCGAGGCTCGCCACGGCCCCGCTGGTTCCCCTGAGGGTGTTCAAATCACGTGAGCTCAGCGCGGCCAACGTCGTGGTGTTCACGCTCGGTGCCTCGGCGTTTGCCATGTGGTACTTCCTCTCGCTCTACCTCCAGGAGGTACGCGGCTTCTCACCGATCCAGACGGGGCTGGCGTTCTTCCCCATGGCGCTCGGGGTGGTGGTGGGAGCGCAGCTGGCGGGCCGCGGCACCATGCGCTTCGGCGCCGGGCCGCTGCTGGCGCTCGGCATGGCGATGATCTCCGCCGGAATGTTCCTGTTCGCCCGGGCGCCGGCGAACGCCACCTTCTGGGTCGACGTCTTTCCCGCCTCGCTGCTCCCGGCCCTCGGCATCGGCCTCGCGTTCGTGCCGGTCACGATCGCGGCCATGGCGGGCAGCGCGCCGCAGGAGTCGGGGCTTGCGTCCGGGCTCGTGAACACCTCGAGACAGGTTGGCGGCTCGCTTGGGCTGGCGGTGCTGGCCACGGTCGCGACGGAGCGCACCGCGAGCCTGATCGGCCACGTCAACCTCAACGAGGCGCTCACGAGCGGGTTCCATCACGCGTTCCTGCTTGGCGGCGCGATTGCCGCGCTGGGCGCGGTCACGAGCGCGGTGTTCCTCCCGCACGTGCGGCCGCCGGCTCGCGTGGTGGCCGCCGTCGAGGCGACCCAGGTGGAGGCATGAGCGTCGAGTTCCGGCTGAGCGTGCTCGACCAGTCGCCGATCCCCGAGGGATCGACCGGGTCCGACGCCCTGCGCAACACGATCGACCTGGCGCGGCTGACCGACGAGCTCGGCTACCACCGCTACTGGGTGGCCGAGCACCACGCCACGCCCGGGCTGGCGAGCGCCAGCCCCGAGGTGCTCATCGGGCCGATCGCCGCCGCCACCTCCAGGCTGCGGGTCGGTAGCGGCGGCGTGATGCTGCCGCACTACAGCCCGCTCAAGGTGGCCGAGAACTTCAGCGCGCTGAGCGGGCTCTACCCCGGGCGGATCGATCTGGGGCTCGGGCGCGCGCCCGGCACCGACGGGATGACCATGTACGCGCTCCAGCGCGACCGCCGCGAGGCCGCTCCCGACGACTTCCCCCAGCAGCTCGCCGAGCTGCTCGGCTACCTGAACGGCAACCTGCCGGAGAGCTTCCCCTTCGCCCGCCTCGCGGCAACGCTGCCCGGCCTGCCGGAGCGCCCCGAGGTGTGGCTGCTCGGCTCCTCGCCTCAGAGCGCGATCTGGGCGGGCGAGCTCGGGCTGCCCTACTCGTTCGCCGACTTCATCAACCCCAACGGCGCCGAGCTGGCGGCGATCTACCGCCAGCGCTTCGAGGACACGCCCGAGCAGGTCGCGCCGAAGCTGTCGGTGGCGGTCTGGACGATCTGCGCCGAGACCGACGAGGAGGCTCAGCGACTGCGCGTCGAGCGCCCGGATGACCTTCCGCCTGCTGCGCGAGGGCAAGCTGATCCCGGTGCCCCCGGTGGAGAAGGCGCTGCGCTTCCTCGAATCGCGCGGCGGGCTCGAGGCCAGCGGCATCGCCCGCGACCGGCGCGGGGTCATCGGAGACCCGGCGACCGTGCGCGCGGGGCTCGAGGAGGTGGCGCGGGAGTACGGCGCCGAGGAGATGATGATCGTGACGATCACGCACGACCACGGGGCACGCCGCCGCTCCTACGAGCTGATCGCCGAGGCGTTCGCGGGGCAGCCTTTCGTGGCAGATCCCCCCGCTTCTGCGACGAGTTCGTAAAAAGCCACCCACGTTCCCGGAACTTCTTGGGCAGCCGGTCTCATTCCGCCGGACCACCGATGTACCCTCGCTAGACGAATCCCCACAGCCGTTCGCAATAGAGAAGGAGCAGTCCTAATGGCAGCCACCAACATCAACCGCGTCGTCCTCACGGGCAACCTCACGCGCGACCCCGAACTGCGCAACACCCCGAGCGGCACGTCGGTGTGCAGCCTCCGCCTGGCCTGCAACACGCGCCGCCGCGATGCCTCGGGCGAGTGGGTCGACAAGCCGAACTACTTCGACATCACGGTCTGGGGCGCGCAGGGCGAGAACTGCGCCCAGTACCTCCAGAAGGGCCGCCCCGTCGCGGTCGACGGGCGCCTGGAATGGCGCGAGTGGGAGGACAAGGACGGCAACAAGCGCCAGTCGGTGGATATCATTGCCGATTCTGTCCAGTTCCTGGGCTCCCGGGACGGCGCCGAGAACGGTGGCCGTTTCACGCCGCAGAGCGACGTCCCGGCCGACACGGCGGACTTTCAGTCCGCGCCGTCGGGTGGTGGAGCCGGGGACGACGACATCCCGTTCTAGGCGTTCCAAAGGAGTTCTCTCAGGTGGCAAAACAGCGCAGTGGCACCCGGCAGCAGACGCGCCGGCGCGACGGCAAGAGGGGCCCGGGCACCGGCGGCCGTCGGAAGCCCTGCGCGTTCTGCCGCGACAAGGTCGACGTCGTCGACTACAAGGACTTCGGCACCCTGCGGCGTGCGATGAGCGAGAAGGGCAAGATCCGCTCCGCTCGCATCACCGGGTCCTGCCGGCGCCATCAGCGCCAGCTCGCCCAGGCCGTGAAGCGGGCTCGGGAGCTCGGTCTGCTCCCGTACGTCTCGGATCGGTAGGAGCCGATGGCCCAAGCGATCCTGCTGCAGGCCGTGGAGACCCTGGGCGACCGCGGCGAGGTCGTCGACGTCTCGCCCGGCTACCTGCGCAACTACCTGGTGCCCCGGAAGCTGGCGCAGCCGGCCACCCCGGGCGCGATCGCCGAGGCTCAGCGGCGCATGGAGGCGGCCGACCGCGCGCTGAAGGACGCCGCAGAGCGGGCCGAGGAGAACGCCGCGCTGCTCAAGAAGACGGTCCTCACGATCCCGCAGCAGGCCGGCGACGACGGCAGGCTGTTCGGCTCCGTCACGGCGCAGGACATCGTCGACGCCATCCGTCAGGCCCGCGGCCTGAAGCTGGACCGCCGCAAGGTCCAGCTGGACCAGCCGATCAAGACCACCGGCACGCACATGGTCACGGTCGAGGTCTCCGAGGGCGTCACGGCCGACATCAAGACAATCGTTACGCCGGAGTAGTCGTGGGCGGGGGCCTTGGCGATCTCAGTACCCCAGCCTGAGGCCGCCACAGGCAAGCTGCCGCCGCAGAACCTCGAGGCCGAGACCTCGGTTCTGGGCGCGATCCTGCTCGCCGAGCAGGCGCTCGACAGCGTCCTGATCGACACCCGCCTGCGCGCGGACGACTTCTACCGGCCGCGGCACCGCCTCATCTTCGGCGCGATGCGCCGGCTGAAGGAGAAGGCCGATCCGGAGGCGGTGGACGCGGTCACGGTGTCCGACGAGCTGGCCCGGGCCGGCGAGCTCGAGGAGGCCGGCGGCCCGTCGTACATCCACTCGCTGCCGAGCATGGTGCCCGCGGCCGCGAACGTCCGCCACTACGCCCGGATCGTCAAGCAGCACTCGCTGCTGCGCCGCCTGCTCTCGCACCACGCGCGAGGTGCAGGAGGACGTCTACACGTTCAGCGGCGACGCCCACGAGCTGATGGAGCAGGCCGAGGCCAAGCTGTTCCGGATCGCCCACGAGGACAGCACGGGCGAGCTGCGGCCGATCGAGGACGTGCTCCACGACGAGCTCGACAAGCTCGAGCTGGTGTCGCGTCAGGGCATCTCGCTCACCGGCACCCCGTCCGGCTTCAAGGACATCGACGACCTCACCGGCGGCTTCCAGCCGGGCAACCTGATCGTGCTGGCCGCGCGCCCCTCGATGGGCAAGTCCGCGCTCGTCACGAACATCGCCGAGAACGCGGCGATCGACCACGACCGCCCGGTGGCGCTGTTCTCGCTCGAGATGTCCGAGACCGAGCTCGCGCAGCGCTTCATCGCCTCGCAGGCGAAGCTGAACGGCGACGACCTGCGCAAGGGCCGCGTGAAGGCGGACCGCTGGCCGAAGGTGGTGAAGGCCACCGAGAAGCTCGCGCGCTCGCCGCTGTACGTGGACGACTCGAGCGACATCGGCATCCTCGAGCTGCGCGCGAAGGCGCGGCGGCTGCACGCCCGCAGGGAGCTCGGCCTCCTGATCGTGGACTACCTGCAGCTGATGAGGCCCGAGGACAGCTCGGCCAGCCGCGTCGAGCAGATCGGCCAGATCAGCCGTGGGCTGAAGATCCTGGCGCGCGAGCTGAAGATCCCGGTGATCGCGGTCTCGCAGCTCTCCCGCGCGGTCGAGGCAGCGGCCGGACAAGCGGCCGCTGCTGTCGGACCTGCGCGAGAGCGGCCAGATCGAGCAGGACGCCGACCTCGTGATGTTCATCTACCGCGACGAGTACTACAACCGCGACTCCGAGCGGCCCGGCGAGGCCGACGTGATCTGCGCGAAGCACCGCAACGGGCCGGTCGGCGACGTCACGCTCACGTTCCTGTCGCGCTATCCCAAGTTCGCGAACCTGTATCGCGACCACGCCGCCGACGTGCCGCACGCGGCGATCGACGGAAGCGGGTGAGCGAGCCGGCGGAGATCGCTGGCTTCTGCCCCGAGCGGCTCTGCGACGGCAGCGGCTGGCTGCTCGACGAGGAGACCAACGTCGCGCGTCCCTGCCCCTGCCGGGAGGGGCGCATCAACCGCACCCAGAGCCGCCGCATCGGCACGGGCATCCCGAAGCGCTTCCGTGGCGTCTCGTTCGAGCGCGAGCCGATCTGCAACATGGACCCGTACGTGCTCCAGAGCGTGCGCCAGTTCGTGCGCCGCGTGGAGCAGAACCTCGACGAGGGACGCGGGCTGTGGTTCTTCGGCGACGTGGGCACCGGCAAGACGTCGCTCGCGATGCTGGTGTCGAAGGCCGCGCTCGAGGCGGGGCGGTCGGTCGCGATCTACTCGGTGCCGCGCCTGCTCGCCGACATCAAGGAGACCTACGAGGACGACGCCGGGCCGCTCGTACGCCGAGCTGTTCCGGCGGCTGTGCGAGGTCGACCTGCTCCACCTGGACGACCTGGGCGCCGAGAAGCGCACCGAGTGGGTGCTCGAGCAGCTCTACTCGATCGTCAACGAGCGCTGGCAGAACGAGCGCTCGATCGTCGTCACGAGCAACCTCGGCCTCGACGAGCTGCGCGAGCAGATCGGCGTGCGCACGGTCTCGCGGCTGGAGGAGGTCTCCGGCCCGGCAATCCCGATCATGGGCCGCGACCTGCGGATCGCGTCTTCTCCGTAGACTCGCTGCCCTCCTAGACTCGAACTGAGATGCCTGGACTTGCGATAGTCGGCGCCCAGTGGGGCGATGAAGGGAAGGGGAAGGTCACGGACCTGCTCGCCGAGCAGGCCGACGTGGTCATCCGCTTCCAGGGCGGCAACAACGCCGGCCACACGATCGTGCGCGGCGAGGAGGTCTACCGCCTGCACCTGATCCCCTCCGGGATCCTCTACCCGGGCAAGCTCTGCCTGATCGGCAACGGCGTGGTGGTGGACCCGCGGGTGATCACGGAGGAGCTCGAGGAGCTGCGCCGGCGCGGCGTGGACACGAGCGGCCTGCGCATCTCCGCCAACGCGCACATGATCATGCCCTACCACCTGCTGCTGGACCAGGAGGGCGAGACCAAGCTCGGCAAGCTCCAGATCGGCACCACCAGGCGCGGCATCGGCCCCTGCTACGCGGACAAGGCCGCGCGGCTCGGCATCCGCATGCAGGACCTGCTCGACGAGAAGATCCTCAGGCAGAAGATCTACGCCGCGATGGAGCCGAAGCGCCAGACGCTGCGGCCGTTCGCGAAGGACCCCTCGATCGACCTGCACACGATGACCGAGGACTACCGCACGCTCGGACACCGCCTCGAGCCCTACATCGCGGACACGCAGCGCATCGTCTGGGACAGCCTCGACCGCAACCAGCTCGTCGTGTTCGAGGGCGCCCAGGGCACGCTGCTCGACATCGACCACGGCACCTATCCGTTCGTCACCTCGTCGAACCCGGTGGCGGGCGCGGCCTGCGTCGGCGCCGGGGTGGGGCCGAAGGACATCGAGGACGTCTGGGGGGTCGCGAAGGCCTACGTCACGCGGGTGGGCGCGGGGCCGTTCCCCACGGAGCTCGAGGGCGACCTCGGCGACCGCATGCGCGAGGCGCGGCGGCGAGTTCGGCACCACCACCGGGCGCCCGCGCCGCTGCGGCTGGCTCGACCTGGTCGCGCTCCGCTATGCGGTGCGCCTGAACGGCCTCACCGGCCTCGCGGTCACGAAGCTCGACGTGCTCACGGGCATCGACCCGATCTGCGTCAGCACGGAGTACACGGGCCCCGAGGGCGCCACCTTCCGCGAGTTCCCCTACCACCAGTCGATCCTCCACAAGGCGAAGGGGCTCTACACCGAGCTGCCGGGCTGGGAAGAGGACATCACGGGCGCCCGCAGCCTGGACGACCTGCCCCAGGCGGCGCGCGACTACCTCGAGTACATCGAGGAGTACCTGAACGTGCCGGTGGTGCTGGTGGGCGTGGGACCCGGCCGCGATCAGATGATCTGGACCGAGGCCGCGCGCGGCGTTCAGCAGGCGCCCGCCTAAGCGGGCGCGGGCGGACCTTCCACGAGCACGATCTCCTCGCCGCGGCGCACCAGCCGCAGCGCGAGCGCGAGCGCGCCGAACAGCGCGATCGCCGTGAGGGTGATCTGCAGGCTCAGCACCCCCTCCTCCGTCCAGTAGACGTCCTCCAGCTCGAGCAGCAGCGCCGACTCGTCGAGGGTCATGCCCATCCCGGCGCCGAAGCCGAGGGCCAGGCGTGCGCGTGCGGTCTCGCTGCGGATCAGGAACGCCGCCGTGCCGGAGGCGAACGTCAGCGCTATCCCGGGCACGAAGTGGTGGATGTGGTGGTCGCCGAGCATGATGTCGCGGAAGGGACCCACGCGGCGCTGGCGGCGCAGCAGGTGCGCCAGGCCCCGCGCGCTGCCGAACGAGATCAGGAACGAGGCGAACAGGTTGAACAGCGCCCGCTGGTAGGCGGACACCTCCTGATAGCCGCGCCACGGCCACCTGGACGGTCTCCGCCGCCGCGGTCGAGGAGGCCTGGAGCACGCGCGTCGGCCTCCTGCGGCAGCGGCGCCGAGCCGCGGCGCCAGACGCGCCCGAACTCGGCGGCGATCGCCGCCACCGTGGTGGTGAGGGCGAGCGCTCCCAGCATCTGCGTGCGCCGCTCGACGCGCCGCCGGCTGGCCCGGCGGCGAGCGCCGGCGGCGGTCGCCAGGCTCGGCGCCTTCAGCGCCATCGCTCGATCAGCTCGGCGTCCGCCACCTCGCGCACCCTCCGCGCGGGCACGCCCATCACGAGCGTTCGCGCCGGCACGTCGCGCGTCACGAGCGCGCCGGCGGCGACGAACGCCTCCTCGCCGATCTCCACGCCCGGCAGCAGCACGGCGCCCGCACCCACGCGGCACGCCCGGCGCAGCAGCGCCCCCCGCAGGCTGAACTCCGGCGCCGGCGGATGGCGGCCCATCGTGTTGTCGTTGGTGGTGGTCACGCAGGGCGCCACGAACACGTCGTCCTCGATCATCGCTGAACGCCGTGAGATAGCAGCCGGTCTGGATGCGCACGCGCGCGCCGATCGTCGACGTCGTTGTCCACGGCGGTGCCCGCCCCCACCACCGAGCCCTCGCCCACCGTCGCCCGCTCGCGGACGTACGCGCGGTCGCCCACCACCGCGCCGGGCCCGATCCGCGCTCCGGCGAGCAGCACGGCGCCCGCGCAGACGCTCGCGCCACGCTCGATCACGAGCGGGGGCGGCTGCTCGCGCGAGGCGTGCGAGCTGGGACCGAGCACCAGCGGCTTGCCGAGCACCGCGCCGTCCTGGATCCGCACCTGCTCGCCGATCACCGTGCCGGCGTGGATCACCACGTGGCCGCCGATCTCCACGCCGTCCGGCAGCTCCACCCCCTCCCCTACGAGCAGCCCAGGGGCCCGCTCAGACGGGCGCAGCACGGGAGCTCCTCTCGAGCGAGCGCTGCAGCGCCTCGAGCACGCGCACCACCCGCACCCCGCTGTCGCCGCCCGAGCGCGGCTCGCCGCCGTCGGCGATCCGCTCGAGGAAGTGGCGGCACTCGATGCGCAGCGGCTCCTCGTTCGACACGCGCGGCGACCAGATGTCGCCCGAGCGCATGATGTACTCGCCGTAGGAGGCGAAGTCCTGGTCGAAGCCCTTGTCGTAGACCGTGACCTTGCGCTCGGCGTCCATGTCGTCGAAGGTGGCCATCTTCTTCGAGCCGACCACGGTGAAGCGGCGTTCCTTGTGCGGGTCGAGCCAGGACAGGTGCAGGTGCGCCGCCAGGCCCGAGGGGAAGCGCAGGTAGCAGAACACCACGTCCTCGACGCCCGCGCGCATGTAGCTCTCGCCGAAGGCCTCGCACTCGGTCGGCTCCTCGCCGCCGGCCAGGTGCAGCAGCACCGAGACGTCGTGGGCGCCGAGGCTCCAGAGCGCGTTCTCGTCCGCGCGCAGCTTGCCCAGGTTCAAGCGGTTCGAGTAGAGGTAGAAGATCTCGCCCAGCTCGCCGCTGTCGGCGAGCTCCTTGAGCTTCTCGACGCCCGGGTGGTACTCGAGCAGGTGCCCCACCATCAGCACCTTCTGCGCCTCGCGCGCCGCGGCCACCACCTGCTCGGCGTCCGCGACCGACTGCGCCAGCGGCTTCTCCACGAAGCAGTGCTTACCGGCCGCGAGCACGCGCGTGGCCACCGCCGCGTGCGAGGGCACCGGCGTGGCCACCACCACGGCGTCCAGCTCGGGGTCCGCGAGCAGCTCGTCGAGGTCGCCGGAGGCGCGGGCGCTCGGGAAGCTCGGCGCCCAGCGCGCGAGGGCCTCCTCCGACTGGTCGCAGATCCAGCTCAGCTCGGCGCCGGGAAGGCGGTCGAAGTTGCGTGCGAGATTGGGACCCCAGTACCCCAGCCCCACCACGCCGATGCGGGTGGTCATGCGGCCGGAGTGTATGTGGAGAGCACGTCGCAAATGCGCTCGGCGGCGTGTCCGCCGCCGTAGAGCTCCGGGCGCTCCCCCGCGGGCAGAGGACGCTCGAGCGCCGCAAGCGCGGCCTCGCGATCCAGGTCCACCAGCACGTTCCAGCCGAGCTCCACCGTCTCGACCCACTCCGTGCTCGGACGCAAGGTCACGCAGGGCGTGCCCAGCAGATAGGCCTCCTTCTGCACCCCTCCCGAGTCGGTGAGGATCGTGCGGGCGTGCCGGGCGAGCGTGAGGAAGTCGAGGTATCCGAGCGGCGGGGCGAGACGCAGGCGCGGGGCCGCCGCCAGCCGGTCGAGCAGGCCGGCAGCCTCGAGCCGGGCCCGCGTGCGCGGGTGGAGCGGGAAGACGGTGGTCTCCGGCAGCGCCTCGAGCAGCTCCACCAGCAGCTCGAGCCGCGCCGGGTCGTCCACGTTGCCGGCCCTGTGGGCGGTCACCAGCAGGTAGGCGCCGGGCTCCACGCCGTGATCCTCCAGCGCGTGCGAGCGCTCCTCGGCCACCGATGCGAAGGCCAGCGACACGTCCGCCATCACGTCCCCCACCAGCTCCACCCGGCCGTGCGCGTGCTCGCGCTCGAGGTTCGCGACCGCGGTGGGAGTGGAGCACAGCAGCAGGTCGCTCGCGTGGTCGGTCAGCACCCGGTTCAGCTCCTCGGGCATCGACCAGTCCCCCGAGCGCATGCCGGCCTCGACGTGCGCCAGCGGCACGTGCCACTGCGCGGCGGCGAGGGCGCCCGCGAGCGTGGAGTTGGTGTCTCCGTAGACCAGCGCCATGTCGGCGCCCCAGTCCGCCAGCACGGGCTCCAGCGCCGCGAGCATGCGGGCGGTCTGCGCCGACGCGCTGCCGGAGCCCACGCCCAGCTCGCGATCGGGCGCAGGAACACCCAGCTCGTCGAAGAAGACCCGCGAGAGGTCGTCGTCGTAGTGCTGCCCGGTGTGGACGAGCAGCTCCTCGTGGCGCTCGCGCAGCCGGCGCGATACCGCTGCGGCCTTTACGAACTGCGGCCGATTACCGACGATCGTGACGATTCTCAACGTCTGGCGAGGATCGAATTTGAGACGTATGCTGGATTTGTGATGACACGGAAGCTCATCGGGAACGCGCTAGGGGCCGTCGGGGTGGCGGCCGGTGTGGCGCGACACGTGCTCTGGTACCTCAGCTACCAGGTCGACGGCACCACGCGCATCGACCCGCGCTAGCCATCTAGCCGCCAAGCTCCTGCTCCAGCGCCCTGCTGAAGCGCGCCGCCGCGTCGCGCGTGCGCTCGCCCGGCTCACCCAGGTCACGGTCTTCGATCGCGGCGATCGGCTGCACCTCGCGGGTGGTGGAGGCCAGGAACGCCTCGCGCGCCTCCAGCACGTCCTCCTTGGTGGCCGTGCGCTCCTCCACGTCGAGCAGCTTGAGCAGGCGGTCGCGGGTGATCGAGGCGAGGATGTGCTCGTCGAGCGGCGGCGTGCAGAGCGCGCCGTCCTCTGCGACCCAGAAGATCGACGAGGTGGGCGCCTCGAGCACCCGCCCGTGTGGGGTGACGAGCAGCGCCTCGTCGAAGCCGCGCTCGCGCGCGTGGCGGCTGGCGAGCATGTTGCCCGCGTAGGAGAGCGACTTGATGCCATCGAGGATCCGCGTGGGCGCGAAGGTGACGAAGCCCAGCCGGATGCTGCTGCCACGGCCGCCGGGCAGCGGCTCGGTGATCAGGAGCCGGCGCCCGCCGCGAGTCAGAACCAGGCGCAGGCAGCCATCGAAGGCCTCGCCACCACGCTCGCGCAGCAACTCCACGGCCTCGCGCTCGATCTCGGCCCGCGGCACCTCGTAGCCCAGCTGCAGGTTCGCGGCCGAGCGCTCGATGCGGTCGAGGTGCTCGGCGAAGGCGAAGGTGCGGCCGGAGTAGATGCGGACGACCTCGAAGACGCCGTCGCCGCGCAGGAAACCCTCGTCCGTGACCGGGATGAAGGTCTCCCCGGCGGCGGCGATCACGCCGTCGAGCGAGGCGAGCTCGGCCGTTGAAACCGCTGCTGCCGGCTGAGTCGGGGCGCGGGTCACGCCCCTAACCCTACGAGGTTCGGGCTGCTCGGCGCGGGGAGCGATCAGGCGGCGAGCGGAAGCGGCTGCAAGGACTCGACCTCGCGCGCTATCCGCGACACCGCCGCGTTCAACATGCCCGCGCCGAGCAGGCCCTCTGTCGCGCCGCTGAGGATGCGGCCGAAGATGCCGCCGCGGCTGCGGATGGTCACCCACGCCCGGAGCTCCACGTGGGAGTCGAGGTCCTCGACGTCGTACTTGACGTCGATCTCGATGGGTCCGGTGGCGGTGAGAAGCAGATGCTGGGCATCGGCGCGGATCACGTCGATGTCGAAGGCGATCTCGCGGCCGGCCAGGCGACCCGTCACGCGAGCCCGGCCGCCGGTGCGGAGGCGGTCGCCGTCGATGTGCTCGACCTCGAAGTCGATCGGCGACCAGCGGACAGCCGCCTTGGGGTCGGTCAGCACGTCGATGATCTGCTCAGGTGTGGCCTGCACTGCTGTTTGTGTCTGCCACGTCGCCATTTTCTTCTCCGCTCGGACCTTTCGGGTGTGGTCGCGTTTTGGATCAAGTTCCGACTTGCACATACTCCTCGGGGCGGGGGCCCCGGCCTATACGGGGAGCCAGCGTCTTGAGTGTGTGGCTACCCGCACTAGCCTTGGGCGGTGACCGCCGCCCCCGACCCCAAGCGCCACGTGGCCCGGGCGCTGGCGAGGGAGGCAATCGGGCGTGGCGAGCCGCTCGCCTGGTTCGAGGAGCTGTACTCCGGCGCCGCCGCCGAAGCGGCGATCCCCTGGGCGGATCTCGAGCCGAATCCGCACCTGATGAGCTGGCTGGACCAGAACCCCACCGACGGCAGCGGCCGTCGCGCGCTGAAGGTCGGGTGCGGCCTGGGCGACGACGCGGAGGCGCTCGCCGAGCTGGGCTTCGACGTCGTGGCCTTCGACATCTCCCCCACGGCGATCGACTGGTGCCGCCGCCGTTTCCCGGGCAGCAACGTGACCTACGTGGTCGCCGACGCGCTCAACCCGCCGGCCGAGTGGGCGGGCGCCTTCGACCTGGTGCTGGAGTCCTACACGCTCCAGGTGCTCCCGCCCGAGCTGCGCGATGACGCGGCAGCCCGAATCGCGGCGACGGTGGCCCCTGGCGGAACCCTGCTTGCGATCGCCCGCGGCCGGGATGAGGACGGACCGAAGGGCGAGATGCCCTGGCCGCTCACGCCGGACGAGCTGAAGGGGTACTTCGCAAGCCGCCTCGAGCCACTGACGTTCGAGGACTACCTCGACGACGAGGACCCGCCGGTGAGGCGGCTGAGAATGGTGCTCCAGCGGGAGATCGATGAGCTGGCCTCAAACGGGTAGTGGCCTTCCCCAAAATGTTTGACACAGCTGTTACGACCGATTTAGGATCGCGCTCTTTCTTCGGACCTAGGAGGAGCGATGGCGCAGAGGCCGTTCCAGCGATGGGCACCACTGTCGGGAGCCGCTGTTCGTGGTGTTGGTGGTCGTGGGGTTCATCGTCGCGGGCAACTCGCCCGACACGGACGCGTCGAACGCGAAGGTCGCCGCGTATCTGGCCAAGAACTCCAACCAGTCCAGGAACATCGTGTCCTTCTTCATCCTGATGGTCGCGATGCTGGCCCTGCTCGGGCTTCTACGGGGCGCTGCGCGCCCGGCTCAGGCGGGCGGAGGGTGAGACGGGCGGTGCGGCCTCTCTGACATTGGGCGCGGGCGTCGCGAGCGTGGTGTTCCTGGTCGTCGCGATCGGCCTCTTCATCGCGCCGCTGATCACCGCCGACGACGCGAGCAAGTTCGTTGTCGATCCAGGCCTCTGGCGCTTCAGCCAGGACACGGGCTACCTGTTCTGGATCTCCTCGGCGGTCGCCGGAGCACTCGCGGCCTGGGCCACCGCCGCAGTCGCCCTGAGGACGGGAGCGCTGCCCCGCTGGTTCGGCTGGTTCAGCATCGTGGCCGGCATCATCAGCCTGGCGGCCTTCCTCTTCTTCCCGACCTTCGTCTACTGGCTCTGGATCCTGGTCACATCGATCGTGCTGACAGCAAAGCCCGTGGCGACAGCAGCGGACCCAATCCCAGCGATGTCCTAAGAAAGAGGATGGGCCGGTACGGCCCATCTCAGGCGAGCGAGGACCAAGCCATGGCAAGGACGCAGGGGTCCCAGTAGTGCTCCGCACACTGGGACCCCGAGGACGCCGCCAGGCGCAGGTCCGCAGACGCCTGAGATGGGCCGTGAAGGAATCGAACCTTCAACCTTGGGATTAAGAGTCCCCTGCTCTGCCAATTGAGCTAACGGCCCGTGCAAGCTCGGCTCTGGGGACGCGAGCCGAAGGGAAATTCTAGGCGCGGCGCGCGCCTCGGTCTACCTATGCCGCTCCGCCCTGCTTGACCGACGCGAGGGCCTCATCGCGGGTGTCGTAAATCGGGAAGACCCGGTCCAGACCGGTGATCTCGAAGATCTTGACGATGTTCTGGTCGCTGCAGACGAGCACGAGGGTGCCGCCGGCCGGACGCAGCCGCTTGACGCCGCCGACCAGCACTCCGAGGGTGGTGGAGTCGATGAAGGTCGCCTTGGAGAGGTCGACGATCACCTGCTTCTTGCCGTCCTCGATGACCTGAACCATGCGCTCCTTGAACTCCGGCGCGGTGTACAGGTCGATCTCGCCGCCGAGCTCGATGACGTGCGTATCGGCGTCGATCTGTTCGTCGTTGATCTGGAAGTTCACCTGTCTCCTCGTCGGTAGGTTCTATTCCCCGGGCGCCCGAGGGTGGCCACCTTAGCCACCATTGGTGCTCTGCGTGGTCGTGGTGAGGCCAGCCGCCTCGGCCTGCTTGATGAGCGACTGAACGCTACTACGCTGAGACTTCGGAGCGAGCGCCAACGCCTTGTCGGCCGCCAGCTTGGCTGTCCGCGTGTCGTTCGCGAGCGAGGCGTAGTACACCACCTGGATGTAGGCGGTGGAGCTCGGGCGCGCGGCGGAGACGATCTCGGCAGCCTGCTGCGCCTTCCCGGGCCTGTTGAGGCCGAGCGGGCTGTAGGCCTGGATCATGTAGCTGGCGAGCGCGTCGTTGGGCTTGGCGGGACTGAGCGCGAGGTACCGTGTCCAAGCGGTGTCCGCCTGGGCGAGCTTGGCCTTGCCCTTGGCGTCGAACGCGCCCGTGTTGGTGTCGACCGTGGCCGCCGCCATCTGGTAGTTGTCCTTCACCATCGTGGTGAGAGCGGCCTGATCCTGCGGGTTCGCCGCCAGGCGCACCTGCGCCGCGGCGACCTCCTTCGCCAGGACCGAGTTGCCGTTGCTGCTGCCGCCGCCGCCCTTGAAGGCGTCGAGCAGGCCGCCGTTGGTGCCGCCGCCGATGCCGAACAGCACCAGGCCGCCGCCCATGAGGACGGCCAGCATCAGATAGATCGCCTGGACCACGTGACGGCGTCTGCCTTTGAGATCGAAGAGCATTGGGGCTAGCCCTCGGCGGAGGCGATGCGGTCCGAGACCTCCTCGGTGGGCCTGCCAAAGGCGACGGCGAGAAGGATACTCAGCTCATATAAGACGATCATCGGGACCATCTCGATCAGCATGCTGATCGGATCGATTCCCGGGAGCAGCATTGCGAGCACTGCGATCACGAGAATCGCGTAGCGGCGGTTCTTCCGCAGCATCCGCGGGGTGACGATCCCCAGCCGGTTCAGCCCCAGGATGCCCACGGGGATCTGGAACAGGATGCCGCAGGCCACCAGCGTCGTGGTGAAGAAGCTGTAGTAGTCCTTCGCGCGAATCTGGACCTGGAACTGGTCCGTGTTGAAGTGGAGCAGGAAGTGCAGGGCGGGCGGCAGCACCACGTAGTAGCCGAACACCACGCCGGCGATGAAGAGGAACGGCACCATCATCAGGAGCGGCATCGCCACGCGCTTCTCGCCTGGGCTGAACGCCGGCAGGATGAACGCGTAGAGGTGGTAGAGGACGATCGGCAGCGCGATCAGGATCGCCGCGTAGGCCGAGAGGGTGAAGGTGGTCATGAACGGCTCGGCCACGCCGAGGGTGATCGGCTTGCGGCCGTTCAGCGGGTGATTGACGATCTTCAGGATCAGGTGGTTCTGCCAGAAGCAGAGCGCCAGCGCGACCCCGAAGGCGACGACCGAGAGGATGAGGCGCGTGCGCAGCTCATCGAGGTGCTCGACGAGCGAGAGCCGGTCGTCGTGAGCTTATCGGCCTGAAGCGACGCGCCATCGGGCAGCGCTCGCGGGCGGCTCAGCCGCCGCCGCTGCCGGCAGTCTCGCGCTCGGCCTCGGATGCGGGATGCTCGGCAGGCGGTGCCGCCTGCACCGGCTCCGCCGGGACCGGGATCTGCACGGTGGCCTTCTCCGAGCTGGCCGTCGACTCGAGCTCCTTCGGCTCGTCGTCGTCGTCCTTGCCGGTGACGGCGTCCTTGAAGTCACGCATGCCCTTGCCCAGGCCCTTGCCGAGCTCCGGCAGGCGCTTCGGCCCGAAGATCACGAGCACGACTACGAGGACGATGATTATCTCGAGGGGGCCGATGTTCGGCATTGATCCTCCGGTTGGCCGGTTGAGGTCATGGTAGCGGTGAACCGGTGCTCACTCCGCCGCTTCGTCCTGGTCGAAGTTGAGGTAGAAGCGGCTCGGCGTGGGCTCCGTCTGCCCCTGGTACTTGTTGCCGCGAGACCCGTAGCCGCGCTCCACGGGCCCGTCCATGCGCATGAAGGAGATCTGCCCGATCGGCATGCCGTAGTAGATCGTGATCGGCAGGTTGGCGACGTTCGAGAGCTCGAGCGTGAGGTTGCCGGAGAAGCCGCTGTCCACGAAGCCGGCCGTGGAGTGGATCAGGAGGCCGAGCCGGCCGAGCGAGCTCTTGCCCTCGAGGCGGGCCACCAGGTCGTCCGGCAGCGTGACGCGCTCCAGCGTCTGGCCCAGCACGAACTCGCCGGGATGCAGGATGAACGGCCGGTCTCCGGGGACGGTCACGGCCTCGGTCAGGTCGTCCATCGGCTTGCGCACGTCGATGTACGGATAGCGCGCGTTGTGGAAGACGCGGAACTGCCGATCCACGCGCACATCGACGCTCGAAGGCTGGATCAGATCAGGGTCGAACGGGTCGATCACGATCCGCCCCGAATCGATCTCAGCACGGATGGTGCGATCGCTCAGTACCACGCCTCCGCGATTCTAATTGCGCAAGTTGTCGATGGGGCTCAAGTTCCTGCACGGAAGACCGATATCCGGCTTACAAGGAACCGGATGATGAGCTTTCAGCCCAGCAACAGCGACAACGTGAAGCGGATCGTGCTTCCGAGCGGCAAGACCATCGAGGTGGTGTCGTTCGAGGAGGTGGCCGAGCAGCTGGCCGCCCCCGGCGCCGACGACGCGCTCGAGCAGACGGCCGCTCCGATCGAGGGCCTCCACGTCTGCACCGAGTGCGAGTCCAAGCTCGTCTACCCCACCGACTGGGAAGAGGATGGACCCGACAAGTGGCACGTCGACCTCCACTGCCCGAACTGCGACTGGACCGGCGGCGGCATCTTCGAACAGGACCTCCTCGATGAGTTCGACGAAGAGCTGGACCGCGGCATGGAAGAGCTCGCAGCCGACCTCGGCCGTCTCGCTCGTTCGAACATGGCTGAGGACGTGGATCGCTTCATCGCGGCCCTGAAGGCCGACGCGATCCACCCGATGGACTTCTAGGCGTAGCGTTCCACGACGCCGTCCGCCACGAGCGCCAGCGCACGGCGCTGGCGCTCGGGCAACTCGATCTCGGCCAGCGCCGCCTTGGCCTGCGCCACGTAGCGCAGCGCCTCGTCGCGCGAGTCCTCCAGCGCGCCCGTCTCCGCGATGCGGTCGCAGACGTCGCTCGCCTCCGCCGGGGTGGTCACCGCGCTCTGAAGATCGAGCGAGCGCAGCTCCGGATCGCGCTCGCGCGCCAGGATCAGCGGCAGGGTGATGGTGCCGTCGAGCAGGTCCGTGCCGCGGTGCTTGCCGGTGCGCTCCGCGGGACCCGACACGTCGAGCACGTCGTCGAGGATCTGGAACGCCACGCCGATGTGCGCGCCGAAGGCGCCGAGGAAGGCGACGGTGGGCGGCATGCCGCCGTTGCGACCACCCGCGAACAGCGCGCCCAGGCGGCAGGCGGCGTCGAAGAGGGCCGCCGTCTTCAGCTCGCAGCGCAGGATGTAGCGGTCGGCCGTCACAGTCGACGACCAGGCGTCGGCGCGCTGCATCAGCTCGCCGCGGGCAAGCGCCGTGGAGGCGTCCGAGAGCGCGCGCACGGCCTCGGGCTGGCCCGTGGCCACCAGCTCGGCGAAGGCGCGCGAGAAGAGGTAGTCGCCGGTGGAGGTGGCGGCGTTGCGGCCCGCGGCCTTGAAGACCGTGGTCTGCCCGCGGCGCAGGGGCGCGCGGTCAAGCACGTCGTCGTGCACCAGCGTGGCCATGTGCACGAGCTCGACGGCCACCGCGGCGGCCACGGCATCCGGCGTGCCGCGCTCGCCCGCGCACAGGAACACCACGAGCGGGCGCAGCCGCTTGCCCCCGGCGCCCAGCGTGCTGGCGGCGTGGCGGCCGAGGCCGGCGCCGTGGCTCGAGGCGATCTCGGTGAGGCGCTGCTCGGCCAGGGCCAGCCGGCGCGTGAGCTGCGGGCCCCCGACCGCAAGCAGCGACTCGAGCTGGGCGAGGCCGTCGGTGGAGCCTGCCGCCGTGCTCACGACTTCGTCCCCACGTGGATGGCGATGATCCCGCCGGCCGTCAGCACCCAGCGGACGTCCACGAGACCCGCACGTGCGAGCTCCGCCCCCAGCTCGCTCGGTCCGGGGAAGCGCCGCACGGAGCTCGGCAGGTAGGAATAGGCGTCCGGATCGCCAGCCAGCTTGCCGAGCAGCGGCACCACGCGGTCGAACCAGAGGCCGAAGAACCACGACAGCGGTGGGCGCTCCGGGGTGGTGATCTCGAGCACCACCACCCTGCCGCCCGGCTTCGCAACGCGCGCCATCTCCGCCAGGCCGGTGTCCAGCTCGGAGAAGTTGCGCGCCCCGAACCCCACCGTCACGGCGTCGAAGGACGCGTCCTCGTAGGGCAGCTCCAGCGCGTTGCCCCACTCGAAGGTCAGGTCCGGCGCCTTCTTGCGCGCCAGCTCGAGCATCGTGTCCGAGAAGTCCGAGCCGATCACCTCGCCGCCGGGCGCCACGCGCCGGGACAGCTCGATCGCCAGGTCCCCGGTGCCCGTGGCGACGTCGAGCGCGCGGTCGCCCGCGCCGACCTGCGCCAATTCCACCGCGCGCCGGCGCCAGCGATGGTGGAGGCCGGCCGTCATGACCGAGTTCATCACGTCGTACACGCGAGCGATGCGATCGAACATCGCACGCACTTGGGGCTCTGACAGCCTGCCCCGGGTCTCAGCCGGCGCCGCCGTGCTCATGACAGACCTACTTGAGGCTCGCGAGGAAGTCGACGAGAGCGTTGAACTCCTGGGGGTGCTGCTTCTGAAGGTTGGTGAACGAGGGCATCGGGGCCGTGGGGTTCACGAGCGTCCGCGCGATCGCGTTGCGAGGCAGGCGCGCGCCGATATGGGTCAGGTCCGGGCCCGGCCCGGCGTTGCCGTTCTCGCCGATCTTGTGGCAGCCCTGACAACCCGATTGGGCCGCCACCGCCTTGCCCCGCGCGTATTGCGGGGCGACCTTTAATGTGATGGTGCCCGGGGCGCCGGCTAAGGCGCCCTCCACCGTCAGATAGGCCATCAGGGCGATCACGGTGACGGCGGTGAGCATGGCGATCGGCCGCTTGACCGGGTTCCGTTCCGGGTTGCGGTCGATGAACGGCAGCAGGATCAGCAGCACCATGCAGATCGTCGGCACGCCGATGGTCGCGATGAACACCAGCGCGGGCGGCTTGATCACCCGCAGTAGCTCGAAGAGGAAGAAGAAGTACCAATCGGGTCGAGGCGTGTAGCTGGTGGTGGTGGGGTCGGCCTTCGGCCCCAGCTCGGCCCCCAAGACCAGCGACAGGACGATGATCACGGCGAGCGTGATTGCCGCCATGGTGCCGTCCTTGAGGATGGCGTAGGGGAAGAACGGCTTGCCCTGGGACTTCAGGATGGCGTATTCGCGGAGGTACTGCTCTTTCTCCTGCTTGTTCACCTAGATCTCTTCCTCGGCGAGCTCGCGCGCCTGCTCGGCCTTGAGCCAGGGCGGCGCGGTGGTGCCCAGCTTGGACACGAGGTAGAGGTGCGCGCCGATCAGCGCGATGATGAGGCCGGGTATCAGCAGCATGTGGATCGCATAGAAGCGACTCAACGTGGTTGCCGAGAACTCCGATCCGCCGCGTAGGAAGTCCGCCAGGTAGGGGCCGACGATCGGGCCCGAGGCGTTGATGTTCACGCCGACCACCGTGGCCCACAGGGAGCGCTGGTCGAACGGCAGCAGGTAGCCGGTGAAGGCCATCGCCATCGTGAGGATGAGCAGCACCACGCCGATCACCCAGTTCAGCTCGCGTGGGTACTTGTAGGCGCCGAAGAAGAACACGCGGCCCATGTGCAGGAAGACCAGCACCACCATCACGGTGGCCCCCCACTTGTGCATGCCGCGCACGAAGGCGCCGAGCCAGACGTCGTTGATGATGTGCTGGATCGAGCCGTACGCCTGGGTGGCAGAGGGGTCGTAGTACATCGCCAGGAAGACCCCGGTGACCGCCTGGTTCACGAACGCGAACAGCGTGGCCGAGCCGAGCGTGTAGTACCAGTTGGTGCCCTTCGGGACCTTGCGGAACAGGAAGGCGCGCAGGAAGGGCGTGGTGCCCGTGCGCTCGTCGAGCCATCCGACCGCCGCGATCGGCACCTCCAGCGCCTGCTCCTTCACCTTCTCGCGGTGGGCCTTCTTGAGCTCAGCCTTGGTGGGCTCGTGGCCGTTGACGCGCGCGCCGTTGCGGGCGGGCTTCGTGCCGGGACGCGCCGGCTTTGTGCGCAGGCCGGGCAGCTTCACGTCGTGGGCCTCCGCGGATAGAGGTACTGCCAGAGCCCGTCGAGGTGGTTGGAGGGGTCACGCGGGTGGAAGCGCTCGAGCTCCGAGTTCAACGAGAAGCGAGCGCCGATCTGCACCCGGCCATGCCGCACGCGTGTGTAGAAGCGGTCGAGCGGGCGCACGGGCGGGCCACCGACCACCAGGCCCCTCTGGTCGTAGACGCCACCGTGGCAGGGGCAGATGAAGCGCTGGGCGGCCTGCACGTAGCGCACCGGGCAGCCGAGGTGGGCGCAGCGGGTGGAGATGGCGACGTACGGGAGCGGTGTCTTGCCCTTGTCGCTGGGGCTGCGGTCGGCCGGCGTGGCCGTGCGCACGTAGATCGAGGTCTTGCCCGCCTCGCCGACGTTGGGCACCAGCGTGATGACCCGCGGCACGTAGGAAACCGGGTTGAAGTCCGCCGTGGAACCCACGTCCTGCCACGGATAGTGGATCGTCTTCTCGAAGATCGGCCCGAGCGCGAAGCCGAGCGCCGGCAGGCCGACCGCAGCGGTGGCGATTCCCCCGGCCGCCAGCGCGCCACCCGTGACGAGTCGCCGCCGGGTGATCGTCTCGCCCTCGAACGCACCAAGAGCACCACGATCCTTGGTGTAGGGAGAGCGCTTCTTCTTGCTGGATTCGGCCACGGTTGGGGGCGTCTGATTTAACGCCCGCGGAACTCTACAGTCAACAAAAGTACGGTCGTTACAAGGCGCCGTCGAGGACCTTGCGGGCCCCGTCGCCGCCCCCGCCCGAGAGTTTTCTCGAGCTTGCCGCCCACAACTCGTCTATGAGCTCGGGACGGCCCTCCGCGTGCGCGAAGGCGCAGAGAGATATCAGGTCCGCGAGCTCGGCAACCGCTTCGAGGTCGCCGCTGGCCGCAAGCTGCTCCAAGCCGAGCGCATACAGCGAGTCACCGGCCAGCAGCCGCAGGTCCTCGTCCATGCCCTCGAAGGCCCGCGGCTTCTCGTAGTGCAGCAGGTAGCCCTCGTAGACCGCCTCCAGCACGAAGGCGCGCTCGCCCTCGAAGCGGTCGCCGTTCGGCGACGGGACCGAGTACTTGCGCAGGGCCGGGTCAAGCGCGGCCACCACCTGGGCCAGGGTGCTCACGACGACAGCTCCGCGAGCGCCCGCCGGGCGGCGTCGAGCGTCTGCTGCACGTGGCCCTCGTCGTGGACGAGCGAGGGGAACCAGGCCTCGTACTGCGAGGGGGGCAGGTACACGCCGAGCTCGAGCATGGCCCGGCAGAAGGCGGCGTGGGCATCCATGTCGCAGGCGCGGACGCTGTCGAGGTCCACGATCTCCCCATCGGTGAAGAACAGCGTGAGCAGGCCGGGCGCCCAGGTGACCTTCAGGGGCACGCCGCTCTCCCGTCCCGCGGCCGCGAGGCCCTCGGCGAGCGCGCGCGTGGTGCGCTCGAGCTGGAAGTAGGCCGCCTCGTCGAGCAGGCTCAACGTAGCCAGGCCCGCCGCCACCGCCAGCGGGTTGCCGGACAGCGTGCCCGCCTGATAGACGTCGCCGGCCGGCGCCACCATCTCCATGAACGTGCGCGGCCCCGCGTAGGCGGCGGCCGGGAGGCCTCCGCCGATCACCTTGCCGAGGATCGACAGGTCGGGCGTGATGCCCGAGCGCTCCTGGGCGCCGCCGGACGCCACGCGGAAGCCGGAGATCACCTCGTCGAACACGAGCAGTGCGCCGGCCGCGTCTGCGGCCTCGCGCAGGAACTCGAGGAAGCCGGCGGCGGGCGGCACGAGACCCATGTTGGCCGGGAAGGGCTCGCAGATGATGGCCGCGGGGGGCCGCTGCTCCAATGCCCGTTCCACGGCCTCGCGGTCGTTCCAGGGCACGATCACGGTGTCGGCCGCCTGCGCCTTCGTGACGCCGGGGCTGGCCGGGATGCCCTGGGTGGCAAGGCCGGAGCCCGCCTCGGCAAGCAGGCCGTCCACGTGGCCGTGGTAGGCCCCGGCGAACTTGATCACTGGATCGCGGCCGGTGGCGGCCCGCGCCAGCCGGATCGCGCTCATGGCGGCCTCCGTGCCGGAGGAGGTCATGCGCACCATCTCCGCGCTCGGCACCCGCTCCACCACGGCCGCGGCCAGCTCGATCTCGCCCTCGGTGGGCGCACCGAAGCTCGTGCCGCGCGCGGCGGCGTCTGTCACCGCCGCGATGACCTGCGGGTGGGCGTGCCCGGCGATCAGCGGGCCCCAGGAGCAGACGTAGTCCACGTAGCGGTTGCCGTCCACGTCGACGATCTCCGCGCCCTCCCCGCGCTCGATGAACAGCGGGTCGCGGCCGATCGAGCGCATGGCCCTCACCGGAGAGTTGACCCCGCCCGGCAGCAGGCCCAGGGCGCGTCCGTACAGCTCGTCAGAGCGAGTGGAGCTTCGCGTACTGCTCATCAACTGCCAACGCTACTGAGCGGGAACGCGGCCCGCCGGTCGCTCAGCCCCCGTGCTCGGTCTCCCACCGCTTGTAGTCATCGGTGAAGTAGAGGAGCCGGACCTTCTTGAATTCCGTCGAGCTGTAGAGCGTCGCCCGCTCGTCCACGCCCGTGCGCTCCTCGATCGAGTCGAGGATCGCGTCGCACTCCTCCTTCGAGCGGCCGTGGGCCATCGTGAAGACCGAGTACGGCCAGTCCGCGTAGGTGGGCCGCTGGTAGCAGTGCGAGATGCCCCTGAACGACGCCATCAGCGGGGCCAGCTCGAGGATGCGCTCCTCGGGCACGCGCCAGACGCCCATGCCGTTTGCGGAGTAGCCCGCCCTGCGGTGGAAGAGGATCGCCGCCACGCGCCGCAGCGCCCTGCGCTCGCGCATGGACTCGAGCTGCTCGAGCAGCGTCCCGACGTCCATGCCGAGCTGGTCGGCAGCGGCCTGGTAGGGCTCGGAGATCACCGGCATGCTGCCCTGGGTGGCATGGATCACGGCCATGTCGAGGTCCGACAGCGGGATTGCCTCGGGCTCGCGGTAGTCCACGGCCTCGGCCTCCTTGGCGAGCGCCTCTGTGCCCTGCTCCATCTCCAGGTCCATGCGGATCTTGAACAGCCGCAGCGTGGGCAGCTGGCGGATCGACTCGGCCCCGGTCTCCGCCTGCAGCACCTCGAGCGTGCCCTCCAGCCCGAGGCGCGAGTCGGGCTCGACAGCGATCGTGAACCAGAGGTTGAACTCGTGGTTGCGCAGGTAGTTGTGCGAGACGCCCGGGTGCGCGTTGATCAGCCGGGCCGCGCGGTGGGGGTTGTCCGGGTCGACCTTGGCGGCCACGAGCATCGACTTGTAGCCGAGTACGCGCGTGTCGAAGATCGGCGTGACCTGGCGGATGATGCGCTCGTTCACGAGCCTGTCCACGCGGGCGAGCACCTCGTCCTCGGACACCTCGGCCAGCCGGGCGACCTCCTGGTAAGGGCGCGGGGCGAGCGGGAAGCTGCCCTGCATCAGGTTGAGCAGGCGCTTGTCGAGCTCGTCGAGCGGGATCGCGGCGCCGTCCTTGCGGGCGCGCGTCTTTGCGCCGAAGTTACCTGCGCTCACGCGAGCCATCGGGCGACGTCCTTTGCGTGGTAGGTGATCACGATGTCGGCACCCGCCCGGCGGATGCCGGTGAGCGCCTCGAGCACGGCGGCGCGCTCGTCGAGGTAGCCGGCTGCGGCGGCGGCCTTCAGCATCGAGTACTCACCGCTCACGTTATAGGCCGCCACCGGCAGGAGCGTCGCGTCCTTCACGCGCCGGATCACGTCGAGGTAGGGAAGCGCGGGCTTGACCATCAGCACGTCGGCGCCCTCCTCCACGTCGAGCAGCGCCTCGCGCACCGCCTCGTCGGCGTTGGCAGGATCGAGCTGGTAGGCGCGCCTGTCGCCGAACGCCGGCGCCGAGTCCGCGGCCTCTCGGAACGGCCCGTAGAAGGCGGAGGCGAACTTCGCGCTGTAGGCGATGATCGGCGTCTCGCTGTGGCCCTCGGCGTCGAGCTGCGCGCGCAGCGCGCCCACGCGGCCGTCCATCATGTCGCTGGGCGCCACGATGTCCGCGCCGGCCGCGGCGTGCGAGATGGCGGTCTTGGCGAGCAGCTCGAGCGAGAGGTCGTTGTCCACGTAGCCGTCCGGCCGCACCACGCCGCAGTGGCCGTGCGAGGTGTACTCGCACAGGCATACGTCCGTGATCACCACGAGCTCGGGGAACGCCTCCTTGATCGCGCGCACGGCGAGCTGGACGACGCCCTCCTCGTCGTAGGCGCCGCTGCCCTGCTCGTCCTTCTCGCTGGGGATGCCGAACAGGAGCACGGACGGGATGCCAAGCGCGTGGGCCTCGCCCGCCTCCTCCACCGCGTGGGAGATCGAGAGCCGCTCGATGCCCGGCATGGCCTCGATCGGGGTCCGGCTGTCGATCCCGAGCTCCACGAACATCGGGTAGACGAGGTGGCTGGGAGCCAGCTCCGTCTCGCGCACCATGTCGCGCAGCACGCCCGTCTTGCGCAGCCGGCGCATGCGTGTGGCTGGGAAAGCCATCGCCGTGAGTCTAGATCCAGTCAAGCGAAGCGCCGCAGGGACACCCGCGCGATCACGCCAAAAGCCAGGGTGAGGATGGCCAGGTGGATCAGGGGCATCGCAATGCCGCCCGAGCTGTTCAGAGCCGCGTTCATCGCCTGGAGCGTGGCCTTGAAGGGGAACAGCGCCGAGATCACGCGGATCACCTGATACAGCCCCTCGGACACCGATCCGGAGGGCACGAGCGCGAGAAAGGCGATCGGCAGGGAGACCATGAACGCGAGCAGCGAGGCGGCCCGTACCTCCCGGGTGATGCCGCCGATCGCCACCCCCATCGCCCCGAAGCCGAGCGCGCCCAGGGCCAGCGCGAGCAGCCAGAGCGGGAAACGGCCCCAGGCCAGGGTGACGAACAGCGAGATGCCGGCGAGCATCAGCAGCGACACGGCCACGGCACACACGGCGGCGAGCGAGACCTTCTCGACGAGCAGGCCGGTGCGCGACACGAGCCCGCGCACCAGGCGCAGGAAGGCGTTCTCCTCGCGCTCGAGGGCCAGCACGCCCGCCGCCAGGAGCAGCGTGACGAACATCAGCGAGATGCTCACGGCGATCGCCACCGCGAAGGCGTCGAGCGGCGTGTGACCGCCCTTCACGATCGTCTGGTCGACCTTGATCGGGGTGCCCACCGAGTTGAGCACGCCGCCCGAGAGCTTGAGGTTGTCGATGGCCAGCTTGGCGAACTCGGCGACCTGGCCGAGCTGCGCGCGCTGCGGCGAGTTCGCGGGAAGCTGCGCCTGCGCCGCGGTGACGATCTCCTGGGCGCGGGCGAGGCCGAGGATGTTCAGCTGCTGGCCGAAGATCTTGATGTCGCCGCCGGCGGCGATCAGGTTCAGATAGCTGAGCGCGACCTTCGTGAGCTGCTTGGTGAGCGCCGCGTTGGCGTCCTGCACCTCGGACTTGATCGTGTCCTGAACGAAGCGGTACTTGACCGGGTCCTCGGAGTTGAAATAGACCTTCACCCTGGCGGATTCGAGGCCGGTCTCGAGCTTCTGCGTGATGTCCGGCGGGATGATCAGCGCGCCGAGCACGTCGCCCGACTTGACCTTGGCGATCGCCTCCTTCTCGCTCGAGACCGGCACCGGGTCGATGCGCTTGAAGATCTCGTTCGCGTACTTCGACACATCCACCCGCGTGCCGCCCAGGTCGAGCACGCTGGCCGCCGGCGGCACCTGGTTGAGAAACGCCACGCGCGGCTTCGAGGGCCCGCGCGAGAGGGCGAAGCCGATCAGCGTGGCGATGATGATCGGGTAGAGCACCAGCAGGGCGACCAGCAACGGCGAGCGGCGCAGGATCTGGAGGTCCTTGACGAACAGCCAGCGCATCAGTGGCCGCGCTGCCTCAGGAAGGCCACGAAGGCCTCCTCGAAGTCGAGGTCCGTCGCGCCCACGAGCTGCTCGAGCTCACGCGGCGAGCCCGAGAACAGGCGCTCGCCGTCCGCGAGCACCACCACCTGCCCGGCGTAGCGCTCGGCCTCCTGGACGTTGTGGGTCGAGTAGAGGACCGTCGTGCCCTGCTCGGCCAGGTCGTTGATGAACTCCCACAGCCGCTGGCGCTGGCGCGGGTCGAGCGCAGCGCTCGGCTCGTCGAGCAGCAGGACCTCGGGCTGCGAGAGCAGGCCGATCGCGATGTTCACGCGCTGGCGGTTGCCGCCCGAGAGCTCCCCCACCGGGTCGCCCGCCCGCTCCTCCAGTCCGGTCTGCGCCAGCATCTTCTCGACCGCTGCGGGAACGTCGGGGCAGCGCTCGAGCCGCGCGAACAGACGCAGGTTCTCCGCCACCGTGAGCTTTCCGTAGAGCGCCGCCTGCTGCGGCACCCAGCCCACCTCCTCGGGCGAGCGGCTGACGCTGCCGGAGTCCGGCCGCTGCACGCCGGCCAGGATCGAGAGCAGGGTGGTCTTGCCGGCGCCGTTCGGGCCGATGATCGCCACGAGCTCGCCGCGCCCGGCGCTCACGCTGACGCCCTTGAGCGCCTCGCGCTCTCCGAAGCGCTTCACGATCTCGATGCCCTCGAGGACGGCCCCGGCGCCGACTGCCCCCGCGGCCGACGCTGCCGCTGGCTCCTGCATCGGCCCAACGGTAGTGGGACTGACACAATCGCGGCGAATGAGGATGCTCTTCGTCGGAGACGTGGTGGGCGGCATCGGGCGCCGCACGCTCGAGGCGCTGCTGCCCGGTCTGCGCGATCGCCACCAGGCCGACTTCGTGGTGGTGAACGGCGAGAACTCCGCCGGCGGCCTCGGGATCACCGAGAAGATCGCCCGCGAGTGGCTGGACAACGGCGGGGTGGATGCGATCACGCTCGGCAATCACGCCTACAAGCACCGCGACGTCTACGGCTTCCTGGACCGCGACCTGCGCATCCTGCGGCCCTCGAACTATCCGCGCGGGAATCCCGGCCGCGGCTACACGGTGATCGAGAACGAGGCCGGCCGCCTGGCCGTGGTGAACCTCTCCGGCACGGTGTTCCTCGACGCCGCGCGCTCGGCGTTCAGCGAGGCGGACGCCGTGCTGGCGGAGCTGAAGGGAAGCGCCGACTGGGTGCTCGTGGACTTCCACGCGGAGGCCACCAGCGAGAAGGTGGCGATGGGCTGGCACCTCGACGGGCGCGTTACCGCTTGCGTCGGCACCCACACCCACGTCCCGACCGCGGACGCACGCGTGCTGCCCGGCGGCACCGCCTACATCACCGACGTCGGGATGACCGGTCCGCGCGGCGGGGTGATCGGGGTGAAGCGCGAGCAGGCCCTCGAGCGCTTCATCACGATGATGCCGGTCAAGTTCGAGACTTCGGACGAAGATCCGTGGTTGAACGGAGTTGTGATCGAGGCCGGCGAGGATGGGCTTGCCGTCTCGATCGAGCAGGTGCTGCTGCCGGCCAAATAGTCCACAGTCCACAGTCCACAGTCCACAGAAACGACTCGGGCCCGGCTCTGTGGTCTGTGGACCGTGGACTGTGGACTAAACGAGCGCCGGCTCAGCCAGGTACCGCTCCGTCTCCAGCTCTTCGGCCGGCGCTCCGACGACCTGTTCGTAGGGCGCGAACAGCGCCACGAAGACGAGCGGGGCGAACCAGACGATGTAGAGGTAGAACCAGTGGTCGACCGCGATCTGGAACGCGATCACCACCGCGGCGGCCAGCGCGGCCACCTGTATCTCGCTGCGGCGCTTCGGCAGCACCGCCACGAGCAGCGCCAGCCCGATCACGCCCGCCTCCCACAGCTTGTGCAGCCAGTCGAGCGAGGTCTGGCCCCAGACGCTGAAGGGAGAGTTGCGGTCCAGCTGCCCGCCGATCGTACGATTCCAGAGCGCGTGCACTCCGCCGTGCGGGATGAACGGCAGGAACGAGACCACGAACACGACCACGATCGTCAGCGCGGCGATCAGCGTGCGCCGGCTTCGCAGCGCGTCCGTGCCGCGGGCGAACAGCGGGGCGAGCGCGAGCGGGGCGAACTTCGCCGCCCCTCCCAGCCCTATCAGGATGCCGCGGCCCGGCGGCGAGGCGAGCGCGAGCAGCGCGTAGACGATGATGGCGGCCACCAGCGAGTCGTTCGAGTTGGTGGAGACCACGAACAGCGAGTACGGATACGCGGCCCAGGCAAACGCGAGCGTGACGCCGAGGCTTGTGCCGGCCGGCCCGGCGCGCAGCCGGCGGCCAAGCAGGAACAGCCCGAGCAGCGTGAGCAGGTCGAAGACGATCGTGGCGGCGTGCGCGGCCGGTAGGTCGTCCCAGCGGCCGCTCCAGGGGAAGATCTGCTCGAACGGGACGTAGGCCAGGTAGTTGATCGGGCCGTAGGTGTCACCGTGGAGGTTGTCCGCGGGGAAGGTGCCGTTGTAGAGGCCGTGGCCGTGGGTGATGTAGTCCGCCCCCGTCACACCCGCGTAGCCGACGTCGATCACGTTCGAGTCGACCATGTTGAGGCCCACGCGGAAGCCCACCAGGAACAGCACGGCGAGGGCGAGCGCCCACACCGGCAGGACGGCACGAGGCGCCCGCGCGGGCGCTTCGGTCTGAAGCCGGCCACGAGCATCCTCACCAGCAGGTAGCCGAGCACCGGGTAGACGAGCGGCACCGACATGCCGATGTTGCCGCGCTCGAAGAAGAAGTGCGAGACCGCGAACGCCACCAGCATCAGCATGTCGAGGTGGAGCAGCCGGAAGGGATTGCCGGAAGTCGATGAACGGGATCAGGAAGATCAGGCCGAGCGGCAGCCAGACGTAGATCGCGTTGAAGCTCCTGCCGAAGGAGCCGGGGTAGCCGCGCGCCATCCGCCACAGCACCTGGTAGCCGGTCCAGGCCTCGGTGGCCGTGGCGGTCGGGTCGTCGATGTGGACCTGGACCTTCTCGTGGTTCTTCGCGTCGAAGTAGCTGACCTGCCAGCTATGCGGGCGCTCGATGTACGCGTAGGGCCGCAGGCCCGGGTGCTTGCGCAGCTCCGTGCGCACCTTCACCACGCGCTGCGAGATCGCGATCGCCTGGAGCGCGTTCAGCTTGTAGCCCTTCGGGCGCTCGGTCTGCGAGCTCGCCAGCACGAGGGCAGGCTGCGATGCGGTGGTGGTGGCGGTGGTCGTGCGGCCCCGGCCGCGGTGGGCAGCGCAAGCGCGACTGCGGCGAGGAACGCCGCCGCGAGGGCCGACCGTGCGAGGCCTCGGCTCAGCGGCCTCGGCCGAAGCTCCACATCTTGTTCCCGAGGAAGTTGAGCGGGGTGGCGGCGGCGATCGAGATCGCCTGAGCGGCCACCTTCGGCACTCCCGCGACGCTGACCAGCAGCTCGAGCATCGCGAGCGAGAACAGGAAGGCAACCACGCTGACGGCGAAGAAGCGCGCAGCCTGGAAGCCGGCGTGGCCGTCGGCGGCCGCGAAGGTCCAGTGGCGGTTGAGCCAGAAGTTGTTCATGAAGGCGACCAGAAACGCGACGGTCGCGGCGAGGAGGTGGTTGACGTCGAGCCCCACCGCGAGGAGCGAGAACACGCCGAGGTTGATCGCGTAGCCCGACCCGCCCACGACGCAGAACTTCGCCAGCTGCACCCAGTTGTGGGTCTGGCGCATCCCATCGCGCAGACGAGCGTGCGGGGGGAGCGGCGCGGCGCTCACGCGTTCGGCGATAACTGCTTCGTCGGACATCGAATTCACGAGCCTACCTGGAAGTGGTTGAGCACCATTGGGGTCACATCCTCGATCGACCACTGCTCCGGGGCGACGCCTTGTGCCGGCTCCGTGCCGGCGTAGAGCAGGACGCCGAGGGAATCGCCCCTGTGGAGCGAGCCGTGGCTTCCGCCGCCCACGTGATCGGTGCCACCCCAGTCTACGAACTCGTAGCCGGGCAATGCGCCTATAAGCAAGTCGCCGGAGTTAGGACAAGTTAAGGCTGACCAAAGCCTGCCAAGGGGATCTGGGTAGATGCGGCTGTCCACCCGCCCGTCCTTAACATCGAGGTCGAGCGCGTCGAGGTCGCCCTCCACGCTCCAACGCCGTCCGCGCCGATCCTCGAGCTCGCCTCCGGGGGCGAAGCGCAGCTCACCGCGCTCGCTCCACAGCGACGCCTCGTCCCCGAGGAGGCGCACCACGAGGTCGAGCCCGTCGACCTTCCGCAGCTCGCGAGCCACCCGCTCGGCGATCTCCTCGCGGCGATCGCCGTCCAGCACGTAGACCATGGCCGAGCGCGCGGCCGGGCAGACGGCGATCTCCGCCCCCTCCTCCGGCCGGTCGCCGGGGGCCAGCACGTGCCAGTCGCTGAGCGCCTCGGCCAGGTTCACGCGCTCCTCCACGCTGGTCTGCGAGTGGTCGGACATCACGATCACCGCGTGCTCGTCGAGGAAGCGGTCCGGGCCACCGGCCACGTGCATGATGCGCTCGAGCGCGCGGTCGGCGCCCGCGATCGAGCTGACCTGCGCGTAGGGCCCGTGCTTGTGCGAGTAGGTGTCGTTGTCGGGCAGCGAGAAGAGCAGGAAGTCGAACAGGTCGTGCTCGACCAGGTAGGCGCCCACGCAGCCGGTGTGCTGGTCGCGCAGTCCGGGGCGCCCGAGCATCGAGCGGCAGTCGGTCTTGCGCGAGGCGAACAGGTCGGCGTAGAACAGCTCGGTGGGTCCGTAGACCGCGTGCGTGAACTGCGCGGCGCGCGCGATCGTCGAGTAGATCCCCTCCTCGGCGAGCTTGTGGCGCGTGCGACCGCGGTAGATCAGGTAGGTGGTGCACGCCGTCCTGAGCCCCGCGTCCTCGAGTTGCTCGTAGACGGTCTCCGTGGCCCGGCTGAGGTGGGCCATGTTCATGTTGTAGACCGTGTCGTAGAGCGAGCGGCGAATGCCGAACGCGCGTGTGGCCTGCATCGAGGAGCCGTACTCCACGTAGCGGTGCTCGCCGCGGTGGTACCAGTTCATCGACGGGATGTGGTGGCGGTCGGCGCCCACGCCGGTGGCGATGCTCGACGACGCGACCGGGGTGACCGACGGGTACGACGACACGCAGTCGCGCACGTAGGTGCCGCGATCGATCACCGCCTGGAGAGCCGGGGCGCGACCCTCGGCCAGCGCACGGTCGAGCATCTCCGGCTTGAGCGAGTCGATGACGGCCAGGACGAGCTTCTTCGGCCTGCCGGCTTGCGTCATCTCAGGATGCGCAGGCCTTCGAACTTGCGTGCCTCGCCCCTGCGGCCGGACACGATCAGGAGCGCGAACGCCGCCAGCGCCAGGAACGACACCGGCGGGATCAGCACGGCGAGGCCGGCGAGCACAAGCGACGCGAGGTCGGCGTACGCGGTGAGGAAGGCCGCCGCCGAGTGGCTCGAGCCGGCGGCGGGTGCGGCGCAGGAGTCCGGCCACCGCGGCAAACCCGAGCGCGGCGCAGGCCACGCCGGCGATCAGACCCGGCCAGCTCTTGTAGCCGTTGTCCGCGAGCGAGCCGGCGAACAGGAGCGCGCCGAATGCGAGGCCGAGCGCGCCGAGGCCGAGCTCGACCCGGCGGCTGCCCGCCACGTCCGGGCGGCGGCGCTCCAGCAGATACGAGATCACGGCGAGGGCGAGCAGCAGCACGAGCCACCAGGTGCTCTCGAGGAAGGAGAAGTCGGTGCCGCCGAAGTCGAGCCCCGTGTTCCCGCGGGCCAGCGCGCCCGCGAGCAGCGGCGGAAGGAACGGCCGGACGCCGCTCGAGCCGGCGAGGCCGGCTCCCTGTCCGATGTCCATGAAGAGACTCAAGAGCGCGTGTCGGTAGGCTGCCCTGAAGGGCCATGACGATAGAGGACCACCCACGCGATGACGCGGGGAGGGGTCGGGGGCTCGGGGGCGAACGACCCCCAATGGGGCCGACGCGGTCCACCTCGCGCGACCTCGAGCGCTACGCAAGCCTGTTCGCCTCCCGCACGCGGGTGATGAAGGCGTCTGCCATGCGCGACCTGATGGCGGTGACCGCGCGCCCCGAGGTGATCTCGCTCGCGGGCGGCCTGCCGGATACGAGCACCTTCCCGCCGAGCACCTTCGCCGACGTGGCCTGCCGGGTGGCGGCCGAGTCGTGCGCCAAGGCGCTGCAGTACGGCCCCACCGAGGGGCTGCACGAGACGATGGAGTGCATCGTCGAGGTGATGGCGGCCGAGGGGATCCATGTGGACGCGGACGACATGGTCGTGACCGCCGGCGGGCAGCAGGTGATCGATCTGGTCACGAAGACGCTGATCGACCCCGGCGACGTGGTGGTGGCCGAGGCCCCCACCTACCCGGGCGCGGTGCCCACCTTCTCCTCCTACGAAGCGGACCTCGTGCAGATCGACATGGACGGCGACGGGATGCGCATCGACCTGCTCGAGGAGACGCTCGACCGGCTGGAGCGCGACGGCCGTAAGCCGAAGTTCATCTACACGGTGCCGACGTTCCAGAACCCGGCCGGCGTGACGCTCTCGCTGGAGCGGCGCAGGCGGCTGGTGGAGATCGCCAACCGGCGCGAGCTGCTCGTGCTCGAGGACAACCCGTACGGCATGCTGCGCTACGAGGGCGACCCGCTGCCGTCGCTCTACTCGCTCGACGGCGGCGTGTACGTGATGTACCTCGGCACGTTCTCGAAGATCCTCTCGCCGGGCATCCGCATCGGCTGGGTGGTGGCGCCGCCGCCGGTGCTGGAGAAGATCAACCAGGGCAAGGCCAGCACCGACCTCTGCACGTCCACGCTCTCCCAGCTGATGGTTCAGGCGTACTTCAAGGAGGTGCCGTGGCGCGAATACGTGGACTCGCTCACGCAGCTCTACCGCAAGCGCCGCGACACCATGCTGGACGCCCTGGCGGAGTTCTTCCCGCCCCAGGCCGAGTGGACGCGGCCGCGCGGCGGGCTGTTCATCTGGGCCACGCTGCCCGACTTCATCGACACCACGGACCTCCTGGCCCGGGCGCTGCGCGACAACGTGGCCTTCGTGCCCGGCGAGGCGGCGTACTTCGACGGGCGCGGGCGCAACGCGATGCGGCTGAACTTCTCCAACCAGAGCGAGGACGCGCTCCGCGAGGGCATCCGCCGCATCGGCAACGTGATCCAGGAGCAGGTGGCGCTGTACGGCACGCTCACCGGCCAGGACCAGCCGCCGCGCGAGCGCGACGCACAGCCTGCCGAGGACGATCGCGGCCGCGTCGTCTCCTTCCCCGAGCGTCGGCGGCGCGCCGGAGGGTCATGAGCCGAGTCGCCGTCCTGAAGGGCGGCAGCTCGCTGGAGCGGCAGGTGTCCCTGCGATCCGGGGCGCGGGTGCAGGACGCGCTCGAGCGACTGGGTCACGAGGTGGTGCCCATCGACGTCGGGCCGGACCTCGTGGAGCGGCTCCAGGCCGACCCGCCCGACGCCGCCTTTCTGGCGCTGCACGGCCCCGGCGGCGAGGACGGCACCGTGCAGGAGCTGCTCGAGATCCTGGGCGTGCCGTACACCGGCTCGGGCGTGGCGGCCTGCATCCGCTCGATGGACAAGGTCCTCACCAAGCACCTGCTGCTCGAGGCCGGCGTGCCCACGCCCGAGTTCTTCGCATTCAACGAGACGGCCTTCCAGGGCCTCGGCGCCGCGGGCGCCCTGCCGGCGATCGAGGAGCGGCTCGACTTCCCGATCGTGGTGAAGCCCGCCGCCCAGGGCTCGGCGCTCGGAATCAAGTTCGCGAGCACCGCCGCGGACGTGCCCGGCGCGCTGGTGGCGGCCTTCTCCTACGACACCAAGGTGCTGCTCGAGCGCTACGTGAAGGGCCGCGACCTTGCCGTCTCCGTGCTCGAGGGCACGGCGCTGCCGGTCGTGGAAGCGGTGCCGCACGAGGAGGACTTCTACGACTTCGAGGCCCGCTACGAGATCGGCCGCACCACCTTCGTCTGCCCCGCCGAGCTGCCGGAGCCGGTGACCGCCCGCGCGCAGGCGCTGGCTGTGGCCACCTACGGGCTGCTGGGCTGCTACGGCGTGGCGCGGGTGGACGTCATGCTGGAGGACGAGACCTCGGAGCTGTACGTGCTCGAGGCGAACGTGATCCCGGGCATGACGGAGACGAGCCTGCTGCCGCAGGCGGCCGAGGCCGCGGGAGTCAGCTTCGAGGCATTCGTGGAGCGCATGCTCGAGCTCGCCTTCGAACGCGCCGCGCGCGCCGCAACGGTCTAGAGGTTGCCGGTGGGCGCGGCGCGGGACTAGAGTCGCGAGCCATGAGCGCGGAGGACGTGGAGATCCTGCGCGGCCTCTACGACGAGTGGGGGCGCGGCGACTACACCCGCTCGGACGTGTTCTCGCCGGACGTGGTGATGTCGGTGGACGAGAACTTCCCCGACATCATGATCGAGCCGGGTTACGAGGGCCTCTTGGCCGTGCTGAAGATGTGGCTGTCCTCGTGGGAGAAGCCGTTCATCGTGGAGGCGGACGAGATGATCGATCTCGGCGAGTACGTGGTGGTCACCGTCCACTGGCACGGCGTGAGCACCGCTCACCGGCAGCACGGTGGAGCGCCCCGGCGCCCACCTCTGGAAGTTCCGGGACGGCAAGGCCGTGACCTTCAAGATCTGCCGCGACCGGGCCGAGGCCTTCGCCGGCGCAGCCGCGGCCCCGAGCTAGCAGCGGCAGCCGGCTCGAGCTGCTCCGCCCGAGCCGGCCACCACTTCCAGCGGACCTACATCAGCCGACTACCACCGTCCCGTGCATGAACGGGTGGATCAGGCAGATGAAGCCGTACGTCCCGGCCTTCGAGAACGACACCGTCGCCGTGCTCGGCGAGGGCGAGTTCGGATCGCCGTCCAGCAGTCCGGTGCTTATGAACCCGTTTCCGTGCGCGGTGCCGTCATAGGCCGGCAACGTCGGCACGTCCGACGGGAACGCCACCACCGGGTTGAACGCGAACGCCCCGTTCGGGGCCGGCCCGGCGAACGCGGCAGCGGTCTGCTGCAGGAACGCGGGAGGCCCGAATGAGAACGTGTGCACCTCCGGCTTCGACGTGACCTTGAGGGTCAGCGGCGCACCGACGGCGACGTGCACGGTCTCCGGGAAGAAGCGCAACTGGACCACGGGGCCCTTGTCGTTGCCACCGGTAACGGTGCCGGCCGGTGGCGTGAACTTCGCCTGCTTCTTGGCGGCCTTCACCTCGGCGGCAAACAGCGCGTCGGCCTTTGCCTTGTCCGCCTTCGCCGACGGAACCGGCTTGGACTTCGCCACGACCTTCACCTTGCCGGTCATGCCCGGATGGATCACGCACTCGTAGGCGAACGTGCCGGCCTTCGTGAACTTCAGCGTGTACGGCTTGAGGCTCCCCGAGAGCGGTGCGCCCGAACCGTTCAGCTTGCTGCCGTTCTCCGTCTTACCGCCCTGAGGTGTGACCCCCAGCGGGTTGAGATCCAGCTGGGCCTGCCCGTTGAACCAGAACGGCGCGCCGGCCGGGTCGTTGAAGCCCGTGTACTTCGCCGAGGCGTCCGGCAGGACGAAGGGCACCGCGGTGCCCGTCTTGGGGAACGTGACGGTGTGGAAGCCGTTGAACTTCCAGCGCACCTTGTCCCCCACGTGAACCGTGACGGTCTTCAGCGAGTAGCCGTCGACGTCCCCGGTCGCGTTCCCGCCGAACACCCCCTTCGCCTCCTTCAGCGGTCCTGCGATGACTGTCTTCGTGGCGGCCGAGGCGGTCGCCGGAACTACCAGGGCGGCCATCACCCCGATCACCAGTCCGGCCCGCCGCAGCGAGCCGGTTCGCGGCAGATGCAAGTCCAATTTGCCACTCCCTCCGTGGTGTGTGCTTGCGAGCGGGCGGGAGCGTAACCAGTTGCGCAGACAAGTGTCCGGCTAGCGCGGCGGCGTCGCCAGGCCCTTGCTGTAGGCGTAGGTGACCGCATGCACGCGGTCGCGCAACCCGGCCTTCGCGAACAGGTGGTTGATGTGCGACTTGACGGTCGTCGGGCTGACCACCAGCCGCTCGGCGATCTCGGCGTTCGTCAGTCCCTCGGCGATCAGGCCCAGGATCTCGGCCTCGCGCGGGGTGAGGCCGTCGGGAAGCTGGGCGCCGCCATCGTCCGAGTCGGCCTCGTCGGAGGCGAGCGCCGCCACCACGTGGTGCTGCACGGCCGGGTCGAGCGTCGCCTCGCCCGCCGCAACGGCGAAGATCGCCGCGCGGATGTCCTCTGCGCCGGCGTCCTTGGTGAGGTAGCCGCGCGCTCCGGCGCGCAGCGCTCCGAGCACGCTTTCGTCGTCCGCGAACGTGGTCAGCGCGATGACGCGGATCTCGGGCTCCAGCTCGCGCAGCCGGCGCGTGGCCTCGATCCCGCCGAGGCGGGGCATCCGCAGGTCCATCAGCACCACGTCGGGCTTGTGCGCGCCGGCGAGCGCGATGGCCTCCTCGCCGTCGGACGCGGTGGCCACCAGCTCGATCCCGTCGAGCAGGCCGAGCATCGTCGCCAGGCTCTCGCGGACGAGCCGCTGGTCGTCGGCGAGCAGGACGCTGACGCTCACGCGGGCAGCCAGAGCTCCACGCGAAAGCCGTCCTCGGGTGGGCTCGGCCACGAGCTGTCCTCCGAGCAGCTCCGCGCGCTCGCGCATGCCGGTCAGCCCGTAGCCCCCGCCGTTCTCCGCCTCGGCCGGAGGCGGCCCGTCGGCGTGGTCGGCCACCGTGAGCACCGTGCCGTCGTCGCGGTAGTCGAGCTGAAGCTGGACGCGCTCGGGGGTCGCGTGCCGGCGGATGTTCGTGAGCGCCTCCTGCGCCGTCCGGTACAGCGCAAGGCGCGCCTCGGCCGGCAGGGCGCGCGACTCGCCCTGCACCTCCACTTCCACGGGCAGTCCGCTCTGCTGCTCGAACGCCTCCGCCAGCGAGAAGAGCCGTTCCGGTCCGGGCAGCTCGTCACCGCGCAGCGCGCCGATCGCCCGGCGCGCCTCCTCGAGGCCCTCGGCCGCCAGCCCATGGGCACGGTCGATGCCCTGGGTCAGCTCGGGATCGGCGCCTCGCTGACGCGCGAGCAGGCGGGTGGTCTCGAGCTGGAGCGCGAGCGCCGACAGCGAGTGCGCGAGCACGTCGTGCATCTCGCGCGCCACGCGCGCCCGCTCGCCCGCCGCGGCTGCCTCCGCCTCGGCCGCGCGCGAGGCGTCGAGCTCCACGTTCTGGTCCCGCAGCCTTCGGATCAGCCGCACGATCAGGAACCAGGGCAGCGCGGCGAGGATCCCCGACAGCACCAGGCCCCACTCTCCGCGCGCGCCCGCGACCGCCGTGAGCATGGCCAGCGAGATCCCGAGCACCCAGACGCCCTTGCGTCCCGGCAGGACCGCCCCTGCCACCACCGCGATGAAGTACGGGGTGACCACCCAGAGTCCCTTTGGCTGGATCCCGGCGAGCACGGCGGCACCGGCGGCCACGATCAGCAGGCCGGCGATCCTGCGGCTGTCCGCCGCCGGACGGCGCGGGTTGGTGATCGCCACGCCCACGGCGAACGTGAGGAACGCCGCGAGCACCAACGAGCCCTTGCCATGAAACGCCGGATGTGGCTTGGTGGTGACGGTGCTCGCCAGGAACACCGCCAGCCAGGCGAGCCCGAGGGCCCGCAGGAACATGGCCTCCGGCGGGGCCTTCCCGGTGGACGGAGCGAGCATCCCGCGGCGCGTGTACCAGTGCACTAGTCGTCGAAGCACGCCTCCAAAAGATAGGTATCGCGCGGCTCCGGGTCATCGGCTCCGGGGTGGAGCTTTCCGGCTCCGGTCTCCACCCGTGGGTGGAGACGCAGGTTCGACCCGCGAGCCGATGAAACCCGGGCCCGCCAGACCTAGCTTGTTTCGCATGCTCACCAACTCCCTCGACGCCGCCGTCGCCCAGCGCACCGCGGCGCTCCCACAAGACACGCCCGCCGAGCCCGTGATCGCGGTCCGGGGCCTGCGGAAGCGCTACGGCGACAACGAGGCGGTCCGCGGGATCGACCTCGAGGTCCGCCGCGGCGAGGTCTTCGCCTTCCTCGGCCCCAACGGCGCCGGCAAGACCACCACCGTCGAGATCCTCGAGGGCTTCCGCGAGCCGAGCGCCGGCAGCGTGGAGGTGCTCGGCGCGGAGCCCGCACACGCGCCGCAGTCCTGGCGCGAGCGGATCGGGATCGTGCTGCAGGAGTCTTCCGTCGACGCCGGCCTGACCGTGCGGGAATGCCTCGAGCTCTACGCGGGCTATTACCGCGCCCCGTTGCCGGTGGACGACACGCTCGAGCTGGTGGACCTGCTGGACAAGGCCGACCAGCGGGCGAGCGCGCTCTCGGGCGGCCAGCGCCGCCGGCTGGACGTGGCGCTGGCGCTGATCGGCGACCCCGAGCTGATCTTCCTGGACGAGCCCACCACCGGCTTCGACCCCTCCGCCCGCCGGGCGGCCTGGGCCGTGGTGGACGGGCTGCGCCGCCTTGGCAAGACCGTCTTCCTCACCACTCACTACATGGAGGAGGCCGAGCGGCTGGCGGATCGGATCGCGATCATCGCGAACGGCGAGATCGTGGCCGAGGGCACGCCCCGCACGCTGGGCGACCGTCACCTGGCCACGGCCGAGATCACCTTCACCCTGCCCGGCCGCACGCTGGCCCACCACCTGCCGGCGTCGCTCGTCGAGCGCGCCGAGGCGCGCACGGGCCGCCTCGTGGCGTTGCCCAGCGCAAACGTGGCGAGCGATCTCCACGTCCTGTCCGGCTGGGCGCTCGAGCACGAGATCGAGCTGGAGGACCTGGAGGTCCGCCGGCCGACCCTCGAGGACGTCTACCTCCGCCTGACCGCCGACCACCAAGGGAGCTCACGATGATCCTGATTCGCCTCTACCGACGCTGGCAGAGCGGCCCCTCGGCCGCCTCCCGCGGCCCGCTGGCGCTGCTCGCGCACCAGGCCCGCTTCGAGCTGCTCGCGAGCTTCCGCAACCCGCGCGCCCGCTTCTTCACCTTCTTCTTCCCCGTGCTGCTGCTCGTGATCTTCGCCGGGTTGTTCGGCCACGGCACCACCACGGTCGACGGCGTGAAGGTCCACACCGCGCGCTTCTTCGTGCCCGGCGATCATCTCGATGTCGATCGTGACCGCCGCCTACGGCGGGCTGGTGGTGAACATCTCGAACGCCCGTGAGAGCGGCGTGCTGAAGCGGCGGCGGGCCGACGCCGGTGCCGGCCTCGATCCTCGTCGGCGGCACGGCGCTGGCCACGCTGGTGACCACGCTCGGCACCACCACCGGCCTGCTGGTGCTCTCGCGGGTCGCCTACGACGTGGGCTTCTCGGCCGGCAGCATCGGCGCGATCGCCGTGGCGGTGACAGTCGGCACGCTCGCGTTCGCCTGCATCGGCTACGCCGTGGCGGGCATGATCGGGAACCCCGACGCGGCCCAGCCCGTCGTGCAGGCCACGATGATGCCCCTCTACTTCATCTCGGGCATCTGGATCCCCACCGACCAGCTGCCCCACGGCCTGCGCACGATCGCCGCGATCTTCCCCATCGAGCACCTGGCGGCGGCGACCCACCTGGCGTCGGTGCGCGGCTCGTTCTCGAGCGCCCTGGCGCCCACGGACCTGCTGCGTGCTGGGCGCCTGGGCCTTCGCCGCGGTGATCTTCGCCGCACGGCGCTTCAGCTGGCTGCCGGCCGCGGCGACCGCCTAGACCTCCACAACACGAAGGAGAAGAGATGCTCACCCTGCTCGGAATCCCGCCCTGGGCCAAGGCCGTCATCGGCGTGGCGCTGATCGGCATCGGACTCGGAACACATCGCACGGCGCTGGCGCTGATCGGCGCCGTGGTGGTGGTCGTGGGCGCGCTCGGCGTGTCGCGCGCCGGGCGCAGCGCCTAGGAGGAGCCCCCGGCGAAGTCCTCGGGCGTGACGTTGTCGAGGAAGTCCTTGAACTTCTCGACGACCTCCTCGGTGTCCTCGACCTCGTGCTCGAACTCGATCGCGGACTCCTCGATCACGGACTCGGCCGCGAAGATCGGCGCGCTGGTGCGCACGGCGAGTGCGAGGGCATCCGAGGGGCGCGAGTCGATCTCGATCTCGCGGCCGTTCAGGGCCAGCGTGATCGAGGCGTAGAAGGTGTTCTCCTTCAGCTCGGTGACCGCGACCTTGGTACAGGAGACCTCGAGCTCGCCCAGCATGTCGTTGATCAGGTCGTGTGTCATCGGGCGCGGCGTGGTGGCGCCCTGGAGCTTCATCAGGATGGCGGCAGCCTCTGGATGCCCGATCCAGATGGGCAGGAACTTATTCCCCTCGCGAGTCTTCAAGAGCACGATCGGCTGCTTGCCGACCATGTCGAAGCTCACTCCGTAGATCACCATCTCGAGCATCGGTTTGAGGCTCCCTCGCTCAATCGAGCCGGTCCTCGGACAGTCTAGAGACACGGGGCCGCGGCTACGCTGCGCCCGGGTGACAGGTCTCCTGCGAGTTGCGGTATGTACGAATCGGCTACCGGCCGAGGCCGCCGAGTGCCTCGCGGCGCTGCGCTGCGCAGGTGCCCGCGGGGGCGGCTTGCGCTGGTGGCGAGCGGCCTCTCCGCGGGCGCCGTGGAGGCCCATCGGGCCGCCTTTGACGAGATGCTGCTGGTGGAGCCGCGCGAGGGGCTCTCGCTGGCGCGCAACCGCGCGCTGGCCTGGTGCGGAGAGGACGAGGCGCTCGCGTTCGTGGACGACGACGCCGTGGTGGCCGACGGGCTGGTACGAGGCGCTGGCGGGCCACTGGCGCGAGGCCGCAGCGAGCGTGGGCTGCATCGGCGGGCCGATCCGCCCGCGCTGGCCGTTCGATCCCCCGAGCTGGGTATCGCCGCCGATCCTGCCGGCGCTGACGCTGCTCGATCTGGGCCCAGAGCCGCTCGAACTCGATCCGGCGACCACCACCGTCTATGGCGCCAACATCTCCTTCCGGGTGGCGCCGCTGCGGCTCGCGGGCGGCTTCCACCCCGGCTTCGGGCACAGCGGCTCGCGCGTCTTCTTCTCCGAGGAGGACGAGGCGCAGCGTGCACTGGCCGGGCCTGGGCTACCGCACGCGCTACGTGCCGGACGCCGCGGTCTGGCACGTGATCCCGCCTGAGCGCCTCACGCGCGGCTCGTTCCTGCGCCGCCGCTTCGCCTACGGCCGCTCGCTGGGCGTGAGGGGAGCGCGCGGCCGAGGCCTCGCCCTGCGCCAGGCGCTCAGCTCGGGGGCCGGCGCCGTGGTGGCGGCGATCCAGCGTCGCGACGCGCTGTTCATGGAGCGCGCGGTGCGCGCGGTGGAGAACGCCGGGGTGCTCTACGGCTCTACGAGCCCGCGGCGGATCGCGTAGCGCACCAGCTCCACGCGGTCGCGCATGCCGAGCTTCGAGAGCACGTTCGCGCGGTGCGACTCGACGGTCTTCTCGGAGACCTGAAGCGCCTCCGCGATCTGCTTGTTGGTGTGCGCCTCGGCGATCAGCTTGACCACGTCGAGCTCGCGCGGCGTGAGCGGATCGGCCAGGCGCTCCTCGCGGCTGCCGCCGAGCCACTCCTTGATCACGGCGCGCTCGGTGTCCGGCGAGACGAACTGCTCGCCGCGGGCCACGGCCTGGATGGCGTCGATCAGGTCGGTGTCCGCCGCGCGCTTGAGCACGTAGCCGGACGCGCCCACGTCCACGGCGTCGAAGAAGTAGCGCTCGTCGTCGTGCATCGAGAGCAGCAGCACCGACGTGTCGGGCGCGCGCGCCTTGATCTCGCGCGCGGCCTGGAGGCCCGTCATGCGCGGCATCGACACGTCGAGGATCGCCACGTCCGGGCGCGAGGACTGCGGCCAGGGCCACCGCCTCGATGCCGTCCTCGGCCTCCGCCACCACGCGCATGCCCTCCTGGCGGTCGATCAGCATGCGGATGCCGGAGCGAACGATGCCGTGGTCGTCTGCGATCAGGATGTGGAGCATCAGGGCACGTGCAGGGTCACGGTGGTCCCCACTCCCGGTGCGGACTGGACGGTCAGCTCGCCGCCCACGAGGCGGGCGCGCTCGGCCATGCCGTTGAGGCCCAGGCCGGTGGGGCGGATGTTGCTGTGGAAGCCGACGCCGTCGTCGCGAACGCTCAGGTCGAGCCCGCTGTCGCGCGCCACCAGGTCCACCTCCACGTGCTCGGCCGCCGAGTGGCGCGCCACGTTCGCCAGCGCCTCCTGGGCCACGCGGTAGACCACCAGCTGCTGGTCGTCGCCGAGCGAGTCCGCCTGGCCCTGGGTCTTGAGCCGGACGTCGATCCCGTGCTGGTCGCCGAAGCGCCGCACCTGGCCCTCCAGCGCGGGCACCAGCCCGTGGTCGTCGAGGGCGCTCGGGCGCAGCTGCCGGGCGAGCTGGAGCAGCTCCTCCATCGCCTGGTTCACCAGCCGCTTGAGCTCCGCCAGCTCCGCCGCCACCTCGGGCGAGGGCGAGTCCTGCATCAGCGCCTGAAGGCGCAGCAGGATGGCGGTGAGCGCCTGGTTCACCTCGTCGTGCAGGTCACGCGCGAGGCGCTTGCGCTCCTCCTCCTGGGCGCGCAGCACGAGCCGCCCGCTGCGGCGGCGCTCGCCCTCCATCCGCTCGAGCAGCCGCCGGAAGGTTGCCGAAAGGCGGTCGACCTCCTCCATCCCCCCGATCGCCGGGTCCTCGAAGCTGTCGACGTGCGCGGGGTCGATCGCCTCCAGGCGGTCGATCAGCTCCTCGAGCGGGGAGAAGCGCCGCCTCAGCATCATGATGTTCGCGAGCAGCGCGAGCATGATCGACAGCGCGAGCAGCGCGAACTGCACCCGCTCGCCCTGGATGCGCAGGTTGAGATTCGCCGCTGAGGTGGCGCCGAAAAGCACCGCAGTGACGAGGAAGACGTTGACCAGAATGGTCTGGCCGATGAGGGTTCCGCGATTGCTCATTCTGAAAAATGGGGTCAAGACCCCATATCGGCACGAACGCCCACAACCGAAAACCTAGGACAGAGAGAGCTTCGGGCGGGCAGGAGGAAGTAGCCGCCCACCTCCTTAGGGTTTTGGGTCTGAGTGGGGCGTCACGCGAGTGGCGCCCCACTCCTTCTTGGGGCTACTGACGGGCGCCGGGGCGTCTGCGGCGAGCGTCGATGGGCGTGACGCGCGCGTCCTCGGGCAGCCTCGTCCGCCAGCTCGTAGTCCGGCATCTCGGGCTCGAGGCCGAACAGCTCGCGCAGCGCCTGCAGGTAGACGTAGGAGCCGCCGCGCTCGGCCGCGGCCTTGATCCGCAGCGTCGGCTCGTGCAGCAGGCGGCTGACCACGGCCCGCGCGAGCGTCTCGACCCGCTCGCGATCGGCGTCGCCGAGCGACTCCCAGCGGGCCTCGTTCTCGCGCAGACCCGCTCGACGATCTCCTCGCCGCGCTCGCGCAGCGCGGCGACGGTGGGCACCACGTCGAGGCTGGCGAGCCAGTCGCCGAAGCGCTCCACCTCCTGCTCGACGATCGCGCGGGCGCGCGTGGCCTCGGCCTCGCGGCCGCCCAGGTTGCGCGCGACCTCGCGCTGCAGGTCGTCCATGTCGTAGAGCGTGATGCCCGGCAGCTCGCGCACCGCCGGGTCGATGTCGCGCGGCACCGCGATGTCGATCAGCAGCAGCGGCCGGCCCTGTGCGCAGCTCCATCACCAGCTCGAGCTCCTCGCGCCCCACGATCTGGTGCGGCGAGCCCGTGGAGCTGACGACGATGTCGGCCTGGATCAGCTCGCCGGGCAGGTCGTCGAAGCGCACCGCATGGCCGCCGAAGCGCTGCGCCAGGCCGATCGCGCGGTCGTAGCGGCGGTTGGCGACGAAGATGGTCTCGACGCCGCGCTCGCGCAGCGCCTTGCGCGGTGAGCTCGCCGTTCTCGCCGGCGCCGATCACGAGCACCCGCCGCGAGCCGAGCTCGCCGAGGATGCCGCGCGCCAGCTCGACGGCCACCGACGACACCGACACGCGCGAGCGGCCGATGCGGTCTCGGTGCGGGCTCGCTTTCCGGCCCCGAGCGCGTCGCGGAAGAGGCGGTTGGTGATCGGCCCGGTCACGCCCTCCACGAGCGCGAGCTCGTAGGCGCGCTTCACCTGGCCCTGGATCTCGGCCTCGCCGACGATCATCGAGTCGAGCCCGCCCGCGACGCTGAACAGGTGGCGCACGGCGTCCATCCCGCGCAGCGAGTAGAGCGAGCCGAGCAGCTCGGTGGGCGGGATCCCCGCCTGGCGCGAGAGCGCGCTGAGCGCCTCGTTCTCCGCCTCGACGGCATCGGTGGCCACGAGGTAGAGCTCGGTGCGGTTGCAGGTGGAGATCGCAACGGCCTCGTGTATCGCCGGGTGGGCGACCAGCTCGGTGAGCACGGTCACCGCGCGGCCCTCGGGCAGCGCCAGCTTCTCGCGCACCGCCACCGAGGCGGTCTTGTGCGAGATGCCGAGCGCGAGCAGCCCGGCGCTCATCTGTCCGCTTTGGTCGAGCAGCTCGTTGATCGACTCCACCTCGCGCTCGATGCGGGAGAGCTTCGCGGCCATGATCGCCACGTAGATCAGCACGATCGTGAAGACGACCAGGTAGGCGGCCGCGACGTACTTGCCGGCCTCGTGCAGCGGTAGGGCGGGCATCAGTGGTCGGTCGGGCGGGCCGGAACCGTGCTCACGGGCGGAGCCGGGGCGCCGGCGGCGGGCCGCTCTTCGAGCGACTGCTCGAGCCGGCGGCGAAGCCGCTTGAGCTGCGCGGACGCGTTCTTGGAGGTGAGCTCGACCTTCCAGAGCGTGACGAACAGAAGCGCTATCGCGCCGAGCGACACGAGGAAGGTGAGCCGCATCGAGCCGGGCATGTTGCCGCCGGTGGTGGAGAGCACGCGCGGGTGGCTGAACGCCTGCGCCATGCGCACGGCGATGAAGTTGATCGGCACGAACGCGCCGGCCGTGATCGCGAACACCGCCGCGTAGCGCGCCTGGCGCTCCGGGTCCTCGATCGAGAAGCGCAGCGGCTGGTAGCAGCAGTAGAGCAGGAAGATGATCAGGAACGAGACCAGCGTGGGCTCGTCCCAGACCCACCAGTGGCCCCACGACGCGCGCGCCCAGATCGAGCCGGTGATGAGCACCGCGAGGCCCAGCACGATCGAAAGGTGGATGGCCACGTAGGAGCGCATGTCCCACGAGCGGTCGCTGGTGCGCAGGTACTGGATCGCCATCAGCCCGCCCGCGATGAAGCCGCACAGGGACACGATCGCCAGCGGCACGTGCAGGTAGAAGATCTTCTGCACGAAGCCCTGGTCGGCGTCGTTGGGCGCGTAGAAGAAGATCAGGCCGAGCGCCGAGGGCGAGGGAGCCGGCTGACGCTATTGAGAGGGGTCGAAGACCCTTGCGATACAAGGGCTAATCCTCCAGCAGAAAGTCGAAAACGGCGATCGAGACCAGGACGAAGACCATATCGTAGAGGGCCAGAAGCCCTAGCCATTTGCCGAGCTCGTGCGGCGCCTGCGAGCCGCTGAAGAGGGGCTCCGTGGCCTGCGAGCCGGCGATCGCCACCGGCACGAGCAGCGGCAGGAGCAGCAGCGGGACCATCAGGTCGCGCGCCCGCGTCTCCACCGCGAGAGCCGACACGAGCGCACCAACCGCCGCCAGCCCCACGTCCGCCAGGAGCAGGATCGCGATCAGCGACGGCAGCGGCGTGAAGGGGTCCGGCCCGAGCAGCAGCAGGTCGAAGGCGGGCACCGCCACGAGCTCCAGCAGCAGCAGGTACAGGAACAGCGCGCCGGCCTTCGCCACGAACACCGCCGTGTGGTCGATCGGCGCCAGCAGGAGGCCGTCGATCCCTCCCTGCTCGCGCTCGGTCACGAACAGCCGGTTCACGCCCAGCACGGTGGCGAGGATCAGCGTGACCCAGAGCACTCCCGCCGCCAGGTCGCCCTCCAGCGAGTTGCGCTGCGAGGCCGAAGTGGAACAGCACGAACACCGTGACCGAGAACAGCGCCATCGCCGGCACCGACTCCTTGCGTGCGCACCTCGATCCGCAGGTCCTTGCGCAGGATCGCGAGCGCGGTGCGGGTCATGTGAACAGCCTCCGCAGCTCAGCCGGGTCCGCGGCGCCCAGGTGCGCCTGGCGGCCGCCGCGCAGCCCGAGCGCGAGGTCGCTCTCGGCGGCTCCCGACTCGAGATCGTGCGACACCAGCACGCGCGTGTGGCCCGAGGCCTTCCCGACGAGCGGCTCGAGCAGCTCGCGCGCGCCCGGGTCGAGACCGGACCAGGGCTCGTCGAGCAGCAGCAGCGCCGGCTCGTGCAGCAGCGTGCGGGCCACGGCGAGCCGCTGCACCATCCCGCGCGAGAGCTCGCGCACCGGGTCGTCCGCGCGGCGCTCCATGCCCACCGCGGCCAGCAGCTCGGCCACGCGCGACTCCGCCACGCGGTGCAGGCGCGCGTGGAAGATCAGGTTCTCGCGTCCGCTCAGCTCGCGGTAGAGCAGCGGCTCGTGCCCCAGGTAGCCCACGCTGCGAGCGCACCTTCCAGGCCTCGCGCGGCAGCGGCGCGCCGAACACCCTCACGCTGCCCTCGTGCGGGCGCAGCAGCGTGGCGAGCACCCGCAGCAGCGTGCTCTTGCCCGCGCCGTTCGGGCCGAACAGCCCGAGCGTCCTGCCCTCGGGCAGGGCGAAGGTCACGCCGTCGAGGGCGGCGCGCTCGCCGTAGCGGCGCACGAGCCCCTCGACCTCCACCGCCTGCGCCTGGCCGCCCTCGCGCTCGCTGGACCGGGTCTGCTCGGGCGCTGCGCTCTCAGCCACGCTCGAGGGTTTCCGCCGCGTGGCGCAGCGTGGGCTCCACGATCGGCCACGACTGGCGCACAGCCTTCGGGGAGCCCGGGAAGTTCACGATCAGCGTGCGTCCGCGCACGCCCGACACGCCGCGGCTGAGGATGCCGAGCGGCGTGTGGCGGCGCGACTCCGCCCGGATCGTCTCGGCGAAGCCGGGCGCCTCGCGGTCGATCACGTCGAGCGTGGCCTCGGGGGTCACGTCGTCGTGCGTCATCCCGGTGCCACCGGTGGTGAAGATGAAGCGCACCTGCTCGTCGTCGGCGAGCCGCCTGAGCGCTCCGGCGATCGCCTCGCGGTCGTCGGTCACGGCGTCGTGAATCGCCTCGAGCCCGGCCGCCTCGCAGAGCTCCACCAGAGTGGTGCCCGACTCGTCGTCCTCGCGCCGCGACCGTGAGCTCGAGATCGTCAAAACCGCTGCTCTCACGGGAAAGAGCCTACGGGGAACGTCTGGTCCAGTACACCTGCGTGGTGTAGGGAATCGTCACCGTCGGCTCGTCGGGCAGGATCGCCGCGACCTCCCGCAGCAGGGCAGCGCGCTCGCCCTCCGGCATCGCGGCCACGTAGCTGCGCGAGGCGTAGGTCTCCACGGCCTCCTCGCGCGGCAGCTCCTGCGCGTGAGCGAACAGGCGCAGCTCGATCGGAGCGAACAGCCCCGAGGAGTCGATGCCGATGCGCCACCTGTCGTCTGAGTGGCGCGGGGTGTCGCCCTTGTGACGGTCGAGCAGGTCGCGCACCTGATCGGTCCAGCCGGCGCTCTCGTCGCGCACGTTCCAGATCGCGACCAGGCCGCCGCCCGGCCGCAGCACCCGGACGATCTCCTCCGGCGCCTCGGCCGGATCGAACCAGTGGAAGGCCTGGCCGACCAGCACCACGTCCACGGAGGCGTCGGGCAGCGGGATCTCCTCGGCCGTGCCCGCGAGGACCGCGACGTCCGGAAGCTCGCGCACCAGCACCTCCCTCATCCCCTCGAGCGGCTCGACGGCCGTCACGTGGGCGCCCGTCCGCAGCAGCGCGCGCGTGAGCTTGCCCGTGCCGGCCGCCAGATCGAGCAGCTCGCTGGACTCGTCGATGCCGAAGACCTCCACGAGGTAGGCGATGGCGCTGTCGGGGTACTCGGGCCGCACCCGCTCGTAGCGCTCGGCGCCCGGCCGGTCCCAGGCACGCTGCACGACCTCGCGCACCCTCACTCGCGCCTCCAGTCCCCGCTGCGCCCGCCGCTCTTCTCGACCAGCCTCACGCTCGGCGATCTCCACGCCGCGCTCGATGCCCTTCACCATGTCGTAGACGGTCAGCGCGGCCACGGAGCAGGCGGTGAGCGCCTCCATCTCCACGCCTGTCTGCCCGCTCGTGCGCGCCTCGGCGCGGATGCTCACGAGGCCGGCGGCGGGGTCCACCTCGATGGCCACGTCCACGAACGAGAGCGGCAGCGGGTGGCAGAGCGGGATCAGCTCCGCCGTGCGCTTGGCGGCCTGGATCCCGGCGAGGCGCGCGGTGCTGACCACGTCGCCCTTGGGAGCGTCGCCGGCGGCTACCGCTGCCGCGGTCTCGGGAGTCATCCGGACGCTGCCCTCGGCCACCGCCCGGCGGTCGGTCACCGGCTTCGAGCCAACGTCGACCATGCGGGCGCGCCCCTCGGAGTCCAGATGGGAGAGCTCGTCGGCTATGCGGGCGTGGCCGTGCGCTGAGCCGCGGCGATCAGGTCGCGCACGGCCTGCTCGTCGCCGCGCCGCAGCAACTCGACGGGGTCGGGTTCGCCGTTCACTATCGACTCGAAGAAGTGCTTGCGATCCTGGTAGGTCGGGAGCGTGCCCTTGGCCCAGCCGCGGACCTCGTTGAGCAGCTCCGCCAGGCGCGCGTAGGGCTCGCCGTACTCCTCCGCCAGCTCCGCCTTGATGCGCTTGGCCAGCGCCGGGCTGGCGCCGGCCGTGGAGATCGCGATCGCGAGCGGCCCGGAGCGGAAGATCGCCGGCAGGATGAAGTTGCAGAGCGGCGGCACGTCCACCACGTTGACGAGCATCGCGCGGCGTTCGGCATCCTCGTAGACGCGGATGTTCACGTCGGTGTCGCTCGTGGCCGCGATGGCGATGAAGGTGGCCTCGAGGTCCTCGCGCCGGTATTCGCGCCGCTCCCACTTGATCGAGCCCTCGGCGGCGAGGTCCCGCAGCGGCTCGATCGCATCGGGCGCGATCAGCGTCACGTCCCCGTCGCAGACCAGCAGGCCCTCGACCTTCTCGAGCCCGACCTCGCCCCCGCCCACCACCACGCAGCGGCGGCCGCCGAGCCGCAGGCACGCGATGTAGAAGGGCGTGTCGAGCATGCCCTGCACGCAGGACTGGTCGCAGATGCCCCGCCGCAGCTGGCAGACGCACTCTTTCCCTGCATAGGCCTGGGCGGGCATGTATCCAGTGTAAGCAGAACAGCGTTCTCTAGCCCCGGCGCAGAACCTTTGCGGCCAGCTTGGTCAGCGGGACCGCCCCTGTGCGCAGACGCGCCCCACTTATCCGCATCCCTGCCGTACAGCAGCTTCGCCGACGCATCCATCGCCTTGCCGAGCGAGGCGTCGTAGGGGTGCCACCAGAAGTTGCGCGTGCGCGAGGGCTCCCACACCATCTGCTTCACGTTGACGCACTCGTAGAAGCCGAACTTCGAGTGCGAGCGGCCGATCCCGGAGTGCTTCACGCCGCCCCACGCGCACTGGCAGGCGCCGTGCGAGTACATGTGGTCGTTCAGCCAGACCATGCCCGACTCGAGCCGATGCGCGATGCGCTCCGCCCGCCCGCGGTCGAGCGACCAGACCGACGCCCCCAGGCCGAACTCCGAGTCGTTCGCGAGCTCGATCGCCTCCTCCTCCGAGCGCACCGTCACGATCGGCACCACCGGCCCGAAGATCTCCTCGCGCATGATCCGCATGTCGTGGGTCACGCCGGTGAGCACGGCCGGCGCATAGAAGCGGCCGCTCATGCCGGGCACCTCGGTGGGGCCGCCGCAGTGCAGCTTGGCCCCGCTCGCCACGGCGTCGTCCACCAGCTCGCGGACGAGCTCGAACTGCTCCTCGGACACCATCGGCCCGATCTCGGTGTTCCAGTCGAGCGGGTCGCCCACACGCAGGGCGCTCGCCCCGCGCACGACGCCCGTCGATGAAGCTGTCGGCCACCTCGCTCATCACGTAGACGCGCTCGATGCCCGAGCAGGTCTGGCCCGCGTTGGCGAATCCGCCCCAGAGGCAGCCGGAGACGGCGTGCGCCAGGTTCGCGTCGGCCAGCACCAGCTGCGGGTCCTTGCCGCCAAGCTCGAGCACGCTGCCCTTCAAGCGCTCGGCGCACGCCATGCCCACGCCGCGGCCGACCTCCACCGAGCCGGTGAAGAAGATCTTCGCCACGCTGGACTGCACCAGCGCGCCGCCCACGGCGCCGCCGCCGTGCACGGTCCGGACGAGCCCCTCCGGCACGCCCGCCCGCTCGAAGATCGTCTGGATCCGCTGACCGATCAGCGGCGTGAGCGAGGCGGGCTTGAGCACGACCCCGTTGCCGCACATCAGCGCGATCGCCACCTCGCCGAACGGGATCGACCAGGGGTAGTTCCAGGGCGCGATCACCCCCACCACGCCGAGCGGCTCATACGAGAACCAGGCCTTCTTCTGCTTGAGGAAGATCTGCGGGTTGCTCACCCTCTCGTCGCCGAGGATCTCCTCGCCGTGGTCGGCGATCCAGTGGAGCGCGTCGATCGTGGGCAGCAGCTCCATCACGTAGGACTCGTTGATGGGCTTGCCCTGCTCGCTCGTGAGCAGGCGGGCGATGTCGTCGAGGTCGTCGATGATCGCCTGGGCCGCGCGGCGCATGTAGCGCGCCCGGTCGGCGAGCGGGAGCTGTGCCCAGAAGGGCTGCACGCTCGCCACGTCGTCCACCACCGCCTGAACTTCGCTCGGGCGCCACCGTGTCCACCGAGCCCACGAACTCGCCCGTCGCCGGGTTGAAAGACTCGAGCCCGTCGCGGGTGGCCTGTGTCTGGGCCTCCATCGTCCTCCTAGCTCGCCTGTGCGCGGATTGTGGCGCGTCAGGCGGCGCGGCGCGCCCGCATGGGCAGCCGCGTGTAGACCAGGCGATGTCCGTCCTCGACGGTCTCGACGGTCTTTCCGAGGCCCTGCATCAGCCTCAGCATGGGCTCGTTGTGGTCCAGCATCTCGGCCTTGAGGTGCGTGGCGCCGTAGCTCGCCGACAGCCAGGCGAGCGACTCGAGCAGCGCCTCGCCGACCCCGTGGCGCTGGTGCTCCTCGTCCACGACGATGCCGAGCTCGGCCACGCCCGTCTCCACCAGGGCGACGTCCGCCAGGCCCACGATTTCCTCCACTCCGGCCAGCGGTGCGGTGGCGGCCAGCACGAGGCGCTCGCGCGGGTTGTAGAAGGTGAAGTGGTGGACCGTGGTCTCGTCCACCTCCGGCATCGCCACGAAGAAGCGGCGCAGCTTGGTCTCCTCGGAGAGGCGCTCCAGAAAGGCGCGCACGCGCGGCGCGTCGCTCGGCCGCGTGAGCCGCAGGCCGATGCGCACCCCGGGGCTCAGCTCGTGCACGGTCGCCAGCATCGCGCCGGGATCGAGGAGCTCGTTTCGGGGCCTTCTACGCACCTGCCGAGGGTGGCATAGATCGGGGCGAGAGTCCAATGCTCGCGCCTCTCCCTGGACGTATGCTGGATGCATGAGGGCTCCCCGGCCCGCCACCGACTCCGATCGCCGGCTGATCGCCCTGGCGCTTGGCGGCGCGCTGGCCCTGGGGGTGGCCGGCCGCATCGCCGTGAAGGTTGGGGCCGACCTGCCGCACGGCGCCGCCCTCTCCGCCCTCGGGCGCAGCTTCGCGGCGCTGGGCGCCCCCTGGCTCGCCGTGGCCTGGGCGCTGGGCTCGTTCGCGGGCTCGCGCACCCGGGGAGCGGCCTGCGGTGGAGCGGCGCTGTCGCTCGGCACGGTCACCTGGTACCTGCTCACGGTGGTGGCCGGTGGCCGGGCAGCGGCGCCCTACGCGGTGCCGCTTGCGTTCGCCTGGGGAGCGGTGGCACTGCCGGCCGGGGCGCTGTTCGGGCTAGCCGGAGCGGCATGGCGCGACGGCAGCGTGACCGAGCGAGCACTCGCGGTGGCCGCCCTGACCGGCGCCTTCGCGGGCGAGGCACTGCTGCTGGCGAACGAGTGGTCCGGAAGGGCCGCCAAGGCCGCGCTGGCGGCGGAGGTGCTGGTGGCGATGGCACTGCTCCTGGCCGCCCGCCGGCGGACGCCGCTGCGCCTCACGATCGCGCTCTTCCTGCTCACCGCGATCGCGATGGCGGGCGCCGAGCACGCGGTGCGGGACGGATTGCGGCTGGCGGGCTGGGCCGGGCCCTAGCGGCCCCGCAGCCGCCTGATCTCTTCGAGCCGCTCCCGCAGCGCCGCCTCCTCGCCGCGATCGGTGAGCTCCACGAAGCGCTCTCCCACGGCCTCGGCCGGCATCAGCTCCTGCGGTGAGACGCCCTCGCTGCGCGAATGCGGGGAGTCGTAGCCCTCGCCGCGGCCGGCGCCCGGTCGCGCGCTGCTCCGCAGGTACGCCGGGCGGCTCCGGGGCCCCGTACTGCTGGACCCACGCTGCGGTGGCGCCAAGCGCCCGCTTGACGGAGTCCGACTTCGGGGCCAGCGAGAGGTAGATCGCCGCCTGCGCCAGGTTGAACGCGCACTCCGGCATGCCCACGTGCTCGACCGCGTGGGCCGCTGCGACCGCCACCTCGAGCGCGTGCGGGTCGGCGTTGCCCACGTCCTCGCTGGCGAGCACGACCATGCGGCGGGCGATGAAGCGGGGGTCCTCGCCGCCCTCCAGCATCTCGACCAGGTAGAGCATCGACGCATCCGGATCGGAGCCGCGGGTGGCCTTGATCCAGGCCGAGATCGTGTCGTAGTGGCGGTCCCCGCCCTTGTCGTAGAGCAGCGCCTTGCGCTGGAGCGCGTCCTCGGCGTGGCGCAGCGTGACCGGATCGCTGCCGGCGGTCTCGCAGGCAACGTCGAGCGCGGCGAGGGCAATCCGCGCGTCTCCCCCGCCCGCGCCGCGAGGAACTCGAGCGCATCGTCGTCCACCGGCGGCGCGTCCTGCACCCCGCGCTCGTCGGTCAGCGCACGGCGCAGCAGGGCGAGCACGTGCGCGTCCTCCAGCGAGCGGAACTCGTAGACCGTGCAGCGAGACAGCAGCGCCGAGTTCACCTCGAAGTAGGGGTTCTCGGTGGTCGCCCCCACCAGCGCGACGAGGCCCTCTTCCACGGCCGGCAGCAGAGCGTCCTGCTGCGCCTTGTTGAAGCGGTGGATCTCGTCGAGGAAGAAGATCGTGCCCTCGTGGCTCGTGCGCCGGCGGTGCTCGGCGCGCTCCAGCACGTCGCGAACCTCCTGCCGGCCCGCGTTGACAGCCGACGCCTCCTCGAACGCGGCGCGCGCGTTCAGCGCCAGCAGCCGGGCCAGCGTGGTCTTGCCGGTACCGGGCGGCCCGTACAGGATCATCGAGTGCGGGTGACCCTCCTCGAGGGCGGTCCGAAGCGCCGACCCCTCGCCGAGCAGGTGCTCCTGCCCGATGAACTCCGACAGGGATCCCGGGCGCATGCGAACCGCCAGCGGCTGCTCCTCCGCCGGCACCGACGTGCGCCCGCGCGGGCTGTCCTCGGTCTCGAAAAGGCGCTCCACAGGCAGAGTCTGGCAGCCGATCCGGCGGTCGGCCAGCCACCTATATAGTCACCCTTCGTGCCCGAATCGGCAGAACTAGAGCGGCGCACCACCGAGTTGCTTCAGCGCCTGATCCGCTTCAACACGGTGAATCCGCCGGGCAACGAGCAGGCCGCACAGGAATTCCTCCGCGAGTTGCTGGAGGGCGCGGGCTTCGAGTGCGAGCTCCTGTCCGCCGTGGAGGGGCGCCCCAACCTGATCGCGCGCCTGCGCGGACCCTCCGACGGCCCGAGCCTCTGCTTCCTCGGCCACGTGGACACCGTGCTGGCCAACCCGGCCGAGTGGAGCGTGGACCCCTGGTCGGGCGAGCTGAAGGACGGCTGCGTATGGGGGCGCGGAGCCCTCGACATGAAGAGCCAGGTGGCCGCGGAGGTGGCGGCCGCGATGGCTCTCGCCGAGGAGGGCTGGCGGCCGGAGTCCGGCGAGCTGCTCGTGATCGTGACCGCGGACGAGGAGTCCGGCGCGCAGTACGGGGCCCACTGGCTGTGCGAGCACGCATCCCGACAAGGTGCGCTGCGACATGCTCGTGAACGAGGGCGGCGGCGAGGTGCTCGACTTCGACGGGCGGCGCATCTACGACGTCTGCGTCGCCGAGAAGGGCGTCTTCCGCTTCACCGTCGCGACAAGCGGGGTGGCGGGTCATGCCTCGATCCCGCGCATCGGGGACAACGCGCTGCTCAAGCTCGCCCCGATCCTCGAGCCGCCTGGCCGGGGCGGGCGTGGTGCCGGAGCTCACCCCGAGCCCGCCGCCTACCTCACCGGCCTCGGGCTGGAGGTGGACGGCGACCTGCCGGCGGCCTTCCGCGCCCTCGAGGCGAAGGACCCCGCCTGGCGATGCTCGTCGAGCCGATGCTCGGCGTGACCTTCACCCCGACGATGGCCCGTGCCTCCGACAAGATCAACGTGATCCCGTCGCGCGCGGAGATCAAGGTGGACTGCCGCGTGCCGCCCGAGCTGGGCGAGGACTACGCGCGCATGCGCATCGAGGAGGCGCTCGACGGCGAGGCCTACGAGCTCAGCTTCGACGAGCGCGTGGTGGGCAACCGCTCCCCGCTCGACACCCCCCTGATGGGCCACATCCGCGACTTCCTGGACGAGGAGGATCCCGGCTCGGTGGCCGTGCCCTCGGTGCTTCCCGGCTTCACCGACTCGCGCTGGTGGCGGGCGACATTCCCCGAGTGCGTGGCCTACGGCTTCTGCCCGCAGAGCAAGATGGACATCTTCGAGGCGACGCCGCTCATCCACGGCGCGGACGAGCGGATCCCGGTCGAGGATCTCGGGCTGGCCGCCCGCTTCTACGCGGGGCTGGCGCCCAAGGTGCTCGGATGAGCAAGAAGGAGAAGCTCCGCCTCGGCGGCATGGCGCTGCGCAACGGCCTGCTGGTGCACGGCCCGACGCACTGGGCGGCCGCGGTACGCACGCGCGACGGCCGCATCGAGGTGGCCTCCGGCCGCAAGCCCGACCTCGGGCTCGAAGCTGCTCGGGCGCGTGCCCGGCGCGCGCGGCGTGTCCAAGCTCGCCGAGGCGTTCGCGATCGTCCCGATCGTCAAGCGCCGGCTGCCGGCGGCCGGGCTGCCGATGGAGGACGCGCACGGCCCTCGGCGGGATGCTCGTGGTCGCCGCGATCACGCAGGCCCTGCGCCGCGACGGCGAGCGCACGCTGGGACGGGAGGCCGCGGCGTCCGCTGCTCGGCCTGGCGCCGGCGCTGCTCGTCCTGCGCGGCGGGGAGATCGCCGCCTACCACGGGGTCGAGCACAAGGCGATCGCCGCCTACGAGCAGGACGGCGACGCGGCCGCCGCCAGCAAGGAGCACGACCGCTGCGGCTCGAACCTGGTCGCGCCACTGCTGGCCACCACCACGGTCGGCAGCGTCGCGCTGCGCCGCGCCGGCGTGCGCGGCACGCTCGCGGACGCGATCTCGGCAATCGGCGGAATAGCGGTGGCGCTCGAGCTCTTCGCCTGGTCGGAGCGCCACTCCGGCAGCCGCGCGTCGAAGGCTCTGCGGCGGCCTGGCTACGAGCTCCAGCGGCTGGTGGGCACGCGGGAGCCCACGGCGGAGCAGCTTCAGGTGGGGCAGGCGGCGCTCGGCGGAGATCCTGCGCGTCGAGGGTGTCGGGTCTCGGGTGTCGGGTGTCGGAAACGACTGAGCCCAAGCCCTCCGACACCCCACACCCGACACCCGGCCGTACCATCCCCCAATGTCCACACGCGCGCATCAGGAGCGCCTGCAACCGGCCATTTTCCGCCTTCCCGTAGACCGCATCCGCGCGGGCTACTACTCGGACGCCTACTTCAACTTCACTCGCGACCTGCTGCTGGCGGAGGGGCGCCATCCGCGGGTGACGATGCAGGTCTTCCAGAAGCAGCGCGCGGTGCTCGGCGGGATCGACGAGGCCGTGGCGATCGTGAAGGAATGCGCGGGCGTCTACGACGGCGGCGACTGGCGGCCGGGCTTCGGACGAGCTGAGCCTGCACGCGCTACACGAGGGCGACGAGGTCTCACCGCACGAGACGGTGATGACGATCGAGGGCGACTACTCCCTGTTCGCTCACCTCGAGACCGTCTACCTCGGCTGCCTCGCACGTCGCACGCTCGTCATGGGCAACGTGCGTGAGGTGGTGGAGGCGGCCGGCGGCAAGCAGATCCTCTTCTTCCCCGCTCGCCACGACCATTGGCTCGTGCAGACGGGCGACGGCTGGGCCGCGCACGTGGCGGGAGCGATCGGAGTGTCCACGGACGCCCAGGCATCGTGGTGGGGAGGCCGCGGCGTCGGCACCGTTCCGCATGGGCTGATCGCCGCCTACGGGGGCAGCACGGTGGAGGCTGCGCGCGCGTTCGCCCGGAGGTACGCGAGCGAGATGAACGTAACCGTGCTCGTGGATTTCGAGAACGACTCGGTCCGCACCGCCCTGGAGGTGGCCGACGCGCTCGGCGACGACCTCTGGGGCGTGCGGCTGGACACCTCCGAGAACCTGGTGGACAGGGCACTCTGGACCGAGATGGGTGACTTCAAGCCAACCGGGGTAAACGCGGTGCTCGCGCGCAGGGTGCGCGAGGCCCTCGACGGCGCCGGTCACGAGCGCGTGAAGATCGTGGTCTCAGGGGGCTTCGATGCTGCACGGATTCGGGAGTTCGAACGTGAGGATGTGCCGGTGGACGCCTACGGCGTGGGGTCATCCCTGCTAAGAGGCCAAAACGACTTCACCGCAGACGTGGTAGTGGTAGATGGTGAGCATTGTTCAAAGGTGGGTCGCCGCTATAGACCGAACCCCCGTTTGGGCATTGTTGAGTAACGCTTTTGGGCCAGCTGCCGATTAGTGGGACCGATGACAACACTTCTTGGGATTGACATGACCAGCATCCAGAACTGGGCGCTCACGTGGCTGCCGATCATCTTCATGGCGCTGATCGTGCTCCTGATCGGCTGGACGCTGAAGCACATGCCCCGCACCAAGCCGGTGGAGATCAAGCCGGAGTCCGGGGAGTCGATCGGATGGGACGACGTGGCCGGCGTCGAGGAGGCGAAGGAGGAGCTGCGCGAGGTCGTGGAGTTCCTGCGCGACCCGCAGCGCTTCCGCAAGCTCGGCGCGAAGGTGCCCCGCGGCATCCTGCTGCACGGACCGCCCGGCACCGGCAAGACGCTGCTGGCCAAGGCCGTGGCCACCGAGGCCCAGGCCAAGTTCTTCGCACAGTCGGCGTCCTCGTTCGTCGAGATGTTCGCCGGCCTCGGCGCGGCGCGCATCCGGCGCCTGTTCCGCGAGGCGCGCAAGGCCAGCCCGGCGATCGTCTTCATCGACGAGCTCGACGCCGTGGGCGCCACGCGCGGCAGCGACATCTCGGGCGAGAAGGACCAGACGCTCAACCAGCTGCTGGTGGAGATGGACGGCTTCGGCGGCTCGCAGGAGCTCGTGGTGATCGCCGCCTCCAACCTGCTCGACAAGCTCGACCCGGCGCTGCTGCGCCCGGGCCGCTTCGATCGCCAGATCTTCGTGCCGCCGCCCGACCTCACCGGGCGCGTGGAGATCCTCAAGGTGCACTCCGCCAACAAGCCGCTCCAGAACGTCGACCTCGACCTGGTGGCGCGCCAGACCAGCGGTCTCACCGGCGCCGACCTGGCCAACATCTGCAACGAGGCCGCGATCTTCGCCGGCCGCGACCACCGCGACGTGGTGCTGATGAAGGACTTCGAGGCGGCGCTCGAGCGCGTTATCGCCGGCATGCAGTCGCGCCGCGTGATCAACGAGCACGAGAAGCGCGTCGTCGCCTACCACGAGGCGGGTCACGCCCTCTGCTCCGAGCTCCTTCCCTCGGTGGAGAAGGTGCACAAGATCTCGATCATCCCGCGCGGGCGAGCGCTCGGCTACACGATGAACCTGCCCGAGGAGGACCGCTACCTGAAGTCGAAGGACGAGCTCACCGACCACCTGGTGGTGCTGCTCGCGGGCCGCGTGGCCGAGCACGTGGTGTTCGGTGCCATCACCACCGGCGCGACCGACGACCTGAAGCGCGTCTACGACATCAGCCGCGCCATGGTGTCCGAGTACGGCATGGGCACTGAGCTCGTCTCGCGGCGCCTGCCGGCGGACGACTACTCGGTTTCCGACGCCACCCGCCGCATGCTCGACGACGAGCAGCAGCACCTCACGGACCTCGCCTACCGCCGCGCCCAGGCGCTGATCCTCGAGCACCGCGAGCTGCTCGACGCCTTCGCGGCCACACTGCTCGACCGCGAGGTGCTGGAGCGCAAGGACATCGAGCGCCTGATGGCCCGCTACCGCATCGCGGTGTCCGAGCGGGAGATCGAGGCGACGAACGGCAATGGCGTCGGCGCCCGCGTGGCGGCCTCGGAACGGCTCGAGCTGGAGGCCCCCAGGGCCCACCGGGCTGAGCCGCTCGACCTCCCTGAGTAAACTGCGCGCCCTTGTTCGGGCGAATCGATCACATAGGCGTGGCCGTGGAGGACCTCGACGCCGCCATCGGCCTCTATCGCGACGGCTTCGGCATGCGCGAGCAGCACCGTGAGACCATCGCGGCGTTCGACGTCGAGGCCGTGCTGCTCGAGGTGGGCGACGGCCACGTGGAGCTGCTGAAGCCGCTCTCGGCGGACGGGCCGCTCGGGAAGTTCCTCGAGAAGAACGGTCCCGGCATCCACCACGTGGCCTACCAGACCGACGACATCAACGCCGCTCTCGAGCAGGTGAGGGCCGCTGGGCTCGAGCTGATCGACGAGCAGCCGCGCACCGGCATCCGCGGCAGCAGCGTGGCGTTCCTACAACCACAGGGCACGGCCGGCGTGCTCACAGAGCTGGTGGAGCCGGCGCACTGATGGCCGACGAGAAACGAGCGGCACGCGTGGACGTCGGCTTCTCCGGCGGCCAGGTGCTGTCCGTGCGCATGCAGGACGCCGCATACCAGGAGCTGCGCAAGGCGCTCGACAAGGGCGGCGCCGGCTGGCACGAGCTGAAGACCGAGGACTCGGAGCTCGCCCTGCACCTCACGCAGGTGGTCTACGTGCGCCTCGACACCGAGCAGCACAAGGTCGGCTTCTAGCCTCCGCCCCATGTTCGGGGCACTCGACTCATGAGGATCGGGATCGTGGGCATGCCGAATGCCGGCAAGTCGTCGCTGTTCAACGCGCTCACCCGCGCGGGCGCCGAGGCGGCCAACTATCCGTTCACCACCGTGGAGCCCAACGTCGCGGTCGTGCCGGTGAAGGACGAGCGCCTCGACCGGCTGGCCGAGCTGCTCCACTCCCATCCGGTCACCTACGAGACGATCGCCTTCCACGACATCGCCGGGCTGGTGCGCGGCGCGCATCAGGGCGAGGGGCTCGGCAATCAGTTCCTCTCCAACATCCGCGAGACCGACGCGATCGTGCACGTCGTGCGCGCCCACGACGACGAGCAGGTGGTGCACCCGGAGGGACGGGTGGACCCGTCGGCCGACATCGACACGATCGAGACCGAGCTGCTCTACGCGGACCTGGAGCAGGCCGAGCGCAGGCTCGAGCGGGTGTCGCGCCAGGCGAAGGCGGGCGATCGCGCCGTGGTGGCGGAGGAGGCCTGGCTGCGCGAGCTGATCGCCGCGCTCCAGGAGGGGCGTCCGGCCCGAGCGGTGCCGCCGCCGGCCGACGCGCCCGACGCGATGCGGCTCCTGCAGCCGCTCACCGCCAAGCCGGTGCTCTACGTGGCCAACGTCGGCGAGGGCGAGGCGGAGGTGCCCGACTCGGTGGCCTCGCACGCCCAGCGCGCTGGGGCCGCCGCAGTGGCGGTGAGCGCCCGCATCGAGGCGGAGCTGTCCGAGCTCGACGACGACGAGGCCGGCGTCATGCGCGACGAGCTGGGGGTGCCCGAATCCGGGCTGGCACTGGTGGTGCGCGGGGCGTTCGAGCTACTTGACCTGATCTCGTTCTTCACAGCGGGCGAGGACAAGGAGGCGCGCGCCCACGCCATCGAGCGCGGCACCACCGCGTGGGGCGCCGCCGGCAAGGTGCACACCGACATCCAGCGCGGCTTCGTGCGCGCGGAGGTGGTGCCGTGGAACGAGCTGGTGGACGCGGGCGGCTACGCCGGGGCGCGCGAGCGGGGAACGCTGAGGTTCGAGGGGCGGGACTACGTGATGCGTGATGGTGACGTCATCACCGTGAAGTTCACGCCGTAGGCAGTGCCTGGTCGCCGGTCGCGACGGGTCAGCCGACCGATCAGCGACGCGGCCCGACCAACGGGCCGGCCACCACTCGGTAGGTGCCCGGCGTCAGGACCGGCACCGAGTAGGTCCCCGCGTGGCGGAGGCGGAAGTGGCGCACGGTGCGCCACTTGCCATCCGCGCCCTGGCGCTGCAGCGCGGCGACGGTCTTCCGAGGCGCCGGGGAGATGCTGCCCACGAGCCGCGATGCGCGCTTGTAGTGAGCGGCCGGGCGGTAGACGCCGGCCGTCGTGCCCGGCACGCCGCCGCCCGGGCTGATCGGCGGGGCGGTCTTGGTGGGCGGCGTCTTCACCTTGCCGCTGAACTTGTTGAAGGAGGCCCACGTGTCGAACAGGCCGAGCTTGGCCTCGAGCGTCGCGCCGCGGACCTGAGTCGAGCCGCGCGTGCCCACCACGGCCGCCCAGACGATCCGGGGCGAGACCCCGCGCTTCAGCACCTTGATGCCCTTGAAGCGCCCCTTCACGAGCGAGCCGAGCTTCTTCTGCATGCCCTTCGTGGTCATCGTCATCTGCCAGCGGTGGCGAGGCGAGAGGTTGTCGTAGGGATCCTTCACCCCGACGAGATAGGGCTGCGGCGCGGCGCCGTAGAAGACGTTCTGGATGTCCTCGGTCTCGCCGCCGGAGGTCGAGAAGAAGTAGGTCACGGCGATCTTGCCCTGGTAGCGGACGACCTGGTTCGCGGTGGCGTCCACCGCCGCGCTCGAGCGCTGCTGCTCGCCGTCGAAGCCCAGGTACACCTGCGAGCGGGTGTCGGGGTACTGGTCGAACTGCGGGCCGCCCGCGTCGGTGGCCAGCGCGTAGGTGCGCGCAGCCACGGCCTGGGCCTGCAGCGCCGCCGCGGGCCAGGCGGCCGGAATCTCGCCGGGCACGACGCCCTTCACGTAGTCGTCGAGCTCGGCGGCGTTGATCACAGCCAGGCCGCCGAAGGTGCTGGGGCGGAACTCGAGCGCGTCCGCGGTAGTGGCCGTTCCTCACGCCGTTCAGCGCCGTGCCGCCGAGCTGGACCACGCCGGTCGAGCTCGTTATGTCCAGGGGACCGGCGTAGTGGTCGATCTGCTTGCCGTTCGGGCCGAGCAGATCCTCGCCCGAGAGCCCCGCCAGCCGCACCTGGTAGGTCTTCGTCTCGTCGAGGTTGTGCCCGGGCGCGTTGGTCGCGCCGGTGAAGGTGGCCGTCCTGGCGCCGGTCTGGAGCAGCACCCGGATCGTCTGCCCCGTCGGGACCTTGGAGAGGTTGGTGCCCGTGTAGTAGTGGGCCAGGATCTGGCTGTAGTCAGCCCCGTGACGGGCGTAGCCATAGGCGCCGTACTGGCTCATCCCGATGCCATGCCCGAATCCCGCTCCCCGGACGATCTGGCGGGTGGCCGCGTGAGCAGCGGGAGCCACGGCGAGGACGACCACGAGGGCCAGGAGGGTTCGTCGCACCAAGGGAACGGTAGAGGTCACGTCTGCTGAACAAGCCAGGCGAACCAAAGGTTCGGAAGTACGGAAGTACGGAAGTACGGGAAAAAGGAGAGGGCGACGCGAAGTCCGTACCTCCGTACCTCCGTACCTCCGTCGCCCCAATTTGCGTTGTTAGAGTCAGTACCGATGGCGCTGCGCAAAGCCTCCGACGTCTTCGTCGAGTGCCTCGAGGCCGAGGGCGTGAAGCACGTGTTCGGCATTCCGGGCGAGGAGACGCTCGACCTCAACGAGTCGCTCGCCGACTCCTCGATCGAGTTCGTGCCGGTCCGCCACGAGCAGGGCGGCGGCTACATCGCGGACGTGTACGGCCGCCTGACCGGGCGCGCGGGAGTCTGCCTGGGCACGCTCGGCCCGGGCGCGATGAACCTCACCACGGCGGTGGCGGACGCCTTCCTCGACCGCGCCCCGCTCGTGGCCCTCACCGGCCAGGGCGACCTCGAGCGCATGCACAAGGAGTCGCACCAGTTCATCGACGTGCCGCAGGTGTTCCAGCCGATCACGAAGTGGAACGCGCGGCTGTCGGACCCGGCGATCATCCCCGAGGTCGTGCGCAAGGCCTTCAAGGTCGCCGAGTCGGAGAAGCCCGGCGCGACCCACATCGAGCTTCCCGAGGACGTGATGGCGGCCCAGGTGGACGCCCAGCCGCTGCCGCGGCGCAACCCCGTCCAGCCCGAGCCGAGCGCCCGCGAGCTGCTGAAGGCCGCCGACCTGATCCGCGGCGCGCTCAACCCCGTGGCCCTGGCCGGCAACGGCGTGATCCGCGCCAACGCCGCCCCCGCGCTGCGCGAGTTCGCCCGCGCCACCGGCATCCCCGTGGCCGAGACCTTCATGGGCAAGGGCCTGCTGTCCCCGGACGACCCGCGCGCGCTCGGCTCGGTGGGGCTGCAGTCAGGCGACTACAGCATGGCCGGCTTCGACGAGGCCGACGTGGTGCTCGCGATGGGCTACGACCTGGTCGAGCACTCGCCGGAGCACTGGAACCCGGGCCGCGACAAGAAGATCGTCTGCATCGACTCGCTGCCGGCCGAGATCGACGAGTACTTCGTGCCCGAGGTCGAGCTGATCGGCGACATCTACCACATACTCGCCAGGCTGGCCGAGGAGTGCCGGCACGTGCCCCACTCCGGCGGCTCGCACCGGCTGCGCGACGTGGTGCCGCGGTCGCTTCGGAGGCCGCCAAGGACGACGACCAGTTCCCGATGCAGCCGCCGCGCGCGCTCTACGAGATCCGCAAGGCGCTCGGGCGCGAGGACATCCTGGTCTCGGACGTGGGCCTGCACAAGCTCTGGATCGGGCGCATGTTCCCCGCCTACGAGCCCAACACCGTGCTGATCGCGAACGGGCTCGCGGGGATGGGCTTCGCGGTGCCGGCGGCGATCGCGGCCAAGCTGGTGCACCCGGAGCGCAAGGTCGTGGCGGTGAACGGCGACGGCGGCTTCATGATGAACATGCAGGAGCTCGAGACCGCCGTGCGGCTGAAGACGCCGTTCGTCACGGTGATCTGGGAGAACCGCCAGTACGGCTCGATCGTCTGGAAGCAGGACAAGAAGTTCGGCCGCCACTTCGGCGTCGACTTCACGAACCCCGACTTCGTGAAGCTGGCCGAGTCCTTCGGGATGCCGGCCTGGCGCTGCGAGTCGGTCGAGGACTTCCCCAAGCACCTCGCGCAAGGCGCTCGGGCTGGACGTGCCCTCGCTGATCGTGCTGCCGATCGACTACTCGATCGACGTCGCGATCTCCGAGGAGCTGGGCACGGAGACGGTTGCGACCTAGACAAGGAACCTGGATGAGCATTGCTACGAAGGAACAGACAGTCGTCGACGCGGTCGAGAAGCAGCTCTACATCGGCGGCGAGTGGCGCGACGGCTCGGGCGGCGGCACGCTCGAGGTCGAGGACCCGGCCACCGGGGAGGCGCTCTGCGAGGTGGCGGACGCGACCCCGGGCGACGCCGTGGCGGCGCTCGACGCCGCCGTGGACGCTGCAGGCGCGAATGGGCGAGACGTGCCGCCAACGAGCGCGGCGAGATCCTGCGGCGGGCGTTCGAGAAGCTGATCGAGCGCGCGGACGACCTGGCGCCTGCTGATGACGCTCGAGATGGGCAAGCCGCTGGCGGAGTCGAAGGCCGAGATCGTCTACGCGGCGGAGTTCTTCCGCTGGTTCGCCGGCGAGGCCACCGCGCATCGACGGCCAGCTACAACCTGGGCGGGAACGGCAAGGGCCGCGTGCTGACGATGAAGCAGCCGGTCGGCCCCTCGCTGATGATCACGCCCTGGAACTTCCCGATGGCGATGGGCACGCGCAAGATCGGGCCGGCGATCGCGGCCGGCTGCACGATCGTGATGAAGCCCGCCAGCCAGACGCCGCTCTCGATGCTCGCGCTCGCCCAGATCCTCGAGGAGTCGGGCCTGCCCGGCGGCGTGCTCAACGTGATCACCAGCTCGTCGTCGGGCAAGGTGATGGAGCCGCTGATCCGCGACCCGCGGCGCGCAAGCTGTCCTTCACCGGCTCGACCGAGGTCGGCCGCAAGCTGATCGAGCAGGCCTCCGAGCAGATCCTCAAGGTGTCGATGGAGCTCGGCGGCAACGCCCCGTTCCTCGTCTTCGAGGACGCCGACCTCGACGCCGCCGTGGACGGCGCGCTGCTGGCCAAGATGCGCAACATCGGCGAGGCCTGCACGTCGGCCAACCGCTTCCACGTGGCGGCGCCCGTGGCCGAGGAGTTCGCCAAGCGGCTCGCCGAGAAGATGGGCGCGCTGAAGATCGGCCGCGGCACCGAGGACGACGTGAAGGTCGGTCCGCTGATCGACCAGGACGCGATCGACAAGGTCGCGGAGCTGGTGGGAGACGCGACGGCCAAGGGCGCGAAGGTGGTCGTGGGCGGCAACGCCGTCGACGGCCGCGGCTACTTCTACGAGCCCACCGTGCTCGCCGACGTGCCGGCCGACGCACGCGTGCTCGAGGAGGAGATCTTCGGCCCGGTGGCGCCGATCACCACCTTCGAGTCCGAGGAGGAGGCGATCCGCGCCGCGAACAACACCCAGTTCGGCCTCGTCGCCTACGTCTTCACGAGCGACTTCAAGCGCGCGATCCGCGTGATCGAGGGGCTCGAGACCGGGCATGGTCGGGCTGAACCAGGGCATGGTGTCGAACGCCGCCGCGCCATTCGGCGGCTCGAAGTGGTCCGGCATCGGGCGCGAGGGCGGCTTCGAGGGCATCGAGGAGTACCTCGAAACGAAGTACGTGGCCGTCAACATGGACTGAGCCAGACCCAATCTGGACGCTTTCCCCGGCTTGAGGGAAGCGTCCAGATTGCCGATAACCCGGGCTGAATGAGCACAGAGGGGGATCAGCCGGAGCCCGCTGGCCAGGGCCGGCATTTCGCATGCACCCAGTCGAGCGTCCTGCTGCGGCGGGTTCGGCGGATCCAGGGTGACGAAGGGCTTGAAGGAACTGCTCGTGCGTGCCGGCTCGGAGCGGACCGTCGAGTATCTCGACGACGTGTCCAACTGGATCTCGGTGGACGAGTCCACCGCGCTGTTCCGCGCCGCCGCGCAGATCACGGGCGACGCTCAGATCGCCCGCAGGGTCGGCGAGGAGAGCGTGGCCCAGCACGCCGGCACGCCCGTGGCCACGCTGCTGCGCTCGCTCGGCTCGCCTGAGGAGGTCTATCGCCAGATGGCACTCGCGGCGACCAAGTTCAGCACCGTGTCGGAGCTCGACACGATCGAGGTCGCGCCAGGACGTGCGCTGATCCGGGGCCGCGGCTGCGAGGGCTTCGTCCGCACGCGCGAGGGCTGCGACTGGGCCCAGGGGCTGATGAGCCAGCCGACCGTCCTCTTCGGGCTGCCGCCCGCCCTGGTTCAGGAGTCGACCTGCCAGGCCCGCGGCGACGCCGAGTGCCTCTATCGAGGTGACGTGGGACGCGAGCCTGGCGGCGAAGATGGCCACGGACCCCGCCGAGCACATCGCCGCCCTGGAGGCCCAGCTGAGCGGCATGGCAGAGCGGCTCGAGCGGATCTACGCCACCGCCACGGACCTGATCGCGGACACCGACTTCGGCTCGGTGCTGGCCCGCATCACCGAGCGCGCCGCCACAGCCGTGCGCGCCCCCCGCTTCCTGCTCGCCCTGCGCCCGACGGAGGACTCCGGCATGCGCTGCCATTACAACGGCTTCGAGGAGTCCGAGGCGCTCGAGCTGGCAAGGAACGTGCTGGCGTCGCCACTCGACGAGCTGCCGGCCACCTGGCTAGCGGCGGACGTGAGCTCGACCAGGCGCGACTACGGGCGCCTGGTGGCGATGTCGGACAGCCGCTTCTTCCCCCAGGAGCGCTCCGTGCTCGAGCTGTACGCGCGCTACGCCGCCACGGCCCTCGACGGGGCCACGGCGCTCGCCGAGGCACAGCGCGGTCACTGCGGAGGCCAGCGCCCTGCTCGAGCTGGCGCGCAAGCTGGCCGAGGCCAGCACGAGCGACGACGTGGCGGCACGCCTGGCGGAGGCGGTGCCCACGGTGGTCGACTGCGACCGGGTGAGCGTCTGGGTGTGGGACGCCGAGGCGGTCGAGCTGACCTGCCGGGCCGCGTCGGGTCCAGGCAGGCAGTTCCCCGAGTTCTTCGAGATGCGCGTCACGCCGGAGCAGACGCGGAAGCTCCCGGGGCTGCTCGCCGAGCCGGACTCGGCGCCGCTCTTCTACGACCTGAACTCGGACGACGAGTTCGTGCGGGAGATGTTCGCCCGTCTACGGCACCGTGGCCATGATCCTCGCGCCGATCGTGGCGCGCGGCGAGTTCCTCGGGCACGCTGAGCGTGACCGTGGACTCGGAGCCCGCCCGCCTCGAGCCGCGCCGCGACCTGCTCGACCGGCTCTCGGGCGTCGTGGCCCAGGCGGCCAGCGCGCTGCAGAACGGGCGGCTGCTCGACCGGGTGACCCACCAGGCGCGCCACGACGGCCTCACCGGGCTGGCCAACCGCTCCCTGTTCACCGAGCGGATGGATCAGGCGCTGGAGGCCGCCCGAGAGAGCGGCGAGCCGGTCGGACTCTTCTTCGTGGACCTGGACGGCTTCAAGGCGGTCAACGACGAGTGGGGCCACCCCGTCGGCGACGAGCTGCTGTGCCAGGTGGCGGCGCGGCTGCTCGACACGGTGCGCACGGGAGACACCGTGGCACGGCTCGGTGGCGACGAGTTCGCGATCGTGCTGTCAGGCGTGTCGACCCAGGGCGAGCTCGAGGCGGCCGCCGAGCGCGTGGCGCTCGCGTTCGAGCTGCCGTTCGAGATCGCCGGCGCTCAGGTCGCCATCGCGGCCAGCGTGGGGCGCGCGACCTGGCCCGAGGACGCGTCCGAGATCGAGGCGCTGATGCGCCACGCGGACTCGGAGATGTACCGCGCCAAGCGCTCCGTTCAGGAGCGCGCGAGCAGCGGCGGCTGAGCGCCGCCTAGATGTTGCCGCCGCGCACCATCGCGCGGAGGTCCAGCGCCCGGTCGAGCGTCGCGTCGTCCACTCCCTTCTCCTTGGCCACCTCGCGGATCGTGCGCCGGGAGGCCATCGCCTCCTTCACGATCTCGGTCGCCTTGTCGTAGCCGATCGCGCCGTTCAGGGCCGTCGCTATCGCAGGCGTGGACTCGGCATAGCGCAGACACATCTCCTCGTTCGCCTCGATCCCGTCCACGCACTTCTCGGCCAGCAGGGTGGCCGCGCTGGTCAGCAGGCCGATCGACTGCAGCAGGTTGCGCGCGATCAGCGGCACGCGCACGTTCAGCTCGAACTGCCCCTGCATGCCGCCGATCGTGATCGCCGTGTCGTTGCCGATCACCTGGGCGCTCACCTGGAGCACGACCTCGGGGATCACCGGGTTGACCTTGCCCGGCATGATCGAGGAGCCCTTCTGCAGCTCGGGAAGGAAGATCTCGGAGAGGCCGGTCCGCGGGCCAGAGCCCATCAGCGCGAGATCGTTCGCGATCTTCGTGAGCGAGACGGCGACCACCTTGAGCGCGCCCGACAGCTCCACGAGGGCGTCGCGGTTGCCCTGCGCCTCGAACGGGTCCGCGGGCGGCTCGGCGCGCACGCCCGTCGTCTCGGTGAGCTTCGCACGCACACCCGCGGCGAAGTCCGGATGCGTGTTCAGCCCGGTGCCGGTGGCCGTGCCGCCGAGGGGGATCTGGGCCACGCGGCCGAGCGCGTCGCTCACCCGCTCGGCGCCCAGGCGCGCCTGCGCCGAGTAGCCCGCGAACTCCTGCCCGAGCGTGACCGGCACCGCGTCCATGAGATGGGTGCGGCCGGCCTTCACCACGTCCTTGAACTCCTCGGCCTTCGCGCCGAGCGACTTGGCGAGCGTCTCGAGCGCGGGCACCAGCTTGTCGCTGGCCTCGGCCAGCGCGGCGAGGTGGACCGCGGAGGGGAAGACGTCGTTCGAGGACTGCCCCATGTTCACGTGGTCGTTGGGGTGGGCTCCGTCGCCCGCCAGGTTCGCGATCACCTCGTTGGCGTTCGTGTTCGTCGACGTGCCCGAGCCGGTCTGGAAGACGTCGATCGGGAACTGGTCGTCGTGGCGGCCGTGCGCGACCTCGTCGGCGGCGGAGGCGATCCGCTCGGCCAGGTCGGCGTCGAGCAGGCCGAGCTCCGCGTTCGTGCGCGCCGCGGCGGCCTTGATGCGCGCCAGCCAGTGCACCACGGACGCGGGCACGCGCTCGCCCGACACCTGGAAGTTCTCAACTGCCTTGCGGGTCTCCCCGCCCCAAAGCTCGTGCTCCACGGTCTGATCGGTCATGTCCCGAAATCTATCGATCAGCCCGTGGAACGCCCGGCCCGCTCGCCCGCGCGGTAGGCGGGCGAGCCCACGTCCACGTCCTGCAGCTCCTGGTCGAGGCGGCGCACCAGCTCGTCGTTGGCGCCGCCGGCGCGGGCCGCGCCGCGGTGCATGGCGCCGATCAGGTAGCCGAGCTGGGTGAGCGCCGCGGGATCGCCTCCTCCCGCGGCGGCGTCCGCCAGCTGCTGGGTCACGTGCAGCATCGTCGACCCGATCGTCTCCAGGTCGCCGCCGTCCACGGGATGCGCGAGGCAGTCCGAGAGGCGGGTGCCGTCCGGCAGCGCCACCGGGCCCGGCGCCTTCGCAAGCGCGCTCCGTATCGCCGCCTCGCGATCGCTGGCCACGCCGCCGGCGCAGGCCGTGGGCGCCCGCTCCGCGCCGCTGTGGCGAGAGCAGGCCGTGGACGCGAGGGCCACCGCGACCAGCAGCGCGACGAGCGCCAGCAACGGCTGCGCGGGGCCCTGGAGCCACGCCCGCGATCGTATAACGGCTCTGGAAAGCAGCATTCGGCCGACTCGCGCACATCTTTCGCGGCCGAGCTCGTGCATTCGCGTCGGAGGGGAGGCGCGATCCGGCGACCTCATGTTCTGATCGGTTCACGGAGGCGGATCCCCGCTATCGGACTCGAGGAACTGGAATCGCACTCATGATGACCATGGCCATAGCCGACCGGCCGTTCCTTGGGCTCGGTTCGATCGGCCCTCACAGATCGCATTCGGTTCTGCTCGCGCTGCGGCGTCGTCCGCGAAGAGCGCGAGGTCGGCTTCTCCCCGCCCGACGTCGAGCGCGTGTGCGCCGATTGCGGGATGGGCGTGATGCTCGTGTGCGGGCGCGACGCGCTCCCCACCGAGCGGATGGCATTCCTGATCGTCACCGAGGACCTGCGCATCAGCGCGGTCAGCGAGGCCGCCGAGCGCATCTTCGGCTCCGAGCGAGAGCTCGTCGGCTCGATGCTGTTCGCCACCATCAGCTGCCCGCTGGGTCTCGAGGAGCTCGCGACCCGGGTCGCACGCGCGGCCGGCGGGAACCGGGACGTGGTCCTGCTCCCCATCGAGCTCGAACGAGGCGCACGGCCGGGCTTCCGCGGTCTCGAGGCTCGCGTGGCGAGCTGTGGACCGCCCCGAGGCGCCCTCGTGGCCCTCGAGCCGCTGCTCTCGTAGCAGCAAGCTCGCCCGCAGAACCCCGAACATTCGTCCAATTGGGCGCTCCAGCCCGTGCCCTCGCAGGTTTCACGCCGATGCGACGCTCGAAGCCGTGCAAGATCGGCTTCACAGGTTGTCAAGTTGCCAGAAAACGGCGAAAACCTCTGCAGTCGGTGGGGGAAGCGGCCCTCGCTGACCCCAAAGGAGACATGCGATGAGCGGGATCCGGACGAACGCAGCAGCAGAACTTCTGGGCGTCAGCCCGAACACTCTTAGAAGCTGGGAACGCCGGTTCGGTCATCCCAAGCCGCGCCGGACGGCCGGCGGCCACCGCCAGTACGACCTCGGCGAGCTCGAGGCGCTGCGTCGCGCGCTGCTCGAGACCCACAACATCTCCTCGGCGATCGAGGTCGCGCGCCAGCGCGGTGAGGGACCAACCTCCGCGGCGCGCCTCGTGGAGGCGTTCGACCGCTTCGACGACACGCTTGCCGACCGCGTGATGGAGGAGAGCCTCGCCGTCCGCTCCGTGGAGCGCTCGGTGGAGGACCTGATGCTGCCCGCGCTCGACCTCGTGCGCGACCGCGATGGTCGCGAGGCCGAGTACGAGGTGGCCTGCCGCTGGGCGACGGGCTGGCTGCACGCCGCCCGGCGCGTGGTTCCGGCGGCCACTCGCTCCGAGGGAATCCTGCTCTTCGACTCGAGCTCGCGACTCGACCTCGAGTCGCTCCACGTCCAGGCGCTCGAGCTCGCGCTGCGGCGCGCCGGCTTCCGCGTGCTGCTCCTGTCGATGAGCCTCGCGCAGGAGCGCCTCTCGCGCGCGATGCGCGCGCTCGATCCGGGCGCCCTCATCGTCTGCGGCAGCGGCGCCACGCTCGACGTGGTCGGCCGCCTCGTCTACGCGGTGCGCCACACCGGCTCAGGAGCGCGGGTGTTCGAGTACCGCGAGGCGATGCCGGTGGCGGGCAACCACGCCATCCCGTCGATCGGCTCGAACCCGATCGAGGCGACGACCAACATGAAGGCGATCGTCGACGGGCATCGAGTCGACGTGCCGGAGGAGCTTGCCCGAGGAGCTCACGGCACCCGCCGGGCTGCGCAACAGCGCCTGATCGTCCGGCCCCACGCCTAGCATCGCGCCGCGATGCTCGAGATAGGCGATTCGCTTGCCCACCGGGCGCTCGAGGCGCTGGTGAAAGCGGAGTCGAGCGTCCGCCGCACGCTTGCGGCGGAACTCGAGCGTCACGGCCTGTCCGCGGCCGGCTTCTCGGCGCTGGTGGTGCTCACCACGGCCGGCGGCGAGCTGGAGCTGCGCACCCTGCGCCGCCGTCTCGGCTGGACCAAGGCCAGCGCCAGCGAGGTGACCGCCACGCTGGCGGCACGCGGCCTCGTGACCCGCGCGCGGCTGCGGCACGACCGCCGCGCCGTGCTGCTGCGGATCACCGCGGCGGGCGTCGAGCTGGTCGAGGACCTCTTCCCCGCGCACACCCAGCGCGTGAGCCGGACCTTCGCCGCGCTCGACGACTCGGAGAAGCGCTCGCTCGCTGAGCTCTGCCGCAAACTCGCCGCCTGAGGCTCCGCGTCGGCCGGCATGCGCCCGGGATGCAGGGCGCTACATAGAATCGACAGCCGGATGAGCAGCTACCGGCCCGTCGACAAGGATCCCTCCTTCCCCGCGCTCGAGGAGCGCGTGCTCGAGCGCTGGCGCGAGCGCGACGTCTTCCACGAGTCGATCCGCCGCCGCGAGGGCGGCCCGGAGTTCGTCTTCTACGAGGGTCCGCCGACGGCGAACGGGCGGCCGGGCTCCCACCACGTGCTCGCGCGGGTCTTCAAGGACGTCTTCCCGCGCTACAAGACCATGCGCGGCCACCAGGTCCACCGCAAGGCGGGCTGGGACACCCACGGCCTGCCGGTCGAGCTCGAGGTGGAGCGCGAGCTGGGCATCAAGTCGAAGGAGGACATCGAGGCCTACGGCGTGGCGGAGTTCAACGAGCGCTGCCGCGAGTCGGTGCTCGAGTACGTGGACGAGTTCGCGCGGCTCACCGAGCGCATCGGCTTCTGGGTCGACATGGACGACGCCTACGTGACCTACCACAACGAGTACATCGAGTCGGTCTGGTGGTCGCTCAAGGAGATCTGGAAGAAGGACCTGCTCTACCAGGGCTACAAGGTCGTGCCCTACTGCCCGCGCTGCGGCACGGCGCTGTCCTCGCACGAGGTGGCGCTGGGCTACCGCGACGTGGTGGACCCGTCCGTCTACGTGCGCTTCCCGCTGCGCGACGAGCCCGGCGTGTCGCTGCTCGGCTGGACCACCACCCCGTGGACGCTGCTCTCGAACGCCGCCCTCGCGGTGAACCCGGACGTGACCTACGTGCGCGCGAGGGTCGGCGACGAGCGGCTGATCGTCGCCGAGGCGCTGCTCGAGCGCGTGCTCGGCGAGGGCGCGGAGGTGGAGGCGCGCATGAAGGGCTCGGAGCTGGCGGGCACCGCGTACGAGCCGCCGTTCCCCTACGTCACCGACTTCGGACCGCACTCGCAGACGGTGCTGGAGGCCGACTTCGTGACCACCGAGGACGGCACGGGCATCGTGCACACGGCGCTCGCATTCGGCGAGGACGACTTCCGGCTGGGCGAGCGCTACGGCATGACCGTGCAGAACCCCGTGAAGCTCGACGGCACCTTCGACGAGCGCATCGTGCCGTTCGCCGGCCGCGATGTGATCGAGGCCAACCCGGACATCGTCGAGGCGCTGCGCGCCAGCGGCCGGCTCTTCCGCGAGGAGCAGTACGAGCACTCCTACCCCCACTGCTGGCGCTCCGACAACCCGCTCATCTACTACGCCAAGGCCAGCTGGTACATCAGGACCACGGCCCTGAAGGACGGCCTGCTGGCGTCGAACGAGTCCGTCAACTGGTACCCCGACCACATCAAGCACGGCCGCATGGGCCGCTGGCTCGAGAACAACGTGGACTGGGCGCTGTCGCGCGAGCGCTACTGGGGCACGCCACTGCCCGTCTGGCGCTGCGAGCAGGGTCACGACCTCTGCATCGGGTCCCTGGAGGAGCTGCGCTCGCTAGGCGCGACGCCACCCGACGACCTGCACAAGCCCTACATCGACGACGTGACCTTCGCCTGCCCCGACTGCGAGGGCGAGATGCGGCGCGTGCCCGAGGTGATCGACGCCTGGTACGACTCGGGCTCGATGCCGTTCGCGCAATGGCACGCGCCGTTCGAGAACCAGGAGCTGTTCGAGCAGCGCTTCCCGGCGGACTACATCTGCGAGGCGCTCGACCAGACGCGCGGCTGGTTCTACTCGCTGCTCGCGATCTCGACGCTGATCTGGGGCAAATCCTCGTACAAGACCTGCCTCTGCCTCGGCCTGATCCTCGACGACGACGGGCAGAAGATGTCGAAGAGCAGGGGAAACGTGGTGTCGCCCTGGGAGGTGCTCGACGAGTACGGCGCGGATGCCTTCCGCTGGTACCTGTTCACCTCGAAGCAGCCGTGGGACGGCTACCGCTTCTCGCTCGACACCGTCGGCGAGGGCGTGCGGCAGTTCCTCATCACGCTCTGGAACACCTACCGGCTGTTCGTCCTCTACGCGAACGTGAACGGCGTCGCGCGCGACGCCGAGGGCGAGCCGACCGAGCTCGACCGCTGGATCCTGTCCCGGCTCGACGCCACGGTGGAGATCGCGGGCGAGCGCTTCGACGACTACGACACCACAAGTGCCGGCCGCGCTATCGCGGCGTTCGTCGACGACCTTTCGAACTGGTACGTGCGCCTGTCGCGGCGGCGCTTCTGGGACGGCGACCCCGCCGCCTTCGCCACGCTGCGCGAGTGCCTGCTGGTCACCGCGAAGCTGCTCGCGCCGCTCACGCCGTTCGTGGCGGACGAGATCTACGAGAACCTCGACGGCTCCGAGCCGTCGGTGCACCTCTGCGACTACCCGGATCCGCGCGGCCGCGACGAGGAGCTGGAGCGGGCGATGGAGATCGTCAGGGACGCCGTGGAGCTGGGGCGCACCGCCCGCAGCGCGGGCAAGATGAAGCTGCGCCAGCCGCTGCGCGAGGCGGTGGTGGTGGCCGCGCCGCCCGAGCGCGAGGCGATCGAGCGCTTCCACCAGCTCGTGCTGGACGAGCTGAACGTGAAGGAGGTGCGCTACGTCTCGGAGGCGGAGGAGCTGGGCCGCTGGGAGCTGAAGCCGAACTACCGCACGCTGGGTCCCCGCTTCGGCAAGGACATGCCGCAGGTGGCGCAGGCGGTGGCCGCGCTCGACGCCGCTCATGCCGCAGCGACGCTGCGCGCGGGCGGCGCAGTGGGCATCTCAATCAACGGCGGCGAGCATGGCCTCAGCCCCGACGACGTCCAGCTGGTGCTGCAGCCGCTCGAGGGCTACCAGGTGGAGCGCTCTGGCACCCACGCCGTAGCGCTCAACCTCGAGCTCGACGAGGCGCTGCGGCTCGAGGGCCTGGCCCGCGAGGTCGTCCACGCCGTTCAGGGCGCCCGCAAGGACGCCGGCCTCAACGTGGAGGACCGGATCTCGCTCACCCTGGGCGGCGCGCCCGAGCTCCTCGAGGCCGTCCGCACCCACGAGCGCTACGTGACCGGCGAGACGCTGGCCACGTCGCTCTCATATGACGGTGCAGGCGGCGAGGCCCTCATCGAGGGCCTGCCGCTGCGGATAGAGGTGGAGCGGGCCGCTTAGGCCAGCGCCGGGGCCAGCTCGGCCTCGAGGCGCTTCTTCGGCATCGCGCCGATGATCTTCTTGGCCGGCTCGCCGTTCTTGAAGACGATCAAGGTCGGGATCGACATGACCTCGTACTTGGCGGCCGTGGCCTGGTTCTCGTCCACGTTCAGCTTGACGACGCGGAAGTTCTCGATCTCCTCGTTGAGCTCTTCCAAGCTCGGAGCAATGATGCGGCACGGCCCGCACCACGGCGCCCAGAAGTCCACCAGCACGGGTGTGTCGGACTCGAGCACCTCGGCTTGGAAGTTCGTATCTGTGACGTCGATGATGTTGCCTGCCACTGAGTTCTCCTGTTCCAAGAGGGCTTGCTACTACAAAAAGTATAGTGCCCGGCCGAAGCGGCCACAAACCCGCTTCAACGCGCCCGCAGCTTGAGCGCGGGGACCTTCCAAACGGCCTCGACGGCGATTCGCGCGCTCATCTTCGACGTGCCCGCCCGCCGGTCGCGGAACGTGATCGGCACCTCGATCACGCGGAACCCCGACTGGATCGCCCGGTACGTCAGCTCGATCTGAAACCCGTAACCGTCGGCGTGGATGCCGTGCAGGTTCACCTTCTCGAGCACCTCGCGGTGGAAGCACTTGAAGCCGCCGGTGAGGTCCTTCACGGGGATGCCGAGCACGTGCCGCGCGTACCACGACCCGCCCCGGCTCAGGAACCGGCGGGTCAGCCCCCAGTCGCTCACGCCGCCGCCGGGCACGTAGCGCGAGCCCAGCACGAGATCCGCTCGAGCCGACGCCTCGATCAGGCGCGGCAGGTCGGCGGGATCGTGCGAGAAGTCGGAGTCCATCTCCAGCACCAGGTCGGCCCCGCTGGCCAGCGCGCGGTCGAAGCCGGCGAGGTACGCCCTGCCGAGGCCCTCCTTCAGCGGCCGGTGGAGCACCTCCACCGCGGGCAGCTCGGCGGCCAGCCGATCGGCGATCTGGCCCGTGCCGTCCGGCGACGAGTCGTCCACCACCAGCACGTGATGGTCGGGCGTGACGGTGGCGAGGTTGGCCAGCACGGCGCGCACGAACGAGTCGATGTTCTCTGCCTCGTTGTACGTCGGGAGGACGAGCCAAGGGCCAGGCACGAGCGGCGTAGAGTAGAGGCCGGTTATGCGAAATGCGGAAATAGCAGCCGCGTTCGACGAGCTCGGGGACCTCTACGAGCTCGACGGTGCCGTCGTCTACCGGGTGATCGCCTACCGCAATGCGGCCAAGGCGATCCGCGATTCGGCGGCGTCGGTGGAGGAGCTCGCCCGCGCGGGCCGTGTGGTGGAGCTGCCAGGAGTCGGCAAGACGATCGCCGAGAAGATCGACGCCCTGCTGGACACGGGCACGATCCCGGCGGCCGAGAAGCTGAGGGCGAAGTTCCCACCGGGACTTGTCGAGGTCACCCGCATTCCCGGCCTCGGACCCAAGCGGGCGCGCAAGCTCTACGACGAGCTGGGGATCTCGTCGCTCGAGGATCTCCGCGTCGCCGCCGAGCAGCACCGGCTGCGCGACGTCGCTGGCTTCGGTGCCAAGGCCGAGGAGAACGTGCTCGTTGCTCTCGCCGCCGGCGCCGACGGCCGGCCGAAGGCGCGCACGTTGCTCTCCCGAGCGCTGGCGATCGCCGAGGAGCTGGCGGCCGCGCTGCGCGAGCACCCGGCATCGATCCGCGTGGAGATCGCCGGCAGCGCCCGGCGGATGGCGGAGACCTGCAAGGACCTCGACCTGGTGGCCACCGCCACCGATCCGGAGGCGCTCGCGGCCGCCTTCAGCGAGCTCCCGCTGCTCGACGAGGTGCAGTCCACCGGCGCGGCCGGGGTGAAGGCGATCACCAACAACGGCATGAGCGTGGACCTGCGGATCGTCCCGCCGGAGAACTTCGGCAACCTGCTCCAGCACTTCACCGGCTCGGGCAAGCACAACGAGGCGCTGCGGACCGACGCCGTGCGCCGCGGCCTGCACGTGAGCGAGTACGGCGTGACCGACGACGCCACGGAGACCACCCACGCCTGCGCCACCGAGGAGGAGGTCTACGAGCTGCTCGGGATGCAGTACATCGAGCCCGAGCTGCGCGAGAACCGCGGCGAGATCGAGGCCGCGAAGGCGGGCAAGCTGCCGGAGCTGATCCGCGTCGAGGACATCCGCGGCGAGCTGCACAGCCACAGCACCGCGTCCGACGGGCGCAACTCGATCGAGCAGATGGTCCACGCCGCGATCGAGCGCGGCTACGAGTACCTGGCGATCACCGACCACTCGGCCACTCATGGGTTCGGAAACGACGTGCAGCCTGCCGAGCTGCTGCGCCAGACCGAGCGCATCCGCGAGCTGAACGAGGGCCTGGAAGGCTTCACGCTGCTCGCGGGCACCGAGGTGAACGTGCTGCCGAACGGCACGCTCGACTACGCCGACGACGTGCTGGAGCAGCTCGACTGGGTCGTGGCGAGCCTGCACTCCTCCTTCCGCATGAAGAAGAAGGAGATCACCGACCGCATGATCCGCGCGATGGAGCACCCGCTCGTCGACGCGATCGGCCATCCCACCGGCCGCCTGATCGAACGCCGCGAGGCCTATGACCTCGACATCGAGCGCGGTGGTGGAGGCGGCGATCCGCACCGGCACCTTCCTCGAGATCAACGCGAATCCGGACCGGCGAGATCTGAACGAATCGAACGCGCGGCTCGCAGCTGAGGCGGGCGCGATGCTGGTGATCGACTCAGACGCCCACGGGGTCGAGACGCTCGCGAACATCCGCTACGGGGTGGCCACGGCGCGCAGGGGGTGGGTGCGGGCCGAGCAGGTGGCGAATACGCGGCCGTGGGCCGAGCTCGATGCGCTGCGGAAGCGCGGGTCGCAGGTCGCGGGTCGCGGGTCGCGGGCCAAGCGCTCGAAGTGACCTAAACGGGGGAGCCCGGCCTGTGGGCCGGCTCGCGCAGGCTCTCGAGCTTGCGATAGCCCGGTGCCCGGATCAGCTTCGTCGGGCTGAACGGCGGCGTGGGCTCGACGTAGAACTGCACGCCGTCGCGCTGCTCGATCGCCACAACGGCCGCGCTCTGGCGCCGCCACCCGAGCGCGGCGAGGAGTCCGTAGCCGGTGGCCACCGCGGGCACCTGCGGCACCAGGAAGGCCAGCGCTCCGGCGCCGATCGTGAGCACGGCGAGCAGCCACAGGCGGTTGAAGATCACGCGCCCGGGCTCGACCTCCGGGAGTATCGGGGTGGTGCGAGCGTCCGCCAGGAGGCGCCGGATGCCGTCGGTGACCTTCATCCGCCGCCCCACGAAGATGCCGACGAGCGTCGCCGCGCCCCACCAGCCGAGCGAGAAGTAGATCAACGAGCTGTCGCCCTTCGACGAGGCGCCCACGATCGTCACGGCGGCCAGCACCGTGGCGGATGCGGCGAACAGGAGCACGGCAGTCTTCAGGAACTCGGTGAAGCGCATCAGGCCGCCGCGAGAGCCTCGAGCACCGCCTGGAAGCCGCCGACGCTCTCCACCACCAGGTCCGCCCGCTCGACTATGGCCGCCGGCCCCTCATCGGAGCTGATCCCCACCCGCACCGCGCGCTCGAGCGTGCCATCGGCCACCAGCTCGTCGAGGGCGTCGAACGCGTCGAGGTCGGTCGCGTCATCGCCGGCGAACATCGCCGCGCGCACCGGAAAGCGGGCGATCAGCTCGTGCACCGCGCGGCCCTTGTTGATCGGCACGGGCGGGCGCACCTCCAGCACCTTGCGGCCCCAGTGCACGTGCAGGCCCGCCTCCTCGGCGGCGCTCGCGATCTGCCGGACGCACGCGAGGGCCGCGCGCTCGTCGGGGGCGCCACGCCAGTGGAACGCCATGATCGGCCCCTTGTCCTCGATCCGCACCCGCAGGGTCCGAAGCTCGCGCGTGTCGTGGTCGCGCGTGAAGGCGCGCACGCGGTCGGCCCACTTCGCCACCTCGGGATCGAGCACGGGTCGGCGTGGCGGTGGGGAGGAGCAGCTCGGCTCCGTGGGTGCCGGCATAGGCGATCCCGCCCACGCCCACCAGGCGCCTGGCCTCGGCTGCCGGGCGGCCGGAGATGCAGGCCGCGCAGCGGTAGCGCCGCGCGATCGCTCCGAGCAGCCGCGAGGCCCGCTCGTCCACCATGGCGTCGTGGGCACGGCGGACGATGGGCGCAAGCGTGCCGTCGATGTCGCAGAAGACGGCGGCTTGGCGGGGATCCTCGGTGAGCGGCCGAAGGGCCTCGGCGAGCATTTCAGCGGTGGGTGCAGGCACTCGCCGTAGTATGCCCTCCATGCCCGGGAGGCTCGTTCGAGTCGCCGTCACCTGGCAGCTGATCGTGGATTGACCGAGGCATCCTCACCGGACCTGGAGCGCGCGCGCCGCTGGCACGACGAGCGCACGCTTCACCACGCCGAGTTCAGCGCCGAGGGCCTGGCCGCCGACCGCACGGCCTCCGTGTCGGTCTGCGTCCCGGCGCGCGAGGAGGCCGCGACCGTGGGCGCGATCGTCGCCGACCTCGTGGAGCTGCGAGAGGCGGGGGTGATCGACCAGGTGCTGGTGGTGGACGCGGGCTCGAGCGACGGCACGGCCGAGATCGCCGAGAAAGCGGGTGCCCAGGTGTGCCAGGAGCGCGACCTGCTGCCGCAGTTCGGCCCGTTGCTCGGCAAGGGCGACGCGATGTGGCGCGCGCTGTCAGTGCTGGACGGTGACGTGGTCTGCTACCTCGACGCCGACTCCGGCGGGTTCGGCCCCCACTACGCCTGCGGCCTGATCGGGCCGCTGCTGAAGGGCGATCCTGCGATCCAGTTCGTGAAGGCCTTTTACCGCAGGCCGTTCAAGGTCGGCGAGGTGTCCCTGCCCGAGGGCGGCGGGCGAGTCACCGAGCTCACCGCCCGGCCGCTGCTCAACCTCTTCTACCCGCAGCTCGCCGGGTTCCGGCAGCCGCTCGCCGGCGAGTTCGCCGCTCGCCGCAGCCTGCTCGAGCGCCTGCCCTTCTCGACCGGCTATGCGGTGGAGATAGCGCTGCTGATCGACGCCTGGCGGGAGGCCGGGCTGGACGGGCTGGCGCAGGTGGACATCGAGATGCGCCAGAACCGCCACCAGCAGCTGGCCGACCTCACCCCCATGGCCTACGCCGTGCTGCGCGCTGTTTCGATCAGGCTGGAGCGCGACGGCCGGCTGGCCGGTCTCGACGAGGCCGCGGCGGCGCTGATGCTTCCCGCCGATGACGGGCTCGACGAGCGCCGGCTCGAGCTGGTCGAGCGGCCGCCGTTTGCATCGCTCGAGCCGGGTTAGAGACTTCTTAAGCCCAGCTTAGGCGCGCTTTTCGCGACCGGCGGACAATCGGGTGATGGCCCCGATCGGAACCGCCCCAGCCGCCGGCCGCCATTGGGCATCGGCGTCCTGGGCCGCGCTCGGCAGCGAGGCGACGGTGCTCGTCGCGGACCAGCCCGCGTTGGCGGACGTGCGCGACCTGCTCGCGGCCCAACTCGATGAGATCGACGTCGCCTGCAGCCGCTTCCGCGACGACTCCGAGCTCTCGCTCGTGAACCGCGCGCCCGGTCGCTGGGTCCGGGTGAGCCAGCTGTTCTTCGACGCGCTCGAGGCCGCGCTCGGCGCGGCCGACGCCAGCGGCGGGTCCGTGGACCCCACGCTCGGGCGCGTGCTGCGCGCTGGCGGGCTACGACCGCGGCGTGGCTGACGCGGCCAGCGCGCAGGGGCCCGCGCGCATCAGCCTCGCGCGAGCCCCCGGCTGGCGCCAGATCCGGATGGACTACGTGAACCGGGCGGTGCGGGTTCCCCACGGCATCGAGCTGGACCTGGGCGCCGCGGCCAAGGCGCTCGCCGCCGACCGCGCGGCCCGCGACTGCTCCCAGCTCGCGGGATGCGGCGTGCTGGTGAACCTGGGCGGCGACATCGCGGTGGCCGGGCCGGCCCCGAACGGCGGCTGGCCAATCCGCGTCACCGACGATCACGCCGACGCGCACGGACAAACGGTGTCGATCGAGTCCGGAGCCCTCGCCACCTCCAGCATCGACGTTCGGCGCTGGGAGAGCGGCGGGCACGAGCTGCACCACATCTTCGATCCCGTCACCGGCCGGCCCGCGAACCCCGTCTGGCGCACGGTGAGCGTGGCCGCCGCCAACTGCGTGGCGGCCAACACCGCCAGCACGGCGGCGATCGTGCGTGGAGCACGGGCGCCCGCGTGGCTCACAGCACGCGATTTGCCCGCGCGGCTGGTGCACGTCTCGGGTCGGGTCGCCCACATCGGCGGCTGGCCCCTGGAGTGGGGGCAGTAAGCCCGTCGCCTCGCGCTCGCCCGGCTGCCAAGATCTCCCGATGGCTGCTAGCGGTCTTCCGCCTGGCCCGAGGATCCCGCGCTTCGTCCAGACCCTGTTCTTCATCGCCGGGTCGCGCCGCTTCATCACCTGGGCCGAGCGCCGCTACGGCGGCCTCGTGCACCTGGGGACGATGTTCGACCCGAGCTTCGTGATGGTCTTCGATCCGGAGCTCGTGAAGCAGGTGTTCCAGGCTCCACCCGATCGCCTGCGCGCCGGCGAGGCGAACGTCGTGCTCAAGCCGGCGCTCGGGGACCGCTCGGTGCTGCTGCTCGACGGCGCCGAGCACCTGCGCCAGCGGCGCCTGATGCTGCCGCCATTCCACGGCCGGCGCATGCGCGCGTACGAGTCGGTGGTGCTGCAGGCGACGGACGCCGCAATCGACGCCTGGCCTCTGAACGAGCCCTTCCCCCTGCTGCCATCGATGCAGGGGCTGACACTCGACGTCATCGCCCGCGCGGTGTTCGGCACGGAGGCGGGCCCGCGCGAAGACGAGCTGAAGCAGGGCCTGCGCGGGATGATCGCGCCGATGGCGAGCCGCCTCGGAGTGGTCGCGCTCCTGCTGTCCGGCGGGCGCCTGGGCACCACCAGCGCGATGCAGAAGTTCCAGCAGCGGCGCCAACTGGTGGACCGGCTCATCTACGACGAGATCGCCCGCCGCCGCGACAGTTCCGACCTCGAGCAGCGCGAGGACATCCTCTCGATGCTGCTGCTCGCGCGCGACGAGGGCGGGCAGCCGATGACCGACGAGGAGCTGCGCGACGAGCTGGTCACGCTCCTGGTGGCCGGCCACGAGACCACGGCCACGGGGCTGGCCTGGGCCTTCGACCTCGTGCTCCGCACGCCGCGTGTGCTCGCCGAGCTGGAACGTGCCTTCGCCGCCGGGGACGACGCCTACCCGGACGCGGTCGTGAAGGAGACCCTGCGCGCGCGGCCGGTCGTGCCCGGCATCGGGCGCGTGGTGCGCGGCGGGCCGTTCGAGCTGGGCGGCTACACGATCCCCGAGGGCATGGAGATCAACCCATCGATCGCGGTGATGCACGGGCTGGCGGACAGCTATCCGGCGCCGCGCGAGTTCCGCCCCGAGCGCTTCCTGGGCGAGAACCCGCCCGACACCTACACCTGGATCCCCTTCGGTGGCGGCACCCGCCGCTGCCTGGGTGCCGCGTTCGCGCAGATGGAGATGCGCGTGGTGATCGAGCGCGTGCTGTCGCGGGCGCGCCTCGAGCCCGTGGGATCGCGCCCGGAGGCGGTCGTGCGCCGGGGCATCACGATGGTTCCGAAGACGGGCACGCGGGTGATCGTCCGGGCGCGACACGACGCCAAGGCCCCCGCCCCGCTGCGAGAGAGCCCTGCACTGCATGCGTAGTCGCACAGCTGCGTAGGCCCGAACCTCCGCAATCGAGCGCCGGACGTGGCGCGCAAACACGCACCGGACCTACCTTGAAAGGGTGGGTTTCACGCTTCTGGCAGGGGTACTGGCAACCACCGTATTGGTGGTTGCAATCGGTCTGGCCGCGCGAACGTCGCGCGGCCGGACGCTGATCCGCGCGCTGGCGAAGCGCGCCTACCGGACCGTGGTCGGCCCGCCACGGGTGAATGAGGATCCGGTGAAGGCCTGGAAGGGCACTCCGAGCGGGCCCCGCGGCGGCCTGCGCATCATGCACGTGGGCGACTGCAGCCTCCGCACGATGGAAACCTCGCACGACTTCGAGGGGCCGATCGGCTACCCGGCGGCGCTCGGCGAACGCCTCGCGGAGCACGGCCTGGGCGTGGAGTTCGGCCACTACTTCGCGATCACCTACGAGTACCTCCCCGACATCGAGAAGCTCCAGAAGGTGACGAAGCTGAGCGGCGCCCCGGACCTGATCCTCATCCACTCCGGCACGACCTACCAGCGACGGGTGATCCTGAAGAGCACCCCGCGGGTGAACCAGCTGCGGCTCGACGTTGGCCGCCGCCTCGGCCGGTCGATCTTCTTCACCCACCGCTTCCTCCTCCGCCCGCTCGTGCGCCGCTTCGGCAAGCACATGAACCCGTACAACGGCACGGGCCTGCTCGACGACTTCATCGATCGCGCCCAGGCTGCCTGGCCGGAGGCCAAGGTCCTGGTGATCGCGCCCTTCCCGAACTCGTGGGTCTACCCCACGAGCGGCGAGATCGCCGACCGGGTGGTGGCCGACGTCCGGGCCATGGCAGAACGACGCGAGCTGCCCTTCCTCCACTTCGACAAGCTGCTCGGCCGGGACGACAGCCTGCGCTGCTCGAACGGCTACAACCTCAAGGCGCCGGGGTCGAAGATGGTCGGCGACGAACTCGCCGAGTGGGTGCTCGGCCAGTTCCCGAAGCCGGCAGCGACGCCCCACGAATCCGACGCCCATCGGCGCCGGCACAGTCATCGCAGCGCAGTCCGCACGACCTTCTGATCGCCGGTCGCCCGCTCGCATCCCGCTCGAGCCTGCGAGTTCGTTCTCGTCTGATCGGGGTGATGACTTTCTCGTGCGTCGGCTCATGATCCGGCGGGTGCGCATGTAGATCGAGCGTTTGGAGCACGACATGGATAAGCGTCAGAAGCGACTTGCGGAGTTCATCGAGCCCTTCCGGGTGAGGCCCGGTTCGGAGGTGACGCTCGGCAGGGACTTCGACCCGCGGTTCAAGGGCGGTGTGAAGAACAAGAAGGAGGGCGTCGCGCTGGTTGAGGGGGGGGTGCGGCTGCTGGCCGAGTACCAGGCGCGGCTCGCTGCTCAGGACACATGGGGCGTGCTGGTCGTGTTGCAGGCGATGGATACCGCCGGTAAGGACGGGACGATCCGTCACGTGATGAGTGGCGTGAACCCGCAGGGTGTCTCGGTTCACAGCTTCAAGGTGCCGTCGGCGGAGGAGCTCGACCACGACTTTCTGTGGCGCTACGCCAAACGGCTGCCGGAGCGCGGCGAAATCGGGATCTTCAACCGCTCCCATTACGAGGAGGTGCTGGTGGTCCGGGTCCACCCTGAGAACCTGGATCGCCAGAAGCTCCCAAAAGCCGTGAAGAAGGGCGACGTGTGGAAGCGGCGTTACCGGGAGATCAACGACTGGGAGCTCTACCTGACCGAGAACGGCTTCCGAATCGTGAAGCTGTTCCTCAACGTCTCAAAGGAAGAACAGCGACGTCGGTTGCTCCGGCGCATCGACCTCCCTGACCACAACTGGAAGTTCTCGTCGGCCGATGTCGCCGAGCGAGAGCGTTGGGAGGACTATCAGGCTGCGTTCTCCGAGGTGTTGTCGCACACGAGCACGGAGTGGGCGCCGTGGTACGTGATTCCGGCTGATCGCAAGTGGTTCGAGCGGCTCGGTGCGGGCGCCGTTCTGGCGCACACGCTGATGGAGATCGATCCCCGTTTCCCGGCCGTCAGCAAGCGACAGCGTGAGGCGCTGATCGAGGTCAAGGAGGCGCTTGAGGCGCAGGCGCCCAAGGGTGCGGCACCTGACCCATTCGAAGAGGAGGAGCGAGACGGGAACGGTGGCAAGGCGGGCGGATGAGTGGTACGGAGCGGCGAAGGAATCGAACCTTCCAAGCGGAGGGCTGCTCCGCCCTGCCGGTTTTGAAGACCGGATGGGCCACCAGACCCATGCCACTCCGCCGCCAGTGTAGGTCGCGTCAGCCGAGCAGCTTGCGGAAGTACTTGCCGCCGTCGCGCATGCCGAAGCTCTCGTAGAGCTGGTGCGCCTCGGTGCGCTGATAGCCGGACTCGAGCGTCAGGTCCCAGCAGCCGCGTGCCAGCGCCCGCTCCTCGGCCGCGCTCAGCAGCGCGTTGGCGATGCCCTGGCGGCGGGCGCTCTCGAGCACGAACAGGTCCGGGATCCAGGCCTGCGCGGTGGGGTGGTTCAGCCGGTTGCGGAAGTGGAGCGAGCAGAACGCGACCACGGCGCCCGAGTCGTCCTCGGCCACCAGGTGGTCGATCCCCGGATCGGAGATCTGGCTCGCGTAGATCTCGCGGCAGCGATCGCGGGTCGCGTCGGTGACCTCGGCGCGGCCGAGGCGCTCGAGCAGGTCGGTGACCGCATCGAAGTCCTGGGGCGAAGCGCTGCGCACCTTCATGCCGACAGCCCGTGCTCGAGAGCGCCCTTCACGGCTGCGTCGAGCGCGTTCACGCGATAGAGGGCGAGCGCCTCGGGCGAGCCGAAGCGCCGCGCCGGGCACACCGTCCGCCCCGTGGTGGGTGAGGATGCAGTGCGCGAGGGCGAGCGCCTTGTCGGCCGGGAAGTCGGGCAGGCGCGCGCAGCGCTCGGCCACCATCTGCTGCCCCAGCACCACGTGTCCCACGAGCCTTCCCTCCTCGCTCGGCCCGATCTCGGCCCCCAGGGCGAACTCGCGCGTCTTGCCCACGTCGTGGAGGAGCGCGGCGGTGATCAGCAGGTCTGAGTTGAGCCGCGGGTGCAGCACGCAGGTCTCCTGCGCGAGCGTGGCCACCGCCACCGTGTGCTCGAGCAGCCCCCCGAGGTAGGCGTGGTGACCCGCGCGCGTGCAGGGCGCCAGCCTCAGCTCGGCGCGGAAGGACTCGTCGCCCAGGAACGAGTCGAGCAGCCGCTTGTAGTCGGGGTCGTAGACCTCCCGCGCCAGGTGCTCGAGGAAGCCGTCGAGCTCCTCCAGGTCGCGGTAGGCGCTCGGCAGGAACTCCGCCGGGTCGAGTCCCTCGTCGGCATCCACGCGCCGGATCGCAGCCAGCTCGATCTGGAGCTCGTCGCGAAAGCGCTCGACGCGGCCCGTGACCCACACGAGGTCCCCGCGATCGAACTGACCCGAGAGGAAGTCCGCCTCACGAAACGCTCGCGCGGTGATCGTGCCGGTGCGGTCGCGCAGCTCGAGCGACAGGTAGCCGCTGCCGTTGCGAGCGGTCAGGCGCTCCTTCCGGGTGCACGCGAACACGCCGTCCACCTCGCCCCCCGGACGCAGCTCCGCAACCGTTGTTCGCACTCCGGCTTCCACGCTTCCATCTTGGAAGGCAGTTCGGACGGTCGCCCGCGAATTGCCGGCTCCGCTACGGTGAAGTCAGATGGATCCGCTGATCTGGACCGACAAGCCCGAGTTGCGGGACCCCGTCCTGGTGTGCGCGTTCAAGGGTTGGAACGACGCCGGGGAGTCCGCATCGGCGGCGCTCGGCTTCCTCGTCGAGAGCTTCGACGCGACCGAGATCGCGCGCATCGATCCCGAGGACTTCTTCGACTTCACGGCAGTGCGCCCCACGGTCCGGCTGACCGAGGGTCGCGCCCGCACGATCGACTGGCCCACCACCGTGATGACCGCGGCACGCGTGCCCGCTGCCGAGCGCGACCTGCTGTTCCTCCAGGGCATCGAGCCGTCGCTCCGCTGGCGCACGTTCGCCGAGGCAATCGCGGACGGCGCGCGTCAGCTCGGCGTGAAGCTGGTGCTGACGCTGGGCGCCCTGCTTGCCGACGTGCCGCACACGCGGCCGGTGTCGATCTCCGGGCTCGCGTCCGATCAGGAGCTGATCGACCAGCTCGGCCTCGAGCGCACGAACTACGAGGGACCGACGGGCATCATCGGCGTACTGCACGACGCCTGCCAGCGGGCCAGCCTGCCGTCCGCGAGCCTGTGGGCGGCCGTGCCGCACTACGTGGCCGCGGCTCCGAACCCGAAGGCCGCGCTGGCGCTGGTGCGCCGCTTCGAGGGGCTCGCCGGCGTCGCCGTCGACGGCAGCGCCCTCGAGGAGGCCTCTGAGGACTACGAGCGCCAGGTGAACGCCGCGGTGGAGAGCGACCCCGAGGTGAAGGCCTTCGTCGAGCGGCTCGAGGAGACGATGGACGAGGCGGAGGAGATCGCGCCGTCCGAGGAGATCCCGTCAGCGGATGCGATCGCGCGCGACTTCCAGCGCTTCCTCAGGCAGCGGGGCCCAGAGCCGGACTGAGGTCGCAGGTCGCGGATCTACTTCTCTGCCGCCGGGCAGATGATCCGGTAGTCGCAGAACGAGCAGATCTCGGGCGACGGGGTGGGCTCGAACTCCTGCGCCATGATCCCCTCGGCGATCGTGCTGACCGTGCCGCGCACGCGCTCGAGCTCGTCCTCGGAGTGCTCCACCGGCACCTTCTCGTTGTCGAGCACGTAGTAGTAGCTCTGCGCCGAGGTCTCGAGATCCCACGACTCGCGCGCGCCCATCTGGTAGAGCGACAGCTGCACGTCCTCGCGCAGATCCGCCGCGCTCTTCGGCTTGCCCGGTCTTGTAGTCGATCAGCTCGTAGCGGCCGTCCGGCAGGCGGTCCACCCGATCCACCCGGCCGCGCAGCAGGTGTGGCCCGAGGTGGAACGAGAAGCTGCGCTCGATCCAGGTGGGCTCGGCCTCGCGCGCTCGGTCCAGCTCCCAGTAGCGGGTGAGCGCCGCGACCGCCTTGTCGCGGAACTGGAGCTCGTCGTTCGAATCGCCGAAGCCGCTGCGCCACCAGCTGGCCTCGAACAGCCGCATCAGGTCCTCGAGCGAGCCGCCGCCGCCCGTGTGGAAGCGCTCGAGCACCTGGTGCACCACGATCCCGAAGCGCTGGTTGATCGTGGGCTCCTGCGGGATGCGGAAGACGCGCGCGAACTTGTACTTGAGCGGGCAGAGCCGGTAGGTCTCGATGTCGGAGGCCGAGAGCATCAGCCCGTCGCCGCGACGAGGGATGAACGTCTCGAGCGACTGGTCGCCGGCGTCGCCGCTGATGGCCTCCGCGCGGCGGCGCTCGTCGCGCTCGGTGTCGGCCAGGTAGTCGTCTAGCGCCGAGGTGAGGAACAGCTCGCGCTGGTCGGACGTGGTGGCCTGGAGCAGCAGCTCGTTCACCTCGGGCAGCGCCTTGGCGAGCGTCTGCCCGTCGCGCTCGCGCTCGATCAGCGCGGCCACCTTCAACAGCTCGAGGTAGCGGACGACCGACTGCGACACGTCCAGATAGGTGTCGAGGCGCATCTCCCCCAGGCGCCCGCCCACGCGCGACACGTTGTCGAGCAGCTCGTCGCGCAGCAGGCGGAAGGTGGAGTGGAGCCCCTCGGCCGGGCCGAACAGCTCGTCCTCGAACACGTCCTCGCCCGCGCGCAGCGCCGCGCGCGCCTCCTCGTAGAAGGGCGACGGCCGGGCGCGCTCACCCACCTCGGCCCACGCGAGCGCCAGACCCTTGCGCGCGCGCGTCATCGCCACGTGCAGCAGCCGGCGCATCTCGTCCTCGTGGGCCGCGCGGTCGTCCTCCGGCAGCGACTCCCTCAGCAGCTCATCCGGCACGCCGTCGCCCGTCGGCCGTCGCGGTCCCGGCATCCGGTTCGCGCTCAGCCCGAGGACGAACACGTAGTCGAACTCGCGTCCCTTGGCCGAGTGCATCGTCATCACCTGCACCGCCGGCGCGAGCCCGTCGGGCGACGACCTCCTCCTCGCGCAGCCCGGCCTCCGCCATGGCGGCCACGTAGCGCACGAAGTCGCGCGGCGAGGCCTCGGGCTGGCGGCGCATGTACGCACGCGCGAGGTCGCTGAGCTTGGCGATGTTCACCAGCCGCTCGACGGTGTCGGCCTGCGCGGCGAACACCTGCTGGCGGCGGAGGCCGATCCGCTCGACCAGCCGATGCACGAACACGTCCGGGCGCATCTCGTTGAACGCGGTCGAGGCGGAGCGGTAGAGCTTGAGGAACGCCTGCACGCGGTCGCGGCCCTCGGGCGAGAGCTGCGGGCCGTCGCAGGCCGCCACCATCCCCGCCACCATGTCGAGCCTGCGCCTGCGGGCGAGCTGCGTGAGCCGCGCGATGTCCACGGAGCGCAGCTCGATCGGCGGCCGCGTGAGGGCGCGCACCACCGCTCCCGAGTCGGACGGGTCGGCCAGCAGCCTGAGCCAGGCGAGCAGGTCGCGCACCTCGGTGCGCTGGAAGTAGGCGGCCGCGCCCATCAGCCGGAACGGCACCGCGCGCTCCTCCAGCGCGGCCCCGATCGTCGCGCCCTCGTTCTTCACCGAGCGCACCAGCACGCAGATCTCCTCCGGCGGCACGGCCTCCTGCGCCACCAGCCGCTCGACCTCGGCGGCCAGCGTCTGCGCCTGCGCGCCCTCGGAGCGGCAGCGCCAGAAGCTCACCTCGCCGCCCTTGCCGCCGCGCAGCCGCTTCTCGATCCGCTCGCCTCCCCCGGCCACCACGGCGACCGCGGCGTCGAGGATCCGCTGGCCCGAGCGGTAGTTGCGCTCGAGGCGCACGACCTTGCAGTCCTCGTACTCGCGCTGGAAGTCGAGCATGTTCTTCTGGGAGGCCCCACGGAAGCGGTAGATCGCCTGGTCGTCGTCGCCCACCGCGGTGACGTTGCGGTGGTCCTGACAGAGCAGGCGCAGCAGCGCGCCCTGCGCGAAGTTCGTGTCCTGGTACTCGTCGACCAGCACGTGGGGGAAGCGCAGCGGCCACGCGCTCGCGCACGTGCGGCTTCTCGTGCAGCAGACGGAAGGCGTGCAGGATCAGGTCGCCGAAGTCGAGCGCGCCATGCCCGGCGAGCAGCCGGTCGTGGTCCGCATACACCTGCGCGAACTCCAGCTCCCGCTCCGCGCGGGCCCGCTCGGCGTCGCCTCCGCTATGCGCCCGCTCGCTCGAGCCTCACGCGCCCAGCCCTCGTAGCGCTCGGCGCTGACCATCTCGTCCTTGAGCCGGTCGATCCTCGCGATGAAGCTGGCGAGTAGCGGCGCCGGGTTGCCGCGGATCTCGTGGCGGCGCAGCGTCAGGTCCTCGATGCGATCGAGCATCAGCGCAAGCCGGTCGGCGGGAGTCACCGGCGACACGAACGGATCGATGCCCGCCTCGAGCGCCTCCTCCTGGAGCAGGCGCGTGCAGAAGGAGTGGAAGGTGGCCACCCACAGCTCCTCCCAGGGCGCCTGGATCAGGGACTCCAGCCGTTCGCGCATCTCGGCCGCGGCGCCCGTGGAGAAGGTCAGCGCGAGTACGCCCTCCGGCGGCGTGCCCTGCTCCACGAGCCAGGCGAAGCGGCGGGTGATCACCCTGGTCTTCCCGGTGCCTGCGCCGGCTACCACGAGCAGCGGGCCGCCCGGGTGGGTCACGGCCTCGCGTTGAGATGCGTTGAGGCCATCGACCGCGCTGGGCATCGGCCCTAGCATACGCCGCCCCCGCAGCGAGGCCGCCGGGGTTTCGACGGCCCGCGCGCGGGCATGACTGTTGCCCCATGCCACGGCTGAGACGAGTTGACTGCGCTGACCCCGGCATGGCCCGCCGGCGGCGCGGTCGCGGCTTCGAGTACCTGGACGCCGACGGGCGAGAGGTCACCGACTCCGAGGCGCTCGAGCGGATCGCCGAGCTGCGCGATCCCGCCGGCCTGGGAGGACGTGTGGATCTGCCCCGTACCCGCTCGGCCACATCCAGGCCACCGGCATCGACGCCGCGGGGCGCAAGCAGTACCGCTACCACGACGCGCTGGCGCCTGCGCCGCGACCGGGAGAAGTTCGACGAGATGATCGACTTCGCCGCGCGCTGCCGCGCGATGCGGAAGCGCGTGGCCGCGCGGCTGCGCGCGCGACGGGATGGCGCGCGAGCGGGTGCTCGCGTGCGCCGTGCGGCTGCTCGACCGCGGCTTCTTCCGCATCGGCGGCGAGGGGTACGCGGAGGAGAACGAGACCTACGGGCTGGCGACGATGCGCAAGCGGCACGTGACCGTGAACGGCGACGTCGATCACCTTCGACTACCCGGCCAAGAGCGGCAAGCGCCGCATGCAGTCGCTCGTCGATCCCGAGGTCGCGCGAGGTCGTGCGCGCGCTCAAGCGCCGGCGCGGCGGCGGCGACGAGCTGCTCGCCTACCGCGACGGCCGGCGCTGGCGGGACGTCAAGTCGCGCCGACATCAACGACTACGTGAAGGAGGTCGCCGGCGGCGACTTCAGCGCCAAGGACTTCCGCACCTGGAACGCGACCGTGCTGGCGGCGGTGGCGCTGGCGGTGTCCGGCCAGGCCGCCGGCGACCAAGACCGGCGCGCAAGCGCGCGGAGACGCGCGCGGTCAAGGAGGTGGCGCGCTACCTCGGCAACACGCCGGCGGTGTGCCGCGCCTCCTACATCGACCCGCGCGTCTTCGACCGCTTCCACGACGGGCTCACGATCGGCGGCGCGCTCGCCGGAGCTCGGCGAGACGCGGCGGGCCGCTGCAGGGACCGATCGAGGAGGCCGTGCTCGACCTGCTCGCCGAGGACGTGAGCTCGCCGGCGGTAGAGAAGGTGGCGTGAGGAGCGCGGCCTAGTCGCGCGGCAGCAGCAGGTGGCCCTCGCTGACGGCGCCCGCCACTTCCACCAGCTTGCGGTTGTTCGCGCGCGCGTGCGTGCGCAGGAGCTCGAACGCCGCGCGCTCGTCCACCCCGTGGCGCTCCATGAGGATCCCCTTGGCGCGCTCGATACCGCCCGGCGGTCGAGCGCTCCCTCGAGCTGGTCGACCTCCTCGGTGAGCTTGCCCACCTCGGCGTGCCGCCGGGTGGCCACCTCGATCGCGCCCTGCACCGTCTCCTTCGTCACCGGCTGCACGTAGGCGTGGATGCCGCTCTCGGCGGCCCGCGCGATGAACTCGGGCTCGGACACCTCCATCAGTGCGATCACCGGAGCAGTTGGCGTCCTGCACGATCTCGTCGATCAGGTCGAGCGCGTGCTCGTCGTCGTCGTGCAACTTCACAAGCGCGACATCCGGCTCGTCGTCCGCGATCTCAGCCGCCACCTCGGCGACGCCGATCGCCCGAGCGACCACGGTGTGCCCGAGCTCTGACAGCAGCCGCGAGACATTGTCGAGCGCCTCGTGATCCTCGTCCGCGACGAGCACGCGCAGGCCCTCCGGTAGGCCCTCCGCAGTCACGATCTGCGCTCCCGGGCACTGCTATCGTCCGCGTCTCCGCGCGGCCCAGCAGCTTGCCCGCCGGAGAGCGCGCCCAGAGACCCGGCGCACTTGGACCACGGGTTTCTTTGGAGAGGGGCGTGCACCGTTTCGGCAAATCGCAGTGAGCAGGCGCGGCATCGCGGCGGCCATGACGGATCGTAGACCCATCTGGGGTAACGGCGAGCCCCGGTCTGCGGGGGTGATGAACGCCTCCGGGAGGAGCAGCGCCTGCTCGAGCGCTACCACCGCGACGGCGATCTCTCGGCGCGCGAGGAGCTCGTGCACCCGCTTCCTGCCGCTCGCGCGCCAGCTCGTCCGCCGCTTCGAGCGCCGGCGAGAGCGATGGAGGACCTGATGCAGGTCGCCAGCATCGGGCCTCGTGAAGGCGATCGACCGCTTCGAGCTGGAGTCGCGGAACACGCCTTCTCGAGCTTCGCCGTGCCGACGATCCTCGGCGAGCTGAAGCGCTACTTCCGCGACGCGGCTGGGCAGTGCACGTTCCGCGCGCGCTGCAGGAGCGGGCGCTCGAGGTCGACCGGGCTCGATCAGCGAGCTGTACCGCGAGCTCGGCCGCTCGCCCACGCCCGCGAGGTGGCCGAGCGCCACGGGCCTCGGCCAGGAGGACGGTGCTCGAGGCATGGAGGCGGGCATGGGCGTACGACAGCGGTCTCGCTCGAGGCGCCGCCGCCCGGCTCGGACGACTCCGCCGGCGAGCCCGTGGGCGGAGCACACGGCCGTGGAGGAGCGGCTACGAGCTGGCCGAGTACACCGCCACGCTCGGCCCGCAGCTGCGGGCACTCGCCGCCGGGACCGCATGATCCTCCACCTGCGCTTCGTCGAGGACCTCACCCAGTCCCAGATCGCGGAGCGCATCGGCGTCTCGCAGATGCACGTGGTCGCGGCTGATCCGCGGCGCACTCGGGCGGACTGCGCGAGGGCGCGGGCGAGGGAGGCGCTTGGACAGCGCGCGGCAGGTCGAGGAGGATGGGCGCGTGCCGCGCCGCCGGCTGATCGTCGCTTTTCGATTTTGGCTGCCTCGGCCGCGGTGGCCGTGGGCCCAGCCGCGGCGAGCAGCAGCATCACCTCGTTCCGCACGCCGTCGAAGAACTCTTACTGCGCGTGGGAGCACCTCGAGCGGGTCTCCGCAGGTACTGCGCTGCGACGTCCGGCAGCTCACCCACCAGGCGCCCAAGCCGAGCGGCTGCCAGTTCGACGCCGGCAGTTCGTTCGGGATGAATCCCACCGGCCGCGCCGCCGTCCTGTGCGTGTCGGACTCGGTCTACAACCCGCGCGCGAAGGCGATCCCCTACGGCAAGAGCCGGCGCTTCGGATCCTTCAGGTGCAGCTCGAAGACGAACGGGCTGCGCTGCACCAACCGCTCGGGCCACGCTTCTTCCTGAACCGGACGAGCTACAAGCTCTTCTGAGCGCGAGCCGGCTCGCGGCCAACGGCTCGCCAGGCCTCCGCGCGGTCCGGGTAGTCCCGCACCCGCACGATGCGTCCGTCGCGGACGCTGATGACATACGCGAACGGCTGCGGGGCGACCTCCGCGGTGCTGCCCTCGACGCGCAGGAACGCCTTCATCAGGGCCAGGGCATCCCCACCACCCAGGTCCACGAGCTCCTCGACCTCGTAGCGGGCATGGCTGAACGGCTGCATGAAGTCGGCGAAGAACTCTCTCACCTCATCGGCGCTGTGGAGCGTCACGAAGTTCGCGTCGTCACGTCCACCCTGGAAGGCAACCTCGAACTCGACGGCAGCGTCGTAGTAGAGCTCGACCAGCCTGTCGAGATCCTGGTGCTCGTTCCAGTCGGCGAAGGTGCTGCGCACCACGCTCAGAGCGTCGGCGACCATGCGGGCAAGCTTAGATCGGCGGCGAGGGCCCTGCCGAAGGCTGCCGAGTGGGCGATCCAGGACTCGAACCTGGGACCTCTTCCTTATCAGAGAAGCGCTCTAACCGACTGAGCTAATCGCCCGTTCCGACGGCCGATTGTAGCGGTGGCCCAGCCCTGCGTTCAGGCGGCCTGGGCGTCCCGGTCAGTGGCGATCCTGGCCGCCAGCTCGACCGCCTCGCGCGGATCGTCGAGCTCGAACTCGACCTTGCAGCCGGCGCCCTTGGCGCGGATGCGCACGCCCCGTCCGAGGGCGGCCGAGAGCTCCTCCTCGGCGACGCGCAGCAGTTCCGCGAGGTCCGGGTGGATCGCGACGGAGCCGCCGCGGCCGTTGCGCTCCCCCACCCCGGACTGCGCGTCCTTCGCGCGGCGCTCGGTCTCCCGCACCGACCAGCCCAGGTCACGAGCCTCGACCGCCAGCCGCCGGCGCGCGCCGTGGTCCTTGCACATCAACAGGGCGCGGCCGTGGCCGGCCGACAGCTCGCCCGACTGCAGCATGGCCTGGGCCTCGTCGGGAAGGTCGAGCAGGCGGATCGCGTTCGAGATCGCCACGCGGCTACGACCCACGCGCCGGCCCAGCTCCTCCTTCGTGACGCCGAGATCGTCCACGAGCGTCGCGCAGGCGCGCGCCTCCTCGATCGGGCTGAGGTCCTCGCGTGCCATGTTCTCGATCAGCGCTATCTCGAGCCGCTCCGACTCCTCCGTCTCGCGCACGATCGCCGGCACGAGCTCGAGGCCGGCCAATTTCGACGCCCGCAGGCGGCGCTCGCCCGGCGACCAGCTCGTAGCTGCCGCCTGGCAGCGCGCGCACCACAAGCGGCTGCAGCACGCCGCGCGCCTTGATCGACTCCGCCAAGGCGAGCAGCCGCTCGCCGTCGAAGTCCTGTCGTGGCTGGTGCGGATTCGGGCGGATCAGCTCGAGCGCGATGTCGCGCAGAGAGGAGCTGCTCTCCTCGCTCGTGGCGAGCAGCGCGGCCAGGCCGCGCCCCATGCCGCGCTGGAACCGTCCGTGTCCCTCTTCCACGTGGGGCCATTCAGCCACGTGCAGCCACCTCCTTGGCGAGCTTCAGATATGCCAGCGAGCCGCTGCAGCTTGGATCGTGCCGGGTCACCGGCAGACCGTAGCTCGGCGCCTCGCCGACCCTCACGTTCCGGGGTATCACCGTGTCGAAGACGAGCTCGGGGAAGTGCTCGCGCACCTCGCGCTCGACGTCCTGCGCCAGGCGCGTGCGCCCGTCGTGCATCGTCAGGATCATCCCGGCGACCGTCAGCCTCGGGTTGAGCTCGCGCTGGATCAGCGACAGCGTGTCGAGCAGGCCGGCCAGCCCCTCGAGCGCGAAGTACTCGGTCTGGACCGGGCACGATCACCCGGTCGGCCGCCACGAGCGCGTTCACCGTGAGCGGGCCGAGGGACGGCGGGCAGTCGAAGATCGTGAACAGGTAGCGCTCGCGCACGGCGCCGAGCGCCTCGCGCAGGCGCGTCTCCGAGCCGGGCAGGCGCGGCAGCTCCACGCTCGCGCCCGCGAGATGCGGCGTGGAGGGCACGATCGAGAGGTTCGGGATCGTGCTTTCGCGCGCCGCGGCGTCGAGCGTGAGGTTCGCATCCGAGAGGCAGTCGTAGACCGAGGGGTGGCAGTCCTTCGGCGAGGCCCAAGCCGACCGTGGCGTTGCACTGCGGATCGAGGTCGACCAGCAGCGTCGGGTAGCCTGCCTCGGCCACGCAGGCGGAGGTGTTCACGGCGGTGGTGGTCTTCCCCACCCCGCCCTTCTGGTTGGCGATCGCGTAGATGGTGCCCATCTGAATTTCCGACGGTAGCGCCGGCGGCGGTCAGAAATGCTGTGGTTCGGCATCGAACGCGAATTTCCCTGCTATGAAAGCGGGCGCTTGGAGGCGATCCCAGGCCGCCGAGGGAATTGGTTCGGGGTCGATCTATCCTTCAAGTAGAGATAGAGGTTGAGGTCGAGGGTTCCGACGAAGGGGGCGACCGGCCGCACCTCCGCCGGACGCAGCCCCACGATCTCCGCAGCGCGCGCGCCGGCGGCTTCCTCGGCGCCATTGCGCGCCCCCTTCCAGGCCACCAGCGCGCCGCCTGGGCGCAGCAGAGGCGCCGCGTACTCCACGAGCACCGGCGAGCGGAGCGAGCGCCCGCGCCGTCACGGCGTCGTAGGCCTCGCGGCCGTCGCCCGCGGCCAGTTCCTCGGCTCGCAGCGGCAGGGAACGCGCGTTGTCGACGCCGGCCGCCACCGCAAGACGATCGATGACAGCACACTTGCGGCGCGCCGACTCGACCAGGTCCACGCGCGAATCGGGCAGCGCGATCGCCAGCGGCAGGCCCGGAAAGCCTGCCCCTGAGCCGAGATCGGCTATCCGAGCGGCGCTGCGCAGCGGCTCAGCTCGAGGCCGCTGAGGCTGTCGGCCACGTGCTGGTCCACGGCGTCGAGCGGATCCCGCACCGTCGTGGGCGGGTCGGGCTCGGCCGCGAGAGCTGCAAGCAACCGGGCGAGCGCATCGACGGTCGGCTCCTCCGGCAGGTCGTAGAGCCGGGCGAGCTCCTCCAGCCGCTCCAGGACCGACCGTTTCACGTTTTACGCTCCGAGGGCGTGAGCGCTACGAAGAGCCGCGCACCGGAGTGACGACCAGGCGCCGGTCGGGCTCGTCGCCCTCGCTGTGCGTCTGCACCTCGGGTCGATCCCTCAGGTAGAGATGCACGGCCCGCCGCTCGTGCGGGCCCATAGGCTCCAGCTCCACCGGCCGCCCGTAGGACAGCGCGTCCTCGACGGCACGGTCAGCGGCGCGGCGCAGAGCGGCCTCGCGCCGCTCCCGGTACCCGGCCGCATCCACGACGACGGCCTTGTGATCCGCCTGTCCATGGAACGCCGCTCGCATCGCGATGTGCTGAAGCGCGTCGATCGTGGTGCCGTGGCGCCCGATCAGCAGGCCGAGCTCGTCCCCGTTGACCGTCGCGCGGATCTCCTCGTCGCTCTCCTCGATGTCCACGCTCGCGCGAAGGCCGAGCGCAGCCACCACGCGGCCGACCACCGCGCGCACCCGCTCCGCCGGCTCCTCCGGGATCTCGCGCGCCGTCTTCTCCCACGCCTCCAAGTCCAACTCGACCCGTACCCGGGCCGGCCGGCCCTGCGCCTCGTCGCCGTCGTCGAGGACCTCGAACGAGACGGAATCCGCGCTTACACCAGGGAAATCCGGCTCCATCAGCTTGACGGCGTTCCACTTGGCCTCCCCGAGGGTCGCCCCCTCGGCCTCGGCACGCAGATCGCTGGGCTCCCGAGCTTCCATCGTCTAGCGCCGGCGGCCCGAGCGCTTCTTGCGCTTGCGCGGCGACGGTGGCGGCGCCTTTGCGGGCCCGCCATTGCCCCCATCGAGGAGGGCGCCGCCTCAGCGGTCCGCGCCGGCTTCTTGGCGGGCGCCTCCTTCTTCGGAGCTGACTTATCCGTCGCGCCTTCTCCGTCGCGCCCTTGGCGGTCGCGCCCTTGGCAGCAGTGGCCTTCGCAGTCGCGCCCTTCCCATCCGATCCTCCACCGCTGCCGCCGCCTCCCGCGGCGGCTGCCCCGACGACTATCGGGTCGGGGGTGGCAGGAAGCGCTTGATGAACAGCTGCTGGCCGATGGTCCAGGTGTTGGTCGCCACCCAGTAGACGAGCAGGCCGGCCGGGAAGCGGAAGACGAAGATCACGAACACGAACGGCAACGCGAGCATCAACCGCCGCTGGTTCGGATCGGCGGTCATCGTCGAGACCATCGTCGAAGCGAGCTGCGTGCCCACGTAGAGCACGATCATCATCGCCAGGGGCACCGGGTGGCCGGTCAGCGGCTTCGCCAGGTTCGGGATGAAGAGGAACTTCTCCTCGCCCGCGATGTCCGACCTTGAACGTGTTGCTCCGCAGCAGGTAGAACAGCGAGAAGAAGAACGGCAGCTGGAGGACCAGCGGCAGGCAGGAACTCAGCGGGTTGACGCCATGCTCCTGGTAGAACTTCATCATCTCCTGCTGCTGGCGCTGCTTGTCCTCCTTGTAGCGCTCCTGGATCCGCTTCATCTCCGGCTGGAGCCGCTGCAGCGCCTGCATCGAGCGAACCTGGCGGAACGTGAGCGGCAGGATCGCGGCCCGGATCACCACGGTCAGACCGATGATCGCCAGCCCCCACGACAACCCCACCTGGTCGTGCCAGAACTTCAGGATCGTGTTGTTCAGATCGACGAGCGGCTGGATGAACGTGGCTAGGTACATGGCGTTGGCTCAGCGGGCACGCGCGGGCGTGCGAAAGAGGGTCTGGTCCTCGACCGGATCCACGCCGCCGTGGCTCCACGGATTGCAACGCAGAAGCCGCCAGGCGGCGAGCACGAGGCCTCGGAGTATGCCGTAGGAGCGGATCGCCTGCAGCGCATATTCCGAGCAGCTCGGGTGGTAGCGGCAGCGGCTGCGGGAGCGCCGGCGAGATCGCCCGCTGGTAGACCCGGATGGGTGCGACGGCTATCGACCTGAGCGCGCTCACGCGTCTGCGCCCCGGGCGAGGCCGCCCGACGACATGACCTCGCGCAACGCCTCCTCGATCCCCGCCTCGCCGCGCTCGCGCGCCAGCTCGCCGGCGTCCGGGCGGGCGACCAGCACGAAGTCGTGGCCGCTTGGCAGCTCGCTCGCCGAGGCCCAAAAGGCCTCCCTGAGCAGGCGCTTTACGCGATTGCGCTCCACGGCGCCGCCGACCTTGCGACCGACCGACACCCCGAGCCGCGGCTCCTCCCCGCCGGCGTCGGGCCGCGGGAATGCGTGAACGACCAGGTAGCGGCTCGCGTGCGAGCGGCCCTCGCGGAAGACGCGATCGAACTCCGCGCTGCGGGACAGGCGCCGGCGCTTGCCGCGCCGGCCCGCGCCACCCTCGCCGGAGCAGCCATCTACGGGGTGAGTCGAGCGCGGCCCTTGTCGCGGCGGCGCTTGAGCATCGCGCGCCCCGCGCGAGTACGCATGCGCTTGCGGAACCCGTGGGAGCGGGCGCGCTTGCGTTTCTTGGGTTGGTAAGTGCGCTTCATGGGCGAAGGAATCGTGAAGTATAGGGAGAGCGTCTGCGCGCCAGCGCCCGTCGGCGGCTCGAAACTCGCCCCGTCGCTTTTCCCGCGATTTGCGCCCTCGAATCCGAGCCGCGCCTCTCCGGGCGCTCGGCTCCTGGCTATACACTCGCCGCCAGCGAGGGCCGGGGCAGTGTGACTCACCCACCGCGCCGAACAGGCGCCCCCAGAGCTCCATCGACCTTTTGCCACGCAACCGCCCGGAGGGCAGTCGCACACCCGTGCCCGAAGACCTGCAGACAGCCTGGGATCAGGTCCGCCGCGAGCTTCGCGAGGACGTCACCGACTTCACCTTCCACATCTGGCTCGAGCCGCTCGAGCTCGCGGCGCGCGGACGGCTCGCTGCTCTACGTCAGGGCGCCTGGCCACATACGCACCTGGGTGCGCGAGCGCCACTACGCGCAGCTGCGAGCCGCCGCCAAGCGCGCGCTCGGCCCGGACGCCGACGTCGAGCTCGTGGACGACCACTGGCGCGCGGCCGACGAGCCTCGACGGACGCCGGCGAAGCACGGCTTCCGGGACGACAACCTCAACCCGAAGTACACCTTCGAGCAGTTCGTCATCGGCGACGGCAACCGCCTCGCCCACGCCGCGGCGCTGGCGGTCGCCGAGATGCCGGCCCAGGCCTACAACCCGCTCTTCATCTACGGTCGTCCCGGCCTCGGCAAGACGCATCTGCTCCAGGCCATCGGCAACTACGTGACGCTCTACGGCGGGGGTTTGCGCGTCCGTTACGCGACCGTCGAGGAGTTCACGAGCGACTTCGTGCGCTCGATCCAGAAGGGCGACGCGTCGGGCTTCCGCGACCGCTTCCGCGGCGTCGACGTGCTGCTGCTCGACGACGTCCAGTTCCTTGCCGACAAGGTCAAGACCAAGGAAGAGTTCTTCCACACGTTCAACGCGCTCTACGAGGGCGGCCGGCAGCTCGTGCTCACGAGCGACCGCGCGCCGGTGCGACCACGACGACTTCGAGACGCGCCTCGCGCGAGCGCTTCGCCTCCGGCCTCGTCGCCGACCTCCAGCCTCCCGAGCTCGACGTGCGCATGGCCATCCTGCGCAAGCGCGCCCAGCTCGACGCGCTGCGACATGTCAGCGACGAGACGCTGCTCGAGATCGCCTCCCGCGTGACCGCGAGCGTTCGCGCCCTCGAGGGCGCGCTCATCCGCGTGGTCGCCTACGCCTCCCTCCGCGGCGAGCCACCCACCGCCGAGCTCGCCCGCCAGGTCCTCTCCTCCCTCTACCCCGACCTTCAGCGCCGCGGCCTGCTCGCTCGAGACGATCCAGGACGCCACGGCCGCGGAGTTCGGCCTCACCCGCGACGCACTGCTTGCCCAGGATCGCCGCCCCCAGGTCGCCATCGCGCGCCAGGTCGCCATGTACCTCGCGCGCGAGCTGACCGACGAGACCCTGCCCGCCATCGGCCGGCGCTTCGGCGGCCGCAACCACTCCACGGTCCTCCACGCCCACCGCAAGATCAGCGCCGACCTCCAAAGCAACGACGCCGTTGTCCACAAAGTCGACGCCCTCAGGCGCCTCCTCGCTCCGGACAGCCCGTGACGACCGCTGCTGCTGACACAATCCACAGGCTTGTGACGGGCTCCTCCGACCCCGAACTTCCCGCTCCAGCGCTATTCGGCTTCAGCTTATCAACTTGTCCACAGCACCTACTACTCCAAGGTCTTTCTGAATGAAGTTCTCCGTTGGTCGTGAGCACTTTTTGAATCAGCTCGGCATCGCGGTTCGCGGCGTCTCGACCCGCAGCGCCATCCAGACGCTGGCCGGCGTCCTCATACGTGCCGACTCCGGCGCGGTCGAGCTCCAGGCCACCGATATGGAGATCGGCATCCGTGTGCAGGTGGAAGCTGCGGCCGAGCGCGAGGGCGCGGTCGTGCTGCCGGGGCGGCTGCTGCTCGACGTGGTGCGCTCGCTGCCGAAGGACGAGCTGACGCTCGAGCACCGCACGGCCGAGCAGGACGTCGAGGTCGTCTCCGGCGCATCGAAGTTCCACCTGCGCACCCTGCCGCTCGACGACTTCCCGAAGCTGCCGGAGCCGGCGGACGCCGCCACCATGCACGTCCCGGCGGGGGCGTTCGTCGAGACGATCGGCCGCGTGGCGCGCGCCGCTTCGCGGGACGAGACGCGTCCGCACCTCACGGGCGTGCTGGTCTCGGCCTCCGGCCAGGAGCTGCGCATGGTCGCCACCGACTCCTACCGCCTCAGCGTGAAGGAGACCACGCTCGAGAAGCCGGTCGACGGCGAGCTCGAGGCAAACGTTCCGGCCCGAACCTTGCAGGAGCTGTCGCGCGTGGCCGACGGCGGCCGGCCCGGAGGAGATCGAGATCACGCCGCTCGAGAACCAGGTCATCTTCAACCTGGGCGCCGTCGTGATCTCGTCGCGGCTCGTGGAGGGCCGCTTCCCGAACTACCGCCAGCTTCTGCCTGAGTCGTACGAGCACGAGCTGAACGTGAACGCGGCGGAGCTGCTCGATGTGGTCAGGCGGATCAGCCTGCTCGCTCAGAAGAACGCGCCGCTGCGCTTCGGCTTCACGGACGGCGCGCTGGAGGTCTCGGCTCAGACGCCGGATGTCGGCGAGGCCAGCGAGAGCCTGCCGGTGCCGTTCAAGGGCGAGCCGCTCGAGATCGGCTTCAACCCGGAGTTCTTCCGGGACGGCCTCGAGAGCGCGGAGTCCGAGGAGCTGGTCCTGAAGCTGATCAGCCCGCTGCGGCCGGGTCTGCTCGAGTCGGGCGGCGACGACGGCGGCTTCATCTACCTCGTGATGCCGATCCGGCTCAACGTGTAGGCAGGCGGATGCGCGTCACGCGCGCCAGCCTGCGCGACTTCCGCAACTACGAGCGGGCCGAGGTGGCCCTCGGCGAGGGCCTCACCGTGGTCTGCGGGTCGAACGGCGCCGGCAAGAGCAACCTCCTCGAGGCGCTCTACTTCGGCTGCACCGGCCATTCGTGCCGGACGTCCAACGAACGCGAGCTGCGTGCGCTTCGGGCAGAGCGTGGCGCGGGTCACGCTCGACCTCGAGGACGACGACGGCACGCACCGGCTCGAGGTCGGGTTCGAGCCGGGCGAGCCCAAGCACTGCCGGGTGGACGGCGCGGCGGTGGAGCGGCTCACCAGCTCCAGCGTGCGGCCGCTGGTCGGCGTGTTCATGCCCGACCGCCTCGATCTCGTGAAGGGCACGCCCTCGCTGCGGCGCGCTCACCTCGACCAGGTGATCGCCGCGCTCTGGCCCTCGCGCGCCACGGCGCGGGCCGACTACTCGCGGGCGCTCGCGCAGCGCAACGCGCTGGTGGCGCAGGATCCGCGCCGGCGGCGCGCGCCCCGAGCTGCTCGACACCTGGGATCTCGAGCTCGCCCGTCACGGGATCGCCGTGATGGAGGCCCGCCGCGGCGCGCTCGCCGAGCTGGAGGAGCCCTTCCGGCGGCTGCGCCGACGAGCTCGGGCTGCCCGGGGAGTGCGCCTTGCAGTACCGGCCGCGCTCCAAGGCCGACCGATGCCGGCGAGCTGCGCGCCGAGCTGCTCGAGCGGCGGGAGGACGATCTCTCGCGCGGGTTCACCACCCACGGTCCGCACCGGGATGACCTCGCTCTGCGTCCGCGACGGCCGCTCGCTGCGCTCGTACGGCTCTCAGGGCCAGCAGCGCGCCGGCCTGCTCGCGCTGCTGTTCGCCGAGCGCGAGGCCCTGGCGGCGATCGGCCGGCCCCCGCTCATGCTGCTCGACGACGTGATGTCGGAGCTCGACGCCGCGCGCCGGGAGCGCTTGGTCGAGCTCGTGCGCTCCGGCGGCCAGGCCGTGGTCGCCGCGACGGAGCCCGAGCATGTGCCGGGCGCTCGCGATGCCGACGTGGAGCTGCTGCTCGTGGAGGACGGCGCCGTGGCGGTCGAGGCCGCGCTATGACCTACCGCGAGCCCCGGCGCCTCGACCAAGCCGTCGCCCGGGTGGTGGAACGGGTGGCGCCGGCCACCACCCTCGCCCGCGTCCAGCAGTGTTGGGAGCTCGCCGCGGGCGCGACGATCGCGAGTGAGGCAACAGCCGGTTTCGGAGCGTTCCGGCGTGGTCACGGTCGCTTGCCGCTCGGCGGTCTGGGCGCAACGAGCTGGAGCTCATGTCTAAGGGTCTGGTCGAGGCTCTGAATGAGGTACTGGGAACCGCCGCCGTGGGCTCCTTGAGGTTTGTGGTGGGGAGCGCCCGGAGAGGGTGATAACGATAGGAAACCGGCTGGCTGGCCAACGTTCACGTTTTTCCGTGATTTGCGGGGATTTTGTAACGCTGGCAGGGGCCTTTCGACCCCTCCGTCTGCTAACCTTCAAGACGGCAGAAGAACCCGCCCCGGCCCGTGGCGAAAGTGCCTGCGGAGTCGGGGCTCATGACGTAAGGAAGACTATTGGCGAAGAACCCTGATAACGGTGGGTCCTCGAGCTATGGGGCCCAGGACATCACGGTCCTCGAGGGTCTCGAGGCCGTCCGCAAGCGCCCCGGCATGTACATCGGCTCGACGGGCGCGCGAGGCCTCCACCACCTGATCTACGAGGTGATGGACAACTCGGTCGACGAGGCGCTGGCCGGCGAGGCCGACGAGATCGAGATCACGATCCATCCCGACAACAGCGTCACGGTCACCGACAACGGCCGCGGCATCCCGGTCGACACGATGGAGAAGGAGCAGCGGCCCGCCGCCGAGGTGGTGCTCACCGTGCTGCACGCCGGCGGCAAGTTCGGCGACGGCGGCGGCTACAAGGTTTCGGGAGGGCTTCACGGCGTCGGCGTGTCGGTCGTCAACGCGCTCTCCGAGCAGCTCGCGCTCACCGTGTGGCGCGACGGCTACGAGTGGACCCAGAGCTATGAGCGCGGCGTCCCGCAGACCGAGCTGACGAGGGGCGAGGCCACGGATCGACTCGGCACGCGCATCACCTTCCTGCCGGACCTCGAGATCTTCGAGACGATCGACTACGACCGCATGGTGCTCGAGCAGCGCTTCCGCGAGATGGCGTTCCTCACCAAGGGCCTGCGGATCGCGTTCGTCGACGAGCGCGGCGAGGGCTTCAAGACCAGCTTCAAGTACGACGGCGGCATCGTCGACTTCGTCAAGCACATCCACGCGCAGGGCACCAAGGACCCGATCCACAAGAAGGTCATCTACCTGGAGGAACTGGGAGGCGAGGTCGGCGACGTCGAGGTCGCGATGCAGTGGAACAACTCCTACCAGGAGAACCTGCTCTCGTTCGCCAACAACATCAACACGCACGAGGGCGGCTCCCACCTATCCGGCTTCCGCTCCGCGCTCACGCGCACGCTCAACGCATACGCGCGCTCCAAGGGCCTCCTGAAGGAGAAGGAGGAGAACCTCCAGGGCGAGGACGTGCGCGAGGGCCTCACGGCGATCATCTCGGTGAAGGTCCAGGACCCGCAGTTCGAGGGCCAGACGAAGACCAAGCTCGGCAACCCGCCGGTGGAGGGCTTCGTTCAGGCCGCCGTGAACAAGGGGCTCGCCGAGTTCCTCGAGGAGAACCCCGCCGAGGCGCGCCAGGTCATCAACAAGGCCGTCCAGGCGTTCCGGGCTCGAGAGGCCGCCCGCAAGGCGCGCGACCTCACGCGGCGCAAGTCCGCGCTCGAGAACTCCACGCTGCCCGGGAAGCTCGCCGACTGCTCGGTCACCGATCCGTCGCTCGCGGAGCTGTTCGTGGTCGAGGGCGATTCGGCGGGCGGCTCCGCCAAGCAGGGACGCGACCGCAACACGCAGGCCGTCCTGCCGCTGCGCGGCAAGATCATCAACGCCGAGAAGAACCGCATCGACAAGGTGCTGGGCGAACACGGAGATCCAGGCGTTGATCACGGCGATCGGCACCGGGATCCGCGAGGAGTTCGACATCGAGCGGGCTCGGTACCACAAGGTCGTCGTGATGTGCGACGCGGACGTGGACGGCGCGCACATCCGCACGCTGGTCCTCACGTTCCTGTTCCGCGAGATGCCGGAGCTGATCGAGGCCGGCTACGTCTACCTGGCGAAGCCGCCGCTCTACAAGGTCAAGGCCGGCAGCCAGGACATCTACATCGAGAAGGAGTCCGAGCTCGAGGAGGTCCTGCTGCGCGACAAGCTCGAGAAGATGGACATCTCGGATCGCGACGGAGGCGACTTCAAGCTCACCCACGCCCGCTGGCAGAAGTTCGTCCGGCTGCTCAAGCAGTACGAGGGCTGGGCCTCGACCCTCCAGGCCGAGTGGGGCCACGACGCCGTGCGTTTTCTGGCGGTCTCACACGTGCTCGACCATGGGATCACCGACGGCGACGCGCTGGTGCAGCTGATCTCCGCGGCGCCCAACGGCGAGCTGTACGAGGCGGAGCTCGCGAGCCAGGACGCCACGCAGATCCTGGTCAAGCTGATCGAGCGCAAGACCGGCTCGGCGTCCACGCACCGCCTGCGAGCGCGACATGTTCGCCGCCGGCGAGTACCGCAACCTGGTGCGCGTCCACGGTGAGCTCGAAGCAGCTCGCCGGCTCGCCGCCGTTCCGAGTCACGCTCGGCAAGAAGGAGGACGACGCGGAGTCGTTCGAGGATCTACGCCGCGCCGTGCTCGACGTGGCCAAGCAGGGAGTGGACATGCAGCGTTTCAAGGGACTCGGTGAGATGAACCCGAGCCAGCTATTCGACACCACCATGGACGCCGGCAGGCGCACCCTCCAGCAGGTGCAGATCGAGGACGCCGCTGCGGCGGACGCGATCTTCTCGATGCTGATGGGCGAGAAGGTGGAACCCCGACGTGACTTCATCGAGCGGCACGCTCGCGACGTCACCAACCTGGACGTCTAGATGTCTTCCATGGACACAATTTCAGGCGGCAACGTCGAGCCGCGCGGCCTCGAGGAGGAGATGCAGTCGTCGTACCTCGATTACGCCATGAGCGTGATCGTGGGGCGGGCGCTGCCAGACGTCCGCGACGGCCTGAAGCCGGTCCATCGCCGCGTTCTGTTCGCGATGCACGAGGCCGGCCTCCAGCCGACTCGCCCGTACCGCAAGTGCGCGCGCGTGGTGGGCGAGGTCATGGGCCAGTTCCACCCGCACGGCGACCAGGCGATCTACGACACGCTGGTCCGGCTCGCGCAGGACTTCGCCCAGCGCTACCCGATGATCGACGGCCAGGGCAACTTCGGCTCGATCGACAGCGACCCGGCGGCTGCCATGCGCTACACCGAGGCGCGGCTCGCGCGGCTCGCCACGGAGATGCTGCGCGACATCGACGCCGACACCGTCGACTTCGGGCCGAACTACGACGAGTCGCGCATGGAGCCGCTCGTCCTGCCCTCGCGCTTCCCGAACCTGCTGGTGAACGGCGCGTCGGGGATCGCGGTCGGCATGGCCACGAACATCCCGCCGCACAACCTGCGGCGAGACGATCGACGCCGTGATCGCCTACATCGACGATCCCGACATCGGGACGATCGGCCTGATGCAGCACATCAAGGGCCCGGACTTCCCGACCGGCGGCATCATCAAGGGCCTCTCCGGGTATCCGCGACGCTTACGAGACCGGCCGCGGCCGCGTGGTCGTCCAGGCGCGCGCCCACATCGAGCCGCTGCGCCAGGGCAAGGAGGCGATCATCGTCACCGAGCTGCCCTACCAGGTCACCAAGGGCGACGGTCGTAACGACGGCTCGGGCCTGATCAAGAAGATCGCCGAGGTCGTCAACGACAAGAAGATCGCCGAGATCTCCGATCTGCGCGACGAGTCCGACCAGTCGGGCATCCGGCTCGTGATCGAGCTCAAGCGCGACGCCAACCCGCGCGTCGTTCTCAACAAGCTCTACAAGCACACGCAGATGCAGAGCACCTTCGGCGTGAACATGGTCGCGCTCGTCGACGGCGTGCCGCGCACGCTCGGCCTCGAGGCGATGATCAAGTGGTACGTCGATCACCAGCGCGAGGTCATCGTCCGGCGCACCAAGCACGAGCTGCGGCGGGCCGAGGCGCGGGCGCACATCCTCGAGGGCCTCCTCGTCGCGCTCGACAACCTCGACGCGGTGATCGAGCTGATCCGCGGGTCGCGCGATCCCGACGCCGCCCGCGACGGCCTGATCGAGCGTTTCGAGCTGTCGCGTGAGCAGGCGCAGGCCATCCTCGACCTTCGCCTCCAGCGCCTCACCGCGCTCGAGGCCGGGAAGATCAAGGAGGAGCACGCCGACCTCGTCGAGCGGATCAGGGAGCTGCGCGAGATCCTCGGCGACGAGTCGCGGGTGCTTGGCCTCATCAAGGAGGAGCTGGCCGAGATCAAGGACACGTTCGGCGACGAGCGCCGGACCGAGATCACCGCCTCCGAGGACGACATGGACATCGAGGACCTGATCGCCGACCAGCAGATGGTCATCGCGATCACGCGCTCGGGCTACATCAAGTCGCTCCCGCTCGACACCTACCGCAAGCAGAAGCGCGGCGGGGTCGGCGTCACCGGGATGGACATGAAGGACGACGACTACATCGAGCATCTGTTCGTGACCTCGACGCACGACTACCTGCTGTTCTTCACGAACCGCGGCAAGGTCTACCGCCAGAAGGTCTACGAGCTGCCCGAGGCCTCGCGCACGGCGCGCGGCCGAGCGCTCGTCAACATCCTGCCGCTGCGCGAGGGCGAGGAGGTTCGCGCCGTGCTCTCCACGCGCGACTTCACCGAGGGCAAGTACCTCGTCTTCGCCACGCGCAAGGGCATGATCAAGAAGACCGAGTTCCTCGCCTACAACACGCCGATCAAGGCGGACGGCATCATCGCGATCAAGATCCGCGACGACGACGAGCTGGTGGCCGTGCGCAGGACCAGCGGCGACGACGACATCATCATGATCTCGCGCTCCGGCCAGGCCGCCCGCTTCAACGAGACGCAGGCGCGGCCGATGGGACGCGACACCAGCGGCGTGCGCGGCATGAACGTCTCGCGCGGGGACAACCGCGTGCTCGCCATGGACATCGCCCGCGACGACACGGAGCTGTTCGTGGTCACCGAGAACGGCTACGGCAAGCGCACCGCGATCGCCGAGTATCCGGTCAAGGGCCGTGGCGCGATGGGGGTGAAGACGATCACGCTCACCGAGAAGAAGGGCGGCGTCGCCGGCGCCCTGATCGTGCGCGAGCACCACGAGCTGGTCTTCATCTCGCAGAACGGGATGGTGCAGCGCACCAGCGTGCGCGGCATCTCGAGGCAGGGCCGTCCGTCCCAGGGAGTGCGCGTGATGAACCTTCGCGACGACGACGTGGTCAGCGCGGTGGCGCTCGTCATGGAGACGAACACCTCCGCCCAGATCCAGGGCGACCTCGGCGACGACGGCGAGGAGCTGCTGTCCGAGGTCCCGGTCGTCGAGGGCGAGGACACCGAGCCCACCCCTGTGGCCGAGTTCGACCCGGACCCAGACGAGGACGAGCCTGAGCCCGACGAGGACGACGACCTGGACGACGACGACTCGGACGACGAGGACGAGCAGGACGACGACGATGACGGGGACGACCTCGACGACGAGTAGTCCGGCGGCGCTCGGCCGCTCGTCTGGCCCATAGGCACAAAAAATGGGGGGCACCCCGAAAGGTGCCCCCCAAGCTGAACGGGATCGGCGGCGGTCCTCGACATCAGCCGGGTGGGCGGGACCAGCCCCCACCTACGCCTACCGACGGTGTCCGGGATGGACTCCGCTAGTCCGCTTCAGCGCCGGCTAGAGGCCGGACACCTCCAGGGTCCCGAAAAAACTGTCACTCAAGCTAGGACCACCTCCTTTCCCTGGTAGCCAGAATGAAAGCAGACCGGGCAGCGGACGAAAAGGGGTCGCGCACACTGCCCCGGCGAATGCCGCAAACTGCGGCGGCGGCTACCAGCCGGCGGAGGTCTTCGCGGGGGCGGCCGTCTCGGTGAGTCCGAGCTCCGCGCACCCGGCCTCGAGCGCGCGCAGCCCGAAGGCTTCCGCGGGCCCGAGCGCGCCGGCTCCCGCGAGCCCGTGGTCGAGGGCCTGCTGCGCGCCCCAGGCCAAGCACGTCGCCGGTGAACGTGTAGGCGTTCGGTCCCTTCATCTCGACCCGGGTCAGCAGCGTGCCGTAGGCGTCGTAGGTCTCGGCGACGATCAGCGATCCCGTGCGCGAGCGGGCAGCCTCGTCCGGTCCGCCGGTCGAGCCCTTCACGAAGCGGCGGCCGAGCTTCTCCACTCCAGCACGGACACCGGGCACCTCGCCGCCGAGCGTCACGACCTGCATGGCCCGCGAGGCGGGGCCGAACCAGCCGAGATAGGCGTCGACCTCGAGCAGCGCCGGGTGGATCTTCGGCAGGGCGAAGTGCTCGGAGCTGCCGATCGAGACCCCGGTCAGGCGCTTGCTGCCGAACTCGAAGCTGCGGACGCGTTTGGCGGTGCGCTCGTCGACGATCGTCCCGCCGTGGAAGCCGAAGGCGGGGCTCATCGCCACGCCGGCGAGCGAGGCCGCAGTGCCGCCGCTCATCGCCTCGCGTGGGCTGACCTTGCCGCTCACGAAGTAGCCCACCGCCACCTTCACGGCGCTGTCCCCGGCGCGCTCCAGCGCGAGGGCGGCCGCCAGGTTGCCCGGCACGAAGTCGTAGCCGAAGGCCGTCACGAGCCCGGCGCCGGCGGCGCGTGCGGGCGCGTCCTGGCGGTCGAACACGTCGCGGATGAACGGCGGCTCACCGGTGGAGTCGAGGTAGCTTGCGCCGGCGGCGATGGCCGCGTCGATCGCCGGCGCCCCCCAGCGGACGAACGGGCCGACCGTGCTCACGAGCACGTCGCCGGCCGAGACGAGCGCGCTGACGCTCTCCGGCCGTGAGACGTCCGCGACGGCGGTGTCGAGCCCGCCGAGCTCGGCTGCCAGCGCCTCGAGTGCCTGCGCGTTGCGGGCTGCCAGGGTGGGTCTCGCGCCCCTGCGGACGAGGGCGGCGGCGACGAGGCGACCGGTGTAGCCGGTGGCTCCGAACAGGACGATGGAGCCGGGCATGCGCGCAACCCTAACGGGTCGCGGGCGCTAGGCCGCGGCGACTAGGTACTGGTGCCAGATGTCCGGGATGCGCGTCATCGCCACGTGCACGAACAGCGTGGGGCTCGGCGCCTTCGGCTGGCGGCGCGGGAGCATCCCGGCCTGCTTGGGCAGCCGGTCGCCCTTGCGGCGGTTGCAGGGCGCGCAGCAGGTCACGATGTTGTCCCACGCGGACCCGCCTCCCTTGGAGCGCGGGATCACGTGGTCGATCGTGAGCGTGCCGCGTTCGTTGCCGCAGTACTGGCAGGTCCACTGATCGCGCGCGAAGACCGCGCGGCGGGTGATCTTCCGGCTGTGCGCGTCACGCGGGATGCGCACGTAGGTGACGAGCCGGATGACGACCGGACGCGGCATCGTGATGCTCTCCGCGTGGAGGTTCCACTTGGCCTGCTCGAGGATCTCCGCCCGCTGCTTGAGCACCAGCACCGCGGCGCGCCGGACGGTGCAGACGTTGATCGGCTCGTACGAGGCGTTCAGCACCAACACCCGGCCCATCGTCCCGCTGCCACGCTGCTCAGGCCGGGCGGCCGGCAGCGTGGCTACCGGGCCTGGCTGTTCGCCCGCCTCCTCGAGAATCGCCGGAGCAGTAGACGATGTCGTCGACACCAATCGCCAGTGTAGCGGGATGGGTGGCGGTTTCCGCTACGCAGAGCCCTTTGCAGCCGGATAGGAGCCGAGCACCCGCAGCTCGCGCACCTTCGTGGCCACGGCCGCGAGCCCCTCGCTCACCGCCGGCTCCTCGAGCCCCCCGTCGAGGTCCGCGAAGATGATGTAGTGGCCGAGCTGCACCCGGCGCGGGCGCGACTCGATCTTCGACAGGTTCACGCCCCGGTCCGAGAGCTCGCTCAGGATCGCGACCAGCGCCCCGGGCGAGTCGTCGTTGAAGCCCCAGAAGGCGACCGACGTCTTGAGCCGGCCGCCGTCCGTGCCGCCGCTCGGGCCCGCGAGCTGAGAGGTATGCGCCAGCCAGACGAAGCGCGTCTCGTTGTGCGCGTGGTCCTCCACGCCGGCGGCCAGCACGCGGCAGTCGTAGAGCTCGGCGGCAAGACGTGAGCCGAGCGCGGCCCACGGCTCGGCGGTCTCGGCCACGCTGCGCACCGCCTCGGCGGTGGACGCCGCGGTGACCCGCTCTGCGTTGGGAAGCTGCTCGCGCAGGAAGCGCGCGCACTGCGCCGTGGCCTGCGGGTGTGAGACCACCCGCGCGATCCGCTCGAAGGGCAGCTCCTCGCGAGCCACGAGGCAGTGCTCGATCGCCTGCACCAGCTCGCCGGCGATCCGCACCTCCGAGGCCTCGCCCGCCAGCGCGTCGAGCGTGGCGCTCACCGAGCCCTCGATCGAGTTCTCGATCGGTACGACGGCGCGGTCCACCTCGCCGTTCTGCACGGCCATCACGGCCTCGTAGACGCTGGCGTAGGGGAGCTCCTCCACGTCGCCCGGCGCCGACGCCCGCAGCGCCTCCTCCGTGAACGTGCCCGCGGGCCCGAGGAAGGCGACCCTCAAGGCCGCCTCACGCACGAGCGGCCGAGGCGAGCGCGGTCTCGATCGCCTCCTGCTCCTCCGGCGAGAGCTCGAGCTCGGAGTGGCCGTTGCGCACCTGCTTGACGTAGACGCGCGCCTGCTCGCGGTGCAGGATCGAGGAGACGACGACGCCCGTGCGGCGCGAGTCGAGCAGCGCCACGGAGCTCGACTGGTGTCCCGACATCTCGCCGTAGGCGTCGTAGCGGACGAGCGCCGTGTAGGCGAGGCAGCCGTCGATGCGCTGCTCGGCCTGCCCCACCCGGGTGTCGAACTTGCCGAGCGCCTCCTCCACCCAGTCGCGCAGCTGCACGAAGCCGGTCTCGAGTCGCTCGGCGTGGGCGACGAGGTCGCGCTGTCCGTGTGGACCGAGCACCACCACCTGGCTGGCCCGCAGCCGGCGCAGCTTCACGGCCAGGACGATCGCGAGCAGCAGCGCGACCACCGCCACGCCGGCAGCGGCGACGGCGACGATTCCCTGGGTCGAGCCGAGGTCGTTCATCCCGCCAGGAGACTAGAGGGAAGGACCACCGGGACGTTCAGCCCTTGAACACCGCCGTGTACTTGGCCTTGTTGTTGTCCAGCTTCTTCTCGCCGGGCACGGGCAGGACCTGGATCGGTGATGCTCACGGGCGCGCCGGCCGGGCGGCGTCTGAGACAGCGGCACGTTTACGGCCTGGGTGACGCCCTTCGGGAAGGTGGGCACCTTCTGCTCGACCACGATCGGCTTGCCGGAACCGCTGATCGTGACCTTCACGGTGACGTTGGTCTCGTCGCTGTCCCCGCCGTTGGTGACCGAGACGTCCAGCGAGGGCGCGGGCGTGATCGGGATCTCGACCGCCTGGGTGGTGCTCAGCGTCTGCCCGCCTGGCTTGACCGTGACCGCGCCCAGCGAGGTGCCGTGCAGCCCCGGCGTGGCGGCGGTGGAGGAGGACGAGCTGCTGCGTGCCGCCACCGCGGATGCGCCCGATGCGGACGGCCACCACGGTGGGCTGCAGCCAGTTGATGTCGGGGAGGAAGGCGCTCTTCGGCACCTGCGTCTCGCCGAGCAGGTCCTCCTTCTTCAGCTGCTTCTCGTACTCCGGTACGAAGCGCTGCGAGTAGATGACGTCGCTCGTGAGGAAGTTCTGCATGTCGGCCGCCATCTGGTTCACGGCCTGCTGGCGGCCCGTGTCTCCCAGCGCGGTGCGCAGGTCGTTGGCCACCGCGGTGATCCCGTCGCGGCGGAACTCGAGCACCTCGAGCAGGTAGCGGTGGGCCGCGTTCATCTCGCTCGGGTGGCTCGTGCTGTTCGCGCGGTCGACGAGCTGCTCGGACTGCACGCGCACGCCGTTGGCGTTGTTCGTGAGGTCGACCGGGCTGGGGGTGCCGGATGTCGGCACCTTCAGCACGTTGAACAGCTGCTGGCTCTGCTGGTTCGACTCCTGCACCAGCGAGCTGACGTCGCGCACGTAGTTGCGGAAGGCCTGCTTCTTGCGTGCCCCGAGGCAGCTGCGCACGCCGAACACGAGCAGGAGCACCACGAGCAAACCGACGCCGACCGCGATCGCACGCCGAACCCACAGCGTCTGGGAATCCACGCCAGGGCCGCGTGGCGGCGGGCGGCGGGATCCGGATCGCCTAGGGCTCTCGTCTAGTTCTTCGTCGAGGAATGACATGCCAAGCTCCGCGGCTGGCTGCCGCTCCTGCCAGGCTATTACAGCGGCCCGCGGGTGAGTATGAACTGCACCCCGGCTGTCAAAAGCATCTACCCCGGGAGGGAGAGGCCCACCCAACCCGAACTGGAAGCCGAGATGGAACGCCCTTCGACCACCGAGGAGCTGCGCACGCAGGTCCTCGAGCGCACCACTCAGACGCGCCGCCGAGACGAGGTTCCTGCCGATGGATTCGTGCTGGGCCGCTACCTGTTGCAGCGCCGGCTGGGCGCGGGCGGCTATGGGGTGGTGTGGCAGGCGTGGGACGAGCGGCTCGAGCGCGATGTGGCAGTGAAGGTGATCCCGATCGAGGGGGACGGGCCCGCGCCGGCCCGCGCCGAGCGCGAGGCGCGCGTGGCGGCGAAGCTGAACCACCCGGGCATCGTGTCGCTGTACGAGTTCGGCACCGACGAAGACGCTGTGTACCTGGTGTCGGAGCTGGTTCGGGGGCGAACCTTCGCGGAGCTGCTGCGCGGCGGCGGGCTGTCGGATCGGGATGTGGCGCGGATCGGGATCGCGCTCTGCGACGCGCTGAAGCACGCCCACGCCAAGGGCGTGATCCACCGCGACGTGAAGCCGCAGAACGTGATGGTGGTGGCCGAGCCCGCGGCCGGGGCGGGGTTCGCGAAGCTCACGGACTTCGGCGTTGCGCACCTCGCCGAGCGGCGACGCGCTTACCCGCACGGGCGACGTGGTCGGCACGCTCGCCTACATGGCGCCCGAGCAGGCGGAGGGCGAGCGCGTGACCTCGGCGGCGGACGTCTACGCGCTGGCCCTGACGCTCTACGAGGGCTGGACGGGCTCCAACCCGATCAAGGCCAGGGCCCCGGCCGCCACCGCGCGCAACCTGGGCCGCCGCCTGCCGTCGCTCGGCTCCCAGCGCCGCGACCTGCCCGAGCGCCTCTGTCAGGCGATCGACGCCGCGCTCGACGCGCGCCCGGATCGGCGGCCGTCGCTCGAGGTCCTGCGCAGCGCGCTGGCGCATGCGGCCGGCGAGCTGTCCGAGGAGGGCGGCCTGGTGGAGCCCGCCACGCAGCAACGGTTCGGGCTGATCGACGCTGCCGGCGGCAGCCTGGGCGCGAGGCCGACGCTGCCGATGCGGGTGGTGGCCGGCGCGTCCGCCGGCGTGCTGGTGCTGCTTGCGGGTACGTCCCTGGGCCCCGCGCCGCCGGTTGCGGCGCTCCCGGTCGCCTGTGGCTGCCGGGCTGGCGGTGGCGCTGCTGCCGCGCCTGGCCTGGCTCGTGACCGCTGCGGTGGTGCTGGGCTGGCTGGCCGCCCCCGGCACTCATCAGGCCGGCACCGCGCTGGTGATCGTCGCTGGCGGTGGGCGCCACGCCGCTGCTGCTGCCGCGCGGCGGCACGCTGTGGTCGCTCCCCGCGCTGGCGCCCCTGCTCGGCGCGATCGGGCTCGCGCCGGTGTACATCGCGATCGCCGCGCTGGCGCCGACGATGTGGCGGCGTGCGGGACTCGCGGCCGCCGGGGTGCTCTGGCTCGTGGGCGTCGAGGTGATCAGCGGCAAGTCGCTCCTCTACGGGCCCGCGGACGGCACGCGGGCGCGCTCGACCTGGCACGGCTCCCTGCCGCACGCCGCCTCACATGCGATCGAGCCGACGCTGACCTCGCCTGTGCTGGCCCCTGCGCTGGTGTTTGCGGCATTCGCCGTGCTGCTGCCGATCCTGGTGCGTGGCCGCAACCTCTGGCTGGACCTGATCCTTGGTGGTGCCTGGGCGATCGGGCTCGTGGTGGCGCTGGACTTCAGCGATCAGGTGCTGGCCAACTCGGCTCAGCTGGGCACCGCCAGGGGCGCCGCGGTGGGCGCCGCGGTGGGGTATGTGGTGGCCGTCGCCGTGGCATCGCTCCGTCGCCCCTTGCCGTCCCGAGTCCTGCCCGGATGTTCCCTAGGATGACCTGTCGATGAGCGTGCTCCGCAGCCTCGAGTCGAAGCTCGAATCCTTCGTGGAAGGGGCCTTCAGCCGTGCCTTCCGCTCGCGCGTGCAGCCGGTGGAGCTGGCGCGCAAGCTCGCGAAGGAGATGGAGGAGAGCCAGGTGGTGTCGGTCTCGCGCACCTACGTGCCGAACGAGTACGTGGTCTTCCTCTCGCCGACGGATCGAGACCAGTTCTCGAGCTACGAGGGCGCGCTCAAGAAGGAGCTGTCGGACTACCTGCTGGAGCACGCCCGCAACGAGGGACTCGCCCTCGTCACCAGGCCCACCGTCGAGTTCCGTACCGACGAGCGACTGGGGGTCGGGGAGTTCGGGATCCAGGCCCATCTGATCCAGCCGCCGGACGAGGAGTCGGGCGAGCACGAGCCGCAAGCCGGCCGACTACGGGCACACGATGGTCTACTCGGCCGACCGCGAGGCCCGCAAGCTCGTGCAGCCGCCCTCCACCGGTCGCGCGATGCTGGTCAGCGACGGCCGCCGGACGGTGCTCACCGGGGGCCGCATGGTGATCGGCAGGAGCAGGGAGTCCGACATCGTGATCGACGACCCGAACGTGTCCCGGCGTCACGCCGAGCTGCGTCACCAGGACGGGGCCTGGATAGTCGCGGACCTGGGCTCTACGAACGGCGTGAAGGTGAACGGCCGGCGCGTCGAGCACGCAGTGTTGAAGCCGGGGGACGAGATCATGCTCGGCCTCGTCCGGCTCTCCTTCGAGCAGGAGTAACGGAGACATGACCGACGATCCGGTCGCGGTAGCGCTGAAGTTCGCGTTCCTCATCGTGCTGTACCTGTTCCTGATCTGGGTGACGCGCAGCGCCACGCGCGACCTTGCGACCCACGACGACGGCGGCGTGGTGGCGGAGCCCACCGGCGTGCGACCGCCGCGGGCGCGCTCGGGGCCGGACCTGCGGGCCGGCGTGCAGCCGCGGCTCGAGGTGATCGCGGCGATGGGGCACGAGCCCGGCAGCTCGTTCGAGCTCGCCGACGGCGGGGCGACGCTGGGACGGGCGGGCAGCTCGGACATCGAGGTGGACGACCCCTTCGCCTCATCCACCCACGCGCGGATCTTCCCGCGCGGGGACTTCATGTACATCGAGGACGTGGGGTCGACCAACGGCACCTACCTCAACGGCAGGCAGCTGCGCGGGGCCGAGCAGCTGAAGATGGCCGACGTGATCCGTATCGGCGACACCGAGTACCGCTACCAGGAGTAGCGCTTGTTGCGAATCGTTGAGGAAGCAGGCCTCACGGACGTGGGGCGCCAGCGGCACACCAACGAGGACCGCTACTTCGAGTCGGCGCCGCTGTTCGCCGTGGCCGACGGCATGGGCGGCGCCCGCGCCGGCGAGGTGGCCTCGCAGATCGCGGTGGACGAGTTCGCCGCGCAGTCCGAGGGCGACGGCAGCCCCGAGGAGCGGCTGGCGGCGATCGTGCGCTCGGCCAACCGCAAGATCTACGACCTCTCCCAGTCGGACGAGTCCCACGCCGGCATGGGCACGACCGTGACCGCGGCGCTGGTGGGCCAGCAGGAGGTGTCGCTGGGGCACGTGGGGGACAGCCGCGCGTATCGGTTCCGCGACGACGAGCTCGAGCGCCTCACGCAGGACCACTCGCTGGTGGAGGAGCTGATGCGGATGGGCAAGCTCTCGCCCGAGGACGCCGAGTCCGATCCGCGCCGCTCGATCATCACCCGCGCGCTGGGCCCGAGCCGGACGTGGAGGTCGAGACCTACACCTATCCGGCGCGCGACGGGGACGTGTACCTGATCTGCTCGGACGGCCTCACGGGGATGCTGCCCGAGGAGCGCGTGGCGGAGATCCTGCGCTCGCGCTCGTCGCTCGAGCAGGCGGCGAAGGCGCTGGTGGACGACGCGAACGCGCGCGGCGGGAAGGACAACATCACCGTGCTGCTGTTCAAGCTCGGCGAGGAGGCCGACGCCGCCGGCGGCGCTCGAGTCCGACACGCTGAGCGGCGCCGAGGCGCCGGCCGCGGAGACCGTGGAGGGCCCGCGCCCGAGCCGGTCGGCGACGCTGCGGGGGACACGGTGGTGATCGGTCCCGAGGAGGTCGCACGCGCGCGGGCCGCAGCGGAGCCTCAGCGCGCCTCCGCCGCGACGGCGGCGCCTCCGCGGGCAGAGGTCCCGCCGCCGCGTCCTGCGCCGCCCCCACGCCGCGGGCGGCCGGCGGCCGAAGGTCGTCCTCGGCGCGATCCTCGCGCTGGTGGTCCTGATCGCCTCGCTGGTGGGGCTGTACGAGGCCGGGCGCCAGTTCTACTTCGTGGGCACCGACGACAGCGGCCTGATCACGCTCTATCGCGGCGTGCCGTACGACCTGCCGCTCGGGGTCAAGCTCTACAGCAAGGAGTACGAGAGCACGGTGCCGGCGGTCTCGCTGCCCACGCGCCAGCGCCAGCACGTGCTCGACAACAAGCTGCGCGGCAAGGGCGACGCGGTCGACCTCGTGCGCTCGCTCGAGCGGACGCAGGGCTAGCGGATGTCGCGCACGCTCACGCGAGCTGTTCGGCCTCGCTGCCGGTCACGTTGCTCGTCACCGCCGGCTTCACCGCCGGTGCTGATCACGCGCTCGTCGCAGATCAACACCGTGACGGTGACCTACGGCGCCTTCTTCCTCGGCTGCTGCCTGTTCGCCCATATCTTCATCCGCGCGCGCCTGCCCGACGCGGACCCGTACCTGTTCCCGCTCGCGGCGCTGCTGGCGGCGTTCGGCCTGGTGATGATCTACCGGATCGAGCCGACCTTCGCGCGCCAGCAGGCGGAGTGGTTCGTGTTCGGGCTGCTGCTGTTCTGCGCGACGATCGTGTTCCTGCGCGACTACCGCGTGCTGGAGCGCTACCGCTACACGATCGCGGCGGTGAGCATCGGCCTGCTGCTCCTGCCGCGCCTGCCGGGGATCGGCGTGAACTCGAACGGCGCGTACCTCGCCATCCACTTCGGCTCGCTGCAGTTCCAGCCCGCCGAGTTCGCGAAGATCGGGATCGTCGTGTTCCTCGCGAGCTACCTGCGCGAGACGCGCGACGTGCTCGTCCGCGGCCGCCTGCCGCGCATCAGCCTGAAGCACCTGGGGCCGCTGCTCCTGATCTGGGGCCTGGCGATGGTGATGCTGATCCTGATCCGGGACCTGGGCAGCTCGGTGATGTTCTTCGGCGCCTTCCTGGCGATGCTCTACGTGGCCACCGCGCGGGTGTCGCTGGTGGCGGCCGGGCTGGGCATCTTCGTGGGCGGCGCGATCTTCTTCGCCAAGCACGTGCCGCACGTGCACGATCGCGTGACGATCTGGCTGCACCCGTTCCGCCCCGACCTGGTGAACGGACGCTCGCTACCAGATCGCCCAGGGGCTGTTCGCGCAGGCCGACGGCGGGTTGTTCGGACGCGGGCTGGGTCAATCGCTGCTCCAGGTGGCGGGACCGAACGGGAAGACGGTCACGATCCTGCCCGCCGCCAAGACGGACCTGATCTACGCGGTGATCACGAACGAGCTCGGCCTGTTCGGCGCCGTCGCGGTGATCCTCATCTACCTGCTGCTGGTGCAGCGCGGCCTCAAGACCGCGCTGATCTCCCATGACGGCTTCTCGAAGCTGCTCGCGACCGGCCTCTCGGCGGTGGTGGCGCTGCAGGTGTTCGTGATCGTCGGCGGCGTGACGCGCGTGATCCCGCTGACCGGCGTCACGCTGCCGTTCATCTCCTACGGGGGCAGCTCGATCGTGGCCAACTTCGTGGTGCTGGCGCTGCTCCTGATCCTCTCGGACGCGGCTCGCAAGACGCCCGAGGGCCGCGGGGGAGTGGTTTGAACCGGCAGATCGGACACCTCTTCGTGCTCGTGCTGGTGCTGTTCGGGCTGCTCGTGGTCTACACGTCGCGCTGGACCGTCTTCGACGCGAAGAGCCTCCAGAACCAGACCGCCAACCGCCGGCCGCTGCTCGAGCAGCAGCGCGTGCCGCGCGGCTACATCTACGCGGACGACGGCACCGTGCTGGCGCGCGACGTGCGCCAGGGCAGCGGCCCGACGCTGCGCTACGTGCGCCGCTATCCGCAGAACAGCCTGTTCTCGAACGCGGTGGGCTACTCGTTCATCTCGAACGGCAACGCCGGGCTCGAGCGCGAGGAGAACGACAGCCTGTCCGGTCGCCACAACGAGTTCGCCTCGATCATCGACGAGCTGAGCGGCAGCAAGAAGGAGGGCGACGACGTGCGCACCACGCTCGACCCGGCCGCCCAGCGCGCCGCGCTCGCGGGGCTCGCCGGCCGCGCCGGATCCGTGGTGGCGCTCGATCCCTCCACGGGCAAGGTGCGGGTGATGGCCAACGTGCCGAGCTACAACCCGAACCAGATCCCGAACGGCCTGCCCCCGGGCCAGTCGCTGCTTCAACCGCGCCACGCAGGGGCGCTACCCGCCGGGCTCGACCATGAAGGTGGTGACCGCGGTGGCCGCGATCGACAGCGGCCGCTACACGCCGGTGTCGATCGTGTCCGGCAAATCGCCGAAGATCATCGGCGGTGTGGTCCTGAGCAACTGCTGTACGGAGGGCAGCGGAAGCTACGGTCCGCTGACGCTCACCGAGGCGCTTGCGAAGTCGGTCAACACCGTCTACGGCGAGGTCGGCGAGAAGCTCGGGAACAACATCATGTTCGACTACATGAATCGCTTCGGCTTCGACAAGAAGCCGCCGATCGACCTGCCGTCGCCGACGAGCTGACCGCGAGCGGCGTGTTCGGCAAGCGCGGCCGCCTGCTCGGCCCGAGCGACGACATCGACATCGGGCGCGTGGCCATCGGCCAGGAGCGCCTCGAGGTCACGCCGCTGCAGATGGCGCTGGTCGCGGCCACGGTGGCCAACGGCGGCAAGCTGATGAAGGCGCAGCTGGTCGACAAGATCGTCTCGCCGGACGGGCGCGTGAGGGACACGGTGCAGCCGGCGGAGGTCAACCAGGTGATGAAGCCGGACACCGCCGCGAAGGTCACCGCGATGATGGAGCAGGTGGTGAAGTCCGGCACCGGCACGGCGGCGCAGATACCGGGCATCACCGTTGCCGGCAAGACGGGCACCGCCGAGGTGGACAACGCGACGTCCAACCAGGCCTGGTTCATCGCCTTCGGCCCCGTGCCCAACCCGAAGGTCGCCATCGCGGTGACCGTCGAGCGGACCCAGGGCGAGGGCGGGACCGATGGCCGCGCCGATCGCCAAGCAGGTCATGCAGGTACTGCTGAGCGAGCACCGATGACCGAGGTCGCCGACAACACGCTGGTCGACGGGCGCTACCGGATCCTCAACCGCATCGGCTCGGGCGGCATGGCGGACGTCTACTGCGCCGAGGACACGCACCTCGGGCGGCAGGTGGCCCTCAAGGTGCTGCACCGCCGCTTCGCCCAGGACCAGGAGTTCGTGGAGCGCTTCCGGCGCGAGGCATCGGCCGCCGCCGGCCTGCAGCACCCGAACGTGGTCGAACGTCTTCGACCGCGGCGACCACGACGGCACCTACTACATCGCGATGGAGCTGCTCGCGGGCAGGACGCTCAAGGACCTGATCAAGGCCGAGGCGCCGCTCGAGCAGACGCGCGCGATCGACCTCGGCGTGCAGATCCTGGCGCGCCGCCGGCTTCGCGCACAAGCGCGGGGTGATCCACCGCGACTTCAAGCCGCACAACGTGATGGTCGGCGCGCAGGACAACGTGAAGGTCATGGACTTCGGCATCGCGCGCGCCGGCGCGTCGGAGATGACGGAGACCGGCTCGATCATGGGCACCGCGCAGTACCTGTCGCCCGAGCAGGCGCAGGGACACGGCGTGACCGCGGCCTCCGACCTCTACTCGATCGGCGTGATCCTCTACGAGATGCTGGGCGGGCGCGTGCCGTTCGAGGGGGAGAGCGCCGTGTCGATCGCGCTCAAGCACCTCAGCGAGCCGCCGCAGCGCCTCGCGCTCGTGCGGCCGGACGTGAACCCGGCGCTCGAGGCGGCCGTGATGAAGGCCCTCGCCAAGCGCCCCGAGGATCGCTACGCGAACGCCGAGGAGTTCATCGCCGCGCTGGAGAGCGCCAAGGCGGCGATCGTCTCGGGCGCGAACGGCGGCAGCCAGGACACGGCGGCCTGGGCGCCCGGCACGTTCGTCGCCGCCGCCTCCGCCGCCCGCTCGCGCCGGTGCGCCAGCGCGGTCCGCGCCGCTGGCCCTGGGTCGTGCTCGTGCTGATCCTGCTCGCGGGCATCGGCGTGGGGGTCTACGAGCTCCTGCAGAACGTGCGCGTACGGTGCCGGGCGAGGTCGGCAAGCAGGAGGACGCGGCCACCGTGGACCTCGACCGCCGCGGCTTCACCGTGGTGGTGCAGCGCAAGGAGAGCGCCGAGACCGTGGGCGTGGTGATCGGCCAGAGCCCCGAGGCCGGGCACGAAGGTGGACAAGAACTCCACGGTCACGCTCGCAGGTGTCGAAGGGGCCGGGCACGACCACCGTCCCGCCGCTGGCCGGGGAGACGGCCAGCCAGGCCACGCGGGCGCTGAAGAACGCGAAGCTGTTCGCCGACACGAGCGCGCAGCACTCGGACACGGTGCCGAAGGGCCAGGTGATCAGCGCCAACCCGGCGGAGGGCTCGTCGGTGCCGAAGGGCTCGCACGTGCAGCTGCTCGTGAGCAGCGGGCCCGAGCAGGTGCAGGTGCCGAACGTGGTGGGCCAGGACAAGGGCACCGCGCACTCGAACCTGAAGCAGAGCGACCTCCGCTACAGCGACTCGCCCCAGTTCTCCGACCAGCCGGTGGGCACGGTCATCGCGCAGTCGCCGGCAGGCGGCGGGATGGCGAACAAGAACAGCCAGGTGAAGCTCACGGTGTCCAAGGGTCCCGACACGGCGGACGTGCCCGACCTGAGCGGGCTCACCGAGGCGGATGCCACCACCCAGGTGACGGGCGCCGGCTTCCAGGTGCAGGCGAAGGACCTGGACGTGAGCGACCAGAGCCAGGAGGGGCTGGTGGTCCGCCAGCGGCCGCCGGCCGGCACCCAGCTGAAGAAGGGCCGCACGGTCGTGATCTACATCGGCCACTTCGTGCAGACGAGCACGGGTACGCCCACACCGGGCACCCCGCTAGATGCGCGTCGCGGTGCTGGGCGGCGGCCGATCGAGCGAGCACGAGGTGTCGCTTGCGTCGGCGGCGTCCGTGCAGGCAGGGCTCGAGCGCGGCGGGCACGACGCCTTCACGGTCGAGATCGCCCGCGACGGGCGCTGGAGCTGCCACGGCGAGCCGGTGACGCCTCGAGCCCGGCTCGGGCCTGCTCGGCGCCGACGTGGTCTTCCCGGTGCTGCACGGGCCGTACGGCGAGGACGGCAAGCTGCAGGGGCTGCTCGAGACCGTGGGCGTCCCCTACACCGGCGCCGGGGTGCTCTGCTCGGCGCTGTGCATGGACAAGGCGCTCTTCAAGGAGCTGATGGCGGCCCGCGGGCTGCCGCAGGTCGAGCACGCCGCCGTGCGGCGCGGGGCGGACCCGGCCGCGCTCATCGACCAGCTCGGCCTGCCGCTGTTCGTCAAGCCGGCGCAGCTCGGCTCGTCGGTGGGGATCTCGAAGGTCACCAGCGCGGAGCAGCTGGCGCCCGCGCTCGAGCTGTCGTTCGAGCACGATCCGGTGGCGCTGGTGGAGCGCATGGCCATCGGCATGGAGGTGGAGTGCTCGGTGATCGGGAACGCCACTCCGCTGGTCTCCCAGCCGGGCGAGATCGTGGCGCACGCCGACTGGTACGACTACGAGGCGAAGTACACGCCGGGCGGCATGGAGCTGGTGATGCCCGCGCGGCTCGACGGCGAGGTGATCGAGCGCGTCCGCGAGCTGTCCGCGGAGGTCTACACCGCCGTCGGCTGCACCGGCTTCGCGCGGCTCGACTTCTTCGTGGAGGACGGGCGCAGCGTGCTCGTCAACGAGCTCAACACGATCCCCGGCTTCACCGACACGAGCGGCTTCGCCAAGATGTTCGAGGCCTCCGGCATCCCCTTCGTGGAGCTGCTCGACCGCCTGCTCGAGCTGGCGCTGGAGCGCCACCGCGAGGAGAGCTCCTACCGCTACTGACGGCGGCTCGTCAGCGCCAGAGCTTCAGGTCGGCGATCCCGGCCTGGCCGCCCGGAGGCAGCTTGTCGATCCAGACCAGGTAGTACTGGTAGGCGCTGTTCTTCGTGTCGAGCGGGATGCCCGGCGCGGGCTTCGACCGTCGTGAGGCTCGACACCGACGTCCACTCGATCGAGGCTCGCCGGGACCGGGCCCGCCGGCGCCGCGTAGACCCGCGCCTCGTAGCCGCCGGGGTTCGCGAGCGAGGTCGAGGCGGCGAGCCGCCACCGGGCTGCCCGCGTCCACGTAGAGGCCCACGCCGGGCTTGTTGCCCGAGGCCGCCGCTGTAGGTCTCGGTGGTCCACGCGGTGGCCGGATTGCCGTCGATCGCCTTGGGCACGTCGGCGTGATGCTCGGTCTTGTCGCCGGTGCCGAAGGGGTCGTAGTCGTGGCCCGCGGTGGGCGCCAGCGGCACGGCGATCAGCGGCCGGGCGCCCTGCGGAGCCGGCGGGGCGGCGGCGGCGCGCGGCGGCGAGCGGTGGGTGCCGGCGGCGATCAGCACCACCACGACGGCCACCACGCCGATGAGCAGCAGCGTGAGCACCATGGCCCGCCGCGGGAAGCGCACCCGCCATGGCACCGGGGTGCCCGCGGGCAGCGCGCGGATCACGGTGGTGGCCTCGCCGCTGGCCTGCCCCGCCCGCGCGGCCTCGACGGCCAGCGCATGCTCGAGGTCGTTCAGCATCTCGGCGATCGTCAGGTAGCGGTTGCGCGTCTCCTTGGACGGTGGCTCGATCGACGATCGAGGCCGTGGCGGCCGAGACCTCGCGCCGCGCCCGGCGCACGTCCGGCATCGGCTCGCGCACGTGCTTCATCGCGACCGCCACCGGCGCGTCGGCCTTGTACGGCACGTCGCCGGTGAGCATCTCGTAGAGCACGATCCCGAGCGAGTAGATGTCCGACTGCTGGGTGACCTCCTGGCCCAGCGCCTGCTCGGGGGCCACGTAGTCGGTGGTCCCGACCACCCGGCCGGCCAGGGTCAGGCCGTCGGCCTCGAGCGAGCGCGCGATGCCGAAGTCCGTGACCTTGGCGCGGCCCTCGTGGTCGAGCAGCACGTTCTGGGGCTTCACGTCCCGGTGCACGAGCAGCTCCGCGTGCGCCGCCTCCAGCGCGCGGGCGATCTCGATCGCGTAGGCCAGCGCCTCGGTGATCGGCAGCTCCGGGCCCAGCCGGCGGATGCGGTCCTTCAGCGTCTCGCCCGCGATGTACTCGAAGACGATGTAGGGCGTGCCGTCGTCCTCGCCGGCGTCGATCACGGTCACCACGTGCGGGTGGTTCAGGCGCGCGACCGAGCGCGCCTCGCGGCGGAAGCGCTCGATCTGGTCGTCGTCGCCGGCTATGTCGCGCTGGAGCAGCTTGATCGCCACCCAGCGCTCGAGCGTCTCGTCGAACGCGCGGTAGACGGTCGACATGCCGCCCGAGCCGACTCGCTCCTCAAGCCTGAAGCGCCCGTTGAGCAGGGTGCCGATCATCAGCTCCTCTATTTTGGGCATCGCGGTGGCTGTCTGCGTACGGTATTTCACTGATCCCGCCTGCTCGGCGTCCTGGGCGAACGAGCCGAAGCTCCGCCGTCTGATGGTGGAGTTCGGCGACTCCCTGGCGTGGACCTACGTGATGGGCGGTCTCGCCCGCGACTACACGCGCGACTACGAGGACCGCGAGGCGGGCATCGGGGGCGCCGCCGGCGTCTACCAGGGTCTGGTCGACCACTGGCTCGACGTGGCCGCCCACAGCGGCATGCCGATCGACCCGCGGCTGTGGACCGAGGGGCCGCTGACCAGCACCTATCCCGCTTGCATGGCGGTAAAGGCGGCCGTCGAGCAGGGCGCCGAGCCGGCCGCCGCGTACCTGCGCGCGCTGCGCGAGGGGATGCTCTGCTTCAGGCGCAAGCTCGACACGACGGAGGCGCTTGGTGGAGGAGGCGCGGCGGGTCGGGCTGAACGTGGAGCGCTTCCGCATCGACCTCGGCTCGCACGCGATCGTCGAGGCGTTCGGGGCCGACCTGGACCTGACCCGGGCCATCCCCGACGGCGCGCGCGAGCGCGGCGGCGCCAAGATGGGCCAGGGGGCCGAGCGGCTGGTGTTCCCGACCGCGGAGTTCGAGGGCGAGGACGGGGTGAGCCACGCCGTCTACGGCCTGCGGCCGTACGAGGAGTACCGCGCGGCGGCGGAGGCCGCCGGGGCGGTGGCCGGCGACGGGCCGTCGCCGGGCGTGCTCGACGCGATCACGCGCTTCGGCCGCATGGCGACGAAGGAGGTCGAGGATGTCTGCGGCCTGCCGGCCACGATCGCGAATGCGCAGCTGTGGCAGCTTGCCGCTGAGTGGAAGGTGCGGCCGGTGCAGGTGCTGACGGGACACTGTGGGAGAGGGCCTAGGCAGTCTGCAGTTGGCAGCGGAAGACCAGCGTGGCTGGAGTCACCGGGCGGTCGTCGGGCCAACTGCCAACTGCTAACCCGAGACCAGCCCAGCGCTCGTTGCTTCGCCTTCGCCAGTCCAGCGACCACGAGGTCGTACGAATCCTCGACCATCTCCAGCACCATCCGGTCCTCCAGCTCGCCGTCCAGGTATGACGGTGTTCCAGTGGCGCTTGTTCAGGTGGTAGCCGGGGATGATCTCGGGGTGGGCGGCGCGCAGGCCCTCGGCCAGCGCCGGCTCGCACTTCAGGCTGATGCGCAGGGGGCGCTCCGTCAGCCGGGTGAGGGCGAAGATCTTGCCGGCGACCTTGAAGACGGAGTGGCCGGGCGCGAAGGGGAAGGTCTCCTCGGCGCCGGGGAACGCCAGGCAGGCCTTTCGCAGCCGGGCGGGGGTCACGTCCCGCGGAGCACGAGGCCGGCGCGCGGCAGCTCGACCACGCCGCTGTCGGCGGTCACCGAGCCGATTCGCGCTGCGCCGGGATGGCGGGCGGCAAGCAGCTCGACGGCGGCCGCGGCATGCTCGTCGGGCACGACCGCGCAGAAGCCGCAGCCCATGTTGAACGTCTCCCACATGTCCTCGGCCGCCACCGCGCCGCGCTCGGCGATCAGCCCGAACACGGGCGGAACGGGCAGCGGGGAGTCGATCGAGAAGCCCACCCCGGCGTTCAGGCGCAGCAGGTTCAGCAGCCCGTCGCCGGTGATGTGGGCGAGGCCGCGCAGCGTCGATCGTCTCGGATCGCACCAGGTCGAGCGCCGCGCGCACGTAGATCACGGTGGGCTCGAGCAGCTCGTCGCCGACCGTGCGGCCGCCGAGCTCCGCGGGCGCCTCGGCCAGGTCCGGCAGGGCGCGCCGCGCCAGCGTGTAGCCGTTGGAGTGGAGGCCGCTCGAGGGCAGGCCGATCACGGCGTCGCCGGGGGCGATCCGCTCGCCGGTGACGAGCGAGTCGAGCCGCACGATCCCGAACGCCGAGGCGGCCAGGTCGAAGCCGCGCGGGGACGGGTGCCCGCGGATCAGCTCGGGCAGCTGGGCCAGCTCGCCGCCGGGGATCTCCACGCCGGCCTGCTCGGCGCCCGCCTTCAGGCCGAGCGCGATCTGGCGCAGCATCTCCGGGTCGGCGTCCTCGAGCGCGATGTAGTCGAGCAGCGCGAGCGGCTCCGCGCCGACGCAGACGAGGTCGTTCACGTTCATCGCCACGCAGTCGATGCCGACGGTGTCGTAGCGCTCGAGCTGCTCCGCGACGATCACCTTGCTCCCCACGCCGTCGGTGGACAGCGCGATGCCCGTCTGGTCGTCGAGCGCGATCACGGCCGCGTAGTGGCCGGAGCCGACGACCGACCTGCGACGGCCGCCCCGGGTCGATCGAGCGCAGCACCTCCACCAGCCCCGAGATGGCCCGTTCGGCGCGGCTCGTGTCCACGCCGGCGCGGGCGTAGGCGCTGTCAGCCATCGCGCTTACGGGCCTTCCAGACCTCCTCGCAGGGCCACTTGCGCGCCCATTCGAGGGTGGCGAGCTTGTAGCTGGTGGTGGAGCCCTCGGGTGGCTGGACCTCGATCAGCTCCTCCACCTCGAAGTCGTTCTCACGCAGCAGCCGAATCAGCTCGCCGTGGGGGAGGTGGAACTCGACCGAATCGTCGTCAGGCCATTCGAAGCGGTGCATCCCGAAGTACGGGCGCAGCAGCTCCGTGCCGGCGGGCATGTTGTCCTCCTCATCGGGAGCGCAAAGCATCAGCAGGGTGGCGTTCACGAGGAAGACCAGTCGCCCGCCAGGACGCAGGAGACGCGCGGCCTCGGGGATCCACTTGTACGGGTCGCACCAGATGCTGGCGCCGTACTCGGAGATCGCGAAGTCGAAGCTCGCGTCCGGACGCGGCACCTGCTCGGCGTTGCCGTGGAGCAGGGGGAAGTCGAGCCCGTGCTCCTCCTGGAGGCGGCGTGCGGTGGCGAGCTGCTTCTCCGAGTTGTCGATTGCGGTCACGTTCGCGCCGCGGCGGGCGAGCCAGGCCGACACGTAGCCGGTCCCGCAGCCCAGCTCGATCGCGTCGAGTCCGCTCGCGTCCTCGGGCAGCATCCGCAGCTGCGGACTCCGGCACGCCGAAGATCCCCCAGCTGGGCTCGTCCGAGCTCCAGTTCCGCTGCCCCGCCTCCTCGTAGCCGCCGGCCCACTCGTCCCAGGCGGCCCTGTTGCGTTGCGCGTGCTCGGGAAGCTCGGTCATCGCCGTCGCAATCCTTGCATTGCCAGCGCTCCGAGTGCGACGCGGTAGGCGGCGAACGGGACGTAGGAGCGCGCGCCGTCCATCGCGGACACGAGCCGCCGGCTGGCAAGCGTGGAGGCGAACGAAGCGAGCGCGCCCGCGGCGAACGGCGCCCGCAGCTCGGGGGCGAGCCCGCGGCGCGCAAGCCGCAAGCCCTTGAGCGCGGTGGCTCCCGCGATCACGGGCAGCGCCGCATGGCGCGACAGCACGCTGGAGGCGGGACGCTCGAAGCGCAGCAGGCGAGCGGCGGTGAGCGTGGCCCCGTTGCGCGAGACCCCGGGCACGAGCGCGCTGGCCTGGCCCGTGCCGATCAGCAGGTGGTCGAGCGGGCCGGCGTCCGAGTGCGGGCGGATCGCCGGGCTGCGGTCGGCGGCCGCCAGCGCCAGCCCGGCGCCGATCTGGGCCAGCGCCACCGAGCGCGGCGAGCCCAGCCGCTCCTCGATCGCGTGCTCGAACAGGCCGGCCAGCGCCGCCGCGGGGGCCGAGCGTCAGCGCGATCCCGGCGAGCCGGCGCGGATCGAGCGCCCGCGCGACCTCGGTGACCTCCGCGCGCAGGGCGATGGCCAGCGCGGCCGCGGTGCCCGCGTGCAGCGCCACGTCGAACGACTTGCGCAGCTCGGGATCGAGCGCGCTGTGGTCCCAGCCGAGCAGGGCGGGCAGCAGGGTCAGGTGGCCGGAGCTCGACACCGGCAGCAGCTCGGTGGGCCCCTGGATGGCCCCGAGGGCCACGGCCTGCCAGACCGCCAGCCGCCCGGATGAGCCCAGCGCAGGCTCCTAGACCGTCTCGGCGGTGCGGGTGCCGGCGCCGCACCACGAGGTAGACGATGCCGACCACGATCACGGCCAGCATGACGTAGTCGAGGTAGCTGAAGTAGTGCTTCCAGTCGCGCCAGTTGGCGCCGGCCTGCTTGCCGATGAACGTGAGCGCCAGGACCCATGGCAAGCAGCCGGCCACGGTGAAGGCCGTGAAGCGCCAGAACGGCATGCGGGCGATGCCGGCGGGAAGCGAGATGAAGGTACGGATGATCGGAAGCATGCGGGAGAAGAAGACCGTGGCCTCGCCATGGCGGGCGAACCAGCGGTCCGCCCACGCGAGGTGCTTGCGGCTTGATGTGGAGCAGGTGTCCGTGCTTCTCGATCACGTCGACGCGGCCGTAGTAGCCGATGGCGTAGGCGATCCACGACCCCACAAGGTTCGCCGCGACGCCGACGGCCACCGGCTGCCAGAGGGGGTAGTGACCGTTCGCGACGTTGAAGCCTGCGAACAGCATCGTGGCTTCGCTTGGGATCGGTATCAAGGCGCTTTCGGCGAGCATCAGCACGAACACGCCGAACAAGCCGAGGTCACCGATCACGTTCACGGCAAAGTTCACCAGCCGCTCGCTGATCGAGGCGAGGAGGAGCATCAGGGTCGAGGAAGCCTAGCGAGCGGTCCTGAGAGGGCTCTTAGGAGCTGGCTAGCCGCTAGCATGGGGCCGAGCGCCGCGCCGCGCCGTCGGAGGGCCACCGGCCTATACGTAGAAACAGCAGGCGAACCGTTGAAAGCGCTCCAGTCCCGCCTACTTTCATCTGTCTACGCTCGCCGCGTAGGGCAGGTCGTCATCGACGGCTGCGTGGTGGCGCTCGCCTACTACCTCGCGTTCGCGCTGCGCTTCGACTCGGCGATGCCGCGCCGCTACCACGACCTGTTCATGGCGACGATCCTGTTCGTCGTAGCGGGCAAGCTGATCGTCTTCGCGCTCTTCCGCTTCTACGGCAAGCTCTGGCGCTTCGTCGACCAGCGGGACTTCGTGGCGATCTTCCAGGCGGTGTCCATCTGCACCGCCGGACTCGTGGTGGCGCTGTTCCTGTTCTCGCCGGGCGGCACCGACCCGCCGCGAGGCGTGATCGCGCTCGACTTCCTGCTCACGCTCGCGCGGCGTGGGCGGCATCCGCTTCTTCGTCCGCACGATGCTCGTGGAGCGCTCCTTCCGCGCCCCGCTCGGCGCCAAGGACGCGCGCCAGGTGCTGGTGGTCGGAGCCGGCAACGGCGGCCAGTCGGTGGCCTTCGAGCTGCGCCGCAATCCCGAGCTGCACGAGGAGCCGATCGGTTCGTGGACGACGACCCGCGCAAGCAGGGCATGCGCGTGGCCGGGCTGAAGGTGCTCGGCACCACGTCCGAGCTGGGCCGCGTGCTCGACGAGGCCGAGCCCGACGAGGTGATCATCGCGATCCCGTCCGCGCCCGGCGAGCTGCGCCAGAAGGTGGTGTCGGCCTGTCGCGAGCGTGCCATCCCGGTGCGCACGCTGCCGACCGTCTTCGAGATCCTGAGCGGCGGCGTGAACATCATGCGCCAGGTGCGCGAGGTGCGCGTGGAGGACGTCCTCGGCCGCGAGCCGGTGCGCATGGAGATCGACCGCCTCGGCCGCTATCTGGAGGGCGAGACGGTGCTGGTCACCGGCGCCGGCGGCTCGATCGGCGCCGAGCTGTGCCGCCAGATCGCCCGCGTTGGCCCGCGTGAGCTGATCCTCGTCGAGAACGGCGAGAACGCGCTGTTCGAGATCCGGCGCGAGCTCGAGGAGGGCCGCCACTTCTCGCGCGCCACCGCCGTGCTCGCGGACTGCAAGGACGCCACGCGCATGCGCGAGCTGTTCCTCGAGTGCGCCCCAGCGTGGTGTTCCACGCGGCCGCGTACAAGCACGTGCCGCTGATGGAGGAGAACCCCGTCGAGGCCGTGCGCAACAACGCCGTGGCCACGCGCATCGTCGCGTCGGCGGCGGGCGAGTCCGGCGCGCGCCGCTTCGTGCTCGTCTCGACCGACAAGGCCGTGACCCCCGCCACCGTGATGGGCGCCTCGAAGACGCTGGCCGAGTGGGCCGTGGAGGCGGCACAGCACCGCTTCCTCCGCACGAGCTACGCCACCGTGCGCTTCGGCAACGTGCTCGGCTCGTCCGGCTCCGTCGTCCCGATCTTCCGCCGCCAGATCGCCGAGGGCGGCCCGGTGACGATCACCGATCCGGGCATGACGCGCTACTTCATGACGATCCCCGAGGCGGTGCAGCTGATCATCCGCTCGGGCGACCTCGGCAAGGGCGGCGAGGTGTACGTGCTCGAGATGGGGGAGCCCGTGAAGATCATCGAGCTCGCCCAGAACATGATCCGGCTCTCCGGCCAGGAGCCGGGCGTGGACATCGCGATCGAGATCGTCGGCCGCCGCCCCGGCGAGAAGCTGCACGAGGAGCTCTTCAACCACGACGAGCGCCCGCAGCCCACGCCGGCGGAGAAGATCGTGGCGGCGGTGCGCCAGCCGCTCGATCCCGACTGGGTCGAGGGGGCGTTCACGCAGGTGGAGGAGCTCGTCTACCACGGCGATCCGGCGGCGCTGGCAAAGACCGTCGCCTCGCTGGCGCGCGAGCGCGCGCTGCTCGCATCTGTGGCTGAGCCGACTCCGAGCCCGGCTGGCTCGGAGGCCGCAGAGCTGCTGTGATCCCGGCTCAGGCAGGGGGGCGGCCGAAACAGACCGCCCGACATCCGGTTTAAGGTTCGCACGGGGTATGCATCACGTTCAGGAGATCGGCTCCTATGCCGGGTTTGCGGCCGTTATCGGCCTTGCCGTCTTGTGCGCGCTCTACTTCTCGCAGGCGCGTGACGTAAAGCGCCTGCGCGAATGGGCGGGCCGCGCTCCCGAGCGCGCCGCCGAGGAGGAGGCACGGATCGCCGCCGCCTCCACCCAGCAGCAGCCGCAGCGCGTGGCCGCGGGGGTGGGCGCGGCGCCCACGATGGTGCCGCCTCCGACCGTTCCCGGCTCCACACCCGGCACGGCCACCCCGGCGCCCGGTGCACCGCCGGCGTTCCCCAGCAGGCCCGCTCCCACGCCGGCGCCCGTCGCCAGCACGCCGATCCTGTCGCGCCCGCCGGAGCCCTGGTACAAGCGCATCGAGTGGCCGGAGCCACGCTACATCGCGCTGATCGTGGTGGGCATCCTCGTGATCGGCATCGGAGCGGTCTACGGGATCTCGCACATCGGCGGCAGCAGCGGCAGCAGCAGCACCCCGCCCGCGGCCAACAACACGGCGGCGGCCGCGGGGAAGACGGCCACCACGCCTGCCGTCAAGCGCAAGCCGAAGCCGCTCAGCCCGAGCAAGATCACCGTGGCGGTGCTGAACGGGACGAACTCGACCGGCCTAGCGTCGCGGATCGCCGACCAGCTTCAGCAGCAGGGGTTCGTCCGCGGCAACACCACCAACTCACCGACCCAGGGCCAGCAGGCCCAGTCGGTGGTGGAGTACTCGGCGAACAACGGCGCGGCAGCCCGCCTCGTAGCCAGCAAGCTGGGCATCTCCGACACCGAGCCCATCGACACGCAGACGCAGCAGCGCGCGGGCGATGCCAACGTCGCGGTGATCATCGGGGCCGACAAGGTCCCCGGTAGCACCGGCTAACGCCCGGGCGCTGCAAACCTTCGTCTGGCGGCGTCCTCGGTCGGCGGGGTGCAGAGCACTACCGCCTCCCTGCGTCCTGGCCAGACTCGGTTTTCGCTGCCCGGGGCCTAACGCCGGGTAACGGGCCGGGCCGTTACCTTTCCCGCTGTGCCGAGCAGCTTGCTGGTCCGGGTGGTGTTTGGCGCCCTGGTGATTGCCACGCTCGGCGCCTTCGTCGTCACGCAACGACTCAAGCGATCCACGCCGATCGTGGAGCGGGTCTATTACTACGGCCCGTGTACGAACGGGGTGACCTCTCGCTCGTGCGGGCGCAGCTCGTTCTCGCCCACCAGCCGCTACCCGAGCGTCAGGCTGCGCTTCGAGCTGCCGAAGCGCGAGGAGGGCGTGACGGTCTCGATCGTCAACGCCGACGGCGACGACGTGCGCACGCTCATCGAGGGCAGGACGCTCCGGCGGGGCTTTCACTCCTACGGCTGGAACGGCCGGGGCGACGACGGCAGGATCGTGCCCGACGGCCCCTACCGGCTGCGCGTGACGTTGCGCCACCAGGGGCGTGCGCTCACCGCCCCGCGCACGGTGACCGTGGACACGAAGCCGCCGGTCGTGCGGCTCAAGTCGATCGGCCCGGCCGGGTTCCTGCCCGGCTCGCCCACCCAGGGCGTGCTGCGCGTGCGCTACTCGGCCCCCTCGAACCCGAAGCCGGTGCTGGGCATCTGGCGCACCGACCTGCCGAAGCCCGTGCTGGTGGCCACCCCCAAGACCACGCGCTTCAGGCAGAGCGCCAGGTGGGACGGGCGCCTGGCGGACGGCACGTTCGCCCCCGACGGGGTCTACGAGGTCAGCGTGACCGGCTTCGACCAGGCCGGCAACGCCGGCAGCGCACCGAGGCGGCTGCCACCGGTGCGAGGCGGCACCGTGCCCGGCTCGGGCCTCTCGATCCGCTACCTGACCGTGGGCGGGCCGCTCGAGCCCGTGAGCGCGGGAGCGTGGTGCGCTTCAAGGTCGGCCCGGTGCCGCGGCGGCTGCGCTGGAGCCTCTCTCCCGCCGGGCCCAGCGCGCCGGTGGCCCGCGGCTCCGGGGCCGCGAGCACGACGCTGGCCGTGCGCGTGCCACCCCGTGCGCCCACGGGGCTCTACATGCTGCGGGTGCAGGCGGGCGGCCACCGCGCGCTCACGCCGCTCGCGGTGCGCGGCCACAGCCGCGGCCGCGTGCTCGTGGTGCTGCCGGCCATCCAGTGGCAGGGACTGAACCCGGTCGACGACGACAACGACGGCTTCCCGAACCTGCTCTCGGAGGGCGACACCGTGGGGATCGACCGGCCCTTCGCCCACGGTCTCCCGCCCGCCGGCCTGGAGCAGCAGGTGGTGCCGCTCCTGCGCTTCCTGGACCGCTCGGGCCTGCCGTACGACCTGACCACCGACCTCGCGCTGGCGCGCGGTCACGGTCCCGGGCTGACGGGCCGGCCGGGCGTGCTCTTCCCCGGCGATGAGACCTGGCTCACCGACCGCGTGCAGCTCGCGCTTCAGGACTACGTGCAGGGCGGCGGCCGCGTGGCCTCGTTCGGCACGGACTCCTTCCGCCGCCTGGTGAGCCTGGGAGCCGACCAGCTCGGCGACCCGACCAAGCCGGAGCGCCTGAACGTGTTCAGCGAGGAGACGGCCGAGACCACGCACCGAGGCCGCGCCGATGCAGGTGGGCAGCGACGCGCTTCAGCTGTTCGCGGGCACCGGCGGCTTCCTCGGGTCGTTCACCCGGCTCGAACAGAATCAGCGGCTCGTGGGTGGCGGGCAGATCCTCTCGCAGGCCGGGCGCGATCCCCAGCATCCGGCCTTCGTCGCCTACTCGCTCGGCAAGGGCTACGTGGTGCGGGTGGGCAGCGCGCAGTGGGCCTCCCAGCTCGCCACGAGCATCGAGATGGGCGCCGTGACGAGGAGAATATGGTCCCTCCTCTCGCAGTAGCCGTCGTCTTCAAGGACAGCGGGATGGTGCTGGCCTCGCTGGCGCTGGCCGGGGCGTTCTACCTCAGCCACGCCCGCGCCCGGGCCGTCTGCGTGCTGGTGGCGTTCGTGCTGTCGCCGGTGCTGCTCGTGGGCGAGCTCTGGAACACGAGCCAGGTGCACGACCTGCGCGCGCATCCCGCCGAGCTGCTCGCTCTGTGCGTGGTGGGCGCGGGCCTGATCGTGGCGCTGGCGGCGCTGTTCCTGCGCCGCCCGGTGCTGTTGCCCGTGCTCGCGGTCGCCGCGCTGCCGTTCCGCATCCCGGTGGCGGCCGGTGGCCAGTCGGCGCTGCTCCTGGTCCCGCTCTACGTGGTGGTGGGCGGCGGCAGCCTGGCCTACGTGTGGGAGCGGCTGCGGGGTCCGAGGCGGCGCGTCGGACAACGGCTACCGCTTCGCGCCGGCCGAGCGCGAGCCGGGCCTCGTGGAGCTCGCCCTGCTCCTCGCCGTGACGCTCTACTCGATCCAGGCCGCCTACTCCACGGACTTCGAGACCGCGGTGAAGAACGTCGCCTTCTTCTACATCCCGTTCGCGCTGCTGCTCAAGCTCCTGACCTCGCTCGACTGGACGGCGCGGCTGATGACCTGGTGCATGCGCGTGCTGGTGGGCCTCGCCGTGCTGTTCGTGCTCGTGGGCTTCTGGGAGTACCACGCCCGCCAGCTGCTCTGGAACCCGAAGGTGATCGAGTCGAACCAGTTCCAGTCCTACTTCCGGGTCAACTCGCTGTTCTTCGACCCGAACATCTACGGCCGCTTCCTCGTGATGGTCATGGTGGCCCTGGCGGCGCTGCTGTTGTGGAACACCCGCCCGCGGGCGATCCTCGGGTACGCGGCGCTGCTCGCGCTCCTGTGGGGCGGACTCGTGCTCTCGTTCTCCCAGTCCAGCATCGCCGCGCTGCTCGTGGGGCTGGCCGTGCTGGCCGCCGTGCGCTGGCGGGCCAAGCCGGTGATCGCGGTGCTGGCGGCGGGCCTTGTGGCGGCGGCGATCGTGGTGTTCGCGGCGCCGGGCTCGATCCACCTGCGCGGTCATTCGGCCAAGTCGCTCAACCACGCCACCAGCGGGCGCTTCAACCTGATGAAGGGCGGCCTGCGCATGTTCGCGGACCGGCCCGTGTACGGCTACGGCGCCGGCTCGTTCGCCGAGCGCTTCCGGGCCAGGGAGAAGAAGAGCGAGGCGCAGGCGGCGTCGGCCTCCCACACGATCCCGATCACGGTGGCGGCCGAGCAGGGCGTGGTGGGGCTGGGCGTGTACGTGTTCCTGCTCGTGGTCTCGTTCCGGCTCCTGTTCGGCGGCCTGCTCGAGCTGCGCGGGCCCGGGCCGCCCAGCGCGCGCATGTTGGGGCGGGTGGTGGCCGCCGCGGCGTTCTCCGCGCTGGCCTTCCACACGCTGCTCTACGCGGACTTCCTCGAGGACCCGCTCACCTGGACCCTGCTCGGCCTGGGCATCGCGCTGCGCCGAGGCCCGCCGGTGGCCGAGCGCGTGCAGAGCGGCTCCTACTCGGTCACGCCGGCGGCGGCGAGCACCTCGTCCCAGGAGTCGTAGGACTGGATCTGCGCGGCGAGGCCGTCGCGGAAGTCGATCAGGTGGCCGAACTCGCGCTCCACCTCGATCCCCTCGCGCCCGCGGCCGCGGAAGCGGGTCAGCCCCACCACGCGGTTCTCGCCCGCCTCGATCAGCCGCACGGGCTCGATCGCGAACTCCTCCCACGGCCCCACGATGCTGTCCATGAAGCGCAGGAACTCGTCGCGGCCGCGGTACTCGCTGTCGAGGCCGGGGAAGATGCCGGCCGGCTTCATCACGATGTCGTCGGTCAGGTAGCGGAGCAGCTCGTCGACGTCGCGGCGGCTCCAGGCCGCGTAGCCCAGGCGCATCGTCTCCACGTTCCCCACGAGGAGGAAGCCTATTTGCCGCTGTTGCGAGGCTGCAGGCCGTACTGGCTCGAGTAGCCGGTGATGTAGAGCTTCTGCCCGTCCGAGATGGCCGGGTTGTAGGCGCCGTGGGCGAAGCTGAAGACGAGCTTGCCGGTGCGCACGTCGAGGCCGTAGGTGCGGTGCGTCTGCAGGGTCGAGAAGTAGACGATCCGCCCGATCACGCTGGCCGCGCCCGAGATCGGCCCCGTGGCGCGGTAGCTCCAGCGCTGGGCGCCGGTGCGCGCGTCGAGCGCGTAGAAGGTCCCGTCGTAGGAGCCCACGTACACGCTCGGATCCACGCCCGGCACGTCGGCCACCGCCGGGGCGGCGTAGACGTAGTTGCCGGTGGTGTGGCTCCAGGCGAGCTGGCCCGTGCGCGCCGAGAACGAGTAGACCTTGCGGTCCAGGTTGCCCACGTAGACGCGCCCGAACGACACCGCGGGGGTGCCGTAGAAGCCGCCCGAGCGGCCGAAGCCGAGGCCCGCCTCGTGCGTCCTCCAGACGAGCTTGCCGTTGCTCGCCCGCACGGCCTGCACGTTGCCGCCGTAGTCGCCGAAGTAGAGGAGGCCGTTCGAGTAGGCGGGCCCGGCGGTCACGTCGCCGCTCGCGTGGTAGGTCCACTGCACCCGGCCGTCGCTGCCGCGCAGCGCGTACACCGTGCCGTCCTCGGAGCCGAAGTAGATCGTGCCGTTCAGCGGCAGCGGCGAGGACTCCGTGCGGCTCGGCAGGTTCTTCGCCCACAGGATGTGGCCGTCGCTGGCGTTCAGGGCGGTGATGCGGCCCGAGAGCGTGGTGATGTAGACGTGCCCGTCCATCCAGGCCGGCGAGGAGGCCGCCAGGTTGCCGATCTTGCGGCTCCAGAGCACGCTGCCCGGTGGCGGTCCGCACGGCGTATGCGGTGCCGTCGTTCTTGACGAAGAACAGCGTGCCCTTCCACAGCACCGGCTGGAACTCCATCAGCGTGCGGCCGCCGATCGCCCACACGGGACGGAACGGCGGGCTCACGAGCTTGGCGTCGGCCCCCGGCAGGTAGTGGGTGCGCTGCAGGTCGTAGCCGTACATGGGCCAGTTGACGAGCTGCGGCTGCGGCTTCTTCTTCTTGGCCTTCGGAGGCACGACTGGCTGGGGGGGCGGCGGCGTCGGCGTCGGCGTGGAGAACGGGACGTTCGCGTTCAGCACGTCGCCTGGCCGCTGGCCGTAGGTCAGGTAGACGACGAGTCCCGCGACCACCAGGACGAATACCCCTACGAAGTACCAGCGGCGCCGCGCCCAGCGGGCAACGGATAACAGCATGGAGCCAACCATGGTAGGGACGACCCCGTTAAGCGGCGTGAGTTGCGCGCCGGTTGCACTCCTCCGCCGCCTCGCGGATCCCTTCGCCGTGCCAGGGTCGCACGGACTGGCGGGCGTGCAGCAGATAGCGCTTCGGATCGTGCCCCGGCAGCACCATCGCCGCCAGGGCGCGAACCAGGTAGGGCCAGGCCGTCAGCCAGCGCACGAGCCAGGCGGCCGCCGCCGAGTGGTGCTTGCGCATGTAGCGGTCGCGGTTGCGGTGGAACTCCACGATCCGGCGCTCGGCGCCCGCCGCGTCCGTGGCCAGCTGGTCGTGGTGGATCGCGCGCGCGGCCGGAACCCAGAGCATCCGCCAGCCGGCGTCGTGCAGGCGCTTGCAGAAGTCGGTCTCGTCCGAGTAGACGAAGAAGTCCGGGTCGAGCCAGCCCACCTGCTCGGCCGCCTCGCGGCGCACCAGCATGGCGCTCGACTGGGTCCAGCCCACCTCGCGGGTGGAGTTGCCGCGGCTCTCGAGCGTCAGCCACCTGTGCAGGAAGAGCGCGCCGATCAGCGCCGTGCCCACGCCCGGCAGCCGCCAGGCGCACGCCTGCGGGCTGCCGTCCGGGCCGATCAGCTGCGCGCCGGCGCTGGCGGCCTTCGGGTCGCTCTCGAGCGCGTCGATCAGCGCCGCCACGGCGCCCGGCTTCAGCTCCGCGTCCTCGTTGAGGAGCAGGCAGTAGCGCCCGCGCGCCTCCTTCAGCAGCGTGGAGTCGTTCTCCGCCTTGCCGGTTCTCCGGTCGAGCGCGAACAGCCGGATGTCGCGCCCGAGCGCCTCCACGGCCGCCGCGGAGCCGTCGTCGGAGGCGTTGTCGAGCACCAGCAGCTCGCGCTCCACGCCCTCCGGCGCGGTGCGCTCGACCGCCTCGAGGCAGGCGAGCAGCAGCTCGCGCTTGCCGGTGTTCACGACGCAGTAGGACAGAAGCACGCTTGAATCCTCCCGTAGTGAAGGTCCAGATCGTCGATCCGTCCGCGTTCACGCCGCCCTACGACCGTTCCCTGGGCGGCGCGCTGGCGCGTGCCGGGGTGGACGTGGAGCTGGTGACCAGCCGCTTCCTCTACGGCTCCGTGCCGGGCGACGACGGCTTCCGGGTGAACGAGTTCTTCTACCGCCGCACCACCCAGCGGGGCCTCGACGCGCCCTCCCGGCGCTTCCTGAAGCTGGCCGAGCACGTGCCGGACATGCTCCGCTACCGCCGCCACGCACGGGCGGCGGACCTGGTGCATTACCAGTGGCTGAGCGTCGAGCAGATCGACGCCTGGCTCCTGCCGCCCGCCCGACCGCGCGTGCTCACCGCCCACAACGTGATCTCGCACGAGGAGCACCGCGGGCAGGCCGGCGGCACGCAGGCGGCTGCTGCGCTCGATGGACGCCGTGGTGGTGCACTCCGATCACGGCGCCGAGCAGGCGGCGCGCCTGGGGGCCGACCCGGCGCGCGTCCACGTGATCCCGATGGGCGCGTTCGACTACCTGCCCCTCCAGCCCGACCAGGCGCCGCTGCCGGAGGAGCTGGCCGCCGTGGAGGGACCGGTGGTGCTCTTCTTCGGCCTGATCCGGGAGTACAAGGGCGTCGACATCCTGCTGCGGGCCTTCCGGCAGGTGGAGGGCGCCGAGCTGTGGGTGGTGGGCATGCCGCGCATCGACATGGCGCCGCTGCGCGCGCTGGCCGGCGAGCGCGTGCGCTTCGTCTCGGGGTTCATCCAGGACCGCGAGCTGCCCGCGTATCTCCGCCGCGCCGATCTCGTCGTGCTCCCGTATCGCGACATCGACCAGTCGGCCGTGCTCTACACGATGCTCGCGTTCGCCAAGCCGCTGGTGCTGTCGGCCGTCGGCGGCTTCGTGGAGGTGGCCGAGCGCCACGGCGCCGCCCGGCTCGTGCCGCCCGGGGACGAGGACGCGCTGGCCGAGGCCATCTCGAGCCTGCTCGCCGACCCCGCCGCGCGAGCCGAGCTGTCCGCCGCCGCCGCGCGCGCCGCCGCCGGTCCCTACTCGTGGGACGCCGTGGCCGAGCAGACGCTCGCGCTCTACCGCCGGCTGCTTGGCGCATAATCGCGCCGTGCTCGCCGTCCTCTTCTGGGTCTCGGCCGGGCTGCTCGCCTACACGCACGTGGGCTATCCGCTCGTGCTGTGGCTGCTGGCGCGGCTCACGCGCACGCGGGCGCTGCCGGCCGGCGGCGGCGAGCTGCCGAGCGCCTCGCTGGTGGTGGCCGCCTACAACGAGGAGGCCGTGATCGCCGGCAAGGTCCACAACGTGCTCGCGCTCGACTACCCGCGCGACCGGCTCGAGCTGATCGTGGCCTCGGACGGCTCGACCGACCGCACCGTCGCGCTCGCGCGGGCCGCGGGAGCCGACGCGGTGCTCGATCTGCCGCGCGGAGGCAAGGCCCTCGCACAGGACGCCGCCGTGGCGCAGGCGCACGGCCAGATCGTGGTCTTCTCGGATGCCAACAGCCTCTGGGCGCCGGAGGCGCTGCGCGCGCTGGTGGCGCCGTTCGCCGACGCCCGCGTGGGCTACGTCTGCGGCCAGGTGAGGTTCACGCGCCCGGCGGGCGGGAGCAACGAGGAGGGCGCGTACTGGCGCTACGAGATGGCGGTGCGCTCGCTGGAGTCGAGGCTGGGCGGGATCACCGCCGGCAACGGGGCGATCTACGCGCTGCGGCGCGAGCACCACGAGCCGGGCGATCCCTACACGGGCGACCTCTCGCTGCCGTTCCGGATGGCCAAGCGCGGCCTGCGCGCCGTGTACGCCTCGGCGGCGCTGGCGGAGGAGCCGATGGTGCCCACGCTGGAGGGCGAGTTCCGCCGCAAGCGCCGCATGATGAGCCGCGCCTGGGGCACGATCCTGCGCGGCGGGATGCTCTCGCCTCGGGGCTACGGGCCGCTGTTCGCCTTCGAGCTGGCCTCGCACCGGCTGCTGCGCTACGCGTCGCCGTTCCTGCACCTGCTCGCGCTCGGCACGAACATCGCGCTGCTGGGCCAGGGCTGGGTCTACACGGTCACGCTCGCGCTTCAGGTGGCGTTCTTCCTTGCCGCGGCGCTGGGCGCCTTCGTGCCGTTCAGGCCGGCGCGGCTGGCGTACTACTACCTGCTCGTCACCGGCGTCGATCCTGTTCGGGTTCTGGGATTGGGTTAGGGGCGGAGCGCCTTTGGTTTGGGAGAAGGCCGAAGGAACGAGGTGAGCCAGAAGCAGAAAGCAGGCGCAGGATGCTTCGGGGCCTCGCGACAAGGTCGTTGCCCTGGTGGCGCTCGCCCTGGCGTCCCCTGTGCTGCTCATTGCCGTGGTTGCCATCCGGCTCGAGTCGCGGGGGTCGGCTGTGTTTCGTCAGCGGCGGGTCGGGACTTCAGGGGGAGGCGTTTGAGCTCTACAAGCTGCGGACCATGGCCGTGGGGTCGGATCGGGGGCCCGACGTGGCGCTCAGCTCCGATGATCCGCGCATCACGCGCGTCGGCGCGTTCCTGCGGCGCTACTCGCTCGACGAGCTGCCGAACCTCGTGAACGTGCTGCGCGGGGAGATGGCGATCGTCGGGCCCCGGCCCACGATCCAGTCGCAGGTGGACCGCTATACGGAGCACCAGCGACGCAGGCTCGAGGTGAAGCCGGGCCTCACCGGCTGGGCGCAGGTGAACGGGCGCGTGTCGCTCTCCTGGCCCGAGCGGATCGAGCTCGACGTCTGGTACGTGGAGAACCGCTCCCTGCGGCTGGACCTGCAGATCCTCACGCGCACGCTGCGCCAGCTGGTGACGGGTCACGGCCTCTACACGGGGTAGGGTCGAGCGGTGCGTGTCTCGCTGACGGACTTCACCGCGGCCGACGCCGTGCTCGTGCACCGCTGGTTCAACACGCCGCAGGTGATCGAGGGGCTCGTGGAGTACCGCGAGAGCTTCGACGACGAGGACGCGCAGCGACTGGGTGGACCGCGCGATGGAGCGCGGCGGGCACGATCGCAAGTGGACGATCGCGCTGTCGGACCGCTCCGAGCCGGTGGGCTTCACGGCGCTCTACGGTCTCGGGCGCCAGACCGCGCCGGAGCTCGGGATCCTGGTCGGCGATCCCGACGTGTGGGGCCGCGGCGTGGGCACGGAGGCGCAGAAGCTCACGCTCGAGCTGGCCTTCTCGGAGCACGACGCGCCGCGCGTCACCCAGCTGATCCTGGCCGAGAACGCAGCGCGCCCGCTACGTGGTCGAGCGGCTGGGCTTCCAGCTCGAAGGGATCATGCGCCACCAGGTTCAGCGCGAGGGGCGTCTGCTCGACGTGGCCGTCTACGGCCTCCTGCGCGAGGCGTGGGGCGGGTGAGGGCGGAGCTCGTCGCGGACGGCGGAGAGCGCGCGCTGAGCAGGGACTTCTTCCGCTCGGCCGAGTTCCACTCCGCCGAGGGCATCACGCACTCCCTGGTGGTGGAGGATCGCCTCGCCGTCGCGCTGGTGGTGCGCGAGATCCCGGACAGCGACGGCCTGCTGGACGCGAGCTCGGCCTACGGCTATCCCGGCGCGCTGGTGAGCGGCGATCCGCTCGACCCGGCGCAGGTGGACTGGTCCGGCACCGGACTGGTGTCGGCGTTCCTGCGCGACGCGCTGGGGCGGCCGCCAAGCCTCCAGGGCGCGACACTTCGCAGCGAGGTGCACCTGGCCGACCCGCGCGAGCCGCTCGAGCTGCGCTCGAACCACGCGCGCCACATCCGCCGCAACGAGCGCCTCGGGTATGCGACCGCCGAGGAGTCGGGCCCGGAGGCGCGCGCGGCCTTCGAGCAGGTCTACTCGCAGACGATGGTCCGCACCGACGCCGCCGAGCGCTACCTGTACACGGACGAGTACTTCGAGCGCGTGCTCGCCAGCGAGTGGGCGCAGCTCCTGCTCACGCGGGCGCCGGACGGCCGGCCCGCGGCGGGGGCGATCGTGGCCGAGAGCGACGGCATGCTGCACTACTTCCTCGGCGGCACGGCGGACGAGCTGCTCGAGCACTCGCCCTTCAAGAGCACGCTGGCGGCGATGATCGAGCTGGCGGGCGAGCGCGGCCTACCGCTCAACCTCGGCGGCGGCGTGCGGACGGGCGACGCGCTCGATCACTTCAAGCAGGGCTTCGCGAACGCGGTGGCGCCGTTCCACACGCACGAGCTGATCTGCGACCCGCCGGCCTACGAGCGGCTCAGCGCTGGCCGGTCGAGCGGCGGGTTCTTCCCGCTGTACCGGTCCTAGCCGGCGTGGCGCTGGTGCGGCGCGTGCCGTGTGACTTGCTCCGCTTGGGCGGTGACCAGCACTCGTCCACGAAGTCCGCGATCTCGCTGGTCAGCCGCTCGGGCGTCAGCCGCAGCTCCAGCACCGAGCTCGCCTCCACCAGCCGCGCGTTTCGCAGCTCGCGCACGAGCATGTCCGAGTCCGAGAAGGGATGGACCGGGTCGCGCGGGTGCCCGATCACGAGCGTCCTCGCCTCGATCTTGCTGCGCTCAGAGCGGGGCGGCGCCGAGCGCCCGAAGTAGATCCCCTGCAACACGGCCGACGCTGGGCCGGGGTCCTGGCTCAACGAGTCGAGCCACACGTCGATCATGTTGTGCAGGCCGCGCGGCACCCGCCGCCAGCCGCGCGCGAGGAAGCGCGTGATCGGTGCGCCGAAGGTCAGCGCCACGAGCAGCGGCGTGAAGGCGATCGCGCAGCCGAGCAGGGCGTTGTCGAGCACGGGCATCTCGGCGATCAGCCCGCGAATGCGCTCCGGCGTGCGCACGGCGGTCTCGAGCGAGACGTTCGCGCCGAGCGACGTGCCGCCCACCACCGCCTCGGGCACGCCGAGGTGATCGAGCAGCGCCACCACCTGCTCGCTGAACAGCGGCATCGAGTAGCGCCACATGTCGCGTGGGCGGTCCGACTCTCCGTGGCCCAGCAGGTCGAGGCTGATCACACGGTTGCCGCGATCGGCCAGGGCGCGGGCCAGCGGGTCCTGCATCTTGCGCGAGAGCAGGAGGGCCGGCATCAGCACCACCACGCGCGGACCGTCGCCGTATTCGTCGTAGACGAGCCTCTGGCCCTCGAACATGAACTGACGCGTGTGCGGGTCGCTCACCTGTTTGAGCATATATCTGGCGCGCGTCGACTGGCCAACCGGCCAACGAAGGCCTGACCACAGAGTTAGGACAGGAGATGAGGCGTGTCAGGCCTGCGAACCTGGAACTGCGGCTGCCGCAGGTCGCGGCGTCGCCGGTGCTGAAGCAGCGCGTGCTCGAAGCGATTGGAAGGCAGAAGGCGGAAAGCCGGAAGCAGGAAACGGCTACCGCTCTGGCGTTGCCGCGAGCAAATCGTTGATCCAGCTCGGAGAGCTCGCGTCAGGAAGCCCGGGTCCACGCCGTGGGCCATCGGGGATTCCCTGTAGACCACCGCGAGGCCGGCCTGCTCCAGCAGCGGACGCGCCTGGCGGCTGAACTCCACGCTGATCACGGGGTCGTGGGTGCCGTGTCCGATCGCCACCGGCAGCCCCTGCCGCGACGCCAGGTCGAGCTCGAAGCCGGGCACAACGGGGATGAAGCCGCTGAGCGCGATCAGCGCCGCCGGCGAGGGCCGGCCCTCGCCGAGCCCGAGCGCGTAGGTCATCACGGCGCCCTGCGAGAAGCCGCCCAGCACGGTCCGCTCCCACGGCACGCCGGTAGCGTCGGGAAGCTCGTCGAGCCAGTTCGAGACCAGCGCGAAGGTGGAGCGGAAGGTGTCCGGGTCCGGCCGGCCCACCTCGCGCGAGATGTACCAGTGGGAGCCGCCCGGCGGCAGCGTCAGCGGAGCCCGCAGCGGTGAAGCCGGCGAGGCGCCGCTCGGGGTCGAGCAGGTCGAGCAGCGGGAACAGGTCGTGCTCGTCGGTGCCCCGCCCGTGCAGCAGCACCAGCGCGCCGGACGGCTCGCCGGCGGGTGGGCGGACGCGGTGGGCGAGGGAGTCGAGCGCGGCGATGCGGCCGCACTCTAGGACAGGGGCACCGTGGCCGCGTGCCGGTGGCTGCGCCGCACCTGCCTGATCGCCCGCGCCAGGCGGCGCACGCCCTCGTCCAGCTCGGCGGGGTCGAGCAGCGGGAACGACAGGCGCAGGTGCGTCTGAGCGTGCCGCTCGGCCGTCACGGCGCCGCCGGGCGTGAACGTCATGCCGTGGCGCGCGGCCTCGGCGTAGAGGTCGCGCTCGTTCAGCGAGTGCTCGAGCGTGAGCCAGACGTGGTGGCCTCCGCAGGGGACGTCGGCGTGGTACTCGCCGGCCAGGTGGCGCTCGAGCGCCTCCATGAGGGCGTCGCGGCGCTCGACGTAGAAGGGCATCGTCTGCTCGACGTGGGCTCGGTGGGCGCCGCTGGCGAGGAAGCGCGCGCCGATGTGCTGGGCGAGCGTGTTGGTGTGGAAGTCGGCCTCGGCCTTGAGCGTGGCCAGCCGCTCGAACACCGGTCCCTTGGCGGCGATCCAGCCCACCCGCAGTCCGCCGCCGACGGTCTTCGAGAGCGAGTTCACGTGGATCACGTGCCCCGGGGCGGCCGCGCGCAGGGCCGCCGGACGCTCGCCCTCGAAGCGCATGTCCGCGTAGACGCCGTCCTCGAGCACGAAGAAGTTGCGCGCGATCGCGAGCTCGGCGAGGCGCGCGCGGCGCTCCGGGCGAGAGGTCGCGGCCGGTGGGGTTCTGGCAGGCGGTCTGCAGCGAGCAGAGCTTCACCTCGTGGCGGGCGAGCACCCGCTCGAGCGAGTCCACGTCGAGGCCGTGCTCGTCCACCGGGACGCCGATCACGCGCGCGCCGGTGGCGCGCAGCGACGACAGGGTGCCGACGAAGGTCGGCGACTCCGTGACGACCACGTCGCCCGGCTCGAGCAGCGCGCGCGCCACCAGGTCGATGCCCTGGCGGGCGCCAGAGGTCACGATGATCTCGTCGGCCTCCGTCGCCCAGCCGCGCTCGGCGCCGAGCAGGGCGACCTGCTCCCGCAGCTCGTAGAGGCCCTCGGCGCCAGGTAGGAGATCGCGTTGCCGCCCTCCTCGCGGAACACGTCCGCGGCGATCTGTGCCAGCGCTTCGGTGGGGTAGACGCTCGGCGACGGCCAGCCGGTGGAGAGCGAGAGCATGCCTGGCTCGTTGGGCAGGCGGAAGGCGTCGTTCAGGATCTGCTCGCCGTAGGTCAGCGGCCGGTCGGGGAGCGCGTAGATCTGCCAGTCGTCGCCGTGGCGCTCGTCGGCGGCCGGGGCGAGCGTGCGCACGAACGTGCCGCGGCCCACGCTGGCGGTCACATAGCCGAGCTCCGCCAGCCGCCTGTAAACGCGCGCGGCGGTGAGGTGGTTGATGCCCGCCTGCTCCGCCAGCGCCCGCGTGGTGGGCAGCTTCTCGCCGGGATCGAGCTCGCCCGACGTCGATGGCGGCCACGATGCGGTCCACCAGCTGCTGGGTCAGCGACACATCCGAATCTCGCGTGATGTCAGACAAGTCCAGCTTGTACGACATTGATCCCCCCGTTTGACTGCGTATTCTCGCTTGTACCACAAGGACTGTACAACAGAAGGATCCCACAATGTTCACAGGATTTCTACTTTCACGCAGTCCCCGCAACGTGCCCGAGAGGCGGGCCGCGGAGTTGACCGCCGCACCAACGCGCCGGTTCCGGCCGTCTTCGACGTGACCGTGCGGATGGCCGCGCCGACCGATCGCGTCGCGCTCGAGCGGCTGGCGGCGCTCGACAGCGCGCACGTGCCGTCGGGGGCGCTCGTGGTCGCCGCGGTGGCCGGCACGATCCAGGCCGCCCAGCCGGTGAGCGGCGACCGCCCGATCGCCAACCCGTTCGTGCCGACTGCCGATCTGGTCGACCTGCTGCAGGTGCGGGCCAGGCAGCTGCGCGACGCGGGCGTCGACGCGCGCGAGAGCACCGCGGTGATCCAGCTCCGCCGCCGGACGGTGCTCGCCGACCGCTCCGCCTAGCGGACTCTTCGTGAGAGCCCTCTCGTAGGGCGTTCATGAGCCATTCAGGTCGGGCCTGTTAGCTTGGCCGTTCCGTATGCGGGCCCCCGAGTGGGCCGGCCATCACGTGACGAGCCGCTATCCCAGCACCGAAATGGCAGACCCCGCCAGGCGCCGCCAGGTGCGCCGGCGGCGGATCAGGGCTGCCCTGATCGGCGCGCTTGGCGCATTGGCGGTGGTGGCGGCGATCGTGGGCTCGCGCGGCGGCGGCAGCCACGCAGTGGTGCGCCCGCGGCCAGCCCCACCGCGGCCCGCGGTGCGCCCGGTGAAGCTCGGCGCCGTGGTGGTGGGCCAGCTGAGCGCCCCGGTGCAGGACGCCGCGGTCACGGGGCTCGGTGCGACGCGCACGGTGCTGCTCGGCGGCCTCACGGCGGCCGACGTCTCGCGCCCTGACATCGTGACCATGCGCGGGTCGCGCCAGACGGGGCACGCCCTGCTTCCCGCGCCCCTTCACGACGCCGCCGCCGCGACGCTGGGCCGCTCCGTATACGTGTTCGGGGGCGCGAACACGGTGCAGAGCGACCAGATCCTGCGCTTCAGCGCGCACAACGCCACCACCGCGCTGGCGGGGCATCTGCCCACGCCGTTGTCGGACATCGCGTCGGCCGCCGTGGGCGGTACGGCCTACATCGTGGGTGGCTTCGACGGCGCCAAGGCAAGCGACCGCATCCTCGCGTGGAGCCGGCACGGCACGGCGCGGACGGTCGCAAGGCTGCCCCACCCGCTGCGTTACGCGGCGGTGGCTGCCCTCGGCCGGGTCGTCTACATCGCGGGCGGCACCTCCGGGAACGTGGCTACGCGCGACCTGCTGGCCTTCGACACTCGCACCCACGCGGTGACCAAGGCCAGCCGCCTGCCGCACGGCGTGACGCACGCCGCCGCAGCGGCGTTCGGCTGCTGCGTCTACGTGATCGGCGGGCGCGGGATCCAGCCCGGCACGCCCACCAGGCGGATCTTCGCATTCGATCCGGTTCACAGGCATCTTCAGGCCGCCGGGGCCCTGCCAGCGCCGCTGTCGGACCTCGGCGCCGCGACCCAGCCGGGCCGCATCCTCGTGTTCGGCGGCCGCGGCGCCACGGCCACCGTGTCGACCGTAGTCGAGCTGCGGCCACGGGCATGAGGCGCGCGTTCGTCTTCCTGCTGCTGGCGGCCCTCGCCGTGCTCGCCGCCGGCTGCGGCGCGGACAACGACGACCATCCGGCCGCGAAGCGCCCGGTGGTCAAGCCGCCGCGGGTGGCGAGCCACGCCCTGCCTGGGATGCCGCCGGTGCTCAACCCGCTCGACGTCTACTCGGCTGACCGGCCCGGCCGTATCGCAGCGGCCGCGCGCGGGGCCCGGCCGCTCATCTACGTGCCCAACAGCGAGTCGAACACGGTCGATGAGATCGACCCGCGCACGTACAGGATCGTGCGCCACTTCGCCACCGGTCGGCTGCCGCAGCACGTGGTGCCCTCATGGGATCTGAAGACGCTCTGGGTGGCCAACGACTACGGCAACAGCCTCACGGCGATCGATCCCACCACCGGCGCCCCCGGCCCCACCATCCCGGTGGCCGATCCCTACAACATGTACTTCACGCCCGACGGCCGCTACGCGATCGTCGTGGCGGAGCGCCTCGGCCGGCTCGACTTCCGTGACGCGCACACCATGCGCCTCCATCGTTCCGTACCGGTGCCTTGCCAGGGAGTGGACCACATGGACTTCACCGCCGACGGCCGCTACGCGCTGGCGAGCTGCGAGTTCTCCGGCCGGATGGTGGTGATCGACGTGGCCCGCGAGCGCGTGGTGGACAGGCTCCTGCTGCGCTCCACCGCGATGCCCCAGGACGTGAAGCTGGCGCCCGACGGGCGCCTCTTCTACGTGGCCGACATGGCCTCGCAACGGCGTCTGGGTGATCGACGCCCGCAGCTTCCGGAAGACGGGCTTCATCCCAACTGGGCGCGGCGCGCACGGCCTCTACGTGAGCCGGGACTCCCGCTATCTGTACGTGTCGAACCGCAACGAGGGCTCGATCTCGCTGATCTCGTTCCGCACCGGCCACGTGGTGAGGAAGTGGCACATCCCGGGTGGTGGCAGCCCGGACATGGGCGGCGTGTCGGCGAACGGCCGCGTGCTGTGGCTCTCCGGGCGCTACAACGGCGTGGTCTACGCGATCAGCACGAACACCGGCCGGCTGCTGGCGCGCATACCCGTCGGGAGCGGGCCGCACGGCCTCTGCGTGTACCCGCAGCCCGGGCGCTACTCGCTCGGCCACACCGGCGTCTTTCGCTAGCTCGCATCCCAGAGCACGTGGAGCGACGGCGGCTTGCGGAACACGAGGCCGCGCGGCGCCGACGGAGTGCTCGGGTCGAGGCGCAGGCCGGGCAGGCGCTCCAGCACGCGCCCGACTGCGGCGTGCGCCTCCAGGCGGGCCAGGTGCATCCCGATGCACACGTGCGGGCCGCCGGCGAAGGCCAGCTGCCTGCCCGCGTTCTCGCGCGTCACGTCGAAGCGGTCCGGATCTGCGAACGCCGCCGGGTCCCGGTTCGCCGCCGCGATGGAGATCGTGACGAGGTCGCCGGCCTCGATCGGCGCGCCGCCGAGCTCTACGTCGCGCGTGGCGTAGCGGTCGATCGTGGCCGCGGCGGGCTCGAGCCGCAGCGACTCCTCCACGGCGTTCGTCACCAGGCCGGGGTCGGCCGTGACCAGCGCGAGCTGGGTCGGGTTGTCCAGCAGGTGGAGCAGCGCGTTGGCGATCATCCCCTCGGTCGTCTCGATGCCGCCGAACATGAGCACCGCGGCGTTGGAGGCCACCTCGTCGTGGGTGAGCCCTCCGGCCGCCGCCGCGGCGGCCACGAGCGAGGAGTCCGGGTCGCCCCCGATGCTCGGCTCGAGCGCTGCGCGCAGCGCGGCCGCGGCCTGTCGGCCCCGCTCGGTCACCGGCCTGCCGGCCGCAACGCCCGTGACCGAGTCCACGATCGCGTCGTACCAGCCAAGGATCGTGGCCGTCTCGATGCCCTCCAGCCCGAGCGCGAACGCGACGATCCGGGCAGCGAGCGGGCCCGCCAGCGCGCGACGCAGCTCGGCGCGCCCGCGCGGCTCGACGGCGTCGATGAGCGAGTCGGTCTCGCTCTCCACGAGCTGGCTGAAGCGCTCCCGCACCGGGTCGAGGCGGAACGGGCGCGCGAACGGGTCCCGGTGGCGACCGTGCTCGGCGCCCTCGAGCGTGAGCATGCTGGGGCCCACCACCTGGCCGGTGGAGAAGCGCGGGTCGTCGACGGTGAAGCGCTCGGGGTCGCGCATGGCCGTCAGGGCCAGGTCGCGGCGGGTCACGAGCCAGGCGCTCGAGCGCCGGCAGCCACGAAACGGGCTCGCTCTCGCGCAGGCGCGCCAGCAGCGGGTGGGGATCGGCCTCGAGCTCCTCGATCGTGGCCGCCGCGCCGATCGGGAACGAGGCCTCTCGCCGCTCAGCCACGGGGCCAAGCTACCAGCGCGTTTGACCGGCGGGGTCTCCGGGGACTCAGGCTCCCAGTGCGACAGCTCGCGGTGATCGTCGTCATGTTCTCGCTGGTCCTGGGAGGGGCACGCGCGGCGGAGGCGGCGCCCACCGCGACTGGCGCGAGGTGGTGAAGCAGCGCTAGCCGTTCGCGCCGTGCCACCATGGGCGGGTGACGAAGCCACCTGACGGGTTGCCGGTCTACCGCGTGCTCACGGGCCCGGACGACGATGCCTTCTGCCACCGCGTGAGCGAGGCTCTGGCGCTGGGCTACCAGCTGTGGGGCTCTCCCGCGCTCACCTTCGACGGCACCGGCGTGATCGTCGCCCAGGCGCTGATCTGGCCCGGCGGCTCGTAGACCGCCTGTCGATCGCGCCCCCCGCATCTTTGGACATATGTCACATAGGGGATCTCGCGCCCGCGGCCGAAAACAGAGGTAGAGCGTCGGACCAGACAGGGCGATCCGTGCGGCATGGTCAACGACCCGCCGCGTCCCCGCCTCACCGGCTACTCGATCACGTGTGACGGATCCGGCCGCTCGGCCGGCGGCGCCTGGCTGTAATCGCCGAAGGGCCCGTCGCGCTGCTCGATCGCCGCGTTCACACCTTCCGTCTCGGCAAGGCCGACGAAACGCAGCGCATCGGGCGTGTTGCGCATCAGGCCGTCCAGGATCGGGCCGAGCACCTGCGTGGAGGCCAGGCCCATGTTGTCGTAGGCCTGGTTCACGATCAGCTTCATCGCCGCGAGCTGCGAGGAGGGCAGCGAGGCCAGCTTCTCCGCCCGCCCGCGCACCTCGTCCTCCAGGCGCTCGAACGGCACCGCCGCGTTCACCAACCCGATCTCGGCCGCCTCGGTGCCCGAGAGCGAGTCGCCGGAGAGGGCCAGCTCCTTCGCCTTGGTCAGTCCCAGCCGGTATAGCCACATCCCCGTGAGGTAGCAGCCCCACATGCGCGAGTAGGGCGTGCCGATGCGGGCGTCCTCGCTCATGATCACGAGGTCCGCGCAGAGCGCCATGTCGCTGCCGCCGCCCACGCACCAGCCGTGCACCTGGGCGATCACCGGCTTGGGCGCACGCCAGATGCTCATGAACTTGGGGATCGGGCCGAAGTTCGGCGCGGTGGCCATCACGAAGTCCTTGCCCGGGTCCCAGGCGCCGTCGGTGGCGAGCCCCTCGTCCCAGTGGTGGAAGCCGCCGGCGAAGTCGAAGCCCGCGCAGAACGAGCGCCCCCGCCCGCGCAACACGATCACCTTCACCTCGCGGGTCGGCCACGGCCGCGTGCACCGCCTGCTCCAGCTCGTCTGGCATCGGCGGGACGATCGTGTTGAGCCGCTCGGGCCGGTTCAGCGTGATCGTGGCGATCGCGCCGTCGGCCTCGTACAGCAGCGTCTCGTAGGACATGGCGGACTCCTTTCAGCGGCCGAGTGCGGCCAGTGCAGCGGAGTACACCTCATCCCGCCCCGGCAGGTACGCGTCCTCCAGCGGCGGACTGATCGGGATCGGCGTGAAGGGGGCGCCCACGCGCTGGATCGGGCGCATCGAGGTGGTCGAAGGCCGCGGCCTGCACCTCGGCGGCGATCTCCGCCCCGAAGCCGCCGTGCTCCACCGCCTCGTGGGCGACCACCAGGCGGTTGGTGCGCCGGACCGACTCCACGATCGCGTCGAGGTCGAGCGGCACGAGCGTGCGCGGGTCGATCACCTCGGCCTCGATGCCCTCCGAGGCGAGCTGCTCGGCGGCGGCGAGCGACTCGTCCACCAGGCGCGAGAGCGCCACGATCGTCACGTCGCTCCCAGGGCGCAGCACCACGGCCTCGCCGATCGGCACCGGCGGCGGGTCGTCGGGCACGTCCTCGCGCTTGAAGTAGAGCGTCTTGTTCTCCACGAAGACGACCGGGTTCGGGTCGGCCACGGCGCTGGCCAGCAGCCCGGCCGCGTCGACCGCGCGGCTGGGCATGACCACCTTCAGCCCCGGCACGTGCGTGAGCCAGCTCTCGAGCGACTGCGAGTGCTGCGCCCCGCCGCGGTAGCCGGCGCCGCCCTGCGTGCGCAGCACCAGCGGCACGGTCAGCTGCCCGCCGGACATCAGGTGGGCCTTCGCCGCCTGGTTCACGATCTGGTCGAGCGCCAGCGTGATGAAGTCGATGAACATGATCTCGAGGATCGGCCGCATGCCCGACTGGGCCGCGCCCACGGCCACGCCGCTGATCGCGCCCTCGCTGATCGGCGTGTTGATCACGCGCGCGGTGCCGAACTCCTCGGCCAGGCCGGCCGTGGTGGTGTAGGGGCCGCCCTCGGCCACGTCCTCGCCGAGCACGAACACGCGCTCGTCGGCACGCATGGCGCGCGCCATGGCGGCGGTGATCGCCTTCACGTACGTGGTCTCGCTCACGCGTAGGTCAGCTCCGCGGTCGAGCTCGAGCGGCGGGAAGGGACTGGCGCGGCCGAACTCCACCGCCGCCTCCACGGCCTCGGCCGCCTCGCGCTCGATCGCCGCCGCGGCCTCCTCGTCGAACCAGCCCTCGTCCACGCCGCGTCTCTGGAGCCGCAACACGGGGTCCTTCTCCTGCCAGTCCGCCTTGGAGATCGCCTCGCGGTACTTGGACGGGTCGCCCTCGTAGTGGCCGCGCAGCCGGTGGGTGAGGCACTCGAGCAGGAACGGGCCCTTGCCGCCGCGCGCCGCCGCGAGGAAGCGGCCGAACGCCTCGTAACACGGCGCCCACGTCGTTGCCGTCCACGGTCTCGCGCTCGAGCTCGTAGGGCGCCACCACGTCGCTGACCCGCTCCACCTTCGTGTGCGCCGAGCGCGGGGTGAACTCGGCGAAGCCGTTGTTCTCGCAGACGAAGATCGCCGGCAGCTCCCAGAGCGTGGCCAGGTTCACGGACTCGTTGAAGTGACCCGCCTGCACGGCGCCGTCGCCGAAGAAGACGACCGCCACCTGGTCGCTCCCGCGCAGCCGCGCCGCCAGCGCGCTGCCCAGCGCCATCGGGATGTTGCCGCCCACCACGCCGGTGGCGCCGAGGAAGCCGTGCTCGACGTCCACGAGGTGCATCGAGCCGCCCATGCCGCGGCAGAGCCCGTCCGCGCGACCCATCAGCTCCGCCATCACGCGCTCGAGCGGCGCGCCCTTGGCGATCGCGTGGCCATGCGCGCGATGGCCGCTGTAGACGGGATCGTCGTCGCGCAGCTGCCCGCAGACCGCGGCCGCCACGCCCTCCTGCCCGACGCTCAGGTGGATCAGCCCGTGCACCTCGTCGGCGCGCTTGAGCTGGCCGACCCGCTCCTCGAAGAGCCGGATCCGCCACATCGTGGCGAGCAGGCGCAAGGCGCCCTCAGCGTCGAGGGCGCGCGCCTTCTGGGCTCTTGGCCACCCGCTACGCCGTGACCGGCGCCTGGCCGAGCACCTGCTGCACCGCGTTCACGACCTTCTCCTCGTTGGGGAGCACGTACTCCTCCATCGGCTGGCTGTACGGCACCGTGGCGTCGAGCGCCGTGACCTGCTTGATCGGGCGCCTTCAGCGAGGAGAAGCCCTCCTCGGCAACCACCGACGCGATCACCGCCGAGGCCGAGCTGTGCTTCGTCGCCTGGTCGACCAGCACGAGGTGACCGGTCTTGTCCACCGACTCGAGGATCGTCTTCGTGTCGAGCGGCTCCAGCGTGCGCGGGTCGATCACCTCGGCGCTCACGCCGTCGGCGGCGAGCGTCTCGGCCGCGTTCAGCGCCCGGTCGACGCACCAGCCGGTGGCCACGATCGTCACGTCGCTGCCCTCGCGGCGGATCGCCGCCTCGCCGAACGGCACCAGGTACTCGCCCTCGGGCACCTCGCCGTGCTCGAGCGTGAGCAGGTAGTGGTGGAAGTAGGCCACCGGGTTGTCGTCACGGATGGCCGTGGCCATCAGCCCCTTGGCGTCAGCGGCGGTGGAGGGCAGCGCCACCTTCAGCCCGGGCACGCCCATGAACATGCCGTAGATCGAGCCGGTGTGCTGGCCGGCCCAGCCGGCGGTGAAGCCGTAGCCCGCCTTCAGCACGAGCGGCACCTTCACCTGGCCGCCCGACATGTAGCGGAAGCGCGGCGCCTCGTTCACCACCTGGTCCATGGCGACGAGCATGAACTCGGCCATGTAGAGCTCGACCACGGGCCGGTAGCCCGCGATCGCGGCGCCGGCGGCCATGCCGATCTCGGCGGTCTCGGAGATCGGGGTGACCCGCACCCGGTCCGAGCCGAAGGCGGTGAGGAACGGGTCGTTCTCGGTCGTGGCGATGTTCTGCCCGATGTAGAGGACGCTGTCGTCGCGCTCCATCTCGAGGTGGATGGCCTCGTTGATCGCTGCGATGTAGGGAAGCTCGCGTGCCATTGCCATCCCCTCCTAGGCGTAGACGTAGTTGGTGGCCTCTTCCGGATCCGGAAGAGGGCTCTCGATGCCGAAGTCCACGGCGGCCTGCATCTCCTGCGCGGGCCTGCTCGTAGATCTCGTCGGCCTGCTCGGCGCTCAGCACGCCGTCCTGCACCAGCACGCCGCGGAAGCGCGGGATCGGGTCGCCGCGCAGGGCCGCCTCGTACTCCTCGACTTGTTGCCGAACACCTCGATCGCCTCGTGCTCCGGGAAGTGCAGCGGCACGCCGGGCGGGGCGATGATGTTGCCGTGGGCCGCGAGGCGGTAGTAGAGCGACTCCACCAGCGTCGGCCCCTCGCCCTTGCGGGCGCGCTCCACCGCCGTGGACACCACCTCGTAGACCGCCAGCGGGTCGTTGCCGTCCACGGTCACGCCGGGCATGCTGAACGCCTTGGCCTTCACCGACAGCGGCTCGCCGGCGGCGGCGTTCGCGTCCTCCTGCTCGGAGCGCGTGACCACGTTGTAGCTGTTGTTCTCCATCACGTAGACGATCGGCAGCTTCCACAGCGAGGCGACGTTCAGCGCCTCGGCGAACGCGCCCTGCTTGGTGGCGCCGTCGCCGAAGAAGCAGAGGGTGACCTGGCCCTCGCCGCGGATCTGCTGCGCGTAGGCCACGCCGGTGGCCTGCGGGATGCCCTGGCCGACGATGCCGGAGGTGCCGAGGAAGCCGACGCTCGGATCGACCAGGTGCATCGAGCCGCCGTAGCCCTTGCAGAGTGCCGGTCTTCTTGCCGTAGATCTCGGCCATCATCGCCTTGGTGTCGCTGCCCATGACGATCGGGTAGCCGTGGCAGCGGTAGGTGGACATCACCTGGTCGTTCGGCTCGAGCGTGGCGAGCGAGCCGACGATCGACGCCTCGGCGCCGTCGGCCGGATGCGTGTGGCCGCGGATCACGCCGGGGAACTCCTCGAAGGTCCCCTTCATGCGGTCCTCGAACTCCCTGATGCGGGTCATCTGGGTGAACATCCAGACGAGCCGGTCGTTGTCGAGCTCTGCCATTCCGTCTCCTCTCACGCCACGGCCGGGCTGAACTGGCTGGCCGTCGCCTCGTACGAAACCTTGAATTCCTCTTCGATGGGGAGCTCGCGCAGCGCCGATGACAGGACCTCGACTCCCCAGGGCCGGTCGTAGCCAACCTCCTGGCAGACCTTCACGTACTCGCGGATCGGGAACTCGCCCTCGCCGGGGAGGTGACGGTGGTTCACGACCTCGTCGACGGCGTCCTCCATGTTCTCCCACTGCCCGTCGCTCAGCTCGACCCACATCAGGTACTCGAGCGGCACCTTGCGCAGCTCCTCGGGCTCGATCCCGAGCTTGGCCATGTGCCAGGTGTCGATCGCGAGGCCGCCGTTCGGCTGCGCTGCGCCCTGCACCACCTCGAGCGCGGTGTCGAGCGTCTGCACGTTCACGTCGAACGGCATGAACTCGTAGACGATGTCCACGCCGCCGGCGCGGGCCACGGCGTCCTGGCACAGCTCGCCGAAGGCCTCGGTGAGCTGCGGGATCTCGGCCGGGGTGCCCGGGATGTTGCCCACCTTGATGTGGTAGGCGCCGAACTCCGCGGCGGCATCGAAGAGCAGCTTGCGGCGCTCGTCGGAGGCGGCGCGCAGCGGGTCGCCCTCGGGCACCCAGAAGTCGGCGATGAACTCGAGCTGGAGGTACTTGAGCCCGGCGTCGTCGAAGATCTGCTTCATCTCGCGCAGCGTGCGCGTCTCGAGCTGGTGCTCGATGTCGGCGTGCCAGAGGCCGATGCCCTTGTATCCGACCTTGGCGGCCTGCTCGCAGCGGTCGCGCCAGTCGAAGGTGCTCCACTCGCGCCCGGTGTGCACGTCCGCCGGACCGGCGATCGTCCAGTACAGGGCCATCAGCTCGACATCGGCCATCGTCACTCCTCCTCCGTTCAGGGACGCCTCGCCGAACATAGCTCTCCGGCGCGGCCGAGTCCAGCCACAGAGCGCCGGCCGTACTTGCCGATGCGCGCGAGCCTCGCGCGAGCCCCGTTCGGCGGGGTGTACGGTTGCCGCCGTGAGCACGATGCCCGCCCCGGCGCTGTCGCCGGAGGCGCTCCGCGACTTCACGAACGTGCTCGGCGCCGAGCGGGTTATCGACGCTGAGGCCGAGCCTGCGCGAGTGGCGCGACCCGTTCGCGTTCTCCACCTGGGACGAGTACACGGGGTCGGCCGTGCTGATGCCGGAGACGGTGGAGCAGATTCAGGAGATCGTCCGCATCGCCGGCCGCCGCGGGGTGCCGCTGTGGACGCACAGCCAGGGCCGCAACAACGGCTACGGCGGCCCGGCCCCGCGCGTGAAGGGGTCGGTGATCGTCTCCCTGCGCAACATGAACCGCGTGCTCGAGCTGAACGAGGAGTGCGCCTACGCGGTGGTGGAGCCGGGGGTGCGCTGGTTCGACCTCTACGAGGCGATCCGCGCGGGCGGGCACAGGCTGATGCTGTCGATCGCCGACGTGGGCTGGGGCAGCGTGATCGGCAACACGCTCGACAACGGCATCACCTACCTGCCGTACGGCCAGGACCAGTCGATGCAGTGCGGCCTGGAGGTGGTGCTGGCGGACGGCGACGTGATGCGCACCGGCATGGGGGCGATGCCGGACAACCCGTCCTGGCACCTGTACAAGCGCGGCCTCGGACCCACGCCCGATCAGCTCTTCATGCAGTCGAACTACGGGATCGTGACGAAGATGGGCGTCTGGCTGATGCCCTACCCGGAGGTCTACATGCCGGTCTGGGTGCGGGCCTGGAAGGACGAGGCGCTCGGGCCGATGGTGGACACCCTGCGCCGGCTGATGCTCGACGGGACCATCCGCGGCGTGCCCCAGATCATCAACACGGTGCTGTACGCGACGATCGTCACCGAGCGCACCAAGTGGTGGCAGGGCGAGGGGCCGATCCCCGACGCCGACGCTCGACCAGATGGGCCGCGAGCTCGACATCGGCCGCTGGCTGATGCGCTCGGCCCTGTGGGGCGACGAGGCCGTCGTGGACCATCAGTTCGACAAGATCCGCCGCGCGTTCGCCGAGATCCCCGGCGTGGACGTCTGGGGCACGAAGTGCGCGCCCGAGGACATCCCGGACCTCGACAACCCGCATGAGCGCGTGCAGGGCGGCGTGCCGAGCCTCGACCTGAACGCGATGACGGGCTGGTACGGCGGCGAGGAGGGCGGGCATATCGGCTTCTCCCCGATCTCGCCGTCCACCTCCCGGCACGCGCTGGAGCTTCGCGATCTCCTGCGCGCCGGGATCGAGGGCGCCGGGCTCGACTACATGGCCGCGCTGCTTCCCGTGAGCGCGCGCAGCTTCGCCCACATCACGATGGTCATCTTCGACACCAAGGACGAGCGCCAGGTGAGCTCGGCCTACGACGTGTCGAGGAAGCTCGTGGTGGAGGCGGCCAAGCGCGGCTACGGCGAGTACCGCGCGCACCTCGACTTCATGGACCTCGCCGCGGACCAGTACTCGTGGAACGATCACGCCTACATGCGCTTCTGCGAGACGATCAAGGACGCGCTCGACCCGCAGGGGATCCTCGCGCCGGGCAAGCAGGGCATCTGGCCGAGGTCGATGCGCGAGGGCGGGTAGGCGTGCGCCGGATCGAGGTCGCCGACGACCGCAGCCTCATGCTGGTGGAGCGAGCGGTGGAGGAGCCGGGCGCCGGCCAGGCGCTTCTCGACGTGAGCTTCTGCGGCATCTGCGGCTCGGATCTCCACTTCCGCGACGTACCGGAGCTGTTCCCGTCCGGGCACGGTGCCGGGTCACGAGCTGTCGGGGCGGATCGCCGCGCTCGGCGAGGGGGTATCGGGCTGGTCCGTGGGCGACCGCGTGACCGTGCTGCCGTTCGCCCAGTGCGGCGAGTGCGAGAGCTGCGTGGGCGGCAACGAGCAGGTGTGCGGGTCGGCCGTGGAGAACGGCGTGGGCCTCGGCACCGGCCGCGCAGGCGGCTACGCCGAGCAGATGATCGTGGACGAGCGGATGCTGTTCGCGCTGCCGGACACGGTCTCCGATCGGGCCGGCACGCTGGTCGAGCCCCTCGGCGTGGCGGTCCGCGCGGTGAACACCGCCGCGCTGTCGCCGTCCGACCCGGTGATGGTGATCGGCGCCGGGCCGGTGGGGTTGCTCACCGCGCTGGTGCTGCGGGAGCGCGGCTTCGAGCGGCTGACGGTGGTGTCGCGCAACGCCGCGCGGGCCGGGCGGGCGGAGGCCTTCGGGCTTCGAACGGTGCCGCTCACGGACGCCGGCGAGGAGGCGGGCGAGGGCGTGGCCTGCGTGTTCGAGTGCGCCGGCACTCCTACGGCGGCGCGCCTGGCGGTGGAGCTCGTGCGACCGCTCGGCAAGGTGATGCTGGTGGGCCTCTCGCTCGAGCCGCTCGACCTCCCCGCGCCGCTCATCGTGCTGCGCGAGCTGACGATTCGCGGAGTGCTCACCTACACGCGGGCGGAGTTCGCCGATGCGATTGGCCTGCTGGCCTCACGGCGCATTCCGGGCGACGACCTGATCACGGCCACGGCACGCCTCGAGGAGGCGGAGTCGATGTTCCAGACGCTGACCTCGCCGGGGAACACGCACGTGAAGGTGGTCCTTCAGCCGTAGGCGCTCAGCGCCGGTCCACCACGCGCACGGCCTTGCCCTCGGAGCGCGGCACGGAGCCGGGCTCCAGCAGCTCCACCGCGATGCGGATCCCCGTCTGCTCGTGGAGCAGTCGGCCGATGCGCTCGCTCAGTGCAGCTCGGTCCACGCCACCGTGCGCCGGCTCGCACTGCACGGTCAGCTCGTCCATCGGGCCGTTGCGCTCCACGATCAGCTGGTAGTGGGGCGCCACGTCCTCCACGCTCAGCAGCGCGTGCTCGACGTTCGACGGATAGAGGTTCACCCCGCGCACGATCACCATGTCGTCGCGGCGCCCGCGCAGGCTCGTCAGGCGCGCCAGCGTGCGCCCGCACGGCGCAGGGCTCGAGCGTGAGCGCTCCGAGGTCACCCGTCCGGTAGCGCAGCAGCGGCAGCGCCTCCTTCAGCAGCGTGGTGAACACGAGCTCGCCCACCTCTCCCTCGGGCAGCGCCTCGCCGCTGTCGGGGTCGATCACCTCCACCAGGAAGTGGTCCTCCTGCACGTGCAGCCCGGCCCGGGCGGTCGCGCACTCGGCGGCCACCCCGGGCCCGCACATCTCCGAGAGGCCGTAGAGGTTCATCGCGCTCAGGCCCAGCTCGGCCTCGATCTCGTCGCGCAGCGCGTCGCTCCAGGGCTCGCCGCCAAACAGGCCGATCTCGAGCCGAAGCTCGGACAGCTCGATGCCCGCGTCGCGCACCGCCTGCGCGATCACCAGCGCGTACGAGGGGGTGGAGACCAGCACCTGGCCGCCGAGGTCGCGCAGCAGCAGCGCCTGCCGCGCGCTGAAGCCGCCCGACGCTGGGAGCACGGTCGCGCCGATCCGCTCGGCGCCCTGATGGAAGCCGTGGCCGCCGGTGAACAGGCCGTAGCTGTTGGCGTTGTGGATCAGCATCCCCGGCCGCACGCCGGCGGTGGTCATGCAGCGGGCCATCAACTCGGTCCAGTTGTCGAGGTCGGCGCGCGTGTAGCCCACCACCGTGGGCTTGCCGTGCGTGCCGCTCGACGCGTGCAGTCGCACCAGCTCCTCGCGCGGCACCGTCATCAGGCCGAACGGGTAGCTTCTCGCGCAGCGAGGACTTGAGGCTGAATGGCAGCCGCGATAGGTCGTCCAGCGATCGCAGCTCGTCGGCCGAGGACACGCCGGCGGCGGCCAGCTGCGCGGCGACCGCGGGCTGGCGCTCGAGCACGCGCGTCACGACCGCGCGCAGCCGCTCGAGCTGGAGCGCCCGAAGCTGCTCGCGCGGGAGCGACTCCACCGGGTCCCAGATGGCCAGCGGCTCAGAGGGTGCGCTCGCGCGCATTCCAGTGCTCCTCGAGGTTGCGGACCAGCGCCGGGCTCAGGTGGCAGTAGGCCTGCTCCCTGGAGAAGGTGGCCATGTACTGGCGGAAGATGTCGATCGGCTCCTGACCCACGCGCATCGTGCGCCGGTTGGCGGCGGCGCTGACGAGGCCCGAGCTGGTCAGGGCCTGGATCCGGGCCTCGACGTGCGGCGTCCATCTCGTCGAGTTCCACGGTCTCGTCGCACGAGCAGGTCGCCCTCGGGCGTGCCGGCCTCGAACTCGCGGCCGGAGAAGATCGCCTGGCGCGCGAGGCGCTCGCCCACGAAGCGCGCGAGCCGCAGGTTGGACGCGCCGGGGATGATCCCCTCCTTGCGGGCAGGGAGGAACAGGCGCGCGCCGCGCTCGGCGATCACGTGGTCCATCACGTGCAGCAGCTGACAGGCGCCGCCGATCGCGTAGGTCTCCACGGCCGCGAGCCACAGCTTCTCGGTGGTGTCCTCGGGCTCGTCCGGCCGGTGCTCCGGACCCGTCAGGCCGCGGTAGATCTTGTTCACGTAGCCGAGGTCGCGCGTGAGGAAGAACAGGAACGAGAGCCGCCCGTGGTAGAGGTGCGTGAGGTTCAGCCCGGCGCCGAAGATGCGCTTGCCGGCGTAGCTCGGGTGGTCCACCACGCCGCCGCGCATCACGCCCACCTCGACCTCGGGGTCGAGCAGGATCAGATCCACCGCGGTCTCGGTCGGGCCGAGCGTGTCGTCGTCCTCGGCGTTCAGCCGGCGCGGGTTGCGCAGCTCGAGCAGGGCAGCGCGCCCGCGTCGCTCGACCAGCGCCGGGCCGAGGTCGGCCACCCCGCTGGCGCGGAAGTCGTCGAGCCGCTCGAGCGCCTCGGGCGTGGGCCGGAGCATCGCGTGCACGAGGTGGAGGCCGCAGCGACGGGAGGCGAGCACGTGCGCGACCAACAGGCCCTGGGCGATCTCCACGCCCTCCTTGTCGGCCAGCTTGCGCTGCAGTTCGGCGTCCACGGCGGCGCGGGTGGGCACGAGCCCCGGGAATCGCTCGGCCGCGTCGTACAGGAGATCGTCCACCCGCACGTCGCGCGTGAGGTTGCCGGTGAGGGCCGAGTAGAGCTCCTCCGCGTGGCCGCGCAGGAACGCCACGCGCGCGGCGTTGAGTGCGTCCGCGATCGCCGCGGCGGCTGCGGCCTCGGCCTCGTTTCGCACGGGCCGCTCCGGGCAGCCGCGCGACCAGCGCCTCGCCGCGGGACAGGTACTCGCTCACCGCCCGGACCGAGGCGGGGAAGGAGCCGAACTCCACCCGCTCGCCTCGCCTCCAGATCGCGACCTCCTCCTCCGGCAGGCCGGCCCCGGTGAGGATCTCCGGAGGAGCGACGGTCATCGCGCTAGCTCCGGTGCGCCGAAACCCAGGCCACCGAGCCCGCGTCCACGGGTAGCGCCACGCCGGTGACGAACGACGCGTCGTCGGAGCACAGCCACACCACGGCGGCGGCCACCTCGGCGGGCTCGCCCGGCCGCGTCATCGCCTGCGGGGCGAGGATCTCCGCCGCGCGCTCTGGCGGCAGGTCCGACATCAGCGGGGTCATGATCGCGCCGGGGCAGACCGCGTTCACGCGGATGCCGTCGTTGGCGTACTCCACGGCGCCGTTCTTGGTCAGCCCGAGGATGCCGTGCTTGCTGGCGGTGTAGGCGCTGAGGCCGATCACCGCCATCAGGCCCGCGTTCGAGGACGTGTTCACGATCGCCCCGCCGCCCTGCTTCAGCATCTGGACGATCTGGTGCTTCATGCCGAGGAAGGTGCCGCGCAGGTTCACCGCGATCACGCGGTCGAAGTCCTCGTCGGTGGTCTCGTGCAGTGGCACGTGCACGCCGATGCCGGCGTTGTTGTGCGCGAAGTCGAGCCGGCCGTGGCGCTCCACCACGCGCGCCACCAGCGCGCGGTTGTCCTCGGACTGGGCCACGTCGCAGGGGAAGAACTCGGCCTGTCCGCCGGCCTCCTCGATCATCCGCACCGTCTCCTCGCCGCCCTCGCGCGCGCGCTCCAGGTCGGCCACCACCACGGCCGCTCCCTCGGCAGCGAAGCGCAGCGCGCAGGCGCGCCCGATGCCGCTCGCGCCGCCGGTGACCAGCCCCGCCTTGCCCTCCATCATTCGCCATGCGGCGCGGCGGGCCTCGCTTGGCGTGAGCTCGAACTCGCGCTTGAACACGCGCGAGAAGTGGGCGGCGTCGCGGAACCCCCAGCGGAACGCGATCTCGGTGACCGAGCCCCCGGTGGGCAGCCGCAGGTCCTCGAGGCAGCGGGCCAGCCGCTCGCGCCGCACCAGCCCCGCCACGGACTCGGGCGACTCCTCGAACAGCGCGTGCAGCGCGCGCACCGAGATCGCGTGCGCCCTGGCGATCGCCTCGGGATCGAGCGCCGGATCCTGCACGTGCGCGCGCACGTACCGGCGCACCTCGGCCTGCAGCGCGGTGCGCCGGGCCGAGCGGCTGGTGGGCAGGCTGGGCTCCACCGCCGCGCGCAGGAGCTCCAGCGCGGCGCTCGCGGCGGCGGCGCTGGCGGGACCGTCGAGCTGGGGCAGCTCGTGGGCGAGCGCGTCCACGTAGCGGACGAGCAGGCGGGCGGAAGCGCTCTGCTTGAGCGGCGGCAGGGCCTTCACGTCGGCCAGGCGCGGGCAGACGGCCAGCACGCGCTCGCGCGGGAAGATCAGCGTGCGCTTCATGAACGGCTCGACGACCTCGACGTCCACCGGCTGAAGGCCGTCCCAGAGGATCATGTCGCCGGCGGTCAGCGAGACCCTGCGGGAGCGCTCGCGCACCTGCTCGACCCCGCGGCGGATCAGCTGGAAGCCGACGATCGACTCGGCGGGCTGGTCCAGGCTCCAGTGGCCGAGGAACGGCAGCGATGCGCAGTCCACCAGGGCGAGGTCGCCGAAGCGCCGCCTGGTGACCATGCCCCGGAACGCCTTCGGCGTGCGGTAGGTGGCGCGGACGTCGAAGGGGATGTGCGTGGCGGCCAGCACTCCGGCCCACGCGTCCAGCCCGGCAGCCCCGGGCTCACCTCGTACCTGCCAGCGCTCCGGCGCTTGCTGGTCGACTGGCACTCCACTCCTCCTTCATCTGCATCGCGCAGATCAAAAGACCTGACCGTTGATGCTAAAGGGTTCGGGATCGCCCGGCGCGCGGGTTTGGTCAGCTCGGCCGGGCCAGCCGGGCGGGGGTCAAGCCGGCCAGGCGCACCGACTCGCGCGTGAGGTGCGCCTGGTCCGCGTAGCCGGCGTCGAACGCCATCCGCGCGAGGTCGGCGTCGGGCTGTGCGCCCGCGAGGAAGCGGCGAAAGCGAAGCACCCGCTGCAGCGTCTTCGGCCCGTAGCCCACCGCCGCATGGAAGCGACGGCGAAGCTGGCGCTCGCTCAGGCCCAGCTCACCGGCGAGCGTCTGCACGCGCGAGCGCGGGTCGCCCAGGATCTGCACGCCCCGCTGCACGGCGGGGTCGGCCGGGCCGGCGGAGGCGAGCTCGGCCGCGGTCCCCAGCATCCGCTCGAAGGCCACCCGCGGGCTCAGGCCGGGCTCCAGCCGCGCGTCGAGATCCGGCCGCAGCTCAGCCAGGTCCACGCGCATGTCGCGCAGCTCGCTCAGCGGGAGCCCGAGCGCGGGCCCTCCCACCCCGGGGAGGAAGCGCGCGCCGACGAGCAGCTGAGCCGGGCGCCGGCAGCGAGAGCCACGCGGCGGTGTCGGGACCCGCCACGAAGGCGCCCTGCCCCTCCTTCCAGATCAGATCGGAGCAGGCGTCCGGCAGCACGCGGACGCCTGGGTCGTCCGAGTCGGGAGCCACGCGGATCCAGAGGCAGGCCAGCAGGTCGCGCAGCGCGGCGGGCGGCGCCAGCTCTCGATATCCGGGCCGCAGGTCCACGTGCACCAGTGTGACCGTTTCGTTCAAGAGCCGCGAGCGCGCGCGTGCTGGAATGGCGGTTGTGGACGCACCCGACATCGCCGCCGCAGAGCGCTTCTTGGCCGATCACGCGCGCGTGTTGGACCGCCGCCGCTACGAGCGCCTGTTCCAGGACGGCGACAGCGCGCCCGTCCGAGATGCGGTGGCGGCCTATCGCAACGGCGACGGCGGCTTCGGCAACGCGCTCGAGCCGGACAGCCGCGCGCCGGGCAGCCAGCCGCTGGCGGTTGCGTTCGCCCTGCGCACGCTCGACGAGGCCGGCGCCTGGGACGAGCAGCTCGTGCGCGGTGCCTGCGACTGGCTCGAGTCCGTCGCGCCGCCGGAGGGCGGCGCCAGGTTCGTCGAGCCCTCGATCGGCGGCTGGCCGCACGCCCCCTGGCTGGAGCCGCGGGAGTCCGCGCCGGCGTCGCCGATCTGCACCGGCCTGATCGCCGCGACGCTGCACGCGCGCGGGTTCGAGCACCCCTGGCTCGCGCGCGCCGACGAGCTGATGTGGTCGCTGATCGAAGACCTGGGTGATGCCGGCGCCTACGACCTGCGCGCCGTGCTCGCGTTCCTCCAGCACGTCCCGGACCGCGGCCGCGCGGAGGTGGCCCTCGAGCGCGTGGGGCCGCTCGTGCTTGCAGCGGCCGAGCTCGATCCGGACGCCCCCGGGGAGATCCACGGCCCGCTCGACTTCGCGCCGCTGCCGGACTCGCCGGCGCGCGCGCTGTTCGACGAGGCGACGATCGAGCTGCACCTCGACCGCTTCGCAGCGGGCCAGCGCGACGACGGCGGCTGGACCTTCAACTGGCTGGCCTGGTCGCCTCCGAGCTCGAGGCGCGGCTCGCTGACCGTGGACGCGCTCGGCGCTGCGCGCAACGGCCGCTCTGGACCGCGATCACTCGGGCGACACGCCTGGCGCGCACGGAAGCTCGGCACGCCTGGCTCCTGACGGACCGCGCTCCGGAGAGCACCGGCGACAGCCGCGTCCGATGCTCGCCGGCGCTGACGCTGAGGCATCGAGCGTGCGGCACGGAGGCAAGGGCTGGGGGAGTTGCTGGCAGACTCGTGGCGGATCCGCGCCCCCAAAGCCTCGTCGCGGAACTGGACAAGGAGCCTGAGCCCCCACCGGAAGGGAGCATTTCAGTGTCAACCACCAGAGAGCTTGCGGAGTACATCGCCAGCCTTCGACGCGGAGACGTTGCCCAGCCGCGTGCTGTCGCAGGCGAAGCTGGTGACGATCGACGCGCTTGGGAATGCCATCGGTGGGCGCTGCTTCGACGGGGCCGATGCGTTCTGCAATCTGGCGCGCTCCGTCGGCGAAGGCTCGGCCGACGCAGCCATCATCGGCTCCGGCGACAGGGTCTCGGTTCCCTGGGCTGCGTTCGCCAATACCGCCTTGTCCACGATGCTGGACTACTCGGACTACATGATGAGCGAGAGCGGCCGCTGCCCCATCTGGATCGGGCCGCTGGCCGTTCCTGCCGCGCTCGCCGGGGGCGAGGCCACCGGGATCTCCGGTGCGGAGTTTCTTGCCAGCGTTGCGGCCGGATATGAGTGCGCCGCTCGCATTCTGCGCTCCATGGACATGACGATCACGCGCTCCGCCGAGCTGAATGGGTCGACGCTCTCCGTCTTCGCAGCGGCCGGAGCGGCATCGCGCGCACTTCGGCTCTCAGGTGATGAGACCACGTCAGCCATGGGGATGGCCGGGATCTACACGCCGATCCCCGCGTATTACAAGTGGGTCGGTGACGAGGGATTGACCCCCCGGAAGGACATCAAGCAGGGCTGGGCATGGATGTCCATGACCGGCGCATTTGCCGCGCTGTCCGCCAAGCACGGGTTCAGGGCGGTGCAGGAAAACAACATCCTCGACGGCGACCGTGGCTTGGCGCTGATGCTGGGCATGGATCAGTACGACGAGAGCAAGATCACCCGTGACATGGGCACCACGCTTCTACATAGACGAGTTCGCATCCAAGGCATACCCCGGATGTACCTACACGTTCTCTGCCATCGCCGGAACGCTGTCGCTGCTCAGGGACGAGGACATCGACGTTTCTCAGATCAGTCGCATCGACGTGATGACCAGTGAGTCGCATGCGACCGGCTTCGGGGATCAGGAGGCGGACAGCCTCGCCGACATGCAGTTCAACTTCCCCTATCAGGTGGCCGCGGCAGTCGTGGGCGGAGAAAGAGGTCCCAACTGGTACAGGGCAAGCACGGCCGAGAGGCCTGAGCTGCATCAGCTGATGCAGAAGGTGTGGGTCTCCTCCGACGACGAGTGTGAGCGCATCGACCGGGAGACCGGGAACTGGATGAGCAAGGTCGCCATCACGACCGCCGACGGCCGTTCGCACAGCACGGCTGTCGAGACCGTCGACCCGATCGGAACCGGGTCGGAGATTCGCGAGAAGTTCCTCACGACATGCGAGCAGGTATCGGCCGCGATCAGGCAGAGGCCGTCCTGGCCACGATCGATGAGCTCGAGAGCCACGACTCGCTCGACGCTCTCGTCGATGGGCTCGGGTCCGCTCTGACACGGCGCTGAGCCTCAGACCCGCGCCGCGAGCCAGTCGTACAGCGGACCCTCCGCCACGTCGAGAAAGCGCGGCTCGATCTCGTTGCCCGCGTCCGCAAGCAGCTTCGCCACCGCCACGTGGTCCCGTCCCTCCTGCCAGCTCGACGCGAGCGCGGCCCAGCCGAGCGGCGTCTCGAAGTCCGCGTCGGCGCGAGCGGCCGGATCGGCACCCGCCGCCAGCAGTTCTGCGACCAGCTCGGCGTTGGCCACCCAGGCCGCGTGATGCAGCAGCGTGCCCTCCGGCGAGCCGCCCACCACGCCCCTGAAGTTCGGGCCGAGCGCCCCGAGCACCACTGGCAGGTGTCCACGGAGCGCAGCCAGGATCACCACCTCCTGGCAGTCGTGGTCGAGCTCGTCCGGCAGCGGATCCGCCGGCGGCTGTCCGCGCGCGATGGCGGCCACGCCGCGGTCGTCGCCGTCCACGCCGGTCGACGCACCCAGCTCGGCCAGCGTCGTGGCCTGGTCGTCCCGACCGCGCAGCACGGCGTGCTGATAGGGGGTGCGGAGGCGCACCTCGCCGCGCCAGGTCTCGCCACCTGGGCGATCCAGCTCCACCCCGTGCTCGGCGAGCAGTAGCAGGTACTCGGGCCCGCGCCCGCGCCTCACCGCGTGGGCGAGCAGGGCGCCCTCGTTCGGGTCGGCGCCCGCGTCGAGCAGCAGCGTGACGTGCTCGAGCCGCTCCTCGTCGAGCGCGTGCGCCAGCGCGTTCGTGTCCCTGGTGCGCGCTCCGTGCTCCAGCAGGAGCCGCAGGCAGTCCGGGCTCCTTGCCTCCGTGGAGTGGTACAGCGACTCGTTGTCGTCGGGGTTCGCGCCCGCGTCGAGCAGCACGCGCGTGAGCTCCGGATCGTGCAGCACGCCCGCGGCGCCGTAGAGCGCCGACATCTGCCCGTACTCGTTCACGAAGAACGCGTTCGGATCGGCGCCGCGAGCCAGCAGGTCGCGCGCCAGGGCGGTGGATGCGAAGGCCGAGCGGCAGACGTAGAGCAGCGGAGCCCAGTCGCGCGGGCCGCCGGGTGCGCTTGCGTCCCCCTCCCATCCGCGGCCGAGTACCAGGGCGGCCCAGCGATCGGCCTCGAGCGCGGGATGGGCAGCGAGCAGCGCCTCGGCGCGGGCTCGGTGTCCGGCGGTGGCGGCCAGCACGAATGTCTCCGCGGGCTCGGTCATGGCTCGGGCTTTAGCCTGCCACGCGTGCTGACTCGGCGCGCTCTCAACCGGGCCCTGCTCGAGCGGCAGCTCCTGCTGCAGCGCTCGCCGCTGTCCGCGGCCGAGGCGATCGAGCACCTGGTGGGCATGCAGGCGCAGGCGCCGCTGGCGCCATACGTGGGTCTCTGGTCCCGGCTCGAGGGCTTCGAGACGAAGGAGCTCGCGCGCCTGATCGTGGAGCGGGAGGCCGTCCGCATCGTGCTGATGCGCTCCACCGTGCACCTCGTCAGCGCCGCCGACTGCGTCGCGTTGCGCCCGGTGCTGGACGAGTTCCTCAAGCGCTCGCTTGACACGGGCAGCCCCTACGGGCGCAACCTTGACGGCATGGACATGGACGCGCTGGTGAGCGCCGGCCGCGACCTGGTGGAGCAGGAGCCGCTGACGCTGTCGGAGCTCGGCAAGCGGCTCGCGAAGCGCTGGGCCAAGCGCGATCCAACCTCCCTCGCACACGCCCTGCGCAACCACGCGGCGCTGGTGCAGGTGCCGCCCCGTGGGGTATGGGGGGCAGGCGGCCTGGCGAAGCTCACCACCGCCGAGTCGTGGCTGGGCCGCCCACTCGCCGCTGACAGCTCGCCGGACCGGGCGATCCGGCGCTACCTCGCCGCCTACGGGCCGGCCAGCGTGAAGGACGTGCAGACCTGGTCAGGGCTGACCGGCCTGAGGGACGCCATCGACCGGCTGCGGCCCGAGCTGCGCAGCTTCGAGGACGAGGACGGCCGCGAGCTGCTCGACGTCCCGGACGGGCCGCTTCCCGACCCGGACACTCCGGCCCCGGCGCGCTTCCTGCCGGAGTACGACAACGCGCTGCTCTCGCACGCCGAGCGCACGCGCGTGATCGCGCACGAGCACCGCGAGCACATCTTCATGAGAGGCGCATTGCTGATCGACGGCTTCGTGCTGTGCCGCCTGGAAGATCGAGCGCGCCAAGCGCACTGCCACCCTGCGGATCGAGCCGTTCAAGCGGCTGTCGAAGGACGACCGCGCGGAGGCGAGCGCCGAGGGCGAGCGGCTGCTGGCCTTCGCGGCCGCCGACGCGGCCACGCGCGACATCCGCTTCGGCCCGCTCTAGGCGCGGCCGAGCGCGCGCGCCTGCTTCAGGCCCCGCCGCGCCAGCAGCCCGTTGCCGAGCAGCAGCAGCGTCTTGTTCGCCGGTGCGCGGAAGCCGTTCTCGGTGTGGGGCGCGTAGACGCCGTCCTGCAGCCAGCCGGTGTGCTGGCGGGTCTCGAGCCCGATCAGCTTCGCCTCGTAGCGATGGGCGAGCAGGCCGGCCCGGCGGCCGCCCGTGGCCAGCGGTCCCTCGAGTGCGATGCCGGTCTCACTGTCCGCGCCGATCGTCACGGGCACGATCAGCGGGAAGCCGTCGGCGCCGGGGTAGGCCACCAGCGCGTGCGGCAGGCGGCGCAATCGCCGCGCCGCGCGGGACACGTCCACGCGCGGCCCGGCACCGCCCTTGGGCGGCGTCTGCTCGCCGGGGTCGCCGGCCGGCGCGGGCGCCCCTGCCACGTCTCGCTCGCCGGCGCAGCCAAGGTCGGGCCAGGACAGGACGCGCTCGACCTGCACGGTCACCAGCACCCGGTCCGCGTAGTAGACGCGCAGCCAGCGGTCCCAGAACGGTCCCCTGCGCGGGGGCCCCATGAAGCGCGTCGAGGCAGGACCAACCACGTTCTCGAGGACCGCCCGGTCGGGATGGGAGTCGTAGCTCGCGGTGCCCTGCACCAGCACGAAGCGGGGCTCGCTCGCGAAGCCGTGCTCGCGCGCGTGGTAGGCGAGCGCGACCTTGGGGTTCTCCTTGATCCGGTCCAGCTTGCGCCCGAAGCCGAGCGAGGTTGTGAACCCCACCGTGCCCGCCTGGCGGTCGCGCATCCCGATCGGGGCGACGGCGGTGACCACCGCCCCGCCCGCCGGCGTGACGTAGGCCAGGGCGGCGGTCAGGTCACCGGCGATGACGGCGTCGTCGGCATCCGTCCACACATGGCGACCTTACGCCGTCGGCCGCCTTGCGGATCAGACGGGCCTGGCGACGCTCCAGGCGCCGTGCACGCTCACCACGTGCCGATCGGGGAGCGAGACGATCGTGGCCGCCAGGTCGCCGCAGCTCGGGCAGCGCAGCACGTGGCCCGCGCCGGGGTAGTGGCGGTGGGCGCCGATCGGGTTCTCCTGTCTGCAGGACTGGCAGCGGCGCATCGTCATGGTCACCTCGGCGACAAACACGTCCTGAAGCAGTCCGGCGATCGCGTTGCCGTCGGTATGCAGGTCTTCCATCTCAGCCTCCTGTCGGTCCGAAGCGCTCGGTGTGGACGGTGGCGGGGTCGTGCCCGAGCGCCACGAGCAGGCGGGCCGCCTCCTCGACGAACGGGGTGGGGCCGCAGACGTAGATGAGCGGCCGGGCGGCCGGCTCGGGGCCCACCGCCAGGAGCATCTCGCGGTTGATCCGCCCCGTCCAGCCCTGCCAGCCGTCCGGCGCGGCGCCGCGCGTGAGCGTGGTGTGCACGGCCACGTCGGCGGAGGCGAGATCCTCCAGCTCCTCCCGATAAAGCACGTCCTCGATCGTGCGCGCCGACAGCAGCAGCCGGGCGTCCGCCTGGCTGCCCGCGGCGCGGCGGTGGCGAAGCATCGCCATCAGCGGTACGAGCCCCGAGCCACCCCCGACGAGGAGCAGCGGACCCCCGCGTGCCGTGTCCCAGGCGAAGTAACCGCCGATCGGCCCGCGCAGCTCGAACTGGTCGCCCTCGAGCACGTCCTCCGTCAGGTACGGCGACACCTCGCCGTCCTCGATCAGCTCGATCGTCAGCTCGAGATCCTCGTTCTCCGGCGCCGAGGCGATCGAATACGAGCGCTCGGCCTGGTAGCCGTCCTCGGCGGTCAGGCGGACGTCCACATGCTGCCCGGCGCGGTGGCCGGGCCAGCCCTCCACGTCGAGGACGAGCGTCTTGGCGTGGGCTGTCTCGGCGCGAATCTGGGAGACGGTGGCCACGCGCCAGAACAGGCGCGGCTCGCTCGCGGTCAGTCGCTCCAGTACCGCTGCTCCTTCCAGGGGTCGCCGTAGTTGTGGTAGCCGTAGCCCTCCCAGAAGCCGGGCTCGTCGTGGTCGCCGAGGTTGAGCCCGCGGAGCCACTTGGCGCTCTTCCAGAAGTAGAGGTGGGGGACGAGCAGGCGGGCCGGGCCACCGTGCTCCGGATCGAGCGGCGCGCCGCCGTACTCGTACGCCACCCACGCCTTCCCGTTCATCACGTCGGCGAGCGGCAGGTTGGTGGTGTAGCCGCCGTCACACCAGGCCACCACGAACTGCCCCCACGGGTCGGTGCCGTCAAGCAGCGCATCCACCGGCACGCCCTTCCAGGCGGTGTCGAACTTCGACCACTTGGTCACGCAGTGGATGTCCACGGTCACGCGTCTCGGTGGGCAGCGCGGTGAACTCCTCCCACGTCCACGAGCGCGCGGTCCCCACCGCGCCGCCGATGGCGAAGCTCCACTCGTCGAGGGGCGTGTGCGGGGTGGGCCCGGCGGAGAGCACCGGGAAGTCGGTGGTCAGATACTGACCGGGGGGCAGCCGAGCCGCGTCCGCGTCGGTCTGGCGCCGTCCCTTGAAGCCACGCGAGATAAGGGCCATCGAGCTGGAACTGTAGACCTCGCTTGGCTCCGAGGCTGTCTCGGCTGCACACCGGGCAGAACCTCTACACTCTGTCTATCTTTTCCTCGACAGACATCGAGAAGACGCGGACGGGGAACCTCAGCGACCCGGGCGACTTCGAGCGCGCCTACCGAGAGCACCGCCCGATGGCCTTCGCCGCGGCTCTCGGCGTGTTGCGCGATCCGGTCGCGGCCGAGGACGTGGTCCAGGACGTGTTCGCGCAGCTGTGGAAGCGGCCGGGCTCGATTCGACGCGAGGCGCGGCTGGCTGCGCTCGTACGTGACGATGGTCGCGCGCAGCCGGGCGGTGGACCGCTGGCGCAGCCAAGCCGCGCGCGAGGCGGCCGCGCAGCGCTTCGCCGCGGCCGCACGGACCACCGTTCGGCACGAGCCGAGCGCGGCCGAGCGGGCGATCGAGCGGGAGGGATCGGCACACGTGCTCTCGATCCTCGACCGGCTGCCGCCACCGCAGCGCGAGGCCGTGCTGCTCGCCGTCGGGAAGGACCTGACGGCGAACGAGATCGCCCAGGTCGTGGGGGTGCCCCTCGGCACGGCGAAGAGCCGCGTACGGCTCGGGTCTCCGAAAGGTGCGCGAGAGCGTCGGATGAGCCCTGCGCCCGACGGCCTGCGGATCCGCGACGTGGTCGAGCGCACGGGGGTCGGTGAGGCGACGCTGCGCGCGTGGGAGCAGCGCTACGGATTCCCCGAGCCGGAGCGACTGCCGAGCGGGCACCGCCGCTATCGCGAGAGCGACGTGGAGCTCGTGCTTCAGGTCGCTCGCCTGCGCGACGCGGGCCTGCCGGCGAAGGCCGCGATCGCGCAAGCACGCGCGGGCCGGGACGGCGGGCCGAAGTCGGTCTTCGCGGGCCTTCGCTCGCTGCGCCCGGACCTCCAGGTCAGCGTGCTGCCCAAACGCTGTCTCGTCGCGCTCAGCCACGCGATCGAGGACGAGAGCTCCTGCGGCCGCGAAGGACCTGCTGCTGTTCGGCGCATTCCAGCGCGAGCGCCACTACCGCGAGGCCGAGCGACGCTGGCGCGACCTCGGCCGGGCATCGCAGATGACCTTCGTGTTCGCGGACTTCGCCAAGGCACGGCGGCCGCGCGGCGCTCCGATCGAGGTGCCGATCGACGAGCGCGACGCGCTGGCACGGGAGTGGGCGATCGTCTGCGACTCGAGCGACCGTTCGGCCTGCCTCGCCGGCTGGGAGCCTCCCGGCCAGGAGCTGACCCCCGACGCGGAGCGCGTGTTCGAGACGATCTGGACAGCCGACCGGGAGACGGCGCGCACCGCGGCGCGCATCTGCTGCCAGCTGGCCGCGGCCGACGCGCCCGACGAGGCGGCCCGGATCTCGGAGCGGCTGGCGGAGCCGGTCGCCGGTTCGGGCGGCGAGCTGCGCCGTGCCGAGGCGCTGACGAGCCGCATGATCGGCTACCTCGCTCAGACCCGGTAACGCTCGAGCGACCGCTCGCGGGCCTCGGCGTGATCCACGATCGGCTCCGGGTAGTCGCGTCCGATCACGCAGCCGGCCTGCACCTGCTCCTCGGCCGGCATCGTCCACGGCTCGCGCAGGTATTCGTCGGGCACGGCCGCCAGCTCCGGCACGTAGCGGCGCACGTAGAGCCCGTGAGGGTCGTGGGTCTCCATCTGGCGGGCCGGGTTGTAGATGCGGCGGAAGGCCGGCTGGGGGTCGGTGCCAACCGAGGCGATCCATTGCCAGTTGCCGTTGTTGTTCGCCTCGTCGCCGTCCACCAGCAGGCGCATGAAGAAGCGCTCGCCCCAGCGCCAGTCGATGCCGAGGTCCTTGGTCAGGAACGAGCCCACCACGAGCCGCGCGCGGTTGTGCATCCAGCCCTCGCGTCCGTAGCTGGCGCATGCCGGCGTCCACGAGCGGGTAGCCGGTGCGGCCCTCGCACCAGGCCTCGAAGCGGCGCGTGGCGTGGCTCCACTTGATCGTGCCGCGGTAGCGCTCCTGGAACTCCGAAGTCGAGTTGCGCGGGAAGTGCAGCAGCACGTGGTGGTGGAAGTCGCGCCAGCCGAGCTGGCGGCGAAAGGCGTCCGGTCCCTCGCCGCGCCCGAGGCGCGCCTCCGCCTCGCGCGGCGACACGCAGCCAAAGTGCAGGTAGGGCGAGAGGCGCGAGCTGCGGTCGGTTGCCAGCGCGTCGCGGTTCGCGGCGTAGTCCGCCACATCGTGGGCGAGGAACGCGTCCAGCCGCCGCCTGCCCTCGGCCTCCCCGCCCCTCGGCGGCGCCACCAGCTCCTGCTCGAGCCCGAGCGAGCCGAGCGACGGGATGCGGCCCTTCGCGAGGTCCGGCGGCAGCGGCGGCAACGCGCTCGGCGCGTCGAGCAGGTCCCTGCGCGGCTCCCGCTCCCAGGCACGGTGGAACGGTGAGAAGACCGTGTACGGCGTGCCCTTCTGGGTGCGCAGCCCGCCCACGTCGTCCACCACGCTAACGCCCGGATGCGCGTGGAGCTCGGCCCGGAGCAGCGCGCTCACGCGCCGGCCGCGCCGGCGGGCGAACGGGCTCACGTCTGCGCTGAGGTGGAGCTCGTCGGCCCCGATCTCGGCCGCCAGCTTCGCCAGCTCGCGCTCGGGCGGACCGTGGCGGATCACGAGACCGCCGCCGCGCGCCCGCAGCGAGCTGTCCAGGTCGCGCAGGCAGTCGAGCAGGAATTGCGTGCGGGGGCCGGAGCGGTGGCGGCCGTGCAGCAGCCGGTCGTCGAGGCAGAAGACGGGCACCACCGACTCGTGGCGATCGAGCGCGCTGCGCAGCGCGGGATGGTCGTGCACGCGCAGGTCGCGCCGGTACCAGACGATCGCGGTCATCTCAGTGGTTACGGCGCCGACGGTGATCCCGGCTCAAAGCCCGCCCGTACACCGGGTAGTGGAGCTGACGGGGAAGACGGCGCTGATCACCGGCGGGAACCGCGGCATCGGCCGCGCGGTCGCCGAGGCGCTGGCCCGGGAGCCGCTCGCCAAGCTGCTCGTCGGAGCGCGCTCACCGGAGCGAGCCGAACCAGCTCGTGGCGCCGGCGGGCGGCGCCGGCGAGGTGCGCACGGTGCACATGGACCTCTCCTCGCAGCGAGGCGATCGAAGGCAGCTGTGCGGAGCTGCCCGAGCTTCGAGAGATCGATCTCCTGGTGAACAACGCGGGCCTGATGACCGGCGGGCTGCTGGAGGAGCAGCAGCTCGACGACATCTACGCGATGTTCCAGGTCAACCTCGTGGCCGTCACTCAGCTCACGCGCGCCGTACTGCCCGGGATGCTGGAGCGCCGGACGCGGCAAGGTCGTGAACAACGCCAGCATCTCCGGCTACGCGTACTTTCCCGCCACCACCACCTACGCCGCGGCCAAGGCCGGGGTGGTCGCGTTCAGCGAGTCGCTCCGGCGCGAGTTGCGGGGCACCGGCGTGAGCGTGCTCCACCTGGTCACGCCGGGCGTGGAGACGGACATGATGGACGACACGCGACAGGTTTACGGGCGCCACATCGACACGAGCCGCTGGCAGCTGCAGCCGGCGCCCGAGTGGGCGGCGAAGGTCGTGCAGGCGATCCGCTCAGACGCCCACGTGCTCGGACCGGGCGGGCGCAGCGCGATCGCCAAGCTGGCCTCGCGCGGGCCCGCCTTCCTGCTCGACGCTGTCTCGGAGCGGATCTTCAGCCGCGAGCCGCGAGGCTGACCTCGCCCTGCCCCGTCACGGCGGCCTTGGGGGCCAGCAGCACCTGGTAGTCCTGGATCCGCCGTTCACGGAAGCCGCCCTCGGACCAGGACAGGTAGAGCCGCCAGAGGCGCCTGAAGCGTTCGTCGTAGCCCAGCTCGGCCACGCGGTCGGCCGCCGCCACGAAGTTCTCGCGCCAGCGGCTGAGCGTGGCCGGATAGCTCGCGGTGAGATCCTCGAGGCCGACCTCGGCCAGGCCGGCCCGACGCGCGCAGCGGCGGATCACCTCGAGCGACGGCAGGCAGCCGGCGGGGAAGACGTAGGTGTTCGCGAACGTGCGCGCCGCCTTCTCCAGCTCGTACCAGCGGTGGTCGATCGTGATCGCCTGGAGCAGCATGCGCCCGCCGGCGGCGAGCAGCTCCGCGCACTTGTGGAAGTAGGTGTCGAAGTACTGCCAGCCGACGGCTTCGATCATCTCGATCGAGACGAGCTTGTCGTAGCGGCCGTGCAGGTTGCGGTAGTCCTCGAGCAGGATCGTCACGCGCTCCTCCAGCCCGGCATCCGCCACGCGCTGCTTCGCCAGCGCGTACTGCTCGCGCGAGATCGTGGTGGTGGTCACGCGGCAGCCGTAGTTGCCGGCGGCGTGGATCGCCAGGCCGCCCCAGCCGGTACCGATCTCGAGCAGGTGGTCCTCGGGCGTGAGCTCTAGCTTGCGGCAGATCCGCTCGAGCTTCGCCTCCTGCGCCTCGCGCAGGCTCATGTCCGGGTCGTCGAACGCCGCGCACGAGTACGTCATCGTGTCGTCGAGGAAGGTCTCGAACAGCTCGTTGCCGAGGTCGTAGTGCGCGGCGATGTGGCGGCGCGAGGCGCCGATCGTGTTGCGCGGCACGCGCTCGATGAGCCGTTTCACGGGGGCGATCAGCCGGCGGATGCCGTCGAGCCGAGGCAGGTCGCGCGCGCCGATGCGGGTCAGCGAGACCAGGTCGTCGCAGTCCCACCAGCGCTCGATGTAGGCCTCGCCCATGCCGTGGCTGCCAACCAGGAACTTGCGCCAGGCGCGCGGATCGTGAACCTCCACGCGCGCGCGCAGCTCGGCGTCGCCGGGTCCGAACGCGAGCAACTTGCCCTCCGGCTCCACCACCTCCAGGCGGCCGCCGCGCACGCGCCGCAGGCCGCTCAGAACGATCGCGCGCGCGAGGCTCACCGGGCGCGCTCCGGATGCGGGTGGTGGCTGACTCCCTTCAGCTGCAGTCGCACGGCCTGAAGGTATATCCGGATCACCACGGCGAGGGAGGCTGCCGGATAGCGCACGAGCAGACGCCGCAGCAGCTTCGGCTCGAGCTCGCGGCGGGTGAGCGACAAGCGTGGCGTCGAAAACGGGCCGCCCGTCCTCGTGATTCTCGATGTGCACCTGCAGCGCGGCGCCGGGCTCGGATCAGGCGCCACTCGTAGTTGCCGTTCATGCCGAGGAAGGGCGAGACGTGGAACTCCTTCCCGACGCGGTCGGACAGCACCGGGCCCTCGCCGCGGCGCTCGAGCACGTAGGTGTGGCGCTCGCGCCAGGGCGTGTTCGTCACCTCTGCGGCGACCGCTTCCACCCGCTCGCCGCTCGGGTCGAAGCAGTAGTAGAAGGACACCGGGTTGAACGAGAAGCCGAACTGACGCAGCTGGGTCAGGACCCGCACCGGCCCGCCCGGCTCGCGCCCGGTCTCACGCTCGACCAGCTCGAGCACCTCGTCGCGCAATGGCCGGCCCGGGTCCCCGAGGAAGTCCGAGCGGCGGAAGCGGGCGATTGCCGGGCGGCGCGCGGACCAGGCGAGGTGGCCGTCGAGGGCGGCGGGCAGCTCGTCGAGGTCGAGGTACATCAGGAACAGCGGATAACGGAAGCCGTGCTCCACGGGCTCGAAGCGGCGATGGCGGACCCAGCCAACGTAGACGCAGCTTGCGCCCATCAGAGGCGCTCGCCGAACTGCTCACAGACCCGCAGCGCGCTCGCCACGCCGTCCTCGTGGAAGCCATAGCCCCAGTAGGCGCCGCAGAACCAGGTTCCACCCGCCCGTTGAGCTCTCCCCAGCGGCGCTGGGCGGCCACCCCATCCTCCGTGAAGACGGGGTGCGAGTAGCGGATCGTCTCGATCACCCGCTCGGGAGCGATCTCCTCGCGGCGGTTCAGCGTCACGCACAGCTCGTAGCGTGAGCGCAGCGACTGGAGGCGGTTCATGTGGTAGGTCACGGTCGTCCTGCCTGTGGGCTCGGCCTCGAGGTGGAAGTTCCAGCTCGCCCAGGCGCGGCGGCGGCGCGGCAGCTGACGCACGTCGGTGTGCAGCACGGCCTCGTTCGCCTGGTAGGGGATCGCGCCCAGCACCTCTCGCTCGGCCCGGCTCGGGTCGGCCAGCAGATCGAGCGCCTGGTCGGAGTGCGCCGCGATCACGACCTGGTCGAAGCCCTCCGGCTCGCCGCCCTCCGGCACCAGCTCGATCCCGGCAGGGGTGCGGGCGATCGAGCGCACCGGAGTGGACAGGCGGATGCGATCGGAGAACGGCGCGGTGAGCGCCTCCACGTAGCGCTGCGAGCCGCCGGCGATCGTGCGCCAGTGCGGCCGGTCCCGCTGCGAGAACATGCCGTGGTTCTCGAAGAACTCGGCCAGGAAACTCGCGGGGACCGTCCACATCTGCGACGGGTCCACTGACCACACCGCGGAGGCCTGCGGCACGATCAGCCGCTCCACGAAGTCGCGCGAGTAGCCCCCCGCGTCGAGGAACTCGCCGAGCGAGGGCCCGTCGCCGTTCAGCCCGATCAGCGACTGCGCCTGGCGATTGAAGCGCAGCAGGTCGAACAACATCCGGTGAAACGACGGCTTGACCAGATGCGAGCGACATGCGAACAGGCCGTTTGGCGACGAGCCGTTGTATTCGAAGTCGTCGCCGTCCGACACCGAGAAGCTCATCTCGGACGGCTGGGTCGCCACCCCGAGCTGGTCGAGTAGCCGCTCGAAGCCCGGGTAATTGCGGTCGTTGTAGACGATGAAGCCGGTGTCCACGTGGTGGGTCTCGTCGGGCAGGTCGACCCGGATCGTGTTGGTGTGCCCGCCGAGACGCGAGTCGGCCTCGAACAGCGTGATCTCGTGACGGCGGCGGAGCAGGTGGGCGCAGACCAGCCCGGAGATCCCGGAGCCGACGATCGCGATCTTCATCGGGCCGGCGCGAGCCGGCGGCCCGAAAATGCGCATGGCGACATCGACGACGACTCCCGCATCGACAATCCATACGGCTCTACCCGCTTGCATGGATCATTCGCCAGCCCCCGCAACCGGCGTAGGCTGCGCCTGTGAGCGCCGATCTGGACCGTGCGCACGTCCGACTCGCGGAGCTTGTCGCCGCGCTCTCGCTCGGCATCGACCTCGGCTTCGGGCAGCCGATGGAGCACGTGCTGCGCCAGTGCCTGATCGCCCTGCGGCTGGCTGAGCAACTGGGGGCGGACGAGCGAGACGCGGGCGGCCGTCTACTACACGGCGCTGCTCGTGAACGTGGGCTGCCACTCGGACGCGCACGAGCAGGCGAAGTGGTTCGGCGACGACATCGCGCTGAAGTCGAACAAGTACCGCTACGACGCCCGCAGCCTGCGGATGATGACGCTGACGATGCGGCGCCTCGGCGCCGGGAACCCGCCGCTTCACCGCCTTCGCGTCGGGCTCGCGTTCGCGCTCTCCGGTCACCGGGAGGTGGACGGCATGCTCGCCCAGCACTCCGCGCTCGCGCGCTCGCTCGCCGACGAGCTGGGACTGTCGACGGAGGTGCAGGAGGGCATCGGCGGGGCCTACGAGCGCTGGGACGGGCACGGCTGGCCGCAGGGGCTCGGCGGGGAGGACAGCCCGCTGGTGGCGCGGGTGGTGCAGGTGGCCGAGTTCGTGGAGGTGGCGCACAGGCTCGGCGGCACCGAGGCGGCCGTCGCCATGGCGCGGCGCCGCAGCGGCAAGCAGTTCGACCCGCGCGTCGCCGCGCTCGTCTGCTCGCGGCCCGAGACGATCTTCGCGGGCCTCGAGTCGGTGGGCAGCTGGAGCGCGGTGATCGACGCCGAGCCCTCGCTGGCCGTGGTGCTGTCCGGCGAGCGCTTCGACGCGGCGCTCGAGGCGATCGCGAACTTCGTGGACATCAAGTCCCCGTACACGCTCGGCCACTCGCGCGCGGTGGGCGATCTCGCCGCCGAAGCCGGCAGGACCCTCGGGCTGCGCGAGTCCGAGGTGCGCCTGCTGCGGCGCGCCGGGCCTCGTGCACGACTACGGCCGGCTGGGCGTGTCGAACTCGATCTGGGACAAGCCCGGTCCGCTCGGCGCCGGCGAGTGGGAGCGCGTGCGGATGCACCCCTACCTCACCGAGCGCATGCTCCAGGGGTCGCTGGCGCCGCTCGGCCAGATCGCCGTGCAGCAGCGCGAGCGCCTCGACGGCTCGGGCTACCCGCGCGGGCTCTCGGGCGGCGCGATCTCCCGCCAGCGCGCGCATACTCGGCGCCGCCGACGCCTATCAGGCGATGCGCGAGCCGCGGCCGCACCGCCCGGCGCGCGAGCCCGATGACGCGGCCGCGCAGCTGCGGGCGGAGGTGAAGGCGGGGCGCCTCGACGCGGAGGCGGTCGACGCCGTGCTGGCCGCGGCGGGCCACCGGGTGCCGCGCAGGCGCGAGGGGCCGGCGGGGCTCACGCCCCGCGAGGTGGAGGTGCTGAGGCTGCTCGCCCAGGGACTGTCGAACAAGGAGATCGCCGAGCGGCTGGTGATCTCCCCCAAGACCGCCGGCAACCACGTCGAGCACATCTACTCGAAGATCGACGCCTCCACGCGCGCCACCGCCAGCCTGTTCGCGATGCAGCACGGGCTGATCCCGGTCGAGGAGTTCGCGGCGTCCTGAAGATGAGGCGAACGCCTCACGCGCGGGCGTCTGCCCGGCCGTAGCCTCGCGTCACTGCCTGCGAGCGACGAGCGAGGAGACGGAAGGATGAACGCAGTGGAGCTTGCCGGGCTCGCGGAGCTGAAGCAGGGCGCCCGCGCCACCTGGGCCGCCGGCGACTACCCGGCCATCGCCAGGCGCGAGCTGTGGGAGGTCGGAGCGCGGATCGCCCGGCGGGTGGACGTCCGTCCCGGCGAGGACGTGCTGGACGTGGCCTGCGGCACCGGCAACGCGGCGCTGCGCGCGGCGCAGGCGGGCGCCCGCGTGGTGGGCGTGGACCTCACGCCGGAGCTGCTCGAGGAGGGCCGGCGGCTGGCCCGCGAGGCGAACGTGGAGGTCGACTGGGCGCAGGGCGACGCCGAGGCCCTCCCCGGTCGACGACGAGAGCTTCGACGTCGTGCTCTCGACCTTCGGCTGCATGTTCGCCCCGCGCCATGCGGTGGCCGCGCAGGAGCTTGCCCGGGCGCTGCGCCCCGGCGGGCGGATGGGGCTCACGTGCTGGACGCCGGATGGCGCGACCGGGCGGACGTTCGCCAGCCGATCGGCAGCCTCCTGCCGCCGCCGTCCCCGCTGGCCGAGCCCCCGGTGCTCTGGGGCGTCGAGGACCACGTGGCGGAGCTGTTCGAGGGCACCGGTCTGGAGCTAGAGTTCGAGCGCGACAGCGTGCAATCGCCGCCGTTCGAGTCGACGCTCGCCGGAGTCGAGTTCATGACCTCCAAGTTCGGCCCGCTGATCATGGCCCGTCAGCTCACCGAGGCATCAGGCCGCTGGCCGGAGCTGCACGCGCTGCTCTCGGACGTGGTGGAGAAGCGCGAGCCCGCCGAGTACCTGGTGATCCTGGGGCGGAAGGAGATCCGAAGAGCGCCGATCATCCGCGCTGGTGATCGGAGCGCCCTGTCGAGCGCCGGGGAGCGCGACGTCAGCTGACGCGGCGGTCTTTCAGCGGCTGGACGGAGGGATCCGCCGCGGGGCTCGCGAACCCCTCCCGCCAGCTGCTGTAGACGGGCGTCCAGCCCAGCTCCCGCTTTGCCTTCGCGTTCGAGGAGCCGCGGATCTTGGTCATGATCGACACCGCCACCTCACCGGCGGCGAGCCGGCCGAGCCAGGCCGGCACGTGCCGCGGAGGCCGGGCGCCGCTGATCTCCGCCAGGTAGGGGAGCCACTCCGACACGGGGGCCGGGTCGTCGTCGACGATGTTGTAGACGCCCGGCGTGCCGTGGTCGAGCGCCGCCACGGTGGCCGCGGCCGCATCGTCCACGTGCACGAACGACCACACGCCCGTGCCGCCGCCGATCAGCGGCAGCTTCCGCGCGCGGATCATGTCCACGTACTCGCCGGACATCGACGGTGCCCGGCCCGTAGAGGCTGCCGTAGCGCAGCGCCAGGCCCTCCAGTCCCTCGGCCTGCGTGACCGTTCGCTCCAGGTGGCTGGATGGCGTCGATGGTCTGCTGCATCGCCGCCGGCGGGGTCGGGTCGAGCGGGTCCTCCTCGGTCTTCACGCCGCGGCCGTCGCGGATGTTGTTCCAGCCGGTGAAGCTCTGCGCGATCACGCGCCGTGCGCCGCCGAGCTGCGCCGCGCGCACGAGGTAGTCGGTGCCGGCCGTCCGCAGCTCGTTCGTCTTCGCGAACCAGCGGTCGAAGTGGCGCATGTCGCCTCCCTTGGCGATGGAGGTCATCTCGTGGATCACCACCTCCGGCTCGGTGCGGCTCACCGCGTCGAGCACCGCCTTCTCGTCGAGGCCGTCCACCATCACGGGCTCGGCGCCGAGACGGCGCAGCTCCTGGGTGGCGGGCAGCGAGCGCACGGCTCCGATCACGTCGTGCCCGGCGGCGATCAGCTGCGGAACCAGCCGCCTCCCGACGGCGCCGTTCGCGCCTGCTACGTAGACCTTCATGGTGTGCTCCTCTTCCTGCGGGCCTGCTTTACTGAATTCCACGACGCTGACTTTATCACGTTGACTTCACACCGTTGAATAAATCTGAGAGGCTGCGCAGATGAGCGAGACCAAGACGCCCCGCACGGGTCGCCGGCCCGGCGCGAGCTCCACCCGCGAGGCGATCCTGGAGGCTGCGGGCCGGCTCTTCTCCGAGCGCGGCTACGAGGGCGCGACGATGCGGGCGATCGCCGCCGAGGCGGGCGTGGACGCCGCGCTGGTGGTCCACTTCTTCGGCACCAAGGCCGCGCTCCTGGCCGAGGCGGTGCAGTGGCCGTTCGATCCCGAGGTCGAGATGCCGAAGCTGCTCGCCGACGGACGCCGGAACGTGGGACGCCGCCTCGTCGCGCTGTTCGTCACGACGTGGGACGAGGAGGGCAGCCGCAACCCCATCCTCACGCTGCTCGGCGCGGCCACGACCGAGCCCGAGGCGGCGAGGCTCCTGGGGGAGTTCGTGGGGCTGCGCCTGTTCGCGCCGCTCCTGGAACGCCTGCGCGTGGATCAGCCGACCCTGAGGGCCGATCTGGCGTCCGCGCAGCTCATCGGCCTTGGCATGGCACGCTACGTGCTCCGCTTCGAGCCGCTCGCCTCGGCGGCATCCGACGAGGTGATCGCCTGGGTCGCACCGTCGCTGCAGCGCTACCTGACCGGCAAGCTGGAGCCATAGAGAGGAGCCCCGATGAACGACCGCCCGCCGCTGCCTCCATTCACCCGCGAGACCGCGCTGCAGAAGGTCCAGGCCGCGGAGGACGCATGGAACAGCCGCGACCCCGAGCGGGTCTCGCTCGCCTACAGCGAGGACTCCGTCTGGCGCAACCGCGACCAGTTCATCAGCGGCCGCGCGGAGATCGTGCAGTTCCTCACCGCGAAGTGGGAGCGCGAGCTGGACTACGCGCTGCGCAAGGCGCTCTGGTCGTTCGACGGCAACCGGATCGCCGTCCGCTTCCAGTACGAGAGCCACGACCGCGACGGCGCGTGGTACCGCAGCTACGGCAACGAGCTGTGGGAGTTCGACGAGCACGGGCTGATGAGGCGCCGCGAGGCCAGCATCAACGACGTGCGGATCGAGGAGGGGGAGCGCCGCATCTTCGGGCCGCGCCCGGCGGAGGAGCACGGGCTGGACATCCCGCTCGAGTGACGAGCTCGGCCCGCGCGTAGAGTGCGTCGATGTGCGGGATCGCCGGCTGCGTGGTGCGCCCGGGCGAGCGGCCGGGGGTCGCATCGCTCGAGCGGATGGTGGCCGCGCTCGGACATCGCGGTCCCGACGGCAGCGGCATCGAGATCGTCGACTCGGTCGGCCTCGGGCACACGCGGCTCGCGATAGTCGACCCCACGCCCGCCGGGCGCTCAGCCGATGCTGCACCCCGGCGGCCGCTGGTGCATCAGCTTCAACGGCGAGATCTTCAACCACGCGCAGCTGCGCGCGACCCTGCCGCCGGCCGCCTACCGCGGCCACAGCGACACCGAGACCCTGCTCTACGCGCTCGCGACCTGGGGCGTGCAGGCGGTCGAGCGCTGCAACGGCCTGTTCGCCTTCGCGGCGCTGGATCGCGATGAGCGCCGCCTTCACCTCGTCCGCGACCGCTTCGGCAAGAAGCCGCTCTACATCGCTCGCCACGACGGCGGCATCTGGTTCGCCAGCGAGCTGAGGGCGCTGCTCGAGGCCGGCGTGCCTCGGCGGCCGCGACGCGACCTCGTGGCTCACGCCGCCGCCCACGGCTGGGTGCACGGGCGCAGCACCCCGGTCGAGGGGGTGGAGCGCGTGCCCCCGGGCACGATCGTCAGCATCGACCTCGACACGCTCGAGCTGAGCGAGCGCCGCTGGTACGACCCGGCGAACGCGGTCGACCCCGAGCTGGCCTCCGAGCTGGCCGCCCTCGGCCGCCCACGGCTGGTCGCGCGGGTGGGTGATGCGCTGCGCGACGCCGTCTCCCGGCGGCTGATGTCGGACGTGCCGCTCGGGACGATGTGCTCCGGCGGGCTCGACTCGAGCCTGGTCACGGCGATCGCGCGCGAGGCGCAGCCCGGGCTGACGGTCTTCAACGCGTCCCTGAGCGACGACCCCGAGCTCGACGAGGGTCCCTGGGCCGAGCTCGTGGCACGGGAGCTCGGCCTCGAGCTGAGGACGGTCGACGTGACCGCGGCGGTCTGGCGCGAGGCGCTGGTGGGCGCCGTCGACTCCTACGAGTACCCGTTGCCGCATGAGAGCTCGGTGCCGATCGCGGCCATCGCCTCCCTCGCGCGCGAGAACGGGGTGAAGGTGCTGCTCACGGGCGAGGGGGCGGACGAGCTGTTCGGCGGCTACTGGTTCATGCATCGCGGCCTCTACGAGGAGTTCCTTCCGTGGCGGGCCCGGCTCGCCCACGCGGTCGACCGGCTGAGACGCAACGGCCTGCGCAGGCTGCCCGGCGTGGTGGCGGGGCGGCTGCGCCGGGACGACTCGCCCGGCCCGCCCGCGGGCGCGCAGGAGCCGCGCGAGTTCGAGCGGGCGGTCGGCGCGCGGTCGCGCGAGGCGTACGCCCACCACCCGGGCTCGCGCGGGCAGCTCGAGGGGGCGCTGCTCGGCGGCCTGTCGGTTGACGTGCTCCCGCTGCTGCTCAACCGCATGGACAAGAACGCCATGCAGTGGTCGGTGGAGACGCGCGTGCCGTTCCTCGACCCCGACCTCGTGGCGCTGGCGCTCAACCTCCCGCTCGAGCAGCGCGTGGGGCCGGAGCCGAAGGGCATGTTGCGCGACGTGGCGCACTCCTACCTGCCGTCGCAGGTCGTGCGCCGCCCGAAGCAGGTCGGGCTCGCGTCGAGCGCCCGTGACCGGCTGCTGTCGAGCGCCCGGCCCGAGTTCCTCGACGAGGGTTGCCTGCGGGAGCAGCTCGGCACTGGCAGGCCAGCAGTGGCAGAGCCTGGTGGCCCGGCTCGAGGACCACAACGTGATCGCTCTCTGGACGACGGAGATCTGGTGCCGCCTGATCCTCGAGGGCGAGTCACGCGCGGCCGTCGAGGCCGCGCTCTGGACCGACCACGCCTACGCCGCCCAGCGCGCCGTCGACCATCGCCTGCTGGCGCTCCCCGTAGGGCGGCACGAAGGTGTCGATCAGGTCGCCGTCGCCGCGGAAGAAGACGCCGCGCGGGTTCGAGAACTCGCGGAACCCGTCCACGCCGTGGTGGCGGCCGGTGCCGCTGTGCCCCACGCCCCCGAAGCAGAGCGACGGCATCGCGCCCTGCATCGCGCAGCCGTTCACGGCGGCGCCGCCCGAGCTGGTCCTCGACAGCACCTCGCTCGGCGACCTCCTCCCGCCTCGACATCACGTACAGCGCCGAGCGGCCGCTCGCGCGAGTTCACGTAGTCGATCGCGTCGTCGAGCGTGTCGTAGGGACGCACGGCCAGGATGGGCCCGAAGATCTCCTCCTGCATCAGGCCCAGCTCGTCCGGCGGGTCGACGACGAGCGAGAGCGGCATCTGGCGGGTGGAGCGGTTGAGCTCGCCCCCCTCGTCGAGCTGCACGACCTCGCAGCCCGCCTCCCGTGCCTCGTCGAGGAGACCCACGAGCCGGTCCACGTGGCGCTCGCTGATGATCCCCGGGCAGTCGCCCGTGGCGGAGTAGTCCGGCGTGGTGCTCGCCACGTAGTCACGCGCGAGCTGGACGAAGTCGGCCAGCTGCTCGCGCGGCACCAGGCAGTAGTCCACCGACGTGCACATCTGCCCGTTCTTGATCATCTTCACGCCGACGATGTTGCCGACGGTGGTGGTGTCCACGGCGTCGGAGCCGACGATCGCCGGGCACTTGCCGCCCAGCTCGAGCGTGACCGGCACGAGGTTCTCGGCCGCCGCCTTTGCCACCTCGCGCCCGATCCGCGTGCTGCCGGTGTAGAGCAGGTGGTCCCAGCGCAGCGTCGGGAACGTCTTCGCCAGCTCGAGGTCGCCCACCGCCACGTCCACGAGGTCGCGATCGAAGGCGGCCCGCATCATGTCGCGCATGATCTCGGCGCACGCCGGGGTGAACTCGGACGGCTTGATGATCATCCGGTTGCCCGCCGCGAGGGCGTCGATCAACGGTCCCATGCCCAGATCGAAGGGGAAGTTCCAGGGCACGATGTTCCCGATCACGCCCTTCGGCTCCAGGCGCACCTCGGCGCGGCCGAGCCGTACATGGCCGGATCCACGGCGCGGGGCTCGGGCGCCATCCACTGCTCCAGGTTCTCCGCCGCGTGGGCGGCGCGGCCGGCCATGCCCAGGACCTCCACCATGTCGCTGAACAGCTCGGGGTGCACCGCGAAGTCGGCGCTCATCGCCTCCCGGATGCCCATGCGGTTTCGCACCACCTGGTCCGCGACGGCCAGCACGCGCTCGCGGCGCTCGGCGGCACTCGGGTAGGGGTCGTTCAGGAAGGCTGCCTTCTGCGCTTCGAAGGACTCGTGGAGGACGGCGATCGCCGCCGCGTCGCCGGTCAGATCGGTTACGGCCATGGCTACTCCTCGATGACGGGGCTGTCGCCCGTCATGTAAGAGGAGTCGGAGCGCGCGGGACGCCTCGGGGGCGCCCGGCGCTGTGTCTTTCACAGCGCTCGGCTCTAGTTCACGCTCGCCGGTCCGCCCAGCCCGCCGAGTCCGCCGCGCGCGATGCGAGCGCCCAGCTCGGCGCGCGTGCGGATGTCGAGCTTGCGGTAGGCGCGCGCGAGGTGCGCCTCCACGGTGCGGGGGCTGATCTGGAGCGCGTTCGCCACCTGGCGGTTGGTCAGGCCCGACGCGGCCAGGCGCGCCACGCGCTCCTCGGAGGCGGTCAGGCTGTCGGGCGGACCCGCGCGCAGGCCCAGCGCCGCCAGCTCGCCGTTGGCCTGCTCGGCCCACAGCGGCGAGCCCACGGCCTCGAAGATCGCCAGCGCCTCCTCCAGCGCGCGCTTGGCGCGCACGGCGCTGGCGCAGGCGGCGGCGCACGCGTCCGAGCGCGAGCAGAGTGCGTCCGTGCTCGATCGGCATCGGCAGCCGCTCGTGCGCGTCCAGGGCCCGCTCCAGGGCGCCGCTCGGCGCTCGACGACCTCGCCCTCCGCGGCAAGTATCAGCCCCCGGCAGCGCGCGCCGACGGCGATCGCCCAGGTGCGATCGAGCGCCGCGCCGCGCTGCTTCGAGCAGGGCCACGAGCGGCTCGGCCTCGTCCACGCGGCCGACCAGGATCAGCGCCTCCGCGGCGTCGCCGTGCACCAGCGCGCCGTCGGCCGCCGGCTCGGGCAGTCCGCTGGCGATCGCGCCCGCGGCGAACGGGGCCAGCCGCGTCGGCCGCCGCCTCGGGGTCGCCGAGCGACAGCTCGAGGAAGCCGAGCGTCATGTGCTGCCACGCCATGGCTCCCTTCCAGTCGGTCTCCTCGGCGAGCGCGAGGGCCTCCTCGGCCACGCGCCGGGCGCTCTCGGCACGGCCGGCATAGGCATCGACCTGCGCGCGCGCGGTCAGGGCCAGCATCCGCCCGACGGGCGTGTCGAGCGCCAGCAGCCGCTCCTCGTTCTCGGCCGCCGCCCGCGTGGCCGCGCCGAGGTTGCCGCGCCAGCATTCGAGCCAGACCAGGCGTGAGCCCACCCAGGCGAGGTCGTGCTCCTCGCCGCGCTCGGAGTACTCGCGCGACAAGCGCCTCCAGGTGCACCACGGCCTCGTCGATCCGCCCCGCGAAGCCCAGCACCATCGAGACGGTCAGCGAGGGGCGGAACGGGTTGGACGTGCGCACGGCGGGGTCCTCGAGCGCGAGTGCACGCCGCAGGCGCGGCTCGTCCACGCCGCGGCCGATCGCGAAGTCCACGGTCGCGGCCACGCCCAGCGCCTGGGCGAGCAGGCCGGGCGCGTCGATCCGCTCGGCCAGCGCCAGCGCCTCGTGGCTCGACCGCGGCGGCCTCGGCGCGCAGGCCGAGGTTGTAGAGCGCGAACGTCAGCTGCAGCCCGCTCACCACCTGCAGCGGCGAGTCGGCCACGGCCTCGGCGCGCGCCTGCTCGAGCAGCGCGCGCGCCTCCACCACGCTGTCGTCGCGCATGCGCAGCTCGGCCAGCAGCACGAGCGCCTGGGCCCGCTGCTCGCCCTGCTCCGAGCTCCGCGATGGCGGCCTCGAGCAGCTCGGACGCGCGACACACGTCGCCCGCGTCGAGGTGGTGCTCGGCGGCCCGGACCTTCAGCGCGCGGTCGCCGCCCAGCTCCAGAGCGAGCTCGAGCAGCTCGGCGGCTGCGGCGGGAGCCCCGCGCGCGCGAATGTGCCGCGCCGCCTGGTCGAGCGCCGGCAGCGCCTCCGGCAGCACCGCGCCGAGCGCGAGGTGGCGCGCTCGGTCCTCCACGTCGTCGACCACCTCGCTGAGCCGGCGGTGCATCGCCCGGCGGCGGGCCGCCGACGCGTGCGCCAGGGCGCCCTCGGCCAGCAGCGGGTGGGTGAAGCGGACGCGCACGCCGCGCTGCTCGAGCACGCCCTGGTCCTCGGCCTGGTCGAGCAGGGCGGGCACGCCGGGCCCGAGTGCCCGGGTGAGCACCTGCACGGTGGGGTTGGACAGCGCGGCCACGGCCAGCAGCAGCTCCTCGAGCTCCTCGCCGAGCGCCGCCAGGCGCGTGGCCACCATCTCGCGCAGGGTGGGCGGCAGGGCCAGCGGGCCGGTCGTCAGCTCGCCCGCCGGCAGCGCCCGCAGGAGCTCCAGCGCGTAGAGCGGGTTGCCGCCGGCGGTCTCGGCGATGCGGGTGAGCACGCGGCGGCTGGGAGCGTTGCGCGCGTGCTCGCGCAGCAGCGTGGCGATGTCTCCGGAGTTGAGCGGGGCGAGGCGCCGCACCACCGCGTCGCGGCGATCGCTCAGCTGCGCGATCCGGACTCCCTCACTGCCGGGCCGCTGGGTCACCACCAGCCCGACGCGTCCGCTCAGCCGCCCGATGCAGAAGTCGAGGACCCTCGCGCTCGAGCGGTCGATCCACTGCAGGTCGTCGATCGCGATCACCACGGGCTGGTCGGCCGACAGCGTCTCGAGCAGGGAGCGCACGCCACTGGCCACCGTCTCCCAGCTCGAGCTGCGTGCCGGGGTGTGGGCGCGCAGCAGCGCGGCGTCGAGCGCCTCGCGCTGGGGCGCAGGCAGCGCCGCCACGTATGCCGGGTCCAGGTCGTCGAGCAGGTCCGTGAGCGCGACGTAGGACAGTCGCGTCTCGGCGACGGCTCCCGCGCCCGACAGCACGCGCATGCCCTGCTCGCCCGCTCGCTCGACCGCGGCGCGCAGGATCGTCGTCTTGCCTATGCCCGGGTCGCCCTCGAAGGTGAGCAGCGCGGGCCCGTCGTCCAGCCGCGCGAGAAAGCGCTCGATGGCGAGCAGGTCGGCTCCACGTCCCAGCACTGGATCCGGCACGTCACGCAGCTCGTTCGGGGATCGCCACGCGGGCCGCCATCTGCGCGCCCAATTCGGCACGCGAGCGGATGCCCAGCTTGCGATAGGCGCGGCTGAGGTGCACCTCGACGGTCTTCGGGCTGATGTAGACGGTGGCGGCCACCTGGCGATTCGTCAGGCCGGAAGCCGCCAGACTGGCGACGCGCTCCTCGGCCTGGGTCAGCCTGCTCGAGCCGTGCGTCGAGGACCCGAGACCGGACAGGTCGCGGCGGGCCTGCTCGGCCCACAGCGGCGAGCCGATCGCCTCGAAGATCGCCAGCGCCCGCCCGATCGTCTCCTCGGCCTCGCCGCGCCGGCGCCTGCGCCGCTGGATGCGCCCGAGCAGCAGCAACCCGCGGGCTCGCTCCAGTGGCAGTGGCACGCGCTCGTGCGCCGCGACGGCGCGCTGCAGCGCGCGCTCCGCACCCGCCAGGTCTCCGCCGGCGGCGAGCAGGAGCCCGCGGCAGCGGGCGGCCACGCCGCGCGGCAGGGTGCGACCGGGCACGCTGCCCTGCCGCTCGAGCTGGGCCACGATCGTCTCGGCCTCGTCGAGCCGGCCGACGGCGACGAGCGCCTCTGCGGCGTCGCCGCGCAGCAGCGCGCGGTCCCAGGGACCGGGAGCGTCCAGCCCCGCCGATGCAGCGGCGGCGGCGGCGGAGGCGAGGCTGGCAGCGGCGGCCTCGTGATCCCCCAGCGACAGGTCCAGGAAGCCCAGCGTCGCCAGCGGGCGCCACGAGCTGGAGCGCCAGTCGCTCTCCTCGAACAGCGCAAGCGCCTCGAGCGCGCCGCGGCGGGCGTCGTGCGCCCGTCCCGCGTACGCGTCCACGTGGGCGCGCGCGGCCATCCCGAGGGCGCGGCCGTTGACGGTCTCGAGCTGGAGCAGGCGCTCCACGGCCTCGTCAACGGCCTGGGTCGCCGACGCCGAGGTCACCGCGCCAGCATTCGAGCCAGACGAGGCTGAGGCAGGCCCACGCGAGATCGTGATCCTCGCCGCGCTCGGCGTGGCCGTCGCACAGCGCCGTGATCAGCCGCCGGGATTCGTCGAGGCGGCCGCTGCGCAGGTACACGAGCGCGGCGATCCGGGAGGGGCGCAGCACGCTCATCGTCCGCACCTCGGGATGCTCGAGCGACAGCGCGCGGTCCAGCCGGTCGTCCACGTCGAGGCCGAGCGCGAAGTCCACGCCGGCCGAGAGGGCAAGCGCCTGCGCCAGCAGGGCGTCGTCCGCCAGCCTGTCGGCTCGTTCGAGCGCCGCCCGCACGGGCGCCTGCGCGGCGGGCACGGACCCGAGGCTGCAGAGGACGTAGCCCAGCAGCAGGTCGATCTTCACGCGCACGCGCTCGTCCACGTCCGGCTCGGCCTGCGCCTCCTCGAGCAGCGCGCGAGCCTCGGGATGGCTGCCGTCGCTGAAGCGGATCTCCGCGAGCAGCAGCAGGGCCTCGGCGCGCGCGCTTCCGCTCGCCAGCGTCGGGCACGACCTTCTCGACCAGCGCCCGGGCGCGCGTGGAGTCGCCCGCGTCGAAATGGTGCTCGGCGGCGCGCACCTGCAGCTCGCTGGAGCCTCCCAGCCCGCGGGCGAGCTCGAGCAGCTCCGCGGCCGCGGCGGGCTCTCCTCGCGCGCGTAGGTGACGGGCGGCCTCGTCGAGGGCGGGCACGGCCTCGCGGCATCACCTGTGCGTAGGCCAGATGCCGCGCTCGCTCCTCCACCTCCGGCACCACGCGCTCAGGCGGCGGTGCATGCGGCAGAGGCCGGCCAGCGAGGCGCGCGCCTGGATGCCGATGGCGAGCAGGGGGTGGGAGAAGCGCACGCGGTGACCGTCGTACTCGACCAGCCCGCGTTCCTCGGCCTCGTCGAGCAGCATCTCGGCCGTGGAGCCCAAGGCGCGCGACAGCAGGTCGGCGGTCGGCTCTGCCAGGGCGGCCACGGCCAGCAGCAGCTCCTCGAGGTCCGCGTCGAGACCCGCCAGGCGAGCCTCCACGATCTCCTGCAGGCGCGGCGGGAGCATCAACGCGGGCGGCGGCGGGCCGTCCACGGGCAGCTCGCGCGCGAGCTCCAGCGCGTAGAAGAGGTTGCCGCCGGAGGCCTCGTTCACGCGCTCGAGCGCGCTCAGGGCGAGCGGCCGGTCGGCGCGCTGGCGCACGACGTGCCGCAGCGCACGCGCGTTCAAGGGCGTGAGGCGGCGGACGTCCATTCGCTCGGGGTGGCGAAGCCGCAGCTCGCCGGGCGGCCCCGTGCTGGCGCCGTTCGAGTGCCGCGAGGCAACCAGCCCGACCGGGCCCGTCAGCCGGCGGGTGCAGAACTCCAGCACGCGCCCGCTCGGGCGATCGAGCCACTGGAGGCCATCGATCGCGACGACCACGGGCTGCCTCAGCGCCAGCGTCTCGAGCACCGACAGCACCGCGGTGGCCACGGCGCGCGGATCGGCATCGGGCGGTCGGGAGCCGCCGTTCAGGGCCGCGTCCAGCGCGTCGCGCTGCGGGGGCGGCAGGGTGCCCACCACGTCGTTGTCGATTCGGGCCAGCAGTTCTCCGAGCGCGGCGTAGGAGAGGCGCGGATGCGACTCGCTCGCGGCGCACCAGAGCACCTGGGCGTCGCGCCTGCGTGCGGCCTCCACGGCCGCGCGCACGAGCGTCGTCTTGCCGATGCCGCGGTCGCCCTCGAGCACCAGGGCCGCGGGCCCGTCCTCCAGCGAGTCGAGGAAGTCGTCGATGGCGGCCAGCTCGGCGGTGCGTCCTATGACATTGGTTAAAACGGTCACAGCGGAGTCAGACGCCGGCTGATCGTGTTTTCTGCCATCGGGGAGACAAGTAGGGAAATCCCCGATGCGCATCGCGCGGGCGCCGACTTACCGTCGCCGCCATGAAACGCATCCTCTTTCTCCTAGGTTTTGCCAGCATTGCCGCCCTCAGCGCAGCAGCACGAGCGGCGGCCGCCCCGCCCCCCTCCGTGACCCTTGTCACGGATGCGCCCGCGGCCGAGGTGGGCCATGACGTACGCCTCACGGCGACGCTCTCCTCGGGGCCCGATGCAGCTGACCGGCGCGCTCGTGAAGCTCACGCTGCCGCCCGGGCTCCAGCTCGAAGCCGCCACGCCGCCCTCCGCCAGCCTTGCCAGCTGGTCGGTCCCGGAATTGCAGCCGGGCCAGCAGCGCGAGCGCCGTCTTCGTCGTGCGCGTGTTGCGAGCGGACGCGGAGACCGCCAGCGTGGAGCTCAGCTCCACGGCGCGCTCCGTCGCGGAGCGGGCGTCGGCCACGTCACCGGCACTCCCAACCGTGCGCCCGAGCTGTCCGCCATCTCGCTGCGGCGGCGGTCGCTCCGCTTCACGCTGTCCGAGCGCTCGAGCGTGGCGATCCTGATCGAGCGCGCGTCCCCCGGGGCTACCGGCGCGTTGCCGGCCTGACCCGGGCCGACCTCGCGGCCGGCGGCGCAGCGGGTGGGCACTTGGCCGCCACGCCCTCGTCCCGGGTCGCTACCGCGCCACGCTGACCGCGACCGACGGGCTCGGCCTGCGCGGCTCGCCCCGGCGCGATCGCCTTCACGGTGAAATAGGGAAACACCCGATGTCGATCGCGAGGGGGCTGGCCTAGCGTCGCCACATGAAGCGACCGCGCGCCCTCCTCCTCGCCCTGGCCGTCCTGTTCGCCTCGGCCGCGCTGGCCGGCACGGCTCACGCGACCACGATCACGGAGCTGCCGCCGCTCGCGGCCGGCAGCGGTCCCGAGGGCATCGCGGCGGGCCCCGACGGCAACGTCTGGTTCGTCGAGAACCGCGCCAGCCGCTTCGGGCGCGTCGTGCCGTCCACGGGCAAGATCACCGACTTCTCCACCGGCTCCGGCATCTCCGCCAACAGCCGCCGGCGGAGATCACGCCCGGGCCCCGACGGCGGCCTCTGGTTCACCGAGGAGGCGCCCAGCCGGATCGGGCGGATCGATCCCGTCACGGCGACCGCGAAGGAGTTCCCCGCCAGCGGGCAGCCGGAGGGGATCACCGCGGGCCCGGACGGGAACCTCTGGTTCACCGAGTTCGCCGGCAACCGCATCGGGCGCATCACCCCGGCCGGCGTGATCACCGAGTTCTCGCAGGGGATCGGCCCGGCGAGCATGCCCCTCGGGATCGCCGCGGGCCCGGACGGCAACCTCTGGTTCACCGAGCTGCGCTTCGAGAGCAACCCGATCGGGCGGATCACGCTGCCCGGCGCGGTCACCGAGTTCTCGGCCGGGATCAGCGCGGCCAGCCAGCCCGCGCGGATCGTCGCCGCCCCCGACGGCAACCTCTGGTTCAGCGAGCAGACGGGCGACGCGATCGGCCGCATCACCCCGGCCGGCGTGATCACCGAGTTCCACACCGGGCTCAGCCGAGGCTCGGGCCCCGTCGGCATCGCTCTCGGCCCCGACGGCAACCTCTGGTTCGCCGAGTTCGGCGGCACCTCCGGCAGCCACATCGGGCGCATCACCCCGGCGGGCGTCGTCACCGAGTTCCCCAAGGAGCTGAGCGCCTCGCCGCTCGACATCACGCTCGGCCCGGACGGCAACCTCTGGTTCACCGAGCCGTTCGGGAATCGCATCGGGGAGGTCCGCCTCGACCCCGAGGTCACCACCGGCAGCGCGAGCTCGATCGGCTCGACCGGCGCCACCCTCGCCGGCACGGTCAACACGGTGGGCACGGCCACGAGCTACGTGGTCCAGTACGGCACCGGCACCTCCTACGGAGCCACCACCGCCTCGAAGATGCTGAGCGCCGGCGGCACGCCCGGTCGCCATCTCGGCCACCGTCGGCGGCCTCAAGCCCGGCACGCTCTACCACTACCGGGTCGTGGCGGCCAACGCCCGCGGCACCACCAACGGGGCCGACCGCACCTTCACCACCGCGCGCGCGGCAGCTCCGCAGGGGGCGGCGGAACGCCGCGCGACACCAGCGCGCCCGAAGCTGGCGGTAGCCACCCCCGCCAAGCCCGCCGCCGCCGGCAAGGGCCCGATCACGCTCGAGATCGGCTGCCCGCTCGCCGAGACGCTCGGCTGCCACGGCTCGATCAAGCTGGAGACGGTCGCGAAGGTGACGGCGAGCCGCAGGGGTGCCGCGCCGAGCCGCCTCGCCCTGGGCACGGTCAGGTTCCGTGTCGGCGCCGGCCAGAAGCGCACGGTCGAGATCAGGCTGTCGCGGAGTGGCAAGGCGTTCGTCCGCAAGCACCACCGCCTGCGTGTCCGGGCGATCGTCACCGCGGTCGACGCGGCCGGCAATCACAGGACCACGGTCAAGCGTCTGACGCTGACCAGCCGCGGGCTGCGCTGAGCAGCGGTTCGGTCCGGTGCGCATCACCCTGTCGGGTGATGCTCCGGCTTGGCGACGACCATACGGTCGCGCAATGGGATTACTGAGAAATCGGGGCGACGAGCCGGCCGGCGAGCGGTTCCTCATGCGCGAGCAGCTGCTTCTCCATCGGCGATGACTTCTGGATCGAGAACGCCGAAGGCGAGCGGGTCTACAAGGTCGACGGCAAGGCGCTGCACGTCCGGCAGACCTTCGTGCTCGAGGACACATCGGGCGACGAGGTGGCCCGGATCCAGGAGCGCAAGCTGAGCGTTCGCGACAAGGTCGCGATCGAGCGCGACGGCCATGAGCCCGTGACCGTTCACAAGGCGCTGGTCGGCATCCGGGACCGCTTCGCCATCGACGTCGGCGACGGCGACGACATGAAGGCGAGCGGGAACTTCGTGGACCACGAGTACGAGATCGAGCGCGACGGCGACACGGTCGCCACGATCTCCAAGAAGTGGTTCCGCGTGCGCGACTGCCTACGGCGTCGACATCGCGGCCGGCGAGGACACGCCGCTCCTCCTCGCTATCACCGTGGCCATCGACTCGCTGACCACGCGACGCTGAGCAGGGCCGAGGGCAAGCGCAAGCGAAGGGGACGCCTGCGAGGATGCGACGGTGGACAGCGGTGTAGGCGGCTAGATGACCGACGAGCAGCCGGGCACCGTCGCGATCCACACCCGGACCAGCGTCTGCGCGTCTTCGTGAGCTCCACGCTGGCCGAGCTCGCCGACGAGCGTGCCGCGGTGGCCCGTGCCATCTCGGCCCTGCGGCTCACGCCGGTGATGTTCGAGCTCGGTGCGCGACCCCACCCACCTCGCGAGCTGTACCGGGCCTACCTCGCGCAGTCCGACATCTTCATCGGCCTGTACTGGCAGCGGTACGGCTGGGTCGGGCCCGGGCATGGACATCTCGGGACTCGAGGACGAGTTCCGAGCTCTCCCACGTCGATCCCCCGGCTGCTGTACGTCAAGACGCCGGCGCCCGACCGAGAGCCCGGGCTGACGGCCATGATCGACGAGCTCCAGGCGGAGGGGACCGACTCGTATCGCAGCTTCGTCACGCCGCGGGAGCTCGGGCGACTGGTGCGCGACGACCTGGCCCTGCTCCTGAGCGAGCGGTTCGCGGCGCGAGCAGCCGGCCGCCCGTTCGGCGTCGCCCGCGTCGAACAGCGACCGGCGGGCGCCGCGCTCACTGCCGGTGACGTCGACGACGTTGATCGGGCGCGAGCAGGACATCGTCGAGGTCTCGAAACTGCTCGCGAAGCCGGAGGTCCGGCTGGTCACCCTCACCGGTCCCGGCGGCATCGGCAAGACGCGGCTGGCGATCGCCGTGGGCGAGCAACTGGACGATCGCTACCCGCAGGGCGACGGTATTCGTACCGCTCGCTTCCATCGCTCAGCCCGAGCTGGTGCTGCCGCGCATCGCCGCCGCGGTGGGCGTGCCCATCGAGGGCGCCCGCCCGCCCTTGGACGTCCTGGTCGAGCAGTTCGCGGAAACGCCCACCCTGCTCGTGCTGGACAACCTCGAACAGGTCGTTGGCGTTGCGCCCGACCTCGACCAGCTGCTGGCGCCGCTGCCCTGGTCTCGAGATCCTCGCAACGAGCCGCACCGTGCTTCGGCTGCGGGCCGAGCGCGAGTACCCGGTCGGCCCGCTGACGGTGCCCGTGTTCTCGGGGCGGGCGCCGATCGAGCAGCTGGCCTCGTTGCCCGCCGTCCAGCTGTTCGTCGATCGGGCCCGGCCGTCCGCTATGACTTCGCCTTGACCGACGACAACGCGCTCGCCGTCGCGGAGATCTGCCGGCGCCTCGATGGTCTGCCGCTGGCCATCGAGCTCGCAGCGGCCCGCGTCCGATTGCTGGAACCAGAGGCATTGCTCGCTCGGCTCGGAAGCCGCCTCGACGCGTTGGGTACCGGCCCGGTCGATCTTCCCGAACGTCAACGCACGTTGCGCGCGACCGTCGAATGGAGCGTCGGGCTGCTCGATGACGCCGAGCAGCACATGCTGGCCACCCTGTCGATCTTCGTCGAAGGCTGGACGGTCGAGGCAGCCGTGCACGTTTCCGGCCTCACCGAAGACCGGACGCTCGATCTGCTCGACTCTCTCGCCGGGCACAGCCTGGTGAGCGTCGATGCGACCGACGCCGGGCCGAGGTTCCGCATGCTCGCAGCCATACGGGAGCTGGCCGCCGAGCGGCTTGCCGCCGGCGCGGACCTGGCGGACGTCGAGCGGCGGCACGCGGAGTACTTCGGTGCGCTCGTGGAGAACGCCGACTGGCCCGCGGAACGACAGGCCGAGTGGGCCGAGCGATTGCGAACCGAGGAAGGGAACCTCGGGGTCGCGATCCGCTGGTTCTTCACCCATGACATCGCGCCCCTGCCGCACATCTTCCTCATCCTCTGCCAGCACGACCTGTACGCAGGCTGTTCTGGCAGATGCGCGATCGCATGCCCGAAGGTCGGGCCTGGATCCAGGAGCTGCTGCTGCGAGCCGATGCATTGGAGGATCGCGTGCAGGCCGAGCTGTTGTTGATCTCGGCCGTTACTGCAGTCGAGGTTGGTGACGACGACGGCGCGCGGGCCGCGGTCGAGGCGATCGAGCGACTCGAGGGGCGCATCGACGATCCGTATCTCGAGAGCGCGGCGCAGCTGGCCGTCTCGTGGATCCTGCCGATCGTCGATGACTTCGATGGCGCGCTGCAGGCCGCGTCGACGGCACTCGATGGCTTCCGCGAGCAGAACGAGCCGTTCATGGCGTGGGCGGCTCTGACCGTTGGGCTGCTGGAGATGGCGCTCGGCCGACATGACGCCGCGCGGGAACACCTCACCGAGGCCAACGAGCTCGGCGGCCAGTTCGGCAACAAGTGGCTCGAGTCGGGTGCACGAACACAGCTCGCCTCGCTTGCTGCGATGGCGGGCCAACTCGACGAGGCTCGAGCGCAGCTGGTGGAGTCGGTCGACGCGAGCGAGGACACCGAGCTCAGCACCCAGACCGTGACCTTCTCTCTCGTCGCCTATGCCCAGCTCGCTCTGGCGGAAGCGAGATGCACGGCGGAGCCGCGATGGCCTTGGGTGCGGTCGATGGGCTGCGCCAGCGCGCGGGATTGCGGGCGTGGCCGTCGATGCGGCGCAGGCGAGGCGGAGCTGGCCACCCGGGTGGCGCAGGAGATCGATCCCGACGTCTTCAAGGAGGCCTTCGCGGCCGGATCCGAGCTCAACCAGCGTGAAGCGCTCGCCCTCGTGCGCGGCGAGCGGACGATGGAGGTTTGATGTCGCTCCCGATCGGCGGCTGGCGAGTCAGGCTGTCGGATCGAGCGCCCGTGGTGTCGGGACTCGGGGCGCGACATCGGTAGCGGCACCCTGGACCGGATTCGCGGGTAGGAGGATCGCGACCGCGAGACCGATGAGGGCCAAGCGCACCCAGAACGATCATCGAGGCGACGTAGGTCCCGTTTCCCGAGGCCAGATCGGAGACGAGGATCGTGCCGGCGATCGCGGTGCCAAAGGTGGAGCCGAGGTTGGAGATGCTGCGCGACAGGCCGGAGATCTCGCCCTGCTTCTCCTCTGGGAAGGCCGACTGGACCAGGTTCACGGACGGGGTCAGCATCACGCCGACGCCCAGCCCGATCAGCAGCAGTCCGGGCGCGAACGCCCAGGGGCTCGAGGAGGCTGCCTTGACCAGGCGCGAGCAGGAGCACGATCCCGGCCACGCTCGCGCCGAAGCCGGTCGCGATCAAAGTCTTCTGCGGGTATTTCCTGGCGAGTCGCTCCGCGGCAAGCGACGAGACCAGGATGCCCAGGGTGGCCGCGGTGAAGATCACCCCGGTCTTGATGGCGCTGTAGTGCCGTTCGGTCTGGAGGAAGACGGAGACGGTGAACGACGTCCCCATCAGCAGCAGCCACTGGATGTTCTGGGTGGCCAGGCCGAGATTGGAGATGCGGTTGCGGAACAGGTCCAGGGACAACAGCGCGTCGCGGCCCGCTCGCTCCCGAGCGCGGATGTAGAGGAAGAAGCCGGCGAGGAACGCGATTCCGATCGCCAGGAACAGGATCAGCAGCGTGGCGTTGGTGTCGGCCTGCAGGATCCCGAACACCACGAAGAACATCCCGACCGCCGACAGCAAGGCTCCCACCGCGTCGAAGGGACGCTCGGGATCTGGCGGGATCGGATCCACGACCCGGCGGCTGAGCAGGATGATCGTTCCCACGACCAGGGCCTGGAAGACGAACGCGGCCCGCCAGCTGATGCCCGAGGTGATCAGACCGCCGATCAACGGTCCGGCCGCGGCGCCGATGCCGCCCAGCCCGCTGATCACCCCGAAGGCCTTGGCACGCGACCCGAGCGACGTGAACGCCATCGTGGTGAGGATGTAGACGGGCGGGATCAGGAAGGCCGTGCCCACGCCTTGAAACACGGAGTTGCCGAGGATCAGCACGCCAAGTCCCGGAGCGATCGCGCTCAGCACGGTGCCGATGCCGTACAGCATCAGGCCGCCGATGAAGCACCGCTTGCGGCCCCACCGATCGGTCAGCTTGCTGCAGGGGATCATGAGGACGGCCATGATCAGGAGGAACAGCGTGATCGTGGTCTGCACGCCCTTCACGTCCGTGTGCAGGTCGTCGCTGATGTCGTTGATCATCACGTTCATGTTCGAGCCCGCGAAGCTGCAGATGAACTGCGCGAGAGCGAGGGGCGCTATGAACGCGCGCGGGGAACGAACCCAGGGCGCCGCGGACAGAGGTTGGTCTGCCGGTGCCGCGCTCGCGCCGTCTGGAGATCCCATGCCACTCCCGCGCTCGAGACTGCGATCAGGTCGCAGCTGACCGTACGCGCGATCACCGCACGCGCATCACCCGAACCGGATGAGGGACCGGCGCATCAATGCGCTCAGGCAGCCTGCTGAGCCGTCCGCGCCGGGCCCGCGACCGCTGACTGGCTTGGCTGATGGTGCGCGACCGCAGCAGCGTCACGAGTACCGCGACCGCTCCCGCGCAGCCGGCGAATGCGAACGCTGCACCCGGCCCGGCGCGGTCGGCCACCACGCCGCCGCCGGCCGTGCCAGCGGCGATGCCGACCTCCATCGCCGTGGCCAGCCAGGCGAAAGCCTCGGTCATGGCTCCGGGCGCGGCGGCGCGGTCGACCATCGCGTAGACGGTGGCCTCGGTGGGCGCGATCGCGGCGCCCGCGAACAGCAGCACGACCGCCAGCGCAAGGACGTCATGGTCCGCGGGGATCAGAGCCAGGTGTCCGGCCATGAGCGCGACGAGCAGGAGCGCAAGCCCGCCTGCGCTGCGTGCTCCGCCGCCGAGGCGGGTGAGGAGCAACCCACCGATGAACGACCCGGTGCCCCAGACCGCGAGTAGGGGAGCGGCGGCTGTCGTGCCGTCGAGCGTCTTGGCGGCGGCCGTGACGGCGACCTCGTCGGCGCCGAGCAGCACTCCCACGGCGATCAGGACAATCACCAGCGTCTGCATCGCCGGCGTGCGCATCGAGCCGCGGCGCGGTCGCCGCTCAGCGGGAGCGGGCACCCAGCGACGCGAGGCTGGTTGCGCGGCGAACGCCGCGGTCGCTGCCAGCAGCAGCACGCCGCCGACCGCGAGCGCCGCGCCGGCGCCCCACACGGCCGCGATGCAGAGCGCGACCGGGGGTCCGAAGATGTAGGTCAGCTCCACCACGGACGTCTCGAGGGCGTACGCGGCGCGGACCTCGCCGGGATCTGAGATGAGGGCTGGAAGCTGCGCCCGCAGGCAGGCGCCGACCGGCGGGGTGGCCAACCCGATGCCGATCGCAAGCGCGATGAGGACCACCAGCGGGGTGGCCGCCGGCAGCACCGCGATCGCGACGAGCAGCACGGCGGCAACGCTCGCGCTCGCCAGCAGCACCGAAGTCTGGCCGCGGCGGTCCACGAGCTGACCGAGGCGAGGGCCGCCGCCGCCGACGGCCAGCCCGTACGCGCCGGTCACGACGCCGGCGGCCGCGAACGAGCCGGTCAGGTGCTGCACGTGGACCAGGAGGCCGATGCCGAGCATCGCCAGCGGCAGCCGCGCAAGGATCGAGAGGGTGAACAGGCGCCGCGCGCCGGGGGATGATCCGATCGAGTTCATGCGCCGATGGTAAGTTTCAACTGGTTCAGTTGGAAGATCCAGAATCGTGGCCGTAGACGAGACCAGTCAGCCGATCGAGCTGCTCCTCTCCGTGAGCCGCGAGAGCTCGCGGACCCTCGGAGCACAGATCGAGGACCAGCTTCGACGAGCGATCCGCACCGGCGTCCTGCACCCGGGAGCGCGAGTGCCGTCCACCCGCGATCTCGCGCGCCAGCTCGGCGTCTCGCGTCGGGTCGCCGTCGACGCCTATGCACAGCTTGCGGCCGAGGGCTACTTGAGCCTGCGGCAGGGTGCCCGCCCGCGTGTCTCGCAGAGCGCGGCGATCACAACCAAGGCACGGACCGTTCCCACGCGGCCCTCGCCTCGCCCGCGCTTTGATTTCCGCCCAAGCGTCCCGGACGTCTCGACATTCCCGCGGGCGGCGTGGCTGCGCTCGCAGCGCGAGGCGCTGGCGACGATGACCGACGCCGACCTCGGTTACGGCGACCCGCGCGGAGCCGAGGTCCTGCGCGCGGCGCTGGCGGACTATCTGGGCCGCGTACGCGGCGTCGTCGCCGACGCCGAGAACATCGTCGTGACGAACGGCTACACCCAGGGCCTCGGCCTGGTCTGTCGCGCGCTCGCGGCGGCCGGCGCCAAGCGAATCGCGCTGGACGAGCCGAGCAACCCCGATGACGGGCTCGTCGCGGCGCGCGCCGGCCTCGAACCGGTCTCGGTCGCTGTCGACGAAGCGGGAACGCGGGTGGACGAACTCGAGCGAGCCGATGCCGACGCGGTCGTGTTGACGCCCGCCCATCAGCATCCCACCGGCGTCGTGCTCACGGGCGAGCGACGGGCGGCCCTGCTGGCCTGGCTACGCGAGAGCGGCGCGATCGCGATCGAGGACGACTACGACGCCGAGTACCGCTACGACCGCGCGGCTATCGGTGCGCTCCAAGGCCTGGATCCCGATCACGTCGTCTACGCCGGTTCGGCGAGCAAGACACTGGCCCCGGCGCTCCGCATCGGTTGGCTGGTCGTCCCACCCGCACTTGTTGACGCGGTGTGCCACGAGAAGCTGCTCGCCGACCGCGGGACCGCGGGAATCGAACAGCACGCGTTCGCTGACTTCCTGACCCGCGGCGAGCTCGATCGTCACCTGCGACGCATGCGAGCCCGTTACCGCGCGCGTCGTGATGCGCTCGTGGAGGCGCTCACCGAAGCGCTTCCGGAGGTTGCCGTCCGGGGCGTCGCCGCCGGGCTCCATGTCAGCGTCGAGTTGCCCGCCGGCTACAGCGAGCAGGCAATCCAGCAGGAGGCGCGCGATCGAGGCGTCGAGCTCGAGACGATGAGCGACTACCGCCCCGATTTGGGCGACCACCCGCCCTCCCTGCTGCTGGCGTACGCCCAGATGCCCGAGCCGGCAATCCGCGCCGGCGTACGCGAACTGGCCGCAGCGGTACGAGCGGCCCAAGCCTGATCGTTGCTCACCGGTGTCACACCCGGCCGTCGTCGATTGTCAGGGGTGGTAAAGACAACGGTTGCCATGGCAGGAGGACGAGATCGCACAGACGACCCACCCATTCACAGCGACGCGAGCGCCGATGACCGATAACGAGCTCGAGGCGCTGCGGCGACACGGCTTCGGCGTGGCCTACCGGATGCTGGGCAGCGTCTCGGAGGCCGAGGACGTGGCCCAGGAGGCGCTCCTGCGCCTGACGCGCCAGGAAGACCCGATCGACGAGCCGGCCGCCTGGATCACCACCGTGGCCACGCGGCTCTCGATCAACGTCCTCAAATCCGCGCGGGCCCGTCGCGAGTCGTATGTCGGGCCGTGGCTGCCGGAGCCGCTCGTCGAGGACCCGGCGCCCGGCCCGGCCTCGCGGGCCGAGCTCGCGGATTCGCTGTCGCTGGCCATGCTGGTGCTCTTCGAGCGGCTGACCCCGGTCGAACGAGCGGCCTACCTGCTGCGCGAGGTGTTCGGGTACGAGTACGCGGAGATCGCCGAGATCATCGAGCGGACCGAGGTGAACTCGCGGCAGCTCGTTACGCGCGCGCGTAAGCATCTCGAGGCCAGCCGCCCCCGCTTCGACCCGGACGAGGCCGCCCGCGACGCGCTGCTCGAGCGGTTCCTCGACGCCGCCGAGAAGGGCGACCTCGAGGCCCTGGAGGAGCTGCTGGCCAAGGACGCCGTGCTGTACGCCGACAGCGGCGGCAAGGCGATGGCGCCGCCGGAGCCCCTCTTCGGCGCCATGGTCATCGCGCGCTTCATGGCCGGCGTTTCTCAGGGACGGTCCGCCTCCGGGCAGGTCGAGAGCCGGGCGGTGAGGGTCAACGGCCAACCCGGCCGGCTGGTGCGGGGTCCGGCAGAACCACAGCTTGGGGAGGCCGCGCGGCTCGCCGCCCTGAAGACGCTTCGCGCTCCTGCAGGGCGACGACGCCGACGCGAAGCGGTTCGCCGCGCTCGTGAAGGAGGCCCGAGCGGCTGCCGGCCGGGCCGCTCCGGAGCAGCAGGCCGAGATCCAGGTCTGGAGCGTGCTCACGGTGGATGTCGTGGAGGGCCGGATCCAGACCGTGCGCATCGTGCGCAACCCGGACAAGCTCGGGCATCTCTGAGCTGTCACGGGGCGGTCGGCTGCGCTGTCAGACCTGCGAGCAGCCGAACACGATCCAGGAGGATTTCTCATGTCCACAGTTGCACCAGCCCAGCTCTTCTCGGGCACCTACCTTGCCCAGCCGGTGGCGTCGAGCTTTGCGTTCGCGGTGCGCCACACAGGCGTCTTCTGGTACCGCGGCTCGCTGTCAGACGTCGCGGGAACGCTTCACGCCGACGGCGACGCCCTGGTCCTCGAGGGGTCCGCGCGCGTCGAGTCCATCTCGGTGGTCGAGCCGGCCGCGATGAGGGCCAGCGTCCTCGGGCCGGAGTTCTTCGACGTCGAGCGCCATCCCGAGATCACGTTCCGCTCGACGGCGATCCGTCTCGCCGACGACGGCTGGGCGGAGGTCGATGGCGAGCTCACGATCCGGGGCGTCACGCGCCCGATCACCGGCAGCGGTCACTACGCGTCGCCGCGGCTGAGCAGCTTCGGCGAGGTCGCCGGACTGCAGCTCCACACGAGCTTCGACCGCCGCGAGTTCGGATTCGACTGGCAGATGGAGCTGCCGGGCGGCGGCAACGCGGTCGGCTGGGAGGTGGCGGTGGACATCGATCTGCTGCTCATCAAGCGAGACGAGGCAGAGGCGGAGGGGTGATGACGAGCCAGATGTCGACAGCTCAGGAAACAAGCAACAAGGCGACGTTCACACGCTTCAACGAGGCCACCAACAGCGGCGACGCTGAGCTGATCTCGACCACGATCGACGAGATCGTCGAGCCCGACGTGCTGATCCGCACCCCGTTGCCGATTGAGGCGACCGGGGCGGAGGCACTGAAGGAGGTGTTCGCGAGGCTCCATCGGGCCTTCCCCGACCTTCACGTCACGGTCGAGGACCTGATCGCGGAGGGCGACAAGGTCGTCGCCCGCAACTCGGTCACTGGGACGCACCAGGGTGAATACATGGGTCTCCCGCCCACCGGCAGAACCGTCACCTACAACGAGATCTTCATCGTCCGCTTCGCCGACGGCCGTATCGCGGAGACGTGGGGGGTCGTCGACGTGCTCTCACAGATGAAACAGCTCGGCGTGATCCAGAACTGACGAGACCGGTACCGTCGAGGTCATGGACATCGTCATCGCGGGTGGCCACGGACAGATCGCACTCCGGTTGGAGAGGTTGCTCGTGGCGGCTGGCCACCGGGTTCGCGGTCTGATCCGAAATCCCGACCATGCCGGCGATCTCCACGATGCCGGCGCCGAGGCCGTGGTCGCCGATCTCGAGGAGCTGGACATCGATGCGCTCGCCGACCTGATCGGTGACGCCGACGCGATCGTGTTCGCCGCGGGTGCTGGACCGGGCAGCGGACCCCAGCGCAAGTGGACGCTGGACTACGCGGGAGCGGTGAAGCTGATCGAGGTCGCGCGCCGCAACTCGATCGCGCGCTACGTCATCGTCTCGAGCGTGGGTGCCGATCCCGAAGCGGATGACGACGGTGGCTTCGGGACGTATCTGCGCGCCAAGGGACAGGCGGACAAGGACCTCACCGAGAGCGGGCTCGATTACACGGTCATCCGTCCCGGGCCGCTGACGGACGATCCCGGCACCGGCGCGATCACCATCGGGCCTGCGCATCGACACCGGTCCGATTCCGCGCGACGACGTCGCGGCGACGATCGCGGGCGTGCTCGAGACGCCGGCGACGTCCGGGCTCGTGCTGGACCTCCGCGGCGGCGGGCTGCCGGTCGCCCAGGCACTGGCGCAGCTGTAGCCCGCGACCCTCGCTCGCAGTCAGTGCTCGCCGGAGAGCAGCATCGCGTGGAGCTGCCTCCGGTGGTCCCGCGCGTCACCTGGATGCGGCCGAGCGGCTGCTTGCTTCCCGCGCGCGCCCGGGCGTTCTCATCCTGCGTGAGGACCGCCCGGTATCGCTCGGTCAGCCAGCCGAGAAGGTCACCCGGGATCCGCTCGTCATTCGTGCCGTCCTGGCCGTAGCTGCCGTACGGAGGCGAGAAGGCGAGCGGCCGGTAGGCCGGTATGTGTTCAGCGAGCGTCTTCTGGCCCCACTCGAGGTCAGATCGCACCCGTTCCCGCCAGGCGTCGAGGTCCTCGTTCCGCGCCTCATAGGCGTAGTACGGCCCCGTGTCGTCGGGATCCGGACCGTAGCGGATCGTGGTGTGGCCCTCGCCAGAGTGCAGCTGCAACTGCCAGCGGCCGCTGTCCTGGGCGGTCTGGAGCTCCTCTGCCAGGTGAGGTACTCGGGGTCGCGGTGATCGACGCGGCCCACATCGACGAACATGACCGCGTTGAAGTGCAGCTCGCGCAGGATGCCGTCCGCGCCGGTCCACGAGTCCGCCCGCCCGTCGTCGAAGGTGAGCAGCAGCGGCCGCGGAGGAAGGTCGACCGCCTTCCCGCCGACGAAATCGAGGAACGTCTGGAGATCGACCGTCTGGTAGCCGGCGTGCCGGATCTCCGTCATCTGGGTGGCGAAGTCCTCCACATCGACGCCGTAGGAGGCGTCCGCCTCGTTAGAGAAGTCGCTCTGCGGACCGATCCCGTGATAGACGAGCACCGGGATTGTCGACCGGTCCGCCGGGAGCTTGGCCCACAGCGCCTTCTCGGCGGAGCTGAGGGTGACCTCGGGGGCCGGGAGCGGCGTCGCCGCCCCGGAGCCACCGCAGCCGCTCATGGCAAGGCAGGCCGATGCGACCAGCAGCGCCGTCCACCGGCTCATTCGCCGGCGGCGCCGGCGGTGCCCAGCTCCTCCTCGCGCGGGATGTCCCACACCACACTCGACTCACGCGGCCCGCGGATGACCGCCGCGACCTGCGAGTGCAACGCTGCGCACGCCGACAGGATCCAGAACAGCAGCAGGTAGAGCGGTGCGATCACGAACGCCCTGAGGTCGAAGTGGTCCGTACGGGAAGCCCAGCGCCAGCGCGACGACCAGCTGAAGGGTGGCCACGACCGAGATGGCGATGCCCCACGCCATGCCGTAGCCGAACGGACCGAGGGCGTCTGGGAAAGGACGCTGAGGACGAGCGCCAGCGCCAGCGCCGTCACCCACAAGAGCGACGCGAACGATTCGACGGCGACCAGCCACATCCGGCGGTTGCGCCAGGAGGCGATCGCACGCGCATGCTTGTGGAGAATCTCGCCCTGACCGCGCGCCCAGCGCGTGCGCTGTGCCCACAATGCGCGCAGCGTCGATGGGACCTGCATCCCGACCAGCGCCTGCGGCTCGTACGCGGTGTGCCAGCCGGCCATCAACAGCCTCCAGGTGAGGTCGATGTCCTCCGTCGACATCCGGCTCGTAGCCGCCGACCGCCAGCACGCGCTCGCGCCGGAACATCCCGAGTACCCCGGTGGCGATGCCCACCCGGCCCGCCAGCGACTGCGTGCGCCGGATCAGGCCGATGATCGATGCCGCCTCCAGCACCTGCATCGCGCAGATCAGCCGCGTCCGGTTGGTGACGGCGGCGCGCCCGTCACCGCCGCCACCAGCTGGGCAACGGCTCATCCGCGCCGCCAGGTCGGCGAAGAACGCTTTGGCAGCCTCGAGGTCGTCGACAACGATGAGAACGTTGTCCATCCGCTGAAGCGCCATATCCCCGGAGCATGCCAGGGGCTTCGTGACGATGGAGCTAGGGGGACTCGAACCCCCGACCTCCTGGGTGCGATCCAGGCGCTCTCCCAACTGAGCTATAGCCCCGAGCGGCGCAGCGCTGCGCCAGGCTCGACCATGGTAGCGGCAGGCGCTGCGCCCGGATAGGCGCTCGCCTGCGGCTAGAGTGGGCGGATGAGACACATCACGCTTCTGTTCAGCCTCGCCGTCGTTGCGCTCGCCGCGACCGCCGGGATCGCCACCGCGAAGGTCCCCAGCGGGCCATCAGGGCTCGCCTTCTACAAGCCGCCCGCGCACCTCAGCGGCAAGCACGGGGGCGTGATCTGGATCCGCAAGGCCGGCAGGGCCGGCGCCCTCAAGCCCGCCGCCTACAGCGACCTCGTGCTCTACCGCTCGACGGGCGACGACGGCAAGCGATCGCCGTGTCCGGCTCGATCACGGTGCCCAAGGGCAAGGCGCCGAAGGGCGGCTGGCCGATCCTCACCTGGGCGCACGGCACCACCGGCATCGCGGACGTGTGCGCGCCCACGCGCATCCCCACGGCCCCGCTCGTCTCATACGTGAACAAGCTCGCTCGACGCCTGGCTGAAGGCCGGCTTCGCGGTGGTGCGCACCGACTACCAGGGCCTCGGCACGCCGGGCACCCACGAGTACCTCGTGGGGCAGGACGAGGGACGCAGCGTGCTCGACATCGTGCGCGCCGCGCGCCAGGTCGATTCCACGCTCGGCAAGAAGGTGATCATCGGCGGTCACTCGCAGGGCGGCCACGCCGCGCTCTGGGCCGCGGCGCTCGCACCGAAGTGGACGCCCGAGCTCGACGTTCTCGGCACCGTGGCGGACGCGCCGGCCTCGCACGTCGAGCAGCAGGCCAGCCTGATCGGCAGCTGAACACCCCCTCGCCCGGCCTCAGCGCGGAGGCGTCGCTGATCTTCCGCGGCGTCGACACGGCCGAGCCTGTCGCTCGGCCTGCCGTCGCTGCTCTCGCCCGCCGCCTCGGCGCTCTACCCGCAGACGCTCACCAAGTGCCTCAGCGACCTGAGCAAGACGAACTCGCTCGGCGGCATCCCGCCGGCCCAGCTCCTGCGCTCCGGCACCGACCGCGCGCCGCTGCTCACGGCTGCTCGGGAAGAACGACCCGCAGCACCTGAAGATCAAGACGCCGCTGTTCATGGCGCAGGGCACCGCGGACACCACGGTGATCCCGACCTTCACCGACCAGCTCGATCAGGAGCTCACGGCCAGCGGCTCGAAGATCGACTACAAGCACTACCAGGGAGTCACGCACGGCGGCGTCGTCTCGGCGGCGAACAAGGACGCGCTCGCGTGGGCGCGCGCGCGCCTGAGCACGTAGACCTGGGCGATCGGGGGGACGCAGCTTAGCCTTTCCGGTTAGGTACGTGTCCGGATGAGCTTTCGCACCCGCCTGCTCGTTTTCTTCACGATCATCGTCGTCGTTCCGATGGGCGCGGTGGTGCTGGTGCTCTTCAACATCACCTCGCAGAGCGAGCTGGGCAAGGCCGACGCCCGCATCGCCGAGGGGCTGAAGGTCGCCCTCGCCGTCTACCAGGAGGACCGCGCCCAGGCGCTTCCGGAGCTGCGCCGCGTGGCGCGCGACCCGACCCTGCGCGCCGCGCTCGGGACGAGCGACAGCGCCGCCGCGTCGAAGGTGCTGGCGCGCCTGCGCGCGAACGGGCTCGGCCCACTCGATCGTCCTCTACGACTCCGGCGGGCGGATGGTGGCGTCCGCCGGGCCGATCCCGCCGCTGGCGCCGGCCCTCGCCGCGCCGACCGACTCGAGCGGCAAGCAGTTCGGCTCGCTGGCCGTGTCGAGCACCGATGCCAAGGCCTTCGCCAACTCGGTGGCCAGCCTCACCGGGCTCGACGTGCGGGTGTTCAGCGGCCCCACCCGGCTGGCGTCCACGCTGGGCAGAGGCCGGCACATCGCCGCCGCCGCAGTCGGGCAAGGTGGAGGTCGGCGGGCGCAGCTACCGCGCCCGCTTCACGCAGGTCCGGGAGCAGGTCGGGCCGCCGCTGTCGATCGGGGTGCTCACCCGCTCCGAGGGCATCGCCTCGTCGATCAGCGCGCAGCAGGGCGCTGATCGGGATCATCCTGTTCGGCTCTCTGGGCCTGGCGCTCGTGCTTTCGGTGTTCATCGTGCGGGCGCTCCAGGCGCAGATCGAGCAGTTCCTGAGCGCGGCCCGCCGGCTTGCGAAGGGCGACTTCAGCCAGCCGGTGCCGATCCACGGCAAGGACGAGTTCGCGGCGCTCGGCGTCGAGTTCAACAACATGTCGCAGGAGCTCGCGAACAAGATCGAGGAGGTCGAGAGCAAGCGCCGCGAGCTGGAGGAGACGATCCGGCGCGTCGGCGAGGCCTTCGCCGCGGGCCTCGACCGCCAGGGCCTGCTCGACCTGGCGGTGCGCCAGGCGGTGGAGGCCTGCGAGGCCGACGCCGGCCGTGCCGTGCCGATCGACCCCAGGAAGATGCACCGCGCCTACATCGGCGACGCCGACAAGAGCGCTGGTGGACGCGCTCGAGGCCGCCGAGAGGGGCGCCTTCGCGATCGTCGCCGACGTGGGCGCCGAGCTGCTCGCCAACCTCGACCCGGCGCGCGAGGAGCAGCCCGTGGAGCAGCGCCGGCCCACGGCGGCGTCCGTGGACGGGGTGCAGGCGCTGGCCGGGCCGCTGCGCGCGCAGGATCGACGGCGGCGCCGACGTGAACTACGTCGGCGTGCTCTCGATCGCCCGCCGCGGCCGCGAGTTCACAGAGACCGAGAAGGACCTGTTCGGCTACCTGGCGGCGCAGGCAGCGGTGTCGATCGAGAACGCGACCCTGCACGAGACGGTGCAGCGCCAGGCGGTCACCGACGAGCTCACCGGCCTCTTCAACGTGCGCCACTTCCAGGACTTCCTCGAGCACGAGGTGGACCGCAGCCGCCGCTTCAACAGCCCGGTGGGCCTGGCCATGCTCGACATCGACAACTTCAAGAAGGTGAACGACACCTACGGCCACCAGCAGGGCGACCTCGTGCTGGTGGAGGTGGCGCGCTGCATGCGCTCGCTGTCGCGCGACATCGACGAGCCCGCGCGCTACGGGGGCGAGGAGCTGGCGGTGGTGCTGCCTCAGACCGACCTCGACGGGGCCGCGCTGCTGGCCGAGCGCATGCGGGCGAAGATCGCGGCGCTCGAGATCAAGCGGCTGGACGGCAACGGCGTGATGAAGATCACCGCCAGCTTCGGGGTGGCCTCGATCCCGCAGTCGGCGGGGGATCGCAAGTCGCTGATCGCGGCGGCGGACGCGGCCCTCTACAGAGCCAAGCACGGGGGCAAGAACAGGGTGGAGCAGGCGGAACCCGTGGGCGCCGCCAGCTAGGACGAGCAACCGAGAAGCGCTACCCTACGGCGCCGATGGGGCTTCTCGACGACGCAATCCGAGAGCACCTGGACCTGAAGCGGCGGCACGGCGCGACCGACGAGGAGATCGCGCAGAAGGAGGCCGAGGCGCTCGGTCCGGCACGACGTGACTTCCCCCGCCCGGCGGACGCGGACGATGACGCGACGGCGGTCGCGGCCGAGGCCGAGTCCGCGAGCCGGGCGAGCAGGTTGCCGACGCAGCCGGTCGAGGAGACGGTGGAGGAGCCGGCCGAGGAGATCGCGGAGCCGCCCGCTCGTCGAGGCCGAGCGCGACCCTCCGCCGGCCTCGCTCGACACCGAGGAGTACCACTTCGAGGACGCTCTCCCGCCCGAGCGCGAGGAGGAGCCGATCCTCGAGGAGCTCGGACGAGGACGAGCCCGAGACGGGCGACGGCGAAGACCCGCTCGAGGACACGCCCGAGTTCCTCCAGGAGACGCCCGAGCACGACCGTCTCTGGTTCGAGCAGAAGCCGCCTCGCGACTTCGATTTCGACTAGCCCGATTCTCAAACCGGACGTTCGTCCACTTTGACGGGCCGTTCTTCCTCGTCCAACCCCGCGCGACGATAAGCGGAGCACGACGGCATGGAGGGTTCCGTCGTTCGGAGCGGCATGAAAGCCGCTGATCGGTAGGCGGTGGGCGGTTGCGGGCGCGCGATCTCCCACCGCCTCCGGTTCTTCTGGGCCCCTAACATTCACGCGAGCGGGGCCTTAGCTCAGTTGGGAGAGCGCCTGCTTTGCAAGCAGGAGGTCGCCGGTTCGATCCCGGCAGGCTCCATTCCCAGACCAGCCTTGCGCAACGGATCTTGCGGCCAAAGTGGACGTTCGACCCACTTCTCGCGGTCGGCTAACGGATCGCGAAAGCGCGCCGATGCAATTGGGAGATGAGCCTCGGAAGCCCATCTTCGCAAATTGCGAATTTCCCAATATGGGTGCCCCGCTGTCCCCGCTGGGGGAAGCGACGTGGAGCCCGTAATGAATGTAACCTCGCCGACCGTCGTGCCCCTCCTCCCTTCCGTCACACGGCGCGTTGCTGTGCGCCTGATTGTCGTTCTCGTGGGCCTCTCGCTGCTGCTGGGAGCAGCCTTCGAGGCCGGCGCTGCCGACGCCAGGCCGGCCGATGCCGTGAAGTCGGCGACGGCAGAAGAAGAAAAAAAAGAAGGAAGAAGGCCCCGTGCACGCGCTGGCACAAGGTCCGCCTCAAGCGCCACGGCCACTACGTGAGGCGCCACGGCCGCATCGTCCGCGTCCGCCACTGCGTCAGCAGGAAGAAGCGCAGGGTCGCCACCGCGCCGCCCGCGACCCCCGCGCCCAAGGCGGCCGGCTTCACGGTCGGCATGGTCTCCGGCCCGGCTCCGCTGTGGGAGTCGAACCAGATGCCGGGCCTGCATCCGCGGCTGGTGCGCTTCGAGAAGAGCATCGACACCAAGGCCGCCGACCTTGCGGAGAACATCGGGGGCATGGCGGCGAAGGGCATCGAGGTGATCCCGATGGCCTCCTTCTACGGGCGCGTGCCGAGCACCTCCGAGGCCCAGAACCTGGCCAGCTGGGCCCACGCGTACGGGCCCGGCGGCACCTACTGGAAGGATCACCCGGGCGGCAACTTCGCGGTGCGCCACATCGAGTTCGGCAACGAGACCAACGAGAGCTACCAGTTCGGCTGCGGCCCGGGCTGCTCCGGGTACACGGCCCGCGCCCAGGCCTACGCCCAGCGCGTGAAGGACGCCGTCGACGCCATCAACGGCCCGAACGGCAACCCCAACGTCAGCATCCTGGCGCAAGGCGACGACGGCGGCTGCGACTGCTCTCAGTGGGTCGACGGGATGTTCAGCGCCGTCCCCAACCTGAACAAGCTGCATCGGCGGCTGGACCGCGCACCCGTACGGGCCGAAGAGCCGCTACGGGCCGATCATGAGCGAGCTCGTGAAGGACACGGCCAAGCACGGCGACACCACGCTGCCGATCTACATCACCGAGTACGGCATCTCCACCGACAACGGCCGCTGTCTCAGCAACAACTACGACTGGCCCACCTGTCTGACCTACGCCCAGGCCGCGGCGGACATGCACGGCGCCATCGCCGACCTGCACGCCACCTACGGCTCGCGCCTCGCGGCGCTGATGATCTTCGTCCAGCGCGATCAGGCCAGCAGCGGCTCGAGCAGCAGTCGCGAGTCGTACTACGGCGCGTACCAGATGAACGGCTCCTCGAAGGGCGCCTACACCGCCGAAGTCCAGTACGAGCTGTCGACGTACCGCGGCTAGCGCCGTCATCAAGCTGACACCCCCGCAACCTCATAGGGGGTAGCGGTGTTCCCTTTCCCTTCATGCGCTTTAAGGCATTCATAGTCACGGCACTCGCCACGGCGAGCCTGGTAGGTACCGACCGCGAGCGCTCATGCGGCCCGCGGCATGGAGATCGCCATCCAGGACGACTCGGTGTTCCTCAACCAGGCTTGGTACGGGCGCGAGAACGCGTTCGCCAGGGCCCAGGAGCTCGGCGTCACCCGCCTGCGCGTGAACGTGCTCTGGTCGCGCGTGATGGCGCACCCCACGGGCAGCAAGGCTCCCGCCGACCCCGGCTACAACTGGGCGCCGTTCGACTCGCTGATCGACCAGGCCGCCACGCACGGCATCCGCGTGCAGCTCACGCTCACCGGGCCCGCTCCCGCATGGGCCACGTCCAACCACCGCATCGGCGTGGTCAAGCCGAACGCCAAGCAGTTCGCCAAGTTCGCCGGCGCCGTCGCCGCACACTTCAAGGGCAGGGTCGATCGCTACGGCATCTGGAACGAGCCGAACTGGTCGAGCTGGCTCGCTGCCCCACAAGAGCTCGCCGACGATCTACCGCGGCCTCTACACGGGCGCGTACAGCGCGATCAAGCGCGCCGACTCCAAGGCGCAGGTGCTGATCGGCGAGACCTCGCCGCTGGCCAGGGGCCGCGCCGGCCAGGCGCCGCTCCAGTGGCTGCGCCAGATGGTCGGCCGCTCGCACCTGAAGGCCGACGGCTACGCGCACCACCCCTACGACTACCGCCACGCGCCGAACAAGGTCAGCGGTGGCAAGGACGACGTCACGATCGCCACGCTCAGCCGGCTGACAAACGAGCTGAAGACGCTCGCGCACAAGCGCCTGCTGCGGACCCCGCACGGCGGCGTGCTGCCGGTCTACCTGACCGAGTACGGCTATCTGGTCAGCGGGCGCTTCAAGCAGAGCGAGTCGAAGGCCGCCGCCTACACGAAGCAGGCCTTCTCGATCGCGCTGCACAACAAGAGCGTGAAGTCGATGCTGCAGTACGGCCTCGTGTCGCCGCCCACGGCGGTCAACTGGGACAGCAGCCTGATCGCGGCCAACGGCGTGGAGCGCAAGTCGTTCTCGTCGCTGCGCTCGTGGGTCAGCGCGGCACGCGGGTCGCTCGCACAGGCGCACCCGCTCAGCCTGCCGCCCGCGCGCTAGTCGAGCCCGGCCTGCTTGTCAGCGCCCGCACGGATCGCGTGCAGGCGGCGATGCATTGACGCGATCGAGGCTTAGCGATCGTCGCGCTACTCGCCTTCGCGGCGCTCCTTCTCGCGTCAGGTCTTGCCTCGGCTCCTGACTCGAGGGTGATCGGGCTGACGGGCGCGGCCCGACTTTAGGCGCCGCGGCGCAACGAAACTCGCGGCGTCGGCGGGGGCGGCGGTATATCGTCGGTCGCGATGCCGGGCAAGCCGTGTCCGAGCTGCTCCTACGAGAACCCGGAGGGCGCGCGCTTCTGCATGTCCTGCGGCTCGCCGCTCGAGCGGCGCTGCAGCGTCTGCGGCACAGAGCTGCCGCCCCAGGCGCGCTTCTGCATGTCCTGCGGCACCCCCGTCGAGGACGGCGCGCCCGCCCGCGCGCCGCTGCCCGAGCCGCCCGCCGCGGTGCTGCCCGAGGAGCGCCGCCAGGTCACCGTGGTGTTCGCGGACCTGTCGGGCTACACGGCCGTGGCCGAGCGACTCGATCCGGAGGCCGTGAAGAGCCTGGTGGAGCGCTGCCTGCGGCGTCTCGGCGAGGAGGTCGAGCGCTACGGCGGCCGCGTGGACAAGTACATCGGCGACAACTTGATGTCGATCTTCGGCGCGCCGGTGGCGCACGAGGACGACGCCGAGCGCGCGGTGCGCGCGGCGCTCGGCATGCAGGCCGCGATGGCCGAGATCAACGACGGCCTCGACGACACCCACGGCGTGAGCTTCGCGCTGCGCGTGGGCGTGAACACCGGCGAGGTGCTCGCCGGCTCGATGGGGCGCGAGTACACCGTGATCGGCGACACCGTGAACGTGGCCTCGCGGCTCGAGACCGCCAGCCGGCCGGGCAGCGTGACCGTGGGCGAGCGCACCTACCGCGCCACGCGCGACGTGGTGGAGTACCGGCCGCTCGAGGCGCTCGACCTGAAGGGCAAGGCCGAGCCCGTGCTCGCCTGGGAGGCCGTGGGCCTCCTCACGGCGCAGCCCGTCGGCCGGCCGCTCGGCCGCAGCGAGGCGCCGCTGGTGGGCCGCGGCGAGGAGCTGCACCTGCTCGACTCCCTCTACGGCCGGGTGGTGTCCGAGGGCAGGCCGCACCTGGTCACGGTGGTGGGTCAGGCGGGCGTGGGCAAGACCCGGCTCCAGCGCGAGCTCGAGAGCGCGCTCGCCAGCAGGCCGGACGCCCCCACGGTGCGCCAGGGCCGCTGCCTCCCCTACGGCTCGAGCATCGTGTTCTGGGCGCTCGGCGAGGTGCTGCGCACGGAGTGCGGGATCGTCGACACCGACCCGGCCGACGTTGCCTGGCAGAAGCTCCACCAGCGCGTGGAGGAGCTCTCCTGCGGCGGCGACAACAAGCGCACCGCCGCGCTCATGGGCCGCCTGCTGGGCATCGAGGCGATCGGCGAGCCGCCCCTGCCCGACGCGCAGGATCCGCAGCGCATGCGCGAGAGCTTCTTCGCCGCGGTGCGCACGGCGATCGAGGCGATGGCCCGCCGCAACCCGCTCGTGCTCGTGTTCGAGGACATCCACTGGGCGGACCAGGGCATGCTCGACCTGATCGAGCACCTCGGCCAGTGGGTCCGCGGGCCGCTGATGATCCTCTGCCTGGCGCGCGACGAGCTGCTCGAGCGCCGTCCGGGCTGGGGCGGCGGGCGCCGCGGCGCCACCTCGGTCTTCCTCGAGCCGCTGACCGCGCAGGAGACCCGCGAGCTGATCGCCTCGCTCATGCCCGGCGGCGCGCCCGACTCCACGCTCGTCCCGGTCGTGGCCGAGCGCGCCGGCGGCAACCCGTTCTTCGTCGAGGAGATGGTGCGCCTGCTGGCTGAGGAGGGCGGCAACGGCGGGAGCGAGCTGCCGGACACCGTGCAGGGGCTGCTCGCCGCGCGGCTCGACTCCCTCGACCCGTTCGAGCGCCGCCTCGTGCAGCACGCCGCGGTGGTGGGGCGCACCTTCTGGCAGGAGTCGCTCGCCTCCGTGGCCGGCGAGGAGGGGCGCGATCTGACCCAGGCACTCAGCGCGCTGCAGGAGAAGGACATCTTCGTGCCCGGCGAGGGCAGCGCGCTCGGCGGCGAGCCCGAGCTGGCGTTCAAGCACGTGCTGATCCGCGACGTGGCCTACGGGATGCTGCCCAAGGCGATCCGCGCCAAGAAGCACTTCCAGGTGGGCAGCTTCGTGGAGGAGCGCGCCGGGGACCGCGGCGACGAGGTCGTGGCGCTGCTCGCCGAGCACTACGGGCGCTCCGCGGCGCTGGGCCGCGAGGCGCGGGTGGAGGCCGACGACCTCGAGCGCTCCGAGCTGAAGGCGCTGCACTTCCTCGAGGCCGCGGGCGACGCCGCGATGTCGTTCTACTCCAACAGCGAGGCGTTCGCCCACTACCAGGCGGCGCGCGATCTCGGCCAGCGCCACGACCCCGAGGCGCTCGCGCGGATCGGCGAGAAGCAGGGCGATGCGGCGTTGCGACTCGGCCGCGTGGACGCTGCGATCGAGGTCTGGCAGGAGTGCCTCGAGTATCAGCGCCGCAACGAGAACCTCACCCGGCTCGCCGACCTGCACCGCAAGATCGGCTCGGGCTACTGGCACAAGGGCGACCGCCGCGCCGCGATCGAGCACCACCAGAAGGGCATCAACCTCCTGAAGGACGGGCCGCCCTGCATGGAGCTGGTGCGCCTCTACGAGGAGGCGGCCTGGCTCTACATGCAGACGGGCGACAACATGCTCGCGATCTACGCCTCGGAGAAGGCGCTGCGCCTGGCGGAGCGGCTGGGCGAGACCCGTGCGGCAAGCCGCGCCCACGGCATCTTCGGCCGCGTGTTCGGCCGCATCGGCGACACCGTGAAGGCGCGCGAGAACCTCGAGCGGGCGGTGGAGCTGGCCCGCGGCTCGGACGAGAGCGAGACGATCCTGGCGCTGCTGGCGCTGGGCCAGCACCTGGAGGTGTCGGAGGCCGACTACTCGAACGCCGAGGGCGCCTACTCCGAGGCGCTCGCCCTGGCGGAGGAGATCGGCGACGTGCCCGCGCAGGTGGAGCTGCACGCCGCGCTCGCCTGGCTGGCGGCGCACCGCGCCGACTGGGCGTCCGTGCGCAGCTACACCGATGCCAGCGCCCGGCTCAGCGAGCAGCAGGGCCTGGCCAGCAAGCTCTGCCTGGCGTTCGTGCTGCGCGGGCTGCTGCACTGGCGGGAGGGCGACTGGGACGAGGCGGAGGACCTCTACCGGCGCGCGCACCAGCTGGCCGAGCAGCTGGGCTGGTCCGAGGCGGCCTTCTCGGCGCTGTTCGGCCTGGCCACGGTACTTGCCGACCGGGGCGACTTCGCGGGCGCCGGCACGGCTCTCGGCCAGGCGCTCGACATCTGCGAGCGCGCCGGCCTCATCGCCCAGTCGATCCAGGCGATCGCCGCGCGCGCGGAGGTGCTGGCGATGGCGGGCAAGGACGAGCAGGCCGCCGAGGCGGCCAAGGAGGCCACCGAGCTGGCCGACCGGCTGCACTACCCGGTGGGCCGCGCGGCCGCGCTTCAGGCCGAGGGCTTCGCCACCGGGAACGGGGAGCAGCTCGCCGCGGCGCGCGAGGCCTGGCTCGAGATCGGCCGACCCCTCGACGCCGCCCGCTGCGCACTGCTGGCCGGCCGCCTCCTACTCGAGAGCGATCCCGACGCGGCAGCACCCGCCCTGGAGGAAGTGGCCGCCGAGTTCGAGCGGCTGGGCGTCCCGCAGCTTGTCGCAGCGGGCCCGGGAGCTGCTGGCGATCTAGTCCACAGTCCACAGACCACAGACCACAGAAAGGACTCGGGCCCAAGCGTCTGTGGACTGTGGACCGTGGACTGAATAAGCCCGATCGGCGCTAAATCCCTTAGCGAGCAACTCACGGGCTTGCTTCGGCGGATTCGGCGAATGCAGAAGCACCACGCCGAGCGTCCGCGAGCCGCGCTTCACGATCGCTATGAAGCAGTGCCCGGCCTCGTCGGTGTCGCCGGTCTTCAGGCCGATCGTGCCCGGATAGCCCGCCCGCAGCAGCGGGTTGGTGTTGTTCAGCCACAGCTTGCCGCCCTTGATCGGGAAGCGGACGACGGCATGGGCCTGGCGGACGATGCTGGCCAGCCGCTGGTGTTCGCAGCACGATGCGCGACAGCGTGGCGAGGTCCGCCGCGCAGGAGCGGTTGCCCGGCTCGAGCCCATGCGGCGACACGTAGTGCGTGCACTTCAGCCCGAGCGCCTGCGCCTTCGCGTTCATCATCGCCACGAAGCGCGGCTGCGTGTGCGCGACGTGGTCGGCGAGGGCGATGGCGGCGTCGTTGCCGGACGGGAGCAGCAGCCCGTACAGCAGCGCCTTCACGGTCACGTGCCTGCCCTTCGGCAGGAGGCCCACGCCCGAGCCGCTGTAGTGGAGCGCGTCGGGCGTGATCAGCACCTGGTCGCTGTTCTTCGTGTCCTCGGCCACGAGCAGCGCGGTCATCAGCTTGGTGATGCTGGCGATCGGGAGCGTCTGGAGCGGGTTCAGGCGCCACAGCACCCGCCCGCTGTTCACGTCGAACACGAGCGCGGCGCTGGGCGGGTCCTTGAACTTGAGCTGGAACGCGTCGGAGCTCTCCAGCGCGACGGCCTCGGGCGAGCCCGGGCGTCGGGCCGGCGCGCTGGCCGGCGGGCTGGCCTTCTTCACGGCGGCGCCCGAGGAGGCGACCGCCGGCGAATGCCCGGTGATCGCGCCGCCGTTGTCAGCCAGCAGGTACCAGGCGAGCGCAACGCCCGCGATCGGCACCAGCACGGCCAGCAACGTCGCGAGCCGGCGGCGCAGCCTGCGCCCGCGCCTGTGCCGGCGCCTCGTGCCGCCCTCGAACGGGCTAATCATTGGCGGACCAGATTGCGCCGAGCACGCCGAAGCCGAGCACCGCGAGGATCACGAAGGAGACGATCACGAGGATGTCCACTCCGTGCTGAAACGCGACGCTGAGGGTGAGGAACAACAGAAGAAGGATCACCGCCATAGCTGCCCCGAGGGCCAGGATGCGTTGCATCAGTAAACGGGGAGGCGCGGCTGGAAGTAGTCCTTGTTCACGTTGTCCGCGAACAGCTTGATCAACAGTAACCCGAATCCGAAGCCTCCGAGGTGGGCGAAATACGCCACTCCGCCGCCGCTCAACGGCGATTGCACGGCCGCGTCGAGCAGCTGAAGGACGAACCAGGCGCCGAGCACCAGCAGCGCCGGCAGCTCGAGCAGCGTGATGAAGAAGATCAGGATCACCGCCGTGACGATCCGTGCGCGCGGATATAAGAGCGCGTAGCCGCCGAGCACCGCCGCGATCGCCCCGCTGGCCCCGATGCCGGGCGCGGTCGAGCTCGGATCCACCGCCACCTGCGCGAGGTTCGCCACCACGCCGCCGAGCAGGTAGAAGATCACGAACTTCCACTTCTTCATCGAGTCCTCGATGTTGTTCCCGAAGACCCAGAGGAACAGCATGTTCCCCGCGATGTGCAGGAAGCCGCCGTGCATGAACAGCGAGGTGAACATCGTCAGCCATGTGGCCGGCTGGCTCCCCACGGAGGCAACGGTGACGACCTTGCCGTCATCGCTCTCGTAGACCTGGCCTTGACAGGCCACCCCGCTGCTTGGAGCCGCCTGAGGCGTGCCCGTGGCCGGCTTCAACGTCACATCGTCCACGAGGTCGCATTCCTTGCCCGGATGGGTGAGCTCGTAGGGGATCAGCCCGTACTTCACGACCTTCGAGTCGCTGGGCGCTCCGAGGCTCGGAGAGTTGTGCTCGAAGAAGACGAACACGATCACGTTGATCACGATCAACGCGACCGTGACATAGGGGAACGACCGCGTCCGGATGTTGTCCTTGAGCGGGATCAAGCGGCCGACAAGCCTGGCATACTCGCTGGACCGATGGGCAGGTCGGTTCACCCGTACGACGACACGACGGTCATCGATTCGCGCGCGCCGCGCACGAACCAGGCCGTGATGGGATCACTCGCGCTGCTCGCGTTCGTGGTGAACGCGGAGTGGCTGATCGCGCTGCTCGCGATCCAGTTCATCGTCGGCCTGACTGCGCGGCCGGCGCTACTGCCTGCCGTGCCTCCTCTACTTCGAGGTCATCCAGCCGCGCTGGGGCGAGGGGCGGATCGAGGATGCCCGCCCGCCGCGCTTCTCCAACCAGGTCGGGGCGGTGTTCCTGAGCGTCGCCACGATCGCGTTCCTGGCCGGGATCCCCGCCTTCGGCTGGGTGCTCGCTCTGATCGTCGCGACGCTCGCGCTGTTCGCCTCGATGAGCGGGGTCTGCCTGGGCTGCGAGGCCTACATCCTGATCGCGCGCTCGCGCGGCCGCGAGCTGGAGCGCTACCCGGCCTGATCATGGACCGGCTGCTGATCGCACTTGGAATCCTGGCCGTGGTCACGGTGGCGTCGGTGATCGTCCGCCGTCGCGAGATCCCGGCCGCGCCGTCGCGGCTCGACCTCGGCGAGCTCGGCCTGGCCCATGCCGCCGGCGTGGGCGTGGTGGGCTTCTCCACTCCCTACTGCCTGCCCTGCCAGGCGTGGGAGGCGGCGCTCACCAGCACGGCCGTGCCGTTCATGAAGGTGGACCTGTCGGAACGCCCCGAGCTGGCGCGTCGCTACGACGTCACATCCACGCCGCTGATCCTCGCGGTCAGCCTCGCCGACGGCACGGTGGTGGACTCCTTCAGCGGCGATCCCGAGCCGGATCAGCTTGCCCGCATCGAAGAGCTAGCGGCTTAGCGCGCCGCGACTGCCTGCTCGAGCGTCTGATCGGCGTGGTAGCTCGAGCGCACGAGCGGGCCCGCCGCCACCGAGTCGAAGCCCATCGCATAGGCCTCGCGCTCCAGCTCGGCGAACTCGTCCGGATGCCAGTAGCGCACCACCGGCAGGTGGTCGCGCGTGGGGCGTAGGTACTGGCCGACGGTGAGCACCTGCACGTGGTGCTCGCGCAGGATCCCGAAGGTCTCGAGCAGCTCCTCCTTGGTCTCGCCGAGCCCGGTCATGAGCCCCGACTTCGTGACCACCTCGTCGCCGCCCATCTCCTTCGCGTTGCGCAGCACGCGGGCGGAGCGCAGGAACTTCGAGCCGCGCCGCGCGAGCGGATACAGGCGCGGGACGGTCTCCACGTTGTGGTTGAACACGTCCGGCCGCTCGGCGATCACGCGTGCGAGCGGCATCTCCTCGCCGCGGAAGTCGGGCGTGAGCACCTCCACCTTGCAGCTGGGAGCGAGCCTGCGGATCGAGCGGATCACGCCGACGAAGGCGCTCGCCCCGAGGTCGGGGAGGTCGTCGCGGTCCACGCTCGTGATCACCGCGTGGCGCAGCCCCATCGTCTTCACCGACTGGGCCACGCGGAGCGGCTCGAGCGGGTCGTTGAAGGTCGGCTTGCCGGTCTTCACGTTGCAGAAGCCGCAGCGGCGGGTGCAGGTGTCGCCGAGGATCATGAAGGTGGCGGTGCCGCGCTGCCAGCACTCGCCGATGTTCGGGCAGGCGGCCTCGCGGCAGACCGTGTGGAGCCCCTGGTCCTCGATCAGGTTGTTCAGCTCGCGGTAGCGCGCCCCTCCGGGCGCCGGCACCTTGAACCACGCGGGCTTGCGCTCCCGGAACGGCAGCACCTCGCCCATCTGAAGCTCCCGGGCTCCGCCGGGGTTTGCTCTCGACCTGGTCGCGCTCATCCCGCAGTCGAGACTACAACCTGAGGCTGGCGGTCGAACACCTCACAGAAGCGCTCGATCACGGCGTCGCGGAAGGCGTCCATGCGACCCACCCGGCCGGTCTCCTTGTAGATGGAGCTCATCTGAGCGCCCTCCATGCCGCAGGGCACGATCCACTCGAACGGCTGCAGGTCGTTGTCCACGTTCACGGCGAAGCCGTGCCTGGTCACGCCGCTCGACACGTGCACGCCGATCGAGCCGATCTTGCCCTTCGAGGCCCAGACGCCGGTCAGCCCGTCGCGAACCGCCGCCTCCACGCCCTCGTCGGCCAGCGCGGCGATGATCGTCCGCTCCAGTCCGGCCACGTACTCGCGGACCCTGCCGATGCGCATGATCGGGTAGCCCACGAGCTGTCCTGGCCCGTGGTAGGTCACCGCCCCGCCGCGATCGGAGTCGCACACCTCGATGCCCTGGGCGCGGTACCAGTCCTCGCCCATCGGCAGCTCCGCGGGCTCCGCGCGGCGACCGCGCGTGTATACGGGCTCGTGCTCGAGCAGCAGCAGGTGGTCCGGCTCGGTTTCCTGCTGCAGCTCGAGCCCTCGCGTGTAGGAGAGCGGCTCTCGGACGATCGAGATCCGCAGGTCAGCCACCCCACGCCTCGAGGTGCTTGCGCACGCTCGACAGGAACTGCGCCGCCAGGGCGCCGTCGAGCGCGCGATGGTCCCACGACATGCAGAGGTACGTCATCGGGCGGATGGCGATGCTGTCGCCGTTCACCACCACCGGCCGCTTGGTCACGGCCTCGAGGTCGAGGATGGCGACCTGCGGCTGGTTGATGATCGGCGTGGCCAGCAGCGCCCCGAAGGCGCCTGGGTTCGTGATCGTGAACGTGCCGCCAGACACCTCGTCGGGCGTGAGGCGCTTGGAGCGCGCCCGCTCGGCGAGGTCCTTGATGCGCGCCGCCAGGCCCTCGTGCGAGAGCTCGTGCGCGTTCTTCACGACCGGCACGATCAGCCCGTTCTCCCCGAGCGAGACCGCGATCCCGAGGTTCACCTCGTCGTGGATCGTCAGGCCGATCGCCCTCCAGCGTGGCGTTCAACGTCGGGTACTCGCGCAGCGCGGCGATCGTCGCGCGCGCCACGAACGGCAGGTACGACAGCCGCCCGCGTGCCGACTCGATCGCGCTCATGTCGGCCTCGACCACCGTCGTGCACTGCGCGGCGGTCTGCAACGAGCGCACCATGTGCTCGCCGATCTGGCGGCGCATGAGGGAGAGCTGCTGCGTTGTCCCCGGGTCGTCGGGTCGCGGGTCGCGGGTCGCGGGCGGCGACTCCTCGATGTACGGGCGACTCGCTGTGGAGCGTCGGTGGCGGGGGAGCCTCGACCGCGGTTGCGGCCCCGGTCTCCAGGTACGCGACGCAGTCCCGCTTCGTCACGCGCCCGAGGCGGCCGCTGCCGGAGACGAGCGACAGGTCGATCTGATGCTCATCCGCCATCCGCCGGACGACCGGCGAGATCGGCGGCCCGCCGTTACGCGGTCGCGTATGTCCGTTGCCGGCCACCGGCGCCGGAGGGTCGACCGGTGCGGCCGGGGCCTCGGCCTCTGCGACCTGCGACCCGCGACCCGCGACCTCGGCCCCGCCAATGCGAGCGAGCACAACACCCACATCGACGGTCTGCCCCGGCTCCACCAGGATCTCCGTCAACGTCGCCCGACGCCGGCGAAGGGATTTCTGTCTCGACCTTGTCAGTGGAGATCTCCACCAGCGTCTCGTCGGCATCCACCCACTCGCCGACGGCCTTCTTCCACTCGACGATCGTGCCCTCGGCGACCGAGACGCCCATCTGCGGCATCGTGACGTCGACGACGGTGCTAGTAGGCGAGGAGCTCACGGCAAGCCTCCCTCACGTCGTCGGGCTGCGGCAGCACCGCGCGCTCGAGCGGCGGGCTGAAGGGGATCGGGGTGTCGGGCGCGGTCACGCGCACGATCGGCCCGTCCAGGTCCTCGAACGCCTCCTCGGCGATCAACGCGGCCACCTCGGCGCCCACGCCACACGAGCGGGTTGCCTCGTGGAGAACCACGACCTTGCTCGTCTTGCGCACCGAGGCCAGGATCGCCCTCGGTGTCCAGCGGCACGAGCGTCCGCAGGTCGATGCACCTCGACCGAGGCGCCCTCGAGGTCCTCGGTCGCCTCGAGCGCCAGCCCGACCATCGCGCCATAGGCGATCACGGTCAGGTCCGTGCCCTCGCGGGCCACGCGCAGCTCGCCCAGCGGCACGTCGTAGCGCCCCTCGGGCACCTCGCCCTTCACGCGCCTGTAGAGGTGCTTGTGCTCCAGGTAGACGACCGGGTTCGGGTCGCGGATGGCCGCCGAGATCAGTCCCTTCGCGTCCTCGCGCGGTGGACGGCGCCACGACCTTCAGGCCCGGCGCCTGCATGAACCAGGCCTCCGGGTTCTGGGAGTGGAAGGGCCCGCCGGAGAAGCCGCCGCCCGATGGGCAGCCGCACGGTCATCGGCACGGCCAGGCCCTGGCGGTAGTGCATCTTGGCCGCGACGTTCACGAGCTGGTCGAAGCCGCACGCGATGAAGTCCGCGAACTGCATCTCGCAGACGGGCCGCAGACCCTCGATGGCGGCGCCGACGGCGGCGCCGATGATCGCGTTCTCCGCCAGCGGCGTGTCCCAGACGCGCTCCGGGCCGAACTCCTCGATGAAGCCGTCGGTGACCTTGAACGCGCCGCCGAAGTGGCCGATGTCCTCGCCGAGGCAGAACACGGTCTCGTCCGCGCGCATCTCCTCGCGCAGGCCGTCCGAGATCGCCTCGAGATAGGTGAGCTCAGGCATCGGCGCTCCCTGGCTCCAGCGCGACCAGGGAGCCTTGCCGTCGCCGAGCACCGGGTCCGAGTCGTCGGCGAACACGCCCTCGCGTGCCGTCGCCGGGTCGGGCATCGGCTGCTCGAGCGCCCACGCGGTCTCGCGCTCCAGCTCCTCCTTCACGGAGGCGCGGATGCGTCGACGCTCGATGCCGTCGTCGGCCGAGCTTCTTCTCGTAGCGGTCGATCGGGTCGCGCTTCTGCCCACGTCTCGAACATGTCCTTCGGCACGTAGCGCATGTCGTCGTGCGCGCCGTGGCCGTGCATGCGCATGGTCTCGCACTCGATCAGCGTCGGGCCACCGCCGCTGCGAGCGCGCTCGACGCCTCGGCCGCCGCGTAGAAACGGCCTCGACGTCGTTGCCGTCGACCTTCACGCCCGGGAAGCCGTAGCCCTCCGCGCGCTTGACCACGGTCGACCGCGAACTCGCGCTCGTTGGGGGTGGAGTAGGCGAACTGGTTGTTCTCGAGCACGAACACGACCGGCAGCTGGCGGATGCCGGCCACGTTCATCGCCTCGTGCCACTGGCCGTTCGAGGTGGAGCCCTCGCCGAACCACGTCATCGCCACGCGCGGCTCGCCGCGCATCTGGAACGCCAGAGCGCAGCCCGTTCGCGACGAGCGCCATGTCGGGCAGCATCGAGACCATGCCCGACGCAGCCCGAGCTCCTTGATCGCCGAAGTGCATGTTGCCGTCGCGGCCGCCGGTGAGGCTGGCGCGGCCCATCATCTGGGCGAGGATCTGCCCCGGGCGTACGCCGCGCAGGAGGTGGGCGCCGAGATCGCGGTGCAGGATGCACGTGCGGTCGCGCGGGCTGAGAGCGAAGGCCGAGCCGACCGAGATCGCCTCCTGGCCACGTCCGTCGTAGATGGGAGCCGGGGATCTTCCCCTGGCGGTACAGGGTCAGCGCTCGCTCCTCGGTGGCGCGCATGAGGAGCATGTAGCGGAGGAGCGCGCGACGGTCGTCATGGGTGAGGACCGCCCTCTCGGCACCATCCGCGATGGCCGCGGGTTTCGCGGTCGTCGTGGCCATATGTGTCACTCCCTCCGACGCTCGCCGGGGTCTCCGGCGAGCAATCGTCGTTTCGGACGCGCCCAACGGGGTCTCCGTGTGGCACGCCGGTTTTTCCAATCTCTATCGACAAGGGTACCTGTGGTCACGACGCCACGGTGCTCCCCTGGACACCTTGGTCGCGCTCGCCCACGCGTCCAGAACGAGCGGCGCCCGCACTTTGCGGGCGCCGTCCTTCCGTCGTCTGCCGTGTGCCGCTAGCGGTTCCGCGCCGTCAGCTGCGTCGTCACCGAGCCGGCCGGGTTGGTCGGGTCGAGCGAGATGCCCTGCTTGATGTACTTGAGCTTGAACTTCAGCTTCCCGCCGGGCTTCAGGCCCCCGATGTGCAGGTTGATGAAGGTCGCGCCGGATTGCGTCGTGACCTTCAGCTTCTTCACCTTCGTCCTGTGCTTCGCGGAGCTGGTCGCGGTGATGTTGGACTTGGCGATCACCTTGCCGTGGAGCGTCTCGACGATGCTGGAGATCGAGAAGCCGCTGCCCGGGTTGAAGCTCGTCACCAGGTCTTCGGCCTTCTTGTTCCGCGGCACCGAGGCCACATGCGTCTTCGTCTGGTTCAGCTTGGTGAAGACGTCGTTGATCTGGACGATCGACGATGCGGCCTGGCAGTTCAGGATCGCGTCGATCTGGTTCATCACCGACACGAGCTTCGCCGAGCTCGTCTGCGGGAAGTACTGCCCGCCGGTGTCGGTGGCGATCTGCTGGAGTCGCGCCGAGTCCTCCGGCGTGCCCGCGCTGGTGCCGAAGCCCACCACGTAGGTGCGCGGCTTGCCGCCGCCCAGGTGCGTGTTCGCGTAGTCGCCGACGTTGTGGCCGCCGTCGGTGAAGAACACCCGCGCCTGCGCGTTCGGGTCGGCCGTGTTGGCGGTGTTGAACGCGAGGTTGTAGTCCGTGGAGCCGTTGTCGGCGTTCACCTGCGACAGCGAGGTGAGCATCGCCGCGCGGTTGGTCTTCACGTTCTCCGGCGGGAACAGCACGTCGGCCGTGTCGCCGAACTCGACCGCCCCGAAGGTCTTGCCGTCGTTGGAGGTGCGCTTGATCTCCAGCTGCATCGCCTGGACGCGAAGCGGCGGCGTGGACGAGTCGGTGACGACCATCGAGCCTGAGTCGTCGATCACGAAGACGACGTTGTTGGCGACGACGCATGGCGTTGCGGCCGCGCTTTTCGTCCGGGCTGCCGCCCCGAGCGGGGCGGCGAATACGACGGCGGCCGCGCCGGCTACGGCGGTCGCGGCGAGCCATCTCGGAGCTATGCATGGAAGGGCCTCCTGGGGGCGGTTCGAGCGTCTTGGCGCCCCGACCCTAACCCAGGTGGTGTAGCCGAACAAGGGCACTCGACAAGTGTCGGGTGCGCCCGGGAACTACCCTGGTCGGAATGAGCAGCGAGGTGTTCTGGGCCCGTCGTCTGCGCTGGCGTCTGCGCGGCGCGCTGATGTGGCCGGTCTTCGCGGTGCTGACCATCGCCGACGGCCTGGTGCTCCATTACCTGCCGCCGAACACGAGCGGCGTGCGGATCGTGCCGGGGCTGATCATCGCCTCGTTCGCGAACCTGTTCCTGATCGGGATCGTGGCGCCGTTCTTCGCGCGCAGGCTGGCTTCGCGGGAGCGCGCGGCCCACCGCTACGAGGGGCGCGAGCCTCTGCCGCCCGAGGTGCTGCTCGACCGCAGCGCCTCGATCCTGCTCGCGGTCGCCGCCATCGGCCTCACCGTGGCGGGGCTGGGCAACCGGCCCGTGATCGTGTCGGAGACGAAGGCCACGGAGGACAACGCGAAGCTGGTGGAGCGCTACGTGAACGCTCATGGCACGCCGGAGGTCAAGGAGAACCTGCAGACGGCCAACAGCAAGCGGCTGGCGGAGGGCTACTTCCGGACGTGCATCAATTTGAACGACCGCAGTCGGGCGTTTTGCATGTTCGTGAACACGAAGACGAACACGGTTGTGAAGGACGGGGACTCGCGTCCGAACGCGGTGTCCTTGGGTGGAGGGTTCTGACGCTGGTGGGGGCTGCCGCCTGGGAGGTTCCCTATCCAGGCCGCCGGCTTGCGCCGGCGGGAGCTCCTGGATAGGCAACGCTCCCAGGCGTCAGCCCAGGAGCGTTCTTGTGTCTCTTCCTAGAGACGGCGTGTTCCCGCCCTTTGGTTTTGCTAGCTAGGCGGGGAGTCGGAGCGGCGGCCGGTGGGTTGCGCTGGCACGCTACCCACCGGCCACGCTCTTGCCGTTAGCGCGAGAGCTTGATGGTCTTGTGGACCGTCGTCTTCGCGCCGCTCGGCGTCGTCACCAGGAGGGTGATCTTCGCCTTGAGCTTCTTGTGCTTCCCGAGTGCGTTCTTGACCGCCTTCAGGGCCTTGCTCGAGAGCTTCAGCCTGACGGTGGTCGGGTTACCAGCGACGACCTTGGACTTGACCGCCGTGAAGCGGTAGGTCTTGGCCAGGTTCGGCACGCTGATGGTGCCGGTCGCGACCAGGTTGCCGTTGGCGCTCGAGGTGAACGCGGCGAGCACGCCACCCTGTCGCAGCACCTTCTGGGTGGTCTTCGTCTTCGGCGAGGAGATGACCGCCGCCACGTTGGGGGGCAGGACCGTTCCGCCGGCCACCGTGGCCGTCGGGTTCGAGGTCGCCGTGGCGACGGCGCCACTGCTGTTGGTCACGGCCTCGGTGACCGTGATGGCCGTGTTGGCGTCCGAGCTCTGCGGCACGTACGTCGCGCCGTTCGCGCCCGGGATCGCGGTGCACGTCACGCTGCAGTGGTTCCACTGGTAGGTCGGTGCGCCGGCGCCCGTGGTGGGGCCGGAGACCGCGGTGAGCAGCTGCCCGACCTGCGCCGGCCCGGTGATCGAGGGCGCGCCCACGGTCGGCGGGGCGATCGTGAAGTCGAGCTTCCAGCCGCCGTTGATCGAGCCGGCGTCGCCGTGGTACTGGTCCACCACGATCAGGCGCCAGACGCCGTTGGGGCTCGAGTTGTTGAACGTCGACAGGCTCTTGCCCCAGCCCGCGAGGGGCTTGGTCACGCCGGTGAACACGTCGGCCAGCGGGCCGGGCGTTCCGCCGGGGCTGTGGTCCCCGTCGTTCGGCGGGTCGCAGCCAATCGCACCGCCGTTGGTCGCCGGGGAGGCGTCCGTGGGCTGGTAGGTGCCGGCAGCGAGCGTGTTCGTGACCGTGTTGGACGACAGGATGCACGGCACCGGGCCGCTCGCGGCGTCATCGAACACGAGGTTCACGCCGGCGCGGGCTGCGCTCTTGCAGTCCCCGATGTCCGACATCAGGATCGAGGTCTGTCCCCCGGGCCCACGAGCAGCACGTCCGAGTCGATCGGGCACGCGTGGTTGTAGCCGTTGAGCGTCGCCGTGACCTTGGAGATGTTGCCGACCACGCCCGTCGCGGTGATGTCGGATTCTCCCTGCGTGTTGGTCGGTGCGGCGGCGGTGCCGCCGGCGTCCGCGATCGGCACGGCCGTCGCGTTCGTGAACGGGACCGCGCTCGCCGAGCCCGCTGCGAACAGGAAGGCGGCTACTGAGATGGATGCGAGGGCGAGCGTTCTTGCCGGCCACCGCGTGGCGCTACGGGCATAAAGCATTTGCGAGTCCTCCGGGGCTCGAAGAGGTGGGACTTGGCGAACCTACAACGGATTTCACAAGTTCGCCAGCGATCCTTAACGAAACCCCTTCAACCCCCAGAAGTCTCGCAATTTTCGTTGCAGCTTCTTATGTAAACCAGCGGTATTAGGCGACGCCCTCCGAGGTTCAGGCGGGGTGCGGGGCCGGCGGCCCGAGCACGTCCTCCACGGGAGTGAATGGCATTCCAACACCCTCCGCAACGGCGGGATGGGTCACCTGGCCGGCGACCACGTTCACGCCGTCGCGCAGGCCCGGATCGCGCGCGATCGCGTCGCGCACGCCGAGGTCCGCCAGCGCCAGCGCGTACGGCAGCGTGGCGTTGGTGAGGGCGAAGGTCGACGTGATCGGCACCGCGCCCGGCATGTTCGTCACGCAGTAGTGCGTGATGCCGTCGACCTCGTAGGTGGGGTCCGAGTGCGTGGTGGGGCGGGAGGTCTCGAAGCAGCCGCCCTGGTCGATCGACACGTCCACGAGCACCGCGCGCGCGCTTCATCAGCGCAGCTGCTCGCGCCTGATCACGTGCGGCGCGCGGGCGCCGTGGATCAGCACCGCGCCGATCACGAGGTCCGCGTGCGGCAGCATCTGCTCGACCGCGAGCGTGGAGGAGTAGACCGTGGACGCGCGCCCGCCGAAGTGCGACGTCGAGCTCGCGCAGGCGGTCGATGTTGCGGTCGAAGACGAACACGTCCGCCTCCATGCCGATCGCGATGAAGGCGGCGTTCATGCCCACCACGCCGCCGCCGATCACGAGCACGGTGGCGGCCGCGACGCCCGGGCACCCCGCCGAGCAGCACGCCGCGCCCGCCGAGGGGCCGCTCGAGCATGAACGCGCCGGCCTGCGTGGCGATCTTGCCCGCCACCTCGCTCATCGGCGCGAGCAGCGGCAGCCGCCCGTGCGAGTCCTCCACGGTCTCGTAGGCGATGCAGGTGGCGCCCGAGTCGGCACAGGCCCTGGGTCAGCTCGGGCGCGGGCGCGAGGTGCAGGTAGGTGAAGAGCGTGTGGTCGGGCGCAGCTTCGCGACCTCCTCGGGCATCGGCTCCTTGACCTTCAGGATCAGCTCGGCCTCGTCGAACACGGCGTCGGCGTCCGGCACGATGCGCGCGCCCTGCGCCACGTACTCCTCGTCGGGGATCACGCTGCCGTCGCCGGCGTCGTGCTGGATCAGCACGTCGTGGCCGTGCTCGACCAGCTCGCGCACGCCCGGCCGGGGTGATCGCCACGCGGTACTCGTCGGTCTTGATCTCGGTCGGGACTCCAACCCTCATGTCTTCACGGCCTCCACTGTCTCGACGTCGGAATACGCAGCCCCGCCGCTCTAGCTCGGGGAACAGGTCGTCAGGCTCGATGCACCGCTCGGGCGGCAGGGCGCCCGCGGGCCTCGATCTTCCCGCGCGCGAGCAGGCGCACGGCTGCGGCGGCCGGCGACGCCGTGGAGACGACGCCGCCGCCCAGCCGCCAGCTCTCGTGCGGACGGGGTCAGGCAGGTGACGCGGGCGCTGCGGCCATCGCTCGAGGTCGCGTCCACCACGTGCACGGAGAACGGTCTTGGGCGAGGCGGGCTTTGCCTGCGCCTGCGCCCGCTCCGACCTCCTCGGGCGAGCTCGCGATCAGCTCGCTGCAGGCGGCCGTAGAGCGCCGGCGCGAGCGACAGCCGGAAGCTGCGTCTCGCGGCAGCCGAAGCTGTCGGGGAAGGTGCGCGGCTCGGAGTGGAGCGTGTAGATCGTCTCGGCCTCGCCGATCGGCTGCCCGTAGTCCACCACGCCGCCGGGGCTCAGGGGCTCGAGCTCCACCGGCTTGCCGTCGCGCACGACCACCGGTGCCATGGTCAGCTCGTCGATCAGCGTGCGCAGCGCGTACGGCAGGCTGAGGCCGGGCGGCGCCTCGGGGTCGCGCCCCGCGGCGGCCACGTGCACGGACTCGATCTCGCCGTCCGAGCTGCCGCACCGCCTCGAGCGCCATCAGGTTGGTCTTGCCGGGGCTCGAGCCGATGCCGAGCACGGCCAGCGAGCCCAGCCCGCTCGAACTCGCCGTGCAGATCGAGCTGCTCGCCCGTGAGCCAGTAGAGCCCGCCGAGGTCGAGGTAGTGGCAGCCGGCCGAGAGGCAGGCGCGCATCGCCTCGAGGTTGATCCGGTAGCTCGCCGAGTTCACGAGCACGTCGCAGTTCTCGAGCACGACCGGCCAGGCCGTCGCGGGCGTCGACCGCCTCGGCGCTTGCGCGCCCGGCGCCGTACTGCGGAGGCCACCTCGGCCGCGCGCGCGCCGTCGAGGTCGAGCAGGCGCATCGCCTGCACCTCCTCGGACTCGGCCAGGTCGCGCACGATCGCGGGCGCGATGATGCCGCCCGCGCCCAGCACAGCGACCGTCAGGGCCTTGCTCACCCGACCAGCTCCCGGCCGCGCAGCGCCAGCCAGAACTCGATCCGGTCGCGCGCGCGGCTCAGGTCGCGGCCGGTCAGCTCCTCGATGCGGCGGATCCGGTAGCGCAGCGTGTGGCGGTGGCAGAAGAGCTGGCGGGCGGCGCGCTCCCACTGGCCGTTCTGCTCGATGAACGCCTCGAGCGAGCGCATCAGCTCGTCGCCGTAGTCGCCCTCGCCGTTCTCGAGCGGGCCCAGCAGGTTGTCGCAGTAGAGCCGCAGCGCGTCCTCGTCCTGCAGCGAGAGCAGCAGCTGGAAGGCGCCGAGGTCCTTGTAGCTGGCCACGTCGGGCGTCTCGGCCGCCGGCTGAGGGCCGACGCCTCGAGCGCGCAGCGCGACTCGTGGTAGCTGCGCCGCAGGGCGCGCGTCGGCGCCGGCCGGCTGGCAGCGGCGCGTACTTCGCCGTGCTCCGCGGACAGCGCCGCGCGCGCGCTTGCGGCGAGCTCCAGGGGATCGACGTCGGCGGCGTCCACCACCGCGCAGAGGTGCTCCTCGCGCATGGCCACCAGCGCCCCGGCGCCGGCGCCCGCGATGAAGCGGTCGAGCAGCGGCTCGGCGGCCGCCGCGTCGTCGAGCTGGAAGATCAGCACCGCGGCGGTGTCGCTCACGCCGAACGGGCGCATGCGGGTCTGCAGCTCGTCCGGGTCGAGCTGGCCGGTGAGCGCCTCCGCCAGCACGTCGCCCGCCAGCCGCCGCTCGGTGTCCCGCATCACGCGCTGGCGCAGCAGCTCGAGCGCCACCACGGTCACCGCCTGCTGGAGGATCAGGCGCTCGAAGTCGCCGAGGCCGCCGGCGTCGCGTACCGCCACGAGCCAGGCCTGCGGTGCGCCGCTGCCGCGAGTGGCCACGGGCAGTGCCAGCGCCCGGTCCGCCAGGTCGGGGTGCTCGGGGGCGAACGCCACGGCCACGGCGCCCGAGCCGTTGCCGTTCCCGTTCGGCGCCGCGCTGCGCTCCGCCACCTCGCGGCGCAGGGCGGCGAGCGCGTCCGGCCCGAGCTCGCGGCGGAACGCCTTGGAGGCCATCGGCTCGCCGCGCGCGCTCAGCACCAGCACCGCGCCGCCGATGGTGGCGGCGAGCGCGCGCATCACCTCGTCGAGGCCGCGCTCCTCGAGGATCAGCCGCTCGAGCCGCCTGTGGATGGCGATTCCGCGCTGCAGCACCTCGTACTGCTCGTTCACGAGCCGGGTGAACGCCTTCTCGGTGATCGCGATGAACGGCACGTCGTAGGGCACCTCGAACACCGGGAAGCCGATGCGCCTCGGCCTCGCTCAGGATCGCGGGCGGCACCTGCGCGTGGTCGAAGCCGGTGCCGAAGCCGAGGCCGGCCAGGTGATGGCCCGACGAGCCGGCGACGAACTCGCGCTGCCGCTCGGCCGTGTCGAGCTGGATGCCGGTGGTCAGCAGCAGCTCCCCGCCCGACAGCCACGGCGTGGGATCCAGCAGCTCGGTGATGTGAACCCAGCGGACGGGCGCCTCGGCGGCCTCCTCACCGGTCAGCAGGTCGAGGCCGATGTCCTCCACGAGCCTCTGGACGGTGAGCACCGGAGCCTCCTTGCGCCCGGACCGCTAGCTACGGAGGCCGGGCCGCGTATGTGTTCGCGGCGGCTTTCCGTCGCTGCCGGCCATCCGCTCCCAGGCCTCGGTGAGCACCGGCCGGAGGACCGACTCGATCTCGGCGAACTGCTCGGGCCCCGCGACGAGCGGCGGCGAGAGCTGCACCACCGGGTCGCCGCGATCGTCCGCGCGGCAGATCAGCCCGCGCCGGTAGAGCTCGGCCGACATGAAGCCGCGGAGCAGGTCCTCGGACTCCTCGTCGGTGAAGCTCTCCTTGGTCTCCTGGTTCTTCACCAGCTCGATCGCGTGGAAGTAGCCCGCGCCGCGCACGTCGCCGACGATCGGGATGTCGCGCAGCCCCTCGAGCATCCCGCCCAGCGCGTCCTCGTTCTCGAGCACGCGGCCGCAGAGGTCCTCCTCCTCGAACACGTCGAGGTTGGCCATCGCCACCGCGGCGGACACCGGGTGGCCGCCGAAGGTCAGCCCGTGGGTGAACATGCTGGTGCCCTCCGAGAACGGCTCGAACACCTTGTCCGAGGCGATCACGGCGCCCATCGGCGCGTAGGCGGAGGTGAGGCCCTTGGCGGTGGTGATCAGGTCGGGCTCGTAGCCGTAGCGCTGGCAGCCGAAGTAGTGGCCGATCCGGCCCCACGAGCAGATGACCTCGTCGGAGATCAGCAGCACGCCGTACTCGTCGCAGATCTCGCGCACGCGCTGGAAGTAGCCCTCGGGCGGCGTGAAGCAGCCGCCGGAGTTCTGCACGGGCTCGAGGATCACGGCGGCCACGGTCTCCGGCCCCTCGAACTCGATCCGCTTGGCGATCTCCTCGGCGGGGTCGAGCCACTCGGGGTTGCGGTAGCTGTTGGTGTTCGCCACGTGCGCGCTGCCCGGGGGCAGCGGCTCGAACATGCTGCGGATCTGGGGGATGCCGGTGGCGATGAGCGCGCCCATGGTGGTGCCGTGGTAGGCGGTCTCGCGCGCGACGATCTTGTAGCGCGTGCCCTCGCCGCGAACGCGGTGGTACTGGCGCGAGAGCTTGATCGCGCTCTCCACCGACTCCGAGCCGCCGGAGGTGAAGAAGACCCGGTTCAGGTTGGCCGGTGCGAGACCCGCGATGCGCGCGGCCAGCTCGATGGCCAGCGGATGGGCGAAGGTCCAGTTCGTGTAGAAGCCAAGCTCCGCCGCCTGTCGCGCGGCGGCCTCGCCGAGCGCAGCGCGCCCGTGGCCGGCGTTCACGCAGAAGAGCGCCGACAGGCCGTCGAGGTAGCGCTTGCCGTTGGCATCCCAGACGTAGGAGCCTTCACCCCGCACGATGATCGGGAGCTCGTTCTCCTCGTACGCGCCCATGCGCGTGAAATGCATCCACAGATGCTTCTGTGCAAGCTCCTGCAGGCGAGCCTGCTCGGAGGTCTCGGTGATGGCCATGAACCCTCTCCTTCCCGCGAACGCGCTAGACGTTCCGGCCAACGCTACCGACGCGTCGTAGCACCAACAAGGGAGACATAGGTCAATTGCGTCCGACCGGACTGTACTGGACGGACAACTCGTATTAGACGGGCACTACCAGCACAGGCGCCGGTGACAGATGCAGGAGCTTGTGCGCCACGGACCCCAGGACCACTCCCTTGATCGGCCTCTCGCCGCGGGTGCCGATCACGACCATGGCCGCGCCTCGGTCAGCCGCCAGGGTCGCGAGCGCCTGCGCGCGATCGCCGGAGATGACTGCTGTCTCCGGTTCGACGCCGGCTTCGCGAGCAATGGCCGCGGCCTCGGCGGTCACGCTCTCGCCACGCTCGTGCAGCGACTTGGCGAGGTCCTGGACCTCGCCCCCGAAGGCCGAGACCTCGTACGCGTAGGCGATCACGAGCTTGCGCCGGAGCGCGGTGGCCAATTCGATGGCCGACGTCAGGGCCGCGTGCGATCCCTCCGTGCCGTCATAGCCGACTATCAGGTCCCCGGCCATGTCAGGGGGTGACCGCCGTGGGCGGCGGAGCGCCGCCGGTCAGCAGCTCCGGGTCGGCCACCTCGCGCTTGCGCTTGAAGAACGCGGGGTCGTTCCAGTACTGCGCGATCATGAAGAAGATCCCGATTGCGAGGCCCCCGAGCCCGATCACGAGCGGCCCGCCGACGCCGAAGATCACGGTCGAGCCGGCGTCCTTCTTGCCGAGCTCGATGCACGACTTGATGAACAGGTAGCCGAGGCTCAGGAAGCCGAGGAAGGGCAGCACGCCGATGTAGAAGAAGTTCCTCGCGCTCTTCAACAGCTCCCTGCGGAAGTAGATGACGCAGGCGAGACCGGTCAGGCCGTAGTAGAAGGCGATCATCAGGCCGAGTGCGGCGATCGAGTCGCCGAGCACGTTGTCGCTCACGATCGTGAGGCCGACGTACCAGATGACCGAGACCGTGCCCATGAGGATCGTGGAGAAGTCGGGCGTCTGGAAACGCGGGTGAATGCGCCCGAAGATCTTCGGGAGCGCGCCCTGCCGGGCCATCGAGAGGCTGGTGCGCGCGGTCGGCAGGATCGTGGTCTGAGTGGACGCCGACGCTGACGTGAGCACCGCGATGATCAACAGCTTGTCGAGGCCCGAGCCGAACACCAGCTTGCCGATCGGGGCGAAGACGTCGTCGGGGTTGTCGCTCAGCGTCTTTGTCCCGGCGAAGGCGATGGCCGCCGTGCTCACGAGCACGTAGATGCCCACGAGCAGGAGCGTCGAGATCACGGCGGCCCTACCCGGGGCGTTGCCCGAGTCCTCGGTCTCCTCGTTGACGGCCACGCCGCTGTCCCAGCCCCAATAGATGAACACGGCCAGCAGCACGCCGCTGATCAGCGCGCTGCTGGAGAGGCCGAACGGCGAGAACCAGTTGAGCTCGACGTGCGACGAGGTCGGGGGGGCGGTGCCGGCGTACACCTTGATCAGGGCGACGATCGCGAAGAGCATCAGCGTGATGAACTCGGCGCCCAGCAGGAACTGCTGGAGGCGGGCGGACAGCTCGATGCCGCGCCAGCAGATCCACGTCATCACGACGATCCAGGCGACGCCGATGAACGTGACCCAGAACGTGGTCGGGTTGTCGTTGCCGAACAGCTGGAAGGAGTAGAGGCCCGCGATCTGCGACAGGTTCGCCATCACGATCACGTCGGCGACGATGATGGCCCAGCCGCCCATCCAGCCCGAGCGGGGCCCCATCGCCTTGGTCATCCACGAGAAGGTCGTGCCGCAGTCCGGGTCGGCGCGGTTCATGTAGTTGTAGGCCAGCGCGATGCAGAGCATCGGCAGGAACGCCACGATCATGATCGCGGGGGCGTGGAAGCCCACGACCGCGGTCACGAAGCCGAGCGTGGCCGCAAGCGAATAGCCGGGCGCGGTGGACGCCACGCCGATCACCACGTTCGAGAGGAACGAGATCGCGCCGAGCTTCAGCCCGGGGCCGTCAGCCGACGAAGTCTCGACCGTGGATCCGCCCCCAAGAGCCTCCGAGTGGGAGCTCATGGCGGGAGACCTTACGCCAGTGTTGCGACGTAAGACAACCGACAACTCGTCGAAGCATTACCCAGGTCGTGCACCATTACGTCCCCCGGGGGCAGAAAGCGGAAAGCGGAAAGCAGGGACTACGCTCCCGTCCGTGAGCACCTACGCCCTTCTGGCCGACCTGCCCGTCGAGATCGACTCGTACTCGCTCGAGGGACTCGAGGCCAACGTATCGAGCGACTTCACCCGCCTCACCACGGTCATCCACCTGCGCGGCGGCGGCGAGGAGGGCGTGGGCGAGGACGTGGTCTACGACGGGCTCGATCAGATCGCGCTCCAGGACGCCGGGCCGGTGCAGGACCTCTCCGGCCGGCGGACGCTGGGCGAGCTCAGCGAGCTGATCGGCGGGCTCGACCTGTTCCCGGCGGAGCCCGTGCGCGGCGACGTCTCGCGGCTCTACCGGCGCTGGGCGTTCGAGAGCGCGGCGCTCGACCTGGCGCTGCGGCAGGCCGGCACCACGCTCGCCGCGGCGGTGGGACGCGAGCTGCGGCCGCTCAACTTCGTGGTGTCCCTGCGGCTCGGCGATCCGCCGACGATCGAGCCCGTGCGCAAACGGCTCGAGCTCTACCCGACGCTGCGCTTCAAGCTCGACCCCACGAGCGGCTGGACGGACGAGCTCGTCGCCCAGCTCGTCGAGACGGGCGCCGTGGACTCGGTGGACCTGAAGGGCCTCTACGAGGGCACGGTGGTGGACCAGGGCGCCGACCCCGCCCTCTACGAACGCGTGGCGGTCGCGTTTCCCGACGCCTGGATCGAGGACCCCAAGCTCACGCCGGAGACCGACGAGCTGCTGAAGCCCTATCGCGACCGCATCACCTGGGACGCGAACATCCACTCCGTGGCCGACATCGCCGCGCTCCCGTTCCCGCCGCGGATGGTGAACATCAAGCCGTCGCGGCTGGGCTCGCTCCAGGAGCTGTGCGCCGCGTACGACTACTGCGAGGAGCACGGCATCGGGGCATACGGCGGCGGCCAGTTCGAGCTCGGGCCGGGGCGCGGGCAGATCCAGTACCTGGCCTGCCTGTTCCACCCGGACACGCCGAACGACGTCGCCCCCAGCGCCTACAACGATCCCGATCCGAAGCCCGGCCTGCCGTCGAGCCCGCTCGAGCCGCGCGGCGCCGAGGTGGGCTTCCGCTGGGAGACCTGACTAGGTCATCGAGCGGGCGATCACGAGGCGCTGGATCTCGTTCGTGCCCTCGTAGATCTGGGTGATCTTCGCGTCGCGCATCATGCGCTCGACCGGGTACTCCTTCACGTAGCCGTAGCCGCCGAGCACCTGCACCGCCTCGGTGGTCACCGCCATCGCGGTGTCGGAGCAGAACAGCTTGGCCATCGCCGAGTACTTGCCCATGTCGGGCTCGCCGCGATCGATCTTGGCGCACGCCTTGTAGAGCAGCTCGCGGCCCGCGGCGCAGCGAGTCTCCATGTCGGCCAGCTTGAACTGGATGCCCTGGAAGGCGGCGATCGGCTTGCCGAACTGGCGGCGCTCCTTCGCGTAGGCCGCCGCGTAGTCGGTCGCGCCCTGGGCGATGCCCGAGGCCCTGTGCGGCCACGCCGAGCCGCGAGCGGTCGAGCGTGGCCATCGCCACCTTGAACCCCTCGCCCTCCTGGCCGATCAGGTTCTCCGCCGGCACCCGCACGTCCTGGAACACGGGCTGGCCGGTGGGCGAGCCGCGGATGCCCATCTTGTGCTCGAGCTTGCCGATCGACACGCCGGGCGCGCTCGACTCCACCACGAACGCGGAGATGCCGCGCGAGTGGCCCTCGCTCGGGTCGGTGACCGCGAACACCACGAACATGTCCGCCACGCCGAGGTTCGTGATCCAGTTCTTCTCGCCGTTGATCACCCACTCGTCACCGTCGCGCACCGCGCGGGTGCGCATCCCGCCGGGATCCGAGCCGGCCTCGACCTCGGACAGGGCGAAGGCGGGCGTCCACTCGCCGCTGGCCAGCCGCGGCAGGTAGCGATCCTTCAGCTCCTCGGAGCCGAACAGCTTGATCGGAAGCGAGCCCAGCTCCTGGATCATCAGGATCAGCGCAGTGGAGGCGCAGGCCTTGGACAGCTCCTCGATCGCGATGTTGAGCGTCAGCGTGCCGGTGCCCGTGCCGCCGTGCTCCGGCTCGAAGGGCAGCGCGAGGATGTCCTGCTCGGCGAGGATCTTGCGCAGGTCGTGCGGGTACTCGGCCTTCTCGTCGATCTCGGCCGCGCGCGGGGCCACCCGCTCCTGCGCGATCTGGCGGATCGTGTCGCGGAACGACAGCTGCTCCTCGGTGAGGGCGTAGAGCTCGGCTGTCCCCTGGGCAGCGATCAGGTGATTATGCAGGGGTGGTCGTCGTCGCGCCTGACAGCTTCAAGGGCACCATCGCCGCCGCCGACGTGGCGCGGGCGATCGCGGACGGCCTGCGCAAGGGCGGCATGGAGGCCGTCGAGCTGCCGATCGGCGACGGCGGCGAGGGCACCATGGGCGCGCTCGTGGCTGCGCTGGGCGGCGAGCTGCGCACCGCTCGCGTGAGCGATCCGCTCGGGCGTCCGCTGAAGGCGCGCTTCGCCCTGCTGCCCGACGGCCGCGCCGTGGTGGAGACGGCCGAGGCCAGCGGGCTCCAGCGCGTGGCCGAGGAGGACCGCGACGCGTGGGCGGCCAGCACGTACGGCACCGGCGAGCTGATCGTGGCGGCGGTGGAGGCGGGCGCGAGCGAGGTGCTGGTGACCGTGGGCGGCAGCGCCACCAGCGACGGGGGGGCCGGCGCGCTGGCGGCGCTCGACGAGGCCGGCGTGCAGCCGAAGCTCGAGGTGCTCTGCGACGTGCGCACGCCGTTCGAGGATGCGCCGCGGGTGTTCGGTCCCCAGAAGGGCGCCGACCCGCGCATGGTGAAGCGCCTCGAGCGCCGCCTGGCCAAGCTTGCCGACGCCGCGCCGCGCGATCCGCGCGGCACCCCGATGACCGGGGCCGCGGGCGGGCTGTCGGGCGGTCTCTGGGCGTACCGGCGCGCGCGCCTGGTGCCCGGCGCGTCCTACGTGCTCGACACGCTCGGCTTCGACGAGCTGATGCGCGAGTCCCGCTTCGTGGTCACCGGCGAGGGCCGCCTCGACGAGCAGACGCTGGCCGGCAAGGCGGCCGGTGAGGTGGCCACGCGCTGTCGCCAGTCCGGCGTTGCGTGCCACGCGGTGGTGGGCTCGAACGCCATGGACGAGTTCCAGATCAGGCTGCTCGATTTGTCGAGCGTGACCGAGGCCGGCACGCGGCCGAAGCTGCGCCGCGCGGGGCTGGATCTGGCCGACCTCGCGCGCTAACGTTTCGCGCGAGGAAGGGGTCCCGACACGAGGGAGGTTTCCATGGCGACCCCGACCAAGGCTGGACTCGAGCGCCCCGTCGACGAGCACGACCGGGCCGAGCAGCAGCTGGAAGCCGCGATGGAGGCGCAACGCGTCCTCACCGCGACCTACGAGGAGTCGATCGGCACGGCACGCGAGCTGCCCGCCTACATGCGACTACGCGAGGCACGCAAGCGCGTATCCGCCTGCGACAAGTGGTTGCAATGGGTGGATGACGACGACGTGGTGCCGGCGCCGCGGGGAGAAGAACTGCCGCTGGAGGACTAGAGAGTACGGAGGTACGGAGGTACGAGAGAACCTGCAAGTCCGTACCTCCGTACTTCCGTACTTCCGTCACTCCGCTTCGACGTGCTCCAACAGGTAGTCGTACGCCGGCAACGTCAAGAACTCGGGGAAGTCCGAAGCAAGCGCCACCTCTTCGAACAGCATCCGCGATTCGCTCGGGCGGCCCTGGGTCTCGAACCAGTCGTCGTCCCCGATCTCCGCGCGGATGCGCTCCAGCTCCTCGTCCTCGATGCGCTTCACCAGCTCGGGGGTGACCCGCTCGCCGTTTGACAGCTCGGCCTCGTGGCGCAGCCACTGCCACACCTGCGAGCGCGCGATCTCCGCCGTGGCGGCGTCCTCCATCAGGCCGTAGATCGCGGCGGCGCCGTTGCCGCGCAGCCACGACGAGATGTACTGGATGCCCACGTTCACGTCGTTGCGCAGCCCGTCCTCCGTGATCTCGGCGGGGGTGGCGGCCACGTCGAGCAGCTCGGCGGCGCCGACATCCACCTCGTCGCGGCGGCGATCCACCTGGTTCGGCCGCTCGCCCAGCACCGCGTCGAACTCCTCGATGGCGCCCGCCACCGAGTCGGGGTGCGCGACCCAGGTGCCGTCGAAGCCGTCGCGTGGCCTCGCGCCGCTTGTCCTCGCGCAGCTTCGCCTGCGTCTTGCGGTTGGCCTCCTCGTCGGTGCGGCTCGGGATGAACGCCGCCATCCCGCCCATCGCGTGCGCGCCGCGGCGGTGGCAGGTCTTCACGAGCAGCTCGGTGTAGGCGCGCATGAACGGCACCGTCATCGTCACGCTGTTGCGGTCGGGCAGCAGGAACTCGCGCCGGTTCCGGAAGCACTTGATCATCGAGAACATGTAGTCCCAGCGGCCGGCGTTGAGGCCGGCCGAGTGCTCGCGCAGCTCGTAGAGGATCTCGTCCATCTCGAACGCGGCCGGCACCGTCTCGATCAGCACGGTGGCCCTGATCGAGCCGCGCTCGATCCCCAGCTCGTCCTCGCTGTGGGCGAACACGTCGTTCCAGAGCCGCGCCTCGAGGTGGCTCTCCATCTTCGGCAGGTAGAAGTACGGACCGCTGCCCTTGTCGAGCAGCCGGCGCGCGTTGTGGAACACGTGCAGGCCGAAGTCCACGAACGCGCCTGCCGGCGGCTCGCCGTCCACGCTCAGGTGCTTCTCCGGGAGATGCCAGCCGCGCGGGCGCACCAGCAGCGTGGCCACCTCGTCGTTCAGGCTGTACTCGCGGCCGTCGGGGCTCGTGAACTCGATCGTGCCCTCGATCGCGTCGGTGAGGTTCACGTGGCCCTCGATCATGTTGCGCCAGGTCGGCGAGTTCGAGTCCTCGAAGTCCGCCATGAAGCCGCGCGCGCCCGAGTTGAGCGCGTTGATCACCATCTTGCGCTCGGTCGGGCCGGTGATCTCCACGCGCCGGTCCTGCAGGTCGGGCGGCGGCGGGGACACGCTCCAGTCGCCCTCGCGCACCGCGGCCGTCTCCTCGAGGAAGTCGAGCTCCGCGCCGGCCTCGAGCTCGGCCATGCGCTCCGCGCGCCGGCGCAGCAGGTCGCTGCGCGTGCCTCCGAAGCGGCGCTGCAGCCCCTCCACGAAGGCCAGCGCGTCGTCGGTCAGCACCTCTGCCATGCGGCCCTCGACGGGCGCGTGCACCTCCATCAACTGCCTCCCTGTATCGACATGTGAATCAGCTCGAGCGGGTGGTAGACGCGCAGCGGCCGTCCCATCGCATCGCTCTTCGCAGCGATCTGGATCGCGCAGCCGGGGTTGCCCGCAGCGATCGCCTCCGCGCCGGTGGCCAGCAGGTTCTCCACCTTGCGCCGCCCCAGCTCGTTCGCGGCCTCGGGCTCCAACAGGTTGTAGACGCCCGCCGAGCCGCAGCAGATCTCCCAGCCGTCGGGCTCCAGCAGCTCGAGCCCCGGGATCTGCAACAGCAGCTCGCGCGGCTGGGCGCGCACTGCCTGCGCGTGGGCCAGGTGGCAGGCGTCGTGGTAGGCGATCCTCGTCGGCGTGATCGGGTGACGCTCGGCGCGCGGCTCGTGCGCGGCCAGCAGCTCGGTCACGTCGCAGCACCTTCGCGGAGAAGGCACGGGCGCGCTCGGCCCACTCGGGATCGTCGCGCAGCACGTGTGCGTAGTCCTTCATCGAGGAGCCGCAGCCGGCGGCGTTGGCCACCACATGGTCGAACTGCTCGAACGCCTCGATCGTCGCCTTCGCCAGCTCGCTCGAGTCCACGCCGGTGTGGAGCTGGAGGGCGCCGCAGCAGCGCGGCAGCTGCGGCGCGTGCACCTCGAACCCCTCGGCGCTCAGCACGGCGACGGTGGCCGCGTTCACGTCGTTGAAGAACACGCGCTGCACGCAGCCCTGGAGCAGACCCACGCGGCCGCGGCAGCTCCCCGCGCGCGGGCGTGAGCTCGGGCAGGCGCGCCCGGGTCTTGCGCAGCGGCGTCGGGCGGCGCCAGCGCGGCGAGCGCCCGCAGCCGCGGGAGGGGACCGCCGTGGCGGGCCGCGCGGGAGATGCCCAGCCGGCGCGAGAGGGCGATCAGCGGAGCCAGCGCCCGCAGCCGCGACGGGTGCGGGAAGAGCTGGAACAGCAGCCCGCGGTAGAGGCGGTCGCCGAGCGGGCCGGCGGTGGTTGCGCTCGACCTGCGCGCGCGTGTCCTCGATCAGCTTGTCGTACTTGACCCCGGACGGGCAGGCGGTCACGCACGCCATGCAGCCCAGGCAGCGATCCCAGTGCTGCACCATCGGCGCCGACAGCTCGCCCCCGAGCGCCTCGCTCATCAGCACGATCCGCCCGCGCGGCGAGTCCATCTCCTCGCCCCAGAGGTTGTAGGTGGGGCAGGTGGGCAGGCAGAAGCCGCAGTGCACGCAGTCGTCGATCAGCTCCTGCTCGGGCAGGCGGATCGTGTCGAAGCTCGCCATCAGAGGCCGCCGGCGAACGTGCCGGGGGCGAAGCAGCCCGTTGGGTCGAAGCGCTGCTTCAGCCTGCGCGCCAGCTCGACCGGGCCGCTGTCCCAGACGTCCAGCGAGGCGCGCACCTCGCGCGGCGCGTCGAGCACCACGCAGGGAAACGCGCGACAGCTCGCGGCGCAGGTCCTTGATCCGGTCGGGCGCGAGCGTGATCCACGAGAGCCCGAGCGCCGCGCGTCCCACCAGCGACGCCGCCCACGTTCTGCACCGCGGCGATCGTTGCGTCGAGCTCCGCCTGCAGGCCCGACACGCGCACCACCGCGGCATCCGCGGAGCGCTGGCCGTCGCGCTGGCGCTGCCAGAGCTCGGCGTCGGCCGCGGCCACCTCGGCCTCGAGTCCGCCGCCCGCCATGAGCTCCCGCGCCGACTCCGCCTGGGCGTCCGCGGTGGCCCCGCCGAAGCGCGCGAGCAGGGCGCCCTGCCCGTCGTTCCAGCTCACGTCGAGGCAGTCCTTCTCCAGCGAGCTGTGCGCGAGCGCCGGAGGCCGCGCGGGCCAGCACGGTCGGGTCGCCGGTGCGGCCAACGGCGGTGGCTGTGTCCGGGCGGGAGCGGGTGCAGGCGCACCGCCACCTGGAGGATCAGGCCGAGCGTGCCGAACGAGCCGCTGAACAGCTTCGCGATGTCGTAGCCGGCCACGTTCTTGATCACGTGGCCGCCGGAGCGCGCCACGGTGCCGTCCGCCAGCACCACGGTCATCCCCAGCACCAGATCGCGCGGGGCGCCGTAGCGGTGGCGCAGCGGGCCGGAGTCGGCCGTGGCCAGCACCCCGCCCACCGTGGCCGCGCCGCCCTCGCCGAGCGGCGGGTCGAGCGCCAGCATCTGGCCGGCCTCGGCGAAGCGCTCCTGCGCGCGCGCCAGCGGAACGCCAGGCTCGAGGACGGCCGTGAGGTCGCCCACGTTGTGCTCCAGCAGCTGGTCGAGCGAGGCCGTGGACAGCTCGAGATCGGGGTCCTGCGCGGGCGTGCCCCAGCCGAGCTTGGTGCCCCCGCCGCGCACGCGCACGGTCAGACCCTCGGTGCCGCAGCGGCGCAACGAGCGCGGCCGCCTCCTCGCGGCTTCGCGGCGCCTCCTTGCGCAGCTCGCGGGTGGCCATCAAAAGCGCTCCGCCACGCCGGCCCGCTCGAGCGGATGCTCGCGGTAGGGGCCGGGCACCTCTCCGCAGAGGCGCGGCGTGGGCATCACCTTGCCCGGGTTGGCCAGGCCGTCGGGGTCGAACGCGCAGCGCAGCCGCTGGAACGTCGCCAGGTCGGGCTCGTCGAACATCCGGTGCATGTAGCGCTTCTTGTCCACGCCCACGCCGTGCTCGCCGGTGATCGACCCGCCCGCGTTCACGCAGACGTCGAGGATCGCCCCGGCCAGCTCCTCCGCACGCTCCGCCTCGCCCTCGTTGCCGCCGTCGTAGAGCACGAGCGGGTGCAGGTTGCCGTCGCCCGCGTGGAAGACGTTCGCCACGCGCAGCCCGAACTCGCGCGAGAGGCCCTCGATCTGCTCGAGCACCTCGGGCAGCCGGGTGCGCGGGATCACGCCGTCCTGCACGTAGTAGTCGGTGGAGATGCGCCCCATCGCGGCGAAGGCGGCCTTGCGCGCCTTCCAGATCAGCTGCCGCTCGGCCTCGTCCTTCGCCACGCGGATGCCGGTCGCGGCGTTGCGGTCGCAGATCTCCTTGACCTCCTCGAAGCGGTGCTCGCACTCGGCCTCCGAGCCGTCCAGCTCTACCACCAGCGCCGCGGCGGCGTCGGGCGGGTAGCCCGCGTGCGTGGCGCCCTCGGCGGCCTCGATCGAGAGCTTGTCCATCATCTCGATCGCCCCCGGCACGATGCCCGAGGAGACGATGTCGGAGACGGTCTGGCCGGCGTTGGACGTGTGGTCGAAGAACGCGACCAGCGTGCGGATGCTCTGCGGCACCGGCACCACCCTCAGCGTGATCTTGGTGGCCACGCCGAGCGTGCCCTCCGAGCCCACGAAGGCGCCGATCAGGTCGTAGCCCGGCCGGTCCAGCTCCTTGCCGCCGAGCGTGATCAGCTCGCCGTCGGGCAGCACCAGCTCGAGCCCGGTCACGTAGTTGGTGGTGAAGCCGTACTTGAAGCAGTGCGCTCCGCCGGAGTTCTCGGCCACGTTGCCGCCGATCGAGCAGACGATCTGGCTGGAGGGGTCGGGCGGGTAGAAGTGGGTCGGCCCGACGGCCTTCGACACGTCGAGGTTGGTCACGCCCGGCTCCACCACCACGCGCTGGTTCGGCAGGTCCACCTCCAGGATCCGGCGCATGCGCGTGAGCGAGATCAGCACGCCCTCCTCCACGGGCAGCGCGCCGCCCGACAGCCCGGTGCCGGAGCCGCGCGCCACCCACGGCACCCCGGCCCGGTGGCAGGCGCGCACCACGTCGCGCACCTGCTCGGCGGTGTCGGGCAGCACCACCGCGCGCGGGCGTCACGCGGTACTGCAGCAGCCCGTCCGATTCGTATGTCCGCAGGCGATGCGGGTGGGTGAGCACGTGCTCGTCCCCGCATGCCGCCTTCAGCTCGTCGATCAGCATCCACGAGCCATTCTGACGACTACCTCCGCTAGGGCACCATCCAAGACAGCACGCTCAGCGATTGGAGCAGCGACAGAACGCACAGAATCAGCAGCAGGAGCAGGCTCCAGCCGATCACCTTGCGGAACAGCTCGCCCTCCTTGCCGGCCAACCCGACCGCGGCGGCGCCGATCGCCAGGTTCTGCGGCGAGATCATCTTGCCCACCACCCCACCCGAGCTGTTGGAGGCCGCGAGGAGCAGCGGGTCGATGCCGGCCTTCTTCGCGGCCGTGACCTGAAGCACGCCGAAGAGCGAGTTGGACGAGGTGTCCGATCCGGTCACCGCGGTGCCGAGCCAGCCGATGATCGGCGACAGGAACGCGAAGAACGCGCCCGTGCCGGCGGCCCAGGTGCCCAGCGTGATCGTCTGGCCCGAGAGGTTCATCACATAGGCCAGCGCCAGGACGCTCATCACGGTCACGATCGCCCACTTGAGCTGGTTGAGCGTCGCGCCGTATGCACGCAGCCCGCGCATCGGGCTCACCTTCAGGGCGGCCATCGTCAGCAGGCCGGAGATCAGCATCAGCGTGCCGGCCGCCTGCAGGTAGTCGAACTTGAACGTCGCCGACTTGGGCGCCTCGCCCTTGCCGTTCAACACGTGCAGGCCGGGCCACGAGAACTGCTTCGTGGCGTCGCCGAGCGCGGTGTGGACAGCGCCGATCTGGGTGATTGCGAACACCGCGATGATGATCAGGTACGGCGCGTAGGCGCGGAGGACCTCGATTGGGGGATCGCCGTCCTGCTGGCGCTGCTCGATCTCGCGCTCGAGCGCCGGGGCGTGGGTCGAGGCGCCCGCGATCGCGGGACGCCGGCCCAGGCGGGCCTGCACGAGGTCGCTTGGCTGCCAGACGCGCAGCAGGCCCACGACCGCCGCGGCGGAGCCGAGCGACGCGACGATGTCGGTGAGCTCCACCGACACGTAGTTGGACACCGTGAACTGGAGCACGGCGAAGCTGAGCCCGCCGACCGCGGCCGCGGGCCAGGCCTGGCGGATCCCGCGGCGGCCATCGACCATCGCCACGAGGATCAGCGGCACGATCACCGCGAGCAGCGGGGTCTGGCGGCCGACCATCGAGCCGAGGTCGTCCTTCGGCATCCCGGTCACCTGGCCGAGCGTGACGATCGGGACGGCGATCGCGCCGAACGCCACCGGCGCGGTGTTGGCCACCAGCGCGACGGACGCGGCCTTGATCGGCTTGAAGCCGAGCGCGATCAGCATCACCGAGCAGATGGCAACCGGCGTGCCGAAGCCCGCGAGCGCCTCGATCAGGGCGCCGAAGGAGAAGGCGATGATCACCGCCTGCACGCGCTGGTCCGCGCTCACCGAGCTGAACGAGCGGCGCAGGATCGCGAAGTGCCCCGTCTCCCGCGTGATGTTGTAGACCCAGATCGCGTTGATCACGATCCAGAGGATTGGATAGAAGCCGAAGATGGCACCCTCGGACGCCGCGTCCAGGGTCTGCCCGACCGGCATCGAGTAGACGATGATCGCCACCAGAATCGAAACCGCGAGCGAGATCAGCGCCGCCCACTGGGCCTTCAGCTTCAGGCCGCCGAGCAGCACGAACAGCGTTATCAGCGGCAGAGCCGCGAAGATGGATGACCAGCCGAGCGAGTTCCCGACCGGATCGAGTACCTGCTTGTACATGTGTCTCCTCCCCTTTGTGTTGTCCGCCGTTCCCGAGGCATCGCGATCGGAAACGCGGCCTTGCGGATAGCGCTCTTCATCACCTGCCTCGCGGACACGCTCTTCCCGCAGGCGGGCCGGGCCACGGTCGAGCTGCTGGAGCGGCTCGGGCACGAGGTGGTGTTCCCGGAGGAGCAGACGTGCTGCGGGCAGCTCCATCTCAACACCGGCTACGAGCGGGAGGGGCTGGAGCTGGCGCGCCGCTTCGAGGGCGTGTTCGCGGGCGCGGAGCTGGTGGTCAGCCCGTCGGCGTCGTGCACCGCGATGGTGCGTGAGCACTGCAGCCCCGAGGTCGCCGGGCGCGTGTTCGAGCTCTCGGAGCTGCTCGTGAACCAACTCGGCCTGGAGGACGTCGGGGCCAGCTACCCGCACCGGGTGACCTACCACCCGACCTGTCACGGGCTGCGCGGGCTGCGGCTCGGCGACGCTCCGCTGCGGCTCCTGCGCGCGGTGCGCGGGATCGACCTGGTGGAGCTGCCCGAGGCGGAGGAGTGCTGCGGCTTCGGCGGCACCTTCGCGGTGAAGAACGCCGACACCTCGTCGGCCATGCTCGCCGACAAGCTGCGCAACGTGGTCGACACCGGCGCAGAGGTCTGCACCGCCGGCGACAGCTCCTGTCTGATGCACATGGGCGGCGGGCTGTCGCGCTTGGGCGCCCGGGTGCGCACCGTCCACCTGGCGGAGATCCTGGCCTCGACATGACCTCCTTCCCGGACGCCGCCCGCGAGGCGCTGCGCGACACGCAGCTGCGCCGCAACCTCACGCACGCCACGCACACGATCCGCGACAAGCGCGCCCGCGCGGTCGAGGAGCTGCCGGACTGGGACGAGCTGCGCGCGGCGGGTCAGGCGATCAAGGACCGCACGCTGCGCCACCTCGACTCCTATCTGGTCGAGCTCGAACAGGCCGTGCAGGCGCGAGGCGGCACGGTCCACTGGGCGCGGGACGCCGCCGAGGCGAACTCCATCGTCATCGCGCTGGCCGCGGGCCACGGGGCGACCGAGGTGGTGAAGGTCAAGTCGCTCGCCACCGACGAGATCGAGCTGAACGAGGCGCTGGCGGGCGCGGGCATCGCCGCGATCGAGACCGACCTGGCCGAGCTGATCATCCAGCTCGACCACGACTGGTCCTCGCACATCCTGGTGCCGGCGATCCATCTGGGCCGCGCGCGAGATCCGGGAGATCTTCATGCGCGAGCTCGGCGTGACCGAGCTGAGCGACGAGCCGGCGGCGCTCGCCGAGGTCGCCCGCCTGCACCTGCGGCAGGAAGTTCCTCGACGCTCGGGTGGCCGTCAGCGGCGCGAACTTCGCGGTGGCGGAGACCGGCACGATCGCCGTCTTCGAGTCCGAGGGCAACGGGCGCATGTGCCTGACGCTGCCGGAGGTGCTGATCACGGTGATGGGCATCGAGAAGCTCGTGCCCAGCTGGCAGGACCTCGAGGTCTTCCTGCAGCTCCTGCCGCGCTCGTCCACGGCCGAGCGCATGAACCCCTACACGTCGTTCTGGAGCGGGGTGCGCGAGGGCGACGGGCCGCAGGAGTTCCACCTCGTGCTGCTCGACAACGGTCGCACGAATGCGCTGCGCGACGAGGTCGGCCGCCAGGCGCTGCGCTGCATCCGCTGCAGCGCGTGCCTCAACGTGTGCCCGGTCTACGAGCGCGTGGGCGGCCACGCCTACGGGTCGGTCTATCCGGGACCGATCGGAGCGATCCTCACGCCGCAGCTGCGCGGCATCGAGGAGGCGGCGTCGCTGCCGTTCGCGTCCAGCCTCTGCGGCGCCTGCGCCGACGTCTGCCCGGTGAACATCGACATCCCGCAGGTGCTCGTGCACATGCGGGGCAAGGCCGTGGAGCAGAAGGCCAAGCTCGACCCGGAGCGGGTGGCGATGGAGGGCACGGCCTGGGCGTTCGCATCGCGTTCCCGCTACGAGCGCGCGCAGCGGCTGGGCCGCGCCGCGCAGCGGCCGCTGGCGCGCGGCGGCAAGATTCGCCGGCTGCCCGGCCCGCTCAGCGGCTGGACCGCCACGCGCGACCTCGCGCCGGTGGCGGAGCAGACCTTCAGGGAGTGGTGGCGTGAGCGCGGCGCGTGAGCAGCTGCTGGCGCGCGTGCGAGAGGCGCTGCGTGACGTGCCGGCCGACGAGGACGTGCCGCTCGAGCGCTCGTACCGGCGCGAGGGCGCCAGCGGCGCGGCTGCCGCCGATCTGTTCGCTGAGCGCGTGGCCGACTACGACGCCACCGTCACGCGCGTCCGCAGCCGCAAGCTCGCCGGCGCGATCGCCGACGCCTGCCGCGGGCGTGGCGCCGCGCGCCTCGCGGTCCCGGCCGAGCTGCCCCGGCGCTGGCGACCCCGCCGCGTGGAGCTGGTGGAGGACGCGGGCCTGGCCAACGAGGAGCTCGACGCGATCGACGGCGTGCTCACCGGCTGCGCGCTCGCGATCGCCGAGACCGGCACGATCGTGCTCGACTCCGGCGCTCGCCAGGGTCGCCGCGCCCTGACGCTGGTGCCCGATTGGCACCTCTGCGTGGTGGAGGTCGACCAGATCGTCGAGACCGTGCCGCAGGCCGTGGAGCGCCTCGAGCCGGCCGTTCGCGAGGGCCGCCCGCTCACGTTCGTGTCGGGCCCTTCGGCCACATCGGACATCGAGCTCTCCCGCGTGGCCGGCGTGCACGGGCCGCGAGCGCTCAGCGTGCTGCTGGTGGGCTAGCCGACCAGCCGGGCGCGCACGGCGTCCAGCTCGTTGCCGCTCAGTCCTGCTCCGCGCAGGTAGGCCTCGGCATCGAGTGCGGCCAGCGTCGCGAGGATCAGGTCGGTCGCGCTGGTGCCCCGCTCGGCCAGGAAGGCGCGACTGGCGGCGGCCTCGTCCTCCAACCCCAGCTCCGTCGCCCGGGCCCGCGACGCCCTCGTCGCTCAGCGCGTAGTCGGCGGCGATGGCGGCCGGCTCGACGCCCGCCAGCGCGAGCACCAGCAGGCTGATCAGGCCCGTGCGGCTGCGGCCATGACCGCAGTGGAACAGCACGCCGCCGGGCGCCGCCTGCGCGATCGCGCGGATCACACCGGCAGTCCGGTCCGGGAAGCGCTCGAGGAAGGGGTCGTAGTAGAGCGGCGTGCCGTACTGCGGGCCGAACTCCCACTCGTCCCAGAAGTCGCGCTCCTCGATGCCGTCGAGCGGAAGGTGCACCGTGGCGATGCTCGCCGGCCGCGGGGAGAGGTCCTCGTCCGGCTCGTCGTCGTGGCGCAGGTCGATCACCGTGCGCACGCCGTAGTCCTCCAGCGCGGCCCAGCCGACGGTACTCAGGCGGTCCACCGCGTCGGCGCGGATCAGCGCGCCTCGGCGCGTCTCACCGCCGTCCGCGGTGGGCAGCCCACCGAGATCGCGGACGTTGAAGCAGCCCTCCCAGTGGAGCTGTCGGGCGTCGCTCAGAGGGCGAGCGAGAGCGGCTGCTCGAGCAGCTGGCGGATGCGGCTGAGGAACTCGGCGGCGTCTGCGCCGTAGAGGATGCGGTGGTCGCAGATCAGGTTCACGCCCATCATGTCGCGCGCCACCACGCGGCCGGAGTCGTCCACCACGGCCTTCTTCTTCAGCGAGCCGACGGCGAGGATCGCCGCCTGCGGCGGGTTGATGATCGCGCTGAAGTTCTCGATCCCGTACATGCCGAGGTTCGACACCGAGAACGTGCCGCCCGACAGCTCCGGCGGCGTGATCGTGCCCTCGCGGACCTTGGTGATCAGCTCGCGCGTCTCCGCTGCGATCCGCCCGAGCGACTTCTGGTCGGCGTCGAACACCGTGGGCACCACCAGCGCGTCCTGGGCCGCCACCGCCACGCCCACGTTCACCCGCGAGTAGAGCTCCCAGTGCCCGTCGCGGTACGAGCCGTTCGCGCGGGGGAACTCGCGCAGCGCCGTCGCGGCCGCCTTCACCACCATGTCGTTGAAGGACGGCGCCGGGTTGGCAACCTCCTTCAGCCGCGCGCGCAGCTCCACGCACAGCGACATGTCGATCTCCACCTGGATCTCGAACTCGGGCGCGGTGGCCTTCGACTCCGCCATGCGGCGGCTGACGGTGCGCTGGAGTCTTGTGAGCTCCTGTATTTCGACTGCGCCCTTGCTGCCTTCGACGTCCGCGGCTGCCGACGAGGTCGCGGGTCGCGGGTCGCGGGTCGCGGGGGCTTCTGCCTCGGCGGGGGCGGCCTCCGCCGGCCGCTCCTCGACCTGCACTCCGCCACCGCCCGCCGCAGCTTCAACGTCCGCCTTCACGATGCGCCCGCCCGGGCCGCTGCCTTCGAGCCGCGCCAGCTCCACGCCCATCTCCCGTGCCATGCGCCGCGCCACCGGCGAGGCCTTCACGCGGCCGCCGTTGCCCTCGGAGGTCACCGGAGCCGCTTCGCGGCTGGGGGTGTCGGGTGTCGGGTCTGGGGTGTCGGGCTCTTGCTCGGACGCTGCTTCGGCTTCGGGCTCCGGCTCGGGGGCGGCCTCTTCGGCCTGGGGCTCGGCAGCGCCCTCCGACACCCGAGACCCGACACCCGACACCTTCTCCCCTGCCTCCCCAACCCGAGCGATCACCTGCCCAATAGGCAGTGTCTCCCCCTCCTGCGCCAAGACTTCTATGAGCACCCCATCCGAGTCCGCCTCATACGTCATGTTGGCCTTGTCGGTCTCAATCTCGACGAGCGGCTCGCCGCGCTTCACCTCGCCGCCCGGCTGCACCAGCCACTTGAGCACGGTGCCCTCCTCCATGGAGTCGGACAGGCGGGGCATGAGGACGTCGACGGCCATCAGAGATCCCTGAACAGCGAGAGGGCCGCGTGCACTACGTGCTCCTCGTGCGGGAAGGCGGCCTGCTCCAGCGGTTTGGAGTAGGGCATCGGGACATCTGCACCGGTAACGCGAGCCACGGGAGCGTCAAGATAGTCGAACGCCTGCTCTTGGATCAGTGCCGCGAGGTTGGCGCCCACGCCGCCGTGCGGCCAGCCCTCCTCGACGATCACCGCGCGGCCCGTCTTCCTCACCGAGTCGAGGATGGTGTCGAGGTCGAGCGGGCGCAGGGTGCGCGGGTCGATCACCTCGGCGTCCACCTCGTGTTCGGCCTCGAGCTGCTCGGCCGCCCGTTCCGCGGTGATGGCCATGCGCGAGATGCCCACGAGCGTCACGTCGCTGCCCTCGCGGCGCACCGCGGCCTCGCCGAAGCGCGTCGGGCCCGCCGTTCTCGGGCACCTCGCCGCGCTGCCCGTAGAGGTACTCGTGCTCGATGAAGATCACGGGGTTGTCATCGCGGATCGCCGCCTTGAGCAGGCCCTTCGCGTCCGCCGGCGTGCTCGGCACCGCCACGAGCAGCCCGGGCACGTGCAGGTACATCGCCTCGAGGCAGTGGGAATGCGTCGGGCCGAGCTGGTGGCCGGCGCCCTGCGGCATGCGGATCGTGAGTGGCACCTTCACCTGGCCGCCGAACATGTAGTGGATCGCCGCCGCGTGGTTGATGATCTGGTCGAGCGCGAGCAGCGAGAAGTTGATCGTCATCAGCTCCACAACCGGCCGCAGGCCCGCCATCGCGGAGCCAACACCGACGCCGACGATCGTGTTCTCCGAGATCGGTGTGTCGCGGACGCGCTTCTCGCCGAACTGCTCGAGCAGCCCCGCCGTGACCTTGAACGCGCCCTGGAACACGCCGATGTCCTCGCCCATGATGAAGACGCGCTCGTCGGCCTCCATCTCCTCCCGCAGCGCCTGGCCGAGCGCCTCGCGGTAGCGCATCACCGGCACCGGCTAGGTCCCCTCATCCGGCTCGCCGTCGCCCGCATCCGCGTCGCGCTGACGACGCCGGCGTGCCTGAGCGTCGCCCGCTCCTGCGTACGCCGCGCCGGCCTCGGCCAGCTCGTGCGCCAGCGCGCTCGAGGAGCGCTCCTCCTCGCCGCGGTGGGCGTCGGGCGAGCGCTCGTCCACCGACCACCAGCCGCGCACCTGCTCGCCGAGCACGTAGAGGTCGTCGTAGAGCGAGTCGAGCTCGGGGAACGGGCTGTCGTCGGCGAAGCGCACGGACTCGTCCACGGTCTCGATCGCCTCGCGGTCGAGCCGGTCGGCCTCCTCGTCTGAGATCACGCCCTCCGCGGCGAGGCGGCGGCGGAAGGAGGCAATCGGGTCGCGCAGCCTCCACTCCTCGACCTCCTCCTTGGTGCGGTACTCCTCCGGGTCAGCCATCGAGTGACCGCGGAAGCGATAGGTCACGGCCTCGAGCAGCTGCGGCGAGCGGTCCTCGCGCGCCCGGCGCAGCGCCTCGGTGGTGGCGGAGTGCACGTCGAGCACGTCCATGCCGTCGCAGCGCGCGCCCGGCACGCCGTAGCCCTCGGCCTTCTTCGACAGGTCGGTGACCGCCGAGTGGCGCTCCAGCGCCGTGCCCATGCCGAACTGGTTGTTGATCACCATGAACACCACCGGCAGGTTCCAGAGCGCCGCCATGTTCATCGACTCGCCGAAGGTGCCCTGGTTGGTGGCGCCGTCGCCGAACATGCAGACCACGGCGTCGTCGGTACCCGTGTAGTCGCACTGCAGCGCGACTCCCGTCGCCAGCGGCAGGTTGCCGCCCACGATCCCGTAGCCGCCCAGGAAGCGGCGCTCGATGTCGAACAGGTGCATCGAGCCACCGCGCCCCTTGGAGCAGCCGTCCACGCGTCCGAACAGCTCCGCCATCACCGCGTTGGGGTGCGTGCCGCGCGCCAGCGCCTGGCCGTGCTCGCGGTAGGTGGAGAGCAGGTAGTCGCCCTCCCGCATGGCCTGGGTCGAGCCGACCACCGTGGCCTCCTCGCCGATGCACAGGTGGAGGAAGCCGCCGATCTTGGCCTTCGCGTACATCTCGCCGGCGCGCTCCTCGAAGTGCCGGATCAGCATCATCTTGGAGAGCACCGCGCGGCAGGTCTCCACGTCCGGCAGCGAGTGCTTGGCGGGCGCGCCGTCGGGCGAGCCGTTCGCGGCCTTGTCGCTCGATGCGGCAGCTTCGCGCGCCATCGGCGCTGACGTTAGCGGATAGCCTCGGCGGCCTCTTCGAGCCGATCGTCGCCCCAGAAGAGCTGCTCGCCGACCCTGATCGTGGGCACCCCGATTACGCCGTGCGCCAGCGCGTCGTCGGTCCCCGCACGCAGCGCGTCCTTCACGGACTGCATCTCGATCCCCTTGAGCACGGCACGCGGATGCAGCTCGCACGCGGCGGCGGCGAGCAGCACGTTGTCGGTGTCCGTCAGGTCGCGCCCGCCGGCGAACGCCTGGCGGAAGGCCGCCAGCGAGAAGGCCACCACGCGCCCGGTCTGCTGGGCGAACGCCGCCGCGCGCATGGCGGTGAGCATGTTGCCGGGCCACGGGTCGGGCCAGCGGATCGCCGGCAGCCCCTGCTCAGCCGCACGCCGCTCGATCTCGGCCATGCCCTCGGCGCGGGCCTCGGTCCGCGCCCACGAGGAGCGGCCGGTGGCCTTGAAGATCGCCCCGAGCAGCACCGGCTGCCAGATCGGCACCTCCGGCAGCACGTGGTTCACGCGCTCGGCGGTCATGTACGCGTACGGCGATCCGAGGTCGAAGTAGAAGACCGGGCGCATTCCGGGTGCAGATTAGGGCGCGGACGGGGAACATCTGCGCGATGGCGCTGACCGAGGCCGACCTGAAGAGGTACGCCGACGCCGCAGTCGCGCGCGGGCGCGCCGCCCTCTGGCCGGTCACGCAGGCAGCGATCGCCGCGGGACTGGCCTGGTACCTCGCCTACGACGTGCTCGGCCATCCACAGCCGTTCTTCGCGCCGATCGCCGCGGCGATCTCGCTCAGCGCGAGCGTGGGCCGGCGCTGGCGCAACGCCGCGCAGATGGTGCTCGGGGTCACGCTCGGCATCGGCGTGGCCGAGGCGGTGGTGGCGGTCGTCGGCACTGGGGTCTTCCGATCGCCGCGGTGGTGCTGCTGGCCATGGGGCTGGCGGCGATGCTCAACTCGATGCCGATGTTCGTGAACCAGGCCGGCGCTCCGCCGTGCTCGTGGTGGCGCTGCGGTCGGGCGGCGTGGCGGGCGAGCGCCTGGTGGACGCGGTCATCGGCGGCGCAAGCGCCCTGCTGGTCAGCCAGGTCCTGTTCCCGCCGCGACCGCGGCCGCTGCTGGCCAGGGCGGTCCGCAACGCGCTGGCCGGCGTCGCTGGGGCGCTCGCGGCGCGGCCGGAGCGCTGCAGAGCGGGCAGCCCAAGGACGCGGAGTGGATGCTGGCCGACGACGCAGTCCGTGCACGCCCAGCTGGTCGGCCTGACGGCGCGCTCGCGCCACCGCGGCCGACATCGTGCGCTTCGCGCCGCTGCGCCGGCGCGACCGCGCCCAGGTCGCCCGCGCCGACGTCCGCGCCGCCCACGTGGCTCTGCTGGCCAACACGGCGCTGACCCTCGTGCGCCTCGCGGCGACCGTGCTCGACGACGGCCGAGGACCCGCCGCCGGCGCTGGGCGAGTCCGTGGCGGAGCTCGCGGGCGCCACCGCGACCCTCGCACGCGGCGCTTCTGCGGCCGAGCGCGAGCAGGTGCGCGCTCTGGTGCGATCGCTGTCGGAGGCCGCGTCCGCCGACCTACGGCCGCCCGGCGGTGGCGGCGGCGGGACTGCAGGTGCGCGCCGCGGCGACGGACCTGCTGCGGGTGATCCGCGACCAGGACGAGGAGTTCGAGAGCGCGACATGGGGAGCGGCGCGACGCGGCTACTTCGGCAAGGGCTGCCAGGCGAGCTCGGACACTGCCGGACCGATCCCGTGCTCGCGCCCGCCCTTCGTCGCGCTGACCGCGCGGGTGGCCGACCGCTCCACGTAGATCACGCTGCGCCCGTCGGGCGAGAAGGTCGGATCGCTCTTGGGATGCGTATCGGTCCTGAGCCTGCGGGCGGTGCCGCCGTGAACGCTCACCTTGTAGAGGTCGCGGCCGTTCGGCGCGACGTAGACGACGCGCTTGCCATCGGGCGAGAACGAGGGGTCGCTGCCGCCGCCGGTGCAACTACCGGAGCCGTTCGGGTAAGCCGCCACGACCCGGTGCAGGTCGCTGCCGTCGGGACGCATGGCATCGATGCCGGGGCAGTTGTCGCTCGTGCCCGGCGTGGGGCGGAAGACGATCCAACGGCCGTCGGGGGACCACACGGGATCGCTGCCGTCGACGATCCGCTGCTGCCCGCTGCCGTCGGCCTGGACCACGTAGATCGAGGAGTCCTCGATCGCCCCCTGCGGGTTGTAGTCCACGCCGGCCACCGCAAGCTCCTTGCCGTCGGGCGACCAGGAGGGATCGGTGGCCGTCGCGTCCGAGGGGATCAGACGCTCGCCGCTGCCCGTCGCATCGGCCACGCCGATGTGCTGGCCGCCCACCGAGAAGGCAAGCGAGCGGCCGTCCGCCGACCAGTCGGGATTGTCAGCGCCCGAGGCCTCGTGGGTGACCTGCCGGCGGTCTGCCCCGCTGGCCGCCATCGTGAAGACCTGTGGCACGCCGGCCACGGTCTGCACGTAGGCAACGCGCCCGTTCGCGCCCGGAAAGGTGCCCGCCGAGGCGGCGGGCGCGAGGGCAAGGGCAGCAAGCATCAGACCGCACGTGAGGTAAAGGCGCATAACCCTTCGCGTACCCCGTTCTGGGGGCACCCAACGTGAGGTCGATCACACGGGTGCTAGCCGTGAATGAGCCAGCCGTCGGCCGCGCGCGCGGCCTCCATGACGGCCTCTGAGAACGTCGGATGCGCGTGCACACTGCGTGCCACCTCGGGGTAGCCGCCCTCGAGGTCGTGCGCCACCACCAGCTCCTGGAGCATGTCGGCGGCCTTCACGCCGACGATGTGCGCGCCGAGCAGCTCGCCGTACTGCTTGTCGCCGACGAGCTTGACCATCCCGCCGCGGTCGCCGTACACCGTGCCCGCGCCGACCGCGCCCATCGGGACCTTGCCGATCACCACGTCGTGGCCGGCGTCGCGCGCCTGCTTCTCAGTGAGGCCGAAGCTGGCCACCTGCGGGTAGCAGAAGGTGGAGCTCGGGATGTGGGGATAGTCGAGAGCGTGGGTCTCGAGCCCGGCGGCATCCTCCACGGCGATGATGCCCTCGTCGGATGCCTTGTGCGCGAGCGCCGGACCCACCGGCACGAGGTCGCCGATCGCGTAGACGCCGGCCAGCGAGGTGCGCATCCGCCCGTCTACCTCGACCTGCCCGTTGTCGCTCGTCTTCACGCCGGCCTCGGCCAGGCCCAGTCCCTCCACGTCCGCGCCGCGGCCGGCGCAGATCACGAGGTAGTCGTACTTCTTGGTGTCGCCGCCGAACGTCAGCTCAACGCCGTCGTCCTTCGCCTCGGCGCCCTCGATGTTCGCGCCCGTCACGATCTCCACGTTCTGCTTGGCGATCTCGCGCGCCGCAGCCTTGGCGATCTCCTCGTCCTCGAGCGGCAGGATCTGCGGCAGCGCCTCGAGCAGGGTCACCTGCGTGCCGAGGCGCCCGAACGCCGATGCAACCTCGGTGCCCGACGCTCCCGCGCCGACCACCGCCATCGACCCCGGCAGCTCGTCCAGGGCCCACGCGGTCTCCGTGCTCAGCACGCGGCCGCCGAACTTCAGGCCGAGCAGCGGCTTCGGGTTGGTGCCCGTGGCCAGCACGACGGTGGTCGCCTCGATCACGGTGCCGTCGAACTGGCCACCGATGCGCACGTTGCCGTCGTCGGTAACCGAGCCGAGGCCCTCGATCACGTCCACCTTGTTCTTCTTGAGCAGCATCCCGACCCCGCCGGTGAGCGTCTTCACGACCTTGCCGCGATAGCGCGCCGACTTCCTTCATGTCGAGCGACTGCGTCCTTCACCGCGATGCCGTAAGTCTTGCTGTGGCCGATCTCGCTCCAGACCTCCGCCACGCGAAGCACGGCCTTCGCCGGGATGCAGGCGTAGTTGAGGCAGCGGCCCCCGAGCGCGTCCTTCTCCACCACGGCGGTCTTCATCCCGAGCTGGGCGGCGCGGATCGCGGCCACGTAGCCGCCGGGACCAGATCCGATGACGATGCAGTCGTACTTGGAGTCAGCCATTGGAGTCGGAGACACTATCCAACGAGCTCGGATTCCAGCCTGCGCGTCAGCGCGGCCTGGATCAGCGGCGCTCTGGCATCTGGATGCGCGCCATCGCCTTCACGAGCTTCCAGAACAGGGTTCCGGCGGGGATGAGGATCGCGGCCACGATCACCAGGTCGATGATGCTCGACGCCTTGAGCGCCGACACGGTCACGATCACGATCAGGACCGCGAGGATCGCCTGCATGCCCAGCACGGCCCAGTAGCGGGCGCGCCACATTCCCCAGGCCGCCGCGAACATCAGCCCGGCCTGGAAGGCCACGCTCACTATCGGCGGGCGCGAGCCGGCGATCTTGAAACCGGCGGCGTAGGCCACCAGGTTCCCCGCGGCCAGCGCGAACGCGACGATCGCAGCAACGGTCACGGCAGTGGGACGCTCGCCCGGTTCGAGCGGAGTCAGCGCCTCGCGCGCCTCCTCGTTGCGCCGCTCGGAGCGCGACGGGGGTGCGGGCGCGGCCGGAGCGGGCGCGCGCATGCGGGGGGCGGCCGCTCCGTCACCCGGGCGGCGCTTGCGCTTCTGGCGGCTAGACACGGGCGCGCTCCGGGGCCACCGCGGCGCGCAGCCCGGCAGCCGTCGCCCGCGGATCGGCGGCGTCGCGGATCGCGCGCACCACGGCGATGCGCTCAGCCCCGGCCTGGGCCACCGTCGCGGCGTTCTCCAGGTCGATCCCGCCGATCGCGAAGAACGGGCGCTCCCCGGCGTGCCCGGCGGCGTAGCGCACCAGCTCGAGCCCGACCGGCTCCCTGCCCGGCTTCGTGGGCGTGGCGTGCACGGGGCCGACGGCGAAGTAGTCCACGTCCGCGGCCAGCGCCGCGTCGACCTGAGCCGGCGAGTGGGTGGACACCCCGATCAGCACATCCGCGCCCACCGTCCGGCGCGCGCTCGCGAGCGGCTCGTCGTCCTGTCCCACGTGCACGGCGTCGGCGCCGCAGGCCACGGCGAGGTCCGGCCGGTCGTTCACAACGAGCAGGGCGTCGTGCTCGTCGCACAGCGCGCGCAGCCGCAGCCCCGCCCGCACCAGCTCGTCGTCGGAGCGAGCCTTGTCGCGCAGCTGCACGAGGTCGACGCCGCCCGCCAGCGCGGCCGCCACGACCGCGTCCGCGGGCTCGCCACGGACCTCGGCCTCGATCACCAGGTAAAGGTGCGCGCGGCGCAGACGCTCGCGCCGCCGCTCGCCGGCAGACATGGGCCAATCCTAGATCGCGTCGATCTAGCGGGGCTTGAGCGGATACAGCGCCCCGGCCCGCGGGCGCGAGAGCGGGCGGATCACGTCGCTCGTCTCGAGCCCTGAGACGAAGCGGAACCTGCGCTTCGCCGCGTTCGAGAGGCGGAACACCCTGTCGAAGTAGCCGCCGGGGTTGAGGACCACCGTGCCGCCGCTCAGCGGGGCGAACTTGCTCCCGAGCGCCGACTGGATCACCGCCGTGGCGCCGGGCAGGGCCGCGCGCACCCCGCCGAAGATCTCCACCTGCGAGCGCGACACCAGCCGCACGAACAACGGGGTCTGGTACGCCTGGTAGACGCCGGGCTTGGGCGCTCCCTTCGAGGTGTCGATCCCCGACTGGAAGCCGTGGAAGCGCACCAGTCCGTGGCCGGCCACGCTGTCGTCCGAGAGCGGGTACTGCGCGTAGCTCTTCACGCGCGCGTCGTGGTAGGCGAGCCACTCGCTCTCGCCCATGAACTGCGGCACCTGCTTGATCGCGGACGAGAAGGGATCGGGCGGGTCGGTCTGGAAGCCGAACTCGGTCAGCCAGATCGGCATGCGGTGCACCACGAAGCGCCGCGACAGCTTGTTCAGCGCGCGGTCGATGCGCGTGAGGTCGTTGATCGTCGCGTCGTCGGCCAGCGGGGTGAGCGTCTCGGGACCGGTCTCCAGCGTGTACGGGTGGTAGGCGATCCCGGTGCCGGGCAGCGGCTTGTAGTTCGTGCAGCCGCGCGCAGCCGCCGCGTTGCCCCTGTAGGCGCGGTAGTGGACGTCGACGCAGGCCAGCTCGCGCAGGAACTCGAGCGGGGACACGCGCGCCGGGTAGGTCTTGCCGCCGCGCGCGAACGGCAGCAGCTCACCGATCAGGATCTCGTCGCCTCCGTGCCCGCTGGCCGCCAGGCCGTCGTGCGCCGCCAGGAAGAGCCCGCGGTACAGCTCGGGCGACTCCGGCAGCCCGCGCTTCGCGTACTGCGGACCGAGCCAGCCGGACAGGTTGGGCTCGTTCCAGACCGACCAGATCGACACGCGCGGCAGCGCGTCGTCGGCCGCCGTGGCCCGCGGGCGCGCCGATGCGCTCTGGGCGATCGGCTGCGGGCACTGGTCGCCGGGCTGGACCTGGAACGGGCAGGGAGTGGGATTCGTCACGTCGCCGCCGGGCGGCGCCGGCGCCGGCACGTAGGTGCCCGAGTAGCGGGTGCCGACGGCCTTCGCGAAGCGGCCGAACTCGGTGGGATCCGGTCGCACCGTGCCGCTGCGCCCCTTGCCGCTCGCCCAGTCCGGCGCGTGCCCCCCGATCAGGAACATCACCCGCAGCCCGCGCGCCTGCGCCGCGCGCACGAGGTTGTCGTACGGCACCCAGCCGGCGGCCGCGTACTGCGCCGGATCGTCGCCCACGAAGCCGGCGGGCTTGCGCGAGCCGCCGGGCGCGAGCCGGCGCCAGTCGAGCGTGACCTTCGCCACGTCGCCGCCGAGCCGCTTGATCTCGTCGAGCGTCGCGGCCTGCACGATCGGACCGTCGTGCACCAGGCGCTGCTCGTCCTGGACGATCGAGATCTGGGTGGGGTTGGCCGACGCGGCCGTGGCGGTCACGCCCGCGAGCACGGTCAGCACTGCGAGGGCGGCGGTCAGTGTTCGCAAAGGTGGCGGATGGTAGTCGCGGGGGAGCGGGCTCCCCGCCTTAACCGGCCACCCCCACCGGGGTTGCGGTTCGAGTTGCGGGAACTGGGTACCCCCTAGGGATGCAGATCGGCACATCCATACTGCTCATCGCCGTTGGCGCTGTTCTTCGCTACGCGGTAAACGCGACGGTTTCCTGGATCGATCTCGACACGGTGGGGCTGATCCTGATCATCGTCGGCGTCGCCGGCTTGGTCATCTCGATGCTCTACATGGCGCTCTGGGCCGACCGCACGCGGGCACCGCGCGATCCATACGCGGACCCGCCGCCGCCCCGCGACCGCTACTAGCCCGCGTCGGAGTAGCATTCCTCGGACCCACGGGAGCTCGGGCGAACCGGGCTGAGAGGGCGGCTGGGTCGCCGCCGACCGTTGAACCTGATCCGGGTAATTCCGGCGTAGGGACGTTCGGCGCGACCTCCGAGGAAGGCGAGCTTGGAGTGAGCGCAGTGCCTCAGAGAAGCGAGTACGACGCCGTCGTGATCGGTGCGGGCCTGGTTGGCCTGGCGTCCGCCTGGCGGGCGGCCGAACGGGGGCTGTCGGTGCTCGTGCTCGATCGCGAGGGCCCGGCGGCGGGCGCATCCTCGGCCGCCGCGGGCATGCTCGCCCCGGTCACCGAGGCCGAGTTCGGCGCGGAGTCGCTGCTCAGGCTCAACCTCGCCGCGGCCGAGCTCTGGCCGGGGTTCGCGCGGCGACCTCGGCGGGGAGCTCCACCACCGCCGCACGGGCGCGCTGGTCGTGGCCGCGGACCGCGACGACGCCGAGGAGCTGCGGCGCCTGCACGCGTTCCAGCGCTCGCTGGGGCTCGACTCCGAGTGGCTGGCGCCGAGCGAATGCCGGCGGCTCGAGCCCGGCCTCTCGCCGCGCTGCGCCGGGGGCATCCTGGCGCCGCAGGACAACCAGGTCGACCCGCTCGCGGTGGTGGCGGCGCTGATCGCCGCCTGCGAGCGCGCCGGCGCCGAGATCGTGGTTGGCGACGCAGTGACCGCGGTCGACGAGCGCGGCGTGCGCACCGCCTCGGGCCGCTCGATCGCAGCCGAGAGCGTGGTGGTCGCGGCGGGTTGCTGGAGCGGCCGCGGAATCGACGGGCTGCCCGACCTTCCCGTCCGCCCCGTGAAGGGCCAGATCCTCGCGCTGCGCCGCCCGGCGGACCGGCCGCTCGCCGAGCGCCTGATCCGCACGCTGCGTTGCTACGTCGTCGACCGCGGCGACGGCCGCGTGGTGCTCGGCGGCACGATGGAGGAGCGCGGCTTCGACACGACCGTCACGGCCGACGGCGTCTATCGCCTGCTCGAGGCCGCCTGGGAGGTGCTGCCCGACGTGGGCGAGCTCGAGTTCGTGGGCGCGCGCGCCGGGCTGCGCCCCGGGACTCCCGACAACGCTCCCCTGATCGGCCGCGGCGAGCCCGGGAACGTGATCTGGGCCACCGGCCACTACCGTCACGGCGTGCTGCTCACCCCGATCACCGCGCAGGCCGTCGCCGACCTGCTCACGGGCGGCGAGGCGGACCCGGTCGTGGCTCCCTTCTCCCCGGCGCGCTTCTCCGCGGTGGCGGCATGAAGGTGATCCTCAACGGCGAGCCGCGCGAGCTGCGCGACGGCGCCACGGTGGAGGTCGCCGTCGAGGTCACGGGCGCGCCCGCCGAGGGCCGCGGGGTGGCGGCGGCCGTGGACGGCGAGGTGGTGCCGCGCGGCGAGTGGTCGACCACGCGGCTGAGCGACGGCCAGCGCGTCGAGGTGCTCCAGGCGGTGCAGGGTGGCTGAGCTTCGGATCGGCGAGCCGCGACTTCGGCTCGCGCCTGATCATCGGCACCGGCGGCTTCCGCAACCTCCAGGTCATGGGCGAGGCCGTGGCGGCGTCGGGTGCCGAGATGGCCACGCTCGCGCTGCGGCGCGTGGACCCGTCGGCGCGCGGCTCGATCGTCGACGTGCTCCAGGAGGCGGGCTGCTTCCTGCTCCCGAACACCGCCGGCTGCTTCACCGCGCGCGACGCGGTCACCACCGCCCAGCTCGCGCGCGAGGCGTTCGAGACCGACTGGGTGAAGCTCGAGGTGATCGGCGACGACAAGACGCTGCTGCCCGACCCGGTCGAGCTGCTGGAGGCCGCCGAGACGCTCGTGGCCGAGGGCTTCACGGTGCTGCCCTACACGAACGACGACCCGATCCTGGCCCGCCGGCTCGAGGACGTGGGCTGCGCGGCGGTGATGCCGCTCGGCTCGCCGATCGGCAGCGGCATGGGCATTCGCAACCCCTACAACCTGAGGCTGATCCTCGAGCAGGCGCGCGTCCCGGTGATCCTCGACGCCGGCATCGGCACGGCCTCCGACGCCGCGATCGCGATGGAGATGGGCTGCTCCGGCATCCTGCTCGCGAGCGCCGTGTCGCGCGCCGAGGATCCGCCGAAGATGGCGCGGGCGATGCGCCTCGCCGTCGAGGCCGGGCGGCTGGCACACGAGTCGGGCCGGATTCCGCGGCGCCTCTACGCCGAGGCCTCCACGCCGATGGAGGGCGTGCCGGAGCTCACGTGAAGCTCGACGAGCTGGCCGCGGCATGGCGGGCGGCGTGGGCGGCGCCCGCCGGCGGCTTCGAGGGGTCGTGCACGCCCGACGTGCGCTACGAGGACCCGGTGGCGATCGAGCCGCTGACGGGGGTCGACGAGCTCGAGGCCCACGCCGCGCTGCTGCGCGCGGGCTTTCCGGACCTGCGCATCGAGCCCTCCGGCGCCAACCTCGGCGACGACGTGCACGCGTGCATCCCGTGGCGCGCGCTCGGCACCCACAGGGGCGAGCTCGCGGGCCTCCCGCCCACGGGCCGCTTCGTGATCCTCCAGGGCGTCCACTACGTCGAGCTCCTGGACGGCCGAGTCCGCCGCGCGCGCGGCTTCTTCGACCTCTACGACTCGGCGGTGCAGCTCGGGGCGTTGCCGGGGAGGGGCAGCCTCGGTGAAAAAGCGTTGCTGGTCTTGCGCGGTTTCGGGCTGCGGGGCTGAGCAGTTGACAGTTCGCCGGCTACGCCGGCTGCAGTTGGCAGCGCTCGGGCCCGGACGCAGTTGCCAACTGTCAACTGTCAACCCGGCTGCCAACCGCCGCACCGCGCCCTACTTGACGATGATCTTCCCGTCCATCCCCGGGTGGATGGTGCAGCGGTAGACGATCGTGCCGGGGGTGTCGAAGGTCTGCTTGTAGGTGTCGCCGCCGGCGAGGTTGCCGGTGCCGGACTTGAAGTCAGGGCCGGGGCCGCTGGTCTTGGTCACGTCGTGGTTCACCGAGTCGTCGTTGGTCCAGACGACGGTGCCGCCCTTCGCCACCGTCACCGTGCCGGGGTTGAAGGCGATGTTCTTCATCGAGACCTGAACGGTGGAGCCGCCGGAGCTCGCGGGCGCCGCGGTGGTGGCCGCCGGGGTCGACGCGGGCGTGCTGCTGCTGCTCTTCTTGCTGCTGCCGCAGCCCGCTGCCACAAGCGCGAGGGCCACAACTGCGAGTAGGAGCCACTTCTTCATTTCGGTTCACCTCCTGGCGGCCGCTCGGGGCTTCACACAGTAATGCTTCCGACCAGCAGCTCGAGCAGTGCCTTCTGCGCATGGAGGCGGTTCTCGGCCTGGTCGAAGACGGCGGAGCGCGGGCCGTACAGCGCGCCCTCGCTGATCTCCTCCCCCACGTGCGCGGGCAGGCAGTGGAGCGCGATCGCGTCGGGGCGGGCGGCATCGAGGAGCGCCTCGTCGAGCCGGTACGGCTCGAGCAGCGCCCGCTGCTTCGCCGCGGCCTCCTCGTCGCCCATGCTCACCCACACGTCGGTGTAGAGCGCGTGAGCGCCCGCTGCCGCCGCGCGCGGATCGTTCGTCACGGTCACCGAGCCGCCGTCCGCGGCTCCGGCGGCGGCCCGTTCCGCCACCCCGGGGTCGGGCGCCAGTTCGGGCGGCGTGGCCACAGCCACCTCCACGCCCGCCTTCGCTCCGAGCAGCATCAGCGAGTGCGCCATGTTGTTGCCGTCCCCTACGTACGCGAGCTTGAGGCCCGCCGTCTGGCCGAAGCGCTCGCGCAGCGTCTCCAGGTCGGCCAGCGCCTGGCACGGGTGGTGGTCCGCGGTGAGCATGTTCACCACCGGCACGCTGGCGTGCTCGGCCAGCTCCTCCACCACCGCGTGCGGGCCGGTGCGCACGCCGATCGCGTGCACGTAGCGCGACAGCACCAGCGCCGTGTCCTTCACCGACTCGCCGCGCGAGAGCTGCATCTCGCCCTCGCGCAGCACGATGGGGTTGCCGCCCAGCTCGCACACGCCCACCTCGAACGAGATCCGCGTGCGCGTGGACGGCCGCTCGAAGACGAGCGCGACGCTGCGGCCGGAGAGCGCGCTCGAGGCGCGTCCGGTCGCGCTTCAGCTCGTCCGCCCGAGCGAGCAGCGCCGCCAGTTCGGCGGCGCTCAGCTCCTCGCCGGTGAGGAAGTGACGCGTCACCCATGGATCGTATTGATGCGCCTCCCCGCCGTGAACTCCCGCATGAGATAGTGCCGCTTGCCGAGCGCCCCGAACGGGAGGCGGGCGACTACGGGAGAGGAGACCGAATGGCAGAGGCACGCAAGGCACGCAGCGGGGGATCGGCACGGAAGGCGAGCGCGAGCTCGACTTCGGCGAAGGCGCGCAGCGGCTCATCGGCGAGCGCCAAGAGCTCCTCTTCCCGCGCCAAGGCGTCGAGCTCCCGCAGCGGCGCGGCCGCGAAGAGCAAGCGCACGACCGCGGCCAAGAAGACTGGCGGCTCGGCGACCGCGCAGAAGTCACGCCCGGCCGCCGCCAAGCCGTCAGCCGAGTTCTCCGGCAAGAGCGTCGCCGAGCTGCGCAGCGCCCTCAAGGGCGGGTGATCACGCCGCTCAACCTGGTGATGCTCACGCGCGAGCGCATCGAGCGAGGTCATGGACGACGCCGTCAGCCGCGGCCGCATGACGGCCGACGACGCTCAGAAGCTCGCACAGGCTCTCGTCACGCGCGGGCGCAAGCAGACCAACGACGTGCTGCGCGACCTCGAGCAGCTGCTGGGTCGCGGCCGCAGCGAGGCGAAGGGCGTGCGCAAGCGCGGCTCGGCGGCAGCGGGGCGCGCGCGCAAGCAGGTCGGCGACGCGACGGCGAAGGCACGCTCGGCGGCCGACCCGGTGCTTGGCCCACGCCGACCGTGCACGCCGCGCCGCGGGCGTCGGCCCGGCCTTCCCGATCACGGGCTACGACGACCTGACGGTCTCCCAGGTGGAGAAGCGGCTGGGCAGCCTGTCAGGGGCCGAGCTGCGGAAGGTGCGCGACTACGAGAAGCGGCACGCGAATCGCAAGACCGTCCTGAACGCGATCGAGCGCCGGCTGGGCTAAGCGCTAGGCGCTCGGCGCTTCGATCCGCAGGTCGTCGAGCAGCGCCGAGAAGTCGAGCGTCTCGCCCGTCAGCTCGCCGAGCATCTCGTCGGCGGTCAGCCGCTGCCCGTCCTTCCATAGCCCCCTGAGGAAGTCGCCCGCCTCGCGCTGCTCGAACCAGTGCTCGCCGAAGCGCTCCGTGAGCACGCGCCGCAGGTGCGTCTCGAGCGCCCAGGCGCGGAGGTAGCAGGCCACGTAGAAGAAGCTGTCCACATCGCTCAGCCAGCTCGCGGCCGGCCAGTCGATGTGCAGCGCGTCCGACATGCGCCCCGCGTACACGTCGCGCAGCGAGTCGAGCGAGGCCGGCTCGCCGTGCAGCTCCAGCTCGTACGACAGCTTCGCGGCGTAGCGGCGCAGGAACACGAGCTTGGTGGCGCGATCGTGGGCCTCGACGGCCTCCGGATCCTCCACTCCCAGGTGCGCCGACAGCCACGCGGGGCTGGCCGCCAGGTGCTGGAAGACGAAGGCGAAGCACTCCGTCACGGAGTTGTCGCCCAGGTAGCGGTGCTCCATCGGCAGCTCGCGCGCCATGTGCGCGAAGTGCTCCGCGTGACCGCCCTCGTGAAGGAGCGTCTCGTAGTCGTCGCGGCCACCGTGGCGTGCGATCACGAGGTACACCTCGTCGGGCACGCGCACGGGCGAGCAGAACGCGCGCGGAGTCTTCTTCGGCCGCTGCTCCACGTCGAGCCGCACGCCGGCGCCCTCCAGCCCGAGCCCGGCCAGCGTGTCGGAGAAGCTCGGCAGGAGCCGCGGCTCCGGAAACGCGGGGTCGAGCGACGGCGCGCGGAAGAAGTAGGGCAGGTCGGAGCGCCGCAAGCGCTCGAAGCCGAAGCCCAGCTCCAGCTCGAGTCGCGGGCGAGACCAGCGCCTCGTAATGCGGTTCGCTCGCGTCGAGGAAGGCGGAGGTCTGGCGCTCGAGCCGCCCGAGGTCGATGCCGGAGAGCTCCTCGCACATCGCGCGCATGCTCTTCCACCCGAGCTCCTTCGCCAGCGCGTGCGATCGCTCCAGGATCTCGCGCAGCAGGGGATCCAGCTCGCGCGAGCTGAGCTCCAGGCGCGCGTCCTCGATCGCGGCGCGCCGGTCGGGGTCGGCTTCGTTCGACTGGATCACGGCCGCCTGGCGCAGCGGCACCGCCTCGCCGTCGAAGTCCAGCTCGAGCGCCGCTTCGCGTCGGGCCAGCTCGGCCTCCTCCGCCTTCGTGGCGCGCCCCATCAGCCCGTGCACGGCGAACTCGAGCAGCTCGCGCGCGCCCTCCTCGCGCAGCGCCTCCACCGCCTCGCTCGAGAACAGGCCGGCGTGACGCTCGTAGACAGGCTCGATGTCGAACGAGTCCTGCTGCCCCGAGAAATGGAGGTAGTACTCGCGATCCAGCGCGGAGACGAACTCCTCCGCCTCCTCGCGATAGCTGCTCAGGTCCATGGGCTGCCAGCATAGAGACGTGGATTCCCCGGCCGTCGAACGGACGCGACCCAAGCAGGGCGACGAGCTGGAGCTGCGCGTGGACGCGCTCGCGTACGGCGGCAACGGCGTCGCGCGGCTCGACGGCTACGTGCTGTTCGTCCCCGCGACGGTGCCCGGCGACCGCATCCGCGCCCGCGTGACCAAGCGCAAGCGGGGCTACGGCGAGGCGCGTCTGCTCGAGCTGATCGAGCCGTCTCCCGATCGCATCGAGCCGCGCGCTCCTCACCCCGGAGCGTCCTGGCAGGTCCTTCCCTATGAGCGCCAGTTGGCGGAGAAGGAGTCGCAGGTGCGCGAGGCGCTGTCGCGGATCGGCGGCTTCGACGCCGCCATCGTCGAGCCGATCGTCCCGGCCGTCGAGCAGTGGCACTACCGCAACAAGCTCGAGTACTCCTTCGGCGAGGAGGGCGGCCAGCCGACCCTCGGCTTCCACCGCCCGGGTCGCTGGAACGAGATCGACGACGTGACCGCGGACGTGCTGGCCTCCGAGCGCGTGGACGCCGTGCGCGAGGCGGTGAAGGCCTGGTGCCGCGAGGAGGGTCTCTCCTCGTACGACCGGGGCGAGGGCAGCGGCCTCCTGCGCAACCTCGTGGTGCGCGAGGGACGGCGGACCGGTCAGATCCAGGCTCGGATCGTCACGAGCGACGGCGACTTCCGCGCGCTCGACCTGGCCGCCGCGCTGCCGGACGTCACGGGCGTGCTCTGGACCCGCAGCGGCGGAGTGGCGGAGACCACGCGCGAGGGCGAGACGGACCTGCTCACCGGTACCTCGGTGCTGGAGGAGCGACTCGAGTGCGCGGGCGAGACGCTGCGCTTCCGGATCTCCCCCGACGCCTTCTTCCAGACCAACACCGAGATGGCGGAGCTGCTCTACGCCGCCGCGCTCGAGTTCGCCGGCCTCAGCGGCCGCGAGCGCGTGTACGACCTCTTCAGCGGGATCGGCACGATCGCCCTGGCGCTCGCCCCCGCCGCCGGCGAGGTCTGGGGCATCGAGGTGGTGGAGCGCGCGGTGGCCGACGCGATCGAGAACGCCAGCCTCAACGGGATCGACAACGCCCGCTTCTACGCCGGCGACGTACGCACGGCGCTGCGCCCGCTCGTGGAGCAGGCCGGAGCGCCAGACGTCATCGTGGTGGACCCGCCCCGCGCCGGGCTGTCCCAGAAGGTGGTGCGGCGGATCCTCGAGACCGGCGCCTCGCGCGTGGTGTACGTGTCGTGCAATCCCACCACGCTCGCGCCAAATGCCCGTCAGCTGGTGGATGGCGGCTACCGCCTGGAGCGCGTCAGGCCGGTCGACATGTTTCCGCAGACGCCTCACATCGAGTGCGTCGCGGTACTCCAAAAGGGCTGATTCGAAGCTCAATAAAGCGGTAGATCGGTCCGATAGGGACCTAGATGGACCCGCGACGGCCGATCCAGACCGTGGACGTTCGACTCCGTGCAACCACGGTGCGCTTCGCCGTATGGATCACGATCGCCGTCTGCAGCATCTCGCTCGTCTACGCGTGCGCCACCTGGGACTCGCCGAACCGGGCGCTGATCCTCGGGCTGCTCGCCGGCGCCATGGCCACCGCCCTGGCGATCGGCTGCCTGGACGCCGAGCGGATCGTGCGCAGCCGTTGGCGCGAGACCTTCTTCGTCACTTGGAGCATCGTCGACATCGCCTTCCTCGGGGTGATCGTGGCGCTCGACGGCGGCACCAGGAGCCCGATCGCGCTCGTCTACTTCGTGCCGCTCGTGTTCGCGGCCCTCTCGTACCCGCTCGGTGGCGGTGGTGGCCATCTCGCTGATCGACGTCGCCGTCTGCGTCGGGGTCGGCGCGCTGCTCGCCAAGCCCGACTGGACCTACCTCGCCTTCTTCGCCTCGACGCTTGGCTGCACCGCCACCCTCTGCGTCTGGCACGCGCGCAACCACGATCGCCAGCGCGGCGAGCTCGCCGCGGTCTCGCGCACCGACCCGCTCACCGAGTCGCTCAACCGCCGCGGCTTCGAGGAGCGCATGGACGCCGAACTGGACGAGACCGCTCGCCACGGCAGGCCGCTCAGCCTGATGCTGCTCGACCTCGACGACTTCAAGGGCGTGAACGACACGCTCGGCCACGCCGCGGGGGACGACCTGCTGCGCTGGGTCGTGAGCACCGTGAAGTCCACGCTCAGGCCGTTCGACGACGTCGGCCGCCTGGGTGGCGACGAGTTCGCCGTGCTGCTGCCGGCCGCCGCCCGTGCCCGACGCTGTCGAGGTCGGCGAGCGCATGCGCGAGGCGCTCTCCGAGCGCATCTCGGTCACGGTCGGCATCGCCGCCTATCCGCTCGACGGGGGCGATCGCGAGGAGCTCCACCGCTGCGCCGACGCCGAGCTCTACGCCACCAAGCACGGCTCGAAGATGCTGCCCGGCTTCACCCGGCGCGACCTCGGCTGGGCGGCGAACCTCGCCCACACCGTCGACCGCCGCATGACCCCGCCCGAGGATCACTCGAGCGCGGTGGCCCGCTACGCCGGCGCCATCGCCCGCAACCTCGGCTGGGCCGGCGAGGAGCTCGGGCTGATCCGTCTCGCGGGGATGCTCCACGACGTCGGCAAGATCGCCATCCCCGACCGCATCCTGCTCAAGCCCACGGCCCTCACCCCGCAGGAGCAGCAGGAGCACATCAGGCGCCATCCCATTCTCGGCGCCGAGCTGGTGTCACGCGTCGAGGGGCTCGGCCCCGCGGTGATGTGGATCCGCCACTCACACGAGAACTGGGACGGGACCGGCTACCCGGACGGCCTCAGCGGGGAGGCGATCCCGCTGGGCTCGCGCATCCTCAACGTCGCGCAGGCGTTCGCGGCGATGACGGGCAGGCGCACCTACCGCTCCACGGTCAGCTCCGAGGAAGCCATGGAGGAACTGCAGCGCTGCGCCGGGCGGCAGTTCGATCCGTCCTGCGTCGAGGCGCTCGAAGTCCACCTGAGCGGCTCCGCGGAAGCCGCCTGACCGGCTAGAGGTCCGCCTCGTCCTCGTCCTCGAACGGGACCTCCTCCGCGGCGTGCACCGAGCAGAGGAAGCGGCCGCCCGAGTCGAGCGAGGCGTCGATCTCGGCGCGGGTCAGCTCGGCGCCGCATTCGGCGCAGGTCTGCTCGATCACCGGGTCGAGGCTGTGCTCCTCGAGATCCATGGGCGCGACCTTACAGAAAGGGATCGGGTTGGTTCAGCCCGAGGCGACCTTCACCTCGCTTGCCTCGACGTGGGTCACCGGGAGGCCGGTGGACCGCTCCACCCGGTGGGGCAGGTCCAGCTTGAGCCACTTCGAGATCGAACCCGGAAGGGTGGAAACCACGATCTCGTCGTAGCTCTCGAAATTCACCTCGTCCTGCACCGCCGCCACGGGATCGGGGTCGCCCACCTTGCCGGCGATCACCTCGAGGCCCTCCGCCCGCAGCCGCTCGACCGTCGCGAGCATGTGCGACTCGGCATCCGAGCCGCCGGAGTGCATGTCGGCGACCCAGGCCACGCCGTGCGGCGTGGCGGGCACCAGCAGGGTGAAGGCGACCTCTCCCTGCTGCGCCCGCCGCCTAAGGGCCTCGAGCAACTCAGGGGACTCCGCGGTGCGATTGGCGACAACAAGCACCTTCGCCATCACAGCTCCTTCCCTAGCTTCGGAAGAAAGCTTACGCCTGCCGGCTAGTAGGGCGGCAGGTCCGCGTACCACTCGCCGAGCGAGCGGAATGCCTGCCAGAACTGGCGCTTGGCGCTCTCCTCGTCGAGGGCCGCGTCGATGTCCGGCACGTACAGCGCCTCGCAGCTCGGAGTCAGCCGCTGAACCTCGCCGAGCAGCGGCTCCAGCTCGCGGCCGAGCGGCACGCCCAGCTCGTTCAGCTCGTCGAGCGCCGGCTCTCCGATCACCACGACGATCCGCGGCTGCACGATCGCCAGCTCGTCGAGCACCCGCGCCCTGCACTCCGGCGCGGACATCTCGGTGTCCGGCACCGGGCATTTCACGAACAGCGTGCCGTAGACGGCCAGCGGGTCGATGTTCAGCCGCTTGAAGCTCTTCATCAGCGCGCTGCCGGCGCGCCCGTAGAAGGCCACGCCCTCCTCGATCTCCGAGGGCATCGGCGCGTACTTGAGGAGGAACACGTCCGCCTGCGGGTGGCCCGACCCGAGAACGGGCATCAGGTTGCCGCGCGGGCAGTGCGAGCAGGACTGCAGCTCGCGGGTGAGCTGGTTCAGCTCACGGATTGCTCGCTCGAGGTACTTCTCACGGATCTCGTCGTCAGTAGCCGGCACTCGCTGCAGAGGCTTTGACGGGGCGGGGCGCGGTCCTTTTGACTGCATCACTTGTTGCCGTCCTGTGGCGGCCGCCGGCGGCCGGCCGGACGCGTCTTCGTCTGGATGAACTTGAGCGCCTGCACGTAGAGGAGGCTCTGGCGCTTGCGGACGATGTCCGCGTCGCGGAGCGACTCGAGGAACTCCTCCGGCCCGTCGAAGTCGCGCATCTTGATCTTCACGGAGCCCAGGCCCTGAGCCACGTGGCTGTCCGATCCGGCGCCCGCCACGATGCGGTACTTGGCGGCGAAGCGCGCGGCCTCCTCGTTGAACGACGAGAAGGCGACGCGCGGGTTGAACACCTCGATCGCGTCGATGTCGTCCACCACGTTCAGCAGGTGCTCGTAGTCGGGCACCGAGTGCATGCGGTCGAACGGATGTGGCACGTAGACCAGCCCGCCCTGGCGCCGGATCTCGGCGATCGTCTCCTGGAGCGTCATCCCGCGCGGGATCTTCTCCTCGATGAACAGGCCGATCACCTCGCCCTGGTCCGCGGTCTTCACCTCCTCGCCGACGATGACCTTCACGCGGCCGTTGGCTCGCTCCCGCACCTCCAGCGCGCCGGAGATCTCGTTGTGGTCGGTCACGGCGATCGCGCCCAGCCCGGCGCGCTCGGCGCTCGCGATCAACGTCTCGACCGGCGTGGCGCAGTCGGGCGAGTGGTCGGTGTGCATGTGCAGGTCGACGTGGACGAACTGGCGCGACCCGAGCCGCTGCCGCACGGCCGGCCGGCCCTCCGGGTCATGACGCCGAGCGGCGATCTCGCGGTAGAGCTCCTCCACCTGATCGGCGGTTCGCGACCAGGAGAGCTCGTCGCGGACCGCGGCGCCCTTCGCCTGCAGGCGTGCCCGCAGGGCGCCGTCGGACACCAGCCGCGTGAGCTGCGAGGCCAGCATCGCCGCGTCGCGCGGGTCGAACAGCAGGCCGCGCTCGCCGTCGCCGAGCGCCTCCTCGTAGACCGGCAGGCCGGACGCGACCGGCACCGCGCCGCCGGCCAGCGCGCGCAGCAGGAGCTGCGGCGTGGGCGAGATGCCCGCCGACGCCGCCACCGCCACCTGCGCCCTCGACAGGAACTGGGCCTCGGAGCCGTCCGCCGGACCGGCGAAGCGCACGCGCTCGCGCAGCGCGCGTGACAGCGGCACCGTGGGCTCGGGCCCGTGAAGGCGCGACCACACCGTGGCCCGCCAGGGCAGCTCGAGCGGCAGCCGCCGCAGCGCGCGCACGAACAGGCGCAGCGCGGCGCGCTCCTCCTCGAGGCAGAAGAGGATCTCCACGGTGCCCGTCCTCCGCGGGCGGCGGCTGCCGGAACCTGGACCACGTCCGCCCCCGGCGGCGCCAGCCTGTAGTCGCCGGGGAAGAAGCGCGCGACGAGGTCGCGCGTGGCGGCGAAGCTGGCCATCCGGCCGTCGAGCCGGCCGAACAGGAGCTCCACCAGGCGGCGCGCCACCTGCGTGGAGAGCACCCGCTCGGTGGCAGCGTGGAACGTGCCCACGTTGAGCGCGTGCGAGTGGCGCAGGGCCGCCGACGACGCGCTCGGGGCGAACGGCTCGTGCACGTGCACGAAGTCGAACGGCGCGCGGCCGAGCAGGTCCTCGATCGTGCGCGAGACGTCCAGCGGAAGCGACACCGCCGCCCCGCGCCGAGCCGGCGGGAACGGGAGGCTCTGCCCGACGGCCAGCACCTGGGCGCAGCCCTCGACCGCGAACACCGACTCCGGGTCGGCGGCCATGCGCTTGACCGTGCGCCGGCCGTCGCGCACCAGCTCGCGCGAGTCCGACGGCGCGATGACGACGACCCGGTGCCCCCGCTTGCAGAGCTCGTCGGAAACCCGCTCGACGTACGTGTTGACCTCGTGATGCTGCTCCCAGGCGTACGGGGTTACCTGGGCGATCGAGAAGCCTATCCGCGGGCACGGCCGCAGGATGAGGCGACACGGAGACGGAGACGAGACGGAAACGACTTGATCCGTACGTCCTGCTTCCGTGCTTCCGTACTCCGGCTAGGCCTTGGCCTTGATCTTCGCCTTACCAGGCAGCTGCGGACGACCCGCGTACTCGGCGATGAACTTCTCCGTGTTGTCGCGGGCGACCGAGTCCGGCACCTGGACCGGCGGGGACTTCATCAGGTAGGAGGCGGGTGCCTCGAGCGGACCGGAGAGGCCGTTGTTCAGCGCGAGCTTGCATGCAGCGCACGGCGTCGATCACGATGCCGGCCGAGTTCGGGCGAGTCCCACACCTCGAGCTTCAGCTCGACGTTGAGCGGCACGTCGCCGAAGGCCTGGCCCTCCACGCGAATGTGGGCCCACTTGCGGTCGGTCAGCCACGGCACGTAGTCCGAGGGGCCGACGTGCACGTCGTCGGCGGGGAGCTTCTCGTCCATGATCGACGTGACGGCCTGCGTCTTCGAGATCTTCTTCGACTCGAGCCGCTCGCGCTCGAGCATGTTGAAGAAGTCCATGTTGCCGCCGACGTTCAGCTGCGAGGTGTGGGCCATCTTCACGCCGCGGTCCGCGAACAGGCGAGCCAGCTGGCGGTGGACGATCGTCGCGCCGACCTGGGACTTGATGTCGTCGCCGATGATCGGCAGGCCGGCCTTCTTGAAGCGCTTGGCCCAGTACTCCTCCTGCGCGATGAACACCGGGATGCAGTTCACGAAACCGCAGCCGGCCTCGAGCACCTGCTCGACGTACCACTTGGTGGCCTGCTCGGATCCGACCGGGCAGGTAGGAGACGACCACGTCGGTCCTGCGTCTCCCTGAGGATCGAGACGATGTCGGCCGTCGGGCCGGGCGCCTTCGTGATCCTCTGCTTCAGGTACTTGCCGAGGCCGTCGTGGGTCATCCCGCGCTCGACCTTCACGCCGATCTTCGGCACCTCGGCGAACTTGATCGTGTTGTTCTGGCCCGACCAGATCGCCTTGGACAGGTCCTTGCCGACCTTCTCCTTGTCGATGTCGAAGGCGGCCGTGAACTCGATGTCGCTGACGTGGTAGCCGCCGAGGTCGACGTGCATCAGGCCCGGCACGCGCTCGTTCGGATCGGCGTTCTTGTAGTACTCGACGCCCTGCACGAAAGCGCGAGGCGCAGTTGCCGACGCCGATGATCGCCACTCGCACCTTGTCGGACTGGTAGCGCGCAGCGCCGTTGGTAGGTCCGTTCTCACTCAAAGTCTTGGCCCTCCTGGGGGTCTACTCGTGGGCCCCTGTCAGGGCCGGCACGTCTATCGAACTCCGGCAACCCCTGGAGGTTACGCGGGGTACATGCGCTTCAGCTCGCCGCGCACGTGGAGAATCCGCTGCAAAACGGTAACCGACGTGAGCACCGCCAAAGCGTAGATGGCGGGCTTGAGCAGCGAGAAATCTCCCAGGCCGGCGCCGCGGGCGAACACGAGGCCGATCGAGAGGATCACCACCCGTACGGCACGCGTCGCGAGCCCGACCTTGCACTCGACGCCGAGCGCTTCGGCGCGGGCGCGCGTGTAGCTGACCAGCAGCGAGCCGAGCACCGCGATCACCACGGCGGCCACGGCCACGTCCTGGTTGTGCGCCGCGAAGTAGGCGGCCACCGCGGTGAGCACGATGCCCTCCTCGGCGCGGTCGAGCGTGGAGTCGAGGAAGGCGCCGAAGGGCGTGCCCTTGCCCGACATCCGCGAGTAGCGCCCGTCGAGCGTGTCCATGATCGAGCCGATGATGAACGTCACGCCGGCGAGGAAGAACAGGCGCTGGGTGATCAGCACGGCGGCGGCGACGTTCAGCACGAGCCCGGTGAGCGAGATCGCGTTCGGCGTGAGGCGCGACTCGATCAGCCGGTCGCGCGCGAGCGAGCGCACCTCGGCCGCGGTCAGCGGCTCGCCGTTGCGGCGAGCCGCGCGCAAAGGCGCCGCGAGATCCTCGGCGGCGTCCACTCGGTGTCGGCGTTTGCGCCGGCTGTCCGGGATCTCGGGTCAAGCGGTGACTCCGGCGAATGCCCAGGCATCGGGACGCGCCCGGGCGAGCGCCAGAGAAGTGTAAGCGGAGAGTGCGGCGACCAAGCCGCCCATGGCGGCGTCAAGCCAGAAGTGGTTGGCGGTGACGATCACGACCCAGGTGATGAGCAGCGGATACGCGGCCCAGAAGACCTTCAGCGCGCGCCACTTGACGAGCTGGAACCCGGTGACGCCCACCATCAGGGCGAACGCCACGTGCATGCTGGGCATCGCGGCGTACGGGTTGTAGAGCACCCCGGCGCTGTGCGCGGCCCCCTGTCCGACGAAGTCGGTGATGGTGTCCTGGAAGCCCCACTCGGTCATGAAGCGCGGGGGAGCCGTGGGGAACACCATGTATCCGACGAGCGCGAGGCCCATCGCGACCATGAACATGTTGCGCACGAAGTAGAAGGCGTAGTTGCGCGAGAAGTACAGCCAGACGAGGAACGCGAGCGTGATGACGAAGTGCGCGTTCACGTACATGATGTCCGCGAAGTGGATCATCCAGCGCCGCTGCTCGAACCAGCTCTGGAGGCCGGGCTCGAAGAACAGATGGAGGCCGCGCTCGAGGTCGATCACGCCGCGCGCGTGGTCGAACGCGGCGGTGACCTGCCCGTCCACGAAGCCCCGCACGATGCGGTACAGGTAGTACGCCGCAGCGAAGAGAAGGAGCTGGCGAACCGCGTCAGTCCGACCGTTCGGTAGCCACCGCCTGCCTTTGCCAATCGATCGGACCACGACGGGATCTTACAAAGGACGCCGGAAGCGGGTCGGTGACTTATGTCGCGCAACGCCGCCCGTGCTCGAACATGCGGCCGAGAGAAAAGCGCACGCGCAGCAGCAGCGGGCCGGGCTTGTTGGCGATCACGCGGGTCCAATCCCCGGCCCGTTCGACGCATGCTCCGTCGGCCACCCAGTAGGGCGTCCAGCGCACCCTCACGATCGCGCTGCCGGGCTGGTGGACCAGCAGCCGCACGCGCGTTATGCCCAGGGTTCGAGCCTCGATCCGCGCGCTCCCCTCCGGCACGACCAGCGGATGCGGGCTCGTGACCTCGTAGACCCGCCAGTGCGGCGAGCGGAAGCGAAGCGCGAGGTAGGGCGGGGCCGCCTCCACGATCTGCGCCTCCTTCTTCGCGCTGTAGTCGAGCGGCACGTCGGGCAGCGCCACCCACCTGACCCCGTTCTCGTCGAGCCAGTTCTCGTAGGTGCCCTCGTCGAGCGTGCCGTTGTAGAAGAGCGCGTTGTGGCTCACGTCGAGCTGGCGCTCCCAGCCGCGCGCCAGGGGGAAGTGAATCGCGACGGTCGCGGCCTCCCAGTTCGAGTGCGTGAACACCACCTCCACGCGGCCCGGCGGCCGCTCGTTCGCCTCGAGGAACTGGAGCAGCGGGTGGTAGTAGGAGCTGAAGCGCGAGGCGTCGTCCTGCTCGCTCGACACGTTGCGCACCGCCGGTCCCAGCTGCCAGTACGCGAGCGGCACGAGGATCGCCGCGATCAGCAACGGCCGCAGCGCCGGCCGCAGCACGCCGAAGAGGATGCTGGCCGCGATCGGGCCCGCGAAGACGGCCCCGAGCCGCGAGGCGTTGCCGCCCATCGGCGTGGGCACCACGAAGGCGGCGAAGGCGGCGATCCCGTACAGCGCCGCCCCGATGCGCAGCGTCCGCTCCTGTCGCAGCACCACGGTGCAGAACACGATCACCATCATCGGCACCGGGATGAACGCCGAGAACGCGTACGGCTGCCTGCCGCCCTCCGGGAACGCGAGCGCGAGCAGGATCGGCGGCGTGATGGCGGCGGCGGCCACGATCAGCGGCGCGCGCACGGCGACTGCTCAGCCAGTAGGCGATCGCCGGCCAGCGCGAGGAAGAAGCCGGCCACCGGGCTGCCGAGCGGGCAGAGCACGCGCGAGCAGGACCGCCAGCAGCGGGCGGCCGCGCTGAAGGGCGAGCAGCGAGCCCAGCCCGATCGCCACGCCGAGCACGAACGGCAGCTGGGCGTTCAGCAGCATCGACGAGGTGCCGATGCCGAACCAGAGCGCCCCCCAGCGGCCCTTGCTGCCGAAGTGGTGCCGGGCCAGCGGCTCGAACACCGCGGTCGCCGCGAGGGCCGCGAGCGCGCCGGCCACGGCCGGGCCGAGCACCCAGGCGATCGGCGGGAACAGCAGGCTGTAACCGGGGGTGTGATGCCCGCCGTACCAGTTGCCGTTCCAGACCGCGAAGCCGTCGCGCCCGAACAGCTTCGCGCGGAACACGTGCGCCGGCAGGTCGCCGGTCTTGGGCGCCAGCATCAGGTAGATCGCCGCTGCAATGGCGGCGGCCGCGAGCGGCGCCACCCTCCAGAACCACTCGGGGGGCGCCGAACGGCCGGCGCGCACGCGGATGGACTCGGTGACCGCCATCTAGCCGTCCAGGAACTCGAGGACCCGGTCGATCACGCCCGGATCGTCCACCCAGGGCCAGTGCCGGACGCCCTCGAGCACCTCCACCCGCGTCTCGCCTCCGAGCGCCTCGGCGTAGGCGTTCGCGAATGAGCTGGGCACGTACGGGTCGTCGGCTCCCCAGACGATCAGCGCCGGACAGTCGATCTCGCTCAGCCGCTCTCCGGCGACGGCCAGGACCGACGGCGAGGCGGTCCGGTAGAGCTTGAGGATCGCGCGCTGGGTGCCGTGGTCGAAGTGGTCCCAGACGCTGTCGACGAGCTGGTCGGGCGGCGGCCCCGGCGCCGCGTAGCCCTCGCTCGCGAGCCGCTTGTAGGCCCGGCGCGATCCGAGCCCCATGAACAGCTCACCGCCGAGCGGGGTGCGCCAGATGCGCGCTGCCCGATGCCAGGTGAAGCCCGGCAGGAGCGGCACGCCGTCCATGATCACGAGCCTGCCGAAGCGCTCCGGCGTGCGCTGCGCCAGCGCCCAGGGCCGCGGTGCCCCAGTCGTGCATGACCAGCGAGCAGCGCTCCACGCCACGATCGTCGAGGAACGCCTCGAGGGTCGCGGCATACCCTTCGATCGAGTAGGGGAAGTGGGCCGGCTTGGCGGAGCGCCCGAAGCCCGGCAGGTCGAGGGCGAAACCGCCGCTGCGAGGTACGAAGTCGAGGAAGTCGTCGGAGTTGCCGGGAACGCCGTGCACGTACACGGTGGGCAGCCGGCCCTCCGGAACCGGCGCCTCGCGCCAGAACAGCTCGACCTCGCCGACCTCGCCGCGTCTGTCGGAGACGGTCACGTAGGGCAGAGTACGGAGTACGCAGGAACGGAGTACGCATTTTCTCGTGAATCGACGCCTTCGAACCATCCGCGATCGCCTGCGCGCCGCCTACGGCCGGCCGCTCCTGCGCCCACACCACGCGCCGATCGACGAGCTGATCCTCACCGTGCTCTCGCAGAACACGAACGACCGCAATCGCGACGTCGCCTACGAGCGCCTGCGGGAGCGCTTCGCGGGCTGGCCCGAGGTGCGCGACGCCGACGAGGACGAGGTCGAGGAGGCGATCCGCCCCGGCGGCATCTCGCGCGTGAAGGCGGGACGGATCCAGCGCATCCTGCGCGCGATCGGCGACGACGATCTCTCCTGGCTCGAGGACGCGCCGCTCGACGAGGCGCGCGACTACCTCTGCGAGCTCCCCGGCGTGGGCCGCAAGACGGCCGCCTGCGTGCTGCTGTTCAGCTACGGGCGCCCCGACGTGCCCGTCGACACGCACGTCTACCGCGTCGGCACCCGCCTGGGCCTGTTCCGCCCGAAGGCGCCCCTCGAAGAGGCGCACGACGAGATGCTGCGCCTGCTGGGCAGGGACGCCGACGGGGAGGACGCCTACGAGGTGCACGTGGGCCTGATCCGCCATGGGCGGAGGACGTGCCACGCGCGCAATCCGCGGTGCGAGGAATGTCCGCTTCTCAGCCTCTGTCCGTACGGCAAAGCGAGGCGCCGCAGCGCCGCTCGTTAGCCACTCAACAGCTGCGCGCCTTCTCGCCGCTGCAGCTGTCCTTGCCGCCGCCGCCGTTCAGCGAGTCCTTGCCGCCGCCGCCCGAGAGCTTGTCCTTGCCGTCGCCGCCGTTCAGCGAGTCCTTGCCGTCGCCCCCGGACAGCTTGTCGTCGCCGGCCCCACCGGACAGCTTGTCCTTCCCGTCGCCCCCGCTGAGGGTGTCCTTGCCGGCCTCGCCGTACGTGCGGTCGCTGCCGCTGCCGCCGCTGATCTTGTCGTTCCCGCGCCGCCGCAGATCACGTCGTTGCCGCCGAGGCCGCTGATCGTGTCGTTGCCGCCGAGCCCGACGATCACGTCGGCGCGGCTCGTGCCCTTGAGCCGGTCCCTGCCGTTCGTCCCGACGATCGTGGCCGTCTTGCCGGCGCAGCGCGGCGCCCTCCCGTTACTGCCACCGCCTCCGCCGCCGCCGCCACCACCACCGCCACCGCCGGCGCGGGTGTCGCCCTGAAGCCGTGCAATGGCAGCGTTGGTCACGGTGAAGCCCTTCTCACCGGCCATGACGATGCTGCCGTCGGGCTCCACTGCGACTGAGTCTGCGCGCTCGAAGTCGCTCTCGAAATCGACGAGTTGCTTCCCATCCGAGCTGAACGTGGTGTCGAGCTGGCCACCCGGCTGGAGGCGAACCACAGCCATGTCAGCAGAGTTGTTGCCGGAAGCCACGATCTTGCCGTCCGGCTGGAGGGCCAGCGCGTTGAGTCCCGTCTTGATGCCGGGGAATACGACCCGCGTGGCGCCCGCGGTCCCGAAGCTCGTGTCCGGCGAGCCGTCGGGATTGAGCCGCACGACCCTGGCGTTGTCGTCACTCGTCCCCGTCACCGCCGTGAAGACGATCTTGTGGTCCGGTTGCACCACAACGGCGGTTGGGATGGTCGCTGCTCCGAGCTTTCGCAGCCCATTCGGCCCGATACTGGGATCGGGTGTTCCGCCGGGGTTCAGGCGCGCGATGACGCCGTTACCGTCGTTGTCGTTACCGAGGACGAGAATCTTGCCGTCGTCCTGCACGGCGACGGAGGAAGGGCCGCCGGCGTTGACCGGCAGCGTCAGCAGGCCGCGTTGGGAGCCGGACTCGAAGGTCGAGTCGTAGACCCCGCCGTTGGTGAGCCGAGCGACCGCCCAGCCGCCGGTGATAGTGCCCACCACCAGGGCCTTGCCATCGGACTGAACGGCCACGCCGGCAACGGAGCCTCCGAAGTCCAACGTCCGGATGGGCGGGTTGGCATGGCTGAAAACCGTGTCTGGAGTCCCGTCTGCGTTGAGTCGCGCTGCTATGTCCCCCACCCCGGTCGGCTTGGCGGTCGTCGCCGCCAATGTGATCTTGCCGTCCGCTCCCATCGCGGCCGACACGTCTCCGAAGACCGGCACTCCGGGGTCCATGGCGACGGTGCCGCCGGCGAAGCTCGTGTCAGTCGAGCCGTCCAGGTTGAGGCGAGTCACGATCAGGCTCTCCTCGGCGGTACCTGGCGGCTGCCCATGGCCGACGAGGACGATCTTGCCGTCGCTTCGGGTCAGAACCACATCCGCCCGGTCCTTCGTGCCCCCGAAGTCGATGACACGCTTGCCGTCGCCGTCGAACCTGGGATCGAGGTCGCCGGTGAGGCCGATCGCGGCGGACGCCATCACCCCCGTGATGGCTCCGGTCAGACACGCGACCAGTGCTGAGCGCCTGACCCACATGGGGCCGAACCTAACCGAGGCCCAGACGCCGCTGTCAACACCCGGGGTACGCTCGACCACGCCCGCCGAAGAGGGTGGACGCTCCCGAAAGATCTGCCATACTCTGGCTTAGATTTCTTTCAACAGGAGGAATGAGCTAGATGGCAAAGACGATCGGCATCGATCTTGGCACGACCAACTCGTGCATGGCGGTGCTCGAGGGCGGCGAGCCGCACGTGATCGAAAACGCCGAGGGGGCGCGTACAACGCCCTCCGTCGTCGCGTTCACGGCAGGCGGCGAGCGCCTCGTGGGCACCGTGGCCAAGCGCCAGGCGGTGACCAACCCGGAGAACACGGTGTTCTCCATCAAGCGCTTCATGGGCCGCAAGGAGGCCGAGGTGAAGGAGGAGGAGACGATGGTCCCCTTCAAGGTCGTCACCGGGCCCAACGGGGACGCGCGCGTGGACATCGGCGGCAAGGAGTACTCGCCGCCGGAGATCAGCGCGATGATCCTCCAGAAGCTGAAGACCGACGCCGAGGCCTACCTCGGCGACACCGTCGACAGCGCGGTGATCACCGTCCCGGCCTACTTCAACGACGACCAGCGCCAGGCCACCAAGGACGCCGGCAAGATCGCCGGCCTCGAGGTCAAGCGCATCATCAACGAGCCGACCGCGGCGGCGCTCGCCTACGGGCTCGACAAGGAGACCGACCAGACGATCCTCGTCTTCGACCTCGGCGGCGGCACGTTCGACGTGTCCGTGCTCGAGATCGGCGACGGCGTGTTCGAGGTGAAGGCCACCGCGGGTGACAACCACCTCGGCGGCGACAACTTCGACAAGGCGATCGTCGACTGGCTCGTGGCCGAGTTCAAGAAGAGCCAGGGCATCGACCTGTCGCAGGACAAGATGGCCCTCCAGCGCCTCTACGAGGCGGCCGAGAAGGCGAAGGTCGAGCTCTCGACCACGCAGGAGACGCAGATCAACCTGCCGTTCATCACGGCGGACCAGTCGGGGCCGAAGCACCTCGACACGCGGCTCAGCCGCTCGAAGCTGAACGAGCTGACCGCCGACCTGCTCGACCGCACCGTCGGGCCCGACCAAGCAGGCGATGGAGGACGCCGGCGTGACCGGCGACGTCATCGACCACGTCGTGCTCGTCGGCGGCATGACCCGCATGCCCGCGGTGCAGGAGAAGGTCAAGGAGCTGACCGGCAAGGACCCGCACAAGGGCGTGAACCCGGACGAGGTCGTGGCCGTCGGCGCCGCGATCCAGGCGGGCGTGCTCGCCGGCGACGTCAAGGACGTGCTGCTGCTCGACGTCACCCCGCTGACCCTCGGCATCGAGACCAAGGGCGGCGTGATGACGAAGCTGATCGAGCGCAACACCACGATCCCGACGCGCAAGTCGGAGATCTTCTCGACGGCCGAGGACAACCAGCCGATCGGTCGAGGTCCACGTGCTCCAGGGCGAGCGCGAGATGGCGACCTACAACAAGTCGCTCGGCAAGTTCCAGCTCACCGGCATCCCGCCGGCGCCGCGCGGCGTCCCGCAGATCGAGGTCACGTTCGACATCGACGCGAACGGCATCCTCAACGTGTCGGCGCCAAGGACCTCGGCACCGGCAAGGAGCAGAAGATCGAGATCAAGGCCGGCTCCGGCCTCGCCGACGCAGAGGTCGAGCGGATGGTGCAAGGACGCCGAGGCGCACGCCGAGGACGACCGCCGCCAGCGCGAGCTCGCCGAGGCGCGCAACACCGGCGAGAACGCCGCCTACCAGGCGGAGCGCCAGCTCAACGAGCTGGGCGACCAGGTCGACGCGTCCTCGAAGGAGGAGATCGAGGCCGCGATCAAGGACGTGCGCGACGCGCTCGAGTCCGAGGACGCGGCGGAGATCAGGACCAAGACCGACGCGCTGCAGGAGGCCTTCCACAAGGTGTCCGAGCAGATGTACGCGGCGGCCGCGCAGGCCAGCAGCCCAGCCGGCGACGGCGCGACCGCGTCCGACGAACGGCGCCGAGCGCCGACGAGGAGGAGGTCGTCGACGCCGAGGTCGTCGACGGGGAGCGCGACCAGTGATCGACGAGCGGCCGAAGAGCCGACGTCAGCCCGACCGGCGAGCGATGCCGACCGCGGAGCAGCCGACCGTGAGGACAGGCGCCGAGGGCAGCGGTCGCGCCGACGAGGCCGATCCCGCTGACCCTGCCGCCCGAGCGCGAGCGCGACGAGTACCTCGAGCTCGCCCAGCGCACGCAGGCCGACTTCGAGAACTACCGCAAGCGCGCCGCAAGGACGCGGCCGCCGCGGGCGCGCGCGCGAAGGCCGGCCTCGTGCGCGAGCTGCTGCCCGTGGTCGACAACCTCGAGCGGGCGCTGGCGCTCGCCGCCGAGCGGAGGGCGACGCTCGCCGAGGGCGTGCGGCTCGTCCACGCGGAGCTCGTCGGCGTGCTCGAGCGCAACGGCGTCGAGGCTTCGACCCGACCGGCGAGCCGTTCGACCCGACGCTGCACGAGGCGCTCTCGATGCGCCCGCAGGAGGGCGCAGACCCCGGCACCGTGCTCGAGGTGGTCGAGAAGGGCTACCGGCTGAACGACACGGTCCTGCGTCCGGCCAGGGTGGTGGTCTGCCAGTAGATGCCCGCCACCAAGGACCCGTACAAGACCCTCGGCGTCGACAAGAAGGCCTCCGCCGAGGACATCAAGAAGGCCTACCGCAAGCTCGCCCGCCAGTACCACCCGGACCACAACCCGGGCGACACGGCGGCGGAGGAGCGCTTCAAGGAGATCCAGGCAGGCCTACGACGTCCTGTCCGACCCCGAGAAGCGCAAGCAGTACGACCAGGGCGGCGGCATCTTCGGCGGCGGCTTCGACCCGGGCGCGCTTCCGCGACGGGCGGCCGGCGGCGGGCGGCTTCGGCGGGATCGGGGACATCCTCTCCGACCTGTTCGGCGGCGGCGGCGGCGGGCGCCGGCGCACGCGCCGGCGGCCCGAGCGCGGCCGCGACCTCGAGACCGAGGTGCACATCTCGTTCGAGCAGGCGATGGCAGGGCGCGCAGGTGCCGGTCACCGTGCCGGTGCCCTCTGCCTGCCCGACCTGCCACGGCACCGGCGCCAAGCCGGGCACCAGCCCGACGGTCTGCCCGCGCTGCCAGGGCCGCGGCATCGAGTCGCAGGGCCAGGGCCTGTTCTCGATCTCGCAGCCGTGCTCGCAGTGCGGCGGCACCGGCACGCGAGATCAAGCGATCCCTGCCCCACCTGCAACGGCCGCGGGCCAGACGAGGCAGGTCAAGCGCTACCGGGTGAACATCCCGGCGGGCGTGCGCGACGGCAGCCGCGTCCGGCTGGCCGGCAAGGGCGAGCCGGGTCGCCGCGGCGGCGCGCCCGGGCGACCTCTACGTGATCACGCGCGTGGCCGACTCGCCGGTCTTCCAGCCGCAAGGGCGACAACCTCGAGGTGGAGGTGCCGATCACGATCGTCGAGGCGATCCGCGGCGCCACCGTCGAGGTGCCCGACGCTCGCCGGCACCAAGCGCATCCGCGTGCCGGCCGGCACCCAGCACGGCACGGTCCAGCGCCTGCGCGGCGAGGGCCCGCCGAAGCTCGACGGCAAGGGCCGCGGCGACATCCACTACCGCCTCAGCATCGACGTCCCGCAGCTCGCTCAGCCGCGAGCAGAAGAAGGCCGTGGACGACCTGGCCCAGGTGATGGACGGCAACCCGCGCGAGCGGCTGTTCGCGGGGAGGGAGTAGGCGATGGCAGGCAAGAAGGCATCCAGCCACGACCCGACGCGGGGCGTCTACATGATCTCGGTGGCCGCCGAGCTGGCCGGCATGCACCCGCAGACGCTGCGCATCTACGAGACGCGCGGGCTGATCACGCCGAAGCGCTCGAGCGGCAACACGCGCCTCTACTCGCAGGAGGACGTCGACCGGCTGCGCCGCATCCAGGAGCTGACCTCCGAGCTCGGCATGAACCTGGCCGGCGTCGAGAAGGTGTTCGAGCTCGAGCAGGAGATGCAGCGGATGCACGAGCGGATGGTTCGCATACAGCGCGAGGCCGACCGCATGGAGCGTGAGATGCGGGAGGAGATCGAGCGCATTCGACGCTCGTTCCGCTTCGAGCTGGTGCCGTACGAGCCGCCGGGATCGGCGCTCGTGCCGAGGGACCAGGCGGGGGTGCAGGTCCCCATCCGGCGTGTGGGCAAGCGGACCTAGATCTACTACACTAAGACTTAGATTTTATGCAACCGGACCGCTTCACCATAAAGTCGCAGGAGGCGCTCCAGGCCGCACAGCGCCTGGCAAACGGCCGGCGTAACCCACAGGTCGCGCCGGTTCATCTGCTGCTCGCCCTGCTGGAGCAGGAGGGCGGCATCGTCGTGCCGGTCCTGAAGCGCGTCGGGGCGAACCTCGACTTGGTTCGGGCCCGTGCCAACGAGCAGCTCGACAGCTTCCCCGTCATCACCGGGCGACGCCACGGCGGCGCCCGAGCTGGGGCAGGCGATGGGCGAGCTGCTGCGTCGCGCCGACGAGGCCGCGCGCGGGATGGGCGACGAGTACATCTCCACCGAGCACCTGTTGCTCGCCCTGGCGGGCGATCCCAACATCGACCTGCAGGCGTCGCACGACCAGCTCGCGGACGCCGTCGGCCAGGTGCGCGGGCCGCACCGCGTCACCGACCAGTCGCCGGAGGACAAGTACCAGGCCCTCGAGCGCTACGGCCGCGACCTCACCGAGGGCTGCGGAGGACGGCAAGCTCGATCCGGTGATCGGCCGCGACGACGAGATCCGGCGCGTGATCCAGGTCCTCTCCCGGCGCACGAAGAACAACCCGGTCCTGATCGGCGAGCCCGGCGTGGGCAAGACCGCGATCGTCGAGGGCCTCGCCCAGCGGATCGTCTCGGGCGACGTGCCCGAGTCGCTGCGCGACCGGCTCGTGATCGCGCTCGACATCGGCGCGCTGATCGCCGGCGCGAAGTACCGCGGCGAGTTCGAGGACCGCCTCAAGGCCGTGCTCAAGGAGGTCTCCGACGCGGAGGGCCAGATCATCCTGTTCCTCGACGAGCTGCACACGATCGTCGGCGCCGGCGCCGCCGAGGGCGCCGTCGACGCCGCAAATCTTCTGAAGCCCATGCTCGCGCGCGGCGAGCTGCGCGCCGTGGGCGCCACCACGCTCGACGAGTACCGCAAGCACATCGAGAAGGACGCCGCGCTCGAGCGGCGCTTCCAGCCGGTGATGGTCGACGAGCCGAGCGTGGAGGACACGATCGCGATCCTGCGCGGCCTGAAGGAGCGCTACGAGGTGCACCACCAGGTGCGCATCCAGGACTCCGCGATCGTCGCCGCGGCGCTGCTGTCTCACCGCTACATCGCGGACCGCTTCCTGCCCGACAAGGCCATCGACCTGATCGACGAGGCCGCCTCTCGCCTGCGCATCGAGATCGACTCGGTGCCGGTCGAGATCGACGAGGTGGAGCGGCGCATCATGCAGCTCGAGATCGAGCAGCAGGCGCTGTCCAAGGAGTCCGACGAGGCGAGCGCCACGCGCCGCGAGGCGATCGAGCGCGAGCTCGCCGAACTGCGCGAGCAGCGCGACGCGATGAAGGCCGAGTGGGAGACCGAGAAGTCCGCGATCGATGCGATCTCCGACGTCAAGAAGCGCCTCGACGAGGCGCAGCGCGAGGTCGAGCGCGCCGAGCGCGAGACCGACCTCCAGCGCGCCGCCGAGCTGCGCTACGGCGTGATCCCCGAGCTCGAGCAGGCGCTCGCCACCGCCGAGTCGCAGACCGGCGGCGACGTCCGCTTCTTCAAGGAGGAGGTCGACGACGAGGACGTGGCCGAGGTCGTGGCCAAGTGGACCGGCATCCCGGTTTCGAAGCTGATGGAGGGCGAGGTCGAGAAGCTCGTGCACATGGAGGACCGCCTCCACGAGCGCGTGGTGGGCCAGGACGAGGCCGTCGAGGCCGTGTCGAACGCGCTGCGCCGCTCACGCGCCGGGCTGCAGGACCCGAACCGTCCCATCGGCAGCTTCCTGTTCCTCGGCCCCACCGGCGTCGGCAAGACCGAGCTGGCCCGCGCGCTCGCCGAGTTCATGTTCGACTCGGAGCAGGCGATGGTGCGCATCGACATGTCCGAGTACATGGAGAAGCACTCCGTGTCCCGGCTCGTGGGCGCGCCGCCCGGCTACGTGGGCTACGAGGAGGGCGGACAGCTGACCGAGGCCGTGCGCCGTCGCCCCTACTCGGTGGTGCTGCTCGACGAGATCGAGAAGGCGCACGCCGACGTGTTCAACGTGCTGCTCCAGGTGATGGACGACGGCCGCCTGACCGACGGCCAGGGCCGCACCGTCGACTTCAAGAACACGGTGCTGATCATGACCTCGAACGTCGCCGGCGGGCTCGAGGGCGTACAGGCGACCTTCAAGCCCGAGTTCATCAACCGGCTCGACGAGATCGTGCAGTTCCACCAGCTCACGCGCGAGGAGATCGGCCGCATCGTGGAGTTCCAGGTGGCCAAGCTCGCCGAGCGCGTGCGCGAGCGCGGCATCGAGATCGAGCTGACGGACGACGCCCGGACACTGCTCGGCAACCTCGGCTACGACCCCACCTACGGGGCCCGGCCGCTGCGGCGCGTGATCCAGAAGCAGCTCGTGGACAAGCTGGCGCTGGCGTTGCTCGAGGGCGACTTCCAGGCAGGCGACCGCGTGGCGGTCGACGCCGCCGACGGGCAGCTCGTCTTCAGCCGGACGGCGTCAGTGCCTCAGGCCGCCTGAGTACGCACCGCTGTGCCGTAGGCGCAGATCTCGGTCCAGTTCGGACCCATCTCCGAGGTGTCGAAGCGCATGGCGAGGATCGTGTCCGCGCCCTTCGCCTCGGCCTCCTCGACCATGCGCTGGACCACCTCGTGACGGCTGTCCACCAGCGCCTTGGTCATGCCCTTCAGCTCCCCGCCGACCAGCGACTTCAGGCTCGCGCCCAGCTGCGAGCCGAGGTTGCGGGAGCGCACCGTCAGACCCATCACCTCGCCGTAGACCTCTACGACTTGGCGGCCGGGGATGTCGTTCATGGTCGAGATCAGCACAGGGGGTCTCCCTTCGATGCGGGTCAGCGCAGCATCGACGCTGCGGCGGATGACGAGCGGAACAGCAGGACCCGGCCGCGAATGGCAGGCCGGGTCGCGCTCGAGTAACTCTTCCTCTGGTCGAACTGGAGGCTCCAGGTCCCGGCGGCGGGTCGGTGGAGCGGGAAGTAGCGGCGCTTGACGTTCAGCGTCCCGCAGGGCCCCGTCGGCATGCCGAGCGCGACGGTCAACCTCACCCGCCGGTGGAGGACGTAGTGGAGGTAGACCTCCTTCCCGAGCGGCATGCCGCGGATGCTGAACTTGACCCTGTGGCCGGGCGAGGCCGTGCGCGGGGTGGATGGCGGCACCGAACCTGGTCACGATCACCGGCACGCTGCCGACGTTCCCGAGGTTGTTCTGATCGGTCGCCGTCAGGTTGAAGGTGTGCTCGAGCTCGCCCGAGTCGAGCTGCGGGGCCGTCAGCTGCTGCGCGACGTTCCCGGCCAGGTTCGCGGAACCGAACTCGGCTGCCACACCGTCGAAGGCGAAGGCCACTTGGGCGCCAGGGGTGTAGCCGGCTCCGGTCGCGCCGATCTGCTGCTGCTCGATGAAGCAGGTCCCGTTCACGGCAACGGTGGCAGCATCCGCCGGGGCGGCGGCCGCGAGCCCCGCCACGAGCGCCACCAGCAGCGCTGCTGTCCCCCTCACCCCGCCTCCGTGTCCGCTCTGCAGGTCGCGCCACCCGTTTGGGTAGCGGCGCTGAGGGTAGCTTGCCGGTGGGGCCGCCCGTCGCGGACCTTGCATCGGCGGCCAAAAGATGCGAGAAACCCCCGTGCACTCGCTAGAGGGAAAGGATCGCCATGCCCACGTTCGTGCTGCTCAGCACGCTCACCCCTGAAGGGGTGCAGACGCGTGAAGAACAACCCCGCGCGCATCCGCGAGGTCAACAAAGAAGTCGAGCAGCTCGGTGCAACCGTCACGGCGCAGTGGGCCACGCTCGGCCGGTTCGACTTCGTGAACATCGTGGAGGCGCCGGACGAGCAGACGATGGCGCGCGTGTCGCTCGAGCTCGGCTCGCGCGGCACGGCCAAGTACGAGTCGCTGGTAGCGATCCCCGTCGACGAGTTCATAGCCGCTCTCTAGGACCAGCCGGTGCGCGTACTCGTAGTCGGCGGAGGGGGACGCGAGCACGCGATCGTGCGTGCGCTGCTCCGCAGCCCTCAGCGACCGGAGATCCTGGCCGCGCCCGGGCAACGCGGGCATCGAGCGCGACAAGGTGCCCTGCCACGACGTCGCCGTCGACGACGTGGAGGGTCTGGTCCGGCTCGCGCGCGAGGAGGGCTGCGACTTCGTGGTGGTCGGACCCGAGGTGCCGCTGGTGGCGGGCCTCGTGGACGCGCTGGCGGACGTGGGCATCCGCGCGTTCGGCCCGACGGCGGCGGCGGCGCGCATCGAGGGGTCCAAGTCGTACGCCAAGGAGCTGATGCGCGACGTGAACGTGCCCACGGCGTCCTACGCGGTGTTCAGGAGCCGGGAGGAGGCGCTCGCGCACCTCTCCTGCGCCGCCTATCCCACCGTGCTGAAGGCGGACGTGCTGGCGGCGGGCAAGGGCGTGCTCATCTGCGAGACCGAGGCCGAGGCGCGCGACGCGATCGACGAGTTGTTCGTGGAACGGCGCTTCGGCGACACCCCGGTGGTGCTCGAGGAGTTCCTCGAGGGCGAGGAGCTCTCGCTGCTCGCGCTCTGCGACGGCGTGACCGCCGTGCCGATGGCGCCCGCGCAGGACTACAAGCGGATCTGGGACGGCGACCGCGGCCCGAACACCGGCGGCATGGGCAGCTACTCGCCGGTGCCGAACATCGGTCGCGAGCACGCCGAGGTGCTGGCCCGCGCCGTGCACCAGCCGATCGTGGACGAGCTGCGCCGGCGCGGCACGCCCTACCACGGCGTCCTCTACGCCGGGCTGATGATGACCGCCGATGGCCCGCGGGTGCTCGAGTACAACTGCCGCTTCGGGGACCCGGAGACGCAGGCGGTGCTGCCGCGCCTGCGCTCCGACCTGCTCGAGCTGCTCGATCAGGCGATGACGCCGGGCGGCCTCGCGGAGGCGACGCTCGAGTGGTCGGACGCCTGGGCCGTGACCGTCGTCCTGGCCTCGCGCGGCTACCCGGAGACGTCGTCGTCGGGCGATGAGATCAGCGGCCTGCGGGCGATCGACTCGCTCGAGGTGGAGGTGCTCCACGCGGGCACGGCCGAGCGAGATGGCAAGATCGTGACCGCAGGCGGGCGGGTGCTCAACGTGACGGGCATCGGCGCGACCGCGGCGGAGGCCCGCGATCGCGCCTACGCCGCCGCCGAGAGGGTCGAATTCGATGGCAAACAGATGCGACACGACATAGCCGCGCGCGCGGTGGACAGGGTGGAGGCGTGAGCGAGGGCGAGGTCTCCCGCGCGGCCGAGACCGTCGTCGAGGCGATGTTCGACGAGCTGGAGGTGGACGCCCCGCGTCGTCGGCATCGTCATGGGCTCGAAGAGCGACATGCCCGTGATGGAGAAGGCCGGCGCCGAGCTCGAGGAGCGCGGCATCCGCTTCGAGATCCGCGTGATGAGCGCCCACCGCGACCCCGAGGTGGTCGCCGACTACGCGAAGAACGCGCACATGCGCGGGCTGAAGGTGATCATCGCCGGGGCCGGGCTGGCGGCGGCGCTGCCCGGGCGTGGTGGCGGCGCACACGGACCTGCCGGTGATCGGCGTGCCGCTCACTCGAGCAACTCGATCGGCGGCGGGCTCGACGCGCTGCTCGCCATCGCGCAGATGCCGCCGGGCGTGCCGGTGGCGTGCATGGCCGTGAACGGCGCGAGGAACGCCGCGGTGCATGGCTGCGAAAATCCTCGACGCTTGATCGAGCGATACACAAGCGCCCGAGATGGGCGCGGTCTGGTCCGAGCAGCGGAAGCTCGACACCTGGCTCCAGGTGGAGCTGGCCGCCATCGACGGCCTCGAGGAGCTGGCGGTCGTGCCCTCCGACGACGCCGCGGACGATCCGCGACCGCGCGTCGTTCACGGTCGACGCCGTCAAGGAGCGGGAGCAGGTCACCGACCACGACGTCGCCGCGTTCGTGGACGTGGTGGCGGAGTCGGTCGGCGAGGCCGGGCCGCTGGGTCCACCACGGCCTGACCTCGTCCGACGTGCTCGACACCGCGCTGGCGCTGCAGCTCACCGCCGCCGGGCTGATCCTGATCGGCGGCGCGCGGGACTACCGCGACGCGCTGATCCGCCAGGCGCGCGGCGCACGCGGGCACGCTCTGCGTGGGCCGCACCCACGGCGTGCATGCCGAGCCCACCACGTTCGGCGTGAAGCTCGCGGGCTTCGCCTTCGAGGCCCAGCGCAACCTGCGCCGGCTCGAGCGCGCGGTGGAGCAGGTGTCGGTGGGCGCGCTGTCCGGCGCGGTGGGCACCTACGCGACCAACGGCCCCGAGTTCGAGCGGCTGGTGCTCCAGCGCCTCGGTCTCGCGCGCGAGGACGTGTCGACCCAGGTGGTGCCGCGCGACCGCCACGCCGAGCTCCTGTCCGCGATCGCGCTCGCGGGCGCCGGGCTCGAGCGCTTCGCCACCGAGATCCGCCACCTCCAGCGCACCGAGGTGCGCGAGGTCGAGGAGCCGTTCCGGGCCGGCCAGAAGGGCTCGTCCGCGATGCCCCACAAGCGCAACCCGATCGTCTCCGAGCGCATCACCGGCATCGCCCGGCTCCTGCGCGGCTACTCGCAGGCCGGCCTCGAGGACGTGGCGCTCTGGCACGAGCGCGACATCTCGCACTCCTCGGTCGAGCGCGTCGCGCTGCCCGACGCGACGATCCTGCTCGACTACGCGCAGCACCTGGCCATCCGGGTGGTGGACGGGATGGTGGTGCACCCGGATCGCATGCGCGCGAACCTGAACGCCACGCACGGCGCGCTCTACTCGCAGCGGGCGCTGCTGGCGCTCGTGGAGTCCGGCCGCTCGCGCGACGACGCCTACCGCATCGTCCAGGAGAACGCCCAGCGCGCGTTCGACGAGGGGGTCGAGTTCCGCGACCTGCTGGCCACCGCGGCGCCTGGGCTGGACCTGGACGCGATCTTCGATCCGAGCGCGTTCGTGAGGCACGCTGATGAGATCGTTGCGCGGCTGGACGCGCTCTGAGTCGACAGTCGACGGTCCACAGTCGACAGAGCCGACTCGGCGCTCCAGGACTGTCGACTGTGTGACTGTCGGACTCCAGTTGTTAGCCTCAGGCTTATGAGCGAAGCCGCCACGCTCGACGGTCTCGAGCTCGTCGCTCAGGGCAAGGTCCGGGAGATCTACGACGCCGGCGCGGACCGGCTGCTGATGGTCGCCTCGGACCGGATCTCGACCTACGACGTGGTCCATCCGAACCCGATTCCGGACAAGGGCAAGGTGCTCACCGGGCTGTCGGTGTTCTGGTTCGAGCGCACCGGGCAGATCTGTCCCGAACCACGTCGTCTCGTTCACCGACGTGCCCGAGGAGGTGCGCGGGCGCGGCGCTGCTCGTCGAGCGCCTGGAGATGGTCCCGATCGAGTGCGTGGCGCGCGGCTACATCACGGGCTCGGGCTGGAAGGACTACACCGCCACGGGCTCGGTCTGCGGGATCGAGCTGCCGGAGGGCCTGCGTGGAGTCGGAGCAGCTGCCGGAGCCGATCTTCACGCCGGCCACGAAGGCCGAGCTCGGCGATCACGACGAGAACATCGACTTCGACCGAGCCGCCGAGATCCTCGGCGACCGGCCGCTGCTCGAGGAGCTGCGCGAGCTCTCGCTCGCCCTCTACGGCTTCGCGGCCGAGCACGCGCGCGCGCGCGGGATCATCCTCGCGGACACGAAGTTCGAGTTCGGCCGCCGCGCCGACGGCACGATCGTGCGTCGGCGACGAGGTGCTCACCCCCGACTCGTCGCGCTTCTGGCCGGCCGACGGCTACGAGCCGGGCAGGGGCCAGCCGTCGTTCGACAAGCAGTACGTGCGCGACTGGGCCGCCGGCTCGGGCTGGGACAAGTCGCCGCCCGCGCCGGAGCTGCCCGCCGACGTGGTCGCGCGCACGCGCGAGCTGTACGTGGACGCCTACGAGCGGATCACGGACGAGCCCTTCTCCGCCTGGCTCGAGAGGGCCGGCGCTTGAAGGCGCGGGTCCTGATCAGGCCGAAGGAGGGCATCCTCGATCCGCAGGGCCAGACCGTGGAGCGGGCGCTGCCCGCGCTCGGGTTCGAGGGCGTCAGCGACGTGCGCATCGGGCGCATGGTCGAGCTCGACGTGCCGGACACCTCCCGCATCGGGCGAGATGTGCGAGAAGCTGCTCGCGAACCCGCTGATCGAGGACTACGAGATCCTCGTGGTCGAGCGGTGAAGTTCGGCGTAATTCGCTTTCCCGGCTCCTGCGACGAGGTCGATGCCCTGCTTGCCTGCCGCCGCTTCGCGGACGCGGAGCTGCTCTGGCACGGCGACCGGGACCTGCGCGGGGCCGACGCGATCGTGGTGCCCGGCGGCTTCTCCTACGGCGACTACCTGCGCGCCGGCGCGATCGCCCGCTTCTCGCCGGTGATGGAGGCGGTGCGCGAGTTCGCGCTCGCCGGCGGCCCGGTGCTCGGGATCTGCAACGGCTTCCAGGTGCTCTGCGAGGCGGGCCTGCTGCCGGGCGCGCTGCTGCCCAACATCGGCCTGCGCTTCGTCTGCCGGCAGGTGGACCTCGTGGTCGAGAACCCGCACACCCCGTTCACGCGCGCGTGCGAGCAGGGCGATCTCCTGTCGGTGCCCGTGAAGCACATGACCGGCCGCTACTACGCGCCCGAGGAGGCGCTCGACGAGCTGGAGGCGGACGGCCAGGTGCTGCTGCGCTACGCCGAGGGCCAGAACCCGAACGGCTCGGCCCGCGACATCGCCGGCGTGTCGCAACCGGCACAAGAACGTGGTGGGGCTGATGCCGCACCCCGAGCACGCGGTCGACCCGCTCACGGGATCCGCCGACGGCGGGAAGCTGTTCGAGTCGCTGGTCGCGCACGCCGGGGCGCTCGTCGCCCGCATGAGCGCGGGCACCGCCGACGCGCGCCACCGCGAGCTCGGGCTGACGGACGCCGAGTACGACGCGATCGTCGAGCGCCTCGGGCGCGAGCCGAACGACCTCGAGCTGGCGGTGTTCTCGCTGATGTGGTCGGAGCACTGCGCCTACAAGCACTCGAAGAAGCTGCTGCGGCGGCTGCCCACCGAGGGGCCGCGCGTGGTGATGGGCCCGGGCGAGAACGCCGGCGCGGTCGACGTGGGCGAGCGGGCTGGCGGTGGCGTTCAAGGTCGAGTCGCACAACCACCCGAGCGCGGTCGAGCCGTTCCAGGGGGCCGCGACCGGGGTCGGCGGCATCCTGCGCGACGTGTTCGCGGTCGGCGCGCGGCCGATCGCGATCCTCGACTCGCTGCGCTTCGGCGAGCTCGACTCCGAGCGCTCGCGCTACCTGCTCGAGCACGCCGTGGCCGGCATCGGCCACTACGGCAACTCGATCGGCGTGGCCACCGTCGGCGGCGAGATCTACTTCGAGGCGCCCTACGAGCAGAACTGCCTGGTGAACGCGATGTGCGTGGGGATCGCGCCGCGGGAGCGGCTGATCCGGAGCGCCGCGGCGGGGGTGGGCAACCACGCTCGTGCTGCTCGGCGCGCTCACCGGCCGCGACGGCATCGGCGGGGCCTCGGTGCTGGCCAGCGCCGAGCTCGACGCCGAGGACGAGTCGAAGCGGCCGAGCGTCCAGATCGGCGACCCGTTCGAGGAGTCGAAGCTGCTCGAGTGCTGCCTCGAGCTGCTCGACGCCGGGCTGCTCGCGTCGCTCCAGGACCTGGGCGCGGCGGGGCTCACCTCGAGCTCGTCGGAGATGGCGTCGAAGGGCGAGGTCGGGCTCGACATCGACGTGTCGCGCGTGCCGCTGCGCGAGGCCGGCATGGAGCCGTTCGAGGTGATGATCTCGGAGTCGCAGGAGCGGATGCTGTGCGTGGTGGCGCCGGAGCGGCTGGACGAGGTGCTCGCGCTCTGCGCGCCGCTGGGAGGTGCGCGCCACGCCGATCGGCGACGGTCACCGACACGCGCCGGCTGCGCGTGTTCGACGGCGACGAGCTGGTGGGCGACATGCCGGTGGAGGCGCTGGTGGACGACTGCCCGCTCTACGACCTCGAGCCCGAGGCGCCGTCCGAGCCGGTCTACCCGGCGCCGCCACGGCAGCTCGCCGACGACGCCGAGCCGCGCGGAGACGCTGCTCGCCCTGCTGCGCTCGCCGAGCATCGCCAGCAAGCGCTGGGCGTTCGAGCAGTACGACTCGATCGTCGGCTCGCGCACGGTCCGCCGGCCCGAGGCGGCCGACGCCGCCGTGCTCTCCGCTCGCGCCGGACGGCGGCGAGCGGCGCCATCGCGGTGTCGATCGACGGCAACGGCCGGCGGGTGGCCTGCGATCCGTACAAGGGCGCGGTCGAGGCGGTGCTCGAGTGCGCGCGCCAACCTCGCCTGCGTCGGCGCCGAGCCGCTCGGGCTCACCAACTGCCTCAACTTCGGCAACCCGGAGAAGCCGCACATCGCCTGGCAGCTCACGCGCGCGGTCGAGGGTCTCGCCGCCGCCTGCGAGGCGCTCGGCGTGCCGGTGGTGGGCGGCAACGTCTCGCTCTACAACGAGGGCGGCGGGGGCCCGATCTACCCCACGCCGGTGGTCGGCATGGTCGGGCAGCTGCCCGATCCCGCCGCACGCGGCCGGCATCGCGCTTCGCGCGCGGAGGGCGATCAGATCGCGCTGCTCGGGCCGTTCCGCCCGGCGCTGGCGGGCTCGGAGCTCGAGAAGCTGCGCGGCGCGCTCGCGGGCGGGCTGCCCGACGTCGACCTCGAGCTCGTGCGGACGCCACCTGGACGCTGCTGCGCGCGACCGTGCGCGGCGGCGGGCTCGAGCTCGGCGCACGACGTCTCCGAGGGCGGCCTGGCCTGCGCGCTGGCGGAGTGCTGCATGGCCGGCGGCATCGGGGCGCGCGTGGACTCGCCCCGCTGCTCGGGCGGCTGCCGAACGGCGGCGCCGGCGACGCGGCGCTGTTCGGCGAGGGAGCCGGCGGCGTCGCTCGATCTCGGCCCCGCTCGAGACGATCGCAGGGACTTGCCGAGGAGGCCGGCGGCGGACGGGCTGCTGCGTCTGGGCGAGGTGGGCGGAGAGTCGCTCGAGCTGACTGCCGGCATTGCTACGCTTTCGAGTGTCGGTCGAGGAGGCGCGAGCCGCGTTCTCAGAGCGGGCTTCCCGACCGCTTCTCATGACTCCCACGGAGCCCATCGAGTTCCGCGACGGTCCTCGCGACGAGTGCGGGGTCTTCGGCGTCTACGCGCCGGAGTCCGACGTCGCGCGCCTCGCCTACTTCGCCCTGTACGCGCTGCAGCACCGCGGCCAGGAGTCCGCGGGCATCGCCACCTGCGACGACGGCCACATCATGGCCGCTGCGCGACCTCGGCCTCGTGTCACAGGTCTTCGACGAGCCGAAGCTGCGCGCGCTCGCCGGCCACATGGCGCTCGGCCACGTGCGCTACTCCACCACCGGCTCGAGCGCCTGGGAGAACGCCCAGCCGATCTACCGCTCGGACCGCCGCGAGCTCGCCCTCGCCCACAACGGCAACCTGATCAACGCGCGTCGAGCTGCACCTCGAGCTGCGCGAGCAGGGCGTGCGCTTCACGCTCCACGTCGGACTCGGAGATCATCGCCGCGCTGCTCTCGATGCACGAGGCCGAGCGCATCGAGGACGCCGTCGAGGACGTGCTGCCGCAGGCTCGAGGGCGCGTTCTCCACCGTCGTGATGACCCAGGACGCCGTGGTGGCGTTCCGCGATCCGGCCGGCCTGCGGCCGCTTGCGATCGGCCAGCTCGGCGACCGCTACTGCGTCGCCTCCGAGAGCTGCGCCTTCGACATCATCGGCGCCAAGATGCTGCGCGAGGTCGAGCCCGGCGAGCTGGTCTCGATCGGCGAGCGCGGCATGGAGGTGCGCCAGGTGGTCTCGGGCGCCCGCCGCGCGTTCTGCGTGTTCGAGCACATCTACTTCGCGCGCCCCGACACCAAGCTCGAGGGCCGGCTGCACGCAGGTGTCGCGCCGCAAGATGGGCGAGATCCTTCATCGCGAGGCGCCCGTTGCAGGCCGACCTCGTGATCGCGGTGCCGGACTCCGGCAACGCCGCGGCGAACGGCTACTCGCAGGCGTCGGGCATCCCGAAGGACGACGGCCTGATCAAGAACCGCTACGTGGCCCGCACGTTCATCCAGCCGGGCCAGGAGCTGCGCAAGCACGGCCTGCGGCTGAAGTTCAACCCGCTGCCGGAGATCGTCGGCGGCAAGCGCATCGTGGTGGTGGACGACTCGATCGTGCGCGGCAACACCACGCGCCAGATCGTGAAGATGCTGCGCGACGCCGGGGCCGCCGAGGTGCACCTGCGCATCTCCGCCCCGCCGATCCGCTTCCCGTGCCACTACGGGATCGACATGTCCACCACCCAGGAGATGATCGCCCAGCGGGCGGACGATCGAAGAGGTGGCGGAGGAGCTGGGCTGCGACTCGCTCGCCTACCTGTCGATCGACGGCCTCTACGAGGCGATCGGTCTCGGCCGCGAGACCCACTGCGACGCCTGCTTCACGGGCGAGTACCCGCTGGAGCGCACCGAGTCGGCGAGCGGCAAGTTCGCGCTCGAGGACTCGGCGGTCGTTCTGCCGCAGGTCTGAGCATCTCATGCGCCACACACGGCGCATGATGCGCCGAATTAGGCGAATGGCTCGAGGCTGATCAGGTAACGGCGAAGGAGCGGGCTCGTGAAGCGCCAGTCCGCGCGACCCTTGCTCTCGATGATCGCCGCGTCGCGCAGGGCCTCGAGCGCGCGCCGCACCGCCCCGCGCGGCAGGTTCGGGTAGACGGGCTCGCCGCGCGCCAGCCGTGCGGCCACCACCAGGCCGAGCTTGTGGATGCGGCGGATGCGCTCCACGGTCTGCTCATGGCTGAGCCGGTCTGCCTGGAGGGCCTCGAGCAGCCCCTGCTCCACCACGGACAGGTCGATGTGGCGGATCTCCAGCTCGACCGTGACGAGGTGGGTCTTCTGCGCGATCAGCATCGTGGTGCGCGGGTGGAGCTCGCCGTATTCCACGATGCGGGCGAGCGCCGCGTCGTCCGCGCTGCAGCCGTCGGCCTCGAAGCGCTCGCGCAGGCCCGGCGTCCAGGCGTCCTCGTCGATGGGGCGCAGCTCGTGGAAGCCGCCGAACTGGTGAAGGGCGCGCTGCGAGGGCGTGAACAGGTCGCGCATCAGGTGCTCCAGGCTGCCCGCGAACAGGTAGCCCACGCCGGAGGAGCGCTGGAAGATCGCGCGCATCCGCTTGGTCACGCGGTCCGGATCGCCGTAGGGATGCTGCGGGCTGGCGATCTCCTGGAACTCGTCGAAGAACACCACGGCCTGCTTCCGGTCGGCCGCCGCGATCCGGCCCGGCAGCTCGAGCGCGTAGTCGAGGTAGCGCTCGGGGGCGCGCGCCGCGAGGCCGGGCTGGAACGCGATCTCGATCTCCTCACCGAGCTGCGCCTTCGACTTCACCACCGCGGAGGTGTGCGCAACGTCGGCCACGAAGCGCCCGGCGCGGCGCGTCTGATGGAGCACCCGCCGCAGGGTCGAGCGGTTCGAGATCGACTGCGCCACGAGCGCCTCGGCCAGCTCGCCGGCGGTGGCGATCCGGAACAGGTCCACCGCGACGATGTAGAAGCCTCGCTTCGCGAGCCGTCCGAGCACCGCGTCGCAGACGCTCGTCTTCCCGGTACGACGGGGACCCGCGATCACCACGCTCGAGCCGCCGGCCAGCGTGCCGGTCACCTCGCGGATGTCCGCCTCGCGGCCGATCATCTGGCTCGCGGGGATCGGCTGGTCGGTGGGAAAGAGGTCGCTGCTGCGCTGGCGTGGCATCTCGTGTGGACTATACGCCAATTTCGGCGCATCATGCGCCGGATTCGGCGCATCGAATCGAAACTTCTGTGCAACAAAGCCGTTTCGGAGGGCCTCTCCCGCCGCCCCCGCCGCTAGGGTGGATCACGTGGCAGATCTCACCGCAGCTCTGCGGGAGTACTTCGGTTTCCCCGCCTTCCGGCCCGGCCAGCTCGAGGCCTGCGAGGCCGCTCTCGCCGGCCGCGACGTGCTCGTGGTCATGCCCACGGGCTCCGGCAAGTCGCTCTGCTATCAGCTCCCGGCGCTGCTGCGCGACGACCTCACGATCGTGGTGTCGCCGCTCGTTGCGCTCATGCAGGACCAGGTGGAGGCGCTCGGCGCGCGCGGGCTCTCGGACCGCGTCGCGCTCGTCAACGCCCAGCAGGACGCGGGCGCGAACTCCGAGGTGATCCAGCGGGCGGCAGCCGGGCAGGTGCGCCTCCTCTACGTGGCTCCCGAGCGCTTCTCCTCGCCCGGGTTCGTCCAGCGGATGCGCGAGGCGCGCGTCGGCCTGTTCGTGGTCGACGAGGCCCATTGCGTCTCCCAGTGGGGGCACGACTTCAGGCCGGACTACTTCCGCCTGGCCGACGCCGCGCGCTACCTGGGCGCCGGCTCGATCGTCGCCTCCACGGCCACCGCCACGCCCCGGGTGGCCGCCGACGTGGTCAACCGCCTCGGCCTCCGGGACGCGCTGCGGGTGTCCACGGGGTTCGACCGGCCCAACCTCTCCTTTGCCGTCGTGCGGCCGGCCGCGCACCAGAAGCAGCCGCTGATCGTGGAGGCGCTGAGCGGCGAGGATGCTCTGCCGGCGATCGTCTACGCGGGCACGCGCGCGGGTGCGGAGGAGCTGGCGGTGGCGCTGACGCGGGAGCTCGGGGAGCCAGCGCTGGCCTACCACGCTGGGCTCGACCGCGAGCGCCGGGCATCGGTCCAGGCCCGCTTCATGGCAGACGAGGCGCGGGTCATCGTCGCCACCAACGCGTTCGGGATGGGCGTGGACAAGGCGAACGTGCGCACGGTCGTGCACGCCAGCGTCCCGGCGTCGCTCGAGGCCTACTACCAGGAGGCCGGCCGCGCGGGCCGTGACGGGGCCCCGGCGCGGGCGCTGCTGCTCGCCGAGAATCGCGACAAGGCGCTCCACGTCCACTTCATCAAGCGCGACGAGATCGGGCCCGAGCTGCCGCGTGTCCTCTACGACCGGCTCACCGCGGTGGCCGACGGCGAGGGCCGCTACGACATCACCTCCGGCGAGCTGGGCGGGGCCTTCGGCCGTGGCGGCGATCAGCTCGCTGCACTGGTGGGGCACCTGGCCAGCGCCGGGGTGCTCGAGCCGCTTCCCGCGGCGCCCGACCGCTATGTCGGCCGCCTGACGGGCGCGTTCGATCGCGGGGTGGACGCTCGCTGCCGCGCCTCGATGGGGGAGGCCGGCCGCGCCCGCTGGCGCCAGTACCGCGAGATCTGGGCCTACGTCGAGGAGGACGCGTGCCGCCGCCGGGCGATCCTGCGGCACTTCGGCGATCACTCCGAGCCGCTGGCGGCTGGGCCCTGCTGCGACGTCTGCGACACGGGCCTCGTGCCCGAGCTGCCGCCCCCCGCACCCGAGCTGATCGCCGACCTCGACGACGCGATCCTGTCGGTGGCGGGCAGCGCGAAGCCGGCCGTGGGCCGGACCACCTGCGCGGCCATCCTCCACGGGGCGCGCACGCAGAAGATCGAGCGCAACTCCTACGACGGGCTGCCGGCCTACGGGACGTCCTCCAACATGCGGCGGGCTGACATCCTTGCTCGCATCGACGAGCTGATTCAGCAGAAGCGGCTGGCCACCAGCGGGGGCGCGTATCCGGTCCTCAAGCTGCCGTCGGCCACGATCGCGGCGTGAGCTTCCGAGTCGCGGTGCTGGTCTCGGGCGAGGGGACCAACCTCCAGGCGATACTCGACTCGGTTCACGGGCGCGATGGCATCGAGGTGGTCTGCGTGGGCTCGAACCGTCCCGAGGCGCGTGGGCTGGAGCGGGCCCGGGCGGCCGGGGTGGAGACGGGTGTCTTCGACGCTGCCGCCTACGAGAGCCGCGCCGCCCGGGACGCCGCGCTCGGCGACTGGCTCGACGCGCACGAGCTCGACCTGCTGGTGCTGGCCGGCTTCATGGAGCTGCTCGGCGCGGACTTCATCCGGCGCTTCCAGGGCAGGATCGTGAACGTCCATCCGTCGCTCCTGCCCGCCTTCCCGGGCATCGGCGCGATTCAGCAGGCGATCGATTCCGGCGTGCGCGTCGCCGGGGTGACCGTCCACTTCGTTGACGAGGGAGTGGACAGCGGGCCGATCATGCTGCAGGAGGCCTTTCAGCTTCCCTATCCTGCGGAGGTCGATGCGATCGAGGAGGCGATTCACGCGATCGAGCACGAGCTCCTTCCGCGGGCGGTTCGCCTCCTGGCGAGCGGGGCGGTGCGCATCGACCCCGCGAATCCCAAGAGGGTGTTGATCGAGGAGAGGGCAGATGTCGGAGGCCACTGAGTCAGACGCCATCGAGGCGGTCGAGCCCGGCGAGGTGCGCGTCCGGCGCGCGCTCCTGAGCGTGTCCGACAAGCGCGGGCTCGTGGAGTTCGCGCGCGGCCTGGCCGAGCTCGGGATCGAGATCGTCTCCACCGGCGGCACCGCTCGCGAGCTGGAGGGCGCCGGCATCGGCACGCGCTCCGTCGAGGACTACACGGGCTTCCCGGAGATCCTCGACGGCCGCGTGAAGACGCTCAACCCGCGCATCTACGCGGGCCTGCTCGCGGTGCGCTCGAACCCGGAGCACGTGAGCACCCTCGGCGAGCACGCGATCGAGCCGATCGACCTCGTGTGCGTGAACCTCTACCCGTTCGAGCGCGTGGCCAGCAGGCGCGGCGCGGATGACGCCGAGGTGATCGAGAACATCGACATCGGCGGGCCCACGCTGATCCGGGCCGCGGCCAAGAACTACCCGTTCGCGGCAGTGGTGGTGCGTCCCGAGAGCTACGACGCGATCCTCGACGAGCTGGGCCGGCGCGACGGCCGGCTGTCCGAGCCCACCCGCGAGGCGCTCGCCACCGAGGCGTTCAGCTACACGGCCCGCTACGACGCCGCCATCTCGCGCTGGTTCTCCGAGAAGGAGGAGTCGTTCCCGGGCCTCTACGTGCGCGCGTACGAGAAGGTGCTCGACCTCTCCTACGGCGAGAACCCGCACCAGCGCGCCGCCTACTACGCCCAGGCCGGCGCGCGCACCGACCTGCTCTCGATGGTCTCGAAGCTCCACGGCAAGGAGCTGTCGTTCAACAACCTGCTCGACCTCGACTCCGGGCGCAGGCTGCTCGAGGAGTTCGAGGTTCCGGCCGCGGCGATCCTGAAGCACAACAACCCCTGCGGCACGGCGGTCGGCAAGACGAGCGATCGACGCGTACGAGCGCGCGCTCGCGTGCGATCCGCTGAGCGCCTACGGCGGCGTCTACTGCTTCAACCGCCGCGTGGACCTCGCGCTGGCGGAGCGCCTGAACGGCACCTTCGTGGAGCTCGTGTTCGCGCCCGGGTATGACGACGACGCGTTCGAGGTCCTCGCCCAGAAGCCCAACGTGCGCATCCTCGAGGACCAGGAGCGCCGGCGCGTGCCGCTCGGCGAGCACGACATGCGGCGCGTGCGCGGCGGCATCCTCGTGCAGGACCGCGACAGCGAGACCGAGTCGCGCGACGAGATGTCCGTGGCCACCGAGCGCAGGCCCACGGAGGAGCAGTGGGGCGACCTGCTGTTCGCCTGGCGCGTGTGCAAGCACGTCCGCTCGAACGCGATCGTGCTCGGGAAGGGCCTCGCCACGGTCGGGATCGGCGCCGGCCAGATGAGCCGGGTCGACTCCGTGGCGATCGCGCATCGAGAAGGCAGCAGGTCCCGCTCGCGGGCGCGGTGATGGCGTCCGACGCCTTCTTCCCCTTTGCGGACGGCCCGGAGCTCGCGATCCAGGCGGGCGTCGCTGCCATCATTCAGCCCGGCGGTTCCACTCGCGACGCCGAGGTGATCGAGGCGTGTGAGAAAGCCGGCGTGCCGATGGTTTTCACGTCGCGGCGCCACTTCCGCCACTAAGACGGGCCAGGGCCTCTAGCTCATCTGGTAGAGCACCGGACTTTTAATCCGGCGGGCTGGGTTCGAGTCCCAGGGGGCCCACTTCAGGCTTCTGCGGAGCTGCGCCTGGCTGTGTCCTCGGGTGTGCCGTGTGCGGAGCACTACGGAACACCCTGCGTCCTCGCCAGGCTTGCTCCTCGCTCGCCTGAAGCGGGCCCCTTCGGGGCCTGGATCTAGGTCGCTGCCGGCCGCCATGACGCCTCAGAAACGCCCTTTGTCATCCGGGTTTTGTGGCCTTGCGCCAAACCCCGTTGACGCGAATTGACCGACATTTTAAAAGTTGCATTGACCCGAATTGACTGATGTTTTATAGTCGCGCCCGTTCGGACTCGCTCCGACGACGGCCTCACCCGTTCCCAAGTGGTCTTTGGAGGCTGATGAACAGCAGTTTGACCAGCCGGTTCTAGAGGTTTCGCAGGTGGCCTACGCCTATCGCGGGATCGAGGCCGTGCGGGACGTCAGCCTCACGGTTTCGGCAGGCGAGGCCGTGGGCGTGGTGGGCCCGAACGGGGCCGGCAAGACGACGCTGGCGAAGATGATCGCCGGCGTCCTCAATCCGGCTCGAGGGACGGTTGCAGGTGGGTGGCCGGCGCGTTTCCGGCATGAGGCCTCACCAGGTGCCCGTCCACGGGATCGGGATCGTGCTCGAGGGACGTCACGTGTTCGCGGGACAGAGCTGCAGCACCAATCTCGAGCTGGGAGCGTTCTGGCGCAAGCTCAAGCGCGCGCAGCTCGAGGAGGAGTACCAGCGCGTGTACGAGCTGTTTCCCGACCTCGAGAAACACCGCAACAAGAGGGCGGGCGATCTCAGCGGCGGCCAGCAGCAGATGCTGGCCGTGGCCCGGGCGCTGATGGGAGCGCCGCAGGTGCTGATCCTCGATGAGCCATCGATGGGGCTGTCACCCAAGCTGGCTGGAGAGCTGTATGGAGCGCTGCGCCGGTTGCGCGACTCGGGGCTCGCGATTCTGCTGATCGAGCAGAACGCCAGCCTCGCTTTTGGCTTTTGCAGCCGGGCGTTGGTGCTCCAGTACGGGCGCGTCGTCCTTGAGGGCGAGGTCGCAGAGCTACAGAAGGCTGAACTGGTTCGGAAGATCTACCTCGGCGGCGAGACCATCGCCGCCTAACGCGTGCCTGGTCCGCGAAGGCGCGGCCGTACAAAAAAGGGGAGTGGAGATGCAAGGAAGCACGAGGGGCAGTCGGGCATTGCTGGCGGGCTTGGTAGCCGCGGGCGCAGTCGCAGTTGCTGTAGCCGGGTGCGGATCGTCGAGCTCTAGTTCGACGAGCGGAGGTTCGTCGACCGGGGGTGCGTCGACCGGCAGCTCGTCGGAGAGCGGACCGATCAAGTTCGGGTATCTGAACGCGCTGACCGGTCCCTACGCCGTCGCGGGCCTGCCCGAGCTGAACGGCGCGAAGCTTGCCGTGAAGGACATCAACGCAGCGGGTGGCGTGTGTAAGCGTCAGCTCCAGCTGGCCGCCACCGCGGACGACCAGGGTCAGCCGAACCTGTCGATCGCCGGCCTCCGCAAGCTGGTCCAGCAGGACGGCCTGAAGCTGGTTATCGGGCCCACGATCACCCCGCCCGGCCTGGCCACGGCCCCGGTCGCCGAGGGTCTCAAGACATGGTTCATGGAGGAGACCGCTCAGCGGCAGCCGTGGACCGGCAAGACCTACGTGTTCTCGGTGATCACACCTCAGGACGTGGAGGGACAGCTCGTCTTCGACTGGATGCAGAAGAAGCTCGGCTCTGGACCGCACAAGGTCGGGATCATCTACGCGGCCGTGCCGTACGCCCAGGCTGGCTTCGCGCAGCTGAACCAACTGGCCAAGAAGGCCGGCTGGACGGTTGTCTCGGACAGCTATGACCCGACGGCCCTGACCTTCCAGACCCAGGCGTCCAAGCTGGCCTCGGCCAACCCGGACGGCCTGATGCTCTGGGGAGCCGCCACGCCGGCCGACGCACAGCTGCTCAAGCAGATCCGTGCCGCGGGCTACAAGGGTCCCGCCGCGGGTGATGTGGCGTACTCGTTGCCGTTCATCCCGAAGGATGCCGGCGCGGCTGCGGACACGATCACGACGCTCTCGCAGCTGAACACGATCGATCCGCCGCCCAGCACTCAGAAGTTCCTCGACGAGTTCCAGGCCGCGTACAACCAGCAGGCGACGTATCTGCCTGGAGCGGCCTACGACGCGGTCCACCTGCTGGGTGCAGCAATCCAGAAGGCCGGTTGCAAGACCGATTCGCTGAGCGTGTCACAGGCGATGATCGGCCTGAACTACACCGGCGTGAACGGGCCGTACGCGTACACCGCCACCTACAAGGGCGGGCCGCCGTCGGACTCCTACAAGTACATCACCTACAAGGACGGAAAGGCCGTGTTCGCACCCACACCGTAAGGACGAAGAGACGAACAGACCATGAACGCGAGAGCGGCGTCTGACCGCCAGGAGGTCGAGGGCTGATGCAGAACGTGACCCTCGCCATCGGCGGCATAACGCTGGGCGCCATCTACGCGCTTGTCGCCCTGGGCTTCAACCTGATCTACAGGACGGTCAACGTCCTGGATTTCGCCCAGGGCGACAAGGTGGTCCTTGGGGGCTTGGTTGCGCTGAGCCTCGTCAACCGGAATGTGCCGCTGGCCCTCGTGTTCGTGATCGTCACCGCCGGTGGGTTGGCGGCCGGCGTGCTCTACCACAACATCGTGGTTCGCCCGAGCCTGCGCCGCGGGCCCGACGCGGCGATCGTGGCGACGGTGGGGGCGCTGCTGGTGCTGAGCAGCGGGCACATCCTCATCTACGGCGCGACCGCCCAGCCGTTCCCGCAGATCATCGGGGGGACCGTCAGGATCGGCAAGTCGCACGTGGACTCCCAGGACTTCGTCGTCTGGGTGGTCGTGGCGATGGTCGTGGCCGCCGTCGCGCTGTTCCTCTCGCGCTCGCGTTACGGCAAGGCGATGGTGGCCTCCGCCGCAGATCCGATGGCGGCGGGCGCGGTGGGTATCGACGTGCGCCAGACGCGGGTGATTGCCGCTGCCGGTGCTTTCTCGCTGGCCGCGCTGGCGGGTGTGCTGATTGCGCCGATCACGCTGGCCGGCGGGGTGGTGGGCCCCGCGCTGACGCTCAAGGGGTTCACCGCGGCGATCCTCGGTGGGCTGAGCAGCACCTATGGCGTGGTGGTGGGCGCTCTGCTGCTGGGTCTGTTCGAGACGCTTGTCGCCGTTCACGTTCCCTTTGCCTACCGAGACCCGCTCATCTTCGGGCTCCTGATCCTGACCTTGCTGATCCGGCCGTCCGGACTGTTCGGCGTGAGGGAGCGGCTGGCATGAAGTCCCTGCGCGACAGGCTCCTCAACGATCACCAGAGCACGACCTGGATGAGCGGCGGCGCCGTGGTGGTGGGCGCGCTGCTGTTCTTCCTGTTGGCGGCCAACGACTACCAGTTGACGGTTGGTGGCACCGTCGGAATCGATGCGCTCGCGGCAATGGGGCTCACGGTTGTCGCTGGGCGTGCCGGCCAGCTGGCGCTCGGCCAGGCCGGCTTCATGGCGGTGGGGGCTTACGCAGCGGCGTACGGGACCACCCACATGGGGCTCTCGTTCATCGTCGCCGTGATCATGGGCGTGGCCATCGCCTCGTTCCTCGGGCTGGTGGTGGGATACGTCGCGCTCCGCCTGCGCGGCAACTATCTCGCGATGGCCACCTTGGCCTTCGGCGCGATCATCTACGGCCTCCTGCAGGTCCAGGGCAAGCTCGGCGGCCTCGGCGGGATCTTCGGCATTCCCCCGCTCAGGCTGATCGGCACCTTCGACACCCCGAGGAGCGCCTACCTGTTCATCTGGGCGGTGGTGATCGTGGCGTTCGTGCTGGTTGCCCTGTATCTACGTGGCCGGGCGGGACGCGAGCTCAGTGCCCTGCGCGATGACGAGCTCGCCGCTGCCACCGTCGGGGTGCACAACACGTTCCGCAAGCTTCAGGCGTTCACGCTCAGCGCCATCCTGGGCGCGGTTGCCGGCTCGATCCTCGCCGCCAACTCGACGGTGATCGACCCGTCGCTGTTCCAGCCGTTGATCTCGTTTCAGATCTTCCTGATGATCGTGATCGGTGGACTCGGCAGCCTGGGCGGCTCGGTGGCCGGCGCCGCGATCGTGGTGTGGTTGGTGCAGCTCACGCCCGGCACCGGCGATACGGCCTATGTGGTCCTCGGTGCGCTTGTGATCGTGCTGATGGCGATCTTCCCCCAGGGGCTGGCTGGGGTGTGCTCGTGGCTGGTGGACAGGCTGCGCTCAGGAGGGCCGCCAGTCAGCAGCCCTGACCGCGGTGCGACCCAGCGAGACGAAGGTCTCGACCCAGATGCTGCGCTGGGCGCGGGAACCGGGGCGTAGGTCTGAGCGTGAGCGAACTCGCAATCGAGACCTCGGACCTGGCCAAGCAGTTCGGCGGCGTTCACGCCGTCGACCACATCTCACTGTCGATCCCGGCGAACGAGATCCGTGGCGTGATCGGGCCCAACGGTGCGGGCAAGACCACCCTGATCAACGTTCTCAGCGGCGTGGACCGGGCCAGCAGCGGGCGCTACCGGCTGTTCTCGGCGGACGCCACGCGGTGGTCTCTGCGTCGCATCGTCCACGAGGCGGGAGTGGTCCGCACGTTCCAGACCGTGCGGTTGTTCGAGAGCATGAGCGTGCTGGACAACGTCTCGGTGGCGGCCGGCGCCACGCTGCCCGGCAGGCGCTGGGTGCCCAGTCGGGGCGCCCACCGAGCCGCAACGGCCCGCGCTCAGGAGATCGTCGATCGGCTGGGGCTGACGGACGTGGCCGCCGCCCCGGTCACCGAGCTTGCGTACGGCATCCGCCGCACCGTGGAGATCGCCCGTGCGCTGATCACCGATCCGCGGGTGATGTTGCTCGACGAGCCGGCCGCGGGACTGAACACGGCCGAGCGCGAGCGCCTCGCCGTTCTGCTCCGAGAGCTGAGAGACGGCGGGCTGACGATCGTCCTGGTGGAGCACCAGATGGACCTGGTGGCCGCGGTGTGCGATCAGCTCACGGTGCTCGACTTCGGCGCCATCATCTGCGAGGGGCCGCCCGCCGACGTCGTGGCCGACCAGCGCGTCCTCGACGCCTACCTCGGCGGCGGAGGAGCAACCGATGAGTGAGATGCGGCCGCTCAGAGGCGTCGCCGTGGTCGAGGTCGGCGAGGGCGCGGGGCTTCGGCTGTGCGGAAAGCTCCTGGCGGATGCCGGCGCCAGCGTGACCCACGTCGATCTCGCCGGGAGCTGAGAACGGGACGAGCCGGGCCGCCGAGCCCTTCGTCGATGGCGTCAAGCGCAGCATCACCCTGGACCCCGACCAAGCGGAGGATCGCGCCACGCTCGAGCAGCTGCTGGGCGACGCCGGCCTGTACCTGACGTCGCTCCGTCACGAGCCGGCTGCACGGTGGTCGCTGGACTGCGACTCCGTGATCGACCGTCACGAGCGGCTGGTGGCGGCCTGCGTGACGCCGTTCGGCCAGTCGGGCCCGTACGCCGATTTCGCCAGCGACGACGTGGTGCTCTCCGCCCTGTCGGGCCTGGCGAACGCCACGCCCGGCTTTCCGGATCGCTGCCCGCCCGGCGATCCGCCGGTGCAGAGCCGGGCCAGGCTCGCCGAGATCCGGCGGCGCGTTCATGGCGGCGGTGGCGGTGTTCGGGGCGCTCATGCCCGCGCTGCGGGGCGAGCAAGGGCCGCGGCACGTCGAGGTTGCCCTGCTCGAGGCCGTGGTGGCGCAGATGGCCTACGAGTGGGGGATCACCGCCTACGGCGGCGGGGTGGCCGCGGCCGCCGCACCACCCACCACGAGCTCGAGCCCAACGTGCTACCTGCCATGCCGCGACGGCTGGGTGATCATGGTGGCCTTCACCGAGCCGCACTGGCACGGCCTGGTCGAGCTGATGGGCTCCCCCGAGTGGGCGTTCGAGCCCGAGTACGCCGACGGCGCAGTCGCGGGGCGTCAACTACCGGCTCCCTGCACGGCGCACATCGCCGAGTGGACGCAGGGGCAACTGGGCGCGGACGTGCTTCGCGAGGCCCAGGCGCGCGGGCTGCCGTGCTGCTGCTCGCTGGAGCTGGCCGCAGACGCTGTCGCGAGCGAGCAGGTGCGGCGAGATCGGGTCCGTCACCGAGCGAGCACGGCGACGGTGGTCCCGGCGGATCCGATCGTCGTGGACGGGCGCCGGCGCCCGCGCCGGCGCCTCCGGCCGCCGAAGCCCCGGCGACCGGGCAGCTCCCGGCACGGCGTGCATCATCGAACGGCTCGGCGCGGCCGCGCCGCTGGCGGGAGTCCGGGTGCTGGACCTCGTCGCAGATCGTCGCGGGCCCGTACGCCGGTCAGCTGCTGGCCGCGCTGGGCGCCGACGTGGTGCTCGTCGAGAGCAGGGCCACGCCTGATATCGCGCGGCTTCGGGCCGTTCGTCGGCGAGCCGGCGCTACGACGCGAGCGATGATGTTCAACCAGATCAATCAGGGCAAGCGCAGCGTCGAGCTCGAACCTGGCCAACGGACGCCGGACGCGCAGGCTGTTGCTCGAGCTGGTCAGCGAGCGCCGACGTCGTGCTGGAGAACTTCTCGCGGCGCGCCGCCCGCGCGCTCGGGATCACGCACGAGGAGCTGCGCGAGGTGCCGCGAGGACATCGTGCTGGCCTCGATCAGCGGCTTCGGCCGCAGCGGCCCCTGGGGTGACTACGTCGCGCTGCACAGCGGGGTGATCCTCCTCAGCGGCCTGGCGAGCGTGACCCGCGACTCCGCGGGCGACATGCGGCTCGCCGGGGCGATCTACCCCGATCTGCTGGCCGGCACCTACATGGCGCTGGCGATCGAGCAGGCGCTTGCGCGAGCGCGCGCGCACGGGCGGGGCTGTCACGTCGAGGTGAGCATGCTCGACGTGCTGCTCGCCTGCATGGGCGGTCTGGTGCCCGAGCGCCGCCGCTGGCGAGCCGATCGGCCCATCTCCGTGCCGCTTCCTCCCGCACCGCGAGCCGGGCCGGTTCGTGGCCACGTCCGCCGACGCGGACGCGGCGCTCGACGGCGTCGCCGACGCCGACGCGCCGGGAGGCGATGGAGCCGCCTGCAGGCGGCGGGCGTCGCGCGCGGCGCGCCGTGCTCGACACTGGCCGAGGTGATCGAGGATCCGCACCTGGCCGCGCGCGGATTCGTGCGCGAGGACGACCATCCCGTCGCCGGGCCGCGACCGATCCCGGCCGTTCCGTGGCGCTATGACGGCGCCCGTCCGGAGCTGCGGCACTGCGCCGTGCCTCGGCGACGGACCGACGCGGTGCTCGCCGGGCTGGCCGGCCGCACGATCGAGGAGCTCGATCTGCTGCGCGAGCAGGGGGTGCTCGTATGACGCTAGGCGAGAGCTGCGCGACAAGGCGGCCATCGTCGGGATCGGCGAGACGGAGTACTCGAAGGACTCCGGCCGCACGGAGCTGGCGCTCGCGTGCGAGGCGATCACGCAAGGCGGCCGAGGACGCCGGCGCTCTCGTGTCGACGAGATCGACGGGCTCGTGCGCTACGACATGGACAGCGTCGACGAGGTTGCGCTCACCTCGCACCTCGGGCTTGAAGAACCTGCGCTGGATGAGCCACACCGGCTACGGCGGCACCGGCGGCAACGCCGTCGATCGTGCACGCCGCGGCGGCGATCGCGGCCGGGCTGGCGAACACGGTCGTCTGCTACCGGGCGCTCAACGAGCGCTCGGGCGCACGCTACGGCCGCGGCGTCGACGTGGATGCAGCGAGCGCGTCGAGCGGCTTCGAGGCGTTCCAGATGCCGTGGGGAATGCTGACGCCGGCGCACCTGTTCGGCCAGTTCGCGCGGCGGCACATGATCGAGTACGGGACGACGAGCGAGCAGTTCGGCGATGTCGCGGTGGCGCTGCGCCGGCACGCGCAGCATGAACCCGCGGGCGATGATGCGCAAGCCCGATCACGCTCGAGGACCACCAGGCCTCGCGGATGATCGCCGACCCGCTGCGTCTGCTCGACTGCTGCATCGAGAGCGACGGCGCCTGCGCGGTGATCGTCACCCGCGCCGACCGAGCGCGCGACCTGCGCCACCCGCCGGCCTGGATCATGGGGCCGCGCAGGGCAGCGGCACGCGCGCCGTCGGGATCGTGTTCCGCGAGAGACCTCGCCGTTGCCGAGTCCGTCCACACCGCGCGCGGACGTCTATCGCTCGGCCGGCGTCGGTCCCGGCGGAGATCGACGCGGTGATGATCTACGACCACTTCACGCCGTTCGTGATCTTCTCGCTCGAGGCGTACGGCTTCTGCGAGCCGGGCGAGGGCGGGCCGTTCGTCGAGGGCGGGCGGATCGAGTTCGACGGCGAGCTGCCGGTCAACACGCACGGCGGCAACCACTCCGAGGCCTACATCCACGGGCTGCCGCACGTCATCGAGGCGGTCCGCCAGCTGCGCGGCACGTCGACGGCGCAGGTCGACGGCCTGCGAGCTCGATCCTGTCGTGCAGCTCCGTCGCGCAGCTCTCGGCAGCCGTGATCCTGAGGAAGGACTGAGCGCGTGCTCACGGGATGCCCCGCCCGCTGCCCGATCATCGACACGCAGCCGTTCTGGGACGGCTGCCGCGAGGGGCGCTTCCTGGTCCCGCGCTGCCGCGACTGCGGCCGCACCCGCTGGCCGCCGGGCCCGATGTGCCGCATCTGCCAGAGCACCGAGACCGACTGGATCGAGTGCCTCCGGCCGCGGCAGCGTCTACAGCTGGGTCGTCGTCACCCACCCCGTCGACCCGATTCTGGTCGACCAGGTGCCGTACGTCGTCGGTCTGATCGACCTGGCGGAGGGCGTGCGCGTGGTGGGCAACATCGACGGATCGAACCCGACCGGATCGCCTGCGGGGACATGGCCGTCGAGCTGTACTTCGAGGAGCCCGGGAGGACGGGATCCCGATCCCAAATTTTCGAGATCGCCGACCAAGCGAGAGAGGTGAGCTGATGGAACTCAGGGCCAAGACCGCGCTGATCATCATCGACATGCAGAACGGCTTCTGCCACGAGGACGGCTTCATGAACAAGATCGGGCTGGATTGGACGACCAGCCGCGACGCGATCGGACCCGTGAAGCGACTCGCCGCGGCGGCCCGCGCGCCGACCTGCCCGTCTTCTACACGCGCTACACGCTGAACCCGGACTACTCGGACGCCGGACTGATCACGGAGATCTTCCCGGAGATCATGGAGGCGAAGGGGATGGTCCGCGACACCTGGGACGCGGAGATCGTCGACGAACTGGCGCCGGAGCCCGGGGACCGAGTGGTTGACAAGACGCGTTACTCCGCGTTCTACGACACGGACCTCGAGCAGCAGCTGCGCGACCTGAAGACCGAGGCGCTCATCGTCTGCGGCGTGACCACGAACGTCTGCGTGGAGAGCACCGTGCGGGACGCCTTCTTCCGCGATATCCGCGTGATCGTGCCGTCCGACGCGACCGCGGCTGGTCACTCCGGAGTTGCACGAGGGTGCACTCGAGGACTTCCGTTACAGCTTCGGCCCGGTCGTGACGGTGGCCGAGACTCGAAGAGGCAATGCAAGCGATGACGACCTCGGTGGCCCGATGAGTGTCACCGACGGAGGTAACGTGCTCACAACACTGAACAATTACTACGACGACCTGAATGTCGGTGACCGGTTTCAGTCGCGGGCCCGGACTCTCACCGAGGCGGACATCACCCTGTTCTCGGGGCTATCGGGCGACTATCACCCGCTGCACACCGACGAGGAGTTTGCCGTCGAAGGCCCGTTCGGCGGGCGCATCGCGCAGGGGTGCCTGACGCTGTCGCTCGCGACGGGGCTCGAGTTCTCCCTGATGGGCTCGGACGAGAGCCGGATCGTGGCCTTCTACGGCATGGACCGGGTGCGCTTCGTCAAGCCCGTCTTCATCGGAGACACGTTGCACCTGGAGGGCGAGGTCACTTCACTGGAGGAGAAGGACGACTCCCGCGGCGTTGTGACCATTCACCAGGAGATCAAGAACAGTCGTGGCGAGACCGTGGCGGTGCTCGACAAGCGCACCCTCCACTCCAAGCGCCCGGCGAGCTGACAACACGGAGGTTGCGCGTGTCTCACACAGGAATCATCGACATCGTGTGCAATGTGCACACTCCGGAGGCGATCGCCGCGGGCCAGTTTGGAGTGGACGAGCACTTCATGGACAAGGTGCGCATGCCGGAGGAGATGAGACGCGGCATGCCGATGGACGAGTACCTCGAGAAGATGGACAGGGCCGGGGTGGAGCGCTCGCTGCTGATCGCGGTGCGAGCGGGGGACATGCGGGTCAAGTACTCGCATGCGATCCCCTACGAGGACGTGGCCGCGATCTGCGAGCGCTACCCCGGTCGCTTCCACGGGCTGGCGGGGATAGATCCCTCGCGTGTGATGAGCGGGCTGCGAGAGTTCGAGTACGCGATTCGCGATCTCGGCTTTGTCGGCGCACACCTCTACCCGCACTGGTTCGAGCAGTCGCCCGACAGCCCGATGTATTACCCGTTCTACGCGAAGTGCTGCGAGCTGGACGTGCCGATCATGATGCAGATAGGGCATTGCCTGGACTACCAGCGCGATCGGGTGTTGCCGAGCGTCGGCCGGCCGATCACGCTCGACCGCGTGGCGATCGACTTTCCCGAGCTCAAGTTGATCGGTATACATCTCGGGTGGCCATGGACCGAGGAGATGATCGCGATGTGCTTCAAGCACAACAACGTGTACATGGCCGGGGACGCGTATGCCCCCAAGCATTGGCCGGAGAACTTCGTTCACTACGCCAACAGCTGGGGGCGGCACAAGTGCCTGTTCGGCACCGATTGGCCGGTGATCGATCCTGAGCGCGCGGTGCAGGAGGTCGACGGCCTGGATCTGCGGCCGGAATCCTGGCAGGCGATGATGCGCGACAACGCGATGCGGCTGTTCAAGCTCGACGCTCGGCGGCGCCGAGCCGCGGCCGTCGGCACTCGCCGGGGAGCGGTCCGCGTGACGCTGCGGGCGGGCGCCTGTGCCAGCTGGTGGGAATAGAGCGCCCCATCTTTCAGGCCGCGATGGGATACGTATCGACCGGCCGTCTGGCGGCTGCGGTGTCGCGCGCCGGCGGCCTGGGGGTGATCGCCACGGGCGGGTTGATGGACCCCGATGAGCTGCGCGGTCACATCGAGCGTGTGCGCGACGAGGCGGGTCGCTGCCGTTCGGGGTCAACGTGCTGCTGCCAAGCGGCGCGACCGACGAGTCGGCCTTCGGCAACCGCCGCGCTGTTGCGTGAGCAGCTCGACATATGCATCGAGGAGCGGGTGCCGTCGTGCTGAGCGGGCTCGGCGACCCGAGTTCCGTGATCAACGAGCTCCACGGGGTCGGCACGTTGTTCATAGGCGTCGTCGGCAGCACCCGCGCGGCCCGCAAGGTGGCGCTGGCCGGAGCGGACGCGGTCGTGGCGCAGGGCCACGAGGCCGGCGGCCACGTCGGCCCGACCGGCACGCTGTCGCTCGCACAGTCGGTGCTGCGCGAGGTGGATATCCCCGTGCTCCTCGCCGGGGGAATCGCGACCGGCGAGGCCGTGCGCGGCGCAATGGCGCTGGGCGCGGCGGGAGTCTCGGTGGGCACGCGTTTCCTGGCCTCCGAGGAGTCCGACGCGCACGAGAGCTACAAGCGGGCTGTCGTCGCCGCCGGCGAGGGCGCCACCTGGTCACCCGGGCCTGCACCGGCAAGCCGTCGCGGGCGCTGCGCAACGCCTTCACCGAGTCCTGGGAGGGACGCGACGACGAGGTGGGCGAGGGTGTACGCAGGCGGACACGGAGATATGGCGCGCTCGCGCGGGCGCAGTGGACGGCGACGTGGTGGATGGGTTTCTTCCGATGGGCCAGGTGGCAGCGATGATCGACGAGGTGCTGCCCGCCGCCGAGATAGTGGATCTGCTGGCCGCGGGCGTGGAGGTGCCGGCATGAGCAGCGGGATCGGGGAAGCCCACGGGCAGCGGCCGGCGACCTACCTGCCGATCGGGATCGCGGACGGCATCCGCACCTCGGCTTCGGCGACGCCCGACAAGGTCGCCCTCGTGGAGGGTGAGCGCCAGCTGCGCTATCGCGACTTCGTGTCGCGCATGGACCGCGTTGCCAACGGCGTGCTGCACGACGTCGGCCTGAGCCCGGGCGACCACGCCGCAGTGCTGGCCCCGAACTGCCTCGAGTACCTCGAGATCGTCTGCGGCCTTGCCTCGGCCGGCTTGGCGCCGGCCACGATCAACGGTCGCTCATCCGCTCGCGAGGTCGCGATGATCGCCAACGACGCCGCGGCGCGAGTGCTGTTCGTCCACCCGTCGCTCGAGGAAGTCGCCCGGGAGGCGGAGCTCGAGACGGTCGAGCGCGTGATCGTGATCGGCGAGGAGTACGAGGACTGGCTGTCGAGCTCGCGCGCAGAGCCCTGCGGGGTGCACATCGAGGAATGGGACCCGTTCTGCATCCCGTACACCTCGGGCACCACCGGCGAGCCCAATGGCGTGTTGCTGTCGCATCGCTCTCGCGCGCTGACGTTCTTCGCGATGGCGGTCGCCTTCGGTTGCTACAGCTCGTCACGACCGGGCGCTGGCGCTCGCGCCGCTGTATCACGGCGCGGGCTTCGCGTTCGCCGCGGCGCCGATCTTCTTCGGCGGCTTCTGCGAGATCCTGGCCCGCTTCGATCCCGAGCTGGTTCTCCAGCGGCTCGAGAACGCGCACCAACGCGTTCATGGTGCCGAGCCACTTCCAGGCGATACTGGCGCTGGGGGAGGACACGCTCAGCCGCTACCGGCCGACGCAGCTGCGCACCTTGATCTCCAACGCCGCGCCTCTCGATCAGGTGACCAAGGAACGCATCATCGACTACTTCGGCGAGGGGCTCCTGCACGAGTGCTACGGATCGACCGAGTCCGGGATCACCTCCAGCATCGGTCCCGCCGACCAGCTGCGCAAAGCAGCAGTGCGTCGGCCTGCCCTTCCCCTGCACCTCGGTGCGCCTGCTCGACGACGACGGCAACGAGGTCGGCCCCGGGGAGATCGGCGAGGTGTTCAGCCTCTCTCCGTTCATGTTCAACGGCTATTGGGGCAAGCCCGAGAAGGCGGAGGCGTCGATGCGCGACGGGTGGTTCTCGCCCGGCGATCTCGCGCGTCGCGACGATGAGGGCTACCTGTACATCGTCGATCGCAAGAACGACAAGATCATCTCCGGCGGCGTGAACATCTACCCGCGTGAGATCGAAGAGGCAATCGCTCGCCATCCGGCGGTGCGCGAGGTCGCGGTGTTCGGCGTGCCGGACGAGTACTGGGGCGAGGCGATCAACGCCACGGTCGTCCTGAGACCCGGTGCCACGGCCAGCGCCGAGGAGATCGTCGCCGTGTGTGAGGACCTGGGGCGCTACAAGCTGCCGAAGCAGGTCGACTTCAGTGAGGCGCTGCCGCGCAACGCCGCCGGCAAGGTGCTGCGGCGAGAGCTGCGGGCACCGTTCTGGGCCGGCAGGGAGCGCGCGATTTGAAGTCGACCCGATCGAGATGCTTCTAGAAGCACGAGAGCCGGCGTACGTCCGCGTGGCGGACGCCCTGCTCGCCCAGATCCTGTCCGGCGGAATCGCTGCGGGTCAGAAGCTGGCCTCGGAGGCGGAGCTTCAGGAGAGGTTCAACGTCAGTCGCAGCACGGTGCGCGAGGCGCTGCGGGTGCTGACCGCATACGGGGTCGTGACCACCACACGCGGGGTCAAGGGCGGCACGATGGTCAAGCGCCTCGACGCCACCAAGGTCACGTCGATGCTGGCGATCTCGCTGGACATGCTCTACCAGCACGAGGGCTGCACGGCGGGCGAGTTCCTGGAGGTGCGAGAGCAGCTGGAGGTGCCGGCGGCGCGTCTGGCCGCCGAGCGTTGCACCCCCGAGCAGCTGGAGGCACTGCGAAGCACGCTTCCGAGCCACGTGCCGGCGTCGCCCGACCACGACATGAGCGAGTCCTTCCACAAGCTGATCGTCGAGGCATCCGGCAACCGGCTGCTGCGGGTGATGACGGAGCCCGTGTTCACGCTGATGCAGCGGCGCTTTCCCCGCAGGCTTGCGGCCACGCAGTTCTGGCCGGTCGTCGACGACGACCATGGGCGCATCTTCGACGCGATCGAGCAGCGCGATCCCGACCGGGCGGAGCACGAGATGCGTCTTCACCTGGCCACCTTGCACGAGGCCTACACGGAGATGCAGGCCGGCGAGCAGCCGGGCAACGGGACTCCCCTCTGAGGCGCGCTTCAGGCCGGCGCCGGTGGCCGGAGGCGGTGGAAGCTCGTGACCTCCTGGAAGGCGACGCCGACGCGCAGCAGCAGTTCATCGCGCCACGGGGCCGCTGCCAGCTGCACGCCGGTTGGCAGCCCAGCTTCGTCAAGGCCGCTCGGGAGTGAGATCGCCGGCAGGCTCGCGAGGCTCCACGGGTAGGTGAGCAGCGTCAGGCGCGCGGTCGTGGCGATCATGTCCGAGCCTGCCAGGAGGGGGGCGACGGCGACCGTGGTGGGCGTGAGGATCAGGTCGACCCGCTCCAGCAGCGAGTGCATCCGGACCCGAAAGTGCCGCATGCGATCGAGCGCGTGAGCCACCTGGACGCCCGTCACGCCGCGCCCGAGCTCGAGCCGGCGCCGGACGTCATCGCCCAGGCTCGCCGCGTCGCGGTCGAAGCGCCGCTCGTGCGTGGCGAGCGCCTCGGCGAGGATCAGCAGCCTGGTGTCGTCGGTCGCCCGTCCCGCGTCGGGAGTGTCGATTTCGGAGAGCTGCGCTCCCAATTCAGCGAGCGTGTCGGCCGCCGCGTGCGCGTTGGCCGCCACCGCGGGCGCGACGCCGTCGAAGAAGTAGCCGCGGGCGACCCCGACGCGGAGCCCGCTCAGCGGCCGCGGGCCGGGCGGCGGATCGGGTCGAGAGGAGCCTGGCGGCGCGACCGCACACGGGTCCTTGGGGTCATAGGCGGCCAGTGCGCCGGCCAGCGCCGCGGTGTCCCGCGCGCTGCGGGCCATCGATCCCACCGTATCGAGCGAGGGCGACACCGGGACCACACCGCGGTTGCTCACCGATCCGAAGGTGGGGCGCAGCGCGGTGACGCCGTTCAGGGCTGCCGGTTGCCGGACGGAGCCGCCGGTGTCGGTCCCGAGAGCTGCGAAGCACAGGTCGGCACCCAGCGCAGCGGCGGAGCCGCCGCTGGAGCCGCCGGGGACCCGTGCGAGGTCCCAGGCGTTGTGGCAGTCCCCGTAATGAGGGTTGTCGCCGGTCGCGCCGTAGGCGAGCTCGTACATGTTCGTCTTGCCGACGATCACCGCTCCGGCCGCGCGCAGCCGGCGTATGACGAACGCGTCGCGGCGCGGCACGCGGTCGCGAAACCAGGCGGAACCGGCGGTGCAGGGGATGCCCGCCACGTCGATGTTGTCCTTGACCGCGATCGGCAGGCCGTCGAGCGGCCCGCGACCAGCCCCGCGGGCTCGCCGGCTATCGGCCTCGCGCGCGTCGGCGCGAGCGCTCTCTGGGGTCACGGTGATGAATGCCCCCAGGCGCTCGTGATCCTCGATCCGCTTCAGGATCGCGTCGACCAGCTCGACGGCCGTGACCTCGTCACGTCGCGCGGGCTCGTCGATCAGCGTCTGAAGGTCCGCGTCGTTTATGGGACCGGGAGCTGGTCTAGATAGGCGAGGACGCTGGTCAGCGGTTCCACGTCGCCGAACTTCGCCTCGATGTCGAAGAGGTTCCACTCCACGACCCCGGGGACCCGGTCGCCAACCGCCTCGCGCACGACGATGGGACGGAAGCCCTCGGCGATCGCGTCCTCGACCGTGTGCCGGGTGCAGCCCGCCATGGTCACCCCGGTCACGATCACCGTGTCAACCCGGTGGGCGGTCAGGTACGACGCCAGGTTCGTTCCGTGAAACGCGCTCGCCCGCTTCTTGACGATGACAAGCTCCCCGGGCTCGGGGGCGATGCGGTCGTCGATCTGGACGGCCTCGGTGCCGACCTTGAGCTCCTCCAGCGGAATCTTGCGGTTCCAGAGGCCCATGTCGGAATTCGGGCCCTCGACGACCTCGTAGGCCGTCGTGGTGTAGATGACGGGAATCCGCTTGGGCCGCGCCGCCTCGTTCAGGCGCTGTACGGCAGGAATGATCTCGTCCATGTTGTCGCAGCTGAACGCATGTCCGGGCCGCGTCCACGCGTTCGCGAGGTCGATGTGGATCAGCGCGGGCCGCTCGCCGTAGCCCACGCGCCGCTGGAAGCCGCGGCCCTGGTAGAGCTCGGAGTCGGTCGCGAAGATCCGCTCGAGAGCGGCCTTGAGCTCGGGGTCGGTGGTGCTCATTCTTGGCTCCTCGGATAGCTCACCGGCATGCGATCGCTGAACGTGGTCAGCACTTCGAGCGCGCTCGTGCCCTGCCACGTGGCCACGTCTTCCAACGTGATCCGCTCCGACCCGTCCTCCCCAAGCGCAAGAACAGGCTCTCCGAGTCCCGCGTCCGGTACGTCGGTCAGGTCGAGGGTCGTGGCCTCGAGCGACGTCCTCAGGACCGGAACTCGCCGGCCGCGCACGAGCATCTCCGCGACGCCGGCTCGCGCCGGCCTGTAGCCGTCGATCAAGCCGAGCGGAACCACGCCGATCGTGGCTCCCGCGGGGAACCGATCCCTCCCGCTCATGCCGGCCGAGCGGCTGGCTCGATGCTGTGCGGTGTGGATCAACTTCGTCTTGATCGCTCGCAGGACGGGGCGGAACTCGCTGCAGTCCGCCACGTCCGGCGTGACGGGCGCGAGCCCATAGAGAAGGCGCCCCGGGCAGACCGCGGTGCAGCCGAGGTCGTCCAGGCCCGCCACCACCCCTGCGCTGCTGAGAGCCTGGGTGACCGGGATCTGCAACCCGGCCTCAGCGAGGGCATCGCGGAGGGCACGGAACTCGGCAAGTCGCTCCACCGCCCAGGTCAGGCCCGGGGCATCGTCGAAGGGCGAATGCGTGTACAGGCCTTCCACCACGACGCCCGGCAGCGAGGCCACGGCTTGGACGAAGTCGGCCGCCTCGCCGACGTCAACCCCGAAGCGACCCAGACCGCACTCGACCTTCACATACACGGCGGTGGGAGCGGTCGCGCTGTCGGACACCGCGCGTGCCGTCTCGAGGTTGTAGATCGTCGGAATGAGGTCGTTCGCCAGGAGCTGACCGCTTGCCTCGGGGAGCTGGCAGGCGAACAGGAGGATCTTCGACCGCACTCCGGCCGCTCTCAGGGCGAGCGCGTCCTCGAAGCAGCCGGTCGCGAGGGCGTAGGCACCGAGGTCCGACAGCACTCGCCCGACCTCGGCGACACCGTGCCCGTAGGCGTTCGCCTTCACCGAGGCGATCAGCTTCGTCTCCGGCGCAACCATCCTGCGCAGTGCCGTGTAGTTGGCACGCAGCGCATCGAGATCGACCTCCAGCCACAGGGGTCGCACATCGTCGGATCGGAGCGGCGCCCTGGGGGGCGAGTCGACGCGGTTCACCGTCGAGCGGTTATATCGCATACGACTGTGTACAACCGAGCGCGATCGAGCCGGCTCTGCGAAGCTGAGCGGCCACTTCCCAAGGAGGGTCTTTGTGAGTCCAGTTCCCGGCGCCGTTTCCGATCCGTCCACGCTCGTCGATCGCGACGTCACGTTCCCTGGCGCGAACGGCGACTCCGTGGCCGGCTATCTCGTCGAGCCCAGGGGCTCGGACCCGCGACCGGGGCTGCTGGTCCTGCACGAGGCGATGGGCCTCAACGATCACATCCGCGACGTCGCGCGGCGGTTCGCCAACATCGGCTTCAGCGCGCTTGCGCCGGACCTGTACACGCGCGAGGGGGCGCCCGGGGCGGAGGTCGCGGAGTTCATGAAGGCGATGCTCGCCGTGCCGGACGAGCGCGCGGTGGGGGACCTTGACGGGGCGGCCGCGTTCCTGCGGGGCCTCGAGACGGCGAACGGGAAGGTCGGCTGCATCGGCTTCTGCTCCGGGGGTCGCCAGACGCTCCTGTTCGCGTGCAGCAGCAGCGCGCCGGACGTGGCCGTGGACTGCTGGGGCGGCTTCACCCTCTACGCCAGCCCCGACGACGTGACCACGCCCACCCGCCCGGTCCCCGTGGCCGACCTGATCCCGGGCCTCAGCTGCCCGCTGATGATCGTGGTGGGGGCGGAGGACACGAATCCCTCGCCGGCCGACGCCGACCAGCTGCGCGAGCGGCTCTGGGCGGACGACAAGGACTTCAGGATCGAGGTGTTCGAGCACGCCGGGCACGCCTTCTTCGCCGACTACCGGCCGAGCTACCAGGAGGAGGCGGCGGAGCGTCTGTGGCACGAGGCCGTGCCCTACCTGCGGGATCACCTGGCCTGACCATCTGGGGGACAGTCGGCCGTCCTTTTGGTGACACCGACCCCGTTTGCCAGGCCACCCCGGCCTAACTATCATCGGGGGCGAAGGGGGACTGGCCGCCCCTCCCCTGGTCAGCGCCTTCCTGGCGATCCGGTCTGAGCACCGGCAAATCCGTGTTGAAAAGAAGCATCACCACCCGCATGGTCGTGGCGAGCGCCGCGCTCGCCCTGCTGGTTGCGATCGTGTTCGTGGTGCTGGTCGTCGCCATTCGGGAGCAGCGCCACTCGGCGCGGCTGGCGATCAAGTCGGAGCAGGCGATCACCGCTGGCGTCTCGCTCGAGAAGCTGGCGATCGACCTCGAGACCGGCGTGCGCGGCTACGTGGCCAGCGGCAACCTCAGCCTGCTCGAGCCCTACACGAACTCGCGTGCCTCGTATCCCGCCCAGGCGCAGGCGCTGGAGCGTCTCGTGGCCCAGGACTCGAAGGCCCACGCTCAGGTGCTCGGGATCCGCGGCGCGATCAACGACTACGTGAACCTGTACTCGATCCCGATCGTCTCGCTCGCGAAGGACAACCTGAACGTCGCGCGAAGCGTGATCGTGAACAACACCGGGCGCGACCGGATCGACGCGATCCGGGCGCGGTTCAACAACCTCTTCGACACCGAGCGCGCCGTCGCGGTGACCCGCACCGACCAGGCCAACGACCGCTCGCAGGCGGCGGTGTGGCTCGGGATCGGGGGACTGGTGGTTGCCCTGGGCTCGATCGTCGGGCTGGCGGTGTACCTCCGTCGTGCGATCGTGCGCCCCGTGCGCGACGTCGCGCGTGGAGCGGAGCGGGTGGCTCAGGGCGACCTGACTGCGCGCACTCCGGACGCGCGCTCCGACGAGCTTGGCGACCTCGGGCGCGCCTTCAACACGATGGCCGTGTCGCTCGAGCAGAGTCGCGACGAGGTGGTGGCGCGCACGGCCGAGCTCGAGCGCTCGAACCGCGAGCTCGATCAGTTCGCCGCGGTCACCTCGCACGACCTGAAGGAACCGCTGCAGACCGTCACCGTCTTCGCCGGCCTGCTCGACCGCGACTACCGCGAGCAGCTCGACGAGAGCGGCCGCACCTTCCTCGACAGCATCCTCGCGAGCGCCGACCGCATGCGTGCCCTGATCCGCGACCTGCTCGAGTTCTCGCGCGTCGGCCACGGCGAGCTCCAGTGCGAGCCGGTGCCCGCCGAGCTGCTGCTGGAGCGCGCCCGCGGCAATCTCGCCGGGCGCATCGCCGAGCGCAACGCGACGCTGACGGTGGAGACGCTCCCCACCGTGCGGGTCGACGCGGCCCAGCTAAGCCAGGTGTTCCAGAACCTGCTCTCGAACGCGCTCAAGTTCAGCGACGACGAGGCGCCGCTCGTGCATGTGAGCGCCGTCTGCGAGGCCGACGCATGGCGCTTCTCGGTGCGCGACAACGGGATCGGCATCGACCCCGCGCACGCGGAGCGGATCTTCAAGCCGTTCGCCCGCATCGGTGGCGAACCGTGAGGGCACGGGCATCGGCCTGGCGATCTGCCAGCGGATCGTCGAGCACCACGGCGGGCAGATCTGGGTCGAGGGCGTGCCCGGCGGGGGCTCGACGTTCCACTTCACGATTCCGGACATGGGCGACGACGAGACCCCGGTCTCGCCCCCGCCCGAGCACGCGTCCGTCTGACAACGGGCCGGTTAGAGTCCGCAGCAAGTGAGCACCCGTGCGCCCATACGCGTACTGGTTGCGCTTGCCGTCGTGTGGGCGCTGGCCTCGTGCGGCGGCGGCTCCGCTTCCACGGGCACGAGCGCTGCCAGGCCGACAGGACCGGGGGCCGACAAGCCACCGGTGACGATCGGGACGAAGAACTTCCCCGAGGAGTTCATCCTGGGCGAGCTGTACGCGCAGGCGCTGCGGGCGAAGGGCTTCCGCGTGAACCTGAAGAGCAACGTGGGCGCCACCGAGATCATCTACAGGGCGCTGACCAGCTCGACGCTCGACATGTATCCGGAGTACACGGGCGTGGTGACGGCGGTGGTGGGGAACCGGAGACAGCGGGCGAGGGACGAGGAGAGCGCCTATCGCGAGGCTCAGCGGATTGCGCAGGCGCAGGGGCTCGTGCTGCTCGATCGCACGCCCTTCTCCGATCGCGACGCGATCGCGGTGAAGCCGGCCTACGCGCATCGCTGGGGACTCGAATCGGTGGCCGACCTGGCGAAGGTCAAGGGCAGGGTCAAGATCGGCGGTCCTCCGGAGTTCCGCACGAGGGAGCAGGGCTACGTGGGGCTGCAGACCGTCTACGGCCTCACGAACCTGAGCTTCGAGCCGCTCAAGATCGGGGAGCAGTACCAGGCGCTGAACAACGGCAAGGTCGACGCCGCGGACGTGTTCACGACGGACGGCGAGCTGGGGTCGACGGGCTACGTCGTGCTGAAGGACCCCGAGGGCCTGTTCGGCTTCCAGAACGCCGCGCCCTTCGTCCGCCGCCAGGTGCTCGAGCGGGAGGGTCCCGAGTTCGCCAGGACGCTCAACGCGGTCAGCGCTGTGCTCACCACGCGCGAGATGCAGCGCATGAACGCTGCGGTGGCGGTGAAGCAGGACACCCCGGCGGCCGTGGCGGATCGCTTCCTGCGCGATCACCAGTTGAAGTAGCCGCCTAGAATCCGCGGCGTCCCGTGGGGGCGTGGTCTAGCGGTTAGGACGCCGGCCTTTCAAGCCGGAGATCGGGGGTTCGATTCCCCTCGCCCCTACTTCGTATCTCACCGTCGACGCCACAAGAGTTACGCTGCCGCGGATGAGCCCTTCGACGACCGTTCTCGTCTGGTTCCAGCTGCGCTCGCCGGAGCTGGCCGAAGACTTTGAGCGTCTGATGGCGGAGGATCGGGAGGTCGTACGCGGGTCGCTCGACACGGTGTCGGATTGGCGTCTCACGCGCCCGGCAGACGTGCCTGGACAGTCGATCGAAGAAGCCGATTATGTGCTGATCGCCGACATCGTCGAGGTGGAGCGCTGGGAGGAACAGATGAGCGAACAGCTCCAGCGCCTGGCGGACGAGTTGGAACATCTCGTCTCGCACCGGGGACTGCTTGTGGTGCGTCCCGTCCTGTGATGCGGCAGACGACCCTGCGAGGAGGGGTTGCGGGCGCGCTCGCCACGGTGGCGATGACGCTCGAGGGGCCGCTCGACAAACGCCTCTTCGACTCCCAGTACGACGACATAGAGATCCTGGGCAAGCTCGTGACGCGCGGCGACAACTGGCAACCCATCGGCGTCGCGCTCCACGTGAACAACGGCGCGGTGTTGGGCGCCGCGTACGTGCGCGTCAAGCCGTCCCTACCGGGGACTGCGGTCGTGAGGGGTCTGCTGGCGGGTCTCATCGAACACCTTGCGACCTGGCCGATGGTCGCGCTGGTCGACCGCTACCACCCTGCTCGCAAGGAGCTGCCGAAGCTCGTCGGAAACGGCCGAGCCTTCTGCCAGGCGACGATCCGCCACGCGGTGTTCGGGATCGCCCTCGGTCTGCTTGAGGACGCGCTGAACGAACGAAGCGCGTAGCTACCGTCGCGCTCGCAGCGCCCAGGTCAGCGAGCCTACGAAGGCCACAATTACCAGGGCCAGCAGCACGAAGCCGCCTCCGTGATGCCACCAGCCGTGAGGGCCGGCGATCTCCCGCACAAGCGCGGAGATCCCCAGCGCCGCGCCTACTCCGAGCGGCAGCGTCCACGTCTCCCCGAAGATCAGCTTGCGCAGCTGGGCGAGCGTGCTCATGCGGCCACCGCCGTTCGCCCGCGCGCGAGCACGTGTGCCTGCAGCTGGGACACGATGGTGAAGGCTGCGACCAGGTAGAGCAGCGCTGCGTCGCCGAGCGGCCACGCCACCCCGAGCCCCTCAGCGGCGAAGAACACTCCGAAGCTCGACAGCACGACGCCCACCACGTACTTGAGCTGGGTCTCTGGCAGACGAGCCAGCGGCGCGTGCAGCACGATCCCGATCCCGATCACGGCCACGAGGGCCGCCCCGGCCCCGATCAGCGTGGGCGCCAGTCCGCCCGGTCGCGCGCCGAGAGCCGTGACGATCAGGATCACCTCGACGCCCTCCAGCAGCACGCCCTTGAAGGCGATCGTCCTGCCGGCCCAATCGGGCATGCCCTCGGGCGGCATCGCCAGCGCCTCGAGCTCCTCCTGCTCCTCCACGAACTCCTTGAACGACGAGGACGGCGAGCGCAGGTGGGCGAGGCGCAGCACGCCCTTGCGAAGCCACTCGAGCCCGAACAGCAGCAGAAAGCCGCCGATCACGATGCGCAGCGCGTCGAGGGGCACGCGCGAGATGAGCACCGGACCGAGTACCAGCGCGAGCACAGCGAGGGCCACCGCCGCGGCGGCCGCGCCGAGGATCGAGTCCCGGAAGCGGCGCGTGATTCCGACCGCCAGCACGATCGCCAGCGCCTCGAGCATCTCGAGCCCGCACGCCAGCGCCGCCCCGATCAGCGTGAGAACGAACGCCACGGAACCAAGGCTAGACTCGACCGCGTCTGGGCGGTTAGCTCAGCTGGTCAGAGCGCCTGCCTTACAAGCAGGAGGTCCCCGGTTCGAGCCCGGGATCGCCCACTGTCAACGAGGCACTAACAGAGCCAAACCGCCATCTCTAAGCAGGGGGCGCTCGGCTTTGCAGGGCCTCCGTGCTAAGGCGTTTGTCAAGAAATTTCCGCTTGCAGCATTGGCTTTGCGGCGGGCAGCATCGCCAACACAGAAGCGGGCGACGGCTCCGGTGAAGGCGGAACCGTCGCCCTAACCACCAAGGAGGGATTAGCTCCATGGCAGCTGAGCCCCAGCGTATCGCCGCCGCGCCAGCAGGAACCAAGACGCGGATTGAGCTGACGCTCAGCAAACGGAAGGTCATCAGCGGAGCGCTGATGACGCAGCTATGCAAGGACGCTGTGGCGTTGCAGGGACACGCGGACGACGCCGCCGGCAATCCCCAGCCTCACGTACATCAGCGAGGACGTCGCGTCGTGGGTTGGGTTGGTCGCGGAGACGGCCGCGTGTTCTCGACGCCGTTGGGTGGCCGCGCCAGCTGTACCTCCGCTACGCGCCGGCGAAGGACGCGGGCGAGGAGGGACGACGATCGCGTGTAGGACGGCGGCCCGCTAAGTCTGAAGGGCTGGCCGCCTCACCATTCGTCCCCGAGCCTCCGCGGTACGGGTCCGCGTACCAATACGACCGCCCGTCGGCACCGTAGCACTCACGCTCTTGAGGCACGCGGAATCGCACACTCCCGAGCCGCGCCCTTCAGCGAGCGCGCTTTCGGGGCGCTCTTTGCGGCAGTTCGATGCGGAGTGCCCTACCACCGTTGGGGTATCGGACCTAAGCTCGTAGACTCCCCGTTTCCCTCTGGTGTGAGAGTCGGAGGAATTGCCTGCCAGGCACAGGGGGTTCCAAACGAAATAGGCCCCCGGGACCCATCGGGGGCCTATCTATTTCTATTGATGTGGTTCGGCCTTCGTGCGGCGCGCTCGCATCCACCCGGCGAAGCGACAGCGTAACGTCGCGCGCGTGAGACGCCTGGACGTCGTCCAGGGCGGGCGTGTGCGAACTCTCCGTGGAGACCGCCTCCTTATCCCCCAGGGCGGCAATCACCGCTCACCTGATGAGCCCCCAGGGCCTCGAACAACGTGGCTCGATCCCTGGTAGGCAATACTGCATCGGCGCATGTCGGAGCAGAACGTCGCAGTCGTACGCCGATGGATCGAGCTCTTCAATGAGCGCGACGACGCTGGCGAGTTCCTCTCGTTGCTCGACCCCGAGGTTGAGTTGCAAACCCCGGGAGGCCCCCGGCTGCACGGCCACGCTGAAGCCCGGGATTGGTTCGAGGCGGGATATGAGAACGTGAAGCCGCGGATCATCCCGGATCGCTTCGTCGCAGAGGGGGACGTTGTCGTCGGGCTCGGGAGAACCGAGGCGCGCTGGATCGAGTCGGGCGAGATCGCTCACCAGTCCGAGAGCGCGGGAGCGTTCTGGCTTCGCGACGGGAAGATCATCAGGTGGCGGCCTTTTGAAAGCCATGCCGCTGCCCTGAATGAGGCCGGGCTGGCCGAGTAGGCGCGTTCTGTCCAATCCGTAACTCCTACTGGCGGTCAGCGTGACGAGCCCTAGCGCCTAATAGGCCAACCTCCAGGGGCTCGGCGGCTCGACCGTACGGACCAACTTCTGGCGGCAGTCGAGGTTTGGGCACACCGTGCGGGACTGCGTGCCGTGGATCATGTGCCCCTCGTCAACGGCGCGCGCTGTCTGACGTGCGCGTGGGATAGCCCGATCAGGTACTGAGGTGTGGCAGTAGGGGCAACGAAGGTCGTCCACGGGTACTTCTACCCACCAGGGGGGGTACCTCAAACGCGGTATCCCTAGCGGGGCTTTGACGGCTCACTTTCCGGCGGCTGAGCTTTCCCCCTCCCGCTCCTCGGATCCCTGGGGATCCATGCGTCCGCCTCTCCGCGGTGGCTAGAGGCGTCAGGCGGCTAGATCGGCTCCCGGTTCTCCGCTGAGGGGGGTTTGAGCGGGACTCCGCGCCGTTCGCAATCCCTATGTAGCTGAGAGTTGGCGCGAACGGTTTCCCCTCAAGGAGCCGAAATCAAGGGGCCGATGCCACTGGTCGATAACCGCAGGAATCGAGCCCAGAAAGGCTCTTGTCCTCCGGATGAGCGACTTCCCAGGCCCGAACCCAAGACCCTAATTGGCCCCCGGAGGTCAGCAATGCTGCAGAAACTGCGCACACGCATACATTCAGAGGAGAGCGGCTTCACCCTAATCGAACTCCTTGTCGTCATCCTGATCATCGGCATCCTGGCCGCGATCGCTCTGCCGAACTTCCTCGGTCAGCGCACCAAGGCCCAGGACTCGAGCGCGAAGTCTGACGCTCGCAACATGGTCAGCCAGCTGGAGTCCTGCTTCACGGACAGCAACACGTACGTGGGCAGCGGCAGCGGCGGCACCTGCCTGAGCTCGAACACCGGTCTGACCTACGGCACCGGTAACGGCCAGGTCCAGGTGACTGCGGTTGCCGCGAGCACCTACACGATCGACGCCAAGTCGCAGTCCGGCAACGACTTCATCATCACCAAGAACGGCGCCGGGACCCTCGTTCGCACCTGCACCACCACCGGCAGCGGTGCCTGCCCGTCCACCGGCAGCTGGTAGACGATTTCATTCCTCGTCGTCGCCGTCCACGTGGATCTCAGACAGCCCACGTGGACGGCAACGGCAACCTCGGCGGGTTCAGGATCGAGCCCAGCCGCGTTGGCCATCCACCGAACGACCGCTGGCTGAGTCGGCAGCCTTGGGGCGAGGCCCCGGGGTTCTACTGCGAGCGCGCCATTCGTTGCCGCGCTGTCAAGGCCGGCAAGCGGCGGGCCGATAGCAACCGTTAACCCCCCGTCTTGCTTGGAGGAGTACGCATGCGTACTACCCGCACCGTTGACCCCGGCGCCAGCTCCCGCCGGCGCTTCCTGGAAGTGCTGCTCGCCCGCCTCAGCTACGCGAACGTGACGGCCACGCTCGCGCTGTTCCTCGCCTTGGGCGGCGGCGCCTACGCCGCCGTCGCGCCTGCCCGCAAACAGCGTCGACGCCCCGCAGATCAAGCCGGGCGCGGTCACTCGCTCAAAGGTCGCTGGTGACAGCATCAGTACCGCACAGTCGTCCACAACGCAGTCACCATGAACCGCCTGTCGGGCGGCGTGCGCGACTGCTGGCGAAGGCGGCCACTCCAGGCACCACCGGCCAGCAGGGCCCGGCAGGGGCCCCGCTGGGAGCGTCGTTCAGCGCGACCGGCAGCGACGTCACCGCCTACGTGAACGACGACCCGCTCGCCAGCCTCCCGGTCCCGAGCAACGGGCTCTACATCCTGTTCGCCACCATCACACTCGCCAACAACGGCCCCGATCCGGTCAGCGGCGGCTGCGGACTGAAAAACGGCACACGCCAGCTCCAGGCAGGCACAGGAGTGAACCTCAACCCCGGCGATTCGGCAACCATGTCGCTGCCGGGACTCGACGCGATCCGCGACAGCTCACAGCCGATCACCGTGGTCTGCGACTTGAGCGGCACCGGCCCCATAGCCGCGACCAGTACGACACTCCGTACCGTACGGCTCGACAGCTAGCGCGCCACACAAGGCCGCCGCGCGCCCACTTCGGTTTCCTCTGGTTGCTGTTGGGTAGAACATGAGCGTCGGTGAACCCCGAGCCCCCGGGTTGCCGTGTAAGACCGGAGGGTACGAGCGGCGGCGACCACTGCGGGTTCTGTTGGGGAGCCCGCTGCACGGGTGCCGTCGCTCACCCGGTTCGCCCGGCGCTGAGCCCCACTGGCCTAGCCGGTAGCTGTCGCTTGTCGTCCGAAGCGACAGTCTGGCGTCAGGCGCGAAACGGCGTCCGAGACGGATGGTGCTATCGCCGTCCCACGTGAGAGCATGGGGGCGTCGTCGAGGAGGATCGTGATGATGTTGTGCTCGTTGCGTCGTGTCGTCGGGTGCGCGCTCGTGCTGGCGCTCGCCGCCGTCGCTCCCGCTGCCGCGCAGCAGCAGCCGGTGCACATCCGCTCGTCGGGGCCGCTGACTGACATTGCGCTCGGACCGACGCTCGACTGCCAGGTCACCGTCGGAGGCAAGGGCATGTACTGGCATCCCGACGAGCAGCTCGGCGAATGCGGCACGTTCCTGAGCGTCCCCGGCCAGTTGTGGGGGCCGGTCGGCTCGGATCGCGTCGTCGAGCGCCTACCGTTCCAGCCCGTCAGCCAGTCGCCGGTCAGCGGAACGGGAACGCAGGCCGACCCCTATCTCGTGACCACCGTGGTGAAGCTGGGACCGCGCGCGGGCCGGTTCGCGGGGGTCCAGGTCCGCGAGAGCGTCCGCTATGTGACTGGGCAGAACTGGTATTTCGGCGACGTCAGGGTCACCAACCACGGCAGCCGCGACCTGAGTCTCTACCTCTACCACGCCGCCGACTGCCATCTCCCCGACGGCGGCGATTTCGGCGTCAGCTACGGCTATGCCCGGACCGCCCCGTTCGGGATCACCGGCGTCGGCTGCTCGGAGCACCCCGACAACCGTCCGAACGGCGAGCGTCAGGCGCTGCTGCCGACCACGCTTGGCGACCAGGGCTACAGCTACATGCAGGGCTTCTACCAGTCGGTGTGGGATCGCGTGAGCGCCGGCTTCGATCTCCCCAACACCGTAAGCGAGAATGTGCAGTGGGACACGGCGATGGCGGTCGCGTGGTTGTATGACGGCCTGCCCGTCGGGGCGCCGGTCGACTTCAACTACGTGGCGTCGTTCGCGATGCCACCCGTGGTGCCGCCGATCGAGCCGCCCGTCGAACCCACACCGCCGACCGAGCCGGGGCCGAAGCCGCCCGAGCCCGGGCCGCAGCCGCCCGGGCCTGAGGACCCCGCGAACGTCGCCATCCGCGACCCGGTGTTCGTGCCCCCCACCAGCGGCTCGGCCGACGTCATCGCCCGCTGTCTCACCCGGCCGCGCGGGCACTGTTTCATCGAGGCCGCCCGCGGCCTCCAGCGCCGCGCCGCCGTCGTCCGGCGCGGGCAGCTGGCGCGCCTGGCCTTCTCACTCAGCCCGACGCAGCGCCGTCAGCTGCGCGACAGCTGCACGACCGAGATGACCGTCCGCGTCGCCGTCTACCAGCCCAACGGGAACCGCGCCCGCGTCGCGCGGCGCACCATCAGCGTGTTCTGCGAGCGCCTGCGCGGGCGCTGCGCAGCCGCCTCCTCGTCGGCGACCGTCCCCTGGCCGCTGGCCTTCCCACCCGCCGTACTCGCGAGCAGGCAACGGCCACCGTCAGCACGCATGGCCTGCTGACGCTGGCCGCGATCTAAGCACTGAGGCACGCTGCGACAAGCTCGACGACGCGCTTCCCCCCGGATCGGCCGGCGTCATCGCGATCTACGAGCACGAAGCGAGCGACGCCGTTGCCGGGGCGCTCGCCAATGCGATCCGCACCTCGACCGCCCAGATCGACAAGGCCTCGGCGGAGGAGCTGAAGGCCGGTCTGAAGAGGCATCCGCCGGACTCGCGGGCTGAAGGAGCACGATGATCGAGCTGATCGAGGGCCTTCCCGACGCGGTCGTCGGGTTCGAGGCCGTCGGAGAGGTCGAATCCGCCGACTACGAAAAAATCGCGGCGCCGGGTGTGAAGCACGCGCTGGAGCGGCACCGGAGGATTTGTCTGGTCCACGTTCTGGACGACCGCTTCACCGGCTACACCGCCGGGGGCGCATGGCAGGACGCCACGCTCGGCCTCGCCCATCCCCGCTCCTTCGACCGCATCGCCGTGGTCACCGACTCAGAGAGCATCCGTCGACTCGTGTCGCTCGCCGGCTGGTCGATTCCCGGCGAGCTGAAGCTGTTCCCCAACCGGGAGCGCGAGCAGGCGGAAGCG
>CAVSNA010000024.1:0-8264 GCA_963729205.1 uncultured Thermoleophilaceae bacterium
GGGATTGCACCCCGCCCCGTTCGCTCAAACGTCTGGCGGCGTCGTCGGGGCGCTTGCGTGCGTTGCACGCGTCGCACCCCTCTTCCTTGCCAGGCGGGCGCCCCGAAACGGAGAGGGAGGGATTGCATCCCTCCCCGTTCGCTCAAACGTCTGGCGGCGTCGTCGGGGTGCTTGCGTGCGTTGCACGCGTCGCATCCCTCTTCCTTGCCAGGCGGGCGCCCCGAAACGGAGCGGGAGGGATTTCATCCTTCCCCGTTCGCTCAAACGTCTGGCGGCGTCGTCCCGGGGCTGACGGTGCGTCGCGCGAGATCGCTTGTCCGCTCGGTGGGCGGTCGCCCGTTGGTTGAGCCACGACAGCGTGCCACCGAGCCCGCGGCTAGGAAGCAGCTCCGCACCGACCGTCGCATGCAAGGCAACTCCTGGGATCGGCAGCTCGTCGGCGCCAGCATATGGCGGCACTGGACCGATCCGCGAGGCGGAGACCTCCTGGGGCGCGGTTAGGGTTGGCCGGAGCCAATGGCTGGCGATGCGGCGATAAGCGGATCGGAGGGCCAGGGCGGGAACGCGCGGCTGTCGCTTCTGCTTGCGGCCGCGATGTTCGTGCTCGTGGTCGACACGTCGCTGATGAACGTGTCGATCTCAGCGGTCGTCAACGATCTCCACACGACGGTGAGCGCTGTTCAGAGCGCGATCGCGCTCGAGGCGCTGATCTCCGCCGCGTTCATCCTGATCAGCAGCAAGCTGGGCGACCTGTTCGGCCGCAAGAGGGCATACGTGGTGGGTCTTGTCGCGTACGCCATCGGCGCTCTGGCGATGACACTCGCCCAGAGTTTGACGGCGATCATCATCTTCTGGGCGATCATCGGCGGCCTCGGCGCGTCGCTCCTGCTGCCGGCGATGCAGTCGCTGATCCATGGCAACTTCGAGGGCGCCGCGCAGAAGAAGACCTACGCGCTCGTCGGAGCGGCGGCTGCGATCGCGGCCGCCGTCGGACCCCTCCTTGGAGGGTTCGTCACCACCTACTTGTCCTGGCGTGTCGGCTTCCTGCTGGAGGTCGTCGTCATCGCGGTGGTGCTGTCGCAGATCGGGCTGGTCAAGGACGTCCCGTACACGGGAGACCGGCAGATCGACGGGGTGGGCGCAGTCCTGTCCGTACTGGGGATGGGCGGCGTCGTGCTCGGCATCCTGGTGTGGCAGGAGGGCGGCGATTACGTGGTGCTGCTGATCGCGATCGGGGCGCTCGCGCTTTGGACGCTCGCCCGTTGGCTCGTGCGGCGCCATCGCGACGGCAAGGTGACGGTGCTCGATCCGGACCTGTTCCGGCTGCCGCACTTCAGGGTCGGGGTCACTGGCCAGCTGCTGCAGAACGTGACGCTCGGCGGAGCGATGATCGCGCTGCCGATCTTCCTGCAGATCAAGCTCGAATACGACGCTCTGCAGACGGGCCTGTCGATCGCCCCGCTCTCACTGACCATGTTCGGCGTGGCAATCCTCGCTGGACGGAAGATCTGGCAAACGCCGCCCCGCCAAGATCATTCAGACAGGGTTCGCGCTGAGCGCGCTGGGGCTGGCCCTGATCATCCCGATCGTGCCCCGGGCGCATTCCGGCTGGTATCTCGTCGTCCCGCTCGTGATCGCGGGAGCGGGGCTCGGTCTGCTGGTGTCCCAGCTCAACAACTACACACTCGCCCCGATCGACGATGAACGAATCAGCGAGGCGGCCGGGGTGAACTCGGCGGCGGGGTCGTTCGGGCTGTCGTTCGGCCTGGCGGTGGCCGGCGGCGTTTTGCTCGCGACCCTCTCCCTGGCGTTCACGAACATGACAAACGCGAGCCCCGTGATCCCCTCCTCGCAGCAGCACCAGATCGCGCAGACAATGGAGGATGACGCGCAGGTCGTGAGCAACACCCAGCTCGATGAGCTCCTGGTGCGCGAACGCCCGGCCGTCCGCGAGGAGATCCTCAGCATCAACACCGACGCCACGAACCTCGCTCTCCAGGTGGCGCTGCTCGTGCCGATCCTCGCGGGTCTCCTCGGGTTGTTCAACTCGAGCCGCATGATTCGCCTACCGGACATCGAGCCCTCGGCCTCGGCCGAAGCGGCAGCGCTCGCCTGACCCAACATGGGCTTCTCCAAACTGGCCCGCTGTACCCCACTCGGTGTACAGTGCCCCCGCTCGCACACCACCAGGGACGGAGATCTGAAAATGCCGCTTCGAGCCTCGCGCGCCCTCCGGGCGCTGTCTGCTCTTCTCGTGGGGGGAGCCCTGCTCGCCATGGCCGCATCGGCGTCCGCGGCCACGCCAGGGACGTGGACCCAGCTGCCGCAGTCGGCGCGCTCGCCGCTGCTCGCTCAGCCCTGGCCGCTGCGCCTGAGCGACGGCTCGCTCGAGGTCGCGTACGAGGCGAAGAATCCCGACGGCAGCAGCTCCGACATCCTCAGCGCGCAGATCGCGCCCACGGGCGGGGTCGCTGCCAAGCCGGCGATCGCGACCGCATGGGCCACCTTGAGCGCCCCTGCGCTCGTTGCCCAGCCCGGCGGCATCGCCGCGTTCTTCGGCGGCCTGCACAGCACCGATCAGAACGACCCCAACCAGGATCTGAACTACGCCAGCTCTGCCGGTCCCAACGGCCCCTGGACGGTGGCGCCCGGGACGGCGTCCGCCACCGACGGCGTGAACGACGACCAGGCTTACGGATCCGACGTCAGCGCGGCGACGCTCCCCGACGGGACGCCGTTCGAGGCGTGGGCGCACACGCTTGGCGTGACGGTGCATCGCGGTATCGGTTCTGCACTTCCCAACCAGGACTTCCAGGCTCAGCTCGCCGGTTGCTGCGGCTACAACGTGATGCTCGCCGTCGACGGGGCCAGCGGGCAGCCTGCCATCGCGTGGTTCTCCAACGCGACCGGGCACACCGGCTACTACGAGCAGGCGGTCGATCCCGCCACGGGCGCGCCGGTGGGCACGCCCACGCTCCTGCCCGCCTCGCAGGTCGGCGGTAACTCGATCCAGCCTGGCAACCGGGTGGCGTTCACCGGCCGCCCCGGGCAGGCCGGTCTCTACGCGGCGTACGGCGCCGGCTACCCGTCGCAGACGCGCGTCCTGGTCTGGAAGGTCGGAGCGACGGCGCCGATCGTGATTTCGAGCGGCGACCGCGGGATCCGCAACGTTGCGATCGCGGCCGACCCGACGGGCCGGCTGTGGGTGGTCTGGACGAGCCAGTCCGGCGGAGATCTGCAGCTGTTCGCGTCGCGCTCGAACACCGACGGCACCGTGTTCGACCAGCCGATCATGGTGCCCATTCCATCGGGAGCCAACGACTCGTTCGCGCTCGCCGCGAGCGCGCAGGCTCAGGTGCTCGACATTCTGGGCACCTTCGGGCCCGGGCCGAGCGGGGCGGACGTGGCCATCTCGGCGACCCAGCTGCAGCCCGGCGCGGACGTGCAGGTTGCCTCACTCACCGTCACGCCCACCACGCAGGCGGTGGCCACGGTCAAGGTTGCCGACGCCGGCAAGCCCCTGTCCGGCGCCACCGTGACCAGGATCACCGGCAAGGGCTCGAGCGCCGCCGCAAAGCACAAGGTGAAGGCTCCTCGCGCGCGCACGAACCGCAGGGGCGTCGCCAAGCTGAAGCTGGGCACGTTCAAGCGCAGCACGAAGGTGCGGCTGAAGATCACGAAGAAGGGCTACACCACCCGCATCGTGACCCTGAAGATCAAGGTCAAGAAGCACTAGCGCGGGCGGGCGCTAGACCGCTGCTCGATCCGATGCAGGAGCGGCGCCGACTGTTCGGCGCAGCTCGTATGAGCCGGGGTCGAAGGCGCTGAGCGCCCTCTCGAACTGCCACGTGTATCCGGGCCAGATGACCGACGTCCCGCCGTCGGCGTCGAGGTACCAGCTGCCGCAGCCGCCCGAGGTCCAGACGGTGCCCTTCAGCCGCTGGCGCAGATCCCTGTTGTAGGCGGCCTGCACCTCGTCGCGCACGTCAAGCGAGTCGAGGCCGTTGCGCTCGAGATGGTCGAGGCAGCTCATCACGTACTCGATCTGCGCCTCGGCGTAGAGCAGCGCCGAGGTGTGGCCCGTCGCGGTGTTCGGGCCGATCAGCATGAAGTAGTTGGGATAGCCCGCCACGGTCGTGCCGAGGTACGCCTCACGGCGCTCGGCCCAGCGCTCGGCCAGCGCGACTCCGCCGCGGCCGCGCAGCGGGTCGGCCACGCAGATGGGGTGGAAACCGGTCGCGAGGATGATCGCGTCGACGGCATGCTCCTCGCCGTCCTCCATCACGATCGACTGGGGCCGGACCTCCCGGATCGAGCTCGTTACAAGCTCGACGTTCGCGCGCGTGAGGGTCGGGTGGTAGTCGTCGGAGACGATGATGCGCTTGCAGCCGATGCGGTAGCTGGGGGTGACCTTCTCGCGCAGCTCCGGATCGGGGATCTGCCGGCGCAGCCGCGCTCGCGCGATCTTCTCGAGCAGAACGGCCCGCTGCGGCCGCTGGAGTAGGACCGCCAGGGTCTCGCGGTACCAATACTGGCGGGCGCGCACGAACCGCTGGAACGCGGGGTAGCGCCGATAGAGCGCGCGCTCGACCGGGGTGATGTTGCGGTTCATGCGCGGGAAGGTCCAGGGCGGAGTGCGCTGGAAGACGAGCAGCTTGGCGACCTTCGGCTGGATCTCCGGGACGAGCTGGGCGGCCGATGCGCCGGTGCCGATCACAGCGACGCGCTTGCCGGCGAGGTCGTAGTCGTGGTCCCACGCCGCCGAGTGGAAGCGCGCGCCCTCGAACGTGTCGAGCCCGGGGATGTCCGGTAGCGAGCGGTCGCTGAGGGGGTCCCATCGCGGAGATCAGGAACTGCGCCTCGAGCGGTCCCGCCGAGGTCTCGATGAGCCAGCGTTGCCGCGACTCGTCCCAGTCGGCGCCGAGCACCTCGTGCCCGAAGCGCACGTGGTCGTTGACGCCGAACTCGTCCGCGCAGCGGCGGATGTAGCTCCAGATCTCCTCCTGGGGCGCGTAGACGCGGCTCCAGTCCGGATTCGGCGCGAACGAATACGAGTAGAGGTGCGACTGAACGTCGACCGCGCAGCCCGGGTAGCTGTTGTCGCGCCAGGTGCCGCCGATGCTGTCCGCGCGCTCGAGGATCACGAAATCCTCGATGCCGGCCTGGCGCAGCCTGATGCCCATGCCGAGCCCGGCGAAGCCACTCCCGATGATCGCGATGCGAGCCACCGGCTGAAGCGTAATGGACTTGACAGGTGACCAAATGGTCACGTATCATCCTCGCCATGGACGATGTGTTCAGGGCCCTCGCCGATCCAACCCGCCGGAGCCTCCTCGACGAGCTGTTCAGGGAGGACGGGCAGACGCTCAGCGCTCTCGAGCAGCGCTTGCCGATGACCCGCTTCGGCGTCATGAAGCACCTGAGGGTGCTGGAGGAGGCGGGCCTCGTCACGACCAAGCGGCGCGGCCGCGAGAAGCTCCACTTCCTGAACCCCGTCCCGATCCGGCTCGTCCACGACAGGTGGGTGAGCAAGTACGCCGAGCCCTGGGCCGCCGCGCTCACCGGGCTCAAGAAGAGCATCGAGGAGGACGTCATGGAGAAGGTCTTCGAGATCTACATCAAGACCACGCCGGAGCGCCTGTGGCAGGCGATCACCGACAACGAGCTGAGGCAGAAGTACAACTTCGGCGTGGGCGTGGAGTCCGACTGGACGCCCGGCTCGACCTACCGGGCCGTACACGCGCAGGCGCACGTGCCGATCAGCGAGGGCGAGAACCTCGAGGTCGACCCCCCGCGCCGGCTGGTACAGAGCTTCACCGCGCTCTGGGGTGACGACGTGAAGAGCGAGGGGACCTCGCGAGTGACGTGGGAGATCGAGCAGGTTGCTGACTCCTGCCGCCTGACCGTCACACACGACCAGCTGCGCGAGGGCGCGAACGACCAGCTCTACGGTGGCTGGCCGATGATCCTCTCCGGCCTGAAGACCCTGCTGGAGACCGGCGAGACTGCTCACCACGCCGGGCTCGCTGCGCTACGCGACGGCGTAAACCTCGCCTCCGCGCTGCCCAGGGGTCGCCCGCCGGGCCCCTGGGCGGCACAGCGCCCGATTCTGGGCGCCAAGAAATTGAGCCAGGCGGCGCTTAAGCGGCCAGCTCGTGCGCGCTGCGCTCGGTGATGAGCGCGGCGAGCGCCTCGACCACTGCCGGGTCGAACTGCGCTCCGGCGCAGCGCTCGATCTCGCGCAGCGCAGCGTCGGCGGGGACGACGTCCCGGTAGGGCCGGTCGGACACCATCGCCTGGAACGCGTCGCAGACGGCCACGATCCGCGCTCCGAGCGGGATCGAGGGGCCCGCGAGCCCGTCGGGATAGCCGTCGCCGTCCCAGCGCTCGTGGCTCGAGCGCACCAGCCTGGCCACGCCCTCCAGCGCCGGCGCCCTGCGCACGATGCGCTCACCGATCAGGGTGTGACGGTGGATGAAGTCCAGCTCGTCCTCCTCGAGGGGGCCGGGCTTCGTGAGGATCGTGTCGGGCACGCCCACCTTGCCGATGTCGTGTAGTTGGGCGGCGTGCGCCACCTCGTCGGCGTCGTCGGGACCCAGCCCGAGCCGCACGGCCACGGCTCGCGCCAGCTGCGCGACGCCCGCCGCGTGCTCCCCGAGCTTCTCGTCGCGCTCCTGGACCACGCCCAGCAGCACGTCGGCGCTCTGATGCCCGGCCGACTTCCGGCCGCCCCGCTTCTGCTGATACATGCGCTGATCGGCGGTCTTGAGCGCATCGGCGGAGGTCTGGGCCTCACGCGGCAGCACGACCGCGCCCGTCGAGGGCTTGATGGCGAAGCCGGGGCCGACCTCGGTGAGCGCCTCGGCGCAGTCCGCCAGCAGCCCGTTCAGGTCGGCGTCGTCGACCAGCACGCAGAACTCGTCCCCGCCCATCCGGTAGGCGCGACCGCGCCCCTCCACGGCCGCGTCGAGAGCGCGTCCCAGGCGGATCAGCAGGGTGTCGCCCGCCGGGTGACCGTAGGTGTCGTTATAGAGCTTGAAGCCGTCCAGGTCGAACAGCGCGAGGGCTGCGGAGCGACGGTCGAAGAGCGCGTCGTCGAGGTCGGCCACGAGCCGCCTGCGGTTCGCCATCCCTGTCAGCGAGTCGGTGGAGGCCTCCTCGCGACTTGCCTCGATCATTCGCAGGTACTCGACGAAGGTCAGTCCCATGCGCACGATCGCCGACACCGCCGCGCCCACCGCGAGCCCCAGCGCCAGCGCGTTGATCCGGTGGAAGTGGTCGACCACCAGCAGGCCTATGCCCACCGCGGCCGCGACGGCCGGCACGGCCAGCATGCGCCAGCTCTCGTCGCGCGCTGCCCTGCGCCGCGGGGCGGGCTGCCACGCAGCCACAGCGAAGACGAGGCAGGCGGCGAGCCAGCCCGCGTCGAGGATGCCGCCGTCCACGTAGGTACCGGCGGCAGTCTGGTAGAGGTAGATGCTGTCGTTCAGCGCGAACAGCGTGAGCCCGCCCGCCATCAGCCCCCAGGCGCGGTCCACCCGCCAGCCGCTGAGCGCGGCCGATGTGACGAGCACGCCGAGCAGCAGCAGGTCCGCCAGCGGGTAGGCGAGGTTTGTGGCCACCGCCGCGGGGCTGGAGCCCGCGACGCTTGACAGCACCGCCTGGAACACGACCGCGGCGGCGACCGCGGCCACCGCCAGCGCGCCGCTGATCCCGTCGAGCCAGCTGCTGGCGCGGAAGGTCGAGGTGCGCGAGCGCACGAACAGGCCGATGGCCACGTAGGCGGGCGGGTAGAAGGCCAGGTAGAACGCATCGTCGATCGATGGGAACGGGATCGAGCTGAGGTGCTCGAGCGCGACCGAGTAGTAGATGTCGCCCGTCGCCCAGGCGGTGAGGGCGACGCCAACCAGCAGCCAGGCCGCGCGCTGCGAGTCGCGCCGCAGCAGCCCGCGGGCGAAACAGGCCAGCGCCGCCAGCACGAGCAGGCCGTTGTAGAGCCAGTCGTTGAAGAAGCTGTCGAGGCCCTTGCCGCCGAGCCCCACGGCGGGGTGCAGCGCGTAAACGGCGAACGCCAGCCACAGCAGCGCCAGGGCGCGCCGTGCAGGGGCCGATTCGATTCCCGCCTTCACATTGTTTATATCGGCCGAATGCGCCCGATACTGATGTTTTTGAGACCCGCAGCCCCACGCTGCAGGTGCCCGAAGTCGACGCCGCTGACCATTGCGGTCCGCGCAGGAGCCAGACGATGCCGGGCGGGGCGCTGC
>CAVSNA010000025.1:0-289441 GCA_963729205.1 uncultured Thermoleophilaceae bacterium
GGTGCTCGTGCTGGGGACCTTCGCTGTCCTCGGTGCCGTCCTGCTGGTGCTGGTGCAGGCGATGAGCGGCGCGGTGCGCGGGCTCAGCCACGACCTGCCACACATCGTGGACAACGTCAGGCACAGCGATGTGGGCAAGTTCATCAACGGCGGGAGCGACCCGCTCGACACGTTGAGGAACCACGCGAACGACCTCACCAACGGGGTGGGCAAGGCGTCGGGCGGAATCGTCCATGTCGGAGTCTCGGCTTTCGGCGCGGTCACGCTGGTCCTCTCGGTGATCTTCCTGACGCTATTCGGGCTGATCGAGGAACCGCGCGCGCGGGACCGGATCGGGAGCCTGCTGTATCGGGACGAGCGCGAGCGCTTCCTGCGGGTGACTGACCGGATCATCCAGACCACATCGCGCTACATGCTCGGCAACCTGGCGATCTCCGTGATCTGCGGGACCGTCTACGGGATCACGGCGGTGATCCTCGGCCTCCCGTTCCCGCTCGCGCTGGCGATAATCGCCGGCATCCTCGACCTGATCCCCAACATCGGCGCCACGACCGCAGGCATCATCATCGGCGTCGTCGCGCTGTCCGTCAGCGTCCAAGCCTTGCTCGTCTTCCTGATCGTCATCGTGGTCTACCAGCAGATCGAGAACTACATCTTGCAGCCGACGATCATCGGAAAGGCGGCCCAGGTCTCCGGCTTCACCGTGCTCGTCAGTGTCCTGGCGTTCGGGGCGCTGTTCGGGTTGATCGGGGCGGTCATCGCTGTGCCGATCGCGGCCGGGATCCAGATCGTCGTGGAGGAGCTCACCGCCGCCAGAAGAGCTCGCATCGCCGCCGCGGACGCCGCGGACCAGCAGCACGCCGAACCGGCGAACCGCTGCCTCAAGCGCGGTCGCCCATCACAAAGCGGCGAACCCAAAGGCGCCAAGACAGTGCCCCTGCCGCGATCGGGACGACGAACCCGAGCAGCCAGAAGGCGATTGGGCTATCGATCTCATCGATCAACCAGCCGAAGTTCATTCCGAAGAAGCCCGTGACGAACGTGAGCGGCACGAAGATCGTCGCCACGACGCTCACCACGTACGCCCGCTCGTTGAGCTGCAGATCCAGCAGCATACCCAGCCCGTTCGCTGCGGCGTCGATCGCGCCCAGCAAGCGGTTCACCTGCTCGTCCAGCCGATCGAAGTAGGGCTCCCCGTCCGTGTCGAGGCCGCGGAGCGCTTCGACCTCTACCCCGATCCGCTCGACGACCGGTTGCTCGGTCCTGACAGAGCGCCTCATTGTCGCGAGCCGGGCGCCGGCCTTCCGCAGCGTCGTCCTCGGTACTGGCGCACCGCCCCCGTCGGTCCACGTCGCGGCAAGGGCCTCGAGCCTCAGCTCGACCTCCTCGAGCGCGTCGAAGGTGCTCGCGAGCATCGCATCGAGCACCGCGTACACGAGGTATCGCTTGCTCCGTCCCTCCGGCAGATCGGGAGCGAGGACTGCTGGCAGCGAGAGTCGCTCCTCATGAAGCGTCAACAGGTAGTCGCCGGTGACCAGGACATGGACCTCGAGGGGTCGCAAGCGGTACGCGGTCTCGTCAGCCGTCTCCGACTCGACATAGCAGCGGAGGGCAAAGACGATCGACTCTCCGTCGGCGTGGAACGTCCTTGTGGAAGGGGGGTCTTCGGAAGTGGGCAGAGCACGAAGGGCCCGCTCGGTGATCCCCAGCGCTTCAACCAGATCATCACGCGTCGTCTCGCTGAGCGAGACGTCGAGCCAGAAGAAGCGCCGCTGCGCGCGCAGTTTGGCGACGCGTTCCCGCTCGGCGGCTCCCAGCCCGTAGACGACCTCCGTCACAGCTTCAACTGGGCCATCGTCCGACCTCAGCCGGCCACTTCGGCCAGGCCCTCTGCAACGATGATCCGCGCGCCGGCCTCCACCAGCGCGAGGTGCGAGAAGGCCTGCGGAAAGTTGCCCAGGTGTCTGCCCGTGGCGACGTCGAACTCCTCCGCATACAGCCCAAGCGGAGATGCGGCCTTCACGAGGCGCTCCATCAGATCTCTTGCCCGCTGCGTTTCGCCGATGAGTGCCAAAGCCGACACGAGCCAGAAGGAGCAGATCACAAAGCTGCCCTCCTTGCCGGACAGTCCGTCGTCGGTCTCCTCCGTGCGGTAGCGCTGCACGAACCCGTTCTCGGTCAACTCGTCCCCGACCGCGAGTACCGTCGCACGCAGCCTTGGGTCATCGGGCGGCAGGAACCCGAAGATCGCTGCCAGCAGCGTCGAAGCATCAAGCGCGTCGGTCTCATAGTGCTGGCGCAGCACGCCGCGCTTGTCGACCCCGTTCGTAAGGATGTCCGACTTGATCTCCGAGGCGCTCTCTGCCCAACCCGCGGCAAGCTTCGTCTCTCCGCGGATGTTCGCGAGCTCTGCCGCGCGGTCGAGCGCGACCCAGCACATGAGCTTCGACGAGACATAGTGCCGCGGCTTGCCGCGCGCTTCCCAGATGCCCTGGTCAGGTTCACGCCAGACCGTCTTGGCGCACTCGGCCTGCGCCTGCACGATCGGCCACAGGCGCCGCGGAATCCGCTGGCTGCGGCGACTGTGCAGTAGGACCGAGTCGAGGGCGGCACCGTAGACGTCGTTCTGCCGCTGGTCGAACGCGCCGTTGCCGATCCGGACGGGGGACGCGCCGCCGTAGCCGGACAGGTCCTCCCGGACGGATTCGGTCAAATCCCGGCGACCGTCGATCCCGTACATGATCTGCAGTCCGCCATCGTCGTTGCGTTCGAGATCGGCCATGAACTGCATGAACTCGTCGGCCTCCCAATCAAGTAGCAGGTAGTGCAACGCCCGCAGAAGAAAGGTCGAGTCGCGGATCCAGGTGTAGCGGTAGTCCCAATTCCGCTCCCCGCCGGGTGTCTCCGGCAGCGAAGTGGTGAGTGCCGCGACGGCCGCCCCTGTCGGCATGTACGTAAGGCCCTTGATCGCCAACGCCGACCGCTCCATCAGCGGGCCGAGCTCGTGGTCGGGGATCATCGCGCGCGCGAGCCAGTCCCGCCAGAACCTGGTCGTAGCCTCGAGCTGGTCAAAGGCCTCGTCGGCGGTAGTCGGGACAAGCGCTTGCTCGCTCCATGCGAGCGCGCAGTAGGCCGTGTCCCCGGCGTGCAGGACGTGGCGGGCTCGCGCCCGGCCGGCTTCAATGCCGAGGAGCATGTCGGTTTGCAGCTGGAGCGCCTGCTCGGCGCCCGTCGCATCGGCTCGATGCCGATCCGCGCTGAGCGTCCACTCCCCGGGAACGCGGCCATAATCGAACCCCGGCTCACACACGAGGTCGATCTCGACCCTGCCGTCGATGCACTTGGCGGTCCGGACGAGCGCGTGGTCGGCGTCCTCGTCGGATGGGGGTCGTGTGTGGGGTGTGACCGTGTCCTCCCCGCGGCGGCGGCCCCATCGTCAGCGCGTCGCGCATGACCACCCAGCCTGTGGACGTCCTCCATGACGTCACCAGCGAGTTCGTCCCCGGCTCATAGATCCTGTCACTCGGGACGTTGATCCCGAATGGCCCGAACCGAAAGCCGCCCGCGCCACGGTCGAGCAGCGCCCCGAACACGCTCGGCGAGTCGAAGCGCGGGACGCACAGCCAGTCGACCGTGCCGTCCGGGGCCACGAGCGCGCCCGTGTGGCAGTTGGAAAGGAAGCCGTAGTTGGCGATCGGCGTGAACGGCGACGGCGTCGCCGCGCTTTGAGGCATCGGCGCGTCTCTGGGGCTCGGCAGCTTCCGGGCGGCTGCCGTCAGAGGATTTCCTCGAGCCTCGCTTCTTCGCCGTGGTGTTCATCCTGCGTCGTCCGCGCGAACAATCAGCACGCTGCAGGGAGCGTGGTGCGACACCTTCTGCGAGACGCTGCCCAGCGGAAACCGCGGAATAGCCGTTCGCCCCCTGTGTCCGACGACGATGAGGTCCGCCTGCTGCTCGTTAGATATCCGGATGATCGTCTCCGCAGCGTCGCCGTCGCGTGCATCCGTCTCGAACTCGACACCCTTTGCGTCCGCTTGGCGGGCGGCCCGCGCGAGCAGCGCTTCCGCGACATCCCGCACGTTGACCATCACCCGGCCGGCGCCGCCTGTAATCCGTTCCCGGTAGACCTCCGGGTCGTCATGAGCGGTGACGATATGCGGCAGGGCACCGTCGCACCCGGCGATATCGACCGCCTCCCGGACCGCCGCCTCGGTTGGGTCTGAGCCATCAGTCCCAACAACGATGGACCTGTACATAGCTGGCATCATCACGCCGCAGCGAGTGAGCTGTCGTCACTCAGTTTGCGTGATTGGGTCCCGTCGGTTCCAGGCGGGGTCGGCGGCCGAATCACACAAGACGCGTGATGACGGCTCACTCACCGGGGCGATGAGCTACCTCGTCAGCGCACTCAACCCAGGAGGTTTCCCCTGATGCCGCAGGATCGTGAACTCGAGGAGAAGGTAAGAGAGGCGCTTGCCCGCGACCCTCATATCGCCCACCACAAGGCCATCGCGGTGTTCGCCAACGCCGGAGTCGTCACCCTGCGCGGCACCGTCGACAGCCCCAAGCAGCGCCACGCGGTGGCCGAGGACGCCCGCGCAGTGGGGGGCGTGCAGGAGGTGTACGAGACGCTGGACGTTAGGCCGGTGCCGCACGACCCCCGCGACGATGAGCTCCGCGGCGCGTTGCTGCAGTCACTGATCTGGGACACACGCCTCCACGCGCACGAAATCGACGTCGACGTCGCCGATGCTTGGGTCACTCTCAAGGGAGAGGTCAAGCATCAGCACGAGAGCGACGCAGCGTTCGAGGACGTGTCCACGCTCGAAGGCGTCGGCGGTATCACCAACCTGATCAGGGTGGTGACTGCGCCCTCTCTGGGATGACCGGCGTCGCTAAGCGCATGTTCGACAACGTCGTAGTCGGCGTCCGCGATTACGAGAGCGGCCGCGATGCGCTCGAACTCGCGAGGGCACTCGTGTCCAGCGGCGGCGAGGTCGCGCTTGTCTACGTGGAGCCGGTGGTGAGCGACCCTGCATCGGAGTCGCTTACCGGGTCGGACGCCGAGAGACAGCAGTTCGGGCTCGAGCCTCGACAACGATCACCGAGGGCGAGGAGATCGAGCTTGCGTTCGATCCCGGCGACCTGTACGTCTTCGACCCCGCGTCGGGTCAGACCCTCACGACCGGAGCGGTGCCGCAGGCCGGGTGAATGGGAACGACGATCGCCTCAAAGCGCGAGATCATCGCCATCGTCTGTGGGCAACTCGGGCAACGCCAAGGCGTCCGCCACTGCCCGGTAGACCTTGCGGTTGAAGACGAGACCGACATGGCTGCCGGTCACCTCGACGCAGTCGGCGTACGGAATCACCTGGCATTGCCAGTGGACGACGCCGTCGCCCTTCGAGTAGATGCTCGTGAGCCGGACCTGCTCGCGGGGGAACGGCCGCGCGTAGTCGTGGCTGAACCGGCAACCGCAGTGGCCGGTGAGGCATGTGTCTCTGCGCGCTCGTCCGGTGGCGTGGACAACGCGCCGCGCGACGCCGACCGCGAACAGCGTCGGCGTGCTGGCTCCGAGCAGGCCCTGGAGGTCGGCGCCCATCGAGATCGCATGCGAGACGCAGTCGGGGCGGCGGGCGGCGAGAGCGCGCGCGTAGTGGCCACCGCGGCTGTGACCGATCAGTGCCACGCGCCGTCCGTGCGCGCGCCAGAGCTCCATCACGGTGCGCTCCACGCGGTCGAGCGCGCGGTCGGAGCAATCGGTGTTGGTCACGAAGCCGGAGAACCGCGGCCGGTACCCCAGCCGGCGCAACCACTCAGCCATAACACCGAGCGTCTGATCGCCGGCCAGGAACCCCGGCATCAGGACGACCGGACGGCCCTCGCCGCGTGGGACACCGGCTCCGCGCCAGACCGGGTCCACCAGCAGGCGCCCCAGCTCGAGCCAGGCGCGGGTTTCGGCCAGCGGCCGGCCCCACCAGCGCTCGCGGACGGGGTCGGCGCCGAAGACGAACCGCTCATGGTCCAGGAGTGCGCCGCGGTTCCCGTCTTCGGTGGGTGGGACGGGCCCGCCCGGGCGCTCAGCTGGCATGCACGTAGCTGCCCGGAGCCTTGGCCCTCGCCCTGTACTCGCGGCTCCCGAGCGTCTTCGGCGCCGGCTTCAGCTCCCCGGCCCGCTGGGTGAGCCAGTCACTGTAGTCAGGCCACCAGCTCCCGGGCTTGACGTCGGCCGCCTGCAACCAGGTGTCGGGTTCTGCGTCAGGGTCGTCGGTGAGGCGGTAGCTGGCGCGGCTCTCGGTGCTTGGCGGGTTGACCAGCGCCTGGATGTGGCCGCTGGTCGAGACGACGAACCGCTTCGGCCCGCCTAGCAGCTGCGCGCTGCGGTACGCGTTCTCCCACGGAACGATGTGGTCGCGCAACCCGGCGATGCTGTAACTGTCGAGGGTGATCGCGCCGAGATCGATCGGCGTGCCAAGCACCTCGAGCTCGCCGGGACGGGTGAGCGAGTTGTCGAGCGCGGTGCGGACGAAGTCGCGGTGCAGCCCGGCGGCCAGCCGCACGGTGTCCTGATTCCAGTAGAGGATGTCGAATGCGGGTGGGTCCTTGCCGAGCAGGTAGTTGTTGACGAAGTAGTTCCAGACCAGGTCGTTAGGCCGCAGCCACGCAAACACCCCGCCCAGCGCGCGGCCGTCGATGTACCCCTTGCGCGCCGACTCGGCCACCGCGGCGGCGGCAAGCTCGCGGCTGGCGAAGGCCCCCGCCGTGCCCATCCGCGCTTGGTCGAGCGCACACACCATCATCGTCAGCGCGCCGAAGTTGTCCTGCTCACCGATCGCGGCTAGATGGCCGAGTGCGCACGCGGTGATGATCCCGCCCGAGCATGCCGCGTTCACGTTCACCGCCGGTTGCCGGGTGATCTCGGCCACCGCGTCCCGTGCCTCCAGCACCGCCTGCGCGTAGGTGTCTAGATCGAAATGGCCCTGCGCGGCGTCGGGGTTGCGCCAAGACATGGTGAACACCTGCTGCCGCTCGCCGAGCAGCCACTCGACCAGGCTGCGCCCTGGCGAGATGTCGAGGATGTAGTACTTGTTGATCGTCGGCGGCACGAACAGCAGCGGAACCTCGTGCACCTGCTCAGTGGTCGGGCGGTACTGGATTAGCTCGAACACGTCCGTCCGAAGCACCACCGACCCCGGCGTGGCGGCAAGGTTTCCGCCCACCTCGAACTTGGTCACATCGACGCTTGCAGGCAGGTGTGGCGAGTGGGTCACGTCGTGCAGCAGCCGGCGTCCGCCCCGGAGCAGGTTGGCGCCACCCTCGTCGACGGTCTGCTTGAGCACCGCCGGGTTCGACCACGGGAAGTTGGTCGGCGCCAGCGCGTCGAGGAGATTGCCCGTCGCAAACCGAGCTTGGCGCTCGGTCCGCCAGTCGAGATCTGCATCCGAGATCAGACGGTCGACGGTGGCGCATGCGGCCAGATAGCCCTGCATCGCCCGGTGCAGAAGCCAGTTGTCCTGCCAGGCGGGGTCGCCGAACCGGCGATCACCCTTGACCGGCCGAACCTCGGACTGCCCAGCGGCCACACGCGCCAGCTCCACTCCCAGGCCGCCGGCATCTCGAGCCGTTCGCCGCGGATGGCGGGCCAGTCCCACGAGCGTCCGTGCGGCAGCCCGCGGCTTTAGGAACCGGCGCACGCCCCCGTCCTCCAGCACGGCGTCGGTGAGCATCATGTCGAGCCCGGAACGTGCGGCCGGGCGCAGGCCGGGCTGGGATTTGGTGGCTCGGTCGCTGGGTGTGGCGCTTGTAGCCATGATGATCACGCGAACGCGCTCACGCCTGTGATGTCACGCCCGACGATCAGCGTCTGGATCGTCTCGGTGCCCTCGAACGTGTGTATCGCCTCGATGTCCGCCATGTGGCGGATTACGTGGTTCTCGAGCAGGATCCCGTTGCCGCCAAGCAGATCGCGCGCTTGCGCGATCACCTGCCGCGCTCGGGTGGTGTTGTTCATCTTGGCGAGTCCGGCAATCGTGTCATGTAGCTGATCGTGCTCGCTGAGCCGGCCCACCCGCAGGCAGTAGAGCTGCATCGCGGTTACCTCGGCCAGCATCTTGACCAGCCGCTCCTGGACGATCTGGAAGCTCACGAGCGGCTTGCCGAACTGCCGCCGCGCACGGCAATAGGTCAGCGCAGCGTCGTAAGCCCCGACGGCGTGGCCGAGCGCCGCAAACGCACACGTCAGCCGCGTCGAAGCCAACACCCGGCCGGTGTCCTTGAAGGTGCCTGCGTTCGGGAGGCGCGCGCTGGCCGGAACCCGCACACCGCGCAAGTCGATGTGGGCCTGCCAGACCGCGCGCACGCTGCCCTTGCCCTCGATCACGCGTGCGTGGTAACCCGGCGTATCGCGCTCGACGATGAAACCCTTGACCTGTCCATCCGCTGTGTCGCGTGCCCACACCACGATCACGTCGGCGAGCGACCCGTTGCCGATCCAGCGCTTGCTTCCGTCGAGCACATACTCATCGCCGTCGAGGCGGGCGGTCGTCTCGAGCGCCACCGAGTCCGAACCGTGCTCAGGCTCGGTGAGCGCGAAGGCTCCCAGTGCTTCCATTCGCGCCATCGCCGGCAGCCAGCGCTGCTTGTGTTCCTCTGAGCCGAACATCGCGATCGACCGCATCGCGAGGCCAGCCTGCACACCAAGCAGGGTCCCCAGGCTCCCGTCGCCGCGGCTCAGCTCCATCTGGACCAACCCGGCCGCCACGGGGCTCATCGGCGGACACCCGTAGCCCTCGATGCCATCGCCGACCAGCCCGAGCTCGCCCAGCCGGCGGGCGAGGTCGAGTGGCACCTCGGCCCGCTCCCAGTAACCGGGCATCACGGACAGTACCTCCTCGTCGACGAACCGCCGCGTGCGGTCGAGGTAGTCGGTCTCCTCGTCGGTCAGCTCGCTGCGCAGCAGGAAGTAGTCGGTGCCGAGCGCCCGTCCGATGTCGGTCTCGGTGGCTGTGGTCATGCCGCGTACAGCTCCTCGATCACGGCGGCGTACTTCTCGGCGATCGGGCGCCGCTTGAGCTTCATGGTCGGCGTCAGCTCGTCACCGGCGGCTCGCCATTCGCCTTCGATGATGCGAAAGCGCTTTATTTGTTCCACGCGGGCCAGTTGCTCGTTGGCTTGGTCGACGGCCTGCTGCACGAACGCGACCGTCTCGGTGTCCTGAGCCTTCCGGCCCGCGGCCACATCAGGGTCGAGCAGAATCAGCGCGGTGTTGTAAGGCCGGCCGTCGCCGATCACCACCACGGTCCCGATCAGCGGCGACGCCATCTTGAGCGTGGCCTCGATATTCGTCGGCGACATGTTCTTCCCAGCGGCATTGATGATCAGCTCCTTGATCCGGTCGACGATTCGCAGGTAGCCGTCGCCGTCGAGCTCGCCGACATCGCCGGACCGCAGCCATCCGTCGGACTCGATCGCCCCCGCGGTGGCGTCTGGCTGGTTGCGATAGCCGCGCATGATGACCGCTCCGCGGATGAGGACCTCGCCTGTGTCCGAGAGCTTGATCTCGACGCCGGGCAAGGCCGTGCCCGCGGTGCCGGGACGGATGTCGTTCGGAGGGTTGACGGTCGCGACGCCTGTGGTCTCGGACAGACCGTACACCTCGTTCAGCGGGAGTCCCAGGCGGTGCCAGAACCGCACGACCTCGGGCGGACACGGCGCTGCGCCGACAACCGCCACGCGGACCTGGTCAAGCCCAAGCGCAGCCAGAACCTCCGAACCGCGTGCGCGGCTGCCGAACTGGGCGATCACCCCGGCACGAAGCTTCTCCCACAGGCGCGGCGGCGAGAAGAAGAACTCCGGACGCACCCCCGGCAGAAGCGCTGCGATCTGCCTCGGGTTCTCGAGGCAGGTCACCGATGAGCCGAGCGCCATCGGGACGTAGTGCGTGCACAGGCGCTCGGCGATGTGCGCCATCGGCAGCCAGGAGATCGCCCGCCAGCCCGGTTGCAGACCGAGCCGCTCGCTCAAGGCGGCGACCTGTGCGACCACATTGGCATGCGTGAGCTCCACGCCCTTGGGCGGTCCGGTCGTGCCGGACGTGTAGATCAGCGTGGCAAGATCCTCGGGGCCCACGGCGGCTGCCGCTCCCGCGACGTCGAATTCCGGGGAGCCGGCGGCGAGCAGCTGTTCCCAGCTCAGCGTCTGCGTATTGCTGCCGTCGGCGAGTACGATGACGCCCAGCCGCGTCCGCGCGCCGTCGAGGATGGCGAGCGCGTGATCGAGGAACGCCGGCTCGGTGATCAGGACCTCACTGCCGGCATCCCGGATCACATGCTCGGCCTGCTCGGCGGTGAAGGTGGGATACACCGAGAAAGGCACCGCTCCGAGTTGCAGCGCCGCGGCATCCACGACGTGGAATTCCGGCCGGTTCGTCAGCCACAGTGCGACCGTGACACCCGGTCGCACGCCGATTCCAGCGAGGCCGCGCGCGGTTGCCTCCACGCGCTCGCCGTACTGGCGCCACGTCCATTCCGTCGTGCCGTCGGAGGTGCGCAGCGCTGGGTCGTTCGCGTGGGCGGCGACGGTGGCGGCGAACGCATCGCAGATTGTGGTGGCTTGAGAGGTGGGGGTAGTTCGCATGTTGGCTCCTCGAGCGCGGTTGGTCATTGCCGTCAGGGACGTGCCTCCGCAGTCCCGGTCGCGGCGGGGATGTAGTTCGCAGCGGTTACGCGCTCGACCGTGATCGCGAGGATCACGCGCCCGGCCTCCGCGAGCGCCTCGTCGCTCATCGGCTCGGGCGGCTCGGCGGCGCCGGTGATGCGCTGCATGATCAGCGCGGTGGGCTCACCGATTTCGTCGATGACGATCTCCGCACGCCCGGCGAAGGTCGCGGATGGGTACGGCGGTTCGTGGCCCATCACGCACAGCGAAGCCCAGCCGCTCCGTCTCACGTCGCGGGCCTTGAGCCGGTCGGCGAGGGTCGAGATCAGGAGCTGCTCACCGGCGCGCGCGTAGTAGACGAGCGACTGCCGCGGCCGTCCCTCGGGTGTCGGTGTGGCGAGGACGCCGACCCTACCTGCGTCCAGGAAGTCGTAAAGCGATTCGCTCAGCACGCCCATGCCGCCTCCGGTCCGGGCTCGGGAGCCAGGTAGCCATCGGGCTCCTCGCCCACGGTGTTCGGGCTCCACGCCGGCGTCGAAACTTTGACCATCATTCACGCTGCATACGGTCAAGCCCGCATGGGTGAGCGGTCATCACAAGTTTCGTGTGATCCGTCGTTCATAGCAGGGCCCCGACCCGGTGCGTCAACCGGCTCGCGAACTGAGGCTGCGCTGGCCGTGCGCCGTCGTCGGCGAGGCGGGTCGCAATCGTCGCGCCCCGGAGCCGCTCAATCACGCAATACGTGTGACGACAGCTCACACACGTGACGCCGAGCATCGGTCACGACAACAACGACACCTTGGAGGTCATCATGAGTCAACACGCCGCCACACCGCAGTTTGAAGTGCCCGGCATACGGTCCGTGCGCGACAGTGCGCGCAAGCTCACCGGCTACTGGTGGGTCTTGCTCGTCGCGGGGATCGCATGGGTTGCCGTCGCGCTGGTCATCCTTCAGTTCGACCAGGCGTCCGTGACCACGGTCGGCATCCTCGTCGGGCTCATGTTCCTGGGCGTCGGCATCGAGAACATCGCGCTCGCGAGGTTGGACGTGCCGATGCGCTGGGCCTGGGCGCTTTTCGGCGGTCGTCTTCCTCGTTTCGGCCGTCGTCTGCTTCGCCAACCCGACGGACACCTTCGCCGGCCTGGCCGACATGCTCGGCTTCCTGTTCCTGATCGTCGGCGTGTGGTGGATGGTTCGGGCGTTCCTCGAGCGTGCGATCAACCCGCTCTGGTGGATGGGGCTGATCTCCGGGATCCTGATGACGAGCGCTCGCCTTCTGGACCTCGGGCCAGTTCTTCATCCACAAGGCGTACGTGCTCCTGGTCTTCGCCGGGATCTGGGCGCTGATGCAGGGCATCACGAACATCGTGCGCGCGTTCGAGATTCGCGCGCTGCGCGAGGAGCTGTAAGAGACCAGATGCGACAGAGCCGGGGCGGACGGCAGCGGGCCTACCGCCGCCCCGGCGTGACCGTCGCAAGCCTGGCAGAGGGCACATGAGCGATTTCAAGCACACGGAAGAGGAACAGCTGTCACGCCAACAGGCGGCTGAGCGGCTGATCGACATCGCCTACGCACTGACGGCGGGCGGTCCGCTCGAGCTGAGCGCCGCCGGCCGCCGGGTCACGGTTCCGGTGGCCAACGAGCTGCGTCTGGAGCGCGAGCTGAAGTCGAAGGGCGATCAGGTCGAGCTCGAGTTGGAGCTGACGTGGTCAGCGGCGACACGCGCATCCAGGTGCGACGAGCCCGAGCTCGCGCGCGCGAGCGACGGCCTCGCTGCGCGAGTGCGCGTCGAGCTTCGCGTAGATGTGGCGCATGTGCGTGCGCACGGTGTTGGCGGAAACGATCAGCTCGGACGCGATCTCCGACGCGGTCAGGTTGCTCGGCAGGTACCTGACGACGCGCAGCTCCGCCTCGCTCAACTCATCGCGCAACGGCGCCGCCGGTCCGCGCTGAGGAGCGGCGCGCCCGGCCAGCGTGTCGAGGATCGTCGAGATCAGCGTCGCGTGGGCGGTCCGGTGTCTCGGGTGGCGCTCGAGCAGCTCGCGGCTCGGCCAGAGCATGAAGGGCAGGATCAGGCCTTCGGGCTCGGCGAGCTCGAGCGCCGCCTCGAGCGACTCCTCCGCCGCGCGCCGGTCGCCGAGGCGATCGCGGGCCGTGGCGTCGAGCAGCAGTGCCTCGACGCGCGCCCAGCGCTCGTACAGCGCCGGCGCAGAGCCGTCGATCACCGGCGCCAGCGCCTCGACCGCCTGTTCCGGGTTGTCCTTTTCGAGCTCCAGGGCCGCGAGCGCGATCCGCATCGCCGGCGCGGTCGCGCTGCTCCGGGCTCAGACCGGCGAGCGCGAGTTGCGCAGACTCCGTGTCGCCCATCCGCACCCGTACCTGGAGAGCCCGGCCGCGCACGTCGACCGTGAACACGTGCTCGCTGGCGAGCAGCCGTTCCAGGCCCTGCGCGCGCGCGAACTCCGCCAGGGCTTCGTCGAAGCGGCCCTCGCCGAAGCGCAGCATGCCGCGGGCATGGTGGAGCACGACCTCGGTCGCCGGGTCGGCCGCCGCGCGCAGCGACTCCTCCGCGCGAGCGAGATGGCGCTCGGCTTCGGCGAAGCGCCCCATCCGCGACGAGCGCCATGCCGGCCATCGCGAACGCGCCGGTCGTCATCGACTGGCTCGGTCCAGCCGTGCTCCTCGGCGATCGCGAGTGCCCGCTCGCTCAGCTCGAGCGCGAGCGGCAGCGGCTGCCCGGTGAGCGGCGCCGCGATCGCGAGGTGCGCGAGGCAGCCGACCTCGATGAACGGCCGTGAGATCCGGCGCGTGCGGCTGAGGGCGTCCTCGAGGTGCTGCCGGGCGTCGTCGGGACGGCCCGCCCACAGCTCCGCGATGCCGAGGTTCATGAGCGCGAGTGCCCGGTAATCGGGCCGCACGGGCAGCTCGTCCGTCTCCGCCGTGGCGCCGAGCGCTGCTTCCAGCCCGCGCAGTCGCTTCCTGAGCCTTGGGCAGATCGCTGCGCCGGCGGGCGAGCTCGACCTCGATGACGGCCAGGTACACGTCGAAGACGCGCCGTCTGCTCTGCCGGAGCCGCCGCGGCGAGTCGCCGAGCGACGTGCAAGTGGGCGGCGGCCTCGTCGAGCAGGCCGTGGAGGATGCTGTCGATCGCGAGCGCAGCCGCGAGATTTCCGTCGCCCAGATGGGCATCGGGCGGGAACACCCCGAGCAGCGCGTGGAGCGTCTCGCCCCGGCCGGCCATCGTCAGCGCGAGGTAGTTGTCCACGAGCAGGCGCCCAGCCGGCGCCCAGTCACCGGCTGCCTGGTGGTGGCGGACGGCTTCGACGACGTCGCCCTCGTGCTTCGTGCCAGGCGGCCGCGGCGCGGTGCAGCGACGGGATCGTCGCCGGCGCGACGCGCCGCAACTCGAGGCGCAGCAGGTCGGCGAACAGGTGGTGGTAGCGGAACCAGGTACGGGCGGCGTCGAGCGCGGTGACGAAGGCGTTCTGGTCTTCGAGCCGCTGGAGGATCGCCTCGGCCCCCGTGCCGCCGGTGAGCGCATCGGCCAGCGGGCCGCTGACGCGCGTCGAGGATCGACGTGCGCAAGCAGCAGGTCGCGCACCTCCGGCGGCTGGCGCTCCAGCACCTCGGCGAGGAGGTAGCCGCGCCACGGTCCGCTCGCTGCCGGAGAACTCGGACACGAAGCGTTCGGGGTCCGGGTGCGCGGTCAGCGAGATCGCCGCCAGGCGCACGCCGGCCGGCCATCCCTCGGTGCGTTCCTGCAGCGAGCGGACGCCCGCGTCCGACAGAGTGATCCCGCTGGCGCGGAGCAGCGCGCGGGTCTCGTCGAGCGAGAAGCGCAGGTCGGGCCCGCGCAGCTCGCGTCAGCTCGCCCGCGAGCCGCAGGCGGTGCAGGCCGAGCGCCGGCTCCTCGCGCGTCGCGAGCACGACCCGCAGCTGTGGCGGCAGCCGCGTCAGCAGCATCTCCAGCCAGGCGAGCGCGTCGTCGGAGTCGAGCTCGTGCAGGTCGTCGATCACCAGCGTCGAGCGGGTCGTCGAGCCGCTCGAGCTGGGCCAGGAGTCGCTCGACCACCGCCGCGCCCGCGAAGCGCGGCGCCGGGCTGACCCGCTCGATCGACCTCGTCGCCGGCCGCGTCGGCGAGCGCGTCGATCACGCTGGAGCCAGAACCGTTGCGCGTCACGTTCGCCGCGCTCGACCGTGACCCAGGCGACGGCCGCGTCCAGTCTCCGCGGCCCAGGAGCGCAGCAGCACCGTCTTCCCGCTCCCCGCCGGCGCGCAGACGAGCGTCACCGTGCCCGGTGCGGCCGCCGACAGCCGCTCGAAGAGAACGGGCCGAGAGACGAACCGACCGGCTGAAGATCGAGGCTGCGGTGAGGTCCGGGCCAATCCCGCAGAGGACTCTCCACATCGAGACCACGGCCGCTGTCGTCGCCGAATCACACGAAGTTTGTGACGACCGCTCACGCAGCGCCGGCGGGAGCCTTGCGGCGTTCCACAAACACACTCACGAAAGGATCGTCCTATGACCCCCGACTACTTCTCGCCGGACAACGTGCTGGTGGTCACCTTCGGCGAAGACCCGGAGAACGACAAGAACGCCTACCAGGCGCTCACCGACCTCAAGCAACTCGATTCGCAGGGCCAGATCAAGATCGCCGGCGCTGCCGTCGTCACGCGCGACCTCGACGGCCGCGTCGACGTCAAGAGCGAGGTCGGCGACGACCCCTACGTCGGCACCGCGAGCGGCGGCATGATCGGCCTGCTCGTCGGGATCATCGGCGGCCCGCTCGGCGTGCTGCTCGGCGGCGCGTACGGCGTGCTGGTCGGATCGCTCTTCGACATCGATGATGTCGAGACCACCGAGTCGGTCCTCAGCGAGATCTCGAAGCAGGTTCACCCGACGCGGACAGCGGTCCTGGCGCAGGTCACCGAGCAGAGCCCCGAGGTGGTCGACACCGCGATGGCGCGGCTGGGTGGCCAGGTCATGCGCCGGCCGGTCGTCGATGTCGAGCAGGAGATCGCCGCGGCGCAGGAGGCGCAGCGGAAGGCCAAGCGAGAGGCCCGCAAGGAGCTGCACAAGGCCCGCCTCGAGAAGCACAAGGAAGACGCGCACGCCAAGGTCGAGGAGCTGAAGTCGAAGCTCCATCGGCCCAAGGCCGGCGCCTACCGCGTAGCCCCGGCCGCAGGCGGCGGCGCGCTCAGACCCGCGCGCCGCCGCCGCCGTTGGCGGTGCGCCTCCTGATCCAGCTGCTTTCTCCCGACGGATGACGCTCTCAAAGTGGGCCGCTCATGGGCCGCAGAGTTCAGCCTGCGAGTGGCCTCGAGAGGCTTTCGTGCACCGGCATCTCAGCGCAGATCTCGCTCAATAGCGCGGGCTTGGCGCCCTCCCGGGGTCGCTCGCGGTCAGCCTCTTGGCTCTCGTAAAGCGGGGGTTGTGGGCGCCGCGTGAATACTGACCACCTGCTGTCTGTCTCGCTCCGCGCCCGCGCGAACGCGAGAAGACATGGGGCCCAGCGGACTTCTTTCCTGACCCCTTATCGCGGTACGCGTTCGACACCTGCCGCTGCCACCGACCAAACCCGTTGTTTGCACCTACCCATTCTCGGGTCCTCCTCGTTTGGGCCGACAAACACAAAAATCCCGCCTTAGCGGGGCTTCTATAAGAAGCGGACGACGGGCCTCGAACCCGCGACCTTCGGCTTGGGAACTTCACGCGCAACAAAGTGACGCTGCTTGGCGAGGACGGTTCGCGCTCGCTGTGCGCCCCACGACGTGATGTCCGCCCCGTGGTACGCGATGGGCATGGCTGGGAGTGGCGAAGGGCTCGAGCCAGCGCGAGTACCCGAGGGTACCCCAGGCCTCAGCCGGGCCTCACGCCACGTCCACCGCCACCAGGAGCGGCGGCAAAGCCAAGCCTGAGCGAAAGTCGCATGAAGGTTGGCTGCGCTGGCATTCTTGGTTCGGATGGAAAGCGGGAGTCCTGGTCGATTCGCGGGATCCTGCTTGGCCGATGGCCGGGCCAGGCCCCCGGTTGCGCTGCTTACGAGGAGGCGGCCAGGGCGTCTGCGCTCGTCCGGGCCAGCGCGGCATCCAGCACCGCGTACTCCGCCTCCTCGACGGCCGCCGCCGCGAAGTCGATGGCGTCGAGGGCGTCGGCCTCGGCCCACTCGGCGTCGCGTTCCGCGCTCTTGGCGTCGCGCTCGGCCTTCTTTTCCTCGATGTGCTGGCGGAGTCGCTGGATGTGCTGATCCCAGTTGCTCTGGACCTCGTTCCAGTGAGCCTCGGCCTTGTCAGAGGTGTCCTTCGCCTTGACGCGTAGCTGGGCGGCGTGGTCGTCCGCGGCCTTGCGCGCCTCCTCTGCCTTGGCCCTCAGCTCGGCCTGGTCTTGCGAGGCCGCTCCTTTGACGTTGGCCTCCGCTTTCTCAACTTGCTGGGTGAGTTGGGTGAACCGGTCTGACGCTGACATGCCGCGAGACCTCCTGTGCGTGGGTTTGCTGACAGGTGCCAACGGTCTAGCGCGCCCCGAGGCGCGGGACATCACCCTCTTCGGATGATCTTTGGCGCGGCCGATGGCGGCGTCCCCACCTGGCACAACCCGCTTAGCGCGGGAAGCAGACTTCGCGCGAAGGAGAAGCCTGAGGCGGCGACCGGAGGGGTACGCCGCACAGCACCACGCTCATCGCGGCCTCGAAGGCGGCGATCGATACACGCCACCCGGGCCCCAGCCCACCCTCCCAAAGCCGTTTGTTACCAAACGTGTTACCACGCCTGCTAATTCCGGCATCGTCGCAACCGGCGCTAGAACGAAAAAACCCCGCTTGAGCGGGGCTTTCCCAGTGCGCCCAGGGAGACTCGAACTCCCACGGGCCATTCGGCCCACAAGGCCCTCAACCTTGCGCGTCTACCAATTCCGCCACAGGCGCGTTGCGGGCGCAGAACTATAGAGGGTGGCTCCTGTCCGGCCCGGGGAATTGTTGCCGTCCGAAGGGTCTTGATACTCTACGAACACATGTTCGGATTTGCGCACGAAATCGACAGCCGGGAGGCGTAGCCGATGGTCGAGCTCAACCTTACGAAGCGCCAGCAGGAGATCTTCGACTTCATCAAGCGCTACTCGGCGCAGAACGGCTACCCGCCCACGGTCAGGGACATCGGCAAGGCGATCGGCCTCACCTCGTCCTCGACGGTCCACGCCCACCTCGCCAACCTGGAGAAGATCGGGCTGTTGCGGCGCGATCCCACCAAGCCGCGCGCAATCGAGATGCTCGTCGACAAGGCCAAGCAGGCGGTCGGCCGTCTGGGCTGCCGCTGGTCGGGCCGGGTGGCCGCGGGCCAGCCGATCCTCGCCGAGGAGAACATCGAGGAGTACCTTGACGTCCCGGGCGTCGCCGGGGGCGACGAGGGCGACTACATCCTGCGCGTCGCGGGCGACTCGATGAAGAACGCCGGCATCCTCGAGGGCGACTACGTCGTCGTGCACTCGCAGGAGACCGCGCGTCGACGGCGAGATAGTCGTTGCCCTGCTGGGCGAGGAGGCCACCGTCAAGCGCTTCTTCAAGGAGTCGGACCACGTGCGGCTCCAGCCGGAGAACGAGGCGCTCGAGCCGATCCGGACCCGTGACGTGCGGGTGTTGGGACGCGTGGTCGGGGTCTTCAGGAGGGTCTCATGAGCAGCTTCTTCTTGACGACCTCGGCGCCGCCCGGGCGCGGACCAGCTTCGCGGAGCAACAGCCGGACAGCCCCGTCTTGGGCGGCCGGGGACTCACTCTGGACGAGCGGATTGCCAGGGTATGGGAGGGTCTCCGAGCCGTCGGGACGGCGGACTGTCCGGTCTGCCGCGGACCCATGGAGCGCATGGGCGACAGCGGCCGCTGCCTCAGCTGCAACAGCGTCGTCGCCTAGTAGGCAGGACGGCCTCGCGCGCGCTAACCTTGTCCGGCTGGCTATGCAGCCGCGGGAGGTCGGGGAGACAACCGGCCCTCGAGGAAAGTCCGGACACCGTAGGGCGGAGTGGTCGGGAAATCCGACCCGGGGAAACCCGCGGGAAAGTGCCACAGAAATGACACCGCCTAAGCGGCGGGCCCTCACGTGAGGCCCGTCGCCGGTAAGGGTGAAATGGTGCGGTAAGAGCGCACCGGCGGCGCGGTGACGCGGCGGCCAAGGCAAACCCCACCCGGTGCAAGGCCAAGCAGGGACGATGACGCTGCCCGCCGAGTCCCAGGTAGGCCGCAGGGCTCAGGCCCGTCGCGCCGCAAGGCGCGGGAGATGGATGGCTGCACACGACAAGATCCGGCTTACAGGCCAGCTAACGGAAGGCCCCGCTCGCGGGGCCTTCCCACTTCTGGTGGGCGCCCGACGGTGTTAGCGTGACGGGGCGATGACGTCCCATCCGCAACTCGATCAGGGCAAGACTTCCCGCAGCTTCACCGGAGAGTCGATCGGCGCGGGCGTGTCGATCATCCTCGTCGACGTCGCGCCCGGCAAGGGGCCGCGGCTGCACCGTCACAAGTACGAGGAGGTCTTCGTGATGCAGGAGGGCGCCGCGACCTTCACGCGCGGCGACGAGAGCATTGAGGTGCGGCCCGGCGACGTGGTCGTCGTCCAACCTGGCACTCCGCATCGGTTCGAGGCCACCGGGTCCGAGCGGCTCAGGCTCGTGGCGATCCACCACGCCCTGGACTTCGAGACCGAGTGGCTCGAGTGATGCACGTCGCGAACCTCGGCGAGCTCGAGTCGTTCATCACGCTCGACGGCTCGTCGATCCGGGAGCTCGCCGGCCCGGCCTGGACTCCCGCGCGCGAGCAGAGCCTCGCCGAGGCGACCGTGCCGGTGGGTGGCGCCACCGCTGCCCACTACCACCGCACCATCGAGGAGCTGTACTACATCGTCGCCGGCACGGGCACGATGCGGCTGGGGGAGGAGGAGCGGGACGTGAGGCGCGGCGACTGCGTCGTCATCCCGCCGGGCGCGGAGCACAAGCTGACCAACACCGGGCCCGATCCGCTTGTGCTCCTCTGCTGTTGCGCTCCTCCGTACTCGGATGAGGACACCGTCCTCACCGAGCGGACCGCTTAGACGGCCTCCACCGCGTCGGCGAACTGCTTCAGGATGCCGCCCCAGCCACCGTCGCTGTTGAACGCCTCGAACAGCTTCGGCGCCGCCTCGCCGTGGCGCTCGATGTTGCGGTGCTCGAACTCCACGCGCGTGGTCGCCGGCCCCTCCGCGATGAAGCGGACCTCGTATTCGCTCGCCTGCTCTGGGTCGGGCTCGACCTTCCACTCGCCGTTGAGCTGCCAGGACACCACCAGGCGGCTCGGCGGCTCCCACACGAGCACGCGACCCCAGTCGCACTCGCTGCCGTCCACGCCGCGTTCGTAGACCCGGCCGCCGACGCGCGGCTCGAGCACGACGGCCGCCAGCTCGGCCTCGCCGATGTGATGGCTGCGCGGCCACCAGCTGTCGAACTCGCTCGTCCAGACCTCGAAGGCCCGCTCCTGCGATGCCTCCACGGTGATGAGCTTGCGAACGGTCAGGTCCATCGCTTCCATGGTCATGAGTCCTCCTTTTCGCGTTGCTCCGCCGCGTCCTTGAAGGCGGCCAGAGCCTTGTCCCAGAACTGATCGAGATAGGTCCGCAGGGCGTCGATGCCCTCCGGGTTGAGCTGGTACAGCCGGCGAGTGCCGGCCTGGCTGTCGGTAACCAGGCCGGCCTCCTTCAGCACGCGCAGGTGCTGTGAGACGGCCGGGCGGCTGACGGGTAGGCCGCTGGCCAGCTCGCCGACGGGCCGCGGCCCGTCGGCCAGCCGTTCGAAGATCGCCCGCCGGGTGGGATCGCCGAGCGCGCTGATTGCATCGCCTTGGTAAGTCTGCACTAACGGTAAGTTGTCACTTACGCCTGAAAATGTCAAGAACTCGCTGCGATCACCCAAATGGGTTAGGGTCGCTTTCATGGCCGCCTTGCCGACTCGTCTCGCGCTCACCGCTGCCGTTCTCGCGCTTGCGATGGCGGTCTTCGCGAGCGAGGCTCTCGCCGCCCCCGGCGACCTGGATCCGAGCTTCAACGGCACCGGCAAGCTGGTGTTCGCCCAGGGCGCGCTGACCACCAGGCTCGCCGACGTCGCCATACAGCCGGACGGCAAGATCGTCCTCGTGGGGGACGCGGTCGCCAATGGGGGCACGACTACGACCTCATCGTCACGCGGCTGAATCCGAACGGGACGCCCGACCAGGGTTTCGGAACCGGGGGAACAACCCAGATCAACAGCCAGGGCCTCACCGAATCCACCACCGATACGGCGAGCGCCGTCGTCATTCAGCCGGACGGCAAGATCCTCGTGGCCGGCAGCACGTCGGCCGGGGGCCACGACTTCGGCACCGTCGCCCGGCTCACCTCCGGCGGCGCCCTGGACCCCTCGTTCTCCCCCGGCGGCACCGACGGATCGGGCATCAGGAGGATCGACCTCGACCTCGCCGTGAACGACATGGCCCTCGACGCGAGCGGCAGGATCCTGCTGGGCGGCTCCTGGGACACGGGCACCACCTTCACCCCGCCCACCGGCGCCGACGCCTTCGTCTTGCGCCTGAAGGCGGATGGCTCGGACGACCCGACGTTCTCCGGCGGCGGCCTGTTCATCGTCCACGTGGACTACGGCGGCTCGGACGCCGCGGCGAGGATCGCGGTGCAGCCCGACGGCAAGGTCGTGCTGGCCGGCTGGACGGACCAGGACGTCGCCGTGTCGCGGGTCACGCCCGAACAGGGCATCGACACGGCTTCGGGACAGCGGGCAAGCGCACATATGGCTTCGGCGGCGACGACTCAGGGCTCGGACGTGGCCATCGAGCCGAGCGGGAAGATCGACGTGGCCGGTTACGGGAGCGCGGCGAACAACATGCTCGTCACGCGGCTCACGTCCGCCGGCGCGCTGGACAACTCGCTGAACGGCAAGAACACGGTCGACGCCGACTTCGGCGGGGTCGGACGCCGCGAACGCGATCGCGCTTCAGTCGAACGGGAAGATCGTGCTCGGCGGCGAGGACGATCACGACTTCGCTCTGGTTCGCTTCACGCCGGGTGGGCTGCCCGACGAGACCTTCGGCCCAGGCGGCAAGCGCACCGTGAACTTCCCCGGCACCGACGCCGAGGCGTTCGCGATGGCCCTTCAGCCCGACGGCAAGATCGTGCTGGCCGGCCTCGCCGGCAACTCGGCCGCGGTCGTGCGGCTGCAGGGGGATCCGGTGTCGAGTGGCGGCGGCCCGGGTGGCGGTGGCGGTGGCGGCTCCACGAGCGCCCCGCGCTGCGCCGGCCATCGCGCGACGATCGTGGGCACCAACCACCGGGACAAGCTGAAGGGCACGCGCGGCGCGGACGTGATCGTGGCCCTCGGAGGCAATGACAGCGTGAACGGCGGCGGCGGCAACGACATCATCTGCGGCGGCGACGGCAACGACACCGTGAAGGGCGGCAGCGGCAGCGACAAGATCTACGGCCAGGCCGGCAAGGACAAGCTCTACGGCCAGGCCGGCAACGACAAGATGTCCGGTGGCGCGGGCAACGACAGCCTGTCCGGCGGAGTGGGCAAGGACAAGCTCGCCGGCGGCGCGGGCAAGGACAAGGACAACGGCGGCAGCGGTAACGACAGCTGCTCCGGCAAGGACAGCGAAAAGAGCTGTTGATTCGCGGCGGCTTCCTCGTCGCTTTGATGTGCGCTCTCATCGGCGCTTCCGCGGGCACGGCCGCGGCCGCCCCGGGTGATCTCGACCCGAGCTTCAACGGCAACGGGGAGCTGACCCTCACCCCGGACGGAAAGTCCGGCGAGATCGACGACGTGGCCATACAGCCCGACGGCAAGATCGTCCTCGCCGGGACGGCGAACATCGACCTGGCCGCTGGGCTGTACGAGATCACGGTCACGAGGCTGAACCCCAACGGGACCATCGACCAGGGCTTCGGGACCGGTGGCACGACCGTCGTGACCAGCAAGGGCCTGACGGGGCCGTCGGATACCGCGAGCGCCGTGGTGATTCAAGGCGACGGCAGGATCTTGGTTGCCGCCACCACGTTCGACGGAGCGGGTAAGACGGTACGGAACGGTCGCGCGCCTGACCGCAGGCGGCGTCCTCGACTCCCTGTTCTCCCCAGGGGGCAGCGACGGATCGGGCATCGAGCGGTTCGACCTCAACGTCTCGCTCAACGACATGGCGCTCGACGCGAACGGGAGGATCCTGCTGGCCGGGTCCTGGGCCACCGGCAACATCTTCACCCCGCCCAGGGGCGACGACGCCTTCGTCATGCGGCTGACCGCGGACGGTTCGCCCGATCCGACCTTCTCCGGCAGCCGCCTGCTCCCCGTCACCGTCGATTTCGGAGCCTCCGACGGCGCGGCGAGGATCGCGGTGCAGCCGGATGGCAAGATCGTCCTGGCCGGCTGGACGGACGAGGACGAGGACGTGATGGTGGCGCGTGTGATCCCCGAACACGGCGTCGACATGGGCTTCGCGGGCGGAGGCGACCAGGTACGGCTTCGGCGCCGCCGACGACCAGGGCACGGACGTGGCGATCGAGCCCAGCGGCAAGATCGACGTGGCGGGTTTCGGCAGCGCGGCCCACAACATGCTCGTCACGCGACTCACGTCGGTCGGCAATCTCGACCCCTCGTTGAACGGCCGCAACACCGCTGACGCCGACTTCGGGGGCGCGGACACCGCGAGCGCCGTCGTGCTGCAGCCGAACGGGAAGATCGTGCTGGGCGGGTTCGACGATCACGATTTCGCCCTCGTCCGCTTCCAGCCGGGTGGACTGCCTGACACGACGTTCGGCGCCGGGCGGCAAGCGCACCGTGAGCTTTCCTCTGGTGGACGCGGAGGCGCTGTCGATGGCCCTCCAAGCCGACGGCAAGCTCGTGCTTGTCGGCCACGCCGGCCCCTCACCGGCAGTCGCGCGGCGTCCAGGGGGACCCGCCGGCGGCGGGCGGCGGCGGCGGGCGGTGGGGGCGGCGGCGGTGGCGGCAGCGGCAACAACTCGTCGCGGGTACCGCGTTGCGCCGGGCACCTGGCGACGATCGTGGGCACCTTTCGTAGCGACAGGCTGAAGGGGACCCGCCGCGCGGACGTGATCGTGGCTCTCGGCGGAAATGACAGCGTGGACGGCGGGGGCGGCAACGACATCATCTGCGGCGGGGCCGGCAACGACTCGGTGAAGGGCGGCAGCGGCAGCGACAAGATCTACGGCGAGGCGGGCAAGGACAAGCTTTCGGGCGGCGCGGGCAACGACAAGATGTCGGGCGGCGCCGGGAACGACACCCTCTCTGGGGGCGCGGGCAAGGACGCCATCAACGGCGGTTCGGGCAAGGACAAGGACAACGGCGGCTCTGGCAAGGACAGTTGCGCCGGCAAGGACAGCGAGAGGAGCTGCTGATGCGTAAGGGCCTGATCGTGCTGGTGGCAAGCATGCTGCTCGGCGCCTGCGTGTCCGTCGCCTCCGCGGCACCGGGAGACCTGGACCCGAGCTTCGGCGGCACCGGCAAGATCCTGTTCCCGCCGGTCGTGGAGCAGGACAAGGTCAACGACATGCTGATCCAGCCCGACGGCAAGATCGTCCTCGTGGGCTCGGCGATCGTGAGCCTGGGCACCGGACATACCGAGTACGCGATCAGGCGGCTCAACCCGAACGGCTCGCCGGACGCCGGCTTTGGCACGGGAGGGCTGGCGCTCGTGGACTTCAACGTCGACGACAAGACCCCGACCAACTCCGCGTCGGGCGTCGCGCTGCAGCCGGACGGCAAGATCGTCGTCGTGGGCAATACGGGTAACGATGCGGCAGACGCGTGCGAGCGCCGCGCGCCTCAACAAGGACGGCTCGCTCGACAACACCTTCGGACCCGGAGGGGACGAGGGATCGGGCCGGGTCATCCTCCTCGACGCAACAGGAGGCGAACGACGTGGCGGTCGATTCGAGCGGCCGCATCCTGGTGGCCGGCCCCTGGACCAACGCGCGCCCTGTTCTCGACCGGCCCCGACTTCTCCGTCACCAGCCTGAACGGCGATGGCTCTGTCGACAGAGGGTTCAACGCCGGTTCTGACAGGCCCGTTCGCGTGTCCTTCGGCGCCGGGCCGGACGCCCCCGCGCGGATGGCGGTCCAGCCGGACGGCCGCATCGTCCTGGCGGGCTTCACCGTCGCCGGCGACTCCGACGCGGCTCTTACGCGCGTGGTCCCGGGGACCGGCATCGACGCCGGCTTTGGAAGCGGCGGCAAGCTGACGTACGGATTTGGTGCCGGCTCCGAGGATTCGGCCGAGGACGTTCTGATCGAGCCGGGCGGGAAGATCGACGTGGCCGGCTTTGGCACCGGGTCCGACAACTTCACGCTCACCCGCCTGACCGCGGCAGGCCAGCTCGACAACTCGCTGAACGGCAGCACACCGTCGACGTGGACTTCGGCGGCGTCGACTCAGGCGGACGCGATCGCACTCCAGTCCAACGGCAAGATCGTCCTCGCCGGTGACAACGGGCACGACCTCGCGGTCGCGCGCATCCAGCCCGGTGGCGCCCTCGACAGCACCTTCGGCGCGGGCGGGAAGACGACACTCGACCTCGGTGACTTCGCACAGGGCAACGCCATGGCGCTGCAGGCCGACGGCCGCATCGTGGTGGCGGGGACCGTGGGCGACGACATGTTCGTGGTCCGCCTGCAGGGCGACTCGGTCGGCGGCTGGGGGGGCGCCCGGCGGCGGCAGCGGGCGGCCGCGAATGGCTCCTCGAAGGTGCCGCGCTGCGCGGGTCACCGGGCGACGATCGTCGGCACCTCGCACCGGGACAGGCTGAAGGGCACGCGCCGCGCGGACGTGATCGTGGCGCTCGGCGGCAACGACACGGTGGACGGCGGCGGCGGCAACGACATCATCTGCGGCGGCGCCGGCAACGACTCCGTGAAGGGCGGCAGCGGCAGCGACAAGATCTACGGCGAGGCGGGCAAGGACAAGCTGTACGGCCAGGCGCGGCAACGACAAGATGTCGGGCGGCGCCGGGAACGACAGCCTGTCCGGCGGCGCCGGCAAGGACGGCCGATCAACGGCGGTTCGGGCAAGGACAAGGACAACGGCGGCTCTGGCAACGACAGCTGCGCCGGCAAGGACAGCGAGAAGAGCTGCTGAGCTCCCGCCGCGCGGCGGGAATAGCCCCGAACTGGCGAAAGCCCCCCAGTTGGGTGAAAATGATTGCGGGGACCACAGTTCCCGCTACCATTTCGCGTCCGTTGACGGCCGGATTTACCGGCTGAAGGCCGCTCTCCCTTACGAGGCTGGATGCACGCAAAGCGACCTGAGGCCGTGGGCCTCTACGACCCAACATTCGAACACGACGCCTGTGGTGTGGGCGCGGTTGCCGATCTCTCCGGCAGGCCCACGCACGCCACGGTCCAGCGCGCGCTGGACGTGCTCGACGCGCTCGAGCACCGCGGGGCGAGCGGCGCCGAGATAGACACGGGCGACGGCGCCGGCATCCTGATCCAGCTTCCCGACGCCCTCCTGCGCGAGGTGGCGGGCGTCGAGCTTCCGCCACCCGGCAGCTACGCGGTGGGCATGTGCTTCCTGCCCAAGGATCCGGTTCGCCGCGGCGAGCTCGAGGCGCTGATCGAGCGCACGATCCTCTGCGAGGACCTCGCGCTGCTGGGCTGGCGCGACGTGCCGGTCGACTCGAGCGTGCCCGGCCCGAGCGCGGCCGCGGTCGAGCCCGCGATCCGGCAGGTGCTGGTCGGCGCGCCGCCCGAGCTCGATCAGGACGCCTTCGAGCGCAAGCTGTACGTCACCAGGCGGATCATCGAGAAGGCCGCGGGCGAGGACCTGGCGATCCCGTCGTTCTCCTCGCGCACGCTCGTCTACAAGGGGATGCTCACCTCGCCCCAGCTCACGCGCTACTTCCCCGATCTGCGCGACGAGCGCATCGCCAGCGCGCTGGCGCTGGTGCACTCGCGCTTCTCCACCGAACACGTTCCCGAGCTGGGAGCTCGCGCACCCGTACCGCCTGATCGCCCACAACGGCGAGATCAACACCCTGCGCGGCAACGTGAACTGGATGCGCGCCCGCGAGTCGCAGCTCCAGAGCGACCTGTTCGGCGCCGACCTGCGCAAGCTGATGCCGGTCGTGCGCCCGGGCGGGAGCGACTCGGCGACCTTCGACAACGTGCTCGAGCTGCTCGTGCTGGCCGGCCGCTCGCTGCCCCACGCGCTGATGCTGATGATCCCCGAGGCGTGGGAGGGGCGCGACGACATGCCCGCGGAGCTGCGCGACTTCTACGCCTACCACTCGTGTCTCATGGAGCCCTGGGACGGCCCGGCGGCGGTGGCGTTCACCGACGGCCGCGTGATCGGCGCCACGCTCGACCGCAACGGCCTGCGGCCCGGCCGCTGGCAGCTCACCCGCGACGGCTTCGTGGTGCTGGCCAGCGAGACCGGCGTGCTGCCCGCGGCGGACCCGGCCGACGTGGTGGCCAAGGGACGGCTGCAGCCGGGCAAGATCTTCCTGGTCGACGTCGAGGGAGGACGCATCGTCGACGACGGCACGGTGAAGGGCGAGATCGCCGCGCGCCGGCCGTACGGCCGCTGGTACGCCGAGCGCACCGTCCACCTCGACGACATCCCCGACGTCGCCCCGGCGCGAGCTGCCCGGCGACCCGCTGCGCACCCGCCAGCTCCTGTTCGGCTACACGCAGGAGGACCTGCGCATCCCGCTCGCCGACATGGGCGGGACGAGGGCCGAGGAGCCCACGGGCTCGATGGGCAACGACTTCGCCCTGGCGGTCCTGTCCGATCGCGGGCCGCTCCTCTACTCCTACTTCAAGCAGCTCTTCGCGCAGGTCACCAACCCGCCGATCGACCCGATCCGCGAGAAGATCGTGATGAGCGTCTCCACCTCCGTCGGGCCCGAGGGCAACCTGCTCGACGAGACCCCCGAGCACGCCCACCAGCTGATCATCTCGCAGCCGCTGCTCACCACCGGCGAGCTCGAGAAGCTGCGCCAGGTCGACCACCACGTGTTCCGCGCGGACACCCTGGACGCCACCTGGCCGGTGAGCGAGGGCCCGGCGGGCATCGAGCGCGCGCTCGACCGTCTCTGCCGCGAGGCGTCGGCCGCGATCGACGCCGGCGACAACATCCTGATCCTGTCCGACCGCCACGCCGGCGCCGAGCGCGCCCCGATGCCCGCGCTGCTGGCGGTGGGCGCCGTGCACCACCACCTCGTGCGCGAGGGCACGCGCCTGCAGGCCGGGCTCGTGGTGGAGTCGGGCGAGCCGCGCGAGGTCCACCACATCGCCTGCCTGCTCGGCTACGGCGCCTCGGCCGTCTGTCCCTACCTCGCGTTCGAGACGCTCTTCGACATGTTCGATCGCGGCGTCCTGCCCGGCGTGAGCGGGGCCGACGAGGCGGAGCGCAACATGATCAAGGCGGTCGGCAAGGGCCTGCTGAAGACGATCAGCAAGATGGGCATCTCCACCGTCCGCAGCTACTCGGGCGCCCAGATCTTCGAGGCCGTCGGGCTCGAGCCCGGCCTGGTGGAGCGCTACTTCACGGGCACCACGTCGCGGATCGGGGGCATCGGCCTCGACGTGCTCGCCCAGGAGACCCTCGACGCGCCATGCGCGCGCGTATCCCGAGAGCGCGAGGCCCGCCTCGGAGGAGCGGCTGCCCGGCGGAGGCGTGCACGCGTGGCGCCGCGACGGCGAGCATCACCAGTGGAACCCGGACACGATCGCGAGCGTGCAGGACGCGGTGCGCCACGGCGGCCGCGAGGCCTACGAGCGCTTCACGGCAGAGGTCAACGACCAGTCGCGCAGGCGCGCCACGCTGCGCGGCCTGCTGAAGCTGCGCACGCAGCGACGGAGCCGATCCCGCTCGACGAGGTCGAGCCGGCGGCGGAGATCGTGAAGCGCTTCGCCACCGGCGCGATGTCGCTCGGCTCGATCTCCACCGAGGCGCACGAGACGCTGGCGATCGCGATGAACCGGCTCGGCGGCAAGTCGAACACCGGCGAGGGCGGCGAGGATCCGCGGCGCTTCACGCGCGACGCCAACGGCGACAGCCGCCGCTCGGCCATCAAGCAGGTGGCCTCCGGGCGCTTCGGCGTGACCGCCCACTACCTGGTCAACGCCGACGAGCTCCAGATCAAGATGGCGCAGGGCGCGAAGCCCGGCGAGGGCGGCCAGCTCCCGGGCCACAAGGTGGACGAGTACATCGCCGGCGTCCGCCACTCCACGCCCGGCGTCGGCCTGATCTCGCCGCCGCCGCACCACGACATCTACTCGATCGAGGACCTCAAGCAGCTGATCTTCGACCTGCGCTGCGCCAACCCGGCGGCGCGCATCAGCGTGAAGCTGGTGTCCGAGGTGGGCGTGGGCACCGTGGCCGCGGGCGTGGCCAAGGCGAACTCCGACCACGTGGTGATCGCCGGCCACGACGGCGGCACGGGCGCCTCGCCCGTCAGCTCGATCCACTCGGCCGGCGTGCCCTGGGAGATCGGCCTGGCGGAGACGCAGCAGACGCTCGTGATGAACCGCCTGCGCGACCGCATCACGGTGCAGACCGACGGCCAGCTGAAGACCGGCCGCGACGTGGTGGTGGCCGCGCTGCTCGGCGCCGAGGAGTTCGGCTTCGCCACCGCCCCGCTGATCGCGATGGGCTGCATCATGATGCGCGCCTGCCACCTGAACACGTGCCCGGTGGGCATCGCCACCCAGGACCCGGAGCTGCGCAGGCGCTTCCAGGGCCGCCCCGAGCACGTCGTCAACTACTTCTTCTTCATCGCCGACGAGGTGCGCGAGCTGATGGCGCAGCTCGGGGTGCGCCGCTTCGACGACCTCGTGGGCCGCACCGACCTGCTCGAGGCCGACGACGCGATCGAGCACTGGAAGGCGCGCGGGGTGGACCTGTCCGGCATCCTCGCGCCGCCCGACGCCGCGCCGGAGGTCCCGCGCCGCCGCGTGCGCCCCCAGGACCCGGTGCTCGACGACCACCTCGACCACGCGCTGATCGGCCTCGCCGGGGCCGGCGCTCGAGCGCGGCGAGCCGGTGGAGCTCGGCATCGAGGTGAAGAACCGCCACCGCACGGTCGGCGGCCTGCTCTCGGGCGAGGTGGCACGCCGCCACGGCGCCGAGGGCCTGCGAGGACGACACGATCGTGGTCCACGCGCAGGGCTCGGGCGGGCAGAGCTTCGGCGCCTGGCTGGCGCCGGGCGTCACGCTGCTGCTCGAGGGCGACGCCAACGACTTCGCCGGCAAGGGCATGTCCGGCGGCGTGCTCGCCGTGCGGCCGCCGGAGGGATCGACCTTCAAGGCCGAGGAGAACGTGATCGTGGGCAACACCGTGCTCTACGGCGCCACCAGCGGGCGCGCGTTCTTCCGCGGGCTGGCGGGCGAGCGCTTCGCCGTGCGCAACTCGGGCGCCAGCGCGGTGGTGGAGGGCGTCGGCGACCACGGCTGCGAGTACATGACCGGCGGCCGCGTGGTCGTGCTCGGCCCCACCGGCCGCAACTTCGCGGCGGGCATGAGCGGCGGCATCGCCTACGTGCTCGACCCCGACGGCGACTTCCACGAGCGCTGCAACCCCGAGCTGGTCGAGCTGGAGACGCCCGGCGCCGAGGACTTCGAGGAGATCCGCGCGCTGGTCGAGGAGCACCGCGACCGCACCGGCAGCCAGGTCGCGACGCCACGTGCTGGCCGACTGGCAGGGGCTGATCGGCTCCTGGGTCAAGGTCATGCCGATCGACTACAAGCGCGCGCTGGCCGAGGTGGCCGCGCGGCCCGTGGCGGCGGCGAGTGGGCTCAACGGCGACGGTCCCGGCACGACGACGACGATCCGCAGACCACGCTGGCGATGCAGACGCCGGGGGGTGACGGCGATGGGTGAGGTCGGCGGCTTCCTGCAGCCTGGTGCGCCTCAACGGGCCGAAGCGCCCGGTGGCCGAGCGCGTGCGGGACTACAACGAGTACCAGCAGTCGCTGCCCGCGTCGGAGCTGCAGGAGCAGGGCGCCCGCTGCATGGAGTGCGGCGTGCCGTTCTGCCACTCGGGCTGCCCGCTCGGGAACCTGATCCCGGACTGGAACGACCTCGTCTACCGCGACCGCTGGAAGGACGCGATCGGCGCCCTCCACGCCACCAACAACTTCCCCGAGTTCACCGGGCGCATCTGCCCGGCGCCGTGCGAGTCGGCCTGCGTGCTCGACATCAACGACGACGCGGTCACGATCAAGCAGATCGAGCTGTCGATCATCGAGCGCGCCTTCGAGGAGGGCTGGGTCAAGCCGCGACCGCCGGCGGTGCGCAGCGGCCGCACGGCGGCGGTGATCGGCTCCGGCCCCGCCGGGCTGGCCGCCGCGGCCGAGCTGAACCAGTTCGGCCACCAGGTGACGGTGTTCGAGCGCAGCGACCGCGTCGGCGGCCTGCTGCGCTACGGCATGCCGGACTTCAAGCTCGACAAGTCGGTGGTGCAGCGGCGGGTGGACATCCTCGAGGCCGAGGGCATCGAGTTCCGCACCGGCGTGGAGGTCGGCGTCGACATTGACGCGCCGCGAGCTGCGCGAGCAGTTCGACGCGATCGTGATCGCCACGGGCTCGACCGTGCCGCGCGACCTGCCGGTGCCCGGGCCGCGAGCTCGACGGCGTGCACTTCGCGATGGAGTACCTCGAGCAGCGCAACCGCTTCGTGGCGGGCGACGCCGCCCCGGCCGACCCGATCAGCGCCGCGGGCAAGCACGTGATCATCATCGGCGGCGGCGACACCGGCGCCGACTGCCTCGGCAACTCCCATCGCGAGAGCCCGGCCAGCGTCACGCAGTTCGAGCTGCTGCCGGAGCCCGGCCTCGAGCGCCCGGATGACCTCACGCCCTGGCCCCAGTGGCCGCTGATCCTGCGCACCTCGCCCGCCCACGAGGAGGGCGGCGAGCGCCGCTTCAGCGTGATGACCACCGAGCTGGTCGGCAGCGACGGCCGAGCGTCACCCATCTGCGCGGCCACGAGGTCGGCCCCGCGCCCGAGTTCGCCAAGATCGACGGCAGCGAGTTCGAGCTGCGCGCCGACCTCGTTCTGCTGGCGATGGGCTTCCTGCATCCGCAGCAGGACACGCTGCTCGAGCAGCTCGCGGTCGACCTCGACGGCCGCGGCAACGTGGCCGCGCCGGAGTACGCGGCGTCGCTGCCCGGAGTCTTCGCGGCCGGCGACGCACGCCGCGGCCAGTCCCTCGTGGTGTGGGCGATCAACGAGGGCCGCAAGGCCGCTCGCGCCGCCGACACCTACCTCTCCGAGCTCGACGAGGAGCCGGGCGAGGACCCTGTCGGCGCGCTGCTGAACGCCTAGCTCCCGAAACTGGCGCGCCTCCCCCAAACGGGTTAGGGTGGCGCATATGCCCAAGTTGGCACGTCCGTACCGCATGGCGGCGGTTCTCACCGCGCTCTGTCTTGCCTGCGTCGTCGGGCAGGCCGACACCCAGGCCGACGTCCAGGCCGTGACCATCACGAAGTTCGCCTCGCCGGGCACGGACATGCCCTTCGTGGTCCCGGACGGGGTCACGAGCATCCACGTGGTCGCGATCGGCGGGCATGGGCGGCATGGGCGCGCACAACCCCGCTCTGGGCGGCTTCGGCGCCGTGGTCAGCGGCGGACATCGCCGTCAAGCCCGGGCAGACCCTGTTCGTCGACGTCGCCGGCAACGGCGGCAACGCCAACAACGGAATCGGCGGCAGTGGCGGCCTCAACGGCGGAGGTGCGGGTGGAACCTCGGGCACCGCGACCCTGGGCAAGGGCGGCGGCGGCGGCGGCGGCGAATCCGGCGTCCGCAGCACTGCTGGGGCGGCTGCTGACGCGGGCTCATCCTGGCCAGCGGCGGTGGCGGGAGCGGCGGCGGATCCGGGGCGGTGCGGGTGGCAGCTCCTCGGTCAGCGACGGCAAGGACGGTCAGTCCGGAGGCGCCGGAGCCGCCAAGACACTGGCAGCCGGGCGGTAGCGGGGGGCCGGCGGCACCTCGTCGGGCGTCGGCGGCGGCAGTACATCCGGGGCAGCGTCGGCGCGCGGCGGAGCCGGCGAGGACGGGCAACGACCGATTTGCGAGGGGCGGTGGCGGCGGGGGTGGCGCCGGGCTCTTCGGCGGCGGCGGTGGCGGCGCGGCGAAGTTCACACAACAACAACGGCGGCGGCGGCGGGGCGGGCTCGAGCTCGTCGGCCGGCGCCAGCGCGGGCGGCACGGTGACCAACACCTCCTACACGCGCGACACCACCGGCGTCGCCGTCGGTCACGATCACCTATGTGCCCGTCCACGCCCGGCGGCGGCGGTGGCGGCGGCAACGGGGGTGGCGGCGGTGGCAACAACGGCTCGCCCCTCGTGCTCAGCGCCTGAAGGCGTCGTCCGATCGTTCATGGCTGCCGGCCACGGCGGCAGCACGGGCGGCACGGTCGGCACGACGATCAGCTACACGGGCAGCGCCGGGGCCACCACCACGTTCACGGTGCTCGCGCCGCGGAGTGGCATCCGCAACAGCAGCGGGCATTGCGTGCGCAAGAAGCATGGAGCCACGGGCAGGCACTGCACGCGCTACGTGTCGGTCGGGCAGCTTCACCCATACGGATGGAGCGGGCTTCAACACGTTCGTCTTCACCGGGCGCGTGCGGCACCACAAGCTGCGGTCGGGCAGCTATCGCCTCCAGGCGGTGGCGGCGCTGAACGGGCAGACGACCGCCGCCGTGACGCTGAGCTTCCGTATTAAGCGGTAGTAAGACAACTGGCCATACCTACCCCGTATGGGGTAGGCTCGCCCGCGTTCAAGCCCAAGCCCAGAGTTTGGAGACCACGCGTGCGCATTATCGCCAGCCCGTACAACCGGATTTCGATGCTCAAGGTCGCGGCGGTCCTGGCAACGCTCTGCCTCGCCTGGATCGTGGGTCAGTCCGTCGCGAAGGCGGCTCCCACCGTCAAGAAGTTCGCCTTCACGGGCGCCGAGCAGACCTTCCTGGTGCCTGACGGGGTCACGAGCATCCACGTGGTCGCGATCGGCGGCAAGGGCGGCACGGGAGCCGGTAACTCGACCGCCGGCGGCTTCGGGGCCGTCGCGACCGCGGACGTCAAGACCACGCCCGGGCGAGACTCTCTTCGTCGAGGTCGGCGGCAACGGCGGGAACGGCAGCGACGGAACTGCCGGGACCGCCGGTTTCAACGGCGGCGGCGTCGGCGGCACTGGGACCCGCCCTGGGGCAACGGCGGCGGCGGGGGCGGCGGAGAGTCGGACATTCGCTCGGCCTCGGGAGCCCTGCTCAGCGGAATCCTGTTGGCGGGCGGCGGCGGCGGGAGCGGCGGCGGCTCGGGCGGCGGCTCGGGAGGCGGATCCGCGTACATCGACAGCCAGACCGGGCAGAACGGCAGCACCGGCGCCAACGACGGCGCCAATCCCGGCGGTAGCGGCGGCAATGGAGGGACGGCAGCTCGGCCCCGGGCACGCCGAACGGAGCGATCGGCGCGGGCGGCGCGGGCCAGAACGGTGCTCCGGGGGGCGCGGTGGGCGCCGGCGGTGGCGGCGGCGGCGGCATCTGGCGGCGGTGGTGGTGGAACGACTGGCAGCGGTGGCGCTGCCAACGGCGGCGGTGGCGGAGCGGGCTCGAGCTCGTCGGCACCTGCCAGCGCCGGTGGGCGGCGACCAACACCTCGTACACGCTCGACAACACCGGGGTGCCGTCGGTGACGATCACCTACGACCTGCCCGCCGCGCCGGGTGGGGGCGGCGGTGGCGGAGGCGGGACCGGCGGCGGCGGAGGCAACAGCTCCACCCCGGCCCTCGAGCAGCCTGAAGGCGTCGCCGAGGGCGTTCGTGGCGGCCGAGCCACGGCGGCAGCACGGGCGGCACGGTCGGCACGACGATCAGCTACTCGAACAGCCTCGCGGCATCCACCACATTCACGGTGCTGGCGCCGCGCAGCGGCATCCAGAACAGCAGCGGGACGTGTGTGAAGCGCAGGCACGGCAAGCACGGCAAGCACTGCACGCGCTACGTGTCGGTCGGGAGCTTCACGCACACGGACCGGGGGCTTCAACACGTTCGTCTTCACGGGACGGGTGCGACACCACAAGCTGCGCGACGGCAGGTACCACCTGCGGGCGGTCTCGCGCGCTGAACGGGCAGAAGAGCTCCGCGCAGTCACGTCAGCTTCCGGATCGCCAGGCTAGCTCCCGTTGAACCCGGGCGGCTTCCGGGTGAGCTGGTGCGTCTCGATGATGCGGTCGGCGAGCCCGTACTCCACCGCCTGCTCGGCGGTGAAGAAGCGGTCGCGCTCCATGTCGTCGTGCACCTGCTCGACGCTCTGCCCGGTGTGCTTCGCGTAGATCTCGTCCACCCGGTCGCGCAGCGCGAGCACCTCGCGGGCGTGGATCTCGATGTCGCGTTGACTGGCCCTGGAAGCCGCCCGAGGGCTGGTGGATCAGCACGCGGGCGTTCGGCAGCACCATTCGCTTCCCGGCGGTGCCGCCCGCCAGCAGCAGCGAGCCCATCGACATCGCCATCCCGAAGCAGATGGTCTGGATGTCGCACTTGACGTACTGCATCGTGTCGTAGATCGCCAGGCCCGAGTAGACCACTCCGCCCGGCGAGTTGATGTACATCGAGATGTCCTTGTCGGGGTCGTCGGACTGGAGGTGGAGCAGCTGCGCCACGGCGAGGTTCGCGATCTGGTCGTCGATCGGCTGGCCGATGAACACGATCCGCTCGTTGAGCAGCCGCGAGTAGATGTCGAACGAGCGCTCGCCGCGCGAGGTCTGCTCGATAACCATGGGGACGAGTGTCATGCCGGGCCTCCTTTGATGTGCAACTCTCGGGTTGCTCGTTCGCTGCTACGATAGCGCAACTGACAGGTTGCACTTCTAGGAGGACCTCATGGAGCTCGGCAAGGCGCACACGGAGACGGTGGTGATCCATCAGGTGGAGCGGGAGCTGCTTCTGCCCGCCGAGCCCGACGAGGCCTGGGAGGCGATCGCCGACCCCGAGCGCCTGGGCGAGTGGCTGGGCGGCGAGGTCGAGATGGACCCCACGCCGGGAGGCGACTTTCGGATCGCGTTCGACGACGGCGGCGAGCGCGTGGGCTGGGTCGAGGAGGTCGAGCCCGGCGAGCGGCTTTCGTTCTGGTGGCGCCGGCCCGAGGAGGACGTGGCCACGCGCGTGGAGATATCGCTGACCGAGACCGAGGACGGCACGCTCGTGCGCGTGGTCGAGACCAGCCCGCTCGCGACGCTCGACCTGATCGGCATCCCGCTGCCCGGCCGCGGCCTCGAGGGAGGAACGAGCGCGTTCGGACCGCTCGCGCTCGCCTACGCGTGAGCCCCGAGCCGCTGGACCCATCGGAGGCGGTCTTCTCGGCCCTCTCCGACCCCACGCGGCGGCGCCTGTTCAGCCGCCTCGCCGACGGCGGGCCCGCCACGGCCACCGAGCTGGCCGCGGACCTGCCCGTCACGCGCCAGGCGGTGGTGAAGCACCTCGAGGCGCTGCGGGCCGCCGAGCTCGTGACCAGCGCGCGCGAGGGGCGCGAGGTGCGCTACCGGGTCACGCCGGCGCCGCTGGCCGACGCGGTGGGCTGGATCGCCGACGTCGGCGCCCAGTGGGACTCGCGGCTGGCCACCCTGCAGGGCCAGTTCTCCCGCTCGCAGCTCAAGTAGTCCACCATGTGACCATGGCCACCGCGTACGACCCGCACGTCTCCGCGACCTGGATCGAGAAGCTCAGGTCCGGCGAGCGCGAGCGGGTGCGGGACGAGCTGGCGGTGGAGGAGCCGCTCGAGATCAGGGTGGACGGCGAGGCGCTGGCGGTCACGATGCGCACGCCCGGGGACGACGAGGACCTCGCGGTCGGCTTCCTCGCGGGCGAGGGGCTGATCGGCGGGCCCGAGGACGTGCTCGACGTGGGCCCGACCAAGGACTTCGCCGCCAACATCGTGGACGTGCGGACCCGGTCCGGCCTGCGCCGCGACCCCTCCGACGAGCGCCGCTTCTACCTCACCTCCTCATGCGGCGTGTGCGGCAAGGGCGCGCTCGAGTTCGTGCGCCAGGAGGCGCCGCCGGTCAGCGCGGCGCCGACGCTGAGCCCGCAGCTCGTCCTGGCGGCGCCGCCCGCCGCGCGCAAGGAGCAGCACGCCTTCGAGCGCACGGGCGGCCTCCACGCCACCGGCCTGTTCGAGCACGGCGGCGGCCTGATCGTGGTGCGCGAGGACGTGGGGCGCCACAACGCGATGGACAAGGCGATCGGATCGCTGCTGCGCGCGGGGCGCTTCCCGCTCCACGGCGTGTTCGCCAGCGTCAGCGGGCGCGCCTCGTTCGAGCTGGTGCAGAAGGCCAGCCTCGCCGGCATCTTCGGGCTGGTGGCGGTCGGGCCGCCGTCCTCGCTGGCGGTCGACCTGGCGCGTGAGCGGGGCATGCTCCTGTGCGGTTTCGTGAGGGGCGACTCGCTCAACGTCTACGCAGGTAGCGAGCTGCTCACTGGTTGATCCGTCCAGTTCGGTTGCGCCGAGTCGTATCCTGGGCGCAAGATGAGCGAGATGTCCGCCAACGAGGCCCTCGACGCCCTCTATCGCAAGGGCGAGGAGGCCGGCACCCTGGATCTCTCCGAGATCGCGTCGGCCGTGGAGGAGCTCGAGCTCGAGCCCGGCGGCCTCGAGGCGATCTACGCGGAGGCCGAGCGCCGGGGGATCGACGTGGAGGACGACGTCTCCTCGAAGGAGGAGCGCAAGGCCAGCTACTCGCCCAACGAGATGGCCGACGCCACGAGCGACTCGCTCCAGCTGTTCCTGCGCGACATCGCCCAGCGCCCGCTGCTGACGGCCGACGAGGAGGTCGAGCTGGCCAAGCGCATCGAGCGCGGCGACCAAGAGGCGAAGAACCGGATGATCGAGTCCAACCTGCGCCTGGTGGTGGCCAACGCGAAGCGCTACCGCGGGCTCGGTCTGCCGTTCCTCGACCTGATCCAGGAGGGCATCCTCGGCCTGATCAGGGCGGTGGAGAAGTTCGACTACCGCCGCGGCTTCAAGTTCTCGACGTACGCCACCTGGTGGATCCGGCAGGCGATGCAGCGTGGCCTCCAGCACCACTCGCGCACCATCCGCATCCCGGTGCACATCGGCCAGGAGCTGACCAAGGTCCGCGCGGTGGAGCGCAAGCTCGGCGCCCAGCTGGGCCGGGAGCCGACCGCCGAGGAGGTGGCCAAGCAGCTCGGAATGGACGTGCACCAGCTCGAGGAGCTGCGCTCGGCGGAGCGCGTGCCCGTCAGCCTCGAGACGCCGGTGGGCTCCGAGGGCGACGCGGAGCTCGGTTCGCTGATCCCGTTCGAGGGCCCGACGCCGCTCGAGGAGGTGGCGGTCGAGCTCGAGGAGGAGTCGATCCGCCGCGCGCTCTCGCGCCTCGACCCGAACGCCCGTCGGGTGATCGAGCTGCGCTTCGGGATCGGCGGCGGCGAGCCGCTCGCGCTGCGCGAGGTGGCCAAGCTGATCGGGCTCTCGCCCGAGGGCGTGCGCAAGCTCGAACGGCGCGCGCTGCGCAGGCTGGCCGAGGAGCGCGAGCTCCAGGCACTGGCCGCCTGAAGTCGCCCCAGTCGGCGACGTCAGCATGCGGACAGTCCCTGTCTGCTAGGTACCCCAAGTGAGGTATGGGACCGCACGCGCGGGTGACAAATCCGCGTTTAGCGGCATCCGAGAGCGGCGAGAACTTTGGGGCGAGGCGAGCCCGGCGAACCGGGTCCCGAAGAACCTCCGAGGAGGACTGATGGCACAGCTCACCGAGAAAAAGGCACGAGCAGATGCCGACGCGTACTGCCCGCACTGTTTCCTGTTGGTGGAGCACAAGGTGGGGAGGTCCTGGCCGGACATTCCCACGCGCTGCCCGCACTGCCGGCTGCTGATCGGCACGGGGCGCGCCCGTCCCAGCCCCGCCGCGACTCCCGGCGCCCGCGGCACCGCCGCCGGCGTATTCGCCCACCGGGCGCAGCGCCGCGAGGGCGCCGACGCATCGCCGGAAGAGGTCCGCAGCGCGATCCGCGCGGTCGCCGAGCAGCTCGGCGCGCGCCCAGAGCGCCTGCTGATGGTCGATTACCAGCAGCGGGCCTCGAGCGATGCCGAGTTGCCCGGCCTGGGTGACGTCTTCGCTGCCTTCGGCAGCTGGAAGGCCGCCCGCAAAGAAGCAGCGATCCCGGCCTGAGGGGCGGCCCCGATGACGGTTCACACTGGAACGGGCGGGGCCGTGCTCTACGGCTCCGCCGACGATGACGACCTCATGCGTCGCTACCACGACGAGGGCGACGTTCGCGCCCGACAGGAGCTGATCGAGCGGCACATGGACTTCGTGCGCCGGCTCGCGCAGCGCTACGCGCAGCGGGGCGAGACCATCGACGACCTGACCCAGGTCGGTTGCGTCGGGTTGATCAAGGCGGTGGACCGCTTCGACGGCAAGCACAAGGTCACGCTGGCCACCTACGCGGCGCCCAACATCCTGGGCGAGATCAAGCGCCACTTCAGGGACAAGGGCTGGTCCGTCCGCGTGCCGCGCGACGTGCAGGAGCTGAACGTGAAGCTCGGCCGCGTGGTCGACGACCTGACCACGCGGCTCGGCCGCTCCCCCAACGTCGACGAGCTCGCGCAGGCCACCGGCGCGACCACCGAGCAGGTGGTGGAGGCGCTCGAGTCCTCGCGCGCGTACACGGCGATCTCGCTCTCCGAGCGCGGGGACGACCCCGACGAGGAGGGCAGCGACCCGCTCGACGCCCTCGGCGAGGAGGACGATGGCTACGAGTTGGTCGAGCAGCGCCAGCTGCTGCGCCAGGGCTTCCGCAGCCTGGCCGAGCGCGAGCGGGCCATCCTGCACATGCGCTTCTTCCTGGGGCTGAGCCAGTCGGAGATCGCCGAGCGGGTCGGCATCTCGCAGATGCACGTGTCACGTCTCATCCGCCAGTCGGTTGACGACGTACGGGACGAGCTGGACTCCCAGGATGCCGGCCAGGCCGGAGGAGACCCGTGGCTGCGGGTCCGGCGGCCGCCGCCGCACCAAGCGCCGTCGCCCCCGGGACGGGCGCTCGGCGCGCATCCGCCCGTCCGCCTGAGGGCGGACATCGGCGCGCTTCATTAGCATCCCGGCGCGGATGTACGTCCTCATCTTCCTCATCCCCTGGTTGCTCGTCGGCATCGGGGTGTTGTACATCGGCTTCAGCGGCGGCCCGGGCCGCGCTCGCGAGGCCTATCTGACCCGCGCGAGCACGGGCTTCAAGGTGGCGATCGTGATCATCTACGCCGGGGTGGGCGTGGCTGTGCCGGCGATCATCCTGTCCAGCCGCAGCGACGCCGCGGGCGCCACCAACCACCTCCAGACGGTGATCCCGTCGAGCAACGTGCAGAACGGCAAGACCCTCTTCCGCGCCACCTGCGCAAGCTGCCACACGCTGGCTGCCGTGAACGCTCGAGGGGTGATCGGCCCGGACCTCGACCGCATCGGCACGATGACGCCGGCGCGAGTGCTGAGCGCAATCAAGCTCGGTGGCACCGGGCAGGGCGGATGCCGTCGGGTCTGCTGCAGGGCAGCAACGCGGCGGATGTCGCCGCCTTCGTGACGGCCGTCGCCGGCAAGTAGTTCAGCGAGCATTTTGGGCCTTTTGCTGCCCAAACGCCGTTCACTTCCGTCGCCGCTTCGTGGTAGGGTCCGCCGCCGTTGGAGCGGATGAGCCAAGCTCGGCCACAACCTCGGAGCGAAGATGGGGCGGCAGCAGCGCGATCAGGAAGAGCGCGTCGCCGAGGTCTACCCGTTCCCGCGCTACAGCCAGCGCAGGACCGTCCGGATCACGGGTCAGGCCACGCCGCCGCCGCGCCGCAGGCAGTCGCCGACCGTCACTCGCATGTCGGCCCGGCCGGATCGGATCGCGATGTACGCGGTGCTGCTGGGCATCGTGCTGATCCTGATGGCCATCCTCACCGCGCACGGCTAGCACTCGCGCCCTTCCGCGCTTTCTGATCCAATGAGCCCGTGCGCCGGGCTATCGCGCTGCTGACGCTCGCCTGCTGCTTCGCCGCGGCGCCCTGTTGCCGTGGCCGCGCCCGCCGCTCCTCCCGCGCCCCGCGCTACCAGCTGCTCGGCGACTGGAGCTTCCACGGCCACCGCTACCGCTTCGTCAGCCACGCGGGCGCCGTCTACGGGAGCTCGCTCGCGAGCGTGCGGGTGGGCCACTGCGCTGGAGCGAAAGGGAACAAGCTGTTCCGCGGCTACCGCTTCCGCGGCACGCGCGGCGGCGTGGACTACTGGAGGGGCAAGCTGGCCGTGGTCGGAAGCGACCTGCCGGCGGGCACTGGTGTCCTCGACGATCACCGAGTCGAGCGATCTGACCTTCGCCGAGTCCTCGCGCCTGCCCGGGGGACGCCTCCCGCCACCGAGCAGCTTCACGCGCGTGCGGCCCCCGCTCAGCCCGACCGATCCGGTGCTGGGCACGTGGGTCCGGAACGGCGCCGGGCTGGTGGTGGCGCAGGAGGGCTCGCTCTACGTCGGTCGCGCGCGCGAGTCGTACGGGATCGCGAACGGCTGCATGGTCCCTGCGGGCGCGGTGGTCTGGCGCATGCGGCCGGTGGCGCCGGGTCGCTACAGCGGCACGATCCAGACCTTCTTCGGGCCGCCCGGCTGCGCTCCGGCATCGCTCGACAAGAGCACCTGGGTGCTCGACCCAGGGGGCGCCCAGCTGGTGCGCCAGGCGGCGCCGGGCCAGGCCTTCCCCTATACGCGGGCCTGACGGCCGCTTACCGCTGTGGCGGTAAATGCAGGGAAGTTGCCCTCGATCGCTTCAGGAATCGAGGAACAAAGCGGTACATAGCGGACGCTTTGCGTTTGCCCCGGGCCCGCTCGGGTCATCCAGGTGAGGTAGGGATCGCCGGGTCTAACATGTGCTTACCGTCCGTAAGCAAGAAAGTGAAGCAGGGGTATGAAGACCAAGGAGAGTCGGTTCCAGGTTCACGATGAGCTCACGGCGCCCGAGCTCAGCCTTCCCGTGCTGAAGGGCGCCGTCGCGAGCGGCGGGCAGCTGTCGAACCTGCTGGGCGTGCTGGCGGGCTCGCCGGCAACCCTGCGGGCGTACGCGCGCTTCCGCTCTGAGCTGCGCCACGGCGAGCTGTCGTGGGCCACGCAGCAGCGGATCGGGCTGGCGGTGGCCGAGTACGAGGGCAGCGACTACTCGCTGCCCGCGCTCCAGCGCACCGCCCGCGACGCCGGCCTCGGCCTCGACGAGATCGCGCTCGCGCGCGAGTTCGAGTCCCACGACGAGCGCGAGGCCGCGCTGCTCCATTTCCTCAAGGCGCTGCTCGAGAGCAAGGGAGCTCCGAAGCTGCACCACCTCGAGGAGGCTCGCGAGGCGGGCTGGAGCGACGAGGAGATCCTCGAGGCCGTGGCGCACGTCGCGCTTGCCACCTTCACGAATCTCGTCACCCGCGCGGTGGACCTCCCGCGCGACGGCTCGGCGGAGAGCGCTCGAGTGGCACAAGCCGCCTGACCCTCTAGGATTGGCCGATGGCCGCGAGCGCGGGGACGACGGAGGTCCACAGCGACAGCCGGGCCACGGAGGGGATTCCTGGGCGCAGCGAGTGCTGCCAGCTCTACCACCGTGCGGTCGAGCTCGTCGGCAAGCGCTGGACCGGTGCGATCCTGATCGTGCTGCTGGACGGGCCCCTGCGCTTCTCCGAGATCCGGCACCTGGTGCCGGACCTCTCCGACCGCCTCCTGTCCGAGCGCCTCAAGGAGCTCGAGGGCGAGCAGATCGTCGAGCGCCAGGTCCTCGACGGCGCTCCCGTGCGGGTCGAGTACGGGCTCACGAGCAAGGGCATGGCGCTCGAGCCTCCGGTCCGGGCTCTGAAGGCCTGGGCCAACCGCTGGCTGGACTGACGCCCTCGCCGGGCGCTGGTTAGCCTTAAGGCGCTCAGCTCGCCCGTCCGAACGCTAAGGAGTCAGATGGCCGACCAGCCGCAGACCGCCGACGACGTCAAGGCGATCGTCAAAGACCAGGACATCCGCTTCATCCGGTTCTGGTTCACGGACATTCTGGGCCAGCTGAAGAGCTTCTCGATCAACGCCGCAGAGCTCGACGACGCCTTCGAGGGCGGCATGGGCTTCGACGGCTCGTCGATCACCGGCTTCAACGCGATCGAGGAGTCGGACATGATCGCGATGCCCGACGCCAGCACCTTCGCCGTGCTGCCATGGCGACCGGAGGACAGGGGCGTGGGCAGGATGTTCTGCGACATCGTCACGCCCAGCCGCGAGCCGTACGAGGGCGACCCCCGCTACGTGCTGCGGCGCGCGCTGGAGCGGGCCGCGTCGATGGGCTTCGACGCCTTCAACGTCGGGCCCGAGCTCGAGTACTTCTACTTCCGCAACGCCCGCCCGGCGGGCGGCCAGCCGGAGATCCTGGACGAGGGCGGCTACTTCGACCTCACCACGCTCGACGCCGGCTCCGACGTGCGCCGGGACACGGTGCTCGCGCTCGAGCAGCTCGGCATCCACGTCGAGTACACGCACCACGAGGTGGGCCCGTCGCAGCACGAGATCGACATGCGCTACGCGGCGGCGCTGAAGATGGCGGACGACTGCATGACCTACCGCATCACGGTCAAGGAGTACGCCATGAAGTACGGCTGGCACGCCACCTTCATGCCGAAGCCCCTGTTCGGCGAGAACGGCTCGGGCATGCACGTGCACCAGTCGCTCTTCAACGAGGGCCGCAACGCCTTCTACGACCCGGACGACCAGTACTTCCTGTCGCCGGTGGGCAAGGCCTTCATCGCCGGCCAGCTGAAGCACGCGCGCGAGGTGTCGTCGATCTTCGCCCAGTGGGTGAACTCGTACAAGCGGCTCGTGCCGGGCTACGAGGCGCCGGTGTACTGCGCCTGGTCGCGCCGCAACCGCTCGGCGCTCGTGCGGGTGCCGCTGTACCACCCCGGCAAGGAGCAGGCCACGCGCATGGAGCTGCGCTGCCCCGACCCGGCGTGCAACCCCTACCTCACGTTCGCCACGCTGCTGATGGCCGGCCTCGAGGGGATCGAGAAGGGCTACGAGCTGCCCGAGCCGATGGAGAAGAACCTCTACCACCTGTCGCCGGACGAGCGCAAGCGGCTCGGCATCGAGCAGCTGCCCGAGACGCTCGGCGAGGCGATCGAGCTGACGGCGGAGTCGGAGCTGGTGCTGCGGACGCTCGGCGAGCACATGTTCAACCGCTACATCGAGATCAAGCGGCAGGAGTGGGAGGACTACCGGATCCAGGTCTCGCAGTGGGAGCTGGACCGGTATCTGTCCGTGCTCTAGCGCGGCTGAGCAGACAGTCACCCGCGCTGGGGGGCTTCGGACAGGAGCGACTCGAGCGCCTCGGGCTCGGTCACCGGCGCCTTGCAGGCGAAGCGCTCGCAGACGTACGCGGCGGCGGCGCCGTCCACCGGCGTGCGACCCTCCAGCAGCGGCACGCCGTCGGCCTCGCCGCCCGCCAGCACGATGTGCGGGCGGAACTTCGAGCGCACCACTCGCTCGAGGGGCCGCGTGTCCTCGCCGGCCAGCGCGACCTCCTTGGTGGGGCCGAAGTGGAAGTCCAGTGCCTGGAGCAGGTGGGGGAACGCCTGGGGGTGCTTGTGGGCGATCGGATGGAGGAGGGCGAGCACGCCGCCGGCGCGCTCCTCGTAGGAGTGCTCGCCGCTGAGCGCCGCCAGGCGCAGCAGCCCATAGGCGGCGCTCGAATTGCCGGCCGGGATCGGGTTGTCCTCCAGGTCCTTGCGCCTGGCCACGAGCTGCTCGTGGTCGGAGGAGGTCTCGAAGAAGCCGCCCCGCTCGCTCGTCGCCGAAGCGCTCGATCATCGCGTCGGCGGTCTCGCGGGCGGCGTTGAACCAGCGCGGGTCGAAGCTCGACTCGTAGAGGGTCAGCAGCGCCTCCAACGAGGAAGGCGTGGTCCTCGAGGTAGGCGTTCAGCTTCGCCTCGCCGTCCTTGTACGTGCGCAGCAGGCGGCCGTCGGGATCGCGCAGGCTGCGCAGCACGAACGCGGCGCAGGCGCGCGCGGCGTCCAGGTAGCGCGGCTCGTCCAGCACCGCGCCGGCCTCGGCGAGCGCCGAGATCATCAGCGCGTTCCAGGCCGTCAGGCGCTTGTCGTCGAGGCCCGGCCAGACCCGCTTGGCAGCGGGCCTGATAGAGGCGGTGCCGGATCGAGTCGAGCTTGGCCGGCGGCTCCAGGCCGGCCCGCACCGGGATGTTCTTGCCCTCGAAGTTGCCGGTGCTCGGTCATGCCGAAGTAGTCGATGGCGGCCTCGGCGTCGTCGCCGAGCAGCTCGCGCACCTCGTCGAGGGTCCAGACGTAGAACTTGCCCTCCACGCCCTCGGAGTCGGCGTCGAGCGCGGAGTAGAAGCCGCCCTCGGGCGCGCGCATCTCGCCGATGGCCCAGTCGAGCGTCTCGCGGCAGACCTGCTCGAACAGCGGCTCGCCGGTGACCTGCCAGCCGTGCAGGTACGCGCGGGCGAGCAGGGCGTTGTCGTAGAGCATCTTCTCGAAGTGGGGGACGATCCAGTGCGCGTCCACCGAGTAGCGCGCGAACCCGCCGCCCACCTGGTCGTACATCCCGCCGGAGGCCATCGCGCGCAGCGTGTGGGCGCTCATCTCGGTCTCGCCGCGGCGCAGCAGGAACTCGATCACCGAGGAGGGCGGGAACTTCGGCGCGCTGCCGAAGCCGCCGTTGGTGGGGTCGTAGGAGCCGCGCAGGGCGTCGACCGCCAGCGTCCAGCCGGCTCGGGTCGAGCGCCTCGCCCGACGGGTTCAGCAGGGCGCCGCCGCGCAGCCGCTCGACGAGCTGCTCGCGAGGTGTCCTCGATCTCGGCGCGCCGCTCCTGCCAGGCCTGGTCGATCGCGGCGAGCACCTGGCGCCAGCTCGGCAGCCCGTGGCGGGGATCGGGCGGGAAGTAGGTGCCCGCGTAGAACGGCACCTGCTTGGGGGTGAGGAAGACGTTGAGCGGCCAGCCGCCCTGGCCCGTCATCGCCTGGCAGGCCTCCATGTAGATCGCGTCGACGTCGGGGCGCTCCTCGCGGTCCACCTTGATGCACACGAAGCGCTCGTTCATCTCGGACGCGGTCTGCTCGTCCTCGAACGACTCGTGCTCCATCACGTGGCACCAGTGGCAGGCCGAGTAGCCGATCGAGACGAGGATGGGCTTCTCCTCCGCCTTCGCCCGCTCGAGCGCCTCCTCGCCCCACGGATACCAGTCCACCGGGTTGTCCTTGTGCTGGAGGAGGTAGGGCGAGGTCTCTTCCGCGAGCCGGTTGGGCATCCCTGCTGAGGCTAGCTGGAAGTTCGCGCCCAGGATCGAACGATGCAGGAACTCCTGCACCGGGAGCGAACGACTTCCGTGGGAGCAATCGTGTAGAGTGCCCGCCACGCCGAATCCGCCACCGCGGAGCCGGGGAACCAAGTTTTCGGGGCGAATTCCTTTTCCACGCGGAAGAGGAGCGCGCAAGCTCTTTCAGCGCGAGCCCGTCAGCTAACCCGGCAGGCGTACGAAAGAGGGTTTGCTGAAGCGCGTCGACAATCCGCTGCCGCTCGTCGCCTGCCTACTGGTTGGTGCCGCGTTGGCCCCCGCCGTGGCCTTTGGTGGCACGGGCACCGCCGGCTCCGGCGGCTCGACCACCGCTCCCTCGACAACCGGCACGACCGGTCCCGCCGGGCCCAGCACGGGTGGCGTATCGCCCACGGACCCGCAGTTCCAGCCCGCGCCGAAGGCGAAGATCGTCAACGGCATCGCGATCGCCCCGATCGGCGCACCGCCTCAGGTGGTCGCGGCCATCGCGGCGGCGAACCGCATCGCCCGCAAGCCCTACCGCTACGGCGGCGGCCACAAGTCCTTCCGCTCGAACGCCTACGACTGCTCCGGCGCCGTCAGCTACGCGCTCCACGGAGCCGGCCTGGTGGACACGCCCCTCGACTCCTCCGACTTCATGCACTGGGGCGACTCCGGCCCTGGCAAGTGGATCACCGTCTACGCGAACGCCGGCCACGCCTTCGTGATGATCGCCGGCCTGCGCTTCGACACCGGCTTCCGCGACAACATCGCCAAGGCCCGTGGCGCCGCGCCCGGAACCGGCCCGCGCTGGGGCGGCCCGCGGCCCACCAAGGGCTACCACGCAGTTCATCCTGACGGCCTTTAACCGCTCTCCCAGCGCGTTTTCGCCGGTAGACTGACTCGCGAGTCAACCTAGCGGGGAGTCCGAATCTTGGCCGTAGCCACGCCGTACACCGAGAAGACCGACGAGCAGCGCGCCATCACCGAGATGGTGCGGCAGTTCGTCGACGAGCAGGTCATTCCGATCGCCGAGGAGCACGACCACGAGGACAAGTTCCCCGACGGCGTGGTCGAGCAGATGAAGGAGCTCGGGCTGTTCGGCGTCACGATCCCCGAGGAGTACGGCGGAATGGGGCTCGACCTCACCACCTACGCGATGATCGTCGAGGAGCTCTCGCGTGGCTGGATCTCGATCTCGGGCGTGGTGAACACCCACTTCATCGGCTCCTACCTGCTGATGAAGTTCGGCACCGACGAGCAGAAGGAGACCTACCTGCCGAAGATGGCCACCGGCGAGATCCGCGCGGCCTTCTCGCTGTCCGAGCCGGGCCTCGGCTCCGACGTGCAGGCGATCTCCACGCGCGCCAAGAAGGACGGCGACGACTGGGTCATCAACGGCACCAAGATGTGGGTCACGAACGGCCTGCGCTCGGGCCTCGTGTTCCTGCTCGCGAAGTCGGACCCCGAGGCCGACCCGCCCCACCGCGGCATGACCTGCTTCATCTGCGAGAAGGAGCCGGGCGCCGACGTGAACGAGGGCGACTTCGCGGGTCTGTCGATCCCGCCGCAGATCAAGAAGATGGGCTACAAGGGCGTGGAGTCCACCGAGCTCGTCTTCGAGGGCTACCGCTGCCCGTCCTCGCGCGTGCTCGGCGGCGAGGAGGCCGGTCTCAACAAGGGCTTCTCGCAGATGATGGACGCGCTCGAGGTGGGCCGCGTGAACGTGGCCGCCCGCGGCGTGGGCATCGCGCAGCGCGCGCTCGAGCTGGCGCTGCGCTACTGCGCAGGAGCGCAAGACCTTCGGCAAGCAGATCGCCGAGCACCAGGCGATCCAGTTCAAGCTCGCGGACATGGCCACCAAGATCGAGTGCGCGCGGCTGCTTGACTATGAAGGCCGCCCGGATGAAGGACGCGGGCGAGCGCTCCGACCTCGAGGCCGGCATGGCGAAGCTGTTCGCCTCCGAGACCGGCAAGGAGGTCGTGGAGGAGTCATTCCGGATCCACGGCGGCTACGGCTACTCGAAGGAGTACGAGATCGAGCGCCTCTACCGCGACGCTCCGCTGCTCCTGATCGGCGAGGGCACCTCCGAGATCCAGCGCATGGTCATCGGCCGCACGCTGCTGAAGCGCAACAAGATCTAGCGGTCTCCGAGTATCTCGTCCGTGTGCTCTCCGAGGAGTGGGGGAGCTGTTGGCTGCCTCAGCGTGTCGTTGTGCAGGCGGATCGGCGAGTTGACGAGGTCTATTTCGCCCGCCGTCGGGTGGGGAACTCTCGTGGTCGCTGCCCTTCCGGCGTCTACAACGGCTTGTAGGGCATCGGGTACCGAGCGGATCTTTCCCGCGGGGACACCCGGCTTCGTCGAGGGCTGTCAGCCACTCGTCGGCGGTCCTCGTTGCCAGTCGTTCGTTCAGCAGCGGGATCAGCGTTTGGCGGTGTTCCACGCGTTTGGGGTTGGTGGCGAAGCGCTCGTCCGTTGCGAGCTCCGGCGCCCCGATCGCCTCGCAGAGCCTGCGATAGAGCCCGTCGTTCGGCGCGGCGATGGCCATCCACCCGTCCTTCGCCATGAAGGTCTCGTAGGGGACGATGTTGGGGTGGGCGTTGCCGTGGCGGTGCGGCGTCCTGCCCGGTGATCAGCGCGCTCGAGGCCACGTTCACGAGGCTTGCCAGCGCGCTGTCGATCAGCGACACCTCGATCCGCTCGCCCTCGCCCTTGTGCAGAGCGGCCAGGATGGCCGAGGAAGCGTGCAGCCCGGTGAGCACGTCCACCAGCGCCACGCCGACCTTCATCGGCTCGCCGTCCGGCTCGCCGGTGATCGACATCAGGCCGCTCTCCGCCTGGGCCACGAAGTCATAGCCCGGCCGCCCGTGCGGCTCGCGGTCCGATCCGAACCCGGTGATCGAGCAGTAGACCACCGTCGGGTTGCGAGCGGCCACGTCCTCGTAGCCGAGCCCCATCCGCTCCGCCGTGCCCACGCGGAAGTTCTCGATCACCACATGCGAGCCGGGCCGCCAGCTCCTGCGCCTGGCGCTGCCCCTCCTCCGTCGACAGGTCGATCGCGCAGCTGCGCTTGCCCCGGTTCACCGAGATGTAATAGGCGGACTCGCCGCCGGCGTAGGGGGGACCCCAGGCGCGCGTCTCGTCGCCGACGCCCGGGCGCTCGACCTTGATCACGTCGGCGCCGAGGTCGGCGAGGACCATCGTGCAGTACGGGCCCGCGAGCACGCGCGAGAGGTCGAGCACGCGGACGCCGTCGAGGGGTGGCATCGGGACATGATCTAGGATCGGCGCTCGATGTCCTCAGCCGACACCAGGACACTGATCCAGCAGGCCGTCGAGAACTTCGGCCACGAGGTGCCCGCGCTGCAGCAGCTGAAGCTCGTGATCCGCCTCGAGCTGCGCTCCCACGGCGACGTGCCGATCTGGCGCGTGGAGGTCCCCGGCCCCAAGATCTCGAAGGACGTGGCGGCCGACGCCCGCCTCGACGTCTCGGTCGACCGCCCCCAGTTCAACCAGCTCGCGGCCGAGGGCACCCTGAAGGACTGGGTCGACGCCTTCGACCACGGTCACGTGAAGGTCACCGGCGACGGCGCGGTGGTCAAGCTCATCGGCAACGTGATCGAGCGCCAGCTGGCCCGCGTGCGGTAGGCGGTCTCCGCCGGCGAACGGCGGCTGGGGAGGGGGCGAATCCGGGCGCCGTCCTGCTTTAGGGCGACTATGGCGCCCCAGGACAGGACGGTGGAACAGGTGATCGCCGAGATTGCTCGGCGCGCAGCACGGCGTGGTTACCTGGACGCAACTGCTCGCGGCAGGGATCAGCGCGGCTGAGATCAAGGGGCGAGCGCGAGAGCGGCGCGCTGCTGCGCGAATACAGGGGCGTCTACCGCGTGGGTCACCGCGCACCCAGCGTCGAGTCCTCCTACCTGGCCGCTGTACGGGCCTGCGGTGAGGGGGCGCTCCTCAGCGGTCGCGCGGCTGCGTACGTCTAGGGCCTCATCAAGGGAACGCCCCGCCGCCGGAGGTGATCACCACGACCCAGCGGCGGCCATCGCGGGCGTGAAGACCGGCGAGCAAGGCGCGGGATCGATCGAAGGGACGCCACCACCACCGAGGGATCCCGATCACGACGTGCCCCGCACGGTGGTCGACCTGGCCGCGCAGCTGTCGCCTGGCGACCTCGCCCGTGCGGTCCACGAGGCCGCCGTGCGCTATCGCGTGAGGCCACATCACGTCGAGGCCGTGCTGGCCCGCTAGCCAACGCCCCCGGCGCCACCACCCTCCGGCGCGTCCTCCGCGGCGACGAGCGCGCCCTCCTGAGCCAACTCGAGCGCGCCTTTATTGCGTTGTTGCGAGCGAACAACCTGCCGCTTCCGGAGACCAATCGGCGAAAAGGCGCCCACTGGGTGGACTGCCGCTGGCCGGAGCGACAGGCTCACGATCGAGCTCGACAGCTACGCCTTCCACCACACGCGCCATGCATGGGAGCAGGACCGCCGCAGAGAGCGCGAGGCGTACGCCCGAGGCGACCATTTCCGCCGCTACACCTGGGGCGACGTCTTCGAGCGGCCCGAGGCGACGGTGGCTGAGCTGCGTCAGCTCTTGAGCACGCTGCCGTCGTAGAGCTTCTTGACCGTGACCGTCCCCTTCGGGGCGGCGGCCAGGCACAGCTCGCAGAGCACGCACTCGTCGAGGTTCTCCTCGACGATCTCCAGGTGCCCGTCGGCGTTCTTGAAGATGTCCACGGGGCAGGCGTCCTCGAGCTTCTGGGCGATGTCCGCCTGGTCGCGGATCGAGTCGTCCACCTCGACGTCGATGAACAAGCCGGGCATCAGGCCAGCCTCGCTGCCGATCTTCGCCTTCACGAGCTCGGGGATCTCGGCGATCTCCTCGGCCACGGTGATGCCGGCCTCCTGGAGGCGGGCGATCTTCTCGGCGGCGGTGTCGGCCTTGCCCTCCACGATCGTGCCGGCGTGGCCGAAGCTCATCCCCGGCATCGCGTCCATGAAGCGGCCGGCCATGAAGGCGACGATCGGCAGGCGCGAGTCGTTCTCGCTCACCCAGCGCGCCAGCTCGGCCTCCATGCGGCCGCCGGGCTCGGTGTAGATCACGATCGCCTGCGTCTGCTCGTCGGCCTCGAACAGCGGCATCAGCTCGGCGTAGGTGGAGCCGATGATCGCGTCGCCGCCGATCGACACGGCGGTGGAGACTCCCAGGCCCGCCGCGCTCAGCGTGGAGGAGATCTCCGTGGTCATGCCCCCGGAGCGCGACATCACGCCCACGATGCCCGGCTTGTAGGCCTTGGCGGCGTCCTTGGCGGGACCGCCGATGCCGCCCATCTTCGCCACGCCCGGGCGGATGATCCCGAGGCAGTTCGGCCCGATGATGCGCGCGCCGCGCAGGGCCGCGAGCTCGACCATCTGCGCCACGTCGTAGCGCGGGATGCGCTCGGTGACGATCACGATCAGCTTGATGCCGGCCTCGATCGCCTCGAACACCGCGTCGCGGGTGAAGGCGGGCGGAACGGTGACCACCGAGCCGTCCGGCACCGACCCGAGCGCCTCCACGAGCTGCGCCACCGAGTCGTAGACCGGCACGCCGTGCACGTCGCGTCCGCGCCGGCCGGGCGTCACGCCGCCGACGATCTTGGAGCCGTAGTCGAGGCACTCGCGCGTGAGGTTCACGGCCTCGCGGCCGGTGATGCCCTGCACGATGAAGGTCGTGCCCTCGTCGATCAGCATGTTGCTCACGCCGCGGCCCCGATCTTCTCCACGGCGCGGCGCGCGGCCTCGTGCATCGACACCGAGCGGTCGCAGTACTCGACGCCGTACTTCTCGAGGATCTTGAAGCCCTCGTCCTCCCAGGCGCCGGGGATGCGGAAGATCGCGATCTTCTCGGCCGGGTCGAAGCCCAGCTCCACGCAGGCCTTGATCACGCCGCGCGCCACGATGTCCACGCGCGTGTTGGAGACGATCGACATCATCACCGCGATCTTGTCCACGCCCGGCTTGGAGAGCACGAGCTTGGTGAGGTTGCAGGCCTTCGACACGCACGGGTTGCCGCCGATCTCGCAGTAGTTGGCGGGCTTCCCGCCCTGCTTCTGCACGGCGTCGAAGAGCGTCAGCGAGCCGCCGCCGGCGCCGATCACGAGGCCGAGGTTGCCGTCGAACTCGGTCACGTTGCCGGCCACGCCGCGGTGGTCGACCGCGTCGATCCGCTCGCCCTCGATCTCGAACGGCGTGGGCTCGCGCGCCTCGCGCGTCTCCTCGTCACCGACGCCGAGCTCGGCGAGCAGCGCCTGCTGGCGCGGGCGGGCCTCGTTCTCCATGTCCATGTGGGCGTCCACCGCCAGGAAGGTGCCGTCCTCGAGCTTGGCCAGCGGGTTGATCTCCGCCAGCGTCATGCCGTAGTTCACGAACAGCGCGGCGAGCTTCGAGAGGATGGGGGTGAGGCGGTTGAGGTCGGAGCCGGTGATGCCCACCGAGGCGATCACGTCCTTGGCCCTGAAGTCCATGTGCGGCAGCACCGTGGAGAAGTGGCCGCGCCCGATGTGATCGGGGTGCTGCTCGGCCACCTCCTCGATGTCGATCCCGCCCATGTCGGAGAACACGAACGTGGGCAGCTTGCGCACGCCGTCGTAGATCACGCCCGCGTAGTACTCCTGCGCGATCGGGGCCTTCGCGCCCACCAGCACGCCGCGCGGCATGTGGCCGCCGATCTCCAATTCCAGTATCGCCGCGGCGTGCTCGGCCGCCTCCTCGGGCGTGTCGGCGAACTTCACGCCGCCGGCCTTCATGCGCCCGCCGGTGAGCACCTGCGACTTGAGCACCACGGGGCCGCGAAATAGACGCCGCGATTGAGGCTGCCTCGTCAGCGCTTCTCGCCAGTCCACCCCCGGCGACCGGGATTCCCGCAAGCTCCAGCACGCGGCGCGACTCGTACTCGAACAGCCTCACGCCGGGCGCCATCCCGTAGGCCTCGGCCAGCTCCGGATCCTTCGCGGCCAGCATCTCGGCGAGGTTGACCATCACCTTGCACTGCTTCCAGGTGGCGTCGTCCTGCATCTTGCCGTCGATCATGTGCACGCCGCGGCCGTCGGGGATCGCCTCCAGCACCTTGCGCGCGAACGCGACCTCGTCCGGATCGGGCGAGAACACCTTCTTGGCGATCTCGATCTGGACCGGGTGGAGCGACCAGGCGCCGACGCAGCCGAGCAGGAACGCGGCCCGGAACTGGGTCTCGCAGCCCTCCACGTCCTTGATGTCGCCGTAGGGGCCGTAGAACGGCAGCGCGCCCACCGCCGTGCAGGCGTCCACCATGCGCGCGATCGAGTAGTGCCACGGGTCCTGCTGGTAGCTCGGGCGGGGCGCGTCGGGATTGTCCGGGTCCGGATCGGCGATCGTCCGGTAGCCCGGGTGACCGCCGCCCACCCGCGTGGTCTTCATGCGCCGCGAGGCGGCGAGGTCGGCCGGGCCGAAGCTCATTCCCTGGATGCGCGGCGAGGCGGCCGCGATCTCCTCGAGGTTCGAGACGCCGAGCGAGGTCTCGAGGATCGCGTGGATCAGGATCGGCCGCGACACGCCGGCCTTCGCCTCGAGCTGGGCGAGCAGGCGGTCGACGTAGTGGATGTCCCACGGGCCCTCGACCTTCGGGACCATGACCACCGACAGCTTGTGGCCGATCTCGCCCACGATCTGCGTGAGGTCGTCAAGCACCCAGGGCGACTCGAGCGAGTTCACCCTCGCCCAGAGCGCCGTCTCGCCGAGCTCCATCTCGCGCCCCACCTTGATCAGGCCGGCGCGGGCGGCCTCCTTGCGGTCGACCGGCACGGCGTCCTCGAGGTTGCCCAGGAGGATGTCCACCGTGGGCGCGATGTCGGGCACCTTCGCGACCATCTTCTCGTTCGAGAAGTCGAGGAAATGGATCATCCGCGAGGGGGTGACCGGGATCTCCCGCAGCGGCTCGGGGGCGTCGAGCGCGAGTGGCTTGAAGAAGTCGCGAGGGTTGCGCACTTAGTGCTCCTGTGTTGGCTCCGGGGGGCGCACAGGCGGCCGGCGCCCTCCCCAGGGCCGGGAAATCTACCGTAAGATTCCCCTTCGTTGACTCACGAGTCAACATTGGGGAGCAAGCGACCAAGGGACTTGATGACCGATACCGCCTCGCACGCAGTGGAGACCGACCAAGCGGCCCGGGAGGCCAGCGGCGCCCGGCAGTACGGGCGCTACCTCGAGGAATTCGAGGTCGGCGCCGTCTACAAGCACTGGCCCGCGAAGACCGTCACCGAGGGCGACGACCACCTCTTCTGCCTGCTGACAATGAACCACCACCCGCTGCACATCAACGACGTGTACGCGCACCAGTCGCAGCAGGGCCAGAACGTCGTGGTGGGCCCGCTCGTGTACTCGCTCGCGCTCGGGATGTCGGTGGGCGACGTGTCCGGGAAGGCGATCGCCAACCTCGCCACCGAGGAGCTCTCGCACCCGGCGCCCGTCTTCCACGGCGACACGCTGTTCGTGGAGAGCGAGGTGCTCGACGTGAGGGCGTCCGAGTCGAAGCCCGACCGCGGCGTGGTGAAGGTGCGCACCGACGTCTACAACCAGGACGGCGTCCTGGTGGCCACGTTCAAGCGGGCCGTGCTCGTTCCGCGCAAGCCTGAGGGCAGATAACTGCCGTAAATAGCGGGGGTGCGTACTCCGAGCCGCACTTTGTCCGCCGGTGGTGCCGGTACCGTTTCCACAGCGGTGGCTGAGCACGCTCACACCCACGTCGAGGAGCCCGTCTCCACGGAGCTTGGCGAGCGGGTGCGCGCGATCGTGGCCGCCGCCGAAAGCATGGCCGGGGCCATGCGGGAGGACGCGGAGCAGTACGCGCACTCTCGCCGCACTGAGGCCGACGAGGAGTCCGCACGACTGCTGCGCGAGGCGCGCGAGCGCGCCGACCGGATGGTGCAGGAGCGGCTCGTGCGGATGGCGGAGCTGAGCGACGGGATCGTCTCGCAGGCCGAGACGGTGCTGAGCCGGCTGGGCCAGACCGACGAGGTCCGCCGCCAGCTGGACGAGATGGTGCGCTCGCTCGGGAACGCCGCCCAGCAGCTCAGCGAGGAGATGCGCGAGGGGCACGAGGGCGAGCCGCCGATGGCGGATCAGGTTCGCCCGCTGCAGCCGCCGGGCGAGCAGGAGCGCCCGCCGCTGCGGCCGGTCGAGGCGCCGCCGGCACAGGAGCGCGACGAGCACCTCGAGAACGCGCGCCTCGTGGCGCTGCAGATGGCCGTCGCCGGGCGCTCGCGCGAGGAGGTCGAAGTTCACCTCCGCCAGGAGTTCTCGATCGAGGATCCACAGCCGATCCTCGATCACATCTTCGCCGACGGCTTCCAGCCGCCGGGCAAGAAGAGCTAGGCCGAGCGGCCCAGGATCCGGCTGAGCCGGGAGACCCGGCGGGGCCGGTCGAGACGCGGCCGCTCCATGGGCGGCGGCGGCAGCGGCTCTCCAGCGAGGATGGCGGCCGGCGCGTCGGTGACCATCCATTCCGCCCGGGCCGGCGCCACCCGCGCGGCGGCCTCCACGCCCGCGCTGAGCCGCGGGCGGGCGCACGGGTCCGGGCGAGTGGGCGTCGCTGGCGATGTTGTGGGCAAGGCCGTCCCGGATCAGGTCGAACGCGAGTCCGCGGGCTCGCGACTTGCCATTGGCCGAGACGAGCGACGGCAGGGTGATCTGGATCAGGATGCCGCGCTCCACCAGGCGGGCCAGGCGTGCCGGGTCGCGCTGGAAGGCGACGCTGCGCTCGGGATGCGCCAGCAGGATGCGGAAACCGCGCTCGGCCAGGCGGAAGAGGAGATCCTCGAAGTGGTCGGGCAGCGAGCCGTAGGGGGTCTCCACGAGCAGGTCGCTGCCGCGCTGGTCGAACGAGGCGAGGCGCAGGTCCTCCTCGGTGGCGGTCTGGGCCCAGAGCAGGTCGACCTCGGCCGCGGGGATCACGCGCACGCCGAGCTCGGCCGGCACGCGCTCGTTCACGCGGGCGCAGGCGTCGGCCAGATCGCCGACGTGCACGCCGGGGTAGTCCTGGCGCAGATGCGGGGTCGCGGCCAGCGCGGTCGTGCCCTCGTAGGCCGCCGCGCGAACGATCGCCACGCTCTCCTCGATGTCGTGCGCGCCGTCGTCTATGCCGGGCAGCACATGGGAATGAAGGTCGATCACCAGACTCATTGTCCTGTAAAGGCTCCTCGGGCTCGCCCAGCGACCTAAGATCGCGCTCCCTAGGTGAAAAAAGTCCTGTACTGGCTGGCTGTTGTGGTGGTTTCGCTCGCGATACTCGTGGGGCTCGTGCTTCTGCTCGAGTCGCGCGATTCCTCTTCCGTGGGCGGGCACGGCAGCCGCGTGCCGGCGTCTCAGCTGGGCTGAGCGGAAGCCAGCTTCGCGAACACCACGATCCGCTGGGCCGCGCTGTAGAGAGGATTGCAGGCGCTCAGAATGAGGCGTGGGTAACCCACCGAATGGGTGACCCAGAGCGCATCCGGCTTCACGATCCGGGTCTCCTGCACGCGGTAGGTGAAGCGCCCGTAGGGCATCTGAAGCACGACCTGATTGCCCGGGCGCAGTTGGTCGATCGTGCGGAAGGGAGCGAGGTAGGTGGTGCGGTGGCCCGCGATCGCGACCGTGCCCTGCTCACCGGGCAGCGGGGTGCCCGGGTAGTGGCCCGGGCCCTTGCGCAGGCTCGTGCCGTCCGTGCCCTGCACCACCACGTAGGAGCGGTTCAGGCTCGGCAGCTCGATGCGGCCGAGGGCATGGCCCGCCCCGACCCGCGCCCGCTCCCTGGCGGCCAGCGCCGCGAGCCGCTGTGGCTGGTCGCTGACGGTGTTCAGCGCGCGCGCATCCTGGGCGCTCTGCTGCCGGAGCGGCGTGAGCTGGTGCCGCAGCTGAGCCTGCGCGCGGTCGGCGATCAGCGGCGGAAATGGGCTCCTGCCAGGCCACCGTGATCACGGCGTCCACGATCAGCAGCGCTCCGCTCAAGATCAGCACGGAGGCGATGAAACGCGCGATTCCGGCCCGTGGTATGCGCACCCTGAGCCAGTGTAGGCCCGCCGCTGCCGGCCCGAACTGGACGAATGGACGAGTTGCGGCCTGCCCCGACCGCATGGATAGTGGATTCATGGCTCCGATGGACTCGCGGGCCACGGACGTCGCCGCTCCGCGTGGCCTACGAGGCGCCACAGCCGACCGGACGACGATGGCACGGACGCTGGCCTACCTGCTGGGCGCAGGCGCGGTCCTGGCGATCCTGTCGATCGTCGTTCAGAGCTCGGTCAATGCGCCGGACGTGGGAATCGCAGCGCCGATCGCGGCCGTGGCGGTCACAGCCCTCGCTCTGGCGGTGGCGCTGCGCATCCGTGGCGCGGCCGTGCTGCTGCGCGGTTGGCGCTTCCAGCTGCTCCTGGCGGGCGCGACGACGCTGGTCACCGCCGCCGTGTGGATGGACGGGCCCTCGTCGCGCTACGCGACGTTCTACGTCCTGATCGCGCTCTACGCCGCCTACTTCTTCACCCGGCTCCAGACGTCCGTGCAGGTGGTGTTCGCGGCGAGCTCCTATGCCGCGGCCGTGCTCGCGCAGGATCCGAGTCCCGGGGACGTTGCGCGCTGGGTCATCACCGTCGGCGTCCTGGGCGTGGCCAGCATGCTCGTGTTCGCCACCAAGGGACGTCTCGAGGGCGTGATCAGCCGGCTCGAGGCCGCCGCCCGCACGGACGTGCTCACCGGCCTGCTCAACCGGCGCGGCTTCGAGGAGACCATCGAGACGGAGCTCGAGCGCGCGAAGCGCTCGGGACGCGAGCTGAGTCTGATCGTGGGCGATCTCGACCACTTCAAGGCGCTGAACGACCTTTGCGGCCACGGCGCCGGCGATGACGCGCTCGAGGCGCGTCGCGGCCGTGATGAGCGCCGCGAGGCGCCGCATCGACAGCGCGGCGCGGATCGGCGGCGAGGAGTTCGCCGTGCTCGTGCCCGAAAGCGACGAGCACGAGGCCTACATGCTGGCCGAGCGCCTGCGCCAGGCCGTCCGGGGCGCCTTCGCCGGCGACGAGCCGGCGCTGACGATCAGCTTCGGCGTGGCCGTCTACCCGCGCCACGGCCACACTCGCCGAGAGCCTCTTCCTGGCCGCCGACCAGGCGCTCTACGCCGCCAAGGAGCTGGGCCGCGACCGCACGGTGATCCACAACCCGGAGATCGCGGACGTGATGGGCGTGGCGGCGCGCGCCCGCGACCACGGCGACGCCGACGGCTTCCTGGCCACGGTGCTGGCGCTCGCCGAGGCGCTCGAGGCCCGCGGCGAGGGCTCGATCAGCAGCGCGCGCGTGGTCTCCCGCTACGCAGAGCTGATCGCTCGCGAGATGGTGCTTTCCGAGGAGGTCGTGGACCGGGTCCGGATCGGCGGCCTGCTGCACGACGTGGGCAAGGTCGGCGTGCCGGAGACGGTGCTCAACAAGCCCGATCCGCTCGACGATCGCGACTGGCAGGAGATCCGCCGCCATCCGCTGATCGCGGCGCGCATCCTCGACTCGAACGCCGTGGCGGACATCCGCGGCTGGGTGCTCTCCCACCACGAGCGGCCCGACGGCCTGGGCTATCCGCGGGGCCTGGCCGGCGACGAGATTCCCCTCGAGGCCCGCATCCTGGCCGTTGCTGACGCCTATGAGGCGATGACCTCGGAGCGGATCTACCGCTCGGCGCTGTCCCCGGGCGAGGCCCGGGTGGAGCTGGAGCGCGGGGCAGGCTCGCAGTTCGACCCGCGGGTCGTGGGCGCGTTCATGCGTGTGCTCGACCGGCTGGGCGTGCGACCAACCCCGTGGTAATAGTGGAAAAGAGCGCGTGAGCGCGGCCGGCCGCCCACGCCGCCGGATAATCTTTCTGATCCGTCCAAGCGACCTAGGAGCTGACTCCCTCACCGATGGCAAAGCAGATGTCGCCTCTTCCCGACGCGAAATCGGTTCGCGTGAACCCTTCCGCCGCGGAACTCAAGGAGCTCGCCGCGAAGATGCCGAACGCGCAGCGCACGCGTTACGACAACCTCAACGTTCAGACCGAGGTACTCGCCCGCTCCAAGGCGTCAACCCATCTGGTGCTCGACGATCCTGAGGCCAGCTCGCACCTGGCGATCTCGCGCGAGGAGGGCGACCGCATCGCCAAGCTCCAGGACGAGTACATCGCCGGCCGGGACATGATCGTCGTCGACGGCTACATCGGCGAACGACCCGGAGTTCCGCACGCCGGCCCGGCTCTACATCGAGGAGTCGAACGCGAACATCGCCGGCATGCAGAAGCAGCTCTACTTCGACCTCGACGACGACGGCGACGGCTTCCAGCCCGAGCTGACCGTGATCTACACGCCGAACCTGAAGGTCGAGGGCTACCCGAACGACCGCATCATCTCCGTGGACCTCGACCAGGGCGTCACCCGCGTCTGCAACTCGGACTACTTCGGCGAGTCGAAGAAGGGCGGGCTGCGCATGTGGAACAAGCTCGTCTACGAGCGCGGCGGCCTGCCGCTGCACGCCGGCTGCAAGGTGATCCCCACCGACGACGGCGACAAGGTCGGCCTGATCGTGGGCCTGTCGGGCACCGGCAAGACCACCACCACCTTCACGCGCCAGAACGGCTCGCTGCCGATCCAGGACGACTTCGTGGCGATGATGCCGGGCGGCAAGGTGTACGCCACCGAGGCCGGCTGCTTCGCCAAGACGTTCGCGCTCAGCGAGGAGGACGAGCCGACGATCCACGGCGCGGTCATCAAGCCCGAGGCCTACCTGGAGAACGTCTCTCAGGACGATTCCGGCGAGCTCGACTTCTTCGACACGAGCTACACGCAGAACGGCCGCGCCACGTTCTCGTTCAGCGCGATCGAGGCCGGCGACGCACGCGACCTCGACTCGGCCGACTTCCTGCTCATCCTCAACCGCAACGAGAACATCATCCCGGCGGTGGCGAAGCTGAACGCCGAGCAGGCCGCGGCGTACTTCATGCTCGGGGAGACCCAGGGCACCAGCGCCGGCGGCGCCGAGGAGGCGGGCAAGTTCCTGCGCGTCCCGGGCACCAACCCGTTCTTCCCGGACGACCACGACCACCAGGGCAACCGCTTCCTGGAGCTGATGGCCGACCACCAGCTCGACGTCTACATCCTCAACACCGGCCGCGTCGGCGGCCCGGACGGCGACGAGCGCTCGCAGAAGGTCCGCATCCCGCACTCCTCGGCGATCGTCAAGGGCATCGCCGAGAACACGATCGAGTGGCAGGAGGATCGGGACTTCGGCTACCAGATCGCCGCGAGCGTGCCCGGCATCGACGACTCCGACTCCGGCATCCTGCGCCCGCGCGAGCTGTACGAGCAGCAGGGCAGGGGCGAGGAGTACCAGAAGATCGTCGACCGGCTGAAGACGGAGCGCGTGGAGTACCTGCAGAAGTACCCGGCGCTGTCTGAGGCGATCATCGACGCCGTCGGTAAGCGGTCGCAGTGTCGGGCGAGGGCTCACGTTAATCGACGCGCGTCGGTCTAGCGTTGCTATACGTACGTGGCGTCTTCCGCCCTTCCAGACGTTCCTAGACGACCAGCGCGACACGGTGTTCCGGTTCCTCGTGGCCACCGTTGGGTTCGACGACGCCGAGGATTGCTTCCAGGAGACGTTCGTGTCCGCGCTGAGGGCCTATCCGAGGCTCGAGGAGGGATCGAACCTGCGGGCGTGGGTGCTCACGATCGCGCACCGCAAGGCGTTGGACACGTTCCGGGCCCGCAAGCGCCGGCCGCTCCCGGTGGAGGAGCTGCCGGAGATCCCGGTGGCGGCCGAGCAGTCGCTGAACGGCAGCTCGGACGTCTGGTCGGCGGCACGGGACCTCCCCGCCAAGCAGCGGGAGGCCCTGCTCTACCGCTTCGCGGCCGACCTGCCGTACGCGGAGGTGGCCGAGGTGCTCGGCACCTCCGAGGAGGCGGCCCGCCAGCGGGTCAGCGAAGCACTACGGAATCTCAGAAAGGCCTGGCAGTCATGAACGAGCTCGAGAAGATGCTCAAGGGAGCGTTGCCCGCGGACAGCTCGCGGGCGGCGGAGCGGTTCGCCGAGCGAGCTGCGGAGAAGGGCCTCGTGGACGTGGCCTACGCGCTGGTGGACTCGCCGCTGGGCAAGCTGCTGGCGGCGCGGACCAAGCGCGGCCTGGTGGAGCTGGCCTACGGCGGGGAGCAGCCCGACCCGCTGCTCGCCGAGCTGAGCGAGAAGCTGTCCCCGCGGGTGCTCGAGGCGCCCGGGCGACTCGACGACGTGCGCCGGCAGCTCGACGAGTACTTCGAGGGACGGCGCACCGACTTCGAGCTGCCGATCGACTGGAGCCTCAGCCGGGGCTTCACCCAGCGCATCCTGCAGGCCACCGCGAAGGTGCCGTTCGGCGAGCTGGCCACCTACCGCGACATGGCCACCAGGGCCGGCAACGAGCGGGCCGTGCGGGCCGCCGGCAACGCGCTCGGCTCGAACCACATGCCGATCGTGGTGCCCTGCCACCGCATCGTCCGCACGGGCGGCGCCCTGGGCGGCTACACCGGCGGCCTCGAGCGCAAGGAGTTCCTGCTCAGGCTCGAGGGCGTGCTGCTCTGACGAGGATCGAGCTGTAGTGCTGGACGTCGCCGCCGCAGCGAGGCGGCGGGCGGGCGTGACTCTTCGGCGAGCGACGTGATCGCGAGCTCGCCGCGGGCCGCGTCCTCCAGCACGTCGGAGGCCTCCTCGGCGGAGCGCGCGTAGAGCTCGACCAGCATGTGGATCACGATCTGGTCGCCCTCGTGCTTGTGGAAGCGCACGTGGGTGAAGAACTCGCGCGTGCCGTGATCGCCGAAGGCGCCGAAGGCGAGCGAGTCGGCGGCGTCCGGGCCGGAGCAGCTCTCCACCTGGTCGCTGTCCACGGTGACCGTGCAGGACGCCACCCAGGGGGTGCCGGCCACCATGCGCTCCCAGCGGTCCTCGACCGCCTCGATGCGGCTGATGCGGCGGCCGTTCTCCTCGTAGAAGGTGAGGTTGAGATGGGGCTGGTCGTGGAGGCAGTCGAGGCACTGGACGACGGCCTCCTGCACCTCCTCGACCGGGTCGACGGCCTCGGCCGTCTCCGGATCCACCTTGAGGACACCCTCGTAGTGCACCTGCACCTCGAGGTTCTGCGACCAGCAGCGATAACAGCGCAGCCAGCTGGACGCGGTCCCTATCGAGTCTCTCGCCGAGCCTTCCATATCTCCCATTATGCTCCGGACCTATGCGCGCGACCATCGTCGCTGCGATCTCGGTGGTCTGCGCCCTGCCGCTCGTGGCATGCGGCACCACCGCGCGCCAGAAGCAGGCTAGACGCCCTGCTCAACTCGTTGCGGATGCAGTTTCGGCTCTCCAACACGATCTGGGTACCCGGAACTACCGGGATCTGTGCGAGCAGGTCTTCTCCACGCAGGCGCGCAACGCGGCGGGCGGCATCTCCTGTCCCGCATCGCTCGCGCGGGAGTCGAAGGGCGTGAAGAACCCCAGCATCGCCATCCAGCGGATCGACGTGAACGGCCGCAGCGCCACCGCCCAGGTGCTGACGAGCGCGGCCGGCCAGGCCAAGGTGCCCGAGACGATCGAGCTGGTCTGGGAGAACGGGCGCTTTCGAGTGTCGGCGCTCGCGAGCTAGCTGCCGGCCAGGCCGGCGAGGGCCTGGAGCGTGATGTCGAAGTCGGTTCGCGGCACGGCGCCTATGCAGGGCGAGGTGGCGCCGGCCTCCCTGTAGCGCTCCACGGCGGCCGCGGCCTCGGTCGGGTCGCCGATCGCGGCGAGCTGCTCGAGGTAGCGGTCGGAGATCGCCGCCACCGCGGCCGCGTTGTCGCCCTTCTCCAGCTGGGCGTCGAAGGCCGCGATGTCGTCCCCGAAGCCGGAGCGCTCGATCATCGCGCGGTAGAAGGGGAGCGTGAAGTACACGAGCAGCTCGCCGCGCAGCGAGTCGCGCGCGCTCTGGACGTCGTCCGTCACGGCCGCCGGCACCGCGGCCACGATGTCGAAGCCCTCGAGCGTCTTGCCCGCGCGCTCGCGGCCCTTCGTCACCTCGGGCACGACCACCTCGCGGATGTACTCGGGGTTGCAGAGCCAGAGCATCACGCCGTCCGCGATCTCGCCCGCGAGGCGGAGCATCGCGGGGGAGAGGGCGGCGACGTAGATCGGCAGGTCGGGGCGGGGCTTGTAGCCCATGAAGTGGAAGCTGGTGGGGAAGCGCTCGGACTCCGGCGGGTCCTCGCCGCGGAAGATCGCCCGCACGACGCCGACGTAGTCGCGCATCTCCGTGACCGGCTTGTCGATCGTGCTGCCGTACCAGTTCTCCACCACCGTCCGGTGCGAGACGCCAAGGCCCAGCACCATGCGCCCCTGTGACAGCTCGTCGATCGTGGCGGCCGCCTGCGCCGTGGCCACGGGCGTGCGCGAGTAGATGGGGAGCACGCCGGTGCCCACCTTGATCCGCTCGCTGCGGGCCGCGTAGGCGGCGAGCACGATGAGCGAGTCGCGGCCGGCGATGTGGGTGACGTAGGCGGAGTCGTAGCCCAGCTCCTCGGCGCGGGCCACGCGCTGAAGGGACGTCTCCAGCGCCTTGCCCACCCCGATGAAGGTGCCCACGCCCACGCGTGTGGCAGCATAGCCGTGTGTCCAGGAGGGACGGCTCGTGATCGGCGCCGTGCTCGCCGGCGGGGCCGGCCGCCGGCTCGGAGCGGGCAGCAAGCCGGCCGTCGCTGCTGGCCGGGCGGCCGCTCGTCTCCTATCCGGTGGAGGCCCTCGGCTCGGTCTGCGAGCGGGTGGTGGTCGTCTGCAAGCGCGACAGCGAGCTGCCGGATCTGCCCGGCGCCGAGCGCTGGGAGGAGCCCGACGAGCCGCGCCACCCGCTGACCGGCATCCTGCACGCCCTCGAGCGGGCCGGGGAGCCGGTGCTGGTCTGCGCGGCGGACATGCCCTTCGTCACGCCGGACGCCTGTCGCTCGCTGATGACGGCGCCGCAGAAGTCGGTTGCCGTGGTGGCCGCCGCCGACGGCGTGCTGCAGCCGACCTTCGGGATCTACGCGCCCGCCGCGCTCGACGTGCTCCGCGCCGCGCCGGCCGACGCCCCGCTGACGCGAACGGTCGAGGAGCTCGACCCGACCCGCGTGGCGCTGCCGGCGCGGCTGGTGCTGAGCGTGAACACGCCGGAGCAGCTGGCCGAGGCCGAGCAGCTCATGGCGGCGTAGAGGTACGGAAGTACGGATTTGCCGTTCTCCGTACTCCGTACTTCCTAACTAACTATGCCGCTTCTACAAACAGCACCGAATGCGCGGCCAGCTCTTCCTTCAGCTTCTTCTTCAGCCCGCTGTGGATCTGGCAGACGCGGCTCTCGGAGACGCCCAGGACGTCGCCGATCTCGCGCAGGGTGAGGTTCTTCACGTAGAGCAGGACGGCCACCTCGCGCTCGCGATCGGGCAGCTTCGCGAACGCCTCGCGGAAGCGCTCTTTGGCGGCCGTGGTGGCCGCCGCCGACTCGGGCTCGACGCGCGTGTCCTCGGACACGAGCGTGTCGATCCGCTCGACGGTGGTCTCCTCGCCGCTCATCACGAGCGTGTTAAGTGAGGTCAGCTCGGAGGCGGCGATCTCCTGCTCGCGGGTGGCAAGCTCCTCCGGGGTGGTCGAGAGCGCCTCGGCCAGCTCCTCGCGCGTCGGCCGCCGGCCGTGCAAGCACGTTGAAGCTCTCCCGCGCGTTGGCGATGTCACGCTCCCAGCGCCGCAGCGAACGGGGCGCCCAGTCCTGGCGGCGCAGCTCGTCGAGCACGGCGCCGTGGATGCGAGTCCATGCGAACTGCTGGAGCGTCGCGCGCCTTCCGCGGGTCGTAGCGATCGATCGAGTTGATCAGCGCCTCGAGCCCGCACGAGATGAAGTCCTCGACCTCGCAGCGCGCCGGTAGCTCGCGGATCTTCTTGTAGACGATGTACTTCACGAGCGGCGCGTAGGTCATGATCAAGCGGTCGCGCAAACGCTGATCTCCGCTCTGGCGATATTCCTGCCAGAACGCCAGAGCGTCGTCAGGAGATATGCGGCGGCGGCTCTTGTCGGGGTGCATGGACGGGCAGCTCCTTCTTCGAGGTGTCGAACCAGAAGTCTCCTGCCAGGAGGGACGGATCAAGAGGAGGGCGGGTCCGGCTTGCGCCCGAACCGTGGCCCAGCGCTCCGGGCCAGGAGGTGTATCGGCGACGGCCGCACGCGCCCGTATCCCGTGATCGGGGTAGCAAACTCGGACGATCGTCCATTGGGCCCTTCGCCTCCTAGGCCGCCCGCCAGGCGGGCGCCCCCGGGCGACCAGGGGCAGGGCTTCGGCTCGGTGGACGCGCTCTGGAGCTGGGCGCAGAGCGTCGAGGGAGTGCTGCCGGACGGCCGCGTCCAGACGATCGAGGGCAACAGCGGAAACCAGGTCGCGCGGCGGGTTCACGCGCCCGGAGAGGCGGTGGGCTATGTACACGTGGGATAGCCCGCTGAATGCGAATGCGCCAATGGCCGAGCTGTTCGGTATGTTGTCCGAAGTGCAGGGTTCGAGCGATCGAGCGGTGACCGGGAGGGTCGCACGCGGCGGTCGGGCGTCCGAGAGGCGTCCGCACGAGGGCCGCAGTGCCCCAAACTCCAGGCGCTCCGACAGTCTGTCGGAGCGCGAGCTGGCCGTGCTCGAGCAGATCGCGCACGGCACTCCCACCGAAGAGGTCGCGCTGCACCTGCACGTGAGCCCGCACACGGTGCGCACCCACATCAAGAACATCCTCCGCAAGCTCGACGCCCGCACGCGCGCTCACGCGGTCGCGATCGCCCTCTCCGAGGACGCGATCCAGACCGTGGAGCACGAGGACTAGCTGGTTGATCCCGGCCGCGTGTGGCCGGGGCGCGTCATCCGGACGCGCGCTCCTCCAGCCGCTCCACCAGCTCGCGCACGCCGAGTCCCGAGCTCTGCTCGGCGAGGAACCGCTCCGCCTCGCGGCGCCCCCCGAGCGCCCGCAGCGCCTGCTCGCCCCGCTCCGCCGTGAACTCGGACAGCGCCGCCAGGCGCCGGGAGCTGGCGCGCCTGGCCGGCAGGTCGAGCGCCTCGCGATGAGCCTCCAGCGCGGCCACCAGCTCATCGATGCCCGACGGCGGCGGGATCGACGACACCGCCACCACCGGCGTGTCGCGCTTGCCGAGCGAGCGCAGCGCCGCCGCCAGGTCGCGCTGGGCGCGCAGCGCGGGGGTCGCCGAGGTCGGCCTTCGTCACCACGAGCACGTCCGGCACCTCCATGATCCCGGCCTTCAGGAACTGGAGCGTGTCGCCGGAGGCCGGCTGGACCACCACGGCGGTGGTGTCGCACACCTGCTCGACGTCGGTCTCGGACTGGCCCACGCCCACCGTCTCGATCACCACGATGTCGAACGCCGGGGCCAGCGCCTCGGCCGCCTCGCGGGTGGGCGGCGCGAGGCCGCCCAGCCGGCCGCCGGCCGCCGTCGAGCGGATCAGCACGCCGTCGTCCTCGGGTCGTGCTCGATGCGGGCGCGGTCGCCGAGCAGCGAGCCGCCCGAGCGCTTCGACGACGGGTCGACGGCCAGCACCGCCACGGTGCGGCCGCCGCCCGCGCCAGGCGGCGCACGAGCGCCGACAGCAGCGACGACTTGCCGGCGCCGGGCGGGCCGGTGATCCCGATGACGTGAGCCGGCGGCTCGCCGCCGAGCGCGGCGCGGCGACGACCTCCGCGAGCAGCTCGCAGCGCCCGCTCGCGTCCGGCGGCGAGCGGTCCTCGATCAGGTTGAGCGCCGCGGGCGCGGCCGAGCGGTCGCCCTCGCGCAGCCTGCGGCCGAGCTCAGCCCCGTCCGGCAGACTAGGCCGCGGCCGCGGTCACGCCGTTGCGCTCGGCCACCAGGTCCACGATGTCGCCCATGATGCGGCTGACCTCGAAGTCCTTGGGCGTGTAGACGCGCGCGACGCCGGCGTCGAGCAGCTCCTCCTCGTCGGCCTCCGGGATGATCCCGCCGACCACCACCGGCACGTCCGCGCCGGCCTCGCGCAGCTCCGCGAGCACGCTCGGGATCAGCTCCACGTGGGAGCCCGACAGGATCGAGAGGCCGACCACGTGCACGCCCTCCTGCACCGCGGTCTGGGCGATCCGCGGCGGGGGTGAGGCGGATGCCCTCGTAGACCACGTCCATGCCGGCGTCGCGCGCGCGCACGGCGATCTGCTCGGCGCCGTTCGAGTGGCCGTCGAGGCCCGGCTTGCCGACCAGGATCTTGATCCGCCGGCCGAGCGCCTCGGACACCCGCTCGACCTTGTCGCGCAGCTCGGCGAGCGCCTCGTCGTCGGGCGCCGCGGCGGCGTCGCGCCACGCCGGTGGGCGCGCGGTACTCGCCGAACACGTCGCGCAGCGCGCCCGCCCACTCGCCGGTGGTGGCGCCCGGCCGGCGGCCGCGGCGAGCGTGGCGGGCATGATGTTCTGCGGACTCGTCGCGCGCGGCCTCGCGCGAGCTGCTCCAGCGCGGCGTCCACGGCGGCCTGGTCGCGCTGCTGAGCGCCACTCGCGCACCGCGTCGATCTGGCGCCTGCTCGACCGCCGGGTCCACGTGCAGGATGCCGCCGTCCTCGCCCTCCTGGAGCGGCGAGGGCTCGGTGCTCGGTGTAGACGTTCTGGCCGACCACCTTCTGCTCGCCCGCTCTCGATCGCGGCGCACGCGCGTCGCGGTGCGACTCCACGAGCTGCGTCTTCATGTAGGGCACGGCCTCGACCGCGCCGCCGTGCTCGGCCACGACCGCCATCTCGCGCGCGCGCGCCCTCGACCAGCTCGTCCACCAGCCCGTCCATCACCTTCGAGCCCTCGAAGATGTCGGGGTACTCGAGCAGGTCGGTCTCGTAGGCGAGGATCTGCTGGATCCGCAGCGACCACTGCTGGTCCCACGGGCGCGGCAGCCCGAGCGCCTCGTTCCAGGCGGGAAGCTGCAGCGCGCGGGCGCGGGCGTCGCGGCCGATCGTCACGCCGAGCGCCTCGAGCACGATCCGGATGACGTTGTTCTCGGGCTGCGCCTCGGTCAGGCCCAGCGAGTTCACCTGCACGCCGTAGCGGAAGCGCAGGCAGCTGCTCGTCGTCACGCCGTAGCGCTCGCGGCCGATCTCCTCCCACAGCTGGCCCATCGCGCGCAGCTTCGCGTGCTCCTCGACGAAGCGGATGCCGGCGTTCACGAAGAACGAGATGCGGCCGAACACGCGCGGGAAGGTCTCCTCGGAGACGCGCTTGCGCACCCCGTCGAGCACCGCGATCGCGGTGGACAGCGCGTAGGCGATCTCCTGCACCGGCGTGGCGCCGGCCTCCTGCAGGTGGTAGGAGCAGATGTTGATCGGGTTCCACTTCGGCACCTCGTCGACCGTGAAGGCGATCATGTCCGCGATCAGCCGCATCGACGGGCTCGGGCGGGAACGCGTAGGTGCCGCGCGAGAGGAACTCCTTGATGATGTCGTTCTGGGTGGTGCCCTGGAGCGAGCCGCGGTCCACGCCGTTCTCCTCGGCCACGGTCATGTAGAGCGCCAGCAGCCACGCGGCCGTGGCGTTGATCGTCATCGACGTGTTCATCTCGTCGAGCGGGATGCCGTCGAGCAGCGTGTGCATGTCGCCCTTGTGCGCGATCGAGACGCCGACCTTGCCCACCTCGCCGCGCGAGAGCTCGTGATCGGGGTCGTAGCCGGTCTGCGTGGGCAGGTCGAAGGCCACGGAGAGGCCGGTCTGGCCCTTTTCCAGGTTCTTTCGGTAGAGCTCGTTCGACTCGCGTCGCGGTCGAATGGCCCGCGTAGGTGCGCATCACCCACGGCCGGTCGCGCTCGGGCAGGCGCGGTTGACGGTCGCTCACCCCGGGAATTGTATGGTCCCAGGGGGATGAGCCGGGTGATTGATGTCATGCACGTCGGGCGCGATCGCATGAGCGGCGAGAGCACGATCGAGCTCCCGCGTACCTCCGGTCCCGGCTCGGGCGTGGGCGGGAACTGGCGCGTGATCGTGCTGAACGACAACCACAACACCTTCGAGGGCGTGGCAGCCGCGCTCGGCGCGGGTGCTCCCCGGCGTGAACCTCGACCAGGGCTTCGCGATGGCCAACCGCATCCACAACGCCGGCCAGGCAATCGTCTGGTCGGGCCAGAAGGAGACCGCGGAGCACTACTGGGAGCAGCTGAACGAGGCGGGGCTGACGATGGCGCCGCTCGAGCAGGGCTAGACACGCTAGCGCCGCCGCACGCCGACCCAGCGGCTGGCCGACAAGAGGCCGCTCCTGCGGGCGATCGCCTTGTGACGGTGCCTCAGGCGGATCTTCAGCGATGCGCGGCCGTGGCTGTCGGTCCTCAGACGGTGGCCGGCGAAGAGGATCCGGGCTCCTGCCACGGGAATGGGGCGGCGGGCCGGGAAGGTCCGCACGAGGAAGCGCACGCGCACCCTGGCGCCCTTGCGCGCGTGACCGGGGCGCGCCAACAGGCTGATGCGGCCGATTCGCGAGCGCACCACCTGTCCGCCGGCCGCGCCGGGGCCCTCCCGCGTGGGCAACTCGACCGTGACGTTAGTGACCTGCACGCTGAACGAGCCGTTGCTCGGGCGCAGGTAGCCCGGGTCCTGGCCGACCAGCTCGAGCTTGGCCCGGTGGCCGGGGCCGAAGCGCCAGGCATTGCCGTGCAGCTGGAACACGATGTCCCCGTCCTGGTTGTCGAGCAGGCGGTAGGCGCCGCGGCTGATCAGCGTCTGCTGGCCGTTCGGAGCGACGTCCCACAGGCGCGAGTCGAGCTGGCCGAACTGGCCGCTGACCTTCACGTGCGCGCTCACCGTGGGCAGGCCGAGCAGCGTGTAGGCGCCCTCCACCGGCGCACCCTCGTAGTTGGCCGTGCCCTGCGCGTCGGCCGCCGACACCTCGCTGCAGGAGGTGGTGCCGCCCGCCTCACCGCCCGCGATCGGGTCGTACTTCACGCCGGTCACCGGATCGCCGCCGGTCGAGCTCACGGTCTGAGCCGCCGCCGAGCCGAACAGCACCGAGCCCGGGTGGATCGCCGGCCAGCTGGCGGCGCTGAAGGGGCCGTCGCTGGGCTTGCCCGGAGGGCAGGCCTGCGTGAAGGCCTCCACGCTGCCGGGCGCGGGCGCGCTGCCGCTGCCCTTCAGGTAGTGGTCGAAGAAGGCCGCGCCCTGGTCCTGGAAGGCGCGATCGGCGTTCGGCACGTTCGTGCCGCGCGGGTGGCCGAGGTCGCCGAACTGGAGCGACACCGGAGCCACCGGGTCGGTCGCCCGCACGTGGTTGTAGACGCGCAGCGCCTCCTCGGGCGGGAAGAGGTCGTCGGTCCAGCCGTTCTGGATCAGCAGCGGGGCGGGCGCGCCCGGCAGCCCGAAGCCCTGATGGAAGTCGCCGATCTGGTTCGCGATCGCGGTGGCGCTCGCGTCCTCGGGCTCGCCGGAGAGCACGCGGGCGTTCCAGCTCGTGAGGTCGGCGTTCGGGATCGGCGCCGGGCGGCGCGTAGTAGCCGCTCGTCACCCCCAGCCCGTAGAGGCCCTCCACGTAGCTCGCCTTGGCGATGCCCAGCGGCACGCGGCTGTCGTTCACGCTCGGCACGTTGAAGTCGAGGAAGCGGCCGTTGGGCTCGAGCGACTCGACGAGATCGGACCACGGCCAGCGCGGATAGGCCGCCGTGATCTGGAGCGGCACGCCCTTGGGGCTCGTCCAGGGCGCGAACCCCGAGCCCTGCGACGGCAGCAGCCGGATCCGGTTGCGCAGGAACGCGAGCTCCACGCTCTGGCCGCCGCCGTACGAGATGCCGGTCACGCCGATCGCGTCCGGCTTGGTGACGCCCTCGTCGACCAGCAGGCCGAGCAGGTACTGGGTGTCGTGCGCCTCGTAGCGCTGGTCGGCGAGGTGGATCCAGCCCTGCGCGCAACCGGTCGGATCGGCCGCCCGCGAGTCCGGCGAGCCGCAGGACCCGGACCAGCCGCGCGCGCTGTAGGTGAGCACCGCGTAGCCGTGCTGGGCGTAATAGACGTTGTTGTAGTGGTAGGTCTTGTTGTTGTCGCCGCTCGGGCTCGAGGTCTCGAAGTCGGTCTTGTTGCCGCCCCAGCCGTGCATCATCACGATCGTCGGGAACGGGCCGTTGCCGCTCGAGGGCAGGGTCACGTCGGCGTCCAGCGGCACGCCGTCGAAGCTCGGCACGCGCGTGGCGATGGTGCCGGCGCAGAAGCGCACGCCGTCCTGCTGGGCGCAGCTACGGCCGAACGGCGCCGGGGCGCCCAGCGCGGAGGCAGGCAACAAAAGAGAGCCGACGATCGCCAGCCCGAGTACCAGCCCCCGCACGGCACTCCCCCCTCGCATCCGGCGGGGAATGTAGCGGCCGCCCTTTCGCGGCGCGCCGGTTCAGCTCTGAAGCGGCTCGCTGACCAGCGAGCCCGAGCCCTCGACCGTCAGCCAGATCGGCAGCACCGGTACGTGGAAGAGCCCCTGGGCCTGGGTCTTGTACTCCGAGAGCACCGGCGAGTACCAGTAGCGGTCGAAGTCGATCTTGTTGTCGAACAGCCCGAGCTGGATGTACTGCTGCGGATCCTCGTTGGAGCGCAGGAACGCCCAGCCGCGCGCGCCGAAGTCCATCATGAGCTCGGCGGCCGGCATCCAGATCGCGGCGAACTTCTCCGCTCGGAAGGGGTTGGTGATCCAGGTGACCTGGGCGAGCGTGTCGCCCGGCTCGCCGATCACGCGCCCACCTCCGCTCGGATGGCGCCCGGCCCCTCGGCCGTCTTGCCGAGCCCCTCGGACTCGGCTCCGACGAGGATCGAGATCTTGCCCAGGTGCTTGTTCTCGAGCATCAGTTGGTGTGCCTCTGCGACGCCATCGAAGCCCATCGTACGCCACAGCACCGGCCGGATATCGTCCCCGGGCCATCAGCTCGTTGGCCTTGGTGCACTCCCAGGCGTTCGCGAAGTGCGAGCCGATGATCTGCTTCTGGCGCATCCACAGGTAGCGCACGTCGAAATCGAGGTTGAAGCCGGTGGTGCCGGCACAGATCACGACCTTGCCGAACGGCTTCACCACGAACACCGAGGTGGGGAAGGTGGCCTGGCCCACGTGCTCGAACACGATGTCGGGCGAGTCGCCGAGGATCTCCTTCACGCGCCTTGCCGAAGCGGCGCGACTCGGCGAAGCGCGCCTTCTCCTCCTCGGCGGTCTCGCCGCCCTTGCGCATCATGCCCGCGAACTCGTTGCGGTTGATGTAGCCGGTGGCCCCGAGCTGCATGCACAGCTCGCCCTTCTCGTCGGAGGACACCACGCCCACGCACTGCGCGCCCGCCAGCTTGCAGAGCTGGATGGCGAACACGCCCAGGCCTCCGGCGGCGCCCCAGATCAGCACCTTGTGGCCGGCCTGGAGATCGCACTGGTCGATCAGCATCCGGTAGGCCGTGAAGTAGGTGAGCCCGTACGAGGCCGCCTCCTCCCAGGTCAGGTTCGCCGGCTTGTGGAGCAGCTGCTGCTCCTGCACCTTGGTGAACTGGGCGAAGGAGCCCCAGGAGGTCTCGTAGCCCCAGATCTTCTGCGACGGCGCCGCGAGCGGGTCGAGGCCGTGCACCTCGGGATCCTCGTACGAGGCCTGGTTGCAGTGCAGGACGACCTCGTCGCCGGGCTTCCAGCGCGTCACGCCGGCGCCGACCTTCCAGACCACGCCCGCGCCGTCCGAGCCGCCGATGTGGTGGTCCTCGTCCGGGTGGGAGCGGAATACCGATACCGGCTTGCCGAGCGCCGCCCAGACGTTGTTGTAGTTGACCCCAGCCGCCATCACGCGTACGAGCACCTCGAAGGGGCCGGGCTCCGGCACCTCGATCTGCTCGAGCTGGAATGCGTCCATGGGCTGTCCTTCGCGCTCTTGGCGAATCACCCACGCCGCCATCGTCTCCGGGAGCGTGCCGGGCTCGACGCCCACCTCGCTCACGTTCGTCAGGTCAACTTGCGCCATCGTCAGACCGGCCTCCAAAGGTCGAGAGGGGCCGGATGCTACCGCGAGGCGCTACGCTGGCGGACCCAGTCGATCAGGGTCTGGGCGACGGCGGCCAGCAGCGAGCAGATCACTCCGATGGCGCAGATACCCGCCAGCGCCCCGGCCGCGGATGACCACCAGGGCGTGGTCGCGGTGCAGGTGCCGTCCGGGCAGTGGGACACCGAGATCAGGAACAGGACCCCCGTGGCGGTGAGCAGCAGAGCCGCCGGGCGCCCGAGCTTGGACGGGGCGAGGAAGAACCAGAGGACGCCCGCGATGGTCAGGACGATCGGGATCGCGATGCGCATGGGGGAGGTATAAGCGCAGGAAAAGCAGAAAGCAGGGCCTGAGCTCGGATCCCTGCTTTCTGCTTCTTGCTTTCTGTCTCGAACTAGACGCCCAGCGCTTCTGCGTGCGCGGTCGCCGCGTGGCCGCCTCCGGCTCGGTGGCCGCTGCCGGCTCGCGCTGGCGGACGCCGTCGATGAAGACGAACGCCACCACCGCGCCGACCGCCGCGACGACCGTCGAGAGCGTCATCGCGCTGGTGAAGCCGTGGATGAAGGCGTCGTGGGTGGCGTGGATCACCGTCTGCCTCATCGCCGGGTCGGCGATGTGCACCGAGGAGACGCCCTGGCCGACCTGGGCCGCGAGCTCCGAGCGCTGACCCGGCGCGAGCGGGACGTTCGCCAGGTTCGACGTGAGCCGGCTCTTGCTCACCGACTGGAACAGCGTGCCGAGCAGCGCCACGCCGAGCGTGCCGCCGAGCATCCGGTTCATCGACAGGATCCCGGAGGCCACGCCTGCCTTGTCCACGCTCACCGCGTTCATGGCGGCGGTGGACATGGGCGACATCGTGAGCGCCATGCCGATGCCCATCAGCACGAAGGCGGGCAGCAGGTGGGCGTAGCCGGTGCCGTCGGTGATCGTCGTCTGCATGTAGAGCGCCACCGAGACGATCGCCAGGCCCACGGTCATCGGGATGCGCGGCCCGATCCGGTCGGACAGGCGTCCCGAGATCGGCGCGATCAGCACGATCATCAGCGTGGAGGGGAGGAAGCGCAGACCCGCCTGCAGCGGGCTGTAGCCCAGGATGTTCTGGATGTAGAGCGCCGAGAAGAAGAACATCGCGAGCATCGCGAAGGACACGATCAGCGCGATCGAGTTGGCGCCGAAGAACGAGCGCGACTTGAAGAACTCGAACTGCACCATCGGCGCGGGCACGCGCGTCTCGATCACCACGAAGGCGACCAGGGCCACGACCGATGCCGCCAGCAGGCCGATGATCCGGGGCGAGCCCCAGCCCCAGCTCGTGCTCTCGACGAGCGCGAGGATGAGCGCGGTGAGGCCGGCGGACAGCGCCAGGATGCCTGGGATGTCCACCCGCTTGTCGATCGTCTCGTCGCGCGACTCCTTCGTGGCGAACAGCGTCACCGCCACCGCGGCCGCGGCCACCGGGACGTTGATGTAGAAGATCGCGCGCCAGGACACGTACTGGGTCAGCGCGCCGCCCACCACCGGGCCGAGCGCGAGCGCCAGCGCGGACACGCCGGCCCACGTGCCGATCGCGCGGCCGCGCTCGTGGGGCGGGAAGGTGTTGGAGATGATCGAGAGGGTGCCGGGCATCATGAACGCGGCGCCGACGCCCTGGATCGCGCGTCCGACGACCAGCCAGGTGTCCGTGGGGGCGAGGCCGATGCCGGCGCTCGAGATCGCGAACAGCACCACGCCGAACAGGAACATGCGCCTGCGGCCGAAGATGTCGCCGAGCCGTCCGCCGGTGACCAGCAGCACGGCGAAGCTGAGCGTGTAGGCGTTCACGGTCCACTCGAGGCTCGAGAGCGACGCGTGCAGGCTGCGCTGGATGGACGGCAGCGCGACGTTCACGACGGTGTTGTCGAGCATGATCATGAACAGCGCGAAGCACATCGCTCCGAGCGTCCACCACTTGCGGTTGTCCTCGGTGAGGCGGAGGCGGTCAGGCACTGGGGGACTCCTTCTGGGCCAAGGGACTCGATAGCTGCTCGTGCTCGCTGAGAGCGTCGAGCGCCGCGCCGAGCTTGTCGCGCTCGCGCGGGGTCAGCGTCTCCACGTACTTCGCCAGCTCGCCGAAGCGGATCTCGACCAGGTGGTCGACGATCTCGTCGCCGTCCTTGGTCGTGCGGACACGCTTCATGCGCCGGTCGGCGGCGTCCTCGGTGCGCGTCACGAGTCCGCGCTGGACGAGGCCGTCGACGGCCCGGCTGATGGCCGGGAGAGACAGGCCAAGGGCGTCGCCGAGCTGCTTCAGGGACAGCTCGGGAGCCTCGGTGGTGGAGAGGAGCTGCAGAGCCTTCAACTGCGAGAGCGACAGGCCCAGCTCATCGATGGCCTCGAGGAAGCCGCCTCCGGAGCCGCACACTCGCCAGACGTGATGCAGGAAGCCGCCGAGGTTCTCGACCAGCGGATCCTGCTTCTCAACAGCTTGCTTCTGCGCAGTGGATGCTTGCATGCATGCAAGTATTGCAAAGACGGAAGGAAGCGTCAACTCGAATTTGAGGTCGCAGGTCGCGGGTCGCGGGTCGCAGGGGCCGCCAGCGGACCCGATGTCCGTGAGCCAGCACGCTCTGCCGTCAGCGGCCCCGACTCGGGCAAATCCTGCGACCTGCGACCTGCGACCCGCGACCTCGAGCGAAGCGCTACGGCAGCTCGACCTGATCGTTCGAGTTCGGCCGTGGCTTCCCAATGATGAGATGCGCCGGCGCAATCTCCCTCGTGACCGCCTGCGCGGAGCCCGCCTTCACCGTGTACTGGCCGGGCTGGAGGGTCTGCTGGATCTGGCCCGTGTCGAGGGGGTTGATCGGGCCGACCCGCACGGGGGCGATGTTGCCGCCGTCGAGGGTGAGCGTGTGGGAGACCCGGGTCTGGTTCGAGACGATGATCACCACGGGGCCGGCGCCGACCCTGTTCGGCGAGACCGTCACGCGGCTGGCGGTGATCACGCCGTTCAGTTGCAGGGGCACAGCCGGACGCGCTCGGTCCTTGAAGTCACTGCCGCCACCGCATGCCACGAGCCCGAGTCCCAACAGGCTCGAGAGGAGCGCGGCGACCGGGGTCCTTCCTCTCCCTCTCATCCCTCTCGGGCGGAACCCTAACCGAACCAGACTGAGGTACGCGAAGCCAGCAGGCGGTCCACCTCGGCCTGGATGCGCGCGCGCACATCCTCGGCGAGCGACTGGACGAGCTCGAGGTCGTCGGCGTCCTCGGGCCCGTAGCCGTCGAAGGTCGACCGGCTCGAGGAAGCGGATCTTGAACTTCGCGGGCAGATACATCAGGCCGGCGGCCGGCCCGAACTGCGGGAAGGCGTGGTTGATCGGGAAGTAGATGAGGCCGGTGAGGCGCTGGAGGAGCGGCACGTGGGCGAAGATCGGCATCGCCTCCTCGGCGCCGATCACCGCGATCGGGACGATCGGCACGCCGGAGCGCAGCGCGGTCTTCACGAAGCCGCCGCGGCCGAAGCGGCGCAGCCGGTAGCGCTGCCAGTAGAGCTTGCGCGTGCCCTTCTGGCCCTCCGGGAACACGAGCGCGAGACGGCCCTCGTCGCGCAGCAGCCGCTGGGCGTTGGCGGGGTGGGCCGCCACCAGCCCGAGCTTGTTGGTGAGCATCCCCACGCCCGGGTAGCCCTTGAACCAGTGCTCGCCGAGCATGTACAGCGGGCGCGGCGCGGGGTGCTCGTTGCGGATCGCCTGCATGATCATCGGCGCGTCGGGAGGCAGCGCGCCGGAGTGGTTCGACACGAGCAGGGCGCCGCCCTCGGCGGGCACGTTCTCGACGCCCTCCTGCTCGACCCGGAACCAGTAGCGGTAGTAGAAGTTGAGCAGCGGCTCCATCAGCGAGAAGACGCGCTCGCGAGCGGCCCCAGTCGTCGAGCGCGCGGGCGGAGTCGGGGCCTGGGATCAGCTCGCGCAGCTGGCGCAGGTCCAGGTCGGCGAGCTCGGCCGCGGCCTGCGACACGTCGCTGGGGATCTCGTAGAGGTCCGCGGCCGGATCGAAATGCGGCCGCCGCGGTCGCGGCTCCTCGGATCCTGCGCTCGAATTCGAGCGGCCCGCCGAGCAGCGGGCTGCGGGGGCTCAGTCCCCCACGACTAGCTGGCGCTCGCCGTCGAGCTCCCGGAGCCTGCTCTGGAGACGATCCCACGACTGACCCTCCGCGTCCTCGTACTCCTGCCCCGCAAGCTCTCGGAGGCTCTCGTTGTAGGCCTCCCAGGCCTGCTTGGTACGCACGTCGATATCGGCGAGCTTCCTCGTTGCCTGTTCTTGCGTAAAGGCGGTCACGGGGGCCTCCCGGGGCTCGACTCGTTGGCGACTTGAGGCCATGGTACCCCGGAATGGTGTCGGTAATGCGACGGTGCGGAGGCGCGGATCCGGACTGCGGAGCTATTCGCGTCCGAACGGAAGCTCGATCACTTCGGCCTGAACGGCCTCCGGACCGACCGTGACGGTGTCTCCGGGGGAGGCTTCGCGCCTGATCAGCGCCAGCGCGATCGGCCCGTGGGCGGGCGAGACGGCGGTGGATCCGATGCTGCCGACCTCGCGCTCTCCCAGCGTGATCGCCGCTCCCTGCTCGACGGGCGCGCTGAGCACGAGGCCCCTCAGGAAGCGGTTCGGCTTGCCCTTGTAGTGGAGGCGAGCGACCGTCTCCTGGCCCACGTAGCAACCCTTGGTGAAGCTCACGGCCCGCTCGTTGATGCCGGCCTCCTGGGGGATCGTCGCCGAGGTGAGCTCGAGTCCGTGACGCGGGCGGCCGGACTCGATCCGCAGGCACTCGGCGGCCTCCTCGGATGCGGGCTCGACGCCCAGCGCCTCGCGGACGGCCTCGGCGTCGGCGGCGGCGCAGATCACGTCCACGCCGAGGTCGGTGGCCACGTAGATGCCGTGCTCGCCCTCGACGAAGGAGTGCTCCTCGTCGGGCGGTGAGACGTCCAGCGCCTCGCGCGCGGCGGGACCGATCAGCGACAGGATCGCGCGCTCGTCGGTGACGTCCTCGCCGCGGACGTCGCGGCCCAGGCTGTACATGCGGATGGTCTTGGCGAGCGCGGGCCGCCCGACGGCCTCGCAGTCGATCCAGACCGAGTCGGCCAGCCGCAGCACGCGCATGTCCGCCTGGATCTTGCCCTTGTGATCGAGCAGGGTGGCGTAGCAGCCACGGCCCGGCTCGAGCGCCTCCACGTCGTTGGTCACCTGCCCCTGCAGGAACTCGAGCGTCTCGCTGCCGCTCAGCACGAACTTGCCGCGCTCGGAGCGATCGACGAGCCCGACAGCCTCGCGCAGCCGCTCGTACTCGGTGGTCGCGATCACGGTTCGATTGTAGGTACGCGCTCACCGATACAGTTCTGCGCCGTGGCTCTGGCAGACGACTTCCAGGCGATCCTCGACACCCTGCCTCCCGACTGGACGGACCTCAGCCTCGACCTGAGGATCTTCGACGAGGAGCGCTACATCGAGGCGGCGACGATCCTCGTCCAGGTGAACGTGCAGCCGTACTCCAAGCACGACTGGCACTGGCGCCTGCACGTGGCCCACGAGTTCGGCCACGCGGCGGCCGCGGAGACGGTGCGCGGCACGCTGCGGGTGCTCGACGAGCAGGGCATCGAGGGCGAGCTCGTGGCCCGCGACTCGCGCTCTGGCCGCGTGGAGGTCGTGCAGATGTGGGGCCGGCCCGAGTCCGTGCGGCGCGAGTTCGCGCGCCGGCGTCACCAGTAGTGGCCCGGGTCGCGCTGCTCTGCCCCGACCTGCTGTTCGGCTCGAAGCTCGAGGGCGGCCTGCGCGCCGGCGGGCACGAGGTGACGCCCTTCAGCGGGGCCGGCGAGCTGCCGGACGCGGACGTGCTCGTGGTGGACCTCACGAGCGACGCCGAGGAGCGCGCCGGGCTGGTGGAGTCGATGCGCGCCGACGGCCGGCTCGAGGGCGTGCACACGCTCGGCTTCTACTCGCACGTGGAGCAGGACACGCGCCGGCGCGCCGACGAGGCGGGCTTCGATCTGGTGGTGCCGCGCTCGCGCATGGCGCGTGAGATGGCGGCGCTCGTGGACAGGCTGGCGGCGGCGTGAGCGAGCGCTGCGCCGTGGTCACCGGGGCCTCGAGCGGGATCGGCGAGCACACCGCGCGCCGGCTCGCGGCCGACGGCTGGCGGCTGCTGCTCGTGGCGCGCCGCGAGGATCGGCTGCGCGCTCTGGCTCAGGAGTTCGGTGGCGAGTACGTGGCCGTGGACCTGACCGACGAGGGCGCTCCCGCGCAGGTGCGCGCCCGCGTGGACGAGCTCTGGGGCCGGCTCGACCTGCTGGTGAACAACGCGGGCGCGGGCTGGGGGGCGGCATTCGGCGACGGCGGCTACGAGAACGTCCGCCGCACGATGGACCTGAACTTCGACGCCGTGGTGCGCCTCACCGAGGCGCTGCTGCCCGTCCTGCGCGCCTCGGCGCCCAGCTCGATCGTCAACGTCTCCTCGATCTCCGGGCGCGTGGCCAGGGCGAAGGGCGGCGCCTACTCCGCCTCGAAGTTCGCGCTCGCCGGCTGGACGGAGGCGCTGCGGCTGGAGGAGAAGCGGACCGGCGTGCACGTGGGGCTCGTGCTGCCGGGCTTCATCGCCACCGAGGGCATGCCGCAGACCCAGCTCGTGAAGAGCGCTCGCAGCCGCTGGCTGGTGTCCACGCCGGACAAGGTGGCGGACGCGATCCTGCGCGCCGGGCCGGGCGGCCGGGCCGAGGTGGCGGTGCCGAGGGCGTGGGGTCTCGTGCCGCGTCTGCGCTACGGAATGCCCGGGCTCGCGCGCCGCGTTCAGGGCTGACCCCTAGGGGCAATTCCCAATTGTGGTGGGCCGCTCCGGCGGCGACCCTGTCCATGCAACCAAACTGAACGATTGGAATCGCATGGACGAGCAGCAGAACAGACCAGAGCTACCCCCGGGTGACCAGCCCGACGAGCAGCCCACGCGCGAGCAGCCGCCCGCTCCGCGCCGGCTGCTCCGCAGCCGCGACGACCGCGTGATCGCGGGCGTCTGCGCCGGCCTCGGCCGCTACTTCGACGTCGACCCGGTGCTGTTCCGGATCGCTGCGGTCGCGCTGACCTTCTTCGGAGGCGCCGGCGCGCTCCTCTACCTGGCCGCCGTGCTGCTCGTGCCGACCGACGGCGAGCCGCAGGGGCAGCGCAACCTGCCCCAGCGCGGGCTGGCCCTCACCGGGATCGTGCTGCTGGTGGTGGCCGGTGGATCGATCCTCTCGCACGGGCCGTTTCACTTCTGGCTGGCGTGGCCGGTCGGGCTGCTGCTGGTGGTCGGCCTCGGCATCTGGTGGCTGATCAGCGCCGAGCGCTCGGAGCGCGACGCGGCGACCAACGCCGGGCAGCGCCTGCTGCGCGGACTGCTCGTGCTGATCGCCAGCGCGATCCTCGCCGTCGGCGGCGCATGGCTCGCGGGCACCGGCGGCGCGACGGTCGCGGCGGTCGTGATCATCGCCGCGGGCGCCGCGCTGGCCGTCGCCGCCTTCAGCGGGCGGCGCGCGCTGGCTGATCCTCCCGGCGCTGGCGCTCGCGCTGCCGGTGGCAGCCGTCTCCGCGGCGGGCATCGACCTCCACGGAGGCGCCGGGGACCGCGAGTACGACCCGGTCTCGGCCGCCCAGGTGCGGGACAGCTACCGCGTCGGCGCCGGCCGCCTGGTGGTGGATCTGCGCCAGGCGAACCTGCCGCCGGGCGACCGGCCGCTGAAGCTGAAGGTCGGCGCGGGCCAGGCGGCCCTGATCGTGCCCGACAACGTCTGCGTGGCGACGCGGGCGAAGGTCGGGATCGGCGAGGTGCGCGCCTTCGAGGTCGGACACGGCGGCGTGGACGTGGACTGGAGCGACGAGCCGCGCCGCGGCGGCCGGCAACGCACGCGTGGTGCTGGACGCCGACGTCGGGTTGGGCCAGGTCCTGATCACCGACAACCCCGACGCGGTCTACGACCACCATCGCCGCGGACCCTTCCCGCCTCAGCCTCCGAGCGGCCCCAACAACGGCTGCGAGGTGCCGAATGCCTCGCGCTAGGTTAGACATCGCCTCGATCGTCGCGGGGGCGGGAATCGCCGTGCTTGGCGTGCTGGTGCTGCTGGACAGCACCGGCGCGATCAGCCTCCGCTTCGCAGCGCTCGCCCCGGTGGCATGCGCGACGGTCGGGGCGACACTGCTGGCCATGGGCCTGACGCGGCGAGGCTGATCGGCCAAGATGGGCGTCGTGGAGTCGGCAGCCCCGACCCGGAAGGCCGTGCGCCGAGACCCCGAGCGCCGCCTGATAGGCGGCGTCTGCGCTGGGATCGCGCGCTACTTCGGCGTCGATCCGCTGCCGATCCGCATCGCCTTCGTCGTGGCCACCGCCGCCGGCGGGTTCGGCCTGGTGGTCTACCTGCTCTGCCTGGTGCTGATCCCGGCCGAGGCGGGCGCGGCGCAGGCGCGGCCACGGCGTGCGGGACGCGCGGCGATCGAGGTGGGCGCGGGCGCCGGCCTCCTGCTGCTTGAGCCTGCTGCTGGCGCTGCGCGGCCTGGGCATCTGGTTCTCCGACGCCGTGGTGTGGCCGGTCGTGCTCGTGGCGGCGGGCGCGGCGCTGCTCTGGCGCCAGTCCGCCGCGGCGGTCGGCGAGCCCGAGGCCGCCGAGGGGTCGAGGCCGAGCCGCGGGCCGCGAAGGCGCAGCGGAACGCCCTCATCTCGCGCACCGGGCTCGGCGTGGCGCTGGTGATCGCTGCGGGCGTGGTGTTCCTTCAGGCCACGGGCTCGCTCAGCGCGGCGCGCGACGTGGTGCTCGCCGTGCTGGTGGTGGCGGTGGGGCTCGGGGTGATCTTCTTCCCCTGGATCGCGCGGCTGGCCCGCTCGCTGTCGGCCGAGCGAGGCGAGCGCATCCGCTCGCAGGAGCGCGCGGAGATGGCCGCGCACCTGCACGACTCCGTGCTCCAGACCCTCGCCCTGATGCAGAAGCGGGCGGACGACCCGCGCGAGGTGGCCGCGCTCGCCAGGCGCCAGGAGCGCGAGCTGCGCTCGTGGCTGTCGGGGCGCACCGCCGAGGCGGGTGACGGCGCGGGCCTCAGCAGCGCGCTCGAGGACGCCGCCGACGAGATCGAGCGCGCGCAGGGCGTGCCGATCGAGGTGGTGGCCGTGGGCGACGTGCCGCTCGACCCCGGCGGGGAGGCGATCGTGGCCGCGGCGCGCGAGGCGATGCTGAACGCGGCCAAGTTCGGCCACGGCTCGACCGTGGACGTCTACGCCGAGGCCGAGCCCTCGCGCCTCCAGATCTTCATCCGCGACCGCGGGCCGGGCTTCGACCCGGCCGCCGTGCCGCCGGACCGCCGCGGCGTGCGGGAGTCGATCGTCGGGCGCATGGAGCGCCACGGCGGCCGCGCCGAGATCCGGGCGCCCGAGGGCGGCGGCACCGAGGTGGAGCTGGTGCTCGAGCGAGAGCAGCCATGAGGACGCCGCGGATCGTGATCGTCGACGACCACCAGCTGTTCCGGGCGGGCGTGCGCGCGGAGCTGGAGGGCCTGGTCGAGATCGCGGGCGATGCTGCGACGGTGGACGACGCCGTGGCCACGATCCTCGAGACCTCGCCCGACGTGGTGCTGCTCGACGTGCACATGCCGGACGGCGGCGGGCGTGGAGGTGATCCGGCGGGTGGCGGCCGAGCGGCCCGACACGCGCTTCCTGGCGCTGTCGGTGTCCGACGCCGCCGAGGACGTGATCGCGGTGATTCGCGCGGGCGCGCGCGGCTACGTGACCAAGACGATCTCGAGCGAGGAGCTGGCCGACGCGGTGCGGCGCGTGAACGAGGGCGACGCGGTCTTCTCGCCGCGGCTGGCGGGCTTCGTGCTCGACGCCTTCGCCGGCGAGGCCCCGGCGCCCGAGTCCGACGCGACGCTGGATCAGCTCACGCCGCGCGAGCGCGAGGTGCTCCAGCACATCGCCCGCGGCTACATGTACAAGGAGATCGCGCGCCGCCTGTCGATCTCCACGAAGACCGTGGAGGCGCACGTGTCGGCGGTGCTGCGCAAGCTGCAGCTCTCGAGCCGCCACGAGCTGTCGGCCTGGGCGGCCGAGCGCCGGCTGCTCTAGCTCGCCGGGAAGTCGAACGCCTTCGCCACGTCGACGTGCGTCTTCAGGATGCCGAAGCGCTGGTCGAAGTTGGCCCATTGCTCCAGCACGGCGCGGTTGAGCGGCAGGTCGGGGGACAGCACCGGGCGCACGGCCGTCAGCTCGGCGCGGATCAGGGCCGGGTCCGCTTGCGACGCCTTCACGAGCGGGTTCACGGCGGCGTCGGGTCGGCCAGCGCGGCGCGGTCGCCGGCGGCGATCGCGCCAGCGCGTTCTCGATCTCGGGCCGCTTGGCCTCCAGCGTGCTGCGCTTGGTCACGATCACGAGCTCGGGATAGGGCGGCGCGCCGTACTGGTCCACGCGGAAGTCGTGCGTGTTCACGCCGCGCTGCTTCAGGGTCACGCCCTCGGCGTTCCAGAAGGCGGTGGCGGCGGCCACCTTCCCGGCGATCAGGTCGGGCACCGCCGAGAAGCCGATCGTCACGGGCTTGACGCGCGCGTAGTCGCCGCCGTCGCCCTGCACCACGGCCTTCAGCACGGCGGTGTCGGACGGCAGGCCGGTCACGCCCACGCGCTGGCCCTGCAGGTCGCGCGGGCGCGTCACGCTCGCCCCGCCGATCACCGCGGCCAGCGGCCGCGTGACCAGCGCGCCCACGCCCACCAGGTCCTCGCCCTTCTCGCGCGCCAGTCCGAGGTCGTGGATGTCCACGATCGAGAGGTCCGCCCGGCCCGTGCGCAGCAGCGTGAGCGAGTCGGTGGAGGCGGACGGCGCGCGCACCACCAGCTTCACGCCGTGCTTCTTGTCGAGCCCCTGCGCCAGCGCGGTGTAGATGCCCGCGTGCACCGCGTTGGGCGTGAAGTCGAGGGCCAGCCGGATCTGCTTCGGCGAGCTGGAGCCGCCTCCGCCGCAGCCGGCGATGGCGAGCCCGGCAACGAGGGCGAGCAGGATGACGCGTGAGCGCATGCCGGGGAAGGCTATGCCTACACTGCCTGGACCGATGCGGCGGGTCACCTTCTCGCGGAACTTCACGGTCTCCCTCTCCCGCACGTGCCAGTGCTACTGCAAGTACTGCGCTTTTGCGACACACCAGGCGCACCTGTACGCGCCGGACGAGGTCGAGCGGATGCTGGACGACGCCGCGCGCCGCGGGGTGAAGGAGCTGCTGGTGCTCACGGGGGAGCGCCCCGAGGTGAACGCCGAGGTGGCGCGCGCGCCTGGGCGAGTACGGCCACGAGGACTTCACGTCATACGTGGCGTGGACCTGCGAGCGCGCGCTCGAGCGCGGGATGCTGCCGCACACCAACATCGGCGCGGCCTCGCGCGAGGACCTGGCGCGGCTGCGGGAGGTGACCGCCTCGCAGGGGCTGATGCTCGAGTCCGTGAACCCGGATCTGGTGGTGCACCAGGGCTCGCCCACCAAGCACCCCGACGTGCGCCTGGAGACGATCCGCGCCGCCGGCGAGCTGCGGATCCCGTTCACGAGCGGGATCCTCGTGGGGATCGGCGAGTCGCTGGAGGACCGGATCGCGTCGCTGGAGGCGCTGGCCGAGCTGCAGCGGGAGTACGGGCACATTCAGGAGGTGATTCTGCAGAACTTCGTCCCGCATCCGAGGTACTACGGGGCGGAGCCGGCCGAGATTGCCGAGAGGTCGCAGGTCGCGGGTCGCGGGTCGCAGGAGGAGGTGCCCGTGCCGTCCTGGGCAACCCCGATCTCTCTGGATGACATGCGTCTCTTGGTTCGGGAGGCGCAGCGGATTCTGCCGGGGGTTGGGATTCAGATTCCTCCGAACCTCTCCGACTGGTGGCTGCCGCTGGTGGAGGAGGGCGCGACCGATCTGGGCGGGCTGTCGGCCAACGGGGATCACATCTCGCCCGGAGCACCCGTTCCCGTCGGTGCACCGGATGCGCAAGGAGCTGGCGCCGCAGGGCTACGCGCTCACCGAGCGGCTCTGCGTCTACCCGCAGTACATGGACGCCGAGTGGCTCGAGCAGGGCGTGCTCGACGTGATCAAGCTCAAGTACTGGAGCTTCATCCCGCGCCGCGGCTCGGGGCGGCGCGAGGAGCGCACGATCCGGCACGACCTGGTGCCGGAGGCGATCGACAAGGCGCGCGACGGCCTGGCCCTGAGCGAGGACGAGCTGACGGCGATGTTCGCCGAGACGCGGCCCGAGGCGATCGAGGAGATGCGCGAGGCCGCGGACGAGCTGCGCGAGGAACTGGCGGGCGACACGGTCACGTTCGTGGTGAACCGCAACATCAACGTGTCGAACGTCTGCATCGTCGGCTGCGCCTTCTGCGGCTTCGGCCAGGGCAAGCGCTCGCCGGACGCCTACGAGCACTCGCGCGAGGACTTCATCAAGCGCGTGCAGGACGCGGTGGAGTTCGGCGCCACCGAGATCTGCATGCAGTCCGGCATCCACCCGGAATGGCAGCTCGAGGACTACGAGGGCTGGCTGCGCCTGGCCAAGGAGGTCGCGCCCGAGATCCACATGCACGCCTACTCGCCCATGGAGATCTCGCACATGTGCGACCAGAGCGGCCTGCCGCCGCGCGAGGTCTTCGAGCGCCTGCGCGAGGCCGGCCTCGGGCTCCACGCCCGGCACGGCCGCCGAGGTGCTGCACGACGGCGTGCGCGAGCGCATCTCGCCGAACAAGCTGCCGGTGGCGCGCTGGGTGGAGATCATCGAGGCCTCGCACGCCGTGGGCATCCGCTCCACCGTGACCGTGATGTTCGGCCACGTGGAGGAGCCCTGGGAGCTGGCCGAGCACATGCGGGTCGTGCGCGAGCTGCAGGAGCGCACCGGCGGCTTCACCGAGTTCGTGCCGCTCTCGTTCATCCCCTTCCACACGCTGCTCGGCCGCACGCACGGGATCGAGGAGATCTCGCGCGAGGAGAACCTCAAGCACACCGCGGTCTTCCGCCTGGCGCTGGGGAAGACGATCCGCAACGTCCAGGCCAGCTGGGTGAAGATGGGCCTCGACGCCGCCACCGAGGCGCTGCGCTGGGGCGTGAACGACCTGGGCGGCACGCTGATGGAGGAGTCGATCAGCCGCATGGCCGGCTCCTACCACGGCACCCTGCTCACGCCCGACCAGCTGATCGCCGCGGCGCACGCTGCAGGGCGCCCTGCAGCGGAGCGGGACACGCTCTACAACATCCGTGAGCGCTTCCCGGTCGTGGTCGCAACGCCCTAAGGGGTCCCGGTCCACAACTAAGGGGTCGGACCTCGAAAGTGTCGGCATTCTCCCGATGTCGAACGGTGGGTCGCAGTCCAACATGAGGAGCCCGAGATGCCGGGCTCCCGAGAGAGGACTGAACCATGTACACCGACCTTCACAAGCACTTCATCGGCGCCAGCTTCCCCGACCTCCGCGACGCGGGATCGGGACAGCGGGTACCAGCGCAATACTGGGGTCATGGCGACCCGGGTCATGAGCGCGCGAGTAGTAGGCCGCGGGATCGAGCTCGCGGAGCTGGAAGCCGCTTTGGCCGACGCGGCAGCCCGAAGGCCCTCCATAGTCTTCGTAGCTGGTGAGTCGGGCGTAGGTAAGACCCGGCTTCTCGTTGAGTTTCAACTGCGCGCGGGCGATGGTGACCCGCCCGCGCGTGTGATCTGCGGAGACTGCGTCGAGCTCGGCGAAGGCGAGCTCCCGTACGCACCGCTTGTAGCGGCTCTCCGCCCACTGGCACGGGAGCAGGACCCCGTAGCGGCCGCTCTCCCCGAGGCCGTGCGGGGCGAGCTCGGGGCATTGGTCCCCGGGCTTGCCCCGGCCAAAGCCGAGCCGGCGGAGCGCGCCGAGCGCGACGACGCCGCTCAGGGCAGGCTGTTCGAGGCGCTGCTGGCGCTGCTCGACGCGCTGGGTCGCGAGCAGCCTCTGATCCTCTCGATCGAGGACATCCACTGGGCCGATCGCTCCACGCGCGGCTTCCTCACGTTCCTTGCCCGCAGCCTCACCTCGGAGCGCGTGCTGGTGGTGGCCACCTACAGGCCCGACGAGCTGCATCGCCGTCACCCGCTGCGCCCGCTGCTCGCGGAGCTGGAGCGCAACCCCGCGGCGCGCCGCATCGAGCTCCTGCCGCTCACCCGGGACGAGCTGGGGGAGCAGCTCGCAGACATCCTGGGCGCCCCGCCGGACGCGGCTCTCCTGGGGCGGCTCTGGATGCGCAGCGAGGGCAACCCGCTCTTCACCGAGGAGCTGCTGGCCGCCGGGCTGGACGGGCGCGGGGCGATGCCACCGACCCTGCGCGACGCCCTGATGGTGCGGATCGAGCGCCTGAGCGACGACGCGCAGGAGATCCTGCGGGTGCTCGCGGCCGGGCGCCGCCTCGATGAGTCGCTGCTGGCGGACGCCAGCGGGATGGACGCGACGCGACTGCGCGCGGCCCTGCGGGAGACCGTGGCCAGCCACATCGTGGCCGCGGGCGACGACGGCTTCTACCGCTTCCGCCACGCCCTGCTGCGCGAGGTGGTCCACGACGACCTGCTGCCGGGCGAGCACGCCGACCTCCACCTGGCGCTCGCGCGCGCTCTGGAGCGCCGCGCGGAGGGTCAGGGCTACGGCGCGTTCGTCACGGCCGGGATCGCCCACCACTACTTCGTCGCCGGCGAGCAGGCGCACGCCCTCGAGGCCTCCGTCAGGGCCGCGGATGCGGCGGACGCCGTTCACGCGCACGGCGAGGCGGCCGCGCTGCTGGAGCGGGCCATCGAGCTCTGGGACCGGGTGCCGGACGCCGAGCGGCTGGCCGGCACCGACCGCGTGGGCCTGCTTCGCTGGGCCGCGTCGGAGCGTCGCGCCGAGGGCGACTTCATGCGCGCCGAGACGCTCGCCGAGCGTGCGCTCGAGCTGCTGGACGAGGAGGCCGAGCCGCACCAGGCTGCCGCCCTGCTCGAGATCCTCGCGCGCTCGCGCTGGTCGCTCAACCGCGGCAACGACGCCGTGGAGACGATCACGCGCGGGCTGGCGCTCTTGCCGGAGGGCGACCGCAGCCGCGAGCGTGCCCGCCTGCTGGGCTTCTTCGCGAAGGTGAGGATGCTCCAGGGGCGCTACCAGGAGACGCTCGAGCTGGCCGACCTCGCGATTGACGCGGCCGAGGGCGACACGCTGGCCGAGGGCCGGGCCCGCAACGCGCGTGGCATCGCGCTGGCCGCCATGGGCGACGTCGAGGGCGGCGCCGCGGAGCTGCGGCGCGCGGTGGAGATCGCGCGCGAGCGCGAGAACATCGGCGAGCTGGACAGCGCCTACGGCAACCTCGCGGACGCGCTGCACATGGGCGGCCGCACCCGCGAGGGCCTGGCGATCGTGGAGGAGGGCCAGCGCGTGATCAGCGAGCTCGCGCAGACGGTGGAGTGGCTGAACGTGGTGATCGCGGAGTTCAACTGGGCGCTCGGCAACTGGCAGGTGGCGGAGGCCGCCATGCCCGCCAGCGAGCGGCGCACGGGCGGGGCGCGCGAGCTGTTCCCCCTGCTCCAGCGCTCCGCCATGGCGCTCGCCTACGGCGACGAGGACACCGCCCGCGACCGGCTGGAGCGGGCGGCGAGCATCGTCGCCGAGTCCACCGAGCCCCAGTTCATCGGCGTCTGGGGCGCGCTCGCTGCCGAGCTGCGCGTGCGCGAAGGCGACATCGACGGCGCCCGCGACGTGGTGGAGAGCTCGCTCGACCGGATCGAGTTCTGCACCGAGGACGCCGGTCGCATCGTGCGCCTGGCGGCCGTCGGCGTGCGGGTGGAGGCGGAGGCCGCCCAGCGCTACCGCGATCTCGGCGAGGATCCCTCGCGGGCCGTCTCGAACGGCGAGATGATGCTCGCGCCGCGTGCGCGCCGCCGCGGAGGGCGAGCGGCCGGTGGAGCGAGCGTGGCTGGCATCCGCCGAGGGCCACATGAGCCGGGTGGAGGGCCGCTCCGACCCCGAGCTGTGGACCGCCGCGGCCGAGGCCTGGAACCTGATCGAGCGCCCCTATGAGGTGGCGCTCTGCCACTGGCGCCGGGCCGACGCCCAGGTGGCCCGGGGCGAGCGGGAGGCGGCGGCCGTCACCGCCGCTACGGCGCTGGCCGAGGCGCGCCGGCTGGGCGCGCGCTGGCTGGAGTCGGAGCTGGAGGGCCTGGTGGCCCGCGCCCGGCTGCGCCTCGAGCGCGACGGCAACGGCACCCCTCCCGAGCCGGCCGCCGCCGCCGAGGAGGATCCCTTCGGCCTGACCCCGCGCGAGCGCCAGGTGCTGGCCCTGCTCGCGGAGGGGATGACCAACCGCGAGATCGGCGAGACGCTCTTCATGGCCGAGAAGACGGCCAGCGTGCACGTATCCCGCATCCTGTCGAAGCTCGACGTGCGCAGTCGCACGCAGGCCGCGGCGCTGGCCCACCGGCTGGGCCTCGAGCGCGAGCCCCGCTAGCTAGCGGAACAGGTCCTGCTCGGGCGGGCGGCGGAGCGCGGCCGCGCCGGGGCCGTCGTCCGGCAGCACGAAGCGGTCGAGGCCGCGCACCAGCACCACGGGCTCGCCGCCGTCCTTAGAGCGTGCGAGGTCGGCGGTGCCGGCCACGCTGTCGGCCACCGCCAGCGCGGTGGCGGTGAGGGGCCGGCCGTTGGCGTCGTGGCGGCCGCGCCAGTCGTCCAGCACCGCGAACCCCGCGGCGCCGATCGCCACGTCGGACTGTCCGATGCGCCAGGCGCGCCCGAAGCTGTCTGAGACCAGCACGGCCGGTCGCACGCCGCGGGCGTCCGCGACGCCGGCCCGCAGCGCTCGCGCGGAGGCGTCGGGATCCAGGGGCAGCAGCAGCACCTGGCCGTCGTCCGGCACGTTGGAGGCGTCCACGCCTGCATTGGCGCACACGAAGCCGTGCCGCGTCTCGGAGATGATCACGCCGCTCGTGACGCGCAACAGCTCCGCGGACTCGTCGAGGATCACCTGCACGAGCCGGGCATCCTTGTCCTGATCCGCGGCGATCCGCACGGCGTCAGGACCCGGCGCGACGTCGGCGAGCCGCACAAAGCGCCCCTCCGCCTTCGACACCACCTTGCTGGTGACCACCAGCACGTCGCCGTCATCCAGGTCCGCCGGGCAGGCGGACGCCACGAGCGCTGCCAGGTCGTCGCCCGGGCCGCACCTCCGGCAAGCCGGCGAGAGCGGTGGCGATGAGCTCCAGGCCCTAGACCTCGACGGGCGGCTCGACGTCGAGCTCGGCCGCGGCCTCTTCCGGGCCGAAGCGCCTGCTGGCCCGCAGGCGGTCGAGCTGGCGCAGCGCGCCGCGGGTCAGCGGGGCGCAGGCGCGGCGCTCGTCGAGCAGCACGGCCAGCGCAGCGAGGTCGTCGGGCGTGTCCACGTCGTGCAACAGCGACGGGACCTCCTCGACGCTGTGCATCAGGCCCGCCTCCTGGGCGGCGCTGACGTGGCGGTTCAGGCTGTCCGGCCCGAAGCTCGGCTTGAAGGCCTCTGGCGGCGTGATCATCAGCGCGTTCGTGCCGGTGCCGTGGCGGTCGGGCACGATCACCACCGGCATCCCGTCGGCCTCGCCGTGAGCGAGCAGGGCCTCGATCTCGAGCGGGTCGATCAGCGGCGTGTCGCCCGGCACGAGCAGCACGCGCTCGAAGCCGAGCGCGATCGCGTGCCTGATGCCGACGGCCGCCGCCGCGGACTGGCCGGCCTCGAGCGAGTCGTGCACCACCGTGACCCCGTCGCCACGCGAGGCGGCATCCGCCGCCGGGTCGCCGGTCACGACCGCGATCGTCTCGAGGCGGTCGACCTTCTTCAGCGCGCTGAGGACATCCGAGAACATCGCCTGCGCGAGTGCCTGCCGAGACCCGCTGCCGAGGGCCGGCGCGAGACGCTGCTTCGCCGCTGCGAAGCTCTTGATTGGGAGGATTGCGGCTGTACGCATGGGCCGATTCCCGGTTCGCTTCGACTCTAGCGGCTGACCGGGATGCTCATCATGCCCTTCTCGGGAGGCTTTCCGCAAACTCCAGGGTGTCTTGGGCAAGCTGATGGCGCGTCCTCGGGGGTGGTCATCAGCGTGTTCGTGACGTGCACCGGCGCTCCTTCAGCCGGCTCGTCGGCCACCACCCCGTCGACCACTCCCGCGTACGCCTCGATCGCCCCCTGCGGTGCCCAGCGGCAGCCCGGCGAAGCGGCAGAAATCCTCGGTCGGGCCCTTCACGGAATGGCCCCGCACGAAGGGGCTGACCGCGACCACCGGGGCCGCCGCGGCGGCGATCGCCTCGCGCATGCCCGGCACGCGCCAGGATCGGGCCGATCGAGATCACCGGGTTCGAGGGACCGATCACGATCGCGTCGGCGCCGGCGATCGCCTCCAGCGCCTCCGGGCTCGGGCGGGCCGAGGCGATGCCGTCGAGCTCCACGCCCTCCACCTCCCCGCCGCTGCGGCCGCCCTCGGTGATCATGAACTCCTGGAACGCCAGCCAGCGGCCGCCCAGCTTCACGCGCGTGCGCACGGGCTCGTCGGACATCGGCAGCACGCGCGCCTCCACGCCCACCGCCTGCGAGACCTCCGCCTGGCCCTCGCGTCTGGCGCCCGCCCTCGCGCATCCGCTGGGTGCGCAGCAGGCACATCGCCAGGTCGCGGTCGCCCAGCCGGAACCAGGCGGGCCGGCCGGCGGCCTCGAGCGCCGACATCACCTCCCAGCTGTCGCCGGCGATGCCCCAGCCGCGCTCGTCGATCAGGTCGGCCAGCCACCAGGTCACGAGATCCGGGTCGGGCGAGACGTGCACGCCGTAGATCTCCACGTCGTCGCCGGTGTTGGCGATCACCGTCAGCTCGCCCGGGCCCACCACGTCGAGCATCCCGCGGGCGAGCTTGGCGCCGCCCGTGCCGCCGGCGAGGACGACTACCACGTGACGTCGGGCAGCCCGGTGAGCTTCACGCCGGCGTGCGCCTTGTGCCGGACGTTCACCGAGATCAGCAGCGGCGTGAGGGCCTCGATCATGCGCGCCAGCTCGAGCTTGCCGCAGTCCACCGGCCGCAGGCCCGGGATCTGATGGACCAGCTCGGCCAGCACCCGCTTGGCCGGGCGGTCGTCGCCGGCGATCAGCACGTCCTCGTCGAGCTCGTGCTCGAGGTCGCCCAGCTTCGCGGCGCTGACCGAGTGGAACGCGCTCAGCACCCGCACGCCCTCGGGCGCCATCTCCGCGGCCTGCTCGGCCGCCGAGCCCTGGGGCACGCCGAGCAGCCGCGTGGCCTTGCCCGACACCGCGGCGGCCAGCGGCACGGTGGCGTCCACCAGGATCTGGTCGGGCTCGAGCGACCCCTTCAGGTTGGTGAGGATCTCCGACTGCGCCCGAAAGGGCACCGAGAGGATCACGAGCGGGCCGCGCTTGGCGGCGTCGCCGTTGTGCAGCCCCTCCACCTCGGCGCCGGGCACGCGCGCGCGCAGCTTCTCGGCCGCCTCCTCGGCGGCGTCGATCCGGCGCGAGCCGATCACCAGCGGCACGCCGACCTGCGCGAAGCGCAGCGCCAGGCCGAAGCCGAGCGCGCCTGTACCGCCGATGATCGGGACCGTCGGGGAGCTCACGGGCCCGCGAGCCTAGCGGTTAGTCTCCCGCGCCATGAGGCTCGAAGGGCGCATCGCGCTGGTCACCGGCGGGGGCAGCGGCATCGGCGCCGCCACGTGCCGGCGGCTCGCCGCCGAGGGCGCGCGCGTGGCGGTGACGGACAAGAACCTGGACGGCGCGCGCGAGGTGGCGGGCGACCTGGACGGCGGGGCGTTCGAGCTGGACGTGACCTCCACCGACTCGATCGGCGCGGCGCTGGAGGCGATCGAGAAGGAGCTCGGCCCGGTCGACGTGCTCGTGAACAACGCCGGCTACGACGAGTTCTCGTTCTTCGTGAAGACCGAGGAGCCGATGTGGGACCGGGTGCTCGGCGTGAACCTGCGCGGCGTGATCGCGGTGACCCACGCGGTGCTGCCCGGGATGCAGGAGCGCCGCCGCGGGCGGATCGTGAACGTGGCCTCCGAGGCCGGGCGCGTGGGCTCCTCGGGCTCGGCCGTGTACTCCGCCGCGAAGGGCGGCGTGGTGGGGTTCACGAAGGCGATCGCGCGCGAGGGCGCCCGCTACGGGATCACCTGCAACGCGGTGGCGCCGGGGCCGATCGAGACGCCGCTGTTGATGCAGGCGCCCGAGGTGCTCGGCGACGTGGGCAGAAGCTCGTGGACACGATGGTCGGCTCCACCGTGCTGCGCCGCCTCGGCCAGCCCGACGAGGTGGCCGCGGCGATCGCCTTCCTCGCCTCGGACGACGCGTCGTTCGTCACCGGTCAGGCGCTCGGCGTCTCCGGCGGCCTCGCGATGATCTGAGGTAGGCTCGGGGGCGTGCGCCGCGCACGACTGGCCCTCGTAACAGCGCTTCTCCTAGCCATCCCGGCGACCGCCCATGCGGCCATCGTCCCGGGCAAGGCGATCGACGGTCCGAGTGCCGACATCGTCCAGTTCGGCGACATCGACATGGCGCCGGACGGGACCGGCGCACATCGCCTACACGAAGAAGATCGCTGGCGTGAACCACATCTTCGTCTCGCGCTTCGCGAACGGCGCGTGGGGCACGGGCCAGCAGGCCGACGTGGGCCTGGCCGATCCGTCGCAGTTCCCGCACGTGGCGGCCGGCAACGGCGGGCGAGTGGTGGTCACGTTCGTGAACAAGCCCGTCGCGGGCCTCGGGAACCTCAGGGCCGCGCTGGCGCCCAACAGCGCCAGCGGCTTCACCGTCGGTTCGCCCGACGCGACCACCGACACGCTCGTGAGCGATTCCGACGTTGCCATGGACCCGGTCAGCGGCGTGGCCTACACGGTCTTCACCGCGGCGAACATGGGCGGCGACGTGCACGCGGCCCGGCTCTCGGGCACGACCTGGACGGCGATAGCGCCGGTGCTCGACGACGTGCAGGCCGACGACGCCGGAGGGACGGGGCGCGACACAGGCGCGCGCATGGCCGTCGACTCGGCCGGCAACGCGGTCGCCGCCTGGCCCGAGAAGGACGCCGGCATGAACGCGCACGTCTTCGTGCGCCGCATCACCGGCACGACGCCCGCCACGAGCGACGTGGAGGCCAGCATCGCCACCCTCGACGGCCACGCCGATGCGCAGGCCAGCGCCGATCACGTGGACATCGACGGTGGCGACACGGCCAGCCCGTGGGTCGTGTTCCGGCAGATGTTCGTAGTACGGCGCCACCAACAGGCCGCGCGCGCTGGCCCGGCAGCTGGTCGGAGGCACGCTAAGCACCGCCCAGGTCCTGGACGGCCTTCCCGCCGACAATCCGACCGAGGGCGCCGAGTTCCCGCGCATCGACGTGAACGCGGCCGGCAAGGGGCTCGTCGGCTCGCCGCGCCAGCTCTCCTTCCAGGCGTTCGGCTCCAGCCTTGAGCGGGGGCACGTGGACACCCGGCTTCCGCCTCGACGCCGGCACGCCCACCGGATCGCCCGTGCCCGTGCCGGCGATAGCCGACAACGGCAACGGGCTGTTCTCCTGGATCGACACGACCGGCGGCGCCGCGGCCACCGGCGTCGTGGCGCGCGAGGACATCGGCGGGACGCTCGGCGCTCAGCAGACGCTGTCGCTCGCCACCGCCGGCCCGGTGGTGATCGGAGGCATCGGCGCGGCCAGCAGCGCGGCGGGCAACGTGGCCGTGGGATTCGCGCAGGGCAACGGTGGCGCCACCGATCCGCGCTCGATCGTGGCCGCGGTGGTCGACCTCCCGACAGGTGCGTGGGGCGGCGGAGGCGGGGGCGGAGGCGGCAACGACAAGACGCCGCCCACGGTCTCTTCGCTGCGCCTCAGCCGCACCACCTTCGCCCTGGGGTCGGCGCTGCCGCACCTCAGCCGGCTCACGCCGGTGGGCACCACGATCAGCTTCAAGGTCAGCGAGGCGTCCAAGACCACGCTCACCTTCGCGCGCGTGCTCCCGGGCCGGCGCGTGGGCAAGCGCTGCCTGAGGCCGACCAAGGCGCGCAGCCACAAGCGCCGCTGCTCCCGCTACGTGAACGCCAAGCCCAGCCTCGTCTACACCACGGGCGCCGGCACCCACAAGGTCAGCTTCCAGGGTCGCCTCAGCCGCCACAAGAAGCTCAAGCCGGGCAAGTACCGCCTCAGCCTCGTGTCCGTGGACAGCGCCGGCAACCGCTCGGTCGCCAAGACGCTGCGCTTCACGCTGGTCGCTGCGACGAAGCGCTGAGCCTTTACCTACAAAAAATTAGATGATATTCTGCGCTTCTGTTGAATATCGACACGATCGCCGACCCCACTCGGCTCCGAGATAGTCCGACGGCTCTCCGAGGGCCCGGCGTCGCTCACTGAGCTGGCCGCTGCGGCGGGCGTCCACCTCAACACCGCGCGCACGCACGTGACCGCACTGGAGGCCGCCGGGCTTCTGGTGGCCGAGCAGCAGCCTGCCGGGGGACGGGGCGGCCGCCGCTTCGTTATCGCCTTACTGAGGACTACACGCTGCCGACCGCCGATTTTCGTGGCCTGGCGGAGCTGCTCGCGGCGGCCGTCGCGCGGAGCGGCCAGGAGCCCGCCGAGCTGCGCCGGCTCGGGCGCGACTGGGGCCGCTACCTCGCCGGCCGGCCCGGCCAGACGGAGATCGAGCGCACGCTGCCCGCCGCGCTGGAGCGCCTGGGCTTCCAGGCCCGCGTGGAGGACGGCGAGCTGCTGCTCACCGCCTGCCCCTGCCGCCTCGTGCTGCCCGACCAGCCCGAGCTCCTCTGCGGGCTCGCGATGGCCGTCGCCGAGGGCGTGCTGGCCGGATCGGGCACCACGGGCACGACTTACAGGAGTGGCGCACGACCCCGTCGCGCGCCACTGCAAGGCAACCATCGAGGAGCTGGTCATTTGACCGCCGACCCAATCCACACCCATCTGCATGTGGTCCCGCCCGAAGGTGGGATCGACCTGCCCGCGGCCGAGGCGGCCGCCGCCGACCTGCTGCGCGCACTTGGCGCCGACCTGGAGACCGAGGGCCTGCGGGACACGCCTCGCCGGATGGCCGGCGCCTACGCCGAGCTGCTGACAGCGCAGCCGTTCAGCCTCACCACGTTCCCCAACGAAGAGGGTTACGACGAGCTGGTGCTCGCGCGCGAGATCCCGTTCCACTCGCTCTGCATGCACCACCTGCTGCCGTTCCACGGCGTCGCGCACGTGGCCTACCTGCCGGGGGATCGCATCATCGGCCTGTCCAAGCTGGCGCGCGTGGTGGAGCTGTTCGCGCGCGAGCTCCAGCTTCAGGAGCGCCTCACGTGCCAGGTGGCCGACTGGCTGAGGGACAACCTCAGCCCCAAGGGCGTGGGGGTGGTGATCGAGGCCGAGCACATGTGCATGTCGCTGCGCGGGGTGCAGAAGCCCGGCTCCCGGACGGTCACCTCGGCGCTGCACGGGCTCGTGCGCGAGGACCCGCGCACGAGACAGGAGTTCCTCGCCCTCACCGGGCTGACCTCGTAAGGAGACCGTCATGGCCGCAGAGAAGACATTCGTGATCGTGGGCGCGTCGCTCACCGGCGCCAAGGCGGCCGAGACGCTGCGCGCCGAGGGCTTCGACGGCCGGCTGGTGCTGATCGGCGCCGAGGCCGAGCGCCCGTACGAGCGCCCGCCGCTGTCGAAGGACTACCTGCGCGGGGAGGCGGGCCTCGACAAGGTCTACGTGCACGAGGAGGGCTTCTACGACGAGCACGCGATCGAGCTGCGCTCGGCCACCTCGGTGGCCGCGATCGACACCGGCGCCTCCGAGGTGGTGCTCGAGTCGGGCGAGCGCTTGGGCTTCGACTCGCTGCTGATCGCCACGGGCTCGGCCCCGCGGCGGATCGACCTGCCGGGCCACGAGCTGGGCGGGATCCACTACCTGCGCGACCTGCAGGACTCCGACCTGCTGCGCGAGCGGTTCGAGTCGGGCGGGCGCCTGACGGTGATCGGGGCGGGCTGGATCGGCGCCGAGGTGGCCGCCTCCGCGCGCCAGATGGGGCTGGACGTGACGCTGGTCGAGATGGGCGATGTTCCGCTCGAGCGCGTGCTGGGCCGCGAGGTCGGCTCGATCTACCGCGACCTGCACATCGAGCACGGCGTGGACTTCCGCGGCGGCGTGGGCCTCGAGCGCTTCGAGGGCGCCGGCTCGGTGGAGCGCGTGGTGCTCGCCGACGGCAGCAGCGTGGACACCGACCTCGTGGTGGTCGGCGTGGGGGTCATGCCCCGGACCCAGCTGGCCGAGGCGGCCGGCATCGAGGTGGAGAACGGCATCCTGGTGAGCGACCGCCTCGAGACCAGCGTGCCCGGCATCTTCGCCGCGGGTGACGTGGCGAGCGCCTTCCACCCGCTGTTCGGCCGCCGCCTGCGCGTGGAGCACTGGGCCAACGCGCTCAACCAGGGACCGGCGGCCGCGCGCAACATGCTCGGCGCGAACGCTCCGTACGAGCGCGTGCCCTACTTCTTCTCCGACCAGTACGACGTGGGCATGGAGTACTCCGGCTTCGCGGCTGACTGGGACGAGGTGGTCTTCCGCGGTGACACCGCCAAGCGGCGAGTTCATCGCGTACTGGCTGAAGGACGGCCGCGTGCTCGCCGGCATGAACGTGAACGTGTGGGACGTGAACGAGGAGATCCAGGAGCTGGTGCGCTCCGGGAAGCCGCTGGACCGCGAGGCGCTCAGCGGCTGACTATCCTGGCGCCGCGATGAGCGGTGTCTCCATCGACGGCGTCTCGGGCTTCATGGGCATCCAGTGGGATGACGCCAACACCGGCCGCCTGCGGATCCGCCCCGAGCTGATCAACGCGGGCGGCCTCTTGTCCGGCGTAGTGACCTACGCGCTCGTGGATTACACGATGGGTTCGACCCTGTGGGCGCAGACGAGCGAGGACGAGGGGATCGCGACGATCAACATCGCGATCAACTACATCCAGACCGCCACGGAGGGCGAAGTGATCTGCAAGACGGTGCTCGATCGCCGCAACCGCCGGGTCGCCGTGATGCGCAGTGAGGTGCACCACGAGGACGGCCGCCTGCTCGCCACCGCCGTCGGCAGCTACTCGATCTTCCCGCGAAAGACCTAGCGCCCCGCGAACTCCGGCTGGCGCTTGTCGAGGAACGCGCGCGTGCCCTCGGCGAAGTCCTCCGAGCCGGCCAGCTGCTCCTGGGCCTCCACCTCGCGCTCGAGCGACTCCGCCAGCGCGGGCTTCGCGGCGGCGTCGATCACCTGCTTGGCGAGCGCCACCGCGCGCGGCGCGCAGGCCAGCAGCTCGTTCACGAGCTGATCGGTGGTGGCGTCGAGCTCCTCGGCCGGCGCGATCCGGTTGGCGAAGCCGATCCGATGCGCCTCGCGGCCGTCGATCAGCTTGCCGGTCATGATCAGCTCCTTGGCGTTGCCGAGGCCCACGATCGCGGGCAGCCGGGACGAGCCGCCGACGTCGGGGATCAGCCCGATGCGCGTCTCGAGCAGCCCCGCCACCGCGTCCTCGGCCATCACGCGCAGGTCGCAGGCCAGCGCCAGCTCCATCGCGCCGCCGATCGCGCCGCCGTGGATCTGGGCGATCGTGGCCTTCGGCATCTCCTCGAGCAGGTTCCACCAGCTCAGCAGCTGCGCGCGGTAGGGGCGCAGGCCGTCCGGGTTCTCGGACAGCGCGCGCAGGCCGCCGAGGTCCATCCCGGAGGAGAACATCGCGCCGTCGCCGCGCAGCACCAGCACGCGCACCGAGTCGTCCTCGGCCGCGGCGGCGAACGCCTCGCCGAGCGCAAGGCAGACCTCGTCGTTCAGCGCGTTGCGCTTCTCCGCGCGGTGGATAACCACATGACGGACCGGACCCCGGTCTTCAACCTCGACGACAGCCAATGTACGCTCCGGCGCTCGGGGAAATGGACTGATGAGCGATCTTAAGGAAGCAATCGACCGCGCGCGGGCGGGTGGCCCGCAGCGCCACCACGAAAAGTCGGAGCAGCAGGGCAAGCTGCCCGTGCGCGAGCGCATCGCGCGGCTGGTGGACGAGGGCTCGTTCGTCGAGGAGGCGCTGCTCGCCAACTGGGAGCAGGAGGGCTTCGGCGCGGACGGCGTGGTCACCGGCATGGCCCGCATCGGCGGCCGGCCCGCCTGCGTGATGGCCAACGACCCGACGGTGAAGGCCGGCTCCTGGGGTGCCCGGACCGTGGAGAAGATCATCCGCATCCAGGAGCGGGCGCTCGACCAGCTGGTGCCGATGATCTACCTCGTCGACTCCGCCGGCGCGCGCATCACCGACCAGGTGCAGATGTTCCCCGGCCGCCGCGGCGCCGGGCGCATCTTCCACACCGAGGTGAAGATGTCCGGCCTCGTGCCGCAGGTCTGCCTGCTGTTCGGGCCGAGCGCCGCGGGCGGCGCCTACATCCCGGCCTTCTGCGACGTCGTGATCATGCGCGACGGCAACGCGTCGATGTACCTCGGCTCGCCGCGGATGGCGGAGATGGTGATCGGCGAGAAGGTGTCGCTCGAGGAGATGGGCGGGGCGCGCATGCACACCGGCGGTGTCCGGCTGCGGCCACTTCCTCGTGAAGTCCGACGAGGAGGCGATCGAGCTCGCCAAGCGCTACCTCTCGTACTTCCCGACCAACTGGCGCAGCGAGCCGCCGCCGGCCCCGCCGGCCGAGCCGGCGAGCGACCGCCCGATCCGCGACTCATCCCCGCCGACGAGAACAAGCCGTTCGACATGATGGAGCTGATCGACTCGCTGGTGGACGCGGACTCGTTCCTCGAGGTCCACAAGCGCTGGGCGAAGGAGCTGATCGTGGGCTACGCGCGCCTCGACGGCCGCGTGGTCGGCATCGTCGCCAACCAGCCGAAGCAGCGTGGGGGAGTGCTGTTCGTCGACTCCTCGGACAAGGCGGCCCGGTTCATCTGGACCTGCAATGCATTCAACGTGCCGCTGCTGTTCCTCGCCGACGTGCCTGGCTTCATGATCGGCACGCAGGTGGAGCGCCAGGGCATCATCCGCGCGGGCGCGAAGATGGTCAGCGCGGTGTCCGAGGCGACCGTGCCCAAGTTCTCGGTGATCATCCGCAAGGCCTACGGCGCCGGCCTCTACGCGATGGCCGGCCCGGCGTTCGACCCCGACGCGTGCATCGCGCTGCCGGGCGCCAAGATCGCCGTGATGGGCCCGCAGGCGGCGATCAACGCCGTCTACTACAACCAGGTTCAGGCGATCGAGGACGAGACCGAGCGCGCCGCCTTCGTGGACAAGCTGCGGCGCGAGTACTCCGAGGAGATCGACGTGCTCCACCTGGCCTCCGAGCTGGTGGTGGACGCGGTGATCCAGCCCGAGGACCTGCGCGCCGAGCTGGTGCGGCGACTCGAGCTCGCGGACACCAAGGTCCGCTCCTGGCCGGCGAAGCACAACGCGGTCACGCCTGTCTAGCTAGGGATAGACCTGCTCGCCCGTCTCCTCGTCGAAGAGGACGATGGCGCTGCTGGGGCACGAAACCGCCGCGTCCAGCAGGCGGTCAGGCGGTGCGCTGCCCACCACCACGGCCACGTCGTCGACCCTGAACACCTCGGGCGCCACGTGCTCGCAGTCGCCGTGCGCGGCGCATGCCGACTCGTCGATCTCAATCCGGTAGCTCATCCTCGGTTCCTTTCGCGATCAGGCGTCTCATCTCGGGCAGAGCACGGGGGCGATCCACCAGCAGCGCTGCCACCGGCCTTCCCCGCCGGGTGAAGGTGGCGGTGAAGTCGCGCTCGGCGAGCGAGCCGTCGATCTCCATGGCGTCCGCATGCCGGGCCTGGCCCAGGTACTGGATGCGCAGGCCGTACTGGTCGCTCCAGAAGCTGGGGAGCGGCTGGCTCGCGGTCTCGAGGCCAAGCATCGCGTCGGCCGCGGCGGCGCCCTGCTGGGCGGCCGCCTCCCAGTGCTCGCCACCGGCGGCGTCGCCCGCCACCTGCACGTCCGGCACGGCGCTGAGCGACCCAAGGCCGCTCGTATCGAGCCAGCCAAGCGCGGGCGCCACGCCGATCGCCACCAACACGGCGTCGCAGCGGAGCACCGTGCCATCCACCAGGCGCAGCTCCTCCACGCGGCCGTTGCCGCGGAACTCCTCCACGCCGGATGACAGCTCGAGGCTCACGCCCTCCTCGGCGTGGACCCCGGCGAACCAGTTGCCGAGGCGTGCGCCGAGGATGGCCGCGAGTGGCGCTTCGGCGGCCTCGACGAGCGAGACCTCCACGCCGAGCTTGCGAGCGGTCGCCGCCACCTCGAGGCCGATGAAGCCGGCGCCGATCACCACCAGGTGCGCGCCGGGCTGCAGCGCCTCGCGCAGGGCGCAGGCGTCTGCCAGTGTCCGCAGCACGTGCACGTTCGCGAAGCGCTCGGCCTGGGGGAGACGGCGCGGCCTGGCGCCGGTGGCGATCAGCAGCTTGTCGTAGCGGATGCGCTCTCCGGAGTGGGTGTGGATCGCGCGCTCGCGTGGGTCGAGACGCTCGGCGCGCGTGTCGAGCAGCAGCTCCACCTCGTTGTCGCAATACCAGCTCTCGCCACGGAACGACACCGTCGCGTGGTCGCCGGCGAGGTGCTCCTTGGACAGCGGGGGGCGGTCGTACGGGTGCACTGGCTCGGCGCACACCATCGTGATCCGCCCCTCATGCCCACGCCGGCGCAGGCGCTCGCAGCAGCGCTGTCCCGCGAGTCCGCCGCCGACGATCACCATCTCGTTCGAGTGCATGGAGAGATCGTGTACGGCTCAGGCCAAAGAACCTTCAAGGACGTCTGAGAATTTCCGCAAGCCTGCGGGGATGCTGGGAGTCGCCCTGGGCGCCCGGACCGGTAGCGTGCCGGTGGCGGCTTCAACCGACCTGAGGAGACCGGACGTGGGCAAGTACGACGAGCAGGTGGCCAAGGCGTTGGCGGGCGCCCATAACACGGCGCGCGTCGCGCATCAGACGCCCGAGTACGTGCGCGTGGCCGCCGGTCTCGGCAGCGCCTTCGTGTGGGCGATGCTCGACCTCGCCGACGCGATCCGCTCCCACGGCGGACCGCCGCCGCCACCGCCGCCGTCGCGGGCGATGGAGCGCATCTCGTGAGCGACAAGTTCGCCTGGGAGCCCACGCCCGACTACGTGGAGCACGCGAACGTCACGCGCCTGATGCGCGCGCACGGGATCGACACGATCGACGAGATGCGCCGCCGCTCGGTGGAGGACGTGGAGTGGTACTGGGACGCGGTGGTGAAGGACCTCGGGCTGGACTTCACCACGCCGTACTCGAAGGTGCTCGACACCTCGAACGGCGTGCCGTGGGCCACCTGGTTCACGGACGGGCGGGTGAACATCACCTGGAACTGCGTGGACCGCTGGGCCCACGACAAGGCGGTGGCCCAGCGCACCGCGGTGATCGGCGAGTCCGAGACCGGCGAGGTGCGCGAGCTCACCTACAAGCAGCTGCACAAGGACGTGGACCGCGTGGCCGCCGGCCTCCTGGAGATGGGAGTGGGACCCGGCGACGCCGTGGGCGTGTTCATGGCGATGCGGCCCGAGGCGATCGTCGCCGCGTACGCGATCGCGAAGATCGGCGCGATCTACATGCCGATCTTCAGCGGCTTCGCGCCCGCGGCCGTCGCCGCCCGCCTCAACGACTGCGAGGCCAAGGTCCTCTTCACCACCGACGGCACCTGGCGCCGCGGCAAGCAGGGGCTGATGAAGCCGGTTGCCGACGAGGCGGTGGCGGAGGTGCCCTCGATCGAGCGCGTGGTGATGCTCGAGAACCTCGGCGTGGACGTGCCGATGACGGCCGGCCGCGACGTGACCTGGGCCGACTTCACCGCGCCGTACGACCACGTGCACCTCGACCCCGCGGACACCGCCGCCGAGGACCCGTTCCTGATCGCCTACACCTCCGGCACCACCGGCAACCCCAAGGGCGCGGTGCACGTGCACGGCGGCTTCCTCGTGAAGATCGCCTCCGAGGTCGCGTACCAGTTCGACCTGCGCCCGTCCGAGGTCTTCTACTGGTTCACCGACATGGGCTGGATCATGGGGCCGCTGTCGATGGTGGGCTCGCACGCACTGGGCGCCACGATGGTGATCTACGAGGGCGCGCCCGACTTCCCGGAGCCCGACCGCGTCTGGCAGTCCGTGGCGCGCCACCGGGTGAACATGCTTGGCGTGTCGCCAACCCTCGTCCGCGCGCTCAAGCCGCACGGGGACGAGTGGCCCGCGAAGCACGACCTGTCGTCGCTGCGGATCCTCGGCTCCACCGGCGAGCCATGGAACCCCGAGCCGTACATGTGGCTGCGCGAGGTGGCCGGACGCGGGGGAGAGGTGCCGATCATCAACATCTCGGGCGGCACCGAGGTGGGCGCCGTCTTCCTCTCGCCCTACCCGGTCGAGCCGATCAAGACCTGCTCGCTGGGCGCGGCGTCGCTCGGCATGGACATGGACGTGTTCGACTCATCCGGCCAGCCCGTCCGCGGCGAGGTGGGGGAGCTCGTCTGCAAGCAGCCGTGGCCGGGGATGACGCGCGGCATCTGGGGCGACCCCGACCGCTACATCGAGACCTACTGGTCCATGTTCCCCGGCGTCTGGCGCCACGGCGACTGGGCGAAGATCGACGAGGACGGCGAGTGGTTCCTGTTCGGGCGCTCCGACGACGTGATCAACGTGGCCGGCAAGCGGCTCGGGCCGGCCGAGGTGGAGTCGGTGCTGGTCTCGCATGCCGGCGGTGTCGGAGTCGGCGGTGGTGGGCGTGCCCGACGACACCAAGGGCGAGGCGGTCTGGTGCTTCGTGGTGGCGCCCGGGGCGGACGCGTCGCTCACCGGCGAGCTGGCAGAGCTGGTCGCGCACGAGCTGGGGCGTCCGTTCAAGCCCTCGCGCGTGGTGTTGGTCGATGCCCTGCCGAAGACGCGCTCGGCGAAGATCCTGCGGCGCGCCGTCAGGGCAGTCGCGATCGGGGACGACCCCGGCGACATGTCGAGCGCCGAGAACCCCGAGGCACTCGACTCAATCCGGCTGGCTCTCCGATAGCACCGTCTCGTCCACGCCTCGTTCGAGGTCGGGGCCCACGCGCTGGTCGATCAGCTCGACCAGCTCGCAGCAGAAGCCGAACACGCGCTCGAGCGCTTCCGGCTGGATGTTCTCCGGCGTGTCCGAGTGCTGGTGGTAGTAGGGGAAGTAGTCGATCTCGTTCAGGCACAGGATCGTCAGCGACGGGAAGCCGGCCGAGCGAGTCGAGTAGCCGTCGGTGAGCCCGCGCAGCACCAGGCCGCGCGCGCCGTAGCGCTCGTCCTCGTCCTGCTCGGCGATCTCCCCGCAGAGGCCCACGAGCGTGGGGTGGTAGGCGAGCGGGAACACGAAGCCCTCCTTGGTCGCCCAGCGCACCGTGCCGTAGCCCACGCTCTCCAGGTTGAGGAACACCGTGTTCGCCGGGTCGAGCTCCTTCTTGTGCCGCCTGATCCACGCGCGCGAGCCCAGCACGAGGCCCTCCTCCGCGCCTGGGAGCAGCACCCAGACGTCGAAGTGCTCGAGCGCGCGGCCGTAGCGCTCGGCCAGCCGCATGACGGTGGCCACCGCCGAGGCGTTGTCGTTCGCGCCCGGCACGACGCCCGACAGCGAGATGTCGGCCAGCAGCGGCACGCTCGCGATCAGCACCACCGTGGGGATGAACTGCACGATCGTCAGCGGCAGGTCGTCGAAGCCGATCAGCCGCAGGACTGTGCAGATGAGGATCACCACCATCGACCAGAAGAAGGGCTCGAACGGCCCGATCGAGCGGTGCAGCAGCTTGCCCAGCGTGGCGTTGCGCTCCTGCACGCGCCGGCCGAACAGGGCGCCGGTGCGAGCCGCGTCGTAGTGCGCCATCAGCACCAGCGTGCCGGCCTTGCCGTTGTCCTCGCGCGAGATCACGTTCTGCGACGCGCGCCGAGGCACGATCGCCCTGACCGGCATGAACGTGCTCATCAGGTCAGCGAGCGTGAGCAGCGTGGCCACGAGCAGGATCACCACGACCCGCGAGCGCCGACTTCACCGACACCACGCTGCCCGCGATCGCGAGCACCGCCAGCGCGGCGTAGACCACGGGGAAGTTCGGCCGCACCTGGATCGGCTCGAGCTCGGCCTTGCGGCCAAGCCGCGTGAGCTTCTCCTGCAGGTGGAGCGCGGCGCGGCGCTCGGCATCGGTGCCGGGCCAGCGGCCGTCGAAGTCCACCAGCTCCTCTATCTCCCGCAGCGGATCGACCTCCGCCCGGCTGCCTGAGGTCCACATCCGCGCAGAGTTTGACCAAACGCGACCGTCAGCGAGGCACGACTTCTGTCACCGAAGAGGTTGTTCCACCCTCAGGGCGAATGACGGGACCGGCTTCGGTGGAGACAGACGGATGGCGAAGCGGTGCTTCTGTGGTTGTGGACGCAGTGTCGGGTTTCGCTCGCGGCAGGCGAACGCGGCGGGTGAGCGCGTCGGCGAGGTGCTGAGGCTCACCGAGGGCATCGCCAGCACAATCGATCTCCCGCAGCTGCTGAGGCCGGGCTTCATCGAGGATGGCGGAGTACCTGGCGGGCGCGCCTCAGCGAGATTACGCACGGTCACCGCGACCCGAGGGACATCGATCAACGCGGGAGTTGCGGGCTGGCTGCGAGAGGCTTCGGACGTTCAGCCAGAGATCGCCGCCGTGCGACTGGCCATCGCGGACGGGGACAGCGCCCGCAACGCGCTGTTCGTGATTCGCCTCAGCCGCTGGCGCGCCGAGTCTGATCCTCACGCGGCTCACCGGCCGGACTGAAGGCACCGGACACGGGTTACCCACACCGCCGCCTGATGAGGAACCCCCTGTGAGCCCAGGATCGGCCCGCGTAGCGTGCAACCATGCGCCATATCGCCGATCAAGCTCTCCAGGTTGCCGCTGCACGGCGACGCTCTGAGCCGAAAAAGCAGCCGCGCCCTCGTCGTTACCTGTCGCGCCTGCGCAACCGCTGAGTACCCGGGGCGGGATTCGAACCCGCACGCCCTTGCGAGCAGGGGATTTTGAGTCCCCCGTGTCTACCGTTCCACCACCCGGGCGGGTGTGCGGATGCTAACCCTAGGCCTGCTCGTTGCGGCGCTCTTCGACCTCGATGTTCCACTCCTGGCTGAAGCCGCGCATCGCGAAGATGACCAGGAACAGGGACACGGGGACGAGAATGATGCAGAGCAACCCGAGCAGGCTGGGGTCGAGCACGGGGTTGTGGAAGCCGGTCTTGTCGCGGTCGAACCAGGCCGGCGCGGCGATGGCGCCGAGCACCCCGACGAACACCGCAAGCGCGGCCGCGACCGGCAGCACGCCCCGGTTCCAGCGCGCCACGTAGTAGGCCATCACGAGGTAGATGATCACGAACGCGATCGCGAAGATCTGCGCGCCCTGGAGCTCCGACCAGCCGCCGATCGTGATCAGCGCAATCAGCCCGGCCCCGCCCAGCAGGAGCAGCACCGTGCCCGCCTTCGTCGCCTTCGACTCCGCCTTCTCCCGATTGGGATGGCGTATCACTACGTCGTAGGACGCCTCCATGTGCGAAAGCGTACCCGGGGTGGGCGCGGCACGTCGCGGTTTAATGGGACCCGTGCACGAGACGCCCGCCGACCTCGCCGAGCTGCAGGCGCTGCTCGACCGCAGCTTCGCGGCCGCCGGGCCGCATCTGCTCAGGATCATCACCCCGGAGCGGCGCTTGACCGCCTCGCAGGTCGCTTCGCGGCTCGAGCGGGATGTGCCTGCTGGCGCTTGCGACCGTGACCGCGGATGGGCGGCCGATCGTGGGGCCGGTGGACGGCATCTTCTACCGCGGCTCGTTCCATTTCGGCTCGGCGCCCGACTCCGTGCGCTTCCGCCACATCGCGGCCCGCCCGCAGGTCAGCGCCACGCATCTTCCCGGCGAGGAGCTCGCGGTGACCGTTCACGGTCGCGCCGTGCCCGTCGACATCCGGAGCGAGGCGGACGCCGGGTTCCGGCAGACGCTCCTGGACATCTACGTCCCGCGCTACGGGCCGGAGTGGGAGACGGACTTCCTCGACACCGGGCCGGTCTACGCGCGGATCGAGGCCGAGCGCATGTTCACGTTCCACATGGAGGACGGCTGACGCGTCACGGAACGATGCGGAAGCCCGCGCTGATCTTGCGGCCGTTGCGCCCGCGGATGCGCGGCACGGCCTGGAGGCGGTAGGAGCCGGGCTTCAGCTTCCTATGCCGCACGCGGCCGGTGAAGTGGAAGCTGTTGGCGCCCACGACGTCGCGGTGCGTGAAGCTGCCGACCGCGACGAGGCGGGTGCAGCGCCGGCCCCTCTTGCCGCGCTTTGCCTTGACGCAGCGATGGCCACTCCGGATGCCGCGCCGCGGCTGTAGCACCGTGAACGTGGTCACGGCCGCCTGCGTGTCGCGGTAGCTCACGTCGGTGCCGGTCTTGGGGGTGCGCGCGATGCTGGCGCCTCGACTCGCCGCGCGGAACGTGCGCGGCCCGATCTTCAGCTTCGAGACGGCGGCGAGTGCGCCCGACGGACCGCCGGCAACGGTGAGCGTCACCGTGGCGACGGTCGAGTTGAACGTGCCGTCGGTCGCCGTGAAGCCGAAGCTGTCGGCACCGCCGAAGCCCTTGTTCGGCGTGTACGTGACCGTGGCCGCGAGCGGGTTGATGGCCGACAGCGTGCCGTGCGCGGGGCCGCTGGCGATCGCGAAGCCGATCGCGTCGAGGCAGCTCAGCGGGATCGTGGCCGGCGTGTCGTGGCCGACGGCCACCGACTTTCCCGCGCATGTCGGCGGAAGCTGGCGCGCGACCCTGATCTTGCCGTCGGCGCCCTTGGTGTCCGTCCATGCGACGTAGGGGAAGCCGCCGACGGCCGCGATGGCGGGCGCGAAGGCCGCGCGCGTGGGGTCGGGGTTGGACGTGCCGCCGACCGAGACCCAGTTCGCCCCGTCAAACGCCGCACGACGGCCAGGGTACGTCGTCACGGCGGTCTCGGACCAGGCCACGTATGGGACGCCTGCGACAGCGGCGATCCCGGGTGTGAAAACGGCGTTCTTGGCGGGGTTCACGTTCAGCACGCCGCCCACCGCGACCCAGTTGGCCCCGTCGAACCGCTTGACGTGGAGCTGATCGGAGGTGTTGGTCTCGATCCAGGCCACGTAGGGAACGCCGCCGATGCTGGCGATGTCCGGACGCACGGCGTCCTTGGTGGCGTCGATGTTGAGCGAGCCCGATCCCACGAGATCCCAGGTCGTGCCGTTGGAGTTGAGCCGCCTGACGTACACCTGGTGCTGGCCGCCCGCGTCGCCTTCGAACCAGGTCACGTAGGGCACGCCGCCGACGTCGGCGATGCGCGGTGCGAGGGCCTGCTTCGTCGCGTCGAAATTCAGGTCCGTCCCGACCAGGTCCCAGGTCGTGCCGTTCGCGTTGAGCCGCCTCACGTGCACCTTGTCCCTGTTCACCGTCGCGATGGACTCGGCCCAGGCGACGTAGGGCACGCCTCCGACGGACGCGATGCTGGGCTCGCTTCCCGCCTGCGCCGTGTCGATGTTCAGCGAGGGGCCCACGGCCTCCCAGCGTCGTGCCGTTGAAGCGCGCCACCCTGATCTGGAACTTGGCCCCGTCGGCCTCCTTCCAGGTCACGTACGGGACGCCGCCCACGCTCGTGATGCGCGGGAAGGCCGGCGCCCTTCGTGGCGTCGACGTTGAGCGAACCGCCCACCTGGCACCCAGCTGGTGCCGTCAAAGCGCTTGACGAAGATCAGGCCGCCGAGGATCCCCGTGGTCTCGCGCCAGGCGACGTAGGGAACGCCGCCGACGTCCGCGACGCTCGTGTCGACCGCGTCGCGTGTCCCGTCGACGTTGAGCGTGTCGCCCACCAGGTGGAAGTCGGCGCGGGCCGCCGCGGTGCCGAGGAGGAACAGCGCCGTCGTCGCGACGACGGCCGCCAGGATCCCTCGAGAGAGTCCGTTTCTCAATGGCGCGAGTGACGTGCGCACAACGTACTCCCGCGCGGTCGAGCGCGCTAGTCGCCGATGCGTGAGTGATGCGGCTGGAGGGACTCGAACCCCCACGGGCTTCCCCACCGGCTCCTAAGGCCGACGCGTCTACCAATTCCGCCACAGCCGCGGACGACCGATTCTAAGCGGGCCCGTGTCCTACAATCGCTGCCGCTTGGGGCAGTGGCCAAATTGGCTAAGGCACCGGTCTCCAAAACCGGCGATTCCAGGTTCGAGTCCTGGCTGCCCCGTCTCTCTGATAGCGCGGAATCCCGCTCTAGGACTTGAGCGGTACCGCGATCGGCCGGAAGGGCGCGCCCGTCGTGCCCCGCAGGCGGAGCGGGCCGCCGATGAACGCGAACTCGTACAGCTTCTCGGCAGCGAGCTCCTCCAGGTAGCAGATCTCGATCAGCTGGGCGCCGGCGGTCGCGAACATGTATCCGTGCACCGGCACGAATGGATCGTCGCCGTCGGGGGCTGGGATCACCTCGACGCAGACCGTGTCCGAGCCGATGCACATCGCACCCGCGTCCTCGCAGAGCCATCGCGCGGTGGTGAGGCAGATCCCGGGTGGGTCCAGCAGGTATCCGTCGTGGTCGGGCCAGCGGCTCATCCGGCCGGTGTTGATCAGGACGACGTCGCCGCGGCGGAACTGCACTCCCTGATCGCGCGCGATGGTCTCGATCTCGCTCGGCTGGATGGCGTAGCTGTCGGGCAGGCAGTCGACGCCGTGCGCTCCGGCGACGTCGATCAGGACCCCTCGCGCCACGATCGTCGGGTACTTGTCGGCACCGCCTTTGTTCCAGCCACGGCTCCCGAGATGCTCGGCCTCTGTCCAGCCGTTCCAGTAGCAGCCGTAATGCCCGATGTGGGTGAGAGTGTCGATGTGCGTGCCGCAGTGCGTGTACATCGTGATCGCGTCCCCGCAGTACGACGTTTTCTCGAACACCTCGCGCGGCAGACCTGCGATGTCCTCGTTCCGGGACCCGGCGCCGGTGTGCGTCATCCAGCTGTCGTATTTCGGGTCGCCTGCCGCGTCCCACGAGGGCATCCCGTTGAAGAAGTCAACCGAGAGCTCAAAGAGCCCGCGTCCGTCGAGTCGTTCGAGAATCTCGCGGCGGGACTCGGGGGTGATCCAGTTGAGCCGGCCGATTTCGTCGTCGGGACCCCAAGGGCTGCGGGAAACCTTGACCCCGTCCCGCTCGAGAATCGGGTCGAACACGAAACGCTCGTCGGTCTCAGCCATGGCTTCTCCTCGGGGTCTGGTCGTCAGGATGCGCTCGTCGCGCGCGATTCGGTGGACGCATGAGCGCGCGGCTGATGTCGAGTTCGGCGAGGCAGTTTCGCAGGCGGGCCGGATCGATCCTGCTGGTCGATCACCTCAGCACCGTCAGCCCGAACGTCCGCGGCTTCCCACCGGCCGTCGTCGCCGTAACCCTGTAACGCCCGGCCCGCAGCGGCTTGCCGCCCACGCGGCCAAGGAACAGGACCGTGTTGGATCCTGCCTTGCGCGTTCGGGACGTCGAGGCGGCCCGCTGATCGCAGCGCCGTGCAGTGCTTGCCGCGGCCCTTGCCGGCAACGCAGTGGCCGCCCCTGCGGTGGCCGCTGACCAGGCGCTTGAAGGTCAGCTTCACGCTGGCGGCGCTGTTCAGGGTGAAGTGGATCTTCGCGCGGCCGTCGACGTGAAATCGCGATGGGGTGAAGCGCAGGCCGCTCAGCACGGCGGCCGCACGGCCGTTCGGGCCGCTGCGACCACCGCCGGGGCCGCCCGGGGCGCCGGCGCGACCGCCACCTGCCGGCGTCGTCTCGAACGCCCCGAGGTCGGGCGCAGCACCCTGCACGCGCGCGCGGCCGTCCAGATCCGAGGGGGCGGCGGAGGCGTCGGCCACGCCGGCGTCGATCGCCGGCGACCCCGCCAGCAGGTGGTAGTCGTTGCGGAGCGGGTCGGCGAACAGCGGGTCGCCGGTCCGATTCCCGGGACCCTCGAAGATCACCTGGCGGCCGGGCGCCCCGACCATCGGGGTCCGGGTGTTGAAGAGCGAGTGGTCGATGTGGATCGTGCCGTCCGCGCAGGCGTTGTCGGGCGAGCAGCCGAGGGTCGGCACCGCCTGGAGGTCGGTCGTGCTTGCTGCGGACGATCGAGTCGGTGACCGCGAGGTCGTTCGGGACGACGGGGTCGGTGTCGGGCACGAAGACGGCGGGCGCGAGCAGCGCCGGCGCGTTCTTGCCGATCACCGTCGATCCGACCACGCGCAGCGTGCCTCCGTCGCTCGCCGTGACCTCCACACCGGCGCCCCTGGCCCCGAACCCCTCCACGAGGGAGTCGACCACGAGGCCCCGCCCCTGGATCCCGATCACGCCGATCGCCCTCACCCGCCGCGCGACGGACATCGGGAAGAGCTGCAGCCCGCCGGTCACGGTCGAGTCCTCCACCAGGCCCAGGCTGATCACCAGCGGGGGCGGCGGCGTGGCCGGGAGGAAGGCCTGCGAGGGGATCTGCACGGTGCTGCGCACCAGGCGCGATTTCTGGCCCAGCGTGAGGCAGGTGGTGGGCATCGTGCCGTTGATCGTCGAGTCGTCGATCTCGACCACGCCCCCGAGCGCGTCGATGCAGCGGATGCCGCTGATCACGCTGGAGCGGACGGTGAAGTCGACACCCGGGGCGCCGGTCTTCACCGCCGCGGGCTGCAGGCCCTGAGTGACGGGCCCCGCCGTGTCGTCGATCTCGACGTGGTCGAACGTCGTGCCCGACATCTCCGGGGTGAGCGACAGGGTCGCCACCGGGCTGTTCGAGCTGAGCACCGGCAGGGTCTGCGGGTCGGTGGGCTGCCAGTGCAATGGGAAGGCTGGGAGCGTCTTGCCCAGCGTGTCGTAGGTGCCGTTGGCGAGGCTGATCGTGTCGCCCGACTGGGCCACACGCAGGGCATTCGAGAGATCGCAGGCTGAAGAGGCGAGGGTGCACGGGGAGGCCGAGCTCGTCCCGTTGGGCGACGCGAAGCGGGTGGCGGCGGAGGCGCCGGCGGCGGACCAGCCGCCGACGGCGAGGAGGCAGCAAGCACCAGAGCGAATCGCGTCATGCGCGCGACCCTAGGAGGGGCGCGAGCGGGCGACATCGGGTGTTTCCCTACGGCTTCGGCGGTGCGCCCGAACGCGTCACGCCTGCTCCAGCAGTCCGGCGGCTTCGAGGGCGCTGTGCCTATCGAGGAAGCTCTGCGCCTGGCTGATCAGCCCATCCTTGAACGAAACAAGATGGCACCACACCCAGTCCACTCTGGGTGCGTCCGGGGGCACAGCGTGGCAGCGAGTGATCCCCAGCGCCCTGTCGTCGAGGTCGATGATCTCCTCGACGTCTATCGAGAACTCCTCGTAGATCCATAGCTGGGTCAGCCACCGCCGCACGTTCTCCTCGCCCTCGTGCGTCCCCCCGCCGGGAAACCGTGGATCGCTGATCCAAACGACGTCCTCGGTCACGAACTCCAACATCCCCTCGACCCCCAGGGCAGCCGCCCTTGCATAGGCCGCGCGCAGCACCTCGACATTCCGCTGCGACATCGCTCCCGCTACTCCCGTAGCCCCACGGCCTCGAGGGCCTCGGGATGGTCCAGTACGTACCCCTGCTCACGATCGACTGGGACGCCCGCGGCGCGACTCGTGCCGGTGATCTGGGCCAGAACCACAACATCGTCTCCAGCGTCCACGAACCGATGCGGCGAACACCTCCACGTCGTCATAGCCGTCACGCAATCCGGGAAACCCCGGTCGGGAGGTTGCGGGAAACAGCGGATGGCGACCGATCGAAGATCTCTTAGCGTTCCCCCGGGTCATCATGCGGGTCCCTTTCAAGACCGAGACGGACGCCTTTCGGGTTGCGGTGGCACTGGGGCTGGTGCTCGGGTTGGCAGTCCTGGTTGGCTGGCTTTCGTCGCGGGCCTACGGCGTGGTGTTCTTCGCCGCCGGCATCACGGCCGGGGTGGCCTTTGAGCTTGTCGGGCGGGATCAGGCGAGCGGGTCAGCGCTCCAGGAGGCGGCGGACGCTCCCCATCCTCATGGCGCAACGGGCGGCAGGCGCCACATCCTCGTGGTGGTCGGAGAGAAACTGGCCGGTGCGGAGCTCCGCAGCGAGCTACTGGCCGGCGGAGCCGACGTCGAGCTCGACGTGCTGGTGCCGATCGTGGCCTCGCGATCCCATCGCTGGGCTGGGGACGTCGACCGCGAGCGCGAGGAAGCGCGAGAGCGCCTCAAGGCGTCGCTCGCCTGGGCGTTCGAGCAAGGCTTTACCGCGAAGGGGGAGGTCGGCGATGCCGACCCGCTCGTGGGAATCGCGGACGAGCTCCGGGACTTCGGTGCCGACGAGGTCATCATCGTCACGCATCCGCGGGACCGCACAAGCTGGCTCGCCAAGGGCATGCTCGCCCACCTGACGCGAGAGCTGGACGTCCCGGTGCGAGAGATCGTTCTGGGCGACGACCAAGACCAATCGACGTCGCCGTCCACGTCTCCAACGGAATAAGAGGGGTCGAACACGATGGAAAACGAGTCCGGGCTCCTTCGTCGCCGCCTGACGGTCGCCGCTCATTGCAGCCATCCTGGTCGGAGTCGGGGGCGTGATCGGGATCGCCGCCAACGGGGGCAGCCACACCAAGACCCGGACCGTCACCTCGGCGACGGCCCAGCCGGCTGAGACCGCTCCGGTGGATCCCCACGTGGCCGCCGGTGCCCACGACTTCGTGGCGTTCGCCTGCTCCAAGTGCCACGGCATCGGGGGCCGCGGCGGCGTCTCGCCCTCCGTGCCGGCTCTCACCACGGTTGCGAAGTCCCTGAAGGCGGCGGAGTTGCGGTCGATCATCGACCACGGGCTTGGCGAGTCCAGCAACCCAACCCAGCCGTACATGCCGGTCTGGAAGGGCGTCATCTCCAACAGGCAGGTATCCGACCTGATCGCGTACATCGGCGCGGGCCTGCCGACCGTGCCGACGGCCGCGTCGCCCACGGTGCCCCAGCAGCAGGGCGCCGCGGTGAAGGGAGGGGTGCTCTACACGAGCTACGGCTGCATCAACTGCCACGGCCCCAACGGTCTCGGCGGCGTGCCCAACCCCCAGTCGCCCGACAAGACGATCCCCCCGCTCTCGGGTGCGGACTTCCGCAAGGAGTTCAACACCGACGCGAAGATCATCGCGGTGATCCGCTCGGGCAGCGTGATCGGGAAAGCCCCGATCGTGAGCATGCCGCACTGGGGCGGCATCATTCCGCCCGACCAGCTTCAGGCGCTCGCCGAGTTCCTGAAGACGCTCCGCTGACATGACCACCGTGGACGTCGGTCCGCAGCCAGCGCTCGCGCCCGAGCAGGTGGAGCGCATGGACGATTACGTGGCGCGCGCCCGCGTGGCGTCAGAGGCGTTCCGCCGGCTGGATCAGGAGACCGTTGACCGCATCGTGTGGGCGATGGTGGTGGCGGGGCTCGAGAGCGCGGTGGATCTCGCCCAGTTGGCCATCGAGGAGACGCACTTCGGCGTCTTCGAGGACAAGGTGGTGAAGAACTACATCGCCACGGAGTTCCTCTACGACTACCTGAAGGACAAGAAGACGGTGGGGGTGATCGACGAGGACCCCCAGCGGGGCATCCGCTATATCGCCGAGCCGATCGGGGTGGTGCTGGCGCTGCTGCCGATCACGAACCCGACGTCCACCGCTCTTTTCAAGTCGATCGTGGGGGCGAAGACGCGCAACGCGATGCTGTTCCGTCCCTCGGCGCGGGCGGCCCGCTGCGCGCTGCGGGCCATCGAGATCCTGCAGGAGGCCGGTGAGCGAGTCGGGCCTGCCGCCTGACGCGCTCCAGGTGATCCCCGATCCGACGCTCGACATCTCCCAGTACCTCTTCCACCACCCGGGCGTCGACTTCATCTGGACCACCGGCGGGCCGAAGGCGGTGGCCGCCGCGAACGCCGCCGGCAAGCCGTGCCTGAGCGTGGGGCCAGGCAACGCGCCCGTGTACCTGCACCGCTCGGCCGACGTGGAGATGGCGGTGGTGGACGTGCTGATCTCCAAGACCTTCGACTCCTCGCTGATCTGCCCGGCCGAGCAGACCTGTGTGATCGACGATGCCATCTATGACCGCGTGCTGGCCGAGTTCACGCGCATGGGCGCTCACGTGCTGAACGAGGCGGAGGTGGAGCTCCTCGCCGGGGCGGTCTTCCACGAGGACGGCACGGTGGAGATGGGCGCGCTCGGGCAGTCATGCATGAGCCTCGGCACCCTGGCCGGGATCGATGTGCCGGAGGGAGCCAAGGTCATCATGGCGCCGCTGCCCTCGGATCTCGAGGCGCTCGCCGCCCACCCCCTCGTCCACGAGAAGCTGATGCCGGTGCTCGGGCTGGTGCGCTCGCCCTCGGTCGAGCACGGGATCGACGCCTGCGTGCTGGTGACGGAACTCGGCGGACTGGGGCACACCTCGGCCGTGTACGCGACCGACCAGGACGTGATCGACCGCTTCGCCGACTCGGTGCGCACCGGCCGCATCCTCGTGAACGCCCCCACGGCGGTGGGCGCGCTCGGTGGCGTCTACAACTCGATGACGCCCACCTTCTCGCTCGGGTGCGGGACCTGGGGAGGCTCGATGACCACCGACAACGTGAACTACCGCAACCTGCTGAACGTGAAGACGGTGTCGCGCCGTCAGGCGCCGCCGCAGTGGTTCCGCGTGCCCTCGGACACCTACTTCAACTCCGGGCGCTCTCGAGAATCTGCGGCAGCTCGAAGCGTCGCAGGTGCTGCTCGTGACGGACGCTGAAACGGAGGCGCGCGGGGTGGCGGACCATGTCCGCCAGCTACCTGGGCGACGCGGGCGTGCACGTGTTCTCGGACGTCCGCCCGGAGCCGCGCGAGGAGCAGATCAGGGCTGGGATCCTGGAACTCGAGCGCACTGCGCCGGACATGATCGTGGCCGTGGGCGGTGGGTCGGTGATCGACGCCGCCAAGGCCATGCGCCTCTTCTACGAGAGCCCGGAGCTGAGCCTGCGGGAGCTGGCGCTCCCGTTCCTCGACGCGCGCAAGCGCGTGGCGAGCTACCCGCAGATCGACCATCGCGTGCGCCTGGTGGCGATCCCGACGACCGCCGGTACCGGCTCCGAGGTGTCGCCGGCCGCGGTGGTGACCGTGGGCGACCGGAAGGTCACGCTGGTGGACTACTCGCTCGTGCCGGATATGGCGGTGGTGGACCCCGCGCTGACACTCACGATGCCGCCTCACATGACGGCCGACACCGGCGTGGACGCGCTCACCCACGCGCTCGAGGCCGGCGTGTCGATCTTCGCGTCCCCCTTCACCGACGCCTTCTGCATGCAGGCCGTGAACCTGATCAAGGACGCGCTGCCCGCGGCGTACGCCGACGGCTCGGATCTCACGGCCCGCACGGCGATGTCGAACGCCGCCACGATCGCCGGACTCGCCTTCTCCAACGCGTTCGTGGGTGTGAACCACGCGCTCGCGCACGCGGTGGGGGCGCGCTTCGGCATCGCGCACGGCCGCGCGAACGGCATCTTCCTGCCGCACGTGCTGCGCTACAACGCGTCGCTACCCAGTAAGTTCATGCCGGCCCCCGGCTACTCGGCCTACGTCGCGCCGCAGAAGTACGCCCAGATCGGCTGGGTGCTCGGTCTCGGGGGTCGCAGCGACGAGCAGCGCCGGGAGCGGCTGTTCACCTCCGTGGACGAGCTGCTGGCCGCGGTGGACATGCCGCGCTCGCTCGCAGACGTGGGCATCACCCGCGAGCAGTTCGAGACCGCGCTGCCGGATCTCACCCGCGCCGCCTTCGAGGATCCGAGCATTCGCACCAACCCGCGCATGCCGATGATCGCGGAGATCGCCGGACTGCTGCGGGCGGGCTTCGAGGGCCGCTAGGCGTAGCCCCCGCGCGGCGCCCTCGCGGGGTTACTTATCGCCGCACGGGCAGCGGGGGCCGCTTCCGCGCGAGTGCGCCGGACTGGCTTCGGGGCGCCCGAGGCCTTCTCGTCCGGTGGGAACAGCCGCCGCAGCTTGCGCAGCTCACGCTCGAAGCCGCGGGCGATCCGCTCTGGATCCGGCACGAGGCCAGCATCCGACATCACCCCGACGCTGACGCGGCCGTTGTAGCTCAGGATGCTCACGCTCATCGCCACGCTGCCCGACATCGGCGCCCACACCATTACGCCGCGAAGCTCAGCTGCCGGCGAGATAGACCGGCTGTCGCGGGCCGGGCACGTTGGTGACCACCATGCTGCCCTTGGCGGCGAACATGTCTACCGCGAGCTTCTCGACCTCGTGGGGCGTCAGTCCCATGAGACCCAGGATCCCGTAGGCCACCATGCCCTCGGCGGAGTCCTTTATCGCGTCCATCTCGTGCTTGACGGCGACCAGCCGCTCGCGCGTGCTCCTGATCCCCACGGGCAGCGTGAGGAAGACGAGCCCGAAGTCGTTGCCGAGCGTGGAGGGCAGTGGCTTGTCGAGCGGCCGCAGATTGAACGGCACGAATGCCCGCACAAGGTCGGCGGGCTTCCCCTGCTCGCGCATGTAGTCGCGCAGGCTGCCCGTGAGCGCCGTGACAAGCAGGTCGTTAACGGTCGTGCCGCTCGTGTGCGCGATCGCCTTCACCTCGTCGAGGTCGAGCTCGTGGGACCAGGACGCGCGGCGGGCCGCGCGCATCTTCCCCTTGAAGACGGCATTCGTGTCGGCCCCCATGAGCAGGAGCTTCCGCAGCGCGCGGGCGTCTCGTGCCGCTTCCCCGGCAAGGTGTGCGATCTTCGAGCGGGGGTGCGTGAGCATGTCCATGCCCTCGTGGACCACCGCCCCGCTGGCGTGTGTGGCCGTGGAGGTCGCCCGATGTGCCTGGTGCACGAGCTCGCCGGCCGGCCCGCGGCGGGCGGTCTGGCGGGGGCGGGGCGAGGCGATCCCAGCGTCCGCCTGCTCATCGGTGAGGGACAACATCACGCGCGCGAGCGCGATCCCGTCGGCGATGCAGTGATGCATCCGAGAGACCATCGCCGAGCCACCGCGGTAGTTGTCGATCATGTAGAGGTCCCAGAGCGGCTTGGAGCGGTCGAGCGGTGTGGACATCAGCTCGCTCACGAGCTCCTGCAACTCGGCGTCGCCGCCGGGCGCCGGAAGCGAACGGCGGTGGATGTGACGCTCCAGGTCGAAGTCGGGATCGTCCTCCCAGTGCGGCGTGCGCAGCGGCAGGTGCGACTCCACCACCCGCTGGCGGAAGCGCTCATAGGGCTTCACAAGGCGCTCGCTCACGACCTGTTGCAGGCGGGGCAGATCGAGGGGCTCTTCGAACCACATCACCGACGTGATGACCATCAGGTTGGTGGGGCGGTCCATGTGGAGCCAGGCGGCGTCGGCGTTGGACATCTGCTGGCCACTCATGACAACGGAGCATCCGCCCCTGCCCGGAGCGGCACATCCGCCGATAGTGCTGCCCGGCGTCCGTACTTTCCGCCGTCATCCGACGACGGCTTCCGTAGCGGCCCCGGATGATCGGCCGCTCCGAAGAGCGTACGGTCGGCTCTCCATTCCGCAGCATTTCGTGAGGAGGCATCGGTGGGCCATATGGGCGGTAGCGCCAGCGAAGATGTGAACGCCCCACTGAGCGAGGTGTGGGCCGTGGTGGAGGATGTCCTCACGGCGCCGGAGTGGCAGGGTGGCTTGGTGGCGATGGTCGCCCTGGAGCGCGACGGCGATGGTCGCCCGACTCTCGTAGAGACCGAGAACGACATCAAGGTAAAACACGTGAAGACCCAGGTGCGGTTCGGATACGACCCTCCAACCCGTCTTTCGTGGGTCCAGGAGAAGGGGGATCTCAAGTCCGTCGAGGGCTCATGGACCCTCGAGGACCTCGGCCACGGGCACACACGGGCCACCTACACGCTTGACAGCGACCCCGGACGCGTCCTCGGGATGCTCATCCGGGGTCCCCTGGAGGGCGTCATCCGCGGCATGCTCGTCAACGCGCGGCCGGGCGAGTTGAAGGCCCGCGTCGAAGCGGGCTGATCCCGGCGAGGGCCGGTCGACGTAGCTCCCCCGCCACTCCGGCGGGCGCTTCTCCAGGAAGGCGCACATGCCTTCCTGGGCGTCGTCGGCGCGGGCGTTCATCACCATCACTGCCTTCGCCAGGTCGTAGGCGCGGTGCTCGTCGAGCTCGATCTGGGAGTAGAAGGCCTCTTTGCCGATCCGACCGTCAGCGGGCTCGAGCGCGGCGATCGCGTCGATGAGCGCTGTGAGCTCGTCCTCCAACTGATCCTCCGGCACGACTCGATTCACCAGCCCCCAGTCGAGCGCGGTGGCGGCGTCGATCGGCCAGCCTGTGAGCAGCATCTCGAGCGCGCGCTTGCGCCCCACCGCCCGCGAGACCGGGACCATCGGCGTCGAGCAGAAGAGCCCGATCTTCACGCCCGGCGTCGCGAACTTCGCAGTATCGGCAGCCACGGCGAGGTCGCAGGCGGCCACGAGCTGGCAGCCCGCGGCGGTGGCGATGCCGTGCACCTTTGCGATCACCGGCTGCGGCAGCCGGTGGATGGCCTCCATCACCTCGGTGCACACGTCGAAGAGCTGCTGGTAGAAGGCGAGTTCCCGGCCGGTCATCTCGCCCAGGTCATGTCCGGCGGAGAACGCGGGGCCGGCGCCCTCGAGGACGATGACCCGCACCCCGTCCTCACCGCTCACACGGCGAAGCGTGCCCAGCAGCTCTTCGAGCAGCTCGAGACTGAGGGCGTTGCGCTTGTCGGGCCGGTTGAGCGTGATGACCGCGGCCGGCCCCTCCTCGCGGACGAGGACAGTTGCGTCTTTGGCGAGCGTCGTCATGGCTCAAACCATACGCCGAAACGACGAAGCGCCACGGGTTAGGCTTGCAGCGGATGGGAATGCCCAAACGGGCCGCGAGACGGCTCCGACGCACTGCCCTCGCGAGTCTCTCCCGGGCCTTTTCCGCGCGAGGTTACGAGCTGATCAGGCGAGACTTCTACAGTCCCATGCCCGACGTGGAGCGGCTCGCCTCGACTCACTGGGATGAACCGATCCGGATGCCGGGCATTGTGTTCGACGTCGAGGCGCAATTTCGCTTCCTCGAGTCAGATCTGGTGCCGTTCCTGTCGGAGTTCCAGCCGCCGCGCGAGCGAACAGGCGGTGGGTTCTATCTCGACAACGAAACGTACGGGTCGGTGGACGCCGAGACTCTCTACGGGATCCTGCGGCGGTTGAAGCCCGGCGGGTGGTTGAACTGGGGTCGGGCAGCTCGACCCACGTCATTCACGCCGCGCTGGCGAAGAACCGGGAGGAGGACGCCGAGGGAGAGCAGGTCGCCTACGACCCTTTTCCATGGACTGCCACCGACCTTGACCCCCTCCGCGACGTCACGGTCGTGGCCCGTCGCGCAGAGGATGTGACCGCTGCGGATCTGGCCGACCTCCGCGCCGGGGACGTGCTCTTCGTCGACACCACGCACACCGTGAAGGCGGGCGGCGACGTGACTCGGATCGTTCTGGAGTTGCTCCCAAACGTGGCGGAGGGTGTGTTCGTCCATTTCCACGACATCTTCTTGCCGTGGGAGTACCCGAAGGCATGGATCGTGGATGAGCATCGGCTCTGGGCCGAGCAGTACCTGCTGCAGGCGTTCCTCATCTTCAATCGCCAGTTCCGTGTGGTTCTCGGCGCGCATGCTCTCGCGCGCGCGGATGGTGACCGGCTTCGCCGTTCGATCCCCTCGTTCGGGCCTCGCGTTGCCCCGGGCGCGTTCTGGATCGAGCGAACACCGGTTTGACGTCGGCAAACATCACCCTGTCTGGACGACGCCGATCCTGGTCGTCGCTTCTACGTTCGCCGCATCACGACGAACGAAAGCGCATCGGAGGCAGCTGGGCAGCCGCGCCTGAAGAGGGTCCCGCTGCTGGATTGGGGCTCACCGTCGTGCTGCTCGTCCAGGCGGCGTTCGTCCTCTCCTACGTCGGCGCCCTTCACGATCCGAGGCCCCACAACGTCGCCCTCGGGGTCGTCGGCGCGTCCCCGCTGCCGACTGCGATCTCCAAGCAGTTCTCCCTGAAGGTGACGCGGTACCCGAACGAGGCGGCCGCGCGGAGGGCGATCGATCAGCGGAAGGTCGACGCGGCTTTCGTCGCGAGCCCGGCTGGAACGAGGCTGATCGTGGCTCCCGCCGCGAGCCCGGCCGGCGCCTCGGCCTCAGCACCGCGTTCGCCGGCGGCGGGGGCCGCGCTCGGCCAGAAGGTCGAGGTCGTTCAGGTTCACGCGCTACCGCGAGGTGACGCCGGCGGGACCGTCTCGTTCCTCGTGGTCATGGCCCTCGTGGTCGGCGGTTACCTCTCGTCGACCATCGCGATGACGTTCGGCGGGTCGGCGACGCGGCACGGGCGCCTCGCGGCGCTGGCCATCGTCGCGGTCTTTGGGGCGCTCCTCACGGACACGTTCGCCGGGCCGCTGATCGGCGCCATTCCGACCTCGAAGTTCTTCGTGCTGTGGGGGCTCTTCACCCTCGTGATGATGGCCGTGGCATTCGCGACGTCCGCGCTGCAGACGGTGCTCGGAGCGGCGGGCACGCTGGTCGTGGTCGTCCTCTTCGTGATCTTCGGCGCCCCGGCCTCGGGCGGCACGGTGCCGTCGGCGTATCTGCCGGGCTTCTGGCGGACCTTCGGCCCCTATCTGCCGGCCGGCGCCGGCACGACCGCGGTGCGCAACACGATCTACTTCGACGGCAACGGGATCACGAAGTCGCTGCTGGTCCTCGCCGCCTACCTCGTCGTCGGAGCCGTCGCCGTGATCCTCATTCGCCGGCGGCGCTCAGTGGGCGACGCCGAGGGCGAGCTCGAGGCGGCGGCGGGGGCGGCTGCGGCCTCTGCGGTCGTGTAGAGCGTCAGTCCGCCCGGCCCTCCACCGCCAGCGCGAACGCCGCAGCACCTCGTGCGGCTTCACGAACGGGCTCGGGCCCGGCCACTCGGGATCGTCGATCGCGGCGAGCACCACGCCCGGTCGCGCGGACGCACTCAGAGCCGAGGTCAGTCGGCGGGGCTGGCAGCGACCGCCACGTCCACGCCGGGCAGGGCCGCCGCCACCGGAGCCAAAGCATCGGGGCAACCACGGACTGCCCGCCCGTGATCGTGTAGAGCCCGTCGTCGAGCACCAGCACGAGCAGGTTTGCCGGCCGCAGCCCGCTCAGGGAGAACAGAGAGCTCGCGCCCATGATCAGGTCGCCGTCGCCGATCACGGCGAGCACGTGCGATCCGGCGCCCCGTCCGCGATGCCGAGCGCGATCCCGAGGCCGCAGCCCATGGCGCCGCCCATGTAGAAGTGCGGCCCGTCGTCGCTGGCGGAGCGGACCGCCGAGGACGGCGGTGCCCAGCGATGCCACCCCAGCGCGTCCGGGGCCGCCTCGAGGGCGGCGGCAACTGCCTCAGTCGCGTTCACGTCCACCTCCCAGAGAGCGGCCGAGCAGCACGGCGGCTCCCGTGCGGGTCCTGAAGCCGAGCTCGAGAGCGCCGGCCATCGTCGCGGCGGCCGCGCCGGGATCGTCGAGCTGGAAGACCTGGATCCCCAGCGCCTCGAGCATCGGCGGAGTGGCGCGCCCCATCGGCACCTGCGGCGGGGTTGCCCTCTCCGAGCGTCCCGCGCATCGAGAGCACCAGCGGCGGCATCAGCTCGTACGGGATCGAGAGCGAGCCGAGCGCGTTGAGCGCGTTGCCGAGACCCGAGCACTGCATCAGCACGCGGCGCGGCGTCCCACCGCGAGTTGCCCGCTGGCGTAGGCGATGCACTCCTCCTCGCGGGTGAGGATCCGGGTGGCCGGGCCGTCGAGCGCGGAGACGATGCCGCGCAGGCGGGCGTCCGGGATGTAGACGACGGTGTCGACCCGCGCGTCGGCGATCGCGCCGGCGATCGCCCGCTGCCAGTCGAGCGAATCGAAAGCGGGATCACTGCGCGCGGCGAGCATGTCTTCGAACCGTCCTTGGCCGTGTTTCCGATGCTGGGCGGCAGTCGCCTGTACGCTGGCCGATCGTGCGCCTCGATGCGGAGCATACGGTTGAAGAGGCCCTCGCGCTCGCCCGGCCCGCGACGGAGGGCGGGGCGTGGGTCAACGTGCTGGCGGAGGAGGCGCGCCGCGCGGCCGGCGAGGTCGACCCCGAGGCGCCGCTCGCCGGCTGGACGCTGGGCGTGAAGGATCTCTTCGCGGTGGCGGGGCTCCCGATCGGGGCGGCTCCAGGCTGCTCGAGGACGCCGAGCCCGAGGCCGAGGACGCCGCCGTGGTGGCGGCGCTGCGGAGCGCGGGCGCGCTGGTGCTCGGGAGCGTGGCGCTCCATGAGCTCGCGTTCGGGGCGACCGGCATCAACGCGCTCGGCACCCCCGACAACCCGCGCCTGCCGGGCCACATCCCGGGCGGATCGAGCTCGGGCTCGGGGGTCGCGGTGGCCGACGGTTCGGCGCGGCTCACGCTGGGCACCGACACCGGAGGGTCGACCCGGGTTCCGGCGGCCCTCTGCGCGGTCGTCGGCTTCAAGCCCGCCTACGGCACCTACTCGGTGGAGGGCCTGCTGCCGCTCGCGCCGTCGATGGACCACGTCGGCCTGCTCGCCGGCAACGTGGACGACGTGGCCCGTGCGCACGCGGTGCTGGCCGCTCCGGACGCGGCGAACGGCGGCGGACGCACGCTGGGGCTGATACGCCGGCAGGTCGAGGACGCCGACCCGGAGGTCGGCGTCGCGCTGGAGCAGGCTCTGCGCTCGCTCGAAGCGAGCGGCTACCGCTTCAAGGACATCGAGCTCGCGGACGTGAGCCAGGTCTTCGACTTCACCACCGTCGTCCTCTTCCGCGAGGCCGCCATGACCTACGCCTGGAGCCGCGACCGCTGGGCCAGCCACCTGGGAGCGGACGTGCGCGACCGGCTGGAGAAGGGCGCGGCGATACCCGAGGCCGAGTACAGCTTGCGCTCGACGAGCGCGACAAGCACCTTCGCCGCGTGCGCGAGCTGCTCGACGAGGTGGACCTGTTGGTGGGCCCACGGCGCCGACCCTGCCGCCCACCGTGGCCGACGCCGCTGCCGACCCGACGCTCGCGCCGAGGATGATCGCGAACACCCGGCTGGCGAACTACATCGGCACACCCGCGCTCTCGCTGCCCGTCGCTCCCGGCGTGCCGGTGGGGCTGCAGGTGATGGGCACGTCGAACGGCTCGGTGCTGGCTCAGGCGGCCGAGATAGAGCGGGCTCTGGCCTGACGCCGATGGCACGGATCACGACACCGTTCGGCTGGGACTCCACCGCCGCGGAGGTCGTCGAGGGCGTCGACCTGAGCGGCAAGCGGGCGATCGTCACCGGGCGGCTCCGGGATCGGCGTCGAGACCGCGCGCGCGCTGGCGGGCGCCGGCGCCGAGGTCACGCTGGCCGTGCGCGACATGGACGCGGGCGAGCGGACCGCCGCGGACATCACGGCCACGACCGGCAACGAGCGCGTGCACGTCGGCCGGCTGGAGCTGGCCGACCGCGACTCGATCGCCGCGTTCGTCGCGGCTGGGACGGGCCGCTCCACATCCTCGTCAACAACGCGGGCGTCATGGCGCTGCCCGAGCTGGAGCTGCACCGCGGAGGGCTGGGAACTGCAGTTCGCCACCAACCACCTCGGGCATTCGCGCTCGCCCTGGGTCTCCACGACGCGCTGGCGAGCGCCGGTGCGGCGCGGATCGTCTCGCTCAGCTCGCGCGGGCACCTGCGCTCGCCGGTCGTCTTCGACGACCTCAACTTCGCGTTCCGCCCGTACGACCCCTGGCTCGCGTACGGGCAGTCGAAGACCGCCAACGTGCTGTTCGCGGTCGGGGCGACGCGCGCGCTGGGCGCGGCGACGGGATCACCGCCAACGCGGTCACCCCGGCGCGATCGCCGACACCAACCTGCTCGCGCCACATGGACCCCGGCTCGAGGAGCTGCGCAGCCGTCGGGAGCGACAGGTTCAAGACGCATCGAGCAGGGCGCCGCGACGAGCGTCCTGGTCGCCACCTCGGCGCTGCTCGAGGGCATCGGCGGCCGCTACTTCGAGGACTGCAACGAGGCGCGAGGTCGTGCTCCAGGCGCGCCGGCCGAACGGGCGTGGCGCCCTACGCGCTCGATCCCGGCAACGCCGAGCGGCTCTGGGACGTGTCGCTGAAGATGCTCGGCTAGATCTCCGCGATGGGGAGCAAGCATCAGCGCCGCGCCCTGAGGGTCCTGACCCTCGCCGCCGCGCCTGGCGCTGCTGCCGGTCGCGGCCGGCCGAGCCGCCGACCGCCCCGCCGCCGCAGCTCGAGCTCACGTGGGTGGGGGACATGGCGCTGTCGGCGAGCGACGGGCTGCCGGCCGACGGCGGCCGCTCGCTGTTCGCGAAGGTGGGGGCGGATCTGCAGGCCGATCTGACGGTGGGCAACCTCGAGGGCACGCTCGGCAGCCGCGGCACGCGCAAGTGCGGGCCGGGCGACGCGAACTGCTTCTCGTTCCAGGCGCCCGCCGAGCTACGCGCGCGTGTTCGGGCGCGCCGGCTTCGACCTGATGAACGTGGCCAACAACCACGCCTTCGACTACGGGGCCGTGGGCCAGTCGCAGACGCTCGCCGCGCTCGATCGCGCGGGCATCGCCCACACCGGGCAGCCCGGGCAGATCACGGTGATGCGTCGCAACGGGATCCGTGTGGCATTCGTCGGCTTCGCGCCGTACGGCTGGGCCGCGAACCTCACGAACATCCCCGCCGCGCGGGGCTCGTCGCCCGCGCGGGACAGCACGCCGACGTGGTGGTGGTGCTGATGCACGCCGGGCGCCGAGGGCGCCGACCAGACCCACACGCCGTTCGGCGACGAGGTGGCGTTCGGCGAGAACCGCGGCAACACCCGCGCCTTCGCCCACGCGGCGGTCGACGCGGGCGCGTCGCTCGTGCTGGGCTCGGGCCCGCACGTGGTGCGCGGGATCGAGCGCTACCGCCGCGGGCTGATCGCGTACTCGCTGGGCAACTTCGCGGCCTCGCACACGCTCGGGCTGAACGGCGTGCTGGGCGACAGCGCGATCCTGTCGCTGACGATCGACGAGAAGGGGCGGCTCCTCGCCGGCCAGTGGACCTCGGTGCACCTGGACGGGCCCGGCGTGCCGGTGCCCGATCCGGCCCATCGGAGCCTGAAGATCATGCGCTCGGTGTCGCGCCAGGACTTCGGCAAGCGCGCGATCAGGGCGACGAGCGAGGGCCGGCTGCTGGTCGGGAAGGGCTAGGCGGCCAGCCGCGCGCCGCGCCGGCGCCGGAGCCGAGGTCGAGCACGGTCTCGCCCTCGCTGAGATCGGCCACCGCGGTCGGCACCCCGCAACCGAGCGAGGCGCTCACAGCGGCGTCGGGAACCTGCTCGCTGGTGGCCTCGTCGTAGAGCGCCGAGCCGAACACGCCCTCGCGGTCGGCGGGGCTGCAGCAGCCTGCTGCGCTCGTGGCCGCGGCGGCGTAGCGCTCGCGAACCGCTTCGCGGATATCGGTCAGGTCAGCCATGCGGACAACTCCTCCAGGGCGTCGGGGATCACGTAGTAGTAGGCCCAGAGGCCGCGCCGCTCGGAATCGACGATGCCGGCATCGCGCAGCTTCTTCAGATGGTGGCGAGGGTCGGCTGTGAGATCTCGAACAGCGGCACCAGCTCGCAGACGCACACCTTGCCCGCGTGCTTTCGCAGGACGTCCACGAGCTGAAGGCGGATCGGATCGCCGAGCGCCTTGGCCACCTCGGCCATGCGCGCGGCCTGCTCGCGCTCCACGTCGGGTACACAACCGGCTCCAGCAGGCTCTCCGCCCCCGCTTCTCTTGGGACCACCCCACGGTAAACTATATCCATTAATGACCGATTCCATTCATACCATGCCCGCCCCGACACGGCCCCCCCCGGCCCTCCCCCCCCACCCCCCCGCCCTCAAGGCGCACCCCCCCCGCTCAACGGGCTCGGATCAAGCGGATCCATCGGCGGCGCCCTGGTGGGCACCACCCTTCCCACAAGCTCTCCACGCTCTCCCCGGCGCCGCCACCCCCAACAGGGCACCAACCACCCCCCCCCCCCCGCTCACAACCCCGCTTCCCCACCACCCCCCCCCACCCCGCGCTCAGGCCCCCCCAGACCCCCCTCCCCACCCCCCACCCCCCCAAACTCCTTCCCCGCGCTCCCCCCCCCCTCCCCTCCCACCCACCAAGCAATGCATCTCCTCCACCACTCCCCGCGCAAGATCACATACCTCCTCAGGACAAGCCCCCCTCCCTCCACAGCAGCTGCGCCGCCGAACGACGACGTCCTCTCTTCGGTCACCCCCCCAAGCCGTCGGTACACGACTTCGCGGTGTCCCCCTCTCAACTACGGCTCCCCGGCAACCCCCCAACGACGACCCCCCCCCCCCCCCCGCTCCCCTCACACGCGGGCACACCGCGCCCCACGCGCCCCCCCCCCCCCACGCGCCCCCCCCCCCACCGCAACCCCCGACCCCCCCACACACGCCGGCCAGCGCCCCTCCCCCCCCCTCTCGCCCCGCACGCCCCGCCCCCCCCCCGGGCTGCGGCGCGATCGTGGCCAACCAGAGCTACGGCGGGACGCTCGGCTCGGTCGGCGTGAGCCTGGTGTTCGGGCTGATCATCATGGCGATGGTCTACGCCACCGGCCATCTGTCCGGCGCGCACATCAACCCGGCGGTGACGATCGCCTTCACGGCCACGCGGCACTTCCCGCGCAGCGACGCGCTGGCCTACGTGTCGGCCCAGCTTGCCGGGGCGACCGGCGGCGCGCTGCTCCTGTTCTCCGTCTGGACCACCAAGCCGGCGCACCTGGGCGCCACGGTGCCCACTGTGGCGGCCGGCAGTGCCTTCGTCTACGAGCTGGTGCTCACCGCGTTCCTGATGTTCGTGATCGTGGCGGTGGCCACCGACACCCGCGCGGTCGGGGCCGCGGCGGCGATAGCGATCGGGGGCACGGTGGGGCTCGACGCGCTGTTCGGCGGGCCCGTGACCGGTGCGTCGATGAACCCGGCCCGCTCGTTCGGGCCGGCGCTGGTCTCGGGGACCTGGACGGACTTCTGGGTCTACCTCGCCGGGCCCGTGAGCGGCGCGCTGCTCGGCGCGCTGGCCTATCAGCTCGTGCGGGGCGACCGACCGGGCTGAGGCCGAGGCGGCGGCGGTGGCGCCGGGCGCCGCGGCGGGGGCGTGCCCGCCAGCGCGGCCTCGATGTGAGGGAGCAGACGTGCGAGGGCGTCCGCCTCGGGCCGGGGCACGTCGGCCAACAGGCCGCTGAGCTCGCGGCCGAGCAGCGCATCGGCCGAGCGGAAGGCCTGCTTCCCGGCGGCTGAGAGCGACAGCGCCTGGCGGCGCCTGTCGCCCGCCGCGGGCGTTCGCTCGATCAGGCCAGCCTCGGCGAGGCCGGTCAGAAGCTGAGACACCGCCGGGCCGGTGACGCCCGTGCGGCGGGCGAGCTCCGCGCCGGTGAGGTCGCCCGCGGCGATCGCCCGCAGGGCGAGGTACTGCGCGACGGTGAGCGCCGGGTCGTGGCGCGAGAGCAGGCGCTCGATCCAGCGGCTGACCAGCGGGGCGACCGCCACCAGCGCCTCTGCGGCTCGAGTTTGTTCCCTGCGGTGAGGGGGCAATAGATAAGTAAGCTTAACGGATAAGCATGCTTACGATTCAGGCAATTCTGGCAGCAATCGCGGTCGCCGCGCTGGCGCTGCGGCCGCGCAGCGCGTCTTGGGCGGCGGCGGCCGGGGGAGCGGCCGCGACCGACGCCGCACTGGGAGCACCGGTCGGGCCGGCGCTGACGCTCGTGGCGCCGTTGCTCGCGTTCCTCTGCGCGGCCCTGACGCTGGCCGCCCTGGTGGAGCGTTCCGGGCTGGCGGCACGTGCCGCGCACGTTCTGGCGGCGGCGGCCCGGGGGAGCACGCCGCTGCTCTACGCGGCCGTCTGCGTGCTCTGTGCAGTGCTCACCGCGATCGTGTCGCTCGACGGCGCCGTGGTGCTGATGGTGCCGCTGCTGCTGGTGCTCGGGCGCCGCTACGCGGTCCCCTTCGCGCCGCTCTTCCTCGGCGTGGTGGTGGTGGCGAACGCGGCCTCGATCGCGGTCCCGCAGGGCAACCCCACGAACCTGGTGCTGATCGGCCGCCTCGGGCTCTCGCCGCAGGCCTTCGTCGCCCACATGCTGCTGCCGGGGGTGCTGGCGGCGGGGCTGTGCGCGGGAGTGGTGGCCTTCGGCGAACGGCGTGCGCTCGCGGGTGCCCGCTACGAGCGCCCGAACAACTCGCGCGCGCCGCTGTCCGCCGCCGAGCGACACGCGGCCGTCGCGCTCGCGCTCGCCGCCTCCTGCGCGTGGGCGGCGCCGCTGGCCGGGCTGGCGCCGTGGTGGCCGTTCACGCTGGCGGTGGTGGCGGCGCTGCTGACCGCACGCGAGCGACCGCGGCCGGTGCTGCCGTGTCGGATCGCCACCCAGGTCGCCTGCCTGCTGATCGTGCTCGAGCCGCTCGGGCTCCACGTCGTGGCGGGCTCGCCGCAACGGCTCGTGTCCCTGATCCTCGTGGCGGCCGCCGTGGGGGCGGCCGCGGCGATCGCCAACAACCTGCCGGTGAGCGTGTCGGCGGCGGCGCTGCTCGCCGGGCCGTCGGGCTACGCGGCCACGATCGGGCTCGCGATCGGCTCGCTGGCCACGCCGCACGGCTCGGTGGCCACGCTGATCGCGTGCCGACCTGGCCGGCGCGGACGCTCCAGCGCTGCGGGTGCGCCGGCTCGCGCCGCTCGCCGCGTGCGCCCTGGTGGTCGCCACGCTGACGCTCTGGGCCGGTCCGTGACCGTCACAATCAGCCCGTGAGCGACCAGCAGACCACGCGCCAGCGCGGGCGCCCCGCCGCGGCCACCCGCGATGAGGTGCTGGCCGCCGCCACGGACCAGTACCTGCGCGGCACAGCGCATCGACGTGCAGGCGATCGCGGCGGAGCTCGGCCTGGGCAGGGCCACGATCTACCGCTGGTTCGGCTCGCGCGAGGAGCTGATCGGCGAGGTGCTCGTGCGCACGGCGGAGCCGCTGCTCGACGATGCCCGAGCGAAGGCGCGGGGGAGGGGCGGCACCGCGCTGCTCGACACGTTCGACCGCTTCAACCGCAGCCTGGCCGGCGCGCCCGCCCTGCGCCGCTTCGTGGAGACCGAGCGCGAGGCCGCCCTGCGGATCATCACCAACGGCGCGGGGATCGTGCAGACGCGGATCGTGGCCGTGATCACCGAGACGATCGAGGACGAGATCGCCGCCGGGCGCTACGAGCCGCCGGTCGAGCCCGCCACCCTGGCCTACGCGATCGTGAAGCTGGCCGAGGCCTTCCTATTCAACGACGCCGTGGCCGGCATGCGCGGCGACGTGGAGCGCCTGCGCGAGGTCGAGGCCGCCCTGCTCGGCGTGAGCGCCGCTAGGCCGCGCCGCTGATCAGTCCGGCGAGCGGTCGATCGCCAGGTAGGAGTAGTCGCCCCTGTAGCCGTCGTTGTCGCTCAGCCCCGCGCAGCCGGCGCGCATGTCCTCGCAGTCGAAGCGCCCGCCGCTCGCGAAGCCCGATGTCGAGCCGCGACGGGTAGTAGAAGGAGAACATGTTGCCGTCGTGGTCCGGGTCGATCGCGGCCTCGGCCCCGTCGTGGCGCCAGCGGTTCGTGAGCAGGCGCCGGTCGGCGCTCGGGTCGCCCTTCACGTACTTGTCGAACCAGGCGGTGGTGTACCAGGCGATCTCGTCGGCGCCGCGCAGCGAGGCCCCGAACGCCGCGTTCGGGATGAACGAGAAGTCGAGGTGCGAGCCGCCGCGGATGATGATCTCGCCGGTGTCCACGCCCGCCTTCGTGTACTCGAGCGACTCGGTGGACTTGGCGCCCGGATCGGGCTGGGAGGTGTTCGGGGTGGGCGGCAGGAAGTAGTCGGCCGACATGCCGAGCGCCGGCTTCGTGATCTTCGCCGGCGCCCGGGCGGCCGGGTTCGCCGGGCAGCCGGCCTCGCCCGGCGGGAAGCTGCCGTCGTTGGTGCCCGAGGACGGCTTGCCCAGGTTGTCCCACGCCACGATCGCCTTCACGCGCGGATCCTGCTGCCCGATGTACGAGACGCCGGCGGCGCCGTAGGAGTGGCCGGCGACGCCCACGCGCGACGGGTCGAGCAGCTGCCAGTAGGGGTTGTAGCCCGTGTCGAGGCCCGCCTTCACGCGCCGGTCCTGCTTGGGCGCGTGGCTCGTGCCGCTGGAGCAGCTCGCCACCGGCTCGTACGGGTGCGCGGGGGTGGAGAAGAAGAAGTTCAGCGCGTCCTCGGTGCCGTCGAAGAACGGGCGGCCGTCGGTCTGCGACGGGAAGCCCTCGCTCTGGTCGGGCGACTCGCCGAAGGTGTCCGACTGGCCCTGGCCCTGCGGGTCCCAGGTGAGCACCACGTAGCCGGCCTTGGCCAGCGTCTGGGCCGCGTACCAGTAGAGCTGCTCGTCGGCCTGCACGGAGCCGTTGGTGATCACGATGCCGGGCCGGTGCTTCGGCCCCGCCTTGGTGGCCCACACGTGGCCCGACAGCGTCGCGCCGTTGCGCGCGGTGAACAGCACGGGCTTCACGATCCCGTAGCCGTTCGACTCCCAGTCGTAGAGGCGCACGTCGCCGGCGCAGCCGTCGTTCGCCGTTCCAGCAGAGGTCGGACTCGAACTCGCGCTCGGGGTCGGCGGCCTGCGCGGCGAGCGCGGCCAGCCCGTTCTGCGTCGCTGATCGTGCGCAGCTCGAGCTGGTACTGGGGCGTGTCGTAGATCGTCTGGCGCTCCTCGATCTTCGAGAAGTTCTTCGCCTCCACCACCGGATCGAACGCCCGCGCGCTCGCCACCCCGACAATCGCCAGCGTCACCAAGCCAGCAACGCGGCCGCGACCACGCGCGGCGCCCCCGCCTCTGCCATCCCGTCCCCTCCCTGCAAAGAGGATTTAGTTACACCGCCAAGCCGGTGTCTTGTATCACACGGTGCTCAGCCGGTGACGCGCTTCAGCCACGGCACGACGGTCTGCAGGAAGCGGTTCTTCGACGGCGTGGCCAGCAGCGGGTCCAGGTGGCTGTAGATCTTGCTCGTGTCCACGACCTTGATGCTCGGGATGCGCGATTCGCGCTTGTAGAACTTCGCGCCGTTCGCGAGCGCGTTGCCGGCGCCGCCGAGCGAGGTCTGGATCACGTAGTAGGGCACGTCCACCTGCTTCAGGTGCCCGAGATCGAGGCCGAGGTACTTCGTCACCGCGGTCTGCTTGAGCCTGCGGCCGGCATTCGCGTCCACGCTCAGGCGAGCGGGGAAGTACCAGTCCACGAACCCGAGCGGCTCGATCGACGCCGCCTTCACGAGGTTCTCGAGCGGCGTCGGGCCGTCGTCGACCCAGTCGGCCGGGTTGGAGCTGCTCAGGTGGCCGGAGTGGATGTGGATAAGGGACAGCGCGGCGGGCGAGGTGGCCTGGTCGAACGCGAAGCCGAGCTGCCCCGCGTTCGTGGCGGGCACCGACGGCTTCAACGACGGCGGCAGCAGCGGGAAGGTGCCCGCGATCGAGGGCGCATGCGGCTCCTTGAGCACGGTGAGCGCTCCCACCTCGGTCAGCGGGCCGGTGATCCACGGCAGGCCGAAGCCCAGCAGGTCGGAGAACGGGCCCTTGGTGTTGATGTTCGCGAGCGCCTTCTTGGCGTCGGCCACCGTGTTGATCGAGTTGGGCCCGCCCAGGTTGCCGTTGATCGCGCCGCCGTCGATCCCGACGATGCCGGCCAGGTCCTCGTAGCCGCCGTGGCCCTTGAAGTCCCAGGCCGGGTAGGTGGCGGCCTCGCCGCCGCCCAGCGAGTGGCCGCCGAGGATCACCTTGCGCTTGCCGCCGGCGCGCGCCTTGAGGATCACCCGGTGCAGGTCCTCCATCGCCACCTTCAGCCCCCACTGCTTCACGAAGGCAAAGTTGGCGGGATTGAGGGGCTGGTAGTGCGGCGTGATCGACTTGTCGGCGAGCCAGCCCGTGTAGAAGTCGAACACCTGCTGAACCGTGGCCTGGCCGTTCAGGCCCTTGATGAGCATCGAGTCGTCCTCGAGCGCGCCCTCGCGGCGGTCCTCGGCCCACACCTGGAGGCTGGGCACGTGCTTCGCGAGATACGGGCCGACGATCCCGAAGTCGGACGCGCCGGCGAAGGTGCCGGGCACGAGCACGAGCACGTTCTTCGCGCTCGGTGACCCGTAGCGGCGCACCATCACCTTGTCGTACTTCACCGGCGTGCCGGGCGCGTGGTAGCCGGGCACGCTGAAGATCGAGTCGGCGCTGGCCGACGAGGCGGCCCAGAGCGCGGCGGCCACGGCAAGGGCGAGGACGAGAACGGCGCGAGTTCGCATCAGACCTCCTCGGGGCAGAGCGCGTGATTATGACACGGCGACCGCTGTGTCTCGAAAGCTATCCGCGCATGTTGACCGGAAAGATGTTCACCGGCTCGATGGTGACCACCACGCGCCGCTCGCCCGGCCCATCGTGCTCGCTGAGATCGGCGCCGCCGTACTTGGCCCCGACCTTGCGGGCGAAGGCGTAGTCGTCGTCGGGCTCGATGCGGGCGTTCCCGCGTACCTCCATGTAGCGGTACGGGTTCTCGAGGTCGAGCAGGAACAGGCTGCATTGCGGCCGCGCCTTCAGGTGGCGGGTCTTCAGCCGCGAGTCGTTGAGCGAGATCTTCAGCTCGCCGTCGTCGTGGAGGAACCAGATCTCGGTGACCTGGGGGTAGCCCTTGCCGTCGATGGTTGCAAGCGACGCGACCTCGGCGTCGAGCAGATCGCTGTGGGATTCGGGAAAAGCGGTCATCGCAGACATGTTTGCATCGCCTCCCGGGAAGGTGGCGGGCGGTCCGCCGCCCTGCGTGACCGGCTGCGCCACGTAGCTGACCGAGAAGGACGCGCCGCGCGATGAGGAGCGCCGACGGCGTGGCGCCCGCCCCGGCCCCGGACGCGCCCGGGAAGCGGGCGTTCTCCGTGCTCTGGCCGAGCGTGACCTTCGTGGTGGACCAGGCGGAGCTCGCGATCCCGCCGACTGCGGCCGTTCGCCGTCCGTGGCGGACGCGCGGGCGAAGCCGACCTGTGCCGAAGTCGCTCAGCCGCAGCGTGCGACAGCGGGTGCTGGTGATGCACGAGGCCGGGGCCTCCACGATCCAGTCCGCCGAGGACACGTCGGGGTGCGACATGTGCAGCGTGCGGGCGAAGGAGCGGCCGCTGGTGAGGTCCCGCACGCTCAGGCGCACCTGCTGGCCCGCGACCGACACCGACGCCTGCATCCGGTCGCCCGCGTGGATCGGCATCCGGATCGTCACCGCCCCGGCCGGGAGCAGCTCGTACCAGGCCGTGTAGACCGCGCGGCCCGACCTCGTGCAGTCGATGTCCACGCCGGTCTGCTCAAGTCCCTGCGAGCTCGCGCGGAAGCCCCCGAGACCCACCCAGACGGCGGAGTAGGTCGGCTCTCCGCTGCAGGTGGCGGCGGGCACAGCCCAGCTCGCGGACACGCGCCGGAACGTCCGTCTTCGAGCCGGACGCGACGTAGCCGGCCCAGTTCGAGCTGACCGTGCTGGCCGTGGCGGCGCTCGAGGGCGCGGCGTCGAGTCCGCCGGAGACCGCGGCCGCGACCGCGCCGAGCACCAGCAGCCGCGGGAGTTGCCGCCGCGCCGGCGACGGCGTCGGACGGTCGCGGTCACAGGTTCACTCTGCAGCCCCCGTCTAAGACCACGGTGAAGGTTTCGTGTGGGTTTCTTGAGAGGCGTCACAATGAGCGCCGTGAGCGAGGAGAGGACCACGCCGGCGGACATCACCGCCGCCGCGGTGGCGAGCTTCGAGGGCGCGGACGACGCCCGGCTCAAGGAGCTGATGCAGGCGCTCGTCCGCCATCTGCACGGCTTCGCCACCGAGGTGGGCCTGACCCAGGAGGAGTGGGTCGCGGCGATCGGGATCCTCACCGCCACCGGGCACATCACCGACGAGCGCCGTCAGGAGTTCATCCTCTGGTCGGACTCGCTCGGGCTCTCGATGCTCGTCGACGCCCTGGCCAACCCGCTGCCCAGCGGCTCCACGGAGTCCACCGTGCTCGGCCCCTTCTACGTGCCCGGCGCGCCCGAGCGCGAGTACGGCGAGAGCATGATCGGCGAGCCCGCCGGCACGCCGGCCTGGGTGCACGGGCGCGTGCTCTCGAGCGACGGCTCCCCGATCGCGGGCGCCGAGCTGGACGTGTGGCAGAACGGCGACGACCAGCTCTACGCGGTGCAGCGCCCCGAGGCGCCGGAGGACCACCTGCGCGGCCGCTTCCGCACGCGCGACGACGGCAGCTACGCCTTTCTCGCCGTCCAGCCGGTGCCGTATCCGATTCCGCACGACGGGCCGGTCGGCCACATGCTCAGCGCCAGCGGGCGGCACCCCTGGCGGCCCGCGCACATCCACATGATCGTGCGCGCCCCCGGCTACCGGACGGTGACCACCCACATCTTCGACAGGGCCAGCGAGTACCTCGACTCGGACGCCGTCTTCGCGGTCAAGCCGTCACTGCTGCGCGACTTCGTCAAGCGAGACGCCGACGGACCCGGAGCGCCCCGAGGGCATCGAAGGCGACTGGGTCTCAGTGGAGAACGACATCGTCCTCGCGCCTGAAGTCGACGTCGACACCTGCGACCCGCGACCTCAGCCCGCCAGCGACTCCAGATGTATCCGCAAGCACCCGCGTAGCCAGCTCGAGATGCTCTGGCCCGGCCCACTCATCGGGATGGTGGCTGAGGCCATCGCGGCAGGGCACGAACAGCATCGCCGTGGGCACGCGCCGCGCCACCCAGCCGGCGTCGTGGCCGGCGGGGCTCACCATCGGCATCGTGGGCTGACCGGTGCGCTCGGCGGCCTCTCCCAGCAGTTGCAGCAGGCCCTGGTCGAAGTGCACGGGCCCGTACTCGAAGAACGGCTCGCCCACGTGGACCTCCACGCCACGACTGCCGGCCTCCGCGGCGGCCGCGCGCACGCGCTCCACCAGCTCGGCCGGGTCGTCCAGGCCGCCGCCGCGCACGTCCGCGGTGAGCGTCACCCGCCCGGGCACCACCGAGGGCGCGTTGGGCTCGACCTGCAGCCGGCCCACGGTGATGCTCGGCTCGCGCTCGTCCGCTTCGGCCAGCGCGGCCAGCGCCTCCACCACGTGGGCGGCGGCGCGCAGCGCGTCGCGGCGGCCCTCCATCGGCCCGCCCGAGTGCGCCTCGTGCCCGATCAGCTCCATCGGCAGCCCCCTGATGCCGCGAATGCCCTGCACCAGCCCGAGCGGGATGCCCGCGCGCTCGAGCTTCGGCCCCTGCTCGATGTGCAGCTCGATGTAGGCGGCGGCCGGCACCGAGCCGGGCTCCTCGTCGCCCGCCAGGCCCAGGCGGTCCAGCTCGTCGCCGTACAGCGGGCCGTCGAACGCGGGCAGCGCCCGGGCCTCCTCCAGCGTCATCACGCCGCTGTACACGGCCGAGCCGGTGCAGAAGCGGGGGAAGCGGCCGCCCTCCTCGTTGGTCCAGTTCACGACCTCGATCGGCGCCTGGGTCTCCACGCCGGCGTCGTTCAGGGCCCGCACCGCCTCCAGCGCGGCCAGCACGCCGAACACGCCGTCGAAGCGGCCGCCGTCCGGCTGGGTGTCGAGGTGGCTGCCGGCCATCACCGCCGGGGCCTGCGGATCGCGGCCGGGGCGGCGGGCGAAGACGTTGCCGCTGCGATCGGCGCGCAGCTCGAGCCCCGCGTCGCGTGCCCAGCCGGCGAACAGCTCACGCCCGGCCTTGTCCTCGTCGGTCAGCGCCAGGCGCCGCGAGCCGCCGGCGGGCGTGGCGCCCACCTCGGCCATCGCCATGTGGTCGGCCCAAAGGCGGTCGCCCCGGACCGCCGCCGCGGCGGAGCTGGCTCACGCCGGGTCCCTCACGAGCTCGGTCGTCGAGCAGTGCACGCCGCCGCCGTTCTTCTGGATCTCGTCGTAGGGGACCGTGACCACCTCCACGCCCGCGCGCGAGAGGATGTCCGCGCTGCGCGGGCTGCCCTCTGCCATCAGCACGCGGCCGGGACGGAGGCAGAGCAGGTTGAGTCCCCACTCCTCCTCGGGCGCCGCCTCGATCGTCTCGATCCCCAGCTCGCGGAGCTGCGCGAGGAAGTCGTAGGGGAGGCCGCTCGGGTCCACCAGCGCGCGGTCCACGTCGACCATCGCCAGGTGCAGGTCGATGTGGATGCTGTAGCCGGCGATCGGCACCACGATCAGCTCCACGCCGATCAGCTCGAGCAGCACGCGCAGCTGGCGCGCCGCCTCCTGGTTCACGCGGATCGAGGTGCCGAGCGCCGCCAGCCCGGGGCGGAGCTTGCAGAACGAGCCGCCCTCCAGCGTGCCGGTGCCGGTGATCGTGCCGAGGATCGGCACCCCCAGCGCCGCCAGCGCGCGCGTGGCGTGCGGCTCCTCGCCGCGGCGCATGCGCACGCCCATCCGCCCGACGATCGCGCCGCCCGGCACGGTGATCGAGGGGTCGCGCGTGTAGATCGCCTTCACGAAGCCGCCGCCGAGCGAGTCGGCCACGTCCACCACCACGTCCTCCGCGAGCAGCGCGTCGATCAGGCCCTGGTGCTGCTCGCGCACCTTGTGAAGGTCGGGTGCATGCCGGTCGGTCCAGTACCAGCAGCCGTCGGGGTCGACCAGCGCGCCGAGGCGCTCGTCCCAGGCGTCCTCGCGGATCGCCAGCAGCTCGTCGCCCGGGCGCCGTACCAGCACCCGTCGCAGCCGCCCGACCTCGTCCACCGCCCCCCAGCGCTCGCCCCAGACCTCCGCCAGCTCATCGATGAAGGGCGGCTCCGCTGCGCTCGTCATCGCCGCCTGATGCGCCTGCGCCGGCGCCCGGCCGCTCTCCTCTAGGTCCGGCATGCGGACATCATGGCGCGTCCAGGCCGCTCAGCTTGCGCAGGATGCCGTTGAGCTGATCGCGCTCCTCGCCGCTCAGCGTTCCGAAGACCTCCTTGCCCACGGCGGCGGCCACCTTGCGACCCTCGCGCAGCACCCGCTCGACCCTCAGGGGTGAGCTGCACGGAGCGCTTGCGGCGGTCGCCGGGGTGGGGCCGCCGCTCCGCGAGCCCGCGCGCCTCCAGCGCGTCGAGCGTCGCGACCATCGTGCTGGGGTCGACGCCCGAGTGCTCGCCGATCGCCTGCTGCGTGATCCCCGGGTTGCGCTCCAGCACGTTCAGCACGCCGAACTCGCGTGGGTGGAGGCCGAGCTGCTCCTCGAGACGGCGCGCGAAGTACTGCCGCGACCGGTTGGCGACCCAGTTCATCAAGAAAGCCGGTGTACTCGGACAGAGCCGCCGGCGGGCGATCCGACTCAAGCATTTCTTAACAACTGATTCTACGCCCTGCCAATTCTTTCTGATACAAACCTTTTATGGAACAACTGACTCGCTGGATTCTCCGCCACCGCCGTCTCGTCGTCGCCATCTGGGTCGTGCTCACGATCGTCGGCATCGCCACGGTCGGCAACGCCACCAAGGCGATGAACCAGAAGTTCTCCGTCCCGGGCCGCGAGGGCTGGGTGACCAACGCCCAGATCTCCCAGCTCTACAACAAGACGGGCGGCGACACCTCGCCGCTCCTGCCCGTCGTCACGCTGCCCGCCGGGAAGACCGCGAGCGACCCCGCCGTCCGCCAGAGCCTGCGCAGCCTCGAGGAGCGCACCCAGCGTGCGGTGCCCGGAGCGCGCGTGGCCGGCTACGGGTCGACCGGCAGCAAGGCGTTCCTGTCCACGGACGGGCGCACCGCGTTCGTGATCGCCTATCCGCCGGAGGACCCCAACGCGACCTTCGGCGGCAACGCGAAGGCGGAGAAGCACCTGCGCGCGGCGCTCCACGGCGTCACGGTGGCGGGCGCGCCCGTGCACCTCACCGGCTACGACGCGCTGACCGCCCAGAGCGGCGGTGGCAACGGGCCCGGCGTGCTGCTCGAGGCGCTGGTCGGCGGCCTCGGCGCGCTGATCGTGCTCGCGTTCGTGTTCGCCTCGTTCCTGGCGCTCGTGCCGCTCCTGATGGCGCTGCCGGCGATCATGACCAGCTTCCTGGTGGTCTACGGGCTCACCACGATCACCGGCATCTCGCCGATCGTGCAGTTCCTGATCGCGCTGATCGGACTCGGCGTGGCGATCGACTACTCGCTGCTCGTCGTGGTCCGCTGGCGCGAGGAGCGCGCCCACGGCCACGAGGGCGACGAGGCGATCGTGCGCGCGATGGGCACCGCCGGCCGCGCCGTGGTGTTCAGCGGCACGACCGTCGGCATCGGCCTGCTGGCCCTGATCGTGCTGCCGCTGCCGTTCCTGCGCAGCATGGGCTACGGCGGCATGGTGATCCCGATCGTCTCCGTGCTGGTGGCGCTCACCCTGCTGCCGGTGGTGCTGCACTCGTGGGGGGCGAAGCTCGACTGGCCCCACAGGCGCACCGACGACAAGGCCTCGCGCGCCTGGACCCGCTGGGCCCAGGGCATCGTGCACCGGCGCTGGCTCGCGGCGGCGGTCTCGCTCGTCGTGCTCGGCGCGCTGGTGCTGGCGGCCACCAACCTGCACCCGGGCATCGCCGACGTGAACACCGTCGCGAAGAAGGGCGACGCCAAGGACGGCCTCGTGGCGCTGGAGAAGTCGGGCATCGGCTCCGGGGCGCTGCTGCCCTACGAGGTGCTCGTGCGCGACAGCTCGCCGGACAAGGTCGCCGCGGCCGTCGGGCTCGGTGGAGGGCATCCACGGCGCGGTCGCCCCGGCGCTGGCGTCCTGGCACTCCGCCGGCACGTCGCTGGTGGAGGGGTTCCCGATCCCCGACGGCTCCTCGCCGGAGGGGCGCGACCTCGTAGGCAAGGTGCGGGTCGCGGCACACACCGAGGGACCGGACGTGCGCGTCGGCGGCCAGCCGGCCTCGAACCACGACTTCATCTCGGCCGTCTACGGCAACTTCCCGCTGATGATCGCGCTGATCGCGTTCTTCACGTTCATCCTGCTGGCGCGCGCCTTCCGCTCGCTCCTGCTCCCGCTGAAGGCCGTGATCCTGAACGTGATCAGCGTCGGGGCCGCGTGGGGCGTGATGACGCTGATCTGGCAGGAGGGCCACGGCTCCCAGGCGATCTGGGGGATCGACCCCACCGGGGCGATCGACTCGTGGATCCCGCTGATCGTGTTCGCGTTCCTGTTCGGGCTCTCGATGGACTACGAGGTGTTCATCCTCACGCGCATGCGCGAGGAATACGACGCCACCGGAGAGACCGACGTGGCGGTGGTGCGCGGCATCGGGCGGACGGGACGACTGGTCACGAGCGCGGCGCTGATCCTGTTCCTCGCCTTCGCCGCGCTCGGCTCGGGACCCGACACCTCGGTGAAGATCCTGGCCACCGGGCTGGCGGCCGGGATCATCATCGACGCGACGATCATCCGGGCGCTGTTCGTGCCCGCGGCGGTGTCGCTGTTCGGGCGCTGGAACTGGATCCTGCCGCCGGCCGCCGCGCGCCTCCTGCGCGTGGAGCCGTCGCCGCGGCCGGCGCCGGAGGGGGCGGGCTAGTCCCGCTCCCTCGCACCGGACCGCCGGCCGATCAGCTCGTGTTCTAGGGTGCGGGAGATGAGTGGCACGGACGTCCCTGAGCTGCACCCTCCCGAGCGCCTTCTGTGCGGCCCGGGACCGAGCAACGCCGACCCCGCGGTGCTCGCGGCGATGCAGCAGCCGCTGCTCGGCCACATGGATCCCGACCTGCTCGCGATCCTCGAGCAGGTGGTCACGCTGCTGCGCGCCACCTACCGCGCGTCCGCCGGGCTCGTGCTGCCGCTGCAGGCCACCGGCACCTCCGGCATGGAGACCGGCCTGGTGAGCCTGCTCGAGCCGGGCGACACGGCGATCGTCGGCGTGTCCGGCTACTTCGGCCGGCGCATCGTCGAGATCGCGCGCCGCTGCGGCGCCAACGTGGTCGAGGTGGAGGCCGACTGGGGCGAGCACGTGCCGAACGACGCGCTCGTCGAAGCGCTCGACCAGCCACCCCGACGCCCGTCTGCTCGCCGTGGTGCACGCCGAGACCTCCACGGGGGTCGAGCACCCGCTCTCCGAGCTGGGCGCGGCGATGCGCGGGCGCGACACGCTTCTGATCGCCGACTGCGTGACCTCGCTCGGCGGGGTCGAGCTCGACTTCGACGGCTGGGGAATCGACTACGCCTACTCCTGCACGCAGAAGTGCCTCGGCGCGCCTCCCGGCATGTCGCCGGTGGCGGTCTCGGAGCGCGCGATGGAACGCGTCCGGGCTCGTGAGACTCCCGTGCCGTTCGCGTTCGACCTGACGCTGCTCGAGCGCTACTGGGTCGAGCGGCCGGCCGTCTACCACCACACCGCGCCGATCCTCCACATCTACGCGCTGCACGAGGCGCTCCGCCAGGTGACCGCCGAGGGCCTCGAGGCCCGCTGGCAGCGTCACACCGAGGCGGGCCGCGCCCTCCAGAGCGGGTTGATCGAGCGCGGCTTCGAGCTGCTCGCCGAGCCGGAGCACCAGCTCGGGCCGCTCACCGCGCCGCGCGTGCCCGAGGGCGTGGACGCCAAGGCGGTCCAGACCGCGATGCTCGTCGACCACGGCATCGAGATCGGCGGAGGGCTCGGCCCCACCGCCCCGCCGATCTGGCGGATCGGCCTGATGGGCCACAACGCCACGGTCGCCACCGCGGAGCGCGTGCTGACCGCGTTCGACGCGGTGATGGCGGACCAGCCGGCCGTCTCATCCACCGGGAGCCGTTAGCGACTCGTTACGTAGCTGACCCCACCGTTCACACCCAGGGTGCGAACGTGGGCCCCATGGCGGACCTGGTCGATCTTCCCCATGACAGTCATGGGGAAGATCGACCAGGTGCACCGTGACGTAGCGGCGCTGGCGACGCGGCAGGGCGGGGTGGTCTCCTACCCGCAGCTGGTCGCGCTTGGGCTGCGCCGCGGGTCGATCGAGCACTGGCTGAGGTCCGGGCGCCTGCACGCGATCCACATCGGCGTCTACGCCGTGGGCACACAGCGTGCTGGGGAACGCCGGGCGGCTGATGGCCGCCGTGTTGGCATGCGGGCCGGGCGCCGTGGTCAGCCACCGCAGCGCTGCGGATCTGTGGGGGATCCGGCCGACGGCTCGCAAGCGGATCGACGTGACGGTTCCGGGGCGCAGCCGGCACGGGCGACCGGGGATCGACCTGCACCTCGTGCGCGGCCTCGATCCGCGGGACATCACGACCAAGGACGGGATCCCGGTGACGACCGTCGCCCGCACGCTGCTGGACCTCGCCGAGGTGGCTCCCCGCCACCACGTGGCGCGGGCGATCGAGCAGGCGGATCGGCTCCGCCTGTTCGACCTGACCGAGCTCGAGGAGCTGCTCGCGAGAAGCCCCGGCCGCCGGGGCCGAAAGCCAATCACGACATCCTCACTGATGCAGTCATCGAGCCGCGCTCCCGCTCCGACCTGGAGAGCGACTTCCTCCAGTTCTGTCAGGACCGCGGCATCCGAGCGGCCGATCGTGAACACCCTCGTGGAGGGCTTCGAGGTGGACATGGCGTGGCCGGACAAGCGGCTGGTGATCGAGCTGGACGGCTACGAGACGCACGGCACGCGCCGCGCGTTCGAGGACGACCGCCGCCGGGATGCCACCCTGCAACTTGCAAGGCAGCGCACGATCCGGGTGACCCACCGCTGGCTGACCCGCGAGCCGGACGACCTCGAACGAACCGTGAAGGCGCTGCTCAGCGACGAACGGCCGGTGAAGCCGAACTGCGTGACGCTGACGAAGAACTCGCCGCGCTCGGCGAGCTCCCGCTGCTCGTCGGCCCAGGCCTCGGCCTCGCCGTCCTCGAGGCCGCCCTCGCGGGTCACGAAGCGGGTGATCATCGGGAACATCGCCCCGATGAAGGAGTCCTCCGCGAGCTCCGTGGTGGTGAACGAGTGGCCCTCGGCGGTCACGTCCTCGAAGCCGGCCGCCCGCAGGCGAGCCACCAGCGTGCGCGGCAGGGACGGGTGGGTGAGGTGCTCGTCCCACACGCGCAGCACGCGCCGCATCCGCTCGGGGTCGGTCGGAATGCCATGAGGCGGCGCCCCAGTCGGTGTCCCAGATGACCACGCGCCCGCCGGGGCGCAGCGCGCGCCGAATCTCGGCCAGCGCGGCCGTGGCGTCCTCGACGTACTCGAGCACCTGGACGCTCAGGGCCGCGTCGAAGTCGGCGTCCTCCACCGGCAGCGAGAGCGCGTCGCCCTGACGGAAGTCGACGTTCGGGAACGCCTCGCAGCGCTTCTGGGCCGCCGCGAGCATGTCCGGGCTCTGGTCCACGCCCACCACCGACCCTTCGGGCCCCACGCGCTCGAGCAGCTCCGCGGCGAAGAAGCCGGGCCCCGAGCCCACGTCGAGCACGCGCTCGCCGGGCTGGGCCGCCAGCAGCTCGTGCACGAGCGCCCTGCGGCGCAGCACGTCGGCCGTCAGGTAGGCGGCCTCGAGCCGCTTGGTGGTTTCCGAGCCGAAGGTGAACTGGGCCACAGCAGGGCGAAACTACAGCGTCGAGCGCGAGAAGAAGGTGCCCGGCGCGAGGGCGAGGACGAACGGGGAGGAGGGAGAGGGCCCGTCCTCGCCGCCCGCGGCGAGTCCAGCTGCCGCGGTTCGCGCCGGGCTGCCGATCGTCAGATGTCGCTCGTCCGGGGAGAGAGTCCGGGCGAGCGACGTGTCGATCGGCGGGGTGCCGCCCTTGCGGGCGACGTTGTGAACGAGGCGGTCGGCCTCGCAAGCTTGGGTCATCGTGGGGCCAGCTCGAGCATGCCGAGGATCGCGCGCTCGATGCGGTCCTCGTTCGGGAGCGCGGCGGTCTCGAGCGGCTTGGAGTAGGGGAGGGGCACCTCGGCCATCCCGAGCCGCTCGACGGGAGCGTCGAGATCGTCGAAGCAGGCGTGCTGGATGCGGGCGGCCAGCTCGGCGCTGACGCCGTAGGTGGGCCAGCCCTCCTCGATGCAGAGCGCGAGGTTGGTCTTCGCCACCGACTGGGCCACCGTCTCGACGTCGAGGGGACGCAGCGAGCGCAGGTCCACCACCTCGACGTCGATGCCCCGCTCGGCGGCGAGCTTCTCGGCCACGTGCAGGGCGCGCACGGTCGCGTAGGAGTGGGCCACGATCGTCAGCGCGCTGCCCGGCCGGGCCACGTTGGCCAGCCCGATCGGCACGAGGTGCTCGGGGTCGAGCGGCACGGCGCCCTTGTCCGTGTACACGCGCAGGTTCTCGATGAACAGCACCGGGTCGTCGTCGCGGATGGCGGCCTTCAGCAGGCCCTTCGCGTCGGCGGCGTTCGAGGGCGCCACGACCTTGAGACCCGGCACGTGGGCGAAGTACTGGTCGAACGACTGCGAGTGCTGGGCGGTGAGCTGGTTGCCGGCGCCGTTCGGGGTGCGGATCACCAGCGGGCAGCGAACCTGCCCACCGAACATCGCCCCGATCTTGGCGGCGTGGTTCACCACCTGGTCGATCGCGACCAGCAGGAAGTTCAGGGTCATGATCTCGACCACCGGACGCTCGCCGAGCATCGCGGCGCCGACGCCCGCGCCGACGAAGCCCTCCTCGCTGATGGGCGTGTCGCGCACGCGGTCGGGCCCGAACTCCTCGAGCAAGCCGGCGGTGACCTTGTAGGCGCCGTCGAAGACGCCGACCTCCTCGCCCATCACGAAGACGCGCGGGTCGCGCTCGAGCTCCTCCCGCAGGGCGAGCCGCAGCGCCTCGCGGTAGGTCATCACCTCGACGCTCACGCGCTCGGCCGTGGCGGTCATCGGCCGAGGCCTCCGTCGAATACCAGCTCCAGCTCGTCCAGCGGGCTGCCCGGCCGCATGCGCTCGAACTGCTCGAGGCTGCCGGGCGCGTACATGCCCGCGGCGAGCTCGGATACGTCGGGCTCGGGATCGGCCTCCGCGAACTCGACCGCGGCGTGCACCCGCTCGTCGGCCTCGCGCTCGAGCGCGTCGAGCTCGGCGGCGTCCACGCCGGCCTCGATCAGCAGCGCGCGGGTGCGCAGGATCGGGTCGTGGGCCTGATGCGCGGCCACCTCGTCCTTGGTCCGGTAGGCGGTGCCGGCGTCGGCCACCGAGTGGCCGCGGTAGCGGTAGGTCACGGCCTCGAGCAGCGCCGGCTGGCGTTCCTCGCGGGCGCGCGCGAGCAGCCGCTCGCAGGCGTCCGAGCTCGCGTCCAGGTCGTTGCCGTCCACGCGCTCGCCGTGCATGCGGAACGCGCTGGCGCGGCGCCACAGCTCGGGCTCGGCGGAGGCGCGCTCGACGCTCGTGCCCATGCCGTACTCGTTGTTGATCACGAGGAAGACCACGGGGAGCTGCCAGAGGGCGGCGAGGTTCAGCGCCTCGTGCCAGGCGCCCATGTTCACCGCGCCGTCGCCCAGCTCGCAGAGCACGGCCTGCGGGCGGCCCTGGCGGACGAGCCCGAGCGCCAGCCCGGTCGCGATCGGGAGCTGGCCGGCGACGATGCCCCAGCCGCCGTAGAAGCCGCGCTCCGCGTCCAGCAGGTGCATCGAGCCGCCGCGGCCGTGGGCGCAGCCGGAGCGGCGTCCGAAGAGCTCGGCCATGACGGCCTCGGGCGGCACGCCGCGCGCCAGCGCGAAGCCGTGGCAGCGGTAGCCGGTCACCAGCAGGTCGTCGTGCTCGAGCGCCTGGGAGGCCGCCACCGTGATCGCCTCCTGTCCGGAGGAGAGGTGGCAGTAGCCGCCGATGCGAGCGAGCTTGTACTGGCGCTCGGCCTCGGTCTCGAGCGCCCGGATCAGCGCCATGAGGCCGTAGCGCTCGACGGTCATGCGGCTTGCGGACGGCAGCGCGATCGCCATCAGGGTTCCTCGAAGTAGTCGGGGTGCTCGGCGCGCAGCTGGGGGACCTCGCGCAGCACCATGCGCAGGTGATGGCGGAGGCGCTTCTCGGCCTCGTCGGGATCGTGGGCGGCCACGGCCTCGACCACCGCGCGGTGCTCGTCGATCATCTCGCCGAGGTAGCTCGGGATCGGCAGGCTGAGGTGGCGGATGCGGTTCAGGTGGCCCTTGGCCCGCTGGCTCACGGCCCAGACGGTGGCGTGGCCGCTGAGGTCGCAGAGCACGCGGTGGAACTCCTCGTCGAGCACGTAGAAGGCGTCGAAGTCGCCGCGCTCGTCGGCGCGCTCCTGACCGCGCATGTTCACCTCGAGGGTCTCGATGTCGTCCTCGGTGGCGGCCAGCGCGGCCTCGCGTATGGCGGCGCACTCGAGCGCCTCGCGGATGAAGCCGGCGTCCGATACCGCCTGGGGGCTGATGCGCGAGACGTAGGTGCCGAGCTGCGGCACGATCGACACGAGCCGCTCGTCGCGCAGTCGCACGAGCGCCTCGCGGATGGGAGTGCGGCTCACGCCGAGCCAGGTGGCGAGCTCGTTCTCCGACAGCCGACGGCCCGGAGCGAGCTCCGTCCGGATGATGGCGTCGCGCAGGATCGCGTACACCTGGGCACGCGCAGGTACCCCACTGCGCCGCTCGGCAAGCGAAATCAGCTGGCCAGGCATACTTGTATACTAGCCCTCCGCCCGGCGCCGCACAACCCCGTCGAGCCGTCCGAGAAGTACAAAAAGGGCCCCGCCGCAGCGGGGCCCTTTCGCCCTCCCAGGGCCGTGTTCGAGCCTCTCGGCTAGCCGCGCAGGGCGTGCCGGATCTCGTGGCGCACGACGCGGTGGTGGTGACGCTTGTGCCGCTTGACCGCGCGATGGTGCTTGCGGGCGAAGCGGTGCGCCCCGGCCACGAGGACGTGCTCGCAGTCAGGATCGACCTGGTCCCTGTGGTCGGCGTAGACCGTGTCGTCGCCGGCGCCGCAGGAGATCTTGTCGGCGCTGCCGTCGCGGGCGAAGATCACGTCGTCGCCGTCGCCGGCCGAGATCGTGTCGACGCCGGGACCGCCGTGGATGCGGTCGTTGCCGGTGCCGCCGGTGAGGTTGTCGTCACCGGGTCCGCCGAAGATCACGTTGGCGCCGTCGCCGCTCGAGATCGTGTCGTTGCCGCCCAGGCCGAACATCACGTCGTCGGCGGCCGTGCCCGTGAGCGTGTCGTCGCCGGGGGTGCCGCGGGTGACGACGAACGAGACCGGCCCCGTGGGCCCGGTCGCGCCGTGCCGGTTCGGATGCGACGAGCCGTTGTTGGCGAAGGAAATGCCCGCCGTCGCCGCGGCCGTGACCAGCGCTGCGGCCAGGCTGAGGGCGAGTCGGCGGATGAATGGCTGATGCATTGAGTGCTCCTCCGTGGGTCGAGTTGCGTCAGAGGGAGGACCGGAGCCGGCGGCGAGAGGTTGGCCGCATGCAGAGTTGGCGCGTTGGCGCTATTAGGCGGTCGTGCCGGCGCGCCGGTGCAGGCGACGCCGCGGCTTGCTGGGCGCCGTGGCGGCCGGCGCGGGCGTGATGGTGTTCGCCTGGGTCTCGCGGCGGGCCTGCCGCTTCGCGCGCCGCAGCTGCCGAGCCGCCTTGTGGCGCTCGATCCGCTCGAGGCGGCGCGCCGGCGTGGTGGTCGGCAGCTGCCGCGCGCTCGAGCTTGCGCCGCGCGTGCCGGCGCTCGATCCGGCGCAGCGCCCGTCGCCGGTGGCGCAGGCGATGGCGGTGGCGCGCGAACGCGCGCCGGTGGGCCTTGCGCACCTGCTTCTTGCGCACGGTCTGCGGCGCGGCGACGCCGCTGCCGGCGGTGGTGGGGGGCGGCCGGTAGGCGGTCGGCCTCACCTGGGTGGCGCCGCTCGAGGAGCCGTGGTCGGAGGCCTGCGCGGCCGCGACCCGCGGCGACCGCGGGCGTGCGTGCCGACGCCGTCGTCGACCGCCACGACCCCGCCCGTCGCGGCTCCCGCCACGAGGGCGACGACGCCCAGCTTGGCCAGCGTGGCCTTGGTGGCCACGCCCGCCACGGTGACGCCGCTGCCCGCGGCGCTGAGGCCGGCGCCGGCGCCCGCTCCGGTTCCCGCCGAGGCCAGGGCGGAGGCTCCGGCGGCCGCGCCGCCGACGGCGGTGGCGCCCTTGGCCGCCGCCAGGGCGGTGCCGAGCACCTTCCCGTGCAGCGCCTCGCCGGCGACCACCGGCAGCAGCAGCGCGAAGGCCGCGTGCTGGGTGCCCACCTCGCGGTGGAACGCCCGGCAGCCGTCGCAGACGCGCAGGTGGCGCTTCAGGCGCCCGCGGCGAAGCTGCGGTCCGTGTGCCACGGACAGCTCGGCGCGGATGTCGGCGCACGATTCCGAGCGGGCGGCGCGCTCGGCGATCAGCGTGTGGCGGGCCTGGTAGACGAGCGACTTCACGCGTTCGCGGCGCACGCCCAGCACCTCCCCGATCTGGTCCTGCGAGAGGTCGCCGAGCTCGGCCAGGACGAGCGCGGCGCGCTGCTCGTCGGGGAGCCGGGCCACGTCGGCGAGCATGTCGCGCAGGTCGGTGCGCGCCTGGACGGCGTCGGCCAGGCCGCTGGTGGACGGCAGCTCGTCGAGCTCGGCCGACGGCGCGTCGCGGCGCGCGACGAGCAGGTCGCGGCAGCAGTTGCGCGCGATCGCGTAGAGCCAGCCGCGCGTGTGGCCGGGTCGCTGCCCGGCGCGCAGCGCGCGCAGGGCGCGCATGAAGGTCTGCTGGAGAGCGTCCTCGCCCTCCTCCTGGTTGCCGAGCATGTGGCGGCAGAAGGAGAGCAGGGGGCGGTGATGGCGCTCGTAGAGCAGCTCGAACGCGCGCTCGTCGCCATCTCCCGCCAACGTTGCAAGGCGCTCGTCAGAGAGCCTCTCGAGCTGTCCAGCGCGTGCCGACCCATTGCGGGCGTCAGGCACGGTGGCGCGCTTCGGGGACGTTGGGGCCACGCGTGAGCATCGGCAATCTGTGCACTGGACACGCGCGAAGGGCGATAGGTTGGCCATATGGCTCAGATTGGCGCGTTGACGCTCACCACGCATGCAGCCGCCGCTGTCGCCAAGCTTGTGCGATGGCGGTCGGCCGGCTGATCGGAGTGGGGGTGCGCCGCATCACCGCAAGCCTCGTGTCCCTGACTCGCTGGGGGGCGGGGCGGGTGAACGCGCGCGTGGTGCACGCGGTGGGCGGTCCCGCGCGTGCGCGCGTGATCCTGCTGTTCGGCGCGGTGCTCGCGCTCAACACCGCCGACGCCTCGACCGTGGGCGCGGTGGCGGGACAGCTCGAGCCCGACCTGCACATCGGCAACACCGAGGTGGGGCTGCTCTCCAGCGTCGCGCTGATCGTGGGGGCGATCGCCGCGATCCCGGTCGGCATGCTGGTGGATCGCGTGCCGCGCGTGAAGATGCTCGCCGGCAGCATCGTGCTCTGGAGCATCGCCACGGCCGCGAGCGGCGCGGCGGACACATACACGCATCTGCTGCTCACCCGGCTGGCGCTCGGCGCCGTGGCGGCCACGGCCGGGCCGGCGATCGCCTCACTCACCGGCGACTACTTCCCCGTGCGCGAGCGCGTGGTGGTCTACGGCTACATCCTCGGCGGCGAGATCGCGGGCACGGCCGTCGGCTTCCTGGTCAGCGGCACGATCGCCGGCGTGCTGTCGTGGCGCTGGGCGTTCTTCGTGCTCGCGCTGCCGGGCTTCTGGCTGGCGCGCGAGCTGTGGAAGACGCTGCCGGAGCCCGAGCGAGGCGGCACCAGCCGGCTCGAGCGCGGCGCGCTCGACCTGTCGGCCCCCTCGCGCGACTTCGATCCCCTGCCAGGCGACCCCGCTGACGATGTCCCGATCGTTGACGACGAGCTGGCCCGCGAGGCCGTGAGGGCGCGCGGCGTCGTGCCCGAGCCCGAGCTGTTGCTGACCGGGGACGCGGCGCGCATGTCGCTGCGCGAGGCGGTGCCATACATCCTTCGCGTGCAGACGAACCGGATCCTGATCGTCTCCTCCGCGCTCGGCTACTTCTTCCTCGCCGGCCTGTCCACGTTCGCCGTGGTGTTCGTGCGCGGCCATTACCACACCAGTCAGACCACGGCCACGGGGGTGCTCGGGCTGATCGTCATCGGCGCCCTGATCGGCACACTGGCGAGCGGCCCGCTGACCGACTGGCTGCTGCGCCAGGGGGTGTTGAACGCCCGCATCTGGGTGCCGGCGGTCTCCTACATGGTGGCCACGGTGCTGCTCGCGATCGGCATCCTGAACACCTCGCTGACGCCCGCGATCTGGTTCTACATGGCGGGCGCGGCCGCGCTGTCGGCGGCGAATCCGCCGCTCGATGCCGCCCGCCTCGACATCATGCCGCCGGGGCTCTGGGGGCGGGCCGAGAGCGTGCGCACGGCGCTGCGTACCGTCGCCCAGGCGGTCGCGCCGCTCTTGTTCGGGGCGATCGCCGACCTCGTGGCCGGCATCACGCCGCACCAGGCGCCGATCGGCACCAAGCCGGGCGGCATCGAGCCGGGCGTGGCCCGTGGGCTCGAGATCAGCTTCCTGCTGATGCTGGTCGCGCTCGCCGCGGCGGGGTGGATCCTGCTGAAGGCGCGGGCGCACTACCCGCGCGACGTGGCCACGGCCGCGGCCAACGCCGAGCAGACGGTTCCCTAGATGTTGCGGCGCATGTGCACTCGGACGACGCTGCCGGCGTCGTAGGTGCGCATCTGGATCAGGTCGCAGAGCTGGTTCACGAGCCAGAGGCCACGGCCGATGATCTGATCGGGGCCGGGCTGCTGGCTGCCGGCCAGCGGCTCCTCCATGTGTCCGCGGTCGCGTACCTCGGCGACCAGCATCTCGCCCTCCTCCCACATGTGGAGGGTGCCGCCGCCACCGCCGTGGCAGATGCTGTTGTTGGCCAGCTCGTTCACCGCGAGCACGAGGTCGCTGCGGCGGTCGGGGCTGAGTCCGGCCTCCGCCGACTGCTCTCCAACGAAGTGGCGCAGCTCCTCCAGCGTCTCGCGCGTGAAACTGATCTGTGGGCGTGGAGGGGTGGCTCGGACAGGTTCCGGTGCGAGGGCGCGGCGGCGTCCTCGTCGCCCGAGTAGGCGCTGCTCTCGCGGCCGATGCCGCTCTCGATCACCAGCGGGTGGCTGCGCATGGCCTCCGCGATCACCGATGCGCTGAGTGCCTCGGTGTCGTAGAGGCAGAGCATCGACAGGAAGGGGCTGTCCGCAAACGCGATGTTGAGCAGCGTCTCGTGCCGCTGGCACTCCACGAGCTCCTCGGGGGTGCGCTCCGCCCAGATCGGCTCGCCGACGCCCCTGACCCAGCGGCCGGCCACGGCATGCTCCTTGACGAAGCTGCGCCAGGCCGGGATCAGGCGGGCCGGGTTGGCCCCGACCTCGGCGACGTCGGCCCACAGCACGCGCGCGGCGTCCACGCCGAGGTCGGCTCGCAGCGCCCGCACCTTCGGCGCCAGCGCCATGACGAGCACGGGCTCGTCCGCCTCGAGGCCCGCGCGCACGAAGGCCGTTGTGCGCTCGACGAACTCGTGCTCGCCGGCGTAGAACAGGGCCTCATGGCGAAAGGATCCTTGAGCGTGTGAATGCTCCATCCCGTCAGCATGCCCTTGTGTTCGGACGCCAGCTTTCGCGCGCGCGGGCGGCCGTCTCGGCCCCGATGGCGGCGGCGGTCGCCATGCTGCCGAACTCGCCGATGTAGTCCCCCGCGAGCAGGATCCGCCCGCTTGGCCGCTCGAGCGCGTCCTGTTGCAGATGACGGCCGGGGCGCGAGTACGGGATCCCCTGGGGCCAGCGCTGGATCACGGCCTCGCTCACGACGGCGGACGAGCCGGGGAAGATCGAATCGAGCGCGCGGGTGAAGGTCGCCGCGATCTCGTCGTCGCTCTGCTGGTACAGGGTCCGGGCGAGACGGCTGGCGCCGTACATCATCAGGCTCCCGCCCGGCGCGCGCCGCTCGGGCGTGCGCAGCGGGTTGACCGTGTTGAAGACCATGTTGAACGGCCGGCCCGGCGCGACCATGGCGTAGATGCCGTCCCAGGGCATCGCCGCGGGCTCGTCCGTGAGGAACCCGGCGACCGCGTACGGCCCGTAGGCGATCGCGCCCAGCGCCGCGTCGGTGTCGCCGGGCAGGCCCGCGACGATCTCGCGGGTGACGTGCGCGGGCGTGGCCACGATTGCGGCCCTGGCCGTGGCCACCCGAGCCTCGCCGCCCGCCTCGAACCGGACCTCGACGGCGTCGTCGGTGTTCGAAACCGAGCTCACGCGGGCGCTGGTCATCACCCTCGGCCCGAGCCGCTCGACGAGCCGCTCGACCATCCGCCCGGTGCCGCCGGGCAGCATGTGCGCGTAGGTGCTCGAGCGGCCGGAGAACGTGAGGGCGAGCTGGGCCACGCCGGCGCCCGCGGACAGCTCCTCGGGCTCGGCGGCAACGCGGTTGATGGCGGCGCGCAGGATGGCGTCGGCGGCCGGGTGGAGGGGACCGGTGAAGTCGGTGAAGGTGCGGTCGCCCATGAGCGCGAGCAACCGCCGCCGGCGCGCCGCGGCGTCGCCGTCGTCGTCGCCGGCGATCACCCGGTACTCGGCGATCGCGCGGCGCAGCCGCGGCACCACCGCGAACAGCGAGGCCTGGGCGCGCGGCGACAGCCCCAGGCGCGCCGGGTATGTGGCGAGCGGTCCGCTCGCGACCACGCGCCGCCGCCCGGCGACCGCCATCGTCGAGCCGGGGATCGGCCGGGTCTCGAGGCCGATCTCGGTGACCAGCCGGCCGAGCGCGCTCTCCGGCGGGGGAAAGACGTGCGGGCCGAGGTTGAGCCAGTAGTCGCCGCGCGGCTCGGAGCGGATCCGCCCGCCGCAGCGAGCCTCGGACTCGAGCAGGAGCACGTCGCGGTCGCGCAGGTGCCACGCGGCCGAGAGCCCCGCGATCCCCCCACCGACGACGATCACGTCGTGCATGCGCGCGGAAGATAACGGCGCTTAGCCCAGCCGCGCCCTCCGCTGCTCGAGCTCGGCGCGCTCCACCTCGTTGGTGCTGAGCGCGATCGCGCGCTCATAGGCGGCGTCCGCGCCGCCCGCGTCGCCGGCCCGGCGCAGCAGCTCCGCGTGCGCCGCGTGCAGCGGCTGGTAGCGCTCGAGCGCGGGGTCGCCCAGCAGCGGCGCGAGCAGCTCGAGGCCGGCCTCGGGGTTGGTGGCGAATGCGACGGCCACCGCGCGGTTGAGCTCGACGACGGGCGAGGGCTCGATCAGCGCGAGCGTGCCGTAGAGCGCCGCGATCTGCTCCCAGTCGGTGAGCTCCGCGCTCGGCGCCTCGACATGGATCGCGGCGATCGCGGCCTGCAGCTGGTAGGCGCCGGGCCGCCTCAGCCGCAGCGCGCTCTCGAGCGCGCGCAGGCCCTCGCGGATCCGGCCCTGGTCCCAGAGCGCACGATCCTGCTCGTCGAGGGCCACGTAGCGGCCACGGGCATCCACGCGAGCCTCGCGCCGGGCGTCGTGCAGCAGCATCAGCGCCAGCAGCCCCCACACCTCGGGGCCGTCCGGCATCAGCTTGGCCAGCAGCCGCCCGAGCCGGATCGCCTCGCTGCAGAGCTCGCCGCGCACCAGCCGCTCGCCCTCGGACGCCGAGTAGCCCTCGTTGAAGATGAGGTAGACCACGCTGAGCACGCCGCGCAGCCGATCGGGCAGGGCGTCGCCCGAGGGCACGCGATAGGGAATGCGCGCGTCCGTGATCTTGCGCTTGGCCCGCACGAGGCGCTGGGCCATGGTGGGCTCGGCGACGAGGAAGGCGTGGGCGATCTCCGCGGTGGTCAGGCCGCCGAGCGTGCGCAGGGTGAGCGCCACGCGGGCCGGCTGCGCGAGCGCCGGGTGGCAGCAGGTGAACATCAGCCGCAGGCGGTCGTCCTCTATCCCGCTGTCGTCTTCGTCTGGCATGTGCTCCTGGGACTCCTGGCGGGTCAGCTCGGCGAGCCTCTCCGTGCGGTCGGCGAGCGAGCGGTCGCGGCGCAGGCGATCGATCGCCCGCCTGCGTGCGGCCACGGTGATCCACGCGCCGGGATTCGCCGGCACGCCATCGCGGGACCAGGTGGCCACCGCCGATGCGAACGCGTCCTGCACGGCGTCCTCGGCGAGCTGGAAGTCGCCGACCTGGCGGATGAGCGTGGCGAGCACCGCGGCCCGCTCCTCGCGGAAGGCGCGCTCGACGGTGGCGGCCGGGTCGTCCGGCCCGGGCCGCCACTCGCCGCGCACGCTCATGCCTGAGCTTGCGCCTGCCCTGCCGGGGTCGGCATGCTCGCTGAGGTCCATGCACCGGGCGCACCTCGATCGAGCCGTAGCCGACGTTCGGCACACGGGACGGCGTGGTCGAGCGCCGTGTCGAGATCGGGGACGTCGATGATGTAGTAGCCGCCGAGGATCTCCTTGGTCTCCGCGAAGGGACCGTCGGTGATCTGAGTCTCGCCCGCGCGCACGCGGACCGTGGTGGCCGCGTCCGTGCCGTGCAGCGCGTCGCCGGCGACCAGCACGCCGGCGTCCTGGAGGCCCTGGGTGTACTCGTACCAGCGCGGCATCTGGGCGGCCCTCTCCTCCTGCGAAGGTCCACCTTCGGTGGGCGAGTAGATCAAGAGCATGTACTGGGGCATGACGCCTCCTCAGTGGGGGTTTCGCCGCTCACTTGCGGCCTCATCATGTTCGACGCCGCAGGATCGGCGAATTCGACAGGAGGCGTGTGTCCCGCTCGCTTCTGGCGCGTTGGCGTCACCCTCGACCTGCGGGCAACCGAAAGGCCGGACACCGGCTGGCCCGCTGGGAACGCGCTGCTCGCGGCGCGATGCTCCTCCACATGAACCACGACGACCTCACGATAAGGCTCTCGACCGACCAGGACGGCGACGACGAGTCGATCCGCCGGCTGGCCTCGCTGGAGGACGCCGAGCCTCCGCGCGGACCGGTGATGCTCGCCGAGCTGCAGGGCGAGCCGGTGGCGGCGGTGGGACTCGCGGACGGCACGACGGTGGCCGACCGCTCGCGAGTCAGCTCCTGGATGCTCACGCTGCTGACGCTTCGCCGGCTCGAGACGCGCGCGATCGTCGCCGTCTGGGGCGCTTGAGTCAGGCCGCGGGCGGCGGAACGTCGGCGGCCGGCACAGGCGCCGGCACCTGGATCAGGTTGCGCACCTCGCGCACGGCCACCGGCAGCGTGGTGAGGTCGAACACGCGGCCCACGCGGATGTCCGCCAGCGTCTCGAGCGAGCGCTGCGCCGCCGGGTTCGCGGCGATCCAGGCGTCCACGCGGCCGTCGATGTCCGCATCCTGCGGGCCGTCGGTCAGCACCTCGGCCGTCAGCTCGCGGTGGATGCTGTAGAGGTCCTCGCGCAGCGCCGCGCGGGCCAGCGCCCGCCAGCGGTCGTCGCGCGGCAGGGCCAGGATCTGATCGCGCAGCCAGTGCAGCTCGAGCCGGCTGCCGAGCAGGAAGTGCGCTCGGGCGACCGGCTTCACGTCGAGCCCCGTCTCCGCCGCCACCTCCACGATGTCGAAGGTCGAGAACATCGTGCTGAGGCCCGCGATGCGCACCGCCAGCTCGAACGGCACGCCGGCCTCGCGCAGCTCGTACGTCTGCCATGCCAGCGGCTCGACGTCCGACAGCGCGAGCAGCCGGGAGATCTCGTCGTAGAGCACCGCCGCGCCCGGGCGCGAAGTAATCCACGGTCGCCGCGATGTCGAGCGGCCGGCGGCGGTTGCGCAGCAGCCAGCGCGCGCCGCGCTCCACGAGCCGCCTGCCCTCCAGCAGCATCGCGGTCTGGGTGGCCGGCCGCGACCTGGTTGTCGAGCCCCTCGATCTCCGCCCACTGCGGGCGCATCCCGAACACCTCGCGGGAGACCGCGTAGGCGCGCGCGATGTCCGAGGCCGGCGCGCCGGTCTCCTCGTGCAGCCGGAACACGAACGTGCTGCCCGCGCCGTGCATGGTGTTGTTGACCACCTGCGTGGCGGTGATCTCGCGCCGCAGCCTGTGCGAGCGCATCTTCTCGGCGTAGCGCTCGGGCAGCGGCGAGGGGAAGTAGGCCTCGAGCTCGGCCGACAGGTAGGGGTCCTCCGGCACGTCGGAGTCGAGCAGCTCCGCGTAGAGGTCGATCTTCGTGTAGGCGAGCAGCGTGGCCAGCTCGGGCCGCGTGAGCCCGCGGTGCTCGCGCTTGCGCTCGGCGAGCGTCTCGTCGCTCGGCAGCGACTCGAGCCGCGGTCGAGCTTGCGCGCCTGCTCGAGGCTGCGGATCAGGCGGCCGTGCACGTCGAGCATGCTCTCGGCCTGCGCCTCGGCCATGCTGAGCGTCTCGGTCTGCTCGTAGTTGTCCTTCAGCACGAGCCGCGCCACGTCCTCGGTCATCTCCACCAGCAGCTCGTCGCGCTGCTTCAGGGTCAGGTCGCCGTCGGCAACCACCGCGTCCAGCAGCACCTTGATGTTCACCTCGTGGTCGGAGCAGTCCACGCCGCCCGAGTTGTCGATCGCGTCGGTGTTGATCTTGCCCCCGGCGCGCGCGAACTCGATCCGGGCGCGCTGGGTGAGGCCGAGGTTGCCGCCCTCGCCGACCACGCGGCAGCGCAGCTCGCCGGCGTCGACGCGCACCGCGTCGTTGGCCTTGTCGCCCGCGTCGGCGTGCGTCTCGTCGCCGGCCTTCACGTAGGTGCCGATGCCGCCGTTCCAGAGCAGGTCCACCGGCGCCTGGAGCAGCGCGTGGATCAGCTCGTTGGGCGCAAGCGCCGGCCGCTCGATGCCGAGCGCCTCGCGCGCCTCCGGCGAGAGCGGGATCGACTTCGCCGCGCGCGAGAAGACGCCGCCGCCCGGGGAGATGAGGGAGGTGTCGTAGTCCGCCCACGACGAGCGCGGCAGCGCGAACAGCCGCTTGCGCTCCTCGAAGCTGCGTCGCCGGCGTCCGGGTTCGGGTCGATGAAGATGTCGCGGTGGTCGAAGGCCCCGATCAGGCGGATGTGCGGCGAGAGCAGCATGCCGTTGCCGAACACGTCGCCCGACATGTCGCCGATCCCGACGACCGTGAAGTCCTCCGCCTGCACGTCCTGACCCGAGCTCGCGGAAGTGGCGCTTCACCGACTCCCAGGCGCCGCGCGCGGTGATGCCCATCTTCTTGTGGTCGTAGCCCGCCGAGCCGCCGGAGGCGAACGCGTCGCCCAGCCAGAAGCCGTACTCGCCGGCGATCGCGTTGGCGGCGTCGGAGAAGGTGGCGGTGCCCTTGTCGGCGGCGACCACGAGGTACGGGTCGTCCTCGTCGTAGCGCACGACGCTGGGCGGCGGCACGATCTCGCCGGCCACGATGTTGTCGGTCAGGTCGAGCAGCGCGCTGATGAAGGTGCGGTAGCACTCCACCACCTCGGCGGCCAGCGCCTCGCGGTCCGGGTTCAGCGGCGGGCGCTTCACCACGAAGCCGCCCTTCGCTCCCACCGGCACGATCACCGCGTTCTTCACCATCTGGGCCTTCATCAGCCCGAGCACCTCGGTGCGGAAGTCCTCGCGCCGGTCCGACCAGCGGATCCCGCCGCGGGCCACCCGGCCCCCGCGCAGGTGGACGCCCTCGGTGCGCGGCGAGTAGACGAAGATCTCGAAGCGCGGGTGGGGCAGGGGCAGCAGCGGCAGCTTGGTCGGGTCGAGCTTGAACGACAGGTAGAGCTTGGGACCGCCGCCGGCCGCCGGCTGGAAGTAGTTGGTGCGCAGCATCGCCTGGATCACCGCGAGGAAGCTGCGCAGGATGCGGTCCTCGTCGAGGCTCTCCACGGCGTCGATCGCCAGCACGATCTGGCGCAGGAGCCTGTGCGCGGTGTCGGCGTCCGAGTGCTCGGGGTCGAAGCGCGCCTCGAACAGGCGCACCAGCAGCTTGGCGATGTCGGAATGGGCGACCAGCGCCTGCTCCACGTAGTGGTCGCTGAAGGTCGTGCCCGCCTGGCGCAGGTACCGGGCCACGGCCCGCAGCACCGTGATCTCGCGCCACGTCAGCTCGCCGCGCAGGACCAGGCGGTTGTAGCCGTCGTTCTCCACGTCGCCGTGCCAGACACGCACGAAGGCGTCCTGGAAGCGCTCCTTCAGCTCGTCGGCGCTGAGCTCGTGCGGGTGCCGCTGTAGGTCAGGCCGAAGTCGTAGATCCAGTAGAGGCGGCCGTCGTGGAGCGTGATCTCGTAGGGGCGCTCGTCGGCCACCTCCACGCCCATGTTCTCGAACATGGGGAGCATGTCGGAGAGCGCGAGCGGCGCCGCCCGAGCGGTAGAGCTTGGCGCGCAGCACGCGTGGGCGCCTCGTGCGGGCGGTAGAGGCTCATCGAGAGGCCGTCGGGCGCCGGCAGCTGCTCGAGGCGCTCGACGTCGGCGAGCGCGGAGCGCGGCCACCCAGTCGGCGCGGTAGCCCGTGGGGAAGGCGTCGCCGTAGCGGTGGAAGAGCTGCTTGCCGCGCTCCTCGCCGTGGTCCTCGATCAGGGCGGCCTCGAGGTCGTCCTGCCAGGAGCGCGTGACCGCCACGAGCATCATCTCGATCTCGCGCGGGTCGTAGTCGCGCACGAGCGCCGGGCTCCGTGTAGACCATGTAGTGCAGGCGCACGAGCACGGACTCGGACACGCGCGTGGTGTAGTCGATCGCGTGGGCGCCGAACGCGTCGCGCAGGATCCGCTCGATGCGGCGCCGGTTCTCGGTGCTGAAGCGGTCGCGCGGCACGAACACGAGGCAGGAGAGGAAGCGGCCGAACGGATCGCGGCGCACGAACAGGCGCAGCCGCTGGCGCTCGCCGAGGTGGAGGATCCCCATCACGATGTCGAACAGCTCGCCCACCGGCGTCTGGAACAGCTCGTCGCGCGGGTGGGTCTCGAGGATCTCGAGCAGCGCCTTCTGGTTGTGGCTGTCGGGCGGGAAGTCCGCGCGCGCGAGGATCGCCTCGACCTTGCGCCGCAGGATCGGGATCTCGCTCGGGCTCGCGTGGTAGGCCCGGTGGGTGTAGAGGCCGAGGAAGCGCCGCTCGCCGACCACCCGGCCGGACTCGTCGAAGCGCTTCAGGCCCACGTAGTCGAGGTAGGCCGGCCGGTGCACCGTCGCGCGCGAGTTGGCCTTCGTGAGGTTGAGCAGGTAGGGCTCCATCGCCAGCGCGCGCACGCCCGCGCGGCAGCTTGTCGAAGCGGCGTGAGCTCTGCTGGCCGCCCTCTGGCGGAGGATCCCGAGGCCCGAGCCCGCGACCTCGGTGAGCCGCACCTCGCCGTCCTCGTCGGCCAGGGCGTAGTCGCGGTAGCCGAGGAAGGTGAAGTTGTGGGCCGCCAGCCAGGTGAGGAAGGCCTGGGCCTCCGCGACCTCGTCCGGCTCGAGCGGGGTGGGCGCGTGGTCAAGCTCCGCGGCCAGCTCGACCGCGCGGCCGCTCATCGCGTGCCAGTCCTCCACCACCGCGCGCACCTCGGCGATCACCCGCTGGAGGTCTCCTTGCAGGGCCTCGAGGCGCTCGCGGGTCGCTCTGGTGGTCGACCTCCGCGTGGATCACCGACTCCGCCACGCTGCCCTCGATGTCCTCCGAGTGCGGGGGAAGCACCTCGAGCAGCACGCCCGTCGCGCGTCGCGGCGCACGTGCATCACGGGGTGGACGATCAGGTGCACGCCGTAGCCGCGCCGGTTCAGCTCCATGCCCACCGAATCGATCAGGAACGGCATGTCGTCGGTCACGATCTCGACCGCCGTGTGCGTGGACTCCCAGCCGTTCGACTCGAAGCTGGGGTTGTAGATGCGCACCTTCGTCACGCCCGGCTCGCGCGTGCGCGCGAACTGGAAGTGCGAGAGCGCCGCGCCGTAGGCGTCGAGCGCGCTGCGCTCGGCCATGTCCTCCGGCGACACCCAGCGGTAGTACTGGCGGGCGAACGACTCGGCCTCCGCGGCCTCGTCCGCGGACAGGCGCTCGCGCAGGCGGGCGCAGACGCTCTCGATGAGCGCCTTGTCGACCTCTTCGACCGTCACCGGTCCCCGTTTCGTGACCATGTCGGTGGGCGCGAGCTCCTCAGAGCGAGTCTACGCCCAGCGCATGGGCGCAAGTTGCGCTTGTGTTCATAATTCGCACACGGTGGTATTCGCCCATGTAGCCGGCATTCCCGTCGAGGAAACGGCGATGTACTTCGCTCCCGTCGGGTTCCTGGCGTTCACCATCGGCATGCGCGCGACCTGGCGCAAGTGGACGCAGCGGCTGCGCCGGCGCCGATCGGCGACTGACGCGGCGGCGGGAAGGAATGGCAGCGCCCGCGCGTCTGTGATCGTGTCGGGCCAACTACCGAAGGAGCAGTTTTGAACCGGCTTTCGCACAGCAAGCGCATCGCCGCGGCGGCGATCGCCTCCGTACTCGTGGTCGCGCTCTCGGTCGCCATCGCCCAGGCGGCGACGACGAAGAAGATCACGCTCAAGTCCCAGCCGTGTCGAGCCTGAACGCGAACGTGCTCGCGGCGCCGACCGGCCGCACGCTCTACCGGCTCAAGCCGGAGACCACCCGCCACGTGCTCTGCACCACGCAGTGCCTCCAGTTCTGGAAGCCGCTGACCGTGAAGTCGAAGACCACGACGGTCAAGCTGCCGGCGGGCATCCACGGGAAGATCAGCTTCCTCTCGCGCGGAAAGAACAAGTTCCAGGTGGCCCTCAGGGGCTGGCCGCTCTACACGTTCGTCGGCGACACCGCCAAGGGACAGGGCAACGGCCAGAACATCAAGAGCTTCGGCGGAACCTGGCTCTCGCTCACGGTGAAGAAGAGCGCGGCCAACAACACGCCGACGATGACCAACCCGAACCCCTACGTCTATTGATCAGAGCTCGATAACCGTCCGGATGCCGTCCTGAGCGTGCATCAGGTCGAAGCCCTTGTTCACCTCGTCGAGCGAGATCCGGTGGGAGACGAAAGGATCCACATCGATCTCGCCGTCGAGGTAGCGCTGCACGAGCTCGGGCACCTGGTCGCGCCCCTTCACGCCGCCGAACGATGAGCCGCAGATGCGGCGACCGGTGATGAGGAAACGCGGGACCACGTCCAGCGTCTCGCCCTTGCCGGCCACGCCGATCACGGTGCAGAGGCCCCAGCCCATGCGGGCCGCCTCGACGGCCTGGCGCATGACGGACACGAGGCCGGTGGCCTCGAAGGTGTAGTCCGCGCCGAAGCCGCCGGTCTCGTCGAGGATCCGCTGGACGGTGTTCTCGTCGGCCTTCCACAGCTCCGTGGCGCCCTGGCCGCGCGCCAGCTCCAGCCGCTCGTCGGAGAGGTCGACGCAGATGATCCGCTCGGCGCCCTGAAGCCGGCAGCCCGCCACCGCGCCGAGGCCGACCATGCCCGCGCCGAACACCACGCAGGTGGAGCCGGGCTCGACCTTCGCGGTGTACATGGCGGCGCCCAGCCCGGTCGAGAGCCCACAGGCGAAGAGGCAGGCGCGGTCGAGCGGCGCCTCGGGAGAGACCTTGGCCAGCGAGATCTCCGGCATCACCGTGGCCTCGGCGAACGTGCTCGTGCCCATGAAGTGGCGCAGAGGCTCGCCGCCGCGGCGAGAGGCGCGTGGTGCCGTCGGGCAGGTAGCCGAGGTTCTGCTGCTCGCGGATCGCCATGCAGAGGTTGGTCTTCGGGCTCCTGCAGTGCACGCACTCGCGGCACTGGGGGGAGAAGAGGGTGACCACGTGGTCGCCCACGGCCAGCGAGCTCACGCCGTCGCCGATCGCCTCGACCACACCGGCGCCCTCGTGGCCGAGCACCGCGGGGGCGTAGCCGGACGGGTCGGCGCCCGAGGCCGTGTACATGTCGGTGTGGCAGACGCCGCAGGCAACGAGGCGCACCAGCACCTCGCCCGCGGCGGGCGCGGCGAGGTCGACGTCCTGGACGGACAGGGGGGCACCGAACTCCTCCAGCACGGCAGCGCGAATCCGCATCTAGGTCTCCTCTCCTCGGGGCCGGACGGACCACAGTTTCGCTGATCCCGGCACGCTTGCCCAACCAGGCGCCGGTCGCATACGGTTGGCCCGCCATGAGCGTTTGGAGGCGCCGCTACTACCGGGGCCTGAACGCCGCGATGCGCATCCTGCTCCGCTCGCCCCTGCACCCCCTGCGCTCCGGCCGGGTGATGCTGCTCGAGTTCAGCGGCCGCCGCTCGGGGCGCCGCTACCTGATCCCGGTTAGTTACTGGGAACGGCCCGCCGGGCAGATCATCTGCCTGTCGAGCACCACCTGGGCGCGCTGGTGGCTCAACCTCGACGGCGCCGACGTGGTCCTCTACCTCTACGGCCAGAAGCGCTTCGGCCGCGCCACGCTCGTCGACGATCCCGAGGTCCGCCTCGAGCTGATCTCCGGCTTCCTCCGCCAGAACCCCCAGGACGCCTCCCACTACGGCGTCGAACGCGACCGCAGCGGCCGCCCGCTCGACAGCGCGCTGCAGGCCTTCGCCGAGTCACCCACGGCGAAGGTCATCGACATCCGTCTTCTGCCGCAATAAAGCCCCGCCGCCGCAGCAGCCGCTACGGCGCCCTGCACTCGCCGGCGTCGGCCCCCGACGCCCCAGGCAGGCGACCCAGCAACTCGGCGAGCGTCCCCAGCTCCGGGTCGCTGAACCGCTCCTCGAACAGCGCCCTGATCGCCGCGATGTGCGAGGACGAGGCCTCCCTCAGCTTCTTCAGCCCCGCGCTCGGTCACCACCGCATAGGTCACCCGCGCGTCGCTCTCGCAGACGCCCTTGCAGACGAGCCCCTGCTCCTCCAGGCCGTCGAGCAGCCGCGTGACGCCCGAGGGGGTGAGCTGCAGCCCGTCCGACAGGTCCACCCGGCGCAGCTGGCCGTCTTCGGCCCGCGAGAGCAGCAGCAGCGCCTCGTAGTCGTTGACCGTCAGGCCGTGCTCGGCATGCAGCTCGCTGCTCAGCGTGCGGCGCATCGCCGCGTGGCCGCGCAGCAGGCGGACCCACACGTCGAGGGCAATTGATTCTTGTGTGCGCAATAGTTGCGTTCTCAAGGTTCTCTGATACTATTGGTTGTGCAGTCAACTATGTCCCGAGCAACAGGAGACCTGACAATGAGTACTTCAACCGCTCGAGGCGTCCTTCCGGTTGGAACCTGGACCCTCGACCCAGTTCATACCCACGTGGGCTTTGCCGTCGACTACATGGTCGGCACCTTCCGCGGCAGCTTCTCGCCGGTTGAGGCGAGCCTCGCCGTATCTGAGGATGGAAGCGCGAGCCTAACCGGATCGGCCGCTGTCGCGGGCGTGAAGGTGCAGGACGAGAACCTCGGAGCGCACCTCCAGTCGCCGGACTTCTTCGACGCCGAGCGCGCACCGCAGATCACGTTCAACTCGAGCGACATCACCGTCGACGGTGACGAGGTCACGGTCGTGGGCGATCTCTCGATCAAGGGCCGCAGCCTCCCGGTCACCGCGACGGGCACGCTCAGCGAGCCGGTCGACGTCGGCGCGGGCGAGCGCATCGCGCTCACGCTGGAGGCGCAGGTGGACCGTACGCGGTTCGGCCTGAACTGGAACAACCCGCTCCCGAGCGGCAAGCCGGCTCTGGCCAACGCCGTGACCCTGACCGCCGAGCTGTACTTCGCGAAGGCGTAGGCGATGAAGGTCCTCGCAATTTCCGGCAGCCTGCGGAGTGACTCGCACAACGGCAAGCTCCTGCTGGCCGCGGCCGAGCACTTCCCGAGCGACGTGGAGGTGGAGATCTGGGATGGGCTCAGGTCCGTGCCTCCTTACGACGAGGACGACGACGGCAACACGGCGCCGGTGGCCGTCGCGCGGATGCGCGCGGCGATCGCCGGCGCCGATGCGTTGCTGTTCTCCACCCCCGAGTACAACTCGTCGATCCCCGGTCAGCTGAAGAACGCTCTCGATTGGGCGTCGCGGCCGGTGGGGGAGAGCGTGCTGCGCAACAAGCCGGTGGCGGTGGTCGGCGCGAGCACCGGCGCCTTCGGCGCGGTCTGGGCGCAGGCGGAGCTGCGCAAGGTGCTGTCCGCCACGGGGGCCCGGGTCGTCGACGGCGACGTGGCCGTCGGGCACGCTCACGAGCGCTTTGACGCCGCGGGTACGCTCGTAGACGTGAACTTGAACGATGAGCTACACGAGGTGGTGGAGACGCTGCTCGATGAGACCCGGCCGCGGGTGGCGGTCGCCGCCTAGGAGACGCCGGTGATCGCCGAGTCGCCCACCGCCGAGGCCGCCGCCCCGGAGGCGGCGCGCGACGCGCGCCGGCTGCGCGCGGGCGTGATCTGGGTGGGGGCGCTGGCGCTGCTCCTGCTGGGCATCGGCCTGGCAGTGCCGGGACTGCGCGGGGTGGAGGACCGTCTCTCCGAGGCGCGGCCCGGTTGGCTCGGAGCGGCGGTGTTGCTCGAACTGGCCTCGTGCCTTGGCTTCGTGGCCACCATGCGCCTGGTGCTGAAGCGCGCCCCGGCTCGGCCGGTGCGGCGGCTGGCCTGGGCCGAGATGGCCTTCGGCGCGGTGGTGCCGGTGGGCGGGGCGGGCGGTCTCGCGGTGGGCGCCTGGGCCATGCGCGGGTGGGGCCTGTCCTGGCGGCGCGTCCTGGAGCGCTCGGCCGTGCTGTTCCTGCTCACCAGCGCGGTGAACGCCGTCGTGCTCGCGGCCGCCGGCCTCGGCGTCTGGCTCATTCCCTCCGCCGCGCACCGGGGCGGCCTCTATGGCTTCCTGCCCGCGCTCGCGGCAATCTTCCTGCTCGGAGGCTTTGTGGCCCTGCCGCGCGTGGTCGATCGGCTGGCCTCCCGCCGCAGCCCGTCGCGTTCGGTCGCCGAGCTCGCCGGCTGGGTGCGCGCCACCGAGCGCACGGCCTTCAGCCGCGATTGGCGCCTGCTAGGCGCGGCCGGCTACCTGATCTGCGACATCGCCGTGCTGTGGGCCTGCCTGCACGCCTTCGGCGCCGATCCTCCCTTCCTCGCGATCGTGCTCGGCTACCAGCTCGGCTACCTCGCCAACGTCCTGCCGGTGCCGGGCGGCATCGGCGTGCTGGACGGCGGGCTGCTCGCCGCGCTGCTGCTCTACGGGGTGCCCGCGGTGCCGGCAGCGGCGGCCGTGCTCCTCTACCACGCGATCGCGCTCTGGCTGCCCACGCTTGGCGGCACGATCGCGTTCGCGCGCCTGCGTTCGGATCTGCGACGGAGCTAGCCGCATCCTCACGCGCCCGTGTGAGATGTTTCCGGGCGCGATGAGCGAAGACGCCGTCCTACAGGAGCGTCGCGGGCAGGTTCTGCTCGTGACCCTCAACCGGCCCGACGCGCGCAACGCGGTGAACGCGGCCCTGGCGCAGGGGCTCGCCGCGGCGCTCGACGCGCTCGACGCCGACGACGAGCTGCGGGTGGGCGTGATCACCGGCGCCGGCAAGGGCTTCTCCGCCGGCATGGACCTGAAGGCGTTCGTCACGGGGGAGAGCCCGTGGGTCGACGGTCGCGGCTTCGCTGGCATCACCCGTCGCGCGTCCGACAAGCCGTTGATCGCAGCGATCGAGGGGTTCGCGGTGGCCGGCGGCCTCGAGATCGCGCTCTCGTGCGATCTGATCGTGGCCGGCAGCAACGCTCGCCTGGGCATAGCCGAGGTGAAGCGCGGCCTCGCGGCCGCTGCGGGCGCGCTGATCCGCCTGCCGAAGCGGATCCCCTACCACGTGGCGATGGAGCTGGCCCTCACCGGCGAGTTCATCGAGGCGCCGCGCGCGTACGAGCTGGGGCTGCTGAACCGGGTGGTGGAGCCCGGCGGAGCGGTGGACGCCGCGATCGAGCTCGCCGAGACGATCGCCCAGAACGCGCCGCTGTCGCTCGCGGCCTCCAAGCTCGTGATCTCGCAGGCGCAGGATTGGGACGAGGCGGAGGCGTGGGCGAAGCAGGACGAGATCGTCGGCCCCGTGATGGCGTCCGAGGACGCCATCGAGGGCTCCACCGCCTTCGCCGAGAAGCGCCCGCCGGTCTGGAAGGGACGCTAGGCCGAGCCGGTCAGGTCGCGCAGCGCGCGATCGAGGTGCTCGTTCATCAGGCGCGTGACGGCGCGCTTCGGCCCCACGGCGATCCCCTCGATCAGCTCGCGGTGCTCCGCCGCCACGGCGGCAGGGTCGTCGTAGGCGGGGCGCAGCTGAACCAGGCAGAGCCGGATCTCCGACTGGAGCGACCGGTACACGCGCTCGAGGCGCGGGCTCCCCACGGCCGCGACCAGCGCGGTGTGGAAGTCCATGTCGGCCTCCACCACATCGCTCCAGGACGCGCGCCGCGTGAGCGCCTCGAGCCGCTTCACGGCCTGCTCGGCGGCGGGCGGCCGTGCTCTGCGCTCGGCCAGCGTGGTGGCCACCTCCAGCTCGAGCGGCCTGCGCACGAAGAAGAGGTCGCGCACGTCGTCGGCGGTCAGCTCCGGCACCCAGGCGCTGCGATTCGGCTCGCGCCGCAGGAGCCCCTCGGCCACGAGCGCCTGGATCGCCGCGCGGGCGGTGGGGCGCGCCACGCCGTAGTCGGACGCCAGCTCGACCTCGCCGAGCGGGGTGCCCGCCGCGACCTCGCCCGCCAGGAGGCGCTGGCGCAGCGAGCTCACGAGGGCGTCGAGGGTCGACACGACCCGCAGGGAGTGCGATGCCATCAGGTCACGCTTGCGGCGATGCGCTCCACCGGCCCGACCAGCTCCGCCAGGCCCCAGAGGTCGCGCCACTCGTGGTCGGGCTCGTCGGTGGCGGAGGGGAGAGGCTCCACGTGGCGGTTGATCCACGCGCTGCCCATGCCGGCCCGCTTGGCCGGGCCGATGTCGTACTTGAAGCCGAACGCCACGTGCAGGATCCGATCCGGCGCCACGCCGATCCGCTCGAGCGCCTGCTCGAACACCGTGTCGGAGGGCTTGTAGGCGCGGCAGTCCTCGGCCGTCACGCGATCGTCGAAGCGCAGGCCCATGTGGTGCTCCGAGTGGTCGAGGATGTCGTGGTCGGTGTTCGAGATCGGCACCAGCTTCACGCCGGCCGCCTGCACCTGCCGCAGCGCGGGGGTGGTGTCCGTGAACGGCTGCCATGAGCGCATGGCGCGGACCATCGCCGCGGCGTCGCCGTCGCTCAGCCGGTAGCCGCGCTCCTCGGCCAGGCGCTCGAGGCTCTCCGCCAGCACCTCCTTGTAGGGGCGGTAGGCGCCCCCGATGACCTCGAACTGGATCTGCTCCCAGCGCTCGCGCAGCTCGGCGCCGCGGGGCGGGGCGGGGTCGTCGTTGCGCAGCGCCAGGTCGTAGAGAAAGGCGCCGAGCCCGCCCTCCCAGTCGATCAGCGTGCCGTAGCAGTCGAAGGTGGCTACCTCGAAGTCCATCCATCTCTCCTCACGTGCAGTGTCATGTTGTATGACAATCTAACACGCGATGCAAATGCGCCACGCCTGGCGTCCCTGCTGAGTCAGTCCGGGCGGTCGTTGAGGAGTAGCGCCAGGCCGCCGGCCACCGCCAGCCCGGCAGCGGCGATCGTGCCGGCGGCCGCGGTGAAGACCTTGTGGTCGCGCACGTACGTGACCGTGTGGTCCGGATTCAGGACGAGCAGCACCACGGCCGCCACGCCGACGAGCAGCACGAGCAGACCCAGCGCGGGCCGCCACTCGACCTTGGCGAGGGCGGGGCGCGGCGCCTCGCGCCAGGTCAGCGCGGCCACGGCCACGCCGGTCCAGGCGGCCGCCACGAGGTAGCCGCCGAGCACGTCGCTCGGGTAGTGCCAACCCAGCGACAGCAGCGAGTAGCTCACCGCCAGCGTGAAGAGCAGCCCGAGTCCCGCCACCAGCGGGCGCCAGCGCCGGCCGGCTACGAGCACCGCGCTCAGCGTGAGCGCCATGGCCCCGGTGGCATGCCCGCTCGGGAAGGCCGCACCGTCGATCTGATGGAAGCCGAGCACCTCGGCGAAGCGCGGCGACGCCAAGGCCGGTTTCAGCACGTAGTCGGTGGTGAAGGCCGAGCCGAGCAGGATCGCGACCACCGCCAGCGCCAGAGGACGGCGACCGCGCGCCAGCGCGATGGCGATCAGACCGGCGCCGATCAGGCCGAACTCGACCGGGCTGGCCGCGTTAGCCACCGCGTGCGCCAGCTTGTGGGTGAGCGGGCGGTCGAGCAACATGAAGTCGTGCAGGGCGATCGCGTCGCGCCGGTGCACCGCGCCCACGTTGAAGGCCAGCACCCGCAGCAGCGCCACGCCAGCGGCGGCGACGAGGGTGACCAGAAGTGCCTTCCGAGTGCGGGTGGGCATCTTCCCAGGGTAGACGGGGTTCCTTGGCGCCCGCTGACCCTGGCAGTGTTCCCGTATGACAGACGGCCAGCTGATCCTCGTCGCCGGAGCGCTGCTGGCCGCCGCGCTGGGGGCATCCCTGGTGGCGGGACGCCTGCGCCTGCCCGGTCTCGTCCTGTTCCTCGGCGTGGGCATGGCGCTCGGCTCCGACGGCGCCGGCTGGATCGATTTCGGCGACTACCGCCTGGCCCGCCGCATCGGGGTGATCGCCCTGGCGCTGATCCTGTTCGAGGGCGGGCTGAGCGCCGGCTTCGCCGAGATCCGGCCCGTGCTGCGACCGGCGGTCGCCCTCGCCACCGGGGGCACGGTGATCACGGCGGTGATCACGGGGCTCGTGGCCGCCTGGCTGTTCGACTTCTCCACGCTCGAGGGACTGCTGCTCGGGGCGATCCTCGCGTCCACCGACAGCGCCGCGATCTTCGCGCTGCTGCGCGGCTCGACGCTGCGCCGCAGGCTCGCGCGCACGCTCGAGGGCGAGGCCGGCTTCAACGACCCGGTCGCGGTGATCCTGGTGCTCGGCTTCATCGACTGGATCCGCAAACCCGACTACGGCCTGGCCGACATGGCCCTGCTGCTCGTCCGCCAGCTCGGCATCGGGCTCGTGGTTGGGCTCGCAGTGGGCTGGCTGTCGGTGCAGGCCATCCAGCGTGTGCGGCTCAACACCGCCGGGCTCTACCCGGTGGCCTCGATCGCGATGGCGGCGCTCTCCTTCGGGGTCGCCGACGTGCTGCACGGCTCCGGCTTCCTGGCGGTCTACCTCGTCGGGCTCGCCCTGGGCAGCGGGGCGATACCGGCGCGCCAGACCGTCACCGCGTTCCACCAGGGCCTCGCCTGGGTGGCGCAGATCACCCTCTTCCTCACGCTCGGCCTGCTCGTGTTCCCGTCCCAGCTCGGCGACGTGGCGCTCGAGGCCAGCGTGCTGGCCTTCGTGATCGCGGTGGTGGCGCGGCCGGTCGCCGCGCTGGTGTCCACGAGCTTCGCCGGCTTCGGCGCCGGCGAACGCGTGATCCTCGGCTGGGCGGGCCTGCGCGGAGCGGTCCCCGTGGTGCTCGCCACCTTCCCGGTCATCGACCACGTGGCGCACGGCGCGGAGTTCTTCAACATCGTCTTCTTCGCGGTGCTGATCTCCACGGTGCTGCAGGGGGTGACCTTCGAGCCGCTGGCGCACGCGCTGCACGTGACCACCAACGAGCCGGCGCTGCCGGGTCCGCTCGTCGAGACGGGGGCGGTGCGGCGGCTGGGCGCGGAGGTGGTGGAGTTCGCGGTCGGGCCGACGGACGCCGTGGTGGGCCGGCGCGTGCGCGAGCTGGGCCTGCCGCGCGACGCCCTGCTCAACCTCATCGTCCGCGGGGACCAGGCGCTGCCCCCGCGCGGGTCGACCCGCATCGAGGCCGGCGACCGCCTGCACGTCCTCCTCCGCCGCGAGGTGGCGCACGAGTTCCCCGCGCTGATCGAGCACTGGCAGCACGGCCCGTGGGAGCCGCCGGGCACCCGCCGGCCGGTGCTGCGCGGCACGCAGGTCATCTTCAGCACGCGCCCCTGGGATCCGCAGGACGGCGATCCCGCGAGCCCCGACCGGGTGTCCGGCGTGGACGTGATCGAGCATCTCCGCACGCGCCGCGACGCACCGGGCGCGCTCGTCGCGCTCGCTGACGGCCGCTTCGCGATCACCGGCGCCACGCGTGGCGGTCGGCGCCTCCACGCAGCTCCAGGCCTACGGGCGCCGCCGCCTGCGGGCCGACTGCCCGGAGGCCGAGCAGGCCTGGTGGCAGGAGGTCATCGGCGCGGTCGCGCGCGGTTGACAGCCCGGCATCGAATACCTAACATCACTAGGTATATGCGACCGGATGCCCTCAAGGGCCACCTCGACGGGCTGCTCCTCGCGGTGATCGCGGACGAGCCGGCACACGGCTACGCGATCGTCGAGCGCCTGAGGGAGCGCAGCGGCGGTGCCTTCGACCTGGCGGAGGGCACGGTCTATCCGGCGCTCCACCGGCTCGAGGGGGCGGGGCTGTTGAAGAGCAGTTGGGCCCCCGGCGCCACACGCCGCCGGCGCGTCTACGCGCTTACAGCGAAGGGCCGCCGGACGCTGGGGGCGAGGCGCACCGAGTGGAGCACGTTCGCGCAGGCGATCGATTCCGTGCTGACCGAGGCGCCCGCATGATCGAGACCTACCTGAGGGAGCTGGAGCGCGGGCTCGACGTGCCGCGCAGGCTGCGCCGGCGCATCGTCGACGAGGCTCGCGATCATCTGTGCGAGCTCAGTGCCCGCGGCCAGGAGCGGGGCCTGGGGGAGGAGGAGGCCGAGCGACAGGCGGTCGCAGCCTTCGGCCGGGCCGACGCCGTGGCCCATGACTTCCACCAGCAGCTTGCCAGCCCAGCGCCCACCGCTCGTCGAACCTGACCGCCGTGGTCGTGGTCGCGCTGCTCGCGTTCTGCTGTCTGGTGCTCTCCGTGCCGAACCGGGCCCAGGGCAGCTGGGCGGCGAGCGGGCCCTACGCGCTGATCGCATGGTTCGGCGCTCAGGTCGCCGTCGTCGCGGGCGTGCTCGCGCTCGCTCGCTCGCTGCGCTACCGCGCCGAGGGCGGCGCCGTGCCGTCGGACCGGCTGGCCGACATCTACCGGCCGAACGCGGTCGCGCTCGCGTGCGCGGGCGCGCTGGTGGTGGCGCTTGCGATCGGAGCGGGCGCTCACTCCGGCTCGCTGCACGGCGGTGGGCATCGCGGTTGTGGCCGGGACGGGCGTGCTGGGACTGCTGGCGGTGGCCGCCGCGGACCGGCGTGGCGAGGTCGCTCGCGCGGGCGCGGCCGATCGCGGCCGCCCCGCGAGGGGACGCAAGCGGCGATCTGCTTGCGCTCGCGCTGCTCGTCCCTGACGTGCTCGAGCGGCGCGCGCCACGGCTGGCCGCCGGGCTCCGAAGCGCGGGTGCTCGCGTCGAAGTCACGGCGGCGCGCGTGCGTGCGAAGAGCGCCACGTCTCGCTCGCTGGCTCGACCTGCAGGGGCCACCCGTGGCGCTTCTGCGCTCTGTTCGCGGCGGTGTGCGGTCTGGCCGTCGGGCTCGGCCACGACCTGAGCGATGGCGGCCAGGCCAGCCTGACCGTCGCCAATGTGGCGCGCTCGCTCCTCGGCGTGGCCGTGCTTGGCGGCGATCGAAGGCGCGGTCATCGCAGTCGCGTTTCTCGCGCTCGGCCGCTTCCTCGGGAATCAGACGCGAGCCGGTCTAGCCGATTCAGGTGCCAAACGCCCGCGCGCGACGTATGGTCTTGATGATGCAGACCGCGCGCCGCAGCAAGCAGCGTCTCGACACCGGCCAGGCCAGGTTCGTCGGGATCCTGGGCTTCACCGCGGCGGTCGCCCTGCCGGTGCTGCTCTGGCGCGGAGTGGTCGCCACGCTGGCGGATCGCTACTCCCCGTCGCCGGGCTACTTCCTCACGGCGTGGACGCCGTTCGCCCTGATGGCGCTCGGGCTGATCCTGTTCGTTCCCGTGTACCGCTCGATCGGCCTGCGCTCGTATGCCAGGGCGTACTCGCGGCGGCGCAACGCCTACGCCGGCTGGGGGGCCACGCTGTACCTGCTCGGAGTGGCGCTCGCGACCCAGGTTGCGGCGATCGCGCACGGCCTCGGCACGCCCTAGAATGGCCGGAGCCTTCGCGGGCGAAGTGTTGTGGTTGCACAGAAGCCTTCCAAGCTTCTAGGGCGGGTTCGATTCCCGTCGCCCGCTTTCCCCGGGGCGTGGCGCAGTCTGGTAGCGCACTCGGCTGGGGGCCGAGCGGTCGCTGGTTCGAATCCAGTCGCCCCGATAGGTGGCATCTGAGTGCCGCTGGCTGTGTCGCCGTGTGGCTGGATGTGCAGATGCACTATCCCGCCTCCGGCTCCTTGCCAGCGGCCCTCAGCTGCATCCCTATCGGGGCGACTTCGTCGCCCCTCGGCTGGCCAGGCTGGCGCGCAGCTTGGTGATCGCGCGCTGGAGCTGGTCGAGGGCGCGGTCGGAGAGGACGCCGCCGATGCGGGCCTCGAGCTCGGAAGCGATCAGGCGCTGCGCCTTGGCGTGTGTCGTGGCGCCCGCGGGCGTCAGCGAGATCACTGATGAGCGGCGGTCGTTCGGGTGCGGCCGGCGGGCGACGAGGCCGCCCAGCTCGAGGCGGTCGACGGTCTTGCTCGCGCCGCCGACGGTGATCGACAGGCGGCGCACGATGTCGTGGACGCGGCAGTCCTGCACCGTGGCGATGACCGCCAACGTCTGCGCCGTGCCCAGCCCGACGCCCAGCTCGGCCCGCAGCCGCGCCTCGACGGCGTCCCACAGCTCGATCTCGAGGCGCACCAGGTCGGCGAAGAGGGCGGGCAGCTCGGCCATGTTGGACGGGACGCTAGCGGATTGCGGGGAAGTTAATTCCCGAGAACTTGATTCCATGGAATACACACTGCTACCATCGAGCTCATGTCCACTCTCCCTTCCTCGATGCGCGCCGTCGTCCTGGACGCCGTCCCTGCGCCGCCCGACGCGCTCGTCGTCCACGAGCGCGCCGTCCCCCGGCCCGAGCCCGGCTGGGTCCTCATCGAGGTCAAGGCCTTCGGCCTGAACCGCTCCGAGCTGAAGACCCGGCTCGGCCTCGCCGACCCCGACGTCACGTTCCCGCGCGTGCCTGGGATCGAGGCGACCGGCATCGTCGCGGCCTGCCCGGGTGGCGAGCTGGCGGTTGGCCAGCAGGTCGTCGCGATGATGGGCGGGATGGGCCGCAGCTTCGACGGCGGCTACGCAGAGTTCACCTGCGTGCCGGTCGCGCAGGCGATCCCGTTCCACAGCGAGCTGCCCTGGACGACGCTGGGCGCCGTGCCGGAGATGCTGCAGACCGCGTACGGGGCGTTGACCGTCGGGCTAGACGTGCAGCCCGGCCAGACGCTGCTGATCCGCGGCGGCACGTCGTCGGTCGGCCTGACTGCCGCGATGCTCGCCAAGCGCCGCGGCCTGACCGTCCTGGCCACGACACGCTCGGAGGCCAAGGCCGGCGCGCTGCGCGAGACCGGCGCCGACCACGTCGTCGTCGACGACGGCGTGATCGCGGCGCGCGTGCGCGAGCTGGTGCCCGGCGGCGTGGACGCAACGCTGGAGCTCGTTGGCACGCCGACCCTGCGTGACAGCCTGGACGCCACGCGCCTCCACGGTGTCGTTTGCGTCGCGGGGTACCTCTCCAACGAGTGGATCGTGCCCGGCTTCTACCCGACCGGCTTCCTGCCCAATGGCGTGCGCCTGACCGGCTACAGCGGCGACGCGTCCGACCTGCCGCAGGCCGTGCTGCAGGAGTTCCTGGACGCGGTCGCCGCCGGCGAGGCCACCGTGCCGATCGCCAAGACCTACACGATGGATGAGATCGCGACCGCCCACGACGACATGGAGCACGACCGCGTCGCGGGCAAGTTGGTCGTCTCGACGGGGCGCTGAGCTAGAGCCCCATGCTCCCCGCCGCTACTTGACGATTCGGAAGGACGCCTGCAGGGAGCGCCCCTTGAGGCGCCCGCTCGTCGGGGTGGCGACTAGCCGGTAGCGCCCCGGCTTCAGCGCCTTGTGGCTCAGCCGACCGGTGAAGCGGAAGCTGTTCGCCCCAGCGGCGCCACGCTCGACGAAGCTGCCGCGGAGCGTCACGGTGCGGGTGCAACGGCGTGCCTTCCGGTTGCGCCTGGTCGGCTTGACGCAGCGTCCGTGCAGCGCCCTTGCGGCCGGCTTGGCGCTGTGTCACCGTGAACGTGACGCTGCCCGCGCGGTCGAGGTTGTAGGTGACCACGGTCCCGTAGCTCCGGTGCTTGGCAGCGCGCACGCTGGGTCCGCTGGGAGCGGCCGGGAACCTGCTCCGCGCGAGGTGCTCGCCGAGCACGCTGGCAAGCACCACGGCGGTGGAGCCGGTGCCCGACGACACGCCCGTCCCGGAGGAGTTGGTCGGGAAGGCCAGCGTCGGCCCCACTGCCAGGGGCGCGGGCACTCCGGCGATCGCGAAGGGCCGGTACTCGTACGTGCTGTTCGGGCGCAGGGCGCCGACCTGCTTGGTGACCGTCGCTGTGTCGCTGCCCACCGGCGCCGTGGTCGTGGAGGTCTGCGTCTCGAGCGCCGGCCCGTACTGGAACCCGAGCGGGTAGGGGATGCCGTAGGTGCGGGCGGTGAGGCTGAACTGCTCTCCGCCGCCGGGCGCGGGCCCCGCGCTCTGCGCGCTGAACTCAGGCTCGAGACGGCTCACGCGAATGCCGGTATCAGTCGAGCCGAAGGCGGCGCGCGCGAGAAATGGGACGCCGCCGACGGTCACGAGGCGCGGGTCATGCTCGTTGGTCGTCGCGGTCTCTCCGATCGCGCCGAACGCCGACGTCACGCCCGGCCACGGCTGCTCCCACGTGCGGGTGGCCTTGTTGTAGCGGGCCGCCCGGAGCCCGTAGTCGCCGTTGTTCGGCAGGGCCGAAGTGCTCGTTCCAGGCGATGTACGGCACCTCGACCCCGAACGGCCCGGCGGGCACCGCCGCAAGTGACACGCTCAGCGCGTCTTCAGTGGAGGACTGGTTGATCCGCCCGTCGCTCGAACTGACTCCCGCGGCTTCCTGCGTCCATGTCGGCGCCGGAAACGTGCTGGTGTCGAGGCGCGCCACGCGGGCGTCCTCGTTCGTGCCGTCGGAGTCCACCCACGCCACGTAGGGGTAGCCGCCGATGGACGCCAGGCTGGGACGGCTCTCGTACAGGAGGGGGGCGCTGTGGGTCGGGTCGCTGATCCCGCCCGAGGTGTCGCTCACGCCGGTCCAGGGCTGCTGCCACGTGCTCCCCTCGAGCCGTGCGACGCGGACATGGTTGACCCCAAGGCCCGTTGGTGCTCTGCGTCCAGGCCACGTAGGGCGCGTTGTTGATCGAGGCGACGACAGGGCTGGAGCCTGCTTCGTGGTGGACGTCTGGAAGCCGCCTGAGCTGGCGCTCACCCCGGTCCACGGCTCGACCCACGTGGGGGCCGGCTGGGTGCTCGTGTCGAGTCGAGCAACGCGCGGCACGAACGTGCTCCCGGCGGCCTCGTCCCAGCCGACGTACGGCACTCCATTCACGACGGTCAGGGAGGTGTCGTCCGCGTTCTTGCCGGCGTCCTCGTTGATCCCGCCATGGGTGGCATCCACGCCCTTCCACGGCTCCTCCCAGTGCCCGGCGGAGTTGAGGCGGGCCACCCGGACCTCGAGGTTGGTCCCGTCGTTCTCGTTCCACGCGACATACGGCACCCCGCCCACCGAGGTCAGCGCCGGATCCTTGGCGTCGTGGCCGGTGTCGAAGTTCACGGGCCCTCCGACCTTGTCCCACGCGGTTCCCGACGCGTTGAGACGAGCAACGAAGACCTCGTTGTTGGACCCGTGTCTCTCCGACCAAGCCACGTAGGGCACGGGGCCGACGGTCGCGAGGGAAGGCTCAGTGCCGATGTCGCTCACCTGGCGCGAGCCGCCGACCGGCTCCTGCCACGTGGCAGTGGCCGCCGAGGGCACGGCAACCGCCAAGCCCAGTGCCGCACCGACCGCCAGCCAGCTCCGCATCGGATCACGCTATCCGGGCGGCGATCTCGCCGTCAATCCAGTCGCGCGGCGACGTCGTCAGGGCGAGGCGCAGATCACTGCGGCGGCCGGAGGGTTCTTGGCGTTGTTGGAGTCGCCGGCCTCGAACACTTCCCATCCGGTCGCGGGGCCCCCGGACTGGAACGTTGGATATGAGGACACGAGTGGGTCGCCGCCGCCGCCTGTTCCGCCGCCGCCGACGGCCTGCTCGCCTGGCTGACAGACGGCCGTCGGCGTTGAGGGCGACGCCCCCATGCGGAGACTCGGAGGTGCGGACGATCAGGTGGGTGAACGCGTTCTTGCCGGGCGGACCGGCTGGTCCTTGCTGATTCCAGCTGGTCGGCGGTCTCGCCGGGGATCCGGTGCCTGCCATGGCCGCGTGCCTTATGGCAGGCGTGTGAGTTGCTCACGATTCGCAGGCGTCCCGTCCGAGGCGACGCAGCCGTGGATGACGCCGCTCGCGGTGGCGCGGCCGGTGACGGCGTAGGCGCCGCCGCCGAGCACGACGAACAGCGCGAGCGTGGAAACGACGTTGGCGTAGGTGATGCGCTTGCGCATGGGCCTCCTCCCTTTTTTCGCAAGGACCACAGCGGGTTGGAGAAGTTGCTCTCCCCGGCACGAATTTTCTCCCCGGACCCTTGTTCTGCGCCGCATCGCCGAATAGGGTTCCGGTTTGCATAACTTCAGACTCCGAACTCCGCGCATAGGAGGTGCAACGGAGCGCTCGGCCGGAACCGAGCAGAAGCAGATGCTGTCGGGCAAACTCGCCAACACACCGACAGGGCCCTTCCCGCGTGGCAGCTTCGTGGCGCTGCTATCGGTGCTCTGCGCCCTCGCGTTCGTGTTCACCTCGAGCGCCGTCGCGGATACCGGAGCCGACCCATCCTCGGACGTCACCACGGTCGACACCGGCGCGCAGGCCAGCTCGGGCAGCGACGCGTCCGGCGCCGCCTCGGACGTCAGCCGACGCGGCCGCCGTCCGCCGGCGCGACCCCGGACGTCGCGGGTAACACCACGAGCGCGGACCCGGGTGCCTCGGCCACGCCGGCCGCCGACACGCCGGCCGCAAGCGACCCCGCGACGGACACCACCGCCGCCCCGGTCGATCCCCCGCCCGTCGTCGCGGCCCCGCCGGTGATCGAGGACACGACTCCCACCCCTGATCCGGTGGGCACCACCGTTGCCCCGGCGGCGACCATCGACACCCCGGTGACCGCTCCCGCCGCCGGCTCGGTCGCGCCGGAAGCCACGCCGGTCGACACCACGCCCACCGGCCCGGTCGACGCTCCCGCCGCGTCCGTGCAGGGCGGCGCTCCGTCCGCGCCCTGCCGTGGTCGACCCTGCGCCGCCGCCGCTCGTGCCCGACTCTCCGCCGCCGTCGGTCCTGGTCGACCCGGTGTCTTCACCGGCCCCGGCCGGCGAACCCGCGACCGCGGCGCCCAGCGTCGCGCCCGACGCCGGGTCCGCGCTCTCGTCCCCGCTCGCTCCTCCCACGCTCCTGGCCGCTCAGCCGTCGGCTCTGGTCACGCAGGTCTTCGCGCTCTCGGTGCTCGGCACAGGGGTGGTTCTCGCCGGGCCCGGAGGCCCCATCGGTCATTGCCCCGGCCGGCCCCACCGGCACCCTGATCGACCCGGGCGACGGCCCGGCGACCCCGGCGGTCGCCGCCGGCTCCCACCGTGCCGATGCGCCCAGCCGCTCGCAGGCTCGAAAGCCGGCCACCGCCGGCCAAGCCGATGCGGTCGGCGGCGGGTCGGGGGCTCCCTGTGGCGGCCTCGCCGGTGGCCCGGCCGGCAGCGCCGCGTGTGCGTCCGGCTCCGGCTCCTCGCACGCCTTCTTCTTCGCCCTGCTCCTGATGCTCGGCGGCCTTGCCGTCGTGATCTCAGAGCGCATGCGATTGGCCCCGGCGCGTTGGCGCCAGGCGGCCTTCATCGCACTCCTCGAGCGACCTGGCTAGCCCCTCCGGGGGCTGACAGGCGTCGCCCGGGCCCAGCCACGGCCCGGCGGCCAACTCGGAAAGGAGACAGACATGCGCGTTCAAGCGGAACGCTGGCAACGAAGTGACAGTGCGCTCCCTGACCTCTGCGAGGAGGGCGGCGTCTTGCGGGCCGGACTCCCCGTCGATCCACCGGCGGGCGGCCACGAGGACGCACTGCGTTTCTACCTCGCCCAGATCGCCAAGGTCAGGTTGCTGACCCAGCCGGAGGAGGTGCAGCTGGCTCGCCGGATCGAGGCCGGTGACATGGGCGCCAAGGGTGCGCTGGTCGAAGCGAACCTGCGTCTGGTCGTGTTGATCGCGAGGCGCTACTCGGGCCGGGGGCTCCCCCTGCTCGACCTGATCCAGGAGGGCAACCTCGGTCTGATCCGCGCGGTCGAGAAGTTCGACTGGCGGCGCGGGTTCAGGTTCTCCACCTACGCGGGCTGGTGGATCCGCCAGGCGATCGTCCGCGCGCTGGCCGACAAGGGACGGACCATCCGCCTGCCGATGCACATGGTCGAGCGGGTGAGCCGGATTCGCAGCGCTCGCCGGCTGCTGCTGCGCGAGAACGGGCGTGAGCCCAGCGTGGAGGATCTCGCGGCCGCGCTCGAGTTGCCGGCGGCACGTGTGGAGGCTGCGCTGAACGCGGCTCTCGACACGATCTCGCTCAACGCCCCGATCGCGGCCGACAACGACCCGGTGGAGCTCGGTGAGCTGATCGAGGACAAGCAGCTCACTCCGTTCGAGCAGGCTGCCGCACGTTCGCGGGAGAACGACCTGAAGGCGGCGCTGGAGTCGCTGGACGAACGGGAGCGACGCGTGGTCGAGCTGCACTTCGGGCTGCGGCTGCGCGAGCCGATGACGCTCGAGCAGGTGGGCAAGCGGATCGGTCTCACGCGCGAGCGGGCGCGTCAAATCGAGAAGCTGGCACTTGCCAAGATGGCGGCGGCCGCGGCTGGGTAGGCAATAGGAGTCGAAGTGAACCGGGGCGGCACACCGCGTACCGTTAGGGTTGCCTAATTAAGGAACCCTGAGGCCTGGTTCTGTGCTGCCCATGCCGGGCAGGACCGACTTCGAGCACTCGCCCGCCGCCGCGCGACTGACCGCGCCCGGCGCATGCCGTGACGAAGTGCTCAGTTGCATCGCCGACGTCTTCGGGGACGGCGGCTCAAGATGGCTGGCGACGTGGCTCGATGAGCAGTCGAGGCCGTTGTTCGGGGCCGGGCTGTTGAGGCTCAGGGAGCAGGGAAGCGCGGGCTAGCGCGCGCCCAGCCGCGCGGGCGTGGGCGGGTACTCCCACGCAGCCAGCGCGATCAGGACCGCCGCCACGATCAGCGTCAGCGCCAGCGCGGAGATGCTGCCGGCGACGAGCGCCAGCAGCGCCAGCAGCGCGATCGCCGACAGGCGCTTGCGGTTCGCCGACCCGATCATCCGCAGGCGGAAGAAGGCCTCGCCGAGCAGGAACAGGATCGGTCCGCCGAGCACCATCACGACGCCCGCGGTCTCCAGCGAGTGGGTGGGGTGGGCGATCAGCAGCTCGTCGCCCACGGCGCTGAGGATCACGCCGGCGACGATTGGCACGTGCAGGTAGGTATAGGCGTCGCGCGCCAGGCGCCCGGGGTCCTCGCTCTCCGCGAGATGGCGGCGCGAGTTCTCGGCAACCTCGCCGAAGTACAGCCACCACAGCGCCGCCGTGACGAGGAACGCGGCCGCGAGCGCGAACACCACCTCCCGCGTGAGCCCGGCGTTGGCCGCGGTGGCGCCCGTCACGACGATCGACTCGCCGAGCGCGATGATGATGAACGCCTGGCAGCGCTCGGCGAAGTGGCCGCCCTCCACCGCGTAGTCATCGGTGTGCGACACGCCGCGCCCCGGCGTCCAGTAGCCAACCAGCGGCGCGGCCAGGTCCACCGCCAGCGCGGGGATCCAGAGCCAGAGGCGGTTGTCGCCGCTCAGCGATCGCGCCGGCGATCCAGAGCGCGCCCGAGGCCACGCTCCACACCACGATGCGCTCGAACACCGCACGCAACGGATGGTCGCGCGGCAGCAGCAGCGCGCCCGCCACATTGCGGCCCACCTGGAGCGCCACGTACGCGCCCGCGAACAGCAGGCCGTGGTCGCCGAAGGCCTCGGGCGCAGCGGCTGCCATCAGCAGGCTCGCCAGCATCACGAGGATCAGAACCAGTTGGACGATGGTCGAGTCCGGGTCGAACCAATTGACCATCCAGGTGGTGTAGATCCAGGCCCACCAGACCACCACCAGCAGGAACGCGGTGCGCGCGGCGCCGGCCCAGGTGAGGTCGTGGAACAAGAGCTGCGAGAGCTGGGTGACCGCGAAGACGTAGACGAGGTCGAAGAACAGCTCCACGGCGGTGGTGGGTTGCTCGCCGTCGCCCGGATCGCGGAGGTGGCTCATGCGCAGGCAGCCTACGGCCGCCACTGGCGGATTCCCGTAGCCCGGCTCCCGGCGCGCCGGTATCGTCGCCGCAGAGATGAGCCAGACCGAGGTCCCAGTCCTCGTCGAGATCGGCGAGCCACCGGCGGGCCGCGAGCAGCGCGTGACCCCGCTCGAGCTGTTCCTCGACCTCGTCTTCGTGCTGGCCATCACCCAGGTGACGGGGTACGTGGCGTCGGATCCCACCTGGTCGCGCCTCGCCGAAGGTCTCGCGATCCTGGCGGTGGCGTGGTGGGTCTGGAGCGCATACGCCTGGCTCGGGAACACCGCGGGCAGCGACGAGGGCCTGGTGCGCGTGGTGCTGCTCGCGGCCGCAGCGGGGATGCTCGTCGCCTCGCTGGCCGTGCCTCACGCGTTCGGCGCCGACGGGCTGCTGTTCGGCATCTCGATCCTGGCAGTGCGGCTCGTGCATCTGGGGGCGTACGCGCTGCTCGCTCGCTCGCGCGCGGACGGCGAGCTCGGCGGGGCTGTGGTGCGCCTCGCGCAGTCGATCGTGCCCTCCGCGCTGCTGCTCGTCTTGGCCGGCGCGCTCGACGGCCCGGCGCAGGCGATCTGCTGGATCGCGGCACTGACCACGGACTACGGCGGCATGGCCCTGCGCGGCACCCAGGGCTGGCGCGTCGAGCCCGGCCACTTCGCCGAGCGTCACTCGCTGATCATCATCATCGCGCTGGGCGAGTCGGTGGTCTCGCTGGGGGTGGGGGCCGCGGGCCTCGCTCCGACGGCGGCGGTGGTGGTCGGCGCGCTGTTCGGCATGGCCGTGATCGCCGCGCTCTGGTGGGCGTACTTCGACGTGGTGGCGATCGTCGCCGAGCGGCGCCTGCGCGCCGCGTCTCCGGCCCAGCAGGTGACCATCGCGCGCGACTCGTTCACCTACATGCACCTGCCGATGGTCGCCGGAATCGTGGTGTTCGCGGTGGGGGCCAAGAAGACACTCGCGCATCCGGGCCTCGAGCTGAACACCGTCTCGGCGGTCGCGCTGTGCGGCGGGGTGGCCCTGTACTTCTTCGCGCTGAGCGCGTTCAAGCGCCGCAACATCGGCTCCTTCAACTACCCGCGGCTCGCGGCCGCCGCGATCCTGGTGGCGCTGACTCCGCTCGCCACGGCGGTCCCGGCGCTGCTTGCCCTCGGCCTCGTGGCCGCCGTCGCCACGGGCATGATCGGCTACGAGGTCGTGCGCTACTCCGAGGCGCGCGACCGGATCCGGCACGCGGCCCAGTGACCAGACAGCTGAGGAGCTGGGCTCCGCTGGCGCCCCTCGGCGCGCTCGCGGCCGGCCTCGGCTTGCTGCTGCGCCAGCCCGGGTTGCCCTCGTCCTACCTGTTCGCAGCGCTGCTGGTGGGGTTGGCGGTGGCGCTCGCCTGGCCGGGCCGGGTCGGCGTACCGCCGGCCGCCTTCGCCGCCGCGCAGGCCGTCACCGGGGTGGCGCTCGGCGCCGCCGTGCGCTCGTCGTCGCTGACGTCGCTCGCGCACTCGTGGCTCCCCGTGACCCTGGTCAGCGCGGGCACGCTCGCGATCAGCCTGGCCGCCGGGCGCGTGCTCGCCCGCTTCACGTTCGTGGACGAGCGTACGGGAGCCCTGGGGATGATCGCGGGCGGCGCGTCGGGGATCGTGGCGATGGCCGACGAGCTCGGCGCCGACGGGCGCCTAGTGGCGTTCATGCAGTACCTGCGCGTGCTGATCGTGGTGCTGATCACCCCGCTGCTGCTCGCGCTCCTGTTCCCGGGCCACCCCGGAGCCAGCGCGCCGGGCGTGACCGTGCTGGGGGATGGGAGGGGCTGGCTGCTGACGCTGGGCGTGGCCGCCGGGGGCGCCGCGGTGGCCAGCCGCGTGCGACTGCCGGCGGGCATGCTGCTCATCCCCATGGTCGCCGCCGCCGTGGTGGCGCTGCTGGTCCCGGACGGCGACTTCAACGTGCCGGACCTGCTCCAGCAGGGAGCCTTCGCCCTGATCGGCCTGCAGGTGGGCCTGCGCTTCACGGCGGAGACGGTGCGCTCGCTCGGGAGCCTGCTGCTGCCGGTGCTGGCGGCCATCGCGGTGCTGATCGTGCTCTCGTTCGGGCTGGCGGTGGTGCTCGAGCTGACCACGACCGTGTCGCTGTCGGACGCCTACCTCGCCACCACTCCCGGCGGCATCTTCGCGGTGGTGGCCGTCGCGTTCGGGGCCGGCGCCAACACCACCTTCATCGTGGCGGTGCAGGGGCTGCGCGTGCTGGTGATGGTGCTGCTCGCCCCGCTGGCGGTGCGGCGGCTGGCGCGCGGCGCGCGCGTCTAGGCTGACGAGGAACACGAGACAACGGAGGCCGGATGGATCGCGCGGAGCTGCAGGAGTTACAACGGCCGATCAAGGAGCGCTACCGGGAGGACCCGGAGAGGGCGCTCGTCACGCTGAGCGCCGAGGGACGCTGGACGACAGGGCGTTGCCTGCTCGGTGGACACGGGACAGGCGCTCGTCCGGGCCGGCCTGCACCCGGCCAGCGGCGGCGACGGCGCCCTGGCCTGCTCGGGCGACATGCTGCTCGAGGCGCTGGTGGCCTGCTCGGGCGTCACGCTCCGCTCGGTGGCCACGTCGCTCGAGATCGCGGTGACCGGAACGGTCCGGGCCGAGGGCGAGCTCGACTTCCGCGGCACGCTCGGCGTGGACAAGGAGGCGCCGGTGGGGTTCCGATCGATCCGGCTCGAGTTCCAGCTCGAGAGCGACGCGACGGAGGAGCAGCTGGCCACGCTCCTCCGCCTCACCGAGCGCTACTGCGTCGTGCTGCAGACGCTCACGGGCGGGGTGCCCGTGAGCACGTCCGCGACGGCTACTTGATGAACAGCATCTCCTGGTACTTCGGCAGCGGCCAGAGGTCGTCGGCCACGATCCGCTCGAGGGCGTCTGCGGCCGCGCGCGTCTCGTCCATCGCGGGGATGACCGTGTCGCGCATGTAGATCGCGAGCTCGAGGCCCTCGCCCGGGTGGTCCCGGTTGGCCTTCTCGAGTTCGAGGACCGCGTCGATGAGCGTGCTCACGAGACCCTCGGTCTCGGCAACAGCGTCTCGATCCCCGCCGCGCGCAGTTCCGCGAGATGGCGGAGCGAGGCGGGCAGGAGCATCGTGCGGGCGATCGACGCGGCGGTCTCCGCCTCGATGTTCACCTTCACGATGTACTGCTCGACGAACACCTCGTAGCGCGACTCGAGCTCACGCGCGGACAGCACGTCGTAGGCCGCGAACGTCGCCTTCGTCTGCTCGCTCACCAGCTCGGGCAGCGCGTCCGGCGTGCTGGGCAGGTTGAGCAGCCCGCGGCGCTCGGCCTCGGCGTGCCACTCCTCCGAGTAGCCGTCGCCGTCGAACACGATCCCGCGGTTGGCGGTGTAGGCGTCCTTCACCACGCCCACGACGGCGGCCTCGAGGTCGGCGCCCGACTCGAGCGCCTCGCGCACCTTCGCGCCGAGCTCGTCGATCGTCGAGGCGACGATCGTGTTGAGCACGGTGTTCGGCAGGCTCGGCGACATGCTCGACCCGAGCGCGCGGAACTCGAACTTGTTGCCGGTGAAGGCGAACGGGCTGGTGCGGTTGCGGTCGGCACTGTGCTTCGGCAGGTGCGGCAACACCGGCGTGCCCAGGCCCAGGAAGTCGCCCGGTGCCGACGGCTCGGTGCGGTCGTCGGCGATCGCGCCGAACACGCGCTCCAGGGCGCTGCCCAGGAACACGGACATGATCGCCGGCGGCGCCTCGTTGGCGCCCAGGCGGTGGTCCTGGCCGGCGGTGGCGATGCTCGCCCGCAGCAGGCCCTGGTAGGTGTTCACCGCGGCGATCACCGCCGAGCAGAAGAACAGGAAGGACAGGTTCTCCTCCGGGGTGTCGCCCGGCTCGAGCAGGTTCATGCCCGTGTCGGTGCTCATCGACCAGTTGTTGTGCTTGCCCGATCCGTTCACGCCTGCGAACGGCTTCTCGTGCAGCAGGCAGATGAGGCCGTAGCGCCGCGCCACGTTCTGCATCACCTGCATCGTGATCATCTGGTGGTCACAGCCGATGTTCGAGTTCTCGAAGACCGGAGCGACCTCGTACTGGTTCGGAGCCACCTCGTTGTGGCGGGTCTTCACCGGCACGCCGAGCTTGTAGAGCTCCTGCTCGACCTCGAGCATGTAGGCGAGGATCCGCTCCGGGATCGAGCCGAAGTAGTGGTCGTCCAGCTCGTGGCCCTTGGGCGGCTTGGTGCCGAAGAGCGTGCGCCCGGTGGTGACGAGGTCGGGGCGCTCGAAGTAGTACTGCTCATCGATCAGGAAGTACTCCTGCTCCGGACCCATCGTGGTGAACACGCGCTTGGCCTCTTCGTCGCCGAGCAGCTTCAGGGCACGGACGGCCGCGCCCGAGAGCGCGTCCATCGAGCGCAGCAGCGGCGTCTTGTAGTCGAGCGCCTCGCCGGTCCAGGACACGAACGCGGTGGGGATGCAGAGCAGCGTCCCGTTCGGGTTCTCGAGCAGGAAGGCGGGCGACGTGGGATCCCAGGCCGTGTAGCCGCGCGCCTCGAAGGTCGCGCGGATGCCGCCGGTGGGGAAGCTGGACGCGTCCGGCTCGCCCTGCACGAGCTCCTTGCCGGACAGCTCACCTACGGCGCTGCCGCCGTCGGCCGACGGCCCGTAGAAGGAGTCGTGCTTCTCGGCGGTCGAGCCCGTGAGCGGCTGGAACCAGTGCGTGTAGTGGGTGGCCCCGCGGCTCATCGCCCACTCCTTCATGGCCTCGGCCACCTGGTCGGCCAGGGTGGGGTCGAGCAGCTCGCCGTGCTCCACGGTGGAGTTGAGCCTGCGGTAGACGTGGTCGGGCAGCATCCGCCGCTGGACTGCCGGGCTGAAGACGTTGTCCGCGTAGCCATGGCTGCCGGGCGCGGTGAGGTCGCCGGCGCCAAGCGCCCGTCCGTTGGCGTTCCACTGCGCAGCTGTGACGTTCTTCTCTCGGGTCCTGGCCAAGTCCTTGCTCCTGATTCAGTCGAAGTGGGGCACCGAAAAATAGCCGGGGAGCGATGCTCGACCGGCGCTATCCGATCCTAGGGGTGTCCGAAGACAACGGAATATGGATAGATGTCCGAGAATTCGGCGCTCCAGTTAGACAACGGTCCAACCCCCTCCGCCCGCCCGGGCCTCGACTAGGATCGCTGGCGGCCAATGCGGACTCGCACCCTCTCATTCGTCGCCGCGCTCGCCGCGATCTGCGTGCTTCCCGCCGGCGCTTCCGCGGCCACCAAGACCGAGACGGCCAGCCTCGGGCAGGTCGCGGTCACGCTCACCTACGACACCGGCCGAGCCCAGTACGACGTGTCGAACACGCGCATCGCGATCGCGCGCGGAGGCACGACCGTGTTCAACCAGGCCGTGGCGGACCCCTGCGCCCAGTGCGCGGTGGTGCCCGCCGGCGTGACCGGCGGCGGCAGCTCCCTGACGATCCGCGACCTCGACGGGGACGGCGAGCCCGAGGTGCTCTTCGACATCTACACGGGCGGTGCGCACTGCTGCTCCTACACCTGGATCTACCGCTTCACCGGGAGCACCTACGCGGGCCTGGCGGCAACGTGGGGCGACACCGGGTACACGCTCGCCGACCTGAACGGCGACGGCGTGCCGGAGCTGCGCAGCTACGACGACCGCTTCGCCTACGAGTTCACCGACTTCGCGGACTCGGCGTTCCCGCCGGCGGTCTTCAGTTACAGAGCGGGCCGGCTCAGCGACGTGACGCGCAGCTTCCCCGCGCTCGTGCGGGCCGACGCCAAGCGCCAGCTGCGGCTGTACAGGCGCGCCCGGCGCCACCGCGACGTCCGCGGGGTGGTGGCCGCCTACGCGGCAGACGAGTACCTGCTCGGGAAGCGCTCCACCGGATTGCGGCTCGTGCAGGTCGCCCTCAAGCGGGGCGACCTGAACGGCCTGGGGCGCGGCGACGTGTGGCCCCGCAACGCCCGCTACGTGCGGGCGCTCAAGAACTTCCTGCGCCGGAACGGGTACTAGCGGCCGTCGGGGCCAGCCGGGCCACGATTCCGGCGCTCAGGCGGCGAGCGGCTGGTCGTCGCGCTCGGACTCGTAGTTCCGGGCGGCGTCCACGAACGCCGTGAACAGCGCGGCCTGCTCCGGCACTTCGGCCATCGCCTCGGCGTGCCACTGGACCCCGAGCACGAACTCGCGACCCGGCGCCTCCACCGCCTCGATCAGACCGTCGGGCGACCAGGCAACGGCCCGCAGCCCGCGCCCGACCTGATCGGCCGCCTGGTGGTGGTACGAGTTCACCTCCACGCTGGTGCGGCCGAGGGCCCGGGCCAGCGTGCTATCGGGATCGACCTCGACGGTGTGCGCGGGGGTGCTGCCGTAGCCCCTCTGCCGGTGGTCGATCTCCACGCCGAAGCGCTCGGGCACGTGCTGGAAGAGCGTGCCGCTGCGGGCCACGTTGAGCGCCTGCGCCCCACGGCAGATCGCGAAGATCGGCAGCCGCAGCGCATCCGCTTCGCGCGCGAGCGCGATCTCGAACACGTCCAGCTCGGGCCAGGTCGGGCCGAGTTCCGAGTGGGCGGCCGCGCCGTAGGCGTCGGGGTGGATGTCCGGTCCGCCCGAGAGGCAGAGTCCCGACAGCCGCTCGAGCAGCGGCCCCGCCGCTCCCCGCCCTAGCGGCGGGATCGCGACGGGCACGGCGCCGGCGGCCTCGAGTGCGGCCAGGTAGCTGATGCCGAGCGCCATCTCGCGCCGCGGCGGCTCGCCCTGGGGCGTCTGGCTGACCTGCTCCCCCGTCCGCATCTCGGAGGTGGTCACGCCGATCAGCGGGCGTGTCGGATTCGTGGGCTCCACGGGCGCCAGTCTATGAACCCGCCAGGCGGAAATGCCTTGTCCACGCGGCCGAAGATCGGCCCACCCGTGTCGCCCGGATGGCCAGGCCGGTTCAGCTCGCGGCGGCCGCCGGCGCCTCGACGACCCCTAGCTGCTGCAGCAGGCCGAGCGCGTCCCAGACGGTCCAGTCCTCCGCGATCTTGCCGTTCTCGATCCGCTGGATCGTGATCGCGTCGACGTGGATCTCGCGGCCGGTGGGAGGAATGCCCATCAGCTCGGCGTTGTGCACCCCGTGGCCGATCCAGCGCGTCACGACCCGGTCGCCCGCCGAGAGCATCTCCTGGATGTCCCAGCGACCCTCGAGCCCCTCCTGGTAAACCCGCGCGGTCTCGACGGCGGCCTGCGGGCCGCTGCCCGCGGACGGGGTCTGCGGCTCGTGCATGGTCCAGTCCGGCGCGATGATCTCGTCGGCCACCTCGTGGCGGCGGCCGTTGCACAACTCCTCGAAGAACCTGCGGGCGATTGCCTCGTTCTCGGTGGACACGCTTCCTCCGATCTACTGCCGGCGGCCTCCCTGGCCCCTGGGCGCTTGTTCGCTCCGGCGTCAGGTTCGGATCAGAAGCGACGTCCTTAGGCGAGTCCAGATCAAGCCGGCCAAGGACGCAGGATCGAGGGCTTGCAACTCGCAAGCCGAGATCCGAGGACGCCGGCCGGCGCCGATATGGGCTCGCCTAAGCCCCGCCCAGGAACCGCATCAGCACGTTCGGCTCGCCGCGGCGGGCGTTCGCGATCTGCCCGGTGGCGGTGCTGGTGAAAGCGATGTAGTTCCCGTGCGAGCTCATGCTCGGCTGGACGCTCGGGGCGCTGAAGGCGCCCTGCACGCCGGGGCGGGACTCGCGCGAGACGTTGCCGTAGCCGCGCCCCGGGGGGAAGTTCCAGAGGAAGATGTCGCGGGTCGCGCCGTTCGGGTCCACGCCGTCGCGGGTGGGCCGCAGGTTCGTTGACGCCGAGTCGAACACCACGAACTGGCCGGCCCCGGAGATCACGGGATCGTTGCTCGGGCCGTTGCCCTGGGCGTGCCCGCCGGTGGAGTAGCTGACCATCTCCATCAGGTCGTGGGTGGGTGCGCTCGAGGACATCGTGCGCCGGAAGACGTCGCTGACCGCGCCGTTCTGGTCGCCGGACACGCCCTGGCAGGCGCCGTCGCAGAGGTTCGTGGCCGTGGACTCGAAGGCCACGTAGTCGCCGTTGTCGCTGACCGACGGGTGGCTGCTCGCGCCGTTGCCGGGACCGCTGCCGGCCGCGCTCACGATCCGCTCCCCGCCGCTCTTCACCACGTGGCCGTGGGAGCGCCTGAAGGCCTGGTACCAGACCTGGCCGTCGCGGACGTAGACGACGCCCCTGCCGTTGGTCTGCTGGTCGGGCTGGCTGCCGGTGGCGATCGGCGTGCTGTGGCCGGTGCTCAGATCGGCCACGAAGACGGTGCCCGCGGACTCGTAGGTCACGAGCCGGCAGCCGCCGTCGATCGCCGGGTCCACGGCGTCGGCCGGGGCGTCGGCGCTGACCAGGCGCGTGCGCCGGCTGCGGAGGTCGCGCACGTAGATGTCCGAGTCGGGGCTGGGGTCGCGGCGGTCGAGGTTCGTCGCCGTGGACTGGAAGGCCACGCAGTGCGGGGAGTGCGTCCCGTCGCCGTCGACGCTCGGGCTCGAGCTGTCGCCGTTCGCCTCGGCGCCGCCGGTCGCCACGCTTACGCGCGAGAGCGCGCCGCCGAGGCCCGAGCGGCGCAGCACGAAGACGTCCGAGCGCCCGTTGGTGTCGTGCCTGACGAGGTTGCTGGCCGTGCTCGAGAACGCGAAGTAGGTGACCTGCCGGCTGTCCTGGCTGAAGGCGCCGCCCGAGCTGGGGCCGTTGGCGTTGCGGCTGATCGACCGCGGTGGCGCGGGTGCCGTGCACGTCTGCCTGGGCCAGCGCCGAACCCGTGACGGCGGCAGCGACCGCAACACGCATACGGCGAATCGTTCGCGTGAACGCAACTGGGGCACTCCTATTCTTTCCGGTGCCTACGGGGTGAGCTGACGGGCTCGCACGGAAAGATCGCGCTACGCCACCGGCGGCGGTGGCGATTCGCCCCACGGGGAGGTCCGAGGACCGCCCCTAACTTGGTTCCCCCGCTCCCCACCGTCGGAACGGCGAGGACTCGGCAGGTTGCGGCGCACAGATAAGCACATCTTGCGGCGGCACGCACCCAGCCTTTTTCGCGGCGGCGCGGCCGGCCGCAGGCCTGCCCCAAACGGCTGGCAATTTAGCCGGATCGCGAATTATCGACCGCCTGCATCGCGGGGGAAGTCCCCAAAACGGGGGAGGTTTGTTCTTTATCCGAACACAACATTCACTTAATAACCAAAGTTCGGTCAGGCCTTGACAAAACCCCCAGCGATACGGGAGAGTCGCGCGGTCGTGTCTCCGGCCAACTCCGGCTCCCTCACCTCGCTCCGCGAGCTGAACCGCCTCCGCGTGCTCGAAACCGTGCGCGAGCGCGGCTCTGTGAGCAGGGCGGAGATCTCGCGCCAGACGGGATTGGCGCGCTCGACGGTCTCCAGCCTGGTCAGCGATCTGCACCGCGCCGGGCTGGTGGTGGAGAGCACGAACGGTCGCGACACCGCGAGCTCTCGCGGCGGCAGGCCGCCCGTGCTCCTCACGCTCAACCCGGGCGCCGGCGCCGTGCTCGGCATCCACTTCGACCACCGCTTCGTGCGCGTGGCGGCTGGCCGCGCTCGACCATCGCATCCTCGCCGAGGCCGGTCGCGACCTCGACGTCGACCACGACGCCGCGGCCTGCATGGACGTGGCGACCGCACTCGCGAACGAGGTGGTCGAGCGCTCGGGCATCGACCGCGACCGCGTGCTCGGCGCGGGCGTGGCCGTCTCGGGCCCGATCGACCAGGAGACCGGCACGCTCGGCTCCACGACGATCATGCCCGGCTGGGTCGGGCCTCGACGTGGCCGGCCGAGCTCGAGGAGCGCCTCGGCCTGCCGGTTCACATCGACAACGACGCGAACCTGGGCGCACTCGCCGAGTCCGTGCTCGGCGCCGGCCGCGACACCTCGGAGATGGTCTACCTGATGCTCTCCTCGGGCATCGGCAGCGGGCTCCTGATCGGCGGCAGGCTCCACCGCGGCTACCGCGGAACGGCCGGCGAGATCGGCCACGTGCTGGTGAACGAGCACGGGCCGATCTGCCGCTGCGGGAACCGCGGCTGCCTCGAGACCTACGCCGGCGGCCAACGCCGTACTCGATCTTCTGCGTCCCTCGCACGGCGATGACCTCGCCATCGAGGACATCGTCGCGCTTGCGCGAGACGGGGACCCCGCCTGCCAGCGCGTGATCGCCGACGTGGCCCGCATCGTCGGAAGCGTCGTGGCCGCGCTCTGCAACCAGCTCAATCCCGAGCGGGTCGTGGTCGGCGGGAAGCTCGCAGAGGCTGACGAGCTATTGCTCGGCCCTATGCGGGAGGCGGTGCGCCGTTATGCGATCCCGGCCGCGACGGACGATGCTCAGCTCGTCCGGAGTGCGCTCGGCGAGCGTGCCGAGCTGCTGGGTGCACTGATCCTCGTCATCGGGAAGTCCGACCGCGCGTTCTCCGGCCGCGTGCGGGCGGCGGTGGGGAGGTGAGGCGCGCACCCGACGGTCCGGACACAGCTTCGTGATTCACACATGCAGTTCAGAGGGGCAGCAAAAAACTAGGAGGAGGTAAGTCGTGAGAAGAAGGAAAACTGGCTGGATGCTCGCAGCGCTGCTGCTGGCAGCGGCCTCGTTGGTGGCGGCGGGCTGCGGCTCGTCGAACAAGTCGTCGTCGTCTCGGCGGCGTCCAGCACGCCGGCGGCAGCGTCGACAACGCCCGCCGCGCCCAGTGGCAGCGTCGCGGTGTTGCTGCCGGACACGCAGTCGTCGGTCCGGTGGGAGCAGTTCGACCGCAAGTACCTCGACCAGGCATTCACCGCGGCGGGGGTCAAGCACACGATCACCAACGCCCAGGGCGATCCGGCTCAGCAGCGCACGCAGGCTGAGCAGGCATCTGACCAACGGCGCGAAGGTGATCCTGCTCGTGGACCTCGACCCGGGCAGCGGCAAGTCGATCATCTCGCTCGCGCACGCGCGTGGCGCCAAGGTCATCGACTACGACCGCCTGACTCTGGGCGGCGGCGCCGACTACTACGTCTCGTTCGACAACGAGGCGGTCGGCAAGCTCCAGGGCCAGGGCCTCGTCAAGTGCATCAGGCCGCCGGCATCAAGGACCCGACCGTCGCCGAGCTGAACGGCTCGCCGACGGACAACAACGCGACGCTGTTCGCCAAGGGCTACAACTCGGTGCTCGACCCGATGTACGCGGACGGCACCTTCAAGAAGGGCCCGAACCAGTCCGTGCCGGACTGGGACAACCAGAAGGCGCTGACGATCTACGAGCAGATGCTGCTCGCACGAAGAACAACATCCAGGCGACGCTGGCGGCCAACGACGGCCTCGCCAACTCGGTGATCTCCGCCGAGACCGCGCGCAAGCTCAAGTACGTCCCGGTCACCGGCCAGGACGCGACGGCTGAGGGGATTCAGCACATCCTCGCCGGGCAGCAGTGCATGACGGTCTACAAGGCCGTGAAGAAGGAGGCCGACGCGGCTGCCGCAGCTGGCCATCGCCCTGGCGAAGGGCCAGACGCCCAACGCCCCGGCGCAGACCGCCAACGGGAGCACGCAGACGCCGTCGGTGCTGCTCACCCCCGTGGCCGTCACGAAGGACAACATCAAGGACACCGTCATCGCCGACGGCTTCCTGACCAAGGATCAGATCTGCGTCGGGGGCCTTCGCGAAGGACTGCACCGCAGGCTGGTCTGTAGGCGAACAAGGAGCTCCGGGGAGGGGCGCTTCGGCGTCCCTCCCTGAGCTTCGTCGCACCGACCGAGGGAGAGGAGTGATTTGAGCGAGAACCCGCTACTCGAGCTGCGCGGGGTGACCAAGCGCTTCGGCGCCGTGCAGGCGCTGAACGGCGTGAACTTCCACGTCGAACGCGGGTCAGGTCATGGCGCTGGTGGGCGACAACGGCGCCGGCAAGTCGACGCTGATCAAGTGCATCGCCGGCATCTACACGATCGACGAGCGGCGAGATCCTCTGGGAGGGCGAGCAGGTGTCCATCACCGGGCCGAAGGACTCGGCGCGGCTGGGCATCGAGGTCGTCTACCAGGACCTGGCGCTGGGCGACAACCTCGACGTGGTCGCAGAACATGTACCTCGGGCGCGAGACGCTCGTCCAGCTTCCGCCGCCTCGACGAGGCGAAGATGGAGCAGCAGGCGCTCGCCACTCTGTCTGACCTGTCGGTCACCACGATCCAGTCCGTGCGGCAGCCGGTGGCGACGCTCTCCGGCGGCCAGCGACAGTCGGTCGCTGTCGCCAAGGCCGTGCTGTGGAACTCCAAGCTCGTGATCCTCGACGAGCCCACCGCCGCGCTGGGCGTGGCCCAGACGCGTCAGGTGCTCGACCTCGTCCGCCGGCTCGCCGAGCAGGGGCTCGCGGTGGTCCTGATCTCGCACAACCTGAGCGACGTCTTCGAGGTCGCCGACTGCATCACCGTCCTGCGCCTCGGCCAGAACGTCGCCGAGTTCAAGACGCAGCGAGACGACCCAGCGGGAGGTCGTCGAGGCGATCACCGCCGGCAAGCTCAGCGCTGTGCCAGGCATGCAAGAGGAGGTGCTGACATGAGCACCGCGGTGGAGACACCTCCGGCGCGGCGCCGCCCCGGTCGAGGCCGAGCGGCCGACCGTCGCCGGCTACGCGCGCTGGTGGGTCCGACGTGCGCAACGGCGAGCTCGGGATCTTGCCGATCATCGTCGGGATCATCGTCATCGCGATCTACTTCCAGGCCCGCAACTCGCAGTTCCTGACCGCCGGCAACTTCGTCAACCTGATCGCCCAGATGTCGCCGATCGCGTCATCGGCATGGGCATGGTGTTCGTGCTGCTGCTCGGCGAGATCGACCTCTCGGTGGGCTACGTCAGCGGCATGGGCGGCGTGATCGCCGCGGTGCTGCTGAGCCCGGCACGGGCCAGTGGCCCGACCTGGCTCGCGATCGCTGGCGGCACTGGCCGCCGGCTGCGGCGATCGGCCTGTTCCAGGGCTTCTTCATCGCGAAGGTCGGGGTGCCGTCGTTCGTCGTCACGCTGGCCGGCCTGCTCGCGTGGAACGGCGTCGTGCTGCAGATCGTCGGCGCCAGGGCACGATCGTGATCCAGGACGACTTCGTCAACGGCCTCGCGAACAACTACATGAGCAACACGCTCGCGTGGATCGTCGGCATGGGGTCGGTTGCGGCCTGGCTAGGCGGTGCAGGTCATGACGGTCTGCCGGCGCAGGCAAGGCGGGGCTTCAGAACACGCCCTGGGCTGATCATCTTCGCTGCGCACCGGCCTGGTCGCCGTGGCGACCGGCTTCGTGATCGAGTGGGCGGACACCGACCGCGGCATTCCGTGGGTCGGCCTGATCATGCTCGTGCTGCTCGTGGGCCTCACGTTCCTCTCCACCCGCACGCGCTTCGGCCGCCACGTCTACGCGGTCGGCGGCAACGCGGAGGCGGCCCGGCGCGCGGGCATCAACGTCGACCGGCATCCGGATCGCGGTGTTCGCGATCTGTAGCACGATGGCGGCGCTCGGCGGCATCATCCTCGCCTCGCGCCTGAACTCGGTGGACACGAGCACCGGCGGCGGCACGATCCTGCTCTACTCGATCGCCGCGGCGGTGATCGGCGGCACCAGCCTGTTCGGCGGCCGCGGGCGCGGTCAGCAGCGCGCTGCTGGGCGCGATCGTGATCGCGATGATCGACAACGGCCTCGGCCTGCTCGAACGTCAGCGCCGGGGCGAAGTACATCGTCACCGGCATCGTGTTGCTGGCGGCCGTCACGCTCGACTCGCTCTCACGGAGGCGGAGCGCCGCCGCCGGCAGGGTGTGATCGGGCACTAGAGATGGACCCTGTCCGCTGGGGCGTCCTCTCCACGGCCCACATCAACGAGAAGGTGCTGGCGGGCGCGAGTGGCTCGCAGACGGTCGAGGTCACGGCCGTGGCGAGCCGCTCGCTCGAGCGGGCCGCGGAGTTCGCGCGCGCGCACGGGCATCCCGCGCGCGCACGGGAGCTACGAGGAGCTGCTGGCCGACGACGAGGTCGAGGCGATCTACATCCCGCTGCCGAACGGGCTGCACGTGGAGTGGACGCTCGCCGCGCTGGAGGCGGGCAAGCACGTGCTGTGCGAGAAGCCGCTGGCGGCGCGGTCGGCCGATGTGGAGCGCTGCTTCGACGCCGCGGAGGCGGGCGGCCTCGTGCTGTCGGAGGCGTTCATGTGGCGCCACCACCCGCAGGCGGACCGTCTCGTCGAGCTCGTGCGACGAGGGAGCGATCGGCGAGCTGCGGCTCGTCCGCGCGGCGTTCTCGTTCCTGCTCCCGAGGGAGCCGAACGTGCGCTGGGACGCCGAGCTCGACGGCGGGGCGCTGATGGACGTGGGCTGCTACTGCGTCAGCGGCTCGCGACTGCTGGCCGGCGAGCCCGAGCGGGTCGCGGGCGAGCACGTGCTCTCCGCGAGCGGCGTGGACAGCCGCTTCGCCGCCGTGCTGCGCTTCCCGGGCGACGTGCTGGCCACGTTCGACTGCGGCTTCGACCTGCCGCCGCGCGACGAGCTCGAGGCGATCGGCTCCGAGGGCTCGCTGTTCCTCGACGACCCCTGGCACAGCGTCGAGCCGCTGATCGAGCTGCGCGGCGCCGACGGCTCGCTCGAGCGCGATCGAGGTCGAGCGCCGGAACCCGTACCGGCTCGAGCTCGAGGACATCGCGGCCGCGATCCGCGGCGAGCGCGAGCCGCGGCTCGGGCGCGCCGACGCGATGGGACAGGCGCGGGTGATCGAGGGCCTCATGCGCTCGGCGGCCGAGGGCCGGCCGGTCGCGCTGGCGTGAGCGCCCTGCGAGTCGGGCTCGCGGGCTTCGGGCTTGCCGGGCAGGTCTTCCACGCGCCGCTGATCGACGCGGTCGACGGGCTTGGAGATCGCGGGCATCGTGACCTCGAACGCGGAACGCCAGGCGCGCGCCCGCGTCGCCTATCCACGCGCGCGCGTGGTGGAGGCGGTCGACGAGCTCTGGGGCACGATCGACCTGCTCGTGATCGCGACGCCGAATCGCGGCCACGTGCCGCTCGGGCTGGCCGCCGTGGAGCACGGGGTGGCGGTCGTGGTGGACAAGCCCCTGGCCGTGTCGGCCGACTCGGCGCAGGAGCTGATCGAGGTGGCCGAGCGGGCCGGCGTGCCGCTCACCGTCTTCCAGAACCGGCGCCTCGACGGCGACTTCCTCACCGCCCGCCGGGTGGTCGAGGGGGGCGAGCTGGGCACGGTGCTGCGCTTCGAGTCGCGCTTCGAGCGCTTCCGCCCGGACGTGGGCGACGGCTGGCGCGAGCTGCCGGCGCAGGCCGACGGCGGCGGCCTGCTGCTCGACCTCGGCGCCGCACCTCGTGGACCAGGCCCGCGAGCTGTTCGGCCAGCCGCTGCGGGTCTATGCCGAGATCGACGCTCGCCGGCCGGGCGCGGAGGTGGAGGACGACGTGTTCCTCGCGCTCGAGCATCCGGACGGCGTGCGCTCCCACCTGTGGATGAGCGCGGTGGCGCCGCTGCACGGGCCGCGCCTGCGCGTGAGCGGCACCGCGCGCGGGCTTCGCCAGCGACGGGCTCGACCCGCAGGAGCCGCAGCTCGAGCAGGGCATGCGGCCGGGCGACGAGGGCTACGGGGTCAGCGGCCCACGGGCGCCTCGTCGATGCGGGCGGCAGCCGCGAGCTGGCGCTCGAGCGCGGCGCCTACGAGCGCTTCTACGAGGCGGTGGTGCCGTGGCTGCGCGACGGCGCCCCCGCGCCCGTCGACCCTCGCGACAGCCTGGCCTGCCTGCGCGTGCTCGACGCCGCGCGCGCAGAGCGCCGCCAGCCGATCTTCAATCGAGTTGAAAGGAACGTCATGAAGACCAGCCTCGGGATCTGGGCCCTCGGGCCCGATGGTCACCCGCTTCGTGCCCGGCGGCTACCAGCCGGAGCACAACTACCAGGACGAGCCCACGCGCGGACAAGGTCGCGCGCGCCGATCGCCGGCCTCGGCGACCTGATCGACGGCTACGAGTTCCACTACCCGCAGGAGCTCAGCGACGACAACCTCGCCGAGGTGCGCGCAGGCGCTCGGCGAGCACGACATCTACTGCATGGCCACCGGGCTCCATCTCGACCCGCGCTTCGGCAAGGGCGGGCTCTCGTCTCCGGACGCCGGCGTGCGCGCGCGAGGCGCTCGAGATCAGCCTGGCGGCCGCCGACTTCGCCGCGTCGCGTGGGCGCTCAGCTGATCTGCTGGCCGGGGATCGAGGGCTACAACTACCCGTTCCAGACCCCCTACGCGCGCTCCTGGGGCTGGTTCATCGAGGGGATGGGCGCAGGCTGGCCGAGCGCTGCAACGAGCGCGGCATCAAGCTCTTCCTCGAGCACAAGAACTCCGAGCCCGCGATGAAGATCTTCATGCGCAACATCGGGATGACGCTGCACGTGATCCACACGCTGCGCCGCGAGGGCATCGACAACGTGCAGGTGAACATGGACTGGCAGCACCTGCTGATGAACGGCGAGAACCTCGGCGAGTACGTGGCGCTGCTGGCCGCCGAGGGGCTGCTCGGCCACCAGCACGCCAACTCCGGCTGGGGCACGTTCGACGACGACAACATGGTGGGCGCCACGGCGTTCATGGAGACGGTCGAGCTGGCGCTCGAGCTGCGCCGCGCGGGCTACGGCCGCAACGGCGACGAGCGGCGGCTCGGCTTCGACCTCTACCCGTACACCGAGGACCAGGTGGGCGCGGTGCGCCGCTCGGTGCTCCAGTGGCGCTTCATCGACGAGACGGCGGGCAAGATCGACGGCGGCGCGCTGCGAGGAGGCGCAGGACCGCAAGGACGCGATTCGCGCCTACGAGCTGGTCTACGAGGCGCTCGGCGCGCGGTGATCGTCGCCGGGCTGGACGTCGGCACCACCTCGGTCAAGGGGCTCGCCCTCGACACCGACAGCGGCGAGGTGGTGGCCGGCGCCGAGGACGGCTACCCGTTCGACACGCCGCAGGCCCGGCTGGACCGAGCAGGACCCGGAGCTCTGGTGGCAGGCCGCCGAGCGGGTGCTCGACTCGCTCAGCGGCTCGGCGGGCGAGCTCGCCGGCATCGGCCTGAGCGGCCAGATGCACGGGCTCGTGGCGCTCGACTCGGCGGACCGCGTGCTGCGCCCGGCGCTGCTCTGGAACGACCAGCGCACCGGCCCGGAGACCGAGGAGATCGAGGCGCGGCTGGGCGGGCTCGCCGGCCTGGTGGAGGCCACGGGCAACCGGGCGCTGACCGGGTTCACCGCGCCGAAGCTGCTCTGGATGGCGCGGCACGAGCCGGAGCTGTACGCGCGCATCGCGCAGCGTGATGCTGCCGAAGGACTACGTGCGCCTGCGTCTCTGCGGCGAGCGCGCCACCGACGTGACGGACGCCTCCGGCACGCTCTGGTTCGACGTGGGCGCGCGCGCGTGGAGCGAGCGCGTGCTCTCGGCGCTCGAGGTCGACCCGAGCTGGCTCCCGCGCGCGCGAGGAGTCGCCGACGGTGACCGGCGCCACCCCGGACGGCGTGCCGGTGGCCGCCGGGGCGGGCGACCAGGCCGCGGGAGCGCTCGGCGTGGGGGTGGACCGCCCGGGCCCGGCGTCGGTGGTGCTCGGCACCTCGGGGGTGGTGCGCGAGTGCGCTGCCGGACTACGCGGCGGACCCGGCAGCGCGCCTCCAGGCCTCCTGCCACGCGGTGCCCGGGCGGCTGGTTCGCGATGGGGGTGATCCTGTCGGCCGCGGGCTCCCTGCGCTGGCTGCGCGACGTGACCGGGCGGCGCGACGCTACGACGAGCTCGCTGGCCGAGGCCGAGCGCTGGCCGCCCGGGGTCGAGGGGCTGACCTTCCTGCCCTACCTCACCGGCGAGCGCACGCCCGCACGCGAACCCGGACGCCCGCGGGGCCTTCGCCGGCCTGACCGTCCGCCACGACCGCGGGGCGCTGACGCGCGCGGTGCTGGAGGGCGTGGCCTTCGGGCTGCGCGACGCCCTCGACCTGGTGGTGGCCCTCGGCGGCCCGGTGGAGAAGGGCAGGGTCAGCGGCGGCGGGGCGCGCGGCGACCTCTGGCTGCGGATCGTGGCCTCGGTGCTGGAGGCCCCGCTCGAGCGGGTCGCGGTCGACGAGGGCGCGGCCTTCGGGGCCGCCCTCCTGGGCGGCGTGGCGGGCGGCGCGTTCGCCGGCGTGGAGGAGGCCGTGGCGGCCTGCGTGCGCCCGCGCGAGACGGTGGATCCGGTGCCCGACTGGGTCGCGCCGTACGCCGAGGCGCGCGAGCGCTTCAGGGCGCTCTACCCGGCGCTCGAAGCCGTCTGAGAAAGCCGCTCCCAGAGCGGCCTAGAACAGTCATCCACCAGAGGGCGATTAGCTCAAGCCCGCTGACCGGCGGGCGATACAAAGCGCGTGGGAGTCCTCTCGCGCGTCCTTGCCGTCGTGCTCGGCGGTGTGCTGTTTCTGTCGCTCGCATCTGCGGCGGGCGCCCGCACGCCCCATGTCTCGCTCAAGACCTCCTACAAGTCCGTCTGCGGCAACTCCAGGCCCGGGTTCATGCACTGCGACGCGGCCGTGGCCGTGGGCGAGTCGGGCAAGCCGATCCGCAGCGCCGCGGCGTTCGGCTTCAGCCCCTCGGATCTCCAGAGCGCCTACGGCCTGACCGCGGCCGCGGCCACGCGCGGCGGCGACCAGACGATCGCGATCGTCGACGCCTTCGACTCGCCGCGCGCCGAGGCCGACCTCGGCGTCTACCGCGCGCGCTTCGGGCTGCCGCCCTGCACCAGCGCGAACGGCTGCTTCCGCAAGGTCGACCAGAACGGCGGCACGAGCTACCCGGGCGCCGGACCAGAGCTGGGCCCAGGAGATCGCCCTCGACCTCGACATGGCCTCCGCAATGTGCCCCCACTGCAAGCTGCTGCTGGTCGAGGCCAGCTCGCCCTCGGCCACGAACCTCGCCACGGCGGTGCAGCACCGCCGCCACTCTCGGCGCCACCCAGATCTCCAACAGCTACGGCGGCCCCGAGTTCCCGGTCGAGACCTACTTCGAGCAGTACTACAACCACCCCGGCGTGGCGGTGATCGCCAGCAGCGGCGACTCCGGCTTCGGCGTGGAGTACCCGGCCGCATCGGCCTACGTGACAGCGGTGGGCGGCACCTCCCTGCAGCGGGACGGCAGCCCGCGTGGCTGGTCGGAGACCGCCTGGTCCGGCGCCGGCAGCGGCTGCTCGGCCTACATCGCGAAGCCCTCCTGGCAGACCGACAGCGGCTGCCTCACGCGCAGCGTGGCCGACGTGTCCGCGGTCGCCGATCCGGGCACCGGCGTGGCCGTCTACGACAGCGACGGCGCCGGGGGCTGGGGCGTGTACGGCGGCACCAGCGCCGCGGCGCCGATCGTCGCGGGCGTCTACGCGCTGGTGGGCAGCGCGGCTGCGGCGGACTACGGCGCCTACGGTTACCAGAACCGCGACCTCTTCCACGACGTGACATCCGGGGGCAACGGCACCTGCTCGCTGGCCTACCTCTGCACCGCTGGGCTCGGCTTCGACGGCCCGACCGGCGTCGGCACGCCGAACGGGGCCAGCGCGACGGGCACCACCCCGGCGCAGTCCACCACCACGCCGATCGTCAAAGCCACGCTCCCGAGCGTGAAGATCTCGCGCCGCACGGTCAAGGTCAGCCGCGGCGGCACGCTGAAGGTGCGGATCTCGTGCCCCTTCGGCGCGGCCTGCAAGGGTCACCTCGTGCTGCGCACCACGCTGCGCGGCACCGGCGGCATGACGCTTGCCATCGGCCGGCGCGGCTTCTACGTGCAGGCCGGCCGCGACAGCCTGCTGCGCGTGCACCTCACCAAGCGCGTCCGCGCGATGCTCGCTCACCACCCGAAGCTGCGCGTCAGCGCCGCAGCGTCGGTGATCGACGCCTCGCACTCGAGCGGCGCCGCGATCTTCCAGATGCGGGCGCCCTGGGCGTCGCGCAAGCGCTGAGAGCAGAAAGCCGAAAGCGGAAAGCAGAAAGCAGGGGCCTCGAGGCCCCTGCTTTCAATCCCTGCTGACTGCTTTTCTGCTTTCGCTAGCCGCTTAGGGCGCTCGCGCAGCTGGTCGCCCAGGTGCAGGCGCTGAAGCCGTCGGCCTGCGCGTCCGGTGCGGACGGGCTGCCGATCACGGCCCCGCTCGAGTCGGTCAGCTGGACCTGCTCGGAGGACTTCAGCCCCGCGGGAGCCCCGTTGGTCGTCGCGGAGTCGAAGCGCGGGTTCGTGAGGTTCGGCAGCGAGGCCAGGCCTGCGCCGCCGGTGCCGAACACGAGCGGCGTCTCCTCGATCCACTCGGCGCTCGCATGGGTCGACGGGTAGGGCACGGTGGTGGTGAACGTCTGGTTCTTCGTCACGTCGGTGATCGTGATGTTCCAGATGTCCGCGCCGGACACCGTCTCGCTGATGCTCGCGTGCATGTGATCGCCGGGTGAGACCGTGAGGCTGGTGATCTCGAGCGACGGCACGGGCACGAGCTCGTACCAGGCGGAGTAGGTGGGCGTCCCCGAGGAGACGTCCTGCTCGGTGCCGGTCTGGATCAGCGTGTTGTCGGTGAGCGTGCAGGCTGCGTCGATGCAGCCGCCGCCGATCCCGATCCAGTCGGACGAAGACTCGTCCTGGCCGGCGGTGTGCTGGCTGACCGTGGGCACCGTCCAATCGCCCGTGATCGAGTGGAACTGCTTGCTCCCCTGCTCGAGGAGGCCCTGGTTGTAGCCGAACCAGTTGTTGCTCTGGTTCGAGTTGAGGTGCCGCGTCACGTGGATGAACTGACCGTGTGTGAGCACCTTCGCCGAGGCGCTCGCGGCCAGCGCGGCGAAGATGGCGAGGCACGCGCCGGCGAGTACCACCGCGCGCAGAGCCCGTCCGCTGGGCTTCGACTCCATGAATCTCCCTTCGACAGGCGGCCGTTGCGGGCCGGCCGCCGCCCCGTTATCGCTCCCTACCCGCGTGGGGTATGTACCCACCGTGAGGTAGGAGCAATCCAGCACTCCATGGGTGGCCCGAGGCCCTGACGGGCGTTGCTAGCATCCTCGCTTCTTCGGGGTACCCCCGTGCGTCCCGATCAGACACAGCCCGGCCATCGCGTGGCTCCTGCCCTGCCCCGCGACTCAAGACAGGACGGCGGGCATGGCTGACGAGTCGCAGCCTTCGGCTGCGGATGTGGTCTTCGATCATGTGACAAAGCGCTATCCGGGACGCGACGAGCCGGCCGTCGACGATCTGTCGCTCACGATCCCCGCGGGGGAGATCTGCATGCTCGTGGGACCCTCCGGCGGCGGCAAGACCACCGCCCTGAAGCTGGTCAACCGGCTGATCGACTTCGACGAGGGCGACATCCTGATCGGCGGCGAAAGCGTTCGCTCGCTCGAGCCGGTGGAGCTGCGGCGGCGGATCGGGTACGTCATCCAGCAGGTGGGTCTGTTCCCGCACATGACGATCGCGGGCAACATCGCCACCGTGCCGCGGCTGGTGGGCTGGTCGAAGCAGCGGATAGCCGCGCGCGTGCGCGAGCTGCTCGAGCTCGTGGGCCTCGATCCGGACTCCGACGGGGACCGCTACCCGGCGCAGCTCTCCGGCGGACAGCGCCAACGGGTCGGGCTGGCCCGTGCGATGGCGGCGGACCCGCTGGTGATGCTGATGGACGAGCCGTTTGGCGCGCTCGACCCGATCACGCGGGAGCGGCTGCAGAGCGAGTTCCTGCGGCTGCAGCGGCAGATCCGCAAGACGGTGATCTTCGTGACACACGACATCGACGAGGCGATCAAGATGGGCGACCGGGTCGCGATCCTGCGCGAGGGCGGGGTGCTGGCGCAGTACGACACGCCGGACGCGATCCTGGCGCGGCCCGTCGACGACTTCGTGGCGCGCTTCGTCGGCGCCGACCGCGGGCTGAAGCGCTTGGCGCTGCGCCGGGTGGCGGACCTCGACCTGATCCCGGGCCCGAGCGCGCACCCGGGCGACGACGCTGCGGCGGCGCGCGCCGCCCTCGACCAGGCGGGTTTCGAGACGCTGGTGCTCCTCGACGCCGACGGCCGGCCCACCGGCCTGTTGCCGCGCGAGGCGCTCGACGGCGGCCCGGTGAGCGCGGACGGGGCGCGCCCGATCGACATCACCGCCACGGAGAGCTCCACGCTGCGCGACGCGCTCTCCACGATGCTCTCCTCCACCGGAAGCCACCTGCTCGTGGTGGACGAGGAGGGCCGCTACCGCGGCCTGGCCTCGGCCGACCTGATCAGCCAGGAGCTGGCCGCCGACGCCGACGGCGAGGTGATGACGTGAGCCTCCTGCTCGCCGACAGCGGCCCCGTGATCCCGAACTTCGGCGGCGGGAGCAGCTCGAACAGCTGCGTGCGCCGCAACCCCGCCTTCTGCTGGGACTGGTTCAGCTCGCACTGGGGCTCGGTCTTCCAGCCCGCCCTCGGCCAGCACATCGTGCTCACGCTGATCGCCGTCGGCATCGGCATGGTGATCGCGCTGGCCGCGGCGCTGGTGGCCCACCGCTTCCACGCGGTGGAGACCCCGTTCACGCTCGTCTCGGGCTTCCTCTACACGATCCCCAGCCTCGCGCTGTTCCAGTTGCTCGTCCCGATCACGGGCCTGACGACCAAGACCGTGGAGATAGCGCTCGTCTCCTACACGCTGCTGATCCTGTTCCGCAACACGATGACGGGGCTCAGCGAGGTGCCCGATGAAGTTCGCGAGGCGGCTCGCGGCATGGGGCTCACCCAGTCGCAGATCCTCTTCAAGATCGAGCTGCCGCTGGCCGTGCCCGCGATCATCGCCGGCCTGCGGATAGCCACCGTCACCGTGATCAGCCTCGCCACCGTGGCGGCCTTCGTGGTCAACAAGGGTCTCGGCGCTCCGATCTTCGCGGCGCTCCAGACGAGCTTCAACACCGAGTTCATCGCCGCCGGCGTGCTGGCGATCGCGCTGGCGCTCCTGGCCGACGGCCTGCTGCTGCTCGTACAGCGGTTCGCCACCCCGTGGGCGGTCGCGAGGAGACGGACCTGATGAGCGACTTCGGTCACGCCTTCACGTTCATGGGCGACAACTCCCACCTGATGCTGACCAAGATCGTCGAGCACCTCGAGCTCAGCGCCGCCGCGATCGGCGTGGCGCTGGTGATCGCGTTGCCGCTCGGCGTATGGCTGGGCCACATCCATCGCGGCTCGTTCATCGCCGTGAACGTGGCCAACATCGGACGAGCGCTGCCCAGCCTCGCGGTGATAGCGATCGGGCTCGCCGTGCTCGGCATCGGCTTTCTCAACGTGATGGTCGCCCTCGTGGTGCTGGCGGTCCCGCCGATCCTCACCAACGCCTACGTGGCGGTGGACGGGGTGGACCCCGAGGCGGTGGAGGCCGCGCGCGGCATGGGCATGCGCCCCTCGCAGGTGCTCTGGCAGGTGGAGCTGCCGCTCGCGCTGCCGCTGATCTTCGTGGGCATCCGGACCGCCGCCGTGTATGTCGTGGCCACCGCCACGCTCGCCGCCATCGCCGGCGGCGGAGGCCTCGGCGACATCATCGTCAACCAGGCCAACTACGGGCTGCCCGGGGTGCTGGCGGGTGCCATCGCGGTGGCGGCGCTGGCGTTCGCGGCGGAGGGGCTGCTGGCGCTGGTCCAGCGCGCGGTCACGCCGCGCGGGCTGCGCCTGCAGAAAGATTCGCGGCTGGCCGAGCGGTCGGTCGTGCATGTTTGAGGACGGAGAGAGACATCACACACCCACCACAAGGAGTGGACTGAATGAGGAGGCTCATACTCGCGCTCGCGATCGCCGGCTCGACGGTGGCGGTCGCGGCGTGCGGAAGCAGCAGCAAGGGCAGCACCAGCGCCGGCAGCACGCCGGCGCCGGCTTCAACCACCCCGGCCGCCGCGAGCAAGCCCGGCACGGGCAAGCCGACGGTCACGCTCGGCGACAAGAACTTCACCGAGGAGTACGTGCTCGGGCAGCTCTACAAGCAGGCGCTCGAGGCGAAGGGCTTCACGGTGAGCCTGAAGTCGAACATCGGCAGCTCGGAGCTGATCGACAAGGCGCTCACCAGCGGGCAGATCGACATGTATCCCGAGTACACGGGCGTGATCCTGTCCGAACTCGCCCACCAGACCAAGCGGCCGGCGGACGCGGACGCGGCCTACGAGGCGGCGAAGAAGTTCGAGGAGGGGCGCGGCTTCACGCTGCTCGACAAGACGCCGTTCTTCGACACGGACGCGCTGGCCGTCAAGCCGGACTACGCGCAGAAGAACAACCTCGCGAGCGTCGCCGACCTCGCCAAGCTGCCCAGCGGCTCGGTGACGGTGGGCGCGGCGCCCGAGTTCGCGACTCGCTTCGAGGGCCTGAAGGGGCTCAAGTCCGAGTACGGGCTCACGCTCAAGTTGAAGCCGCTCACGATCGGGCTCCAGTACAAAGCGCTCGACACGGGCAAGGTCGACACGGCCGACGTGTTCACCACCGACGGGCAGCTGCAGGGCTCCAAGTACGTGGTGCTGAAGGACCCGAAGAACGTCTTCGGCTTCCAGAACGCGGCGCCGGTCGTCAGCCAGAAGGTGCTGACCGCCGAGGGGCCTGCGTTCGGCGAGACGCTCAACGCCGTCAGCAGCAAGCTGACCGACGAGGCCATGCGGAAGATGAACGCCGCTGTTGATCTCGACAAGCAGAACCCGGCAGATGTGGCCGGCGAGTTTCTGGCGGCCAACGGATTGAAGTAGAGAACGGAGTACGGAGTACGGAGGTACGGAGTACGGAGACAGCAAGTCCGTACTTCCGTACTTCCGCACTTCCGTACCTCCTACTCTCAAACGCATGAGCCTGACGCTCGGCACCGCCCCCTTCGGTCACCACCCCGCTGGTGCGTTCAACCGGGAGATGCCGCCGTACAGGGGGCTCATCTACTTCGAGGACTCGCCGCGCTGGATCAGGGCGCGGTTCGCGGGTGAGACCGTGGTGGACAGCCGGCACGCGAAGCTGCTCCACGAGCACGGCCACCTGCCGGTCTACTACTTCCCCGAGGAGGATCTGCGGGCGGACCTGCTCGAGCCGTCGGATCACACGAGCCACTGTCCCTGGAAGGGCGACGCGTCCTACTGGTCGGTGCGGGTGGGGGAGCGGGTGGCCGAGAACGCGGTCTGGGGCTACGAGCATCCGCTCGAGGGCGCCCCTCCGCTGCTCGGGTACCGCGCCCTCTACTGGAACTCGATGGACGAGTGGTTCGAGGAGGACGAGCCGGCGATCGTCCACGCGCGCGATCCCTACCACCGGGTGGACGTGCTCGAGACCTCGCGCCACGTGAAGGTCAGCCTGCACGGCGAACCGCTCGCCGAGACCACGCGGGCGCTCGCGCTGTTCGAGAGCGGGCTGCCGATCCGCTGGTACATCCCCGAGGAGGACGTGCGCGCCGAGCTGCTCGAGCCGAGCGAGACGCGCACCGGCTGCGCCTACAAGGGCTACGCGTCCTACTGGTCGGTCCGCGCCGGCGACGAGCTGGAGGATGACCTGGTCTGGACCTACCGCGAGCCGCACCGCGACGTCGCGCGGATCAAGGACCGCTTCGCGTTCTTCAACGAGCGGGTGGACGTGGAGCTGGACGGGGAGCCGCAGGAGCGCCCGGTCACCCCCTGGTCGAGGGTCAGCTCTTAGCGCCGGTCTGCTTTGGTGGCCACCCACGGCCACCTCGTGACGGCCGGCGCCGCTGCCGTACACGTGGAACGTCTTCCCGTCGTGCTCGTCGATCTTGAACGCCTCGCCCGTGGGCGCGTTGCCGGCAGGTTCACGAACTGATCGGCTCGCGTGCCGCCGTGGATCTGCTTGAAGTCGTGGTGGTGCCCGACCGGCTCCCAGGTCTCGCCCTTCGGCGGCTTGAGGCTCTTCGGGTTTACGCCGACCGGGATCCACTGCTTGCTCTTGCCGGAGCCGTACACGTGGAAGGTCTTGCCGCCGACGGTGCCGTCGAAGATCTTGGCCGTGGTCACCGAGTCGCCGGCCAGCTTGCCGCCGGTCACGCCGAGGTCCGCAAGGTCCGCCGTGCCCACCCCGCCCGCGGCCAGCTTGGCGCCGGTCACCGCGCCGGCTGCGAGGTCGGCGGTCTGAACGCCGCCGTCGGCGATCCGGTTGGAGCCGACGGGCGCCATCGCCCTGCGCGCGTTCGAGTCGGCGCGCGCGGCGATGTGGAAGGCGCGCAGCACGGTCGACACCACGTCGGTCTTCTTCTTGGCGAACGCGGGCGCCGCAAACGCCAGCGCCATCACGCCCGCGAGCAGCGCGACTACGTGGGACCGCCTCATCGACTTGCTCCTGTTTCCCATCGGTGCCCTCCTTGGCAGCCCAAGTAGTCGGATGGGATTTGCAGGCCTTTAGAGCGGCGACCCATATGCTCCGGCCCGTGACCTGGGAGCCCGAGCTCGAGGAGCTGCGCCGCCGCCAGCGGCTCGCGGAGCAGATGGGCGGCGAGGAGCGGGTCGCTCGCCAGCACGCGAGCGGGCGCCTGACCGTGCGCGAGCGCATCGGGCGGCTGTTCGACGAGGGCACCTTCCGCGAGACGGGCCAGCTCGCCGGCCGCGGGACCTACGAGGACGGCGAGCTCGTGGACTTCCTGCCCGCCAACTGCGTGGTGGGGCGTGGCCAGATCGACGGCCGGCCGGCCGTGGTGCAGGGCGACGACTTCACGGTTCGCGGCGGCGCGGCCGACGCCGCCATCTGGCAGAAGATGGTCCACGCCGAGCGGCTGGCCAACGAGCTGCGCATGCCGCTCGTGCGCCTGGTGGACGGCACCGGCGGCGGCGGCAGCGTGAAGTCGCTCGAGACGATGGGCCACACCTACGTGCCCTTCATCCCGGGTTGGGAGCTGGCGGTGGACAACCTCTCGAAGGTGCCGGTGGTGGCCGCGGCGCTCGGACCCGTCGCAGGGCTGGGCGCCGCGCGCGTGGTGGCCTCGCACTTCTCGGTGATCGTGCGCGACGCCGCCCAGCTGTTCGTCGCGGGACCGCCGGTGGTGGCCGCGGCGATGGGGGAGAGCCCGGACAAGGAGGAGCTGGGCGGCGCCCGCGCGCAGACGCGCGCCGGCGCGGTGGACAACGAGGCGGCCGACGAGGACGACGCGCTCGCCCAGATGAAGCGCTTCCTCTCCTACCTGCCCTCCAGCGTGTGGGAGGCCCCGCCGGTCGCCGCGTCGAGCGACCCGCCCGCCCGGCGCGAGGAGGAGCTGCTGTCGATCGTCCCGCGCGAGCGGCGGCAGCCGTACAAGGCTGCGCCGCATCCTCGAGCTGGTGTTCGACCGCGACTCGCTGCTCGAGGTCGGCCCGCGCTACGGCCGCTCGCTGATCACCGCGCTGGCGCGGCTCGACGGGCGGCCGGTTGGGGTCCTCTGCTCCGACCCGAACCACTACGCCGGCGGCCTCACCGCCGACGCCTCCGAGAAGCTCACGCGCTTCGTCGACGTCTGCGACCAGTTCCGGCTGCCGGTGGTGAACTTCGTCGACCAGCCCGGCTTCGTGATCGGCACCGAGGCCGAGCGCCGCGGCACGATCCGGCGCGGCACGCGCGCGCTCACGGCCGTCTACCAGGCGAGCGTGCCCTGGGCGTCGATCCTGGTGCGCAAGGTCTACGGCGTGGCGGGCGCCGCCCACGGCCACGCGGAGCGGCTCAACGTGCGCTACGCCTGGCCGTCCGGCGACTGGGGCTCGCTGCCGATCGAGGGCGGCATCGAGGCCGCCTACCGGCGCGAGCTGGAGGCGGCCGACGACCCGGTCGCGCTGCGCGCCGAGATCGAGGAGCGGCTGAACGCGGTGCGCTCCCCGTTCCGAACCGCAGAGCGCTTCATGGTCGAGGACATCATCGACCCGAGGGACACGCGGGCGCTGTTGTGTGAGTGGGTGGCACGGGCGCATGTTCTTGTTGCCCAGGATGTTGGTGGCGTGAAGAAGCGCGGCCTTCGCCCCTAGTCGACAGTCGACAGTCCACAGTCGACAGAAACGACCGAGCCGAGGGACTGTCGACTGTCGACTGTCGACTCCCCCCAACCGGGGGGTAACCTCCGCCGTTGGCGTTACCACGGGCTGTACTCGGCGAAGACGCTCTTATGAACGAGACTGCGTTCTTCCGAGGCTCGGATCAGGACTGTCTGGTGGCCGCGGCCCTCTCATGCCCCATGTGCCTGTCGGGCGAGGTGAGCTGGCGTCTGGTCACGTCGGCCTACGAGGGCTGCGCGGAATGCAAGTGCCGCAAGTGCGGTCACGAGCGCACGGTCTTCCTCGCGCCGGAGCAGGAGTTGCGCCTGGCCATGCACGTCGATCGTCCACTGGACCCGACGCTGCGGCCCGAGCCAGAGCTCGTGGCGCTGTAACCAGCCTGCCCCACCCCGGGTAGGGTCTTGATCATGGGGAATGGAGTCCTCTCCCCCCAGGTGGAGACTCTCGACGTCTTCGTCGAGCTGCTGTCGCAGATCGAGACCGAGAGCTCCCCGGGCGAGTTCTACAACCGCATCTGCGAGGTGCTCTGCCGCCTGACGACGATGGAGCGTGCGGCGCTGCTCCTCTACGACGAGTCCGTCGGGCGCGTGGTGGCGGTGGGCAGCCACGGGATGGACGCGTCGCTGCTGGTGGACGTGCACGGCACGCTCGAGGAGACGCCGCTGGCGCAGAAGGCCCTGGCCCTCGACGAGGTGCAGGTCACCGACGACGTCGAGCGCGAGGTGCCCGCCCGCTACAAGGGCGGCGCGCTCGCGCTCACCACGCTCACCTGCACGCCGCTGTCGGCGGCCAACCGCTGGTTCGGCGTGATCTTCGCCGACCGCGGCGGCGGCCGCTTCAAGCTCACCCCCGAGGAGCGCCACGCGATGTGGACGCTCGGCAAGCTCGCGGCGCTCGCGGCCAGCGCGCGTATCGCCACGCGCCAGCAGGATCGCGCGCGGCGGCTGGCAGAGCGCATCGACCTCGCGCGCGAGGTCCACGAGCGGGTGATGCACCGCCTGTTCGCGGTCTCGCTCGCGCTCAGCTCCGACGGCGAGCTGGCGCCTGCCGATCGCGAGCGCTGCCGCGTGGAGATGCGCGAGGCCCTCGCTGACCTGCGCACGGCCCTGGAGCGCCAGCTCGGGCCGCGCCCCCGCACCACCGGCACCACCCTGCGCGAGCAGTTCGACCGGCTGCGGCAGGGCTACGCCGACGTTCCCGTCGAGATCGATTGGGAGCATGGGGTAGAGGTGCCGGAGCGGCTCGAGCCTGTGGCCCAGGCAACGCTCGGCGAGGCGCTGCGCAACTGCATCCGCCACGCACGCCCCACGCGCATCGACGTGCGGGTTCACTCCGAGAACGAGACCTTCACGCTGGAGGTCCTGAACGACGGCGTCCAGGAGGGCTCCGCCGGCACCGGAATGGGTCTGCGCCTGGCCGCCCTCGAAGCGCTCCAGTTCGGCGGCGTGGTGGAGTTCGGGCCCAGCAAGTCCGGCAGCTGGCGCACGCGGCTGGTGGTGCCCCACGTGAGCCGCAAGCGCCTCAGCGTGCTCGTGGTGGACGACCACGAGGTGGTGCAGTGGGGCCTGCGCCTGCTGCTCACCCAGCAGCCGTGGGTCGAGCGCTGCCTGACCGCCCGCAACTCCGCCGAGGCGCTCGAGCTGGTGCGCCGCTACGAGCCCGACGTCGCGCTGGTGGATCTGTTCTTGGGCGACGAGTCGGGCGCCGAGCTGTGCGAGACGATCCGGCGCGACTCGCCGGCCACCCGCGTGCTGCTGATATCGGGCGCCGGGCACATGTCGCAGGCGATCGCCCGGGCGGCAGGCGCATCCGGCTTCGTGTCGAAAGATTGGGACGCCGACGACGTCGCAAAGGCCGTGCGCATGGTCGGCATGGGCATGACCGTGTTCCGCCCGCGCGAGGGAGGGAGCGCCACCCCCGCCCAGCTCTCCGCGCGCGAGCGCGAGGTTCTCGACCTGATCGCCACCGGCGCCACCAACCGCGAGATAGCCGACCGCCTCTTCCTATCGCCCCACACCGTCAAGGAGCACACCAGCGCCGTGTACAGAAAGCTGAACGTCAGAAACCGCGCGGAAGCGGTGAGGCAGGCGCAGGAGATGGGGTTGATTGGGGCGCGGCTTGAAAGATGAGTACGGAAGTGCGGAGGTACGGAAGTACGGACTATGGACACCAGCGAATCCGTACTTCCGTACATCCGTACCTCTGTACCTCCAATTCCCCCCTATCGGGGGGTTCTTTCTCTCCGACGCGTAGGCGCAGCCCGAACTCCGAGTAACCGTTCCAGACGCACCCGATGGAGGACTCCGTGACCGCCGTCCTGTTCCCCGGCCAGGGAAGCCAGACGAAGGAGATGCGCGCCGATGTCGAGCGCCTGCGCCCAGAGCTGCTCGAGCTGGCGCAGGAAGAGCTCGGCACGGACCCCTTCGCGCGTATCGAGGAGGGCACGCACTTCGCCCAGCCGGCGATCTTCTGCGCCAGCCTCGCAGGTTGGTCGCTCGTCGATCCGGACGACGCCAGCTCCATGGCCGGGCATTCGCTCGGCGAGTTCTCCGCCCTCGTGGCCGCCGGCGTGATGAGCGAGCGCGACGGGCTGCGGCTGGTAGCCCTGCGCGGGCGCCTGATGAACGAGGTGGAGGGCGGCGGCATGATGGCCGTGGCCGCTCCCGTCGAGGAGGCCGCCGAGTACGCGTCGCGCTTCGGCCTGACCGTCGCCAACGACAACTCGCCCACGCAGGTGGTGCTGTCCGGCGACAGCGACGCGGTGGACGCGGCGGTGGAGCAGGCCAAGTCCGCCGACCTGCGCGCCACGCGCCTGCGCGTGAGCGGCGCCTTCCACTCGCCGTCGATGGGCGCGTGCGCCCCCGAGCTGGACGCGGCCCTCGCCGAGGTAGAGCTCCGCGAGCCGCGCGTGCCGGTGCTCTCGGGCGTCACGGCCGCTCCGTTCGAGGACGTCCGCCGCCAGCTGGTGGAGGGCCTCACCTCACCGGTGCGCTGGCGCGAGACCGTGCTGGCCCTGCGCGAGCGCGGCGAGACCCGCTTCCTCGAGGTCGGCCCGGGTAAGGTGCTGGCCGGACTCGTTCGCAGGATCCTCGACGACGTGGACGCCACGTCGCTCCAAGAGGCCACGCGTGCCTGATCTCGCTGCCACCACCGCGCCCGAGCGCGCGCCCGCACTGCGCGAGCTGCGCGGCGCAGCCATCGGCTCGGCGGCGTTCGCGGTGCCGCCCACGGTGGTTCCCAACTCGCAGATCGCGGAGCGGCTCGGCGTTGGCGACGGCTGGATCGAGGCGCGCACCGGCATACGCCAGCGCCACGCCCTGGCCGAGGGCGAGCGGTTGAGCGACCTCGCCGCCCTGGCGGGCGCGCAGGCTCTCGCCCACGCTGGGCTGGACGCCGTGGACGTGGACCTGCTGCTGGTGGCCAGCACGAGCCAGGACGAGGTGACGCCCAACACCGCGCCACTCGTGGCCGCCCAGCTCGGCGCCGTGAACGCCGCCGCGATCGACATCGGCGCGGCCTGCACCGCGTTCGTGTCCGCGCTCCAGGTGTCCACCTCCTACATCGAGTCCGGCCGGGCCGAGACCGCGCTGGTGATCGGCGCCGACGGCCTCACGCGCTTCCTCGACTACGACGACCGCCGCACGGCCGCGCTGTTCGGCGACGGCGCGGGCGCCGTGGTGATGAGCGCCACCGACGAGGGCCGCATGGGCCCGATCGTGCTGCGCTCCGAGGACGCCCGCGAGATGATCAAGTGCGAGTACCACGGCAAGCTGTTCATGCAGGGTCAGGAGACCTTCGTGAACGCGATCAAGCGCATGTCCGAGATCACGCTCGAGACGCTCGCGCTCGCCAACGTCGCACTCGACGACGTCGACCTGTTCGTCTACCACCAGGCCAACGGGCGCATCCTCTCCGCCGTCGGCGACCGGCTCGGGCTGCCGAGCGAGCGCGTGGTGGACGTGATCGCCGACTACGGCAACACCTCCGCGGCGTCGATCCCGATCGCTCTCGCCGAGATGCAGAGCGCGGGCCGGCTGAACGGCGGCGAGCGGGTGCTGATCGGCGCCTTCGGCGCGGGCTTCACCTGGGGCGGCGCGCTTGTGGAATGGGGCCGTGATGGCGCCTGAGGGGTGTGCACTCGTGACCGGCGCCTCGCGCGGGATCGGCGCGGCGATAGCCCGCGGGCTGGCCGAGGACGGCTGGGCCGTGGGCGTGAACTACCGCGCCGACGAGGAGGGTGCGCAGCGCGTGGTCTCGGAGATCGAGGCGAGCGGCGGCCGCGCTGCCGCGGCGCAGGGCGACGTGGCCGACCCGGCCACGCCCGACGCGATCTTCCGCCAGCTCGAGGAGCACTTCGGGCCCGTGCTCGTGCTCGTGAACAACGCGGGCGTGACCGCGGACAACCTCTCGCCCCAGATCGAGGACGAGGACTGGGACCGCGTGATCGCCACGAACCTCTCCGGCGCCTTCCGCACCACTCGCCGCGCGCTGCGCGGGATGCTGCGCGCGCGCTACGGGCGCGTGGTGAACATGGCCTCGATCGTCGGCCCCCACGCCAACCCCGGACAGGCGAACTACGCTGCATCCAAGGCGGGCATGATCGGGTTCACGAAGACCGTGGCCGCCGAGGTCGCCCGCCGCGGGATCACGGTGAACGCCGTGGCCCCGGGCTACGTGGACACCGGGATGCTCGAGGGGCTGACCAAGGACTTCCTCGACCAGGTGCCCGCCCGCCGGCTCGGCACGCCGGAGGAGGTGGCCGCCTGCGTCCGCTTTCTCACCTCGGAGCAGGCCAGCTACGTGACAGGAACGACGCTTACGGTCGACGGCGGCCTGACCGCCTGAACACGAAACACGAAAGGAGAACTCAGATGCCAGCCACAGCAACCCAGGAGACAGTCGAGGCGACGATCGTCGAGGCGATCTCGAAGCTCGGCCCGGAGCCGGACCAGGTGACGCGTGACGCCACCTTCGAGCAGCTCGACGTGGACTCGCTCGACCTCGTGGAGGTCGCGCAGATCGTCGAGGAGGAGTTCGGCGTGGTCCTCAAGGGCGAGGACATGGAGCAGCTGAAGACCGTTGGCGACGCGATCGACCTGGTGGTGAGCCGGGCGTCATGAGCCGTCGTGTGGTCATAACCGGCGTTGGCGCCGTTACTCCGCTTGGCATGGGCGCCAGGCGGCTGTACGAGCGCTGGGCCGCCGGCGAGTCCGCGATCGAGGACGGCCTTGCGCGCTGCTCGGACTTCGAGCCGGGCGACCTGCTGTCGAGGAAGGAGCAGCGCCGCAACGACCGCTTCTCGCAGCTGGTGATCTTCGCCGGCGACGAGGCGATCAAGGAGGCCGGCTGGGCCGACGGGCCGCCGGTCGAGGCCGAGCGCGTGGCCACGATCATCGGCACCGGCATCGGCGGGATCTCGACGATCGAGACCATGCACGACGTGCTGCGCGAGTCCGGCCCCGGCCGCGTCTCGCCGCTGTCGATCCCGCTCATGATGGCCAACGCCGGGCCCGCCGCGCTGGCGATGCGCTACGGGCTGAAGGGCCCGGCGCACAGCACGGTGTCGGCCTGCGCGGCAGGCGCCGACGCGATCGGCACGGCCCTGCGCATGATCCGCGCCGGTGACGCGGACGCCGCCGTGACCGGCGGCACCGAGGCCGGCATCACCCCGCTGGCCTTCGCCTCCTTCGGCGCCATGGGCGCCCTGTCCAAGACCGGCATCTCGCGGCCGTTCGACGCCCGGCGCGACGGCTTCGTGATGGGCGAGGGCGCCGCGGTGCTCGTGCTCGAGGCCGCCGAGGTGGCCGAGGCGCGCGGCGCCAAGCCGCTCGGCGAGCTGCTCGGCTACGGCGCGAGCGCCGACGCGTTCCACATCACCGCGCCCGACCCCACGGGCGGCGGCGCGGCGCGGGCGATCACCCTGGCGCTGAAGGACGCCGACGTGAAGCCCGAGCAGCTCAGCTACGTGAACGCGCACGGCACGTCCACGCCGCTGAACGACCGCTCCGAGACCGAGGCGCTGAAGCTCGCGCTCGGCGAGGAGACGGCAAAGAGCATTCCCGTGTCTTCCACCAAGTCGGCTATCGGACACCTTCTGGGTGCCGCCGGCGCGGTGGAGGCGGTGGCCACCCTGCTTTCGTTGGGGGAGCGGGTGGCCCCGCCAACCCTTGGTTGGGAGGAGCCCGAAGAGGGCCTCGACCTCGACTACGTGCCCGGCGAGGCGCGCCCGCTCCAGAACGTGAACGGACGCGCGCTCGGGATCTCCAACTCGTTCGGGTTCGGCGGCCACAACGCCGTGCTCTGCATAGCGGCATGACCGTCACGCCGATACTCCGCGACGTCGCCGCCAGGCGCTCCCGCGAGCAGGAGGAGGCGCAGGGCGCGTCGATACCGCCGCTGACCGCGCAAGAGCGGCTCGAGCTGCTCTGCGACGTCGGCTCGCTGCGCACGATCCGCTCCACCGTCAGCTCCCGCCGCATGGGCGAGAAGGCGCGGGCGGGCGACGGCGTGGTGGCCGGCGCGGGGGAGATCGATGGGCGGCCGATCTTCTGTTACGCGCAGGACGCCAGGTTCGCCGGCGGCTCGCTGGGCGAGGCCCACGCGAACTCGATCGTGCGGGTGCTCGAGCTGGCGGGCACCGCGCGCGTGCCGGTGATCGGCTTCGTGGAGTCGGGCGGCGCGCGCATGCAGGAGGGCACCGCGGCGCTCGGCCGGCTACGGGCGCATCTTCCGCCAGAACGTGGCGCTGTCCGGGCAGGTGCCGCAGATCTCGGTGATCTCCGGCACCTCCGCCGGCGGCGGCTCCTACTCGCCCGCGCTCACGGACTTCGTGATGATGACCAAGAGCGCGAGCATGTTCCTCACCGGCCCCGGCGTGGTGGCGGAGGTGCTGGGCGAGCAGGTCAGCGCCGCGGAGCTCGGCGGGCACAGGGTGCACGAGCACAACGGCGTCTGCCAGTTCGTGGCCGAGGACGACGCCGAGTCGATCTTCCTCGTGCGCGAGCTGCTCTCGTACCTGCCGCAGAACGCGTCCGAGCGCGCGCCCGCGCGCCCGTCCGGGCCGCGCCATCGGCGGCGACCCGGGCGCCTGCGTGCCCGTGGAGCAGCGGCGCGTCTACGACGTGCGCGACGTGGTCCGCCGCGTGGTGGACGGCGGCAAGCTGCTCGAGGTGGCCGAGCGCTGGGCGCGCAACATGGTGGTGGGCTTCGCTCGCATCGAGGGCCGCTCCGTGGGCATCGTGGCCAACAACCCGCACCACCTCGGCGGCTGCATCGACTCGGAGGCCGCGCAGAAGGCCGCCCGCTTCGTGCGCACCTGCAACTCGTTCGGGCTGCCGCTCGTGGTGCTCGTGGACGCCCCCGGGTTCATCCCCGGCACGAAGCAGGAGGCGAGCGGCGTGATCCGTCACGGCGCCAAGCTGCTGCACGCGTTCGCCGAGGCCACCGTGCCGCGCCTCACCGTGGTCACGCGCAAGGCCTTCGGCGGCGCGTACATCACGATGAACTCACGCGACCTGGGCGCCGACCTCGCCTTCGCATGGCCGCAGGCGGAGATCGGCGTGATGGGCGCCGGCCAGGCCGTCGGGGTGATCGCACGACGCGAGATCGCCGGCGCCGAGGACCCCGAGGCAGCGCGAGCCGAGCTCGCGGCCGACTACGCGGCCGAGCACCTGAGCGCGGACGATCGCAGCCCGCGAGGGGTTCATCGACGAGGTGATCGAGCCGAGCGAGACGCGCGCTCGCCTGGCATGGGCACTCAGCTCGCTGGATCGCGAGAGGAGACCTCCCCGCGGTGGGAACATCCCCCTCTGAGCCGCGCCTCGTTCGCCGCTACGTCGCGCTCGGCGACAGCTTCACCGCGGGCGCGCCGGGTGCGGAGGGGGAGGGTCGCTGGCCGGACGAGCTTGCCACGGCGCTGCGCGCCGCCAACCCGCAGCTCGAGTACCACAACTTCGGCGAGGCGGGCGCGACCAGCTCGGAGGTGGCCGCCGCCCAGCTCCCTCCCTGCCTCGAGCTTCACCCCGACCTCGTGACGGTGGTCTGCGGCGCGAACGACGTGCTGCTCTCGGTCCGCCCCGACATCGACGCGCACGCGGCGGCGCTCGACCACATGTTCGTCAGCATCCGCGAGCACCTGCCCGAGGCGGCGCTGATGACGGCCACCACGCCGGAGCTCGCGAACCACCTCCCGCTGCGCCCGCGCTCGCGCGAGCGCGTGATGCAGGGCGTGCTGGCGCTGAACGACGCCACCCGCGCGGTGGCGGCGCGCCACGACGTGGTCTGCCTCGAGTTCGCCGAGCATCCCGGCACGCGCGAGCGCGACAACTTCACGGCCGATGGCTTCCACCCCTCGAGGGCCGGCATCCGCCGAGCCGCGGTGGCGGGGGTGGCCGCGCTCGCCACGCACTTCGGCATCCGGACCCACCAGGAGGAGATGGCATGACCAACCCCTTCGCCCAGGAGTTCGACGCCCTCGAGGGCGGGGAGCGCTTCGTCACGCAGGGGCGGACGATCACCGAGTCGGACCTGGTCTCGTTCGCGACGCTCACCGGCGACTTCCATCCCCAGCACGTGGACGCCTCCTGGGCGGCCTCGAGCCGCTTCGGCGAGCGCATCGCGCACGGCATGCTCGTGCTCTCCTACGCGATCGGCCTGCTGCCGATCGATCCCGAGCGCGTGGTGGCGCTGCGGCGCGTGTCGGACGTCGTCTTCAAGCACCCCGTCTACATCGGGGACACGATCCACGTGGAGGGCCGCCTCGAGTCCGCCACCGAGATCGACGCCGCCCACGGGCTCGTGGAGAGCCACTGGAAGGTGGTCACGCAGCGCGAGCGCACCGCGCTTCGAGCGCGCATGGAGGTGGTGTGGCGCCGCTCCGCGGTGCCGGCCGAGATAGCCTCCGAGCTCGTGATGCCGCTGTGATCCTTGAAGGCAAGCGCCTGCTCATAACCGGCGTGATCACCCGCGAGAGCATCGGCTACGCCGTGGCCGAGCGCGCCCAGAACGAGGGCGCGGAGGTGATCCTGACCAGCTTCGGCCGCCCGATGCGGATCACCGAGCGCTCGGCGAAGGGGCTGCCGCGCACGCCCGAGGTGCTGGAGCTGGACGTGAACGAGCCCGAGCACTTCGAGCGGCTGACCGCCGACCTCCAGCAGCGCTGGGGCGGCATCGACGGCGCGCTGCACGCGATCGCCTTCGCGCCCGAGGACGCGCTCGGCGGGCGCTTCATGACCACCCCGCCGGAGAGCGCCGGGATCGCGTTCCAGACCAGCGCGTACTCGCTGAAGGCGCTCGCCCAGGCGCTGGTGCCGCTGTTCGACGGCGAGGGCAGCATCGTGGGCCTCGACTTCGACGCCACCGGTCGCATGGCCGGTCTACGACTGGATGGGCGTGGCGAAGGCCGCGCTCGAGTCGGTCTCCCGCTACCTCGCGCGCGACCTGGGCCCGCAGGGCGTGCGCGTGAACCTCGTGTCCGCCGGGCCGCTCGAGACGCTCGCGGCGCGCGGCATCCCCGGCTTCCGCGGCCTGGTGGACCTGTGGGCCGCGCAGGCCCCGCTGGGATGGGACAGCGAGGATCGAGAGCCGGTGTCGCGCGCCTGCTGCTACCTGCTCTCGGACTGGTCCCGCGGCGTCAGCGGCGAGATCCTGCACGTGGACGGCGGCTTCCACGCGATGGGCGCGCCGCTCGCGCCCGAGCAGGCTAAGACGCCAGCTTCGTCCTGAGGTAGGGCAGCACGGCCGCCGCGGCGGCCTCAGGGTCGTCCACGAAGGCCCAGTGCCCGCTGTCCGGCAGCTTCACCAGCGTCCTCCACGTCGAAGAACTCGCGCTGGCGCTCGGCGAACTCGCCCAGCGCGAACGGGTCCTGCATGCCCCAGACCACGAGCGCCGGCTTGTGCAGCTCGCGGATGGCCTCGCCCACCAGCTTGGCCCCCTCGCCGGGGTCCGGCGTGGCGCGGTAGAGCGCGAGCACGGTGCGGCGCGTGTCGCGGTCGAAGTTGTCGTACATCTGGTCCACGAACTCGACCGGCAGCTTGCGGCCGGGCAGCGAGAGGAACTGGCGCCGCCAGGCGCTGCGCGGGATCCAGGCCATCATCAGCTCGCCGAGCAGCGGCGTGCGCCAGCGGCGCGCGGTCTTGTGCCAGCTGTAGCCGGGCATCAGGCCGATGTTGAACAGCACGGTGCTCGCCCAGGCATCGGGGTGCTGGAGCCCCCACAGGAGGCCGAACGGGCCGCCGAAGTCGTGCAGCACGAGGTGCACGCGCGTGACGCCGAGCTCGATCCAGCGCCTGGCCGAGGAAGGTCGAGTACGAGCCCACGTTGTGCTCGAAGTCGCGCGGCTTGTCGGCCTGGCCGAAGCCCGGCATGTCGAACGCCAGCGCGCGGCCGAACTCGCCCACGGCGTCCACCAGCGCCTCGAAGTCGCGGCTCGAGCCGGGGTTGCCGTGCACGAACACCACGGCCTCGCTCGCGTCGGCGGGACCCGCCTCGATCAGCGGCGTGCCGATCCCGCCGACGACGATCCTGCGCGCGCGCGGCACCTCAGCCGGCCACCGGCGTCGAGGGCCGCGCGGCGGGAGCCTCCGGCGGGCGGGACTTGGCGGGGCGCATGCCGGCTCGCATCACGCGCGCAAGGGTACGGGGCGAGAGGAGCTGGCGCGGCGTGATCCAGCGCTCCCCGTAGAGCTGCATGCGGCGGGCGACGAAGCGGTCGCGGGCGGCCGCCCTGAACCAGATCCGCTCGACCGGGTTGAAGCGCCGGCCGCTCGAGTACTCGGAGGTGAGCGCGTGGTGCGCCGCGAGCTGCCGGCGATGCCGGCGGCGGTAGGCGCGCAGCGCGTCGTCGAGATCGCCCGCCCCGGTCAGCGCCGGGGCCACCGCGTCGGCCAGCCATTCCCCGGACTGGAGCGCCCAGCCGCAGCCCACGCCCCAGAGCGGATCGGACGCCATCGCGGCGTCGCCCACCAGGGCCAGCCCCGGCGTGACGATCCGCCGCGCCACGTTCGGCACGTCGAGCTTGCCGAGCATGGGGGAGGCGAGCGTGGCGCCCTCGAGCGACGGCCCGTCCGGCAGCGCCTCGAAGACCGCCCGCAGGCCGGCCTCGGGATCGGCCTTGAACTGCGGCAGCCGGTCCTTGGTGAGCAGGCAGGCGAGCAGGGTCAGGCCGCCGTCGGTGGGGAAGGTGTAGGCCACGTCCGGGTCGAGCATCCAGAGCCTGCCGCCCACCGTCAGGTCGCGGAAGTAGGCCCAGTAGCCGAAGCGGTTGTTGGGCCTCACGCGCTCGGGCAGCCCGTGCCAGCCTGGCGACGGTCGAGTCGCGGCCGTCGGCGCCCACCACCAGGCGGGCGCGAATCTCGCGCTCCTCCCCGGCGCGGCTGCGCGCCACCACGCCGGCGATGCGCTCGCCCTCCCGCCGCAGCTCCACCACGGTCTCTCCGAGCATGGCGTCCACGCCCTCGGTGCTCGTGGCTATGCCCGCGCAGCAGCGGGTCGAGCCGCTCGCGGCGGATGTTCCAGCCGCTGTACTCGCCCTCCTCAGGGTGCACCCAGCCGTAGCGGCTCCAGATCTCGAGCGAGCCGCTCGCCCCGCCGGCCAGCTCGATCGCCGGCAGCGCCCCGAGGCGCTCCAGCACGGGCGCGCCACTCGCCTGGATGTAGTGCGTGCAGGTCCGCTTGAACGCGGACGGATCCGCATGACCTTCGATCAACGCCACCCGCGCGCCCGCGCGCCCGAGCAGAGTGGCCACGGTGGAGCCGGCGAGGCTGGCTCCAACCACGGCAACGTCGTACTCCCGCTCCGTAGACATGACTCCCCTCCAAAGGATGCCCTACCTCAGGGCGCGGAAGCTAGCTCAGGCCACGGGCGCGGCGGGTGACATCGATCACAAAGCCGCGGGCGCTACGAGGGAGCCCCCGGCACGCCCTTGCCGATCACGTACTGGATCGTGAAGCCGTACAGCTTCGTGGCCGAGTTCGTGTCGGTGATCGTCGCGCGCAGCACGTAGCGGTTGAGTGCTGTTGTTCACCTGGAAGCCGCTGTTCGCGAGGCCCAGCGTGTCGGTGCCCTTGTGGCCGTCGGCCGAGCGGATCCCGGTGGGCTGAGAGAGCAGCTCCGTGGGGTTGTCGCCCAGCAGGCCGTACTGCACCAGCTCGAAGTTGAACCCGCTGGTGGCCTGGGTGCCGCCGGGGCTCGTGTTGTTCCCGGTCGAGTCGCTGTAGCTCGCCTTCACGGACACGACCTTCGCGCGGTTCGGCAGCGCCAGCGGGACCTCGAAGGTGCCGCTCGTCTGGGCGGTCCTGGTCACCACGGTGGTGCCGCCCTGGTCGGTCACGGTCACGTGGTCGGGATCGAGCGAGAGCCCGCCGTCGGTGCTGCTCACGGAGAAGGCGGTGTCGCTGTCGGTGGGCTTGAAGGCCGAGCCGGAGTAGCCCTGGGTCTGCGGTGCGCGGAAGAAGCCGGCGTTGAGCCGCTCGGAGACCTTCGAGTTGCGGTGAAGCTGCGCGAGCACGTCGTGCAGGCTCGTGGATGTGGTTGCTGCGAGCGCTACGGGACCGCCTGCCACGGCCATCGAGACCCCGGCCGCGAGCACGGAAACGATGACTGCTGGTACCACGATCGAGCGTCGGAAGCGCACGAATACCTCCTGAATAGGGACGGATAGGCACCCATCCGAACACGGCACTTCCGTTTGGGTTGCGTTGCGCCAGCCGGGCTGCACGGGAAAGCCCAGCCGGCACCCCGCCCGTACCCTGTGCCGGTGTCCCAGAGCTACGAGAGCCTGCCGCCGAACCTCCCGGTGCCCGAGGACGACGGCGCGGCGGACCACCTCGCGGGCATGGCGCTGCCGGAGCTCAGCCTGCCGTCCACGGCCGGCGCGGACCTCGACCTGAGGCAGGAGGCGGCCGGCACGCTGGTGCTCTACATCTACCCGCGCACCGGCAAGCCGGGCGTGCCGCTGGTGCCCGGCTGGGACGAGATCCCGGGCGCGCGCGGCTGCACGCCGGAGTCGTGCGCGTTCCGCGACGCCCACGGCGAGCTGGAGCAGTTGGGCGCGCGCGTGCTCGGCCTGAGCGCGCAGTCGCTCGAGGATCAGCACGAGTTCGCCGAGCGCGTGGGGCTGCCCTACCCGCTGCTCAGCGACCCCGAGCTGGAGCTCGCCGCCGCGTTGCGGCTGCCCACCTTCGAGGCCGGCGGAATGCGCCTCTACAAGCGGCTCACGATCGTCGCGCGCGGCGGCGAGATCGCGCACGTGTTCTACCCCGTGTTCCCCCGGATCGCCACGCCGCCGAGGTCGTCGCGTGGCTCCGGGAGAACCCGCGCCAGCGGATAATCTCCCGGCCCATGAGCCGCCTCCACCGCGCCATCAACCTCGTCGCGGTGGTGGTGCCTTTCCTCTGCTTCATCGCGGCGCTCGTGCTGCTCTGGAACAGCCTCGTCGGCTGGGTCGAGCTGACCGTGCTGGTGCTGATGTACCTGCTCACCGGGCTCGGCATCACGATCGGCTTCCACCGCCTGTTCACGCACCGCTCGTTCGACACCTACAGGCCGATCCGCTACCTGTTCGCGGTGCTCGGCTCGATGGCCGTCGAGGGCCCGGTGATCACCTGGGTGGCGGACCACCGCAAGCACCACGCCTTCGCCGACGAGGACGGGCGACCCGCACAGCCCGCACACCACCCACGGGGTCGGCACGGTCGCGACGATCAAGGGCCTCTGGCACGCGCACGTCGGCTGGATGTTCAGCGCGGTGGGGAGGGCCGACCGCATGCGCTACGCGCCCGACCTGATGAAGGACCGCGTGCTGCGCGCGATCAGCGCGGGCTTCCTGCCGCTGTTCTTCCTCAGCCTCGCGCTGCCGTTCGCCCTCGGCTGGCTGATCGGCGGCACGGTCGACCGACGGCCTGCTGGTGCTGCTGTGGGGCGGCGCGGTGCGCATCTTCCTGCTCCACCACGTCACCTGGAGCATCAACTCGGTCTGCCACTTCTTCGGCCGCCGGCGCTTCGCCACCGAGGACCACTCGACCAACGTCGCCTGGCTCTCGATCCTCTCGTTCGGCGAGTCGTGGCACCACAACCACCACGCCTTCCCGACCTCGGCCAGCCACGGTCTGCGCCGGTGGGAGCTGGCCCTCGATCCGGGCGGGCTCCTGATCCGCACGCTGGAGAAGCTCGGCCTGGCCTGGAACGTGGTGAAGGTCAGCCCGGAGCGCCAGCGGGAGAAGCTGCTCGGCGCACCCGCACCAGCCCGACCGGCTCTCTGATCCCCTTGAAGCGGTGCATGCCGGCGAGCGACCAGTCGTACTCGCCGCTCGCCCGCTCGCGCACCTCGTTGGTGGTCAGCACGCTGCCCGGTCGCGCGTAGGCGGTGATCCGGCTGGCCAGGTTCACGGGCCGTCCGTACCAGTCGCCCGAGCGGCCTAGCGCCTGGCCGTTGGCCACCCCGATGCGCAGCTGCGGGAACGACTCGCCCTCCCGGTCCGACTGCTCCACCAGCGTGAGCGCCGTCTCGAGCAGCGGGTCCACGTCGCGCCGGGACACGAGCATCACCGCGTCCCCGATCGTCTTCACCAGCCGCACGCCCGGCGGGGCAAGCTCCAGCGCCATGTCGGTCAGGCGGTTGGCGATCCGCCCGAGGTCGACCGGGTCCACGTCCTCGCCGATGCGCGTGAAGCCCACGAGGTCGGCGAAGCAGACGGTGATCTCCTGCCCGCCCTGGAGGTTGCCGGCGGCGATGTCGGCCTGGCTGACCATCACGCGCTTGGCGTTCTCGCGCTGGTGGAGCGCCAGCACGTGGGAGACGAGCGGCCCGAGCAGCGGGCCCGAGGTCGCGGTTGGCCTGCACGTAGCGCAGGCCGAGGTCGCGCTCGGTGTCGCCCTGCCGCAGCAGGGCCTGCCCGGCCACGCCGCCGATGGCCGCGGCCAGCCTGGCCATCGAGTCGCCCATCACGCGGCTCACCTCGAGCACGCCCTCCTCCGGGATGCCGGCGTCGAGGAACAGCCTCACGGCGCGCGCGGCCTCCAGGTCGCCCTCGCCGAACACGCGCTCGTCGGGATCGCCGATCGCCAGGCCCAGCGCACGCATCTGGCGGTGCTGGAACTCCTCGTCGAGCCCGGCCAGCTCCGCCAGCTCGCGGGCGCTGTAGCGGCCCTCGCCGGCCAGCACGCGCTCCACCGGTAGCATCGCCAGCCGGTCCTCCGCCACCGCCAGCTTCAGCTCGTCGAGCGGGGCGCCGTCGGCCGCAAGCTGCTCCAGGAGATCGCGGCGAGCGGCGCGGGCCTCCCCGTCGAGACCATCGAGCAGGCCCTCGGCCTCGAAGTCGATACGCTCGGCCACGGCGGCCGCCGAGTCTACGGAGCGGGGCGGATTCCGGGGCTGCTGTACGCTTCCGTTTACCACTATGGGGAACCCGAGACCGCTCGCCGCGGACGACGTGATCACGCAGCTCCCGCGCGGCCCGCACCGCCTCGCACGCGAGGAGGTGCTCGCCTCGCAGCGCGGGCGCATGCTGTCGGCGATCGCCGAGGCCGTGGCGGAGAAGGGCTACGCCGCCACCACGGTGGCCGACGTGGTGGGCCGCGCCGGGGTCTCCCGCAAGACCTTCTACGAGCACTTCGCCGACAAGGAGGAGTGCTTCCTCGCCGCCTGGGACGCCGGGCGTCGAGATCCTCATCGACGCGCTCACCCGCGCCACGCTCGAGACCGAGGGCAGCTGGCAGGACCGCGTGCGGGCCGGGGTGCGCGCCTACCTCGAGACGCTCGCCGCCGTGCCCGCGTTCGCGCGCACGTTCCTGATCGAGATCCTCGCCGCCGGGCCGCGCGCGCTCGACCGCCGCGCCGACGTGCACGCCCGCTTCGCCGCGCTGCTGCGCACGCTGCACGAGCACCAGCGCGAGAACGCCCCCGAGCTGCCCGAGCTGCCCGACGAGGTGTTCGCCGCCACGGTGGGGGCGGTCCACGAGCTCGTGACCGAGCGCGTCCGCACCGGCCGGACCGAGGACCTGCCCGAGCTGGTGCCCGTGATCACCTACCTCCAGATCGCCTTCCTCGCCGGGCACGACGCCGCCGCGCCCGAGCTCGAGGCCCTGGACCGTGCCGCGCGCTAGGGCTCGCCGCCGGGCGGCGACCCCGGTCGTGGGCGCCGGATCCGCCCGTGGAGCTGCCCGAGGGCAGGCTGGTGCACGTGCCCGGGCTCGGGGAGCTGTTCGTCCGCGACAGCGGCGGCGACGGGCCGCCCGTGCTGCTCCTGCACGGCTGGATGTTCGCCAGCGACCTGAACTGGTTCCGGACCTACGGCCCGTTGGCCGAGGCCGGCTACCGGGTGCTGGCGCTCGACCACCGCGGCCACGGACGCGGGCTGCGCCCCGACGAGCCGTTCAGGCTTGCGAGCTGCGCGTCGGATGCCGCCGCGCTGGTGCGCACGCTCGGGCTGCGGACCGGTGATCGCGGTGGGCTATTCGATGGGCGGCCCGATCGCCAGCCTGATGGCGCGCGATCACCCGGACACCGTGCGCGCCCTCGTGCTGAGCGCGACCTCTCGCAACTGGACCGAGCCGCGCATGAAGGCCCTCTGGAACGGGATGGGGATCCTGCGCCTCGTGCTCAACCTGTTCCCGCGCCAGTCCTGGCGCTGGGGCCTGCGCCGGGCGGGGTTCCCGGACAGCCCCACCACGTCATGGTTCACGGCGGAGCTCTCGCGCGGCAGCGGGACCGACCTCGCCGAGGCGGGACGCGAGCTGGGCCGCTTCGACTCGCGCGGCTGGATCGGCGGGCTCCGTCAGCCGGCCGCCGTGGTCGTCACCACCGCGGACACCGCGGTGCCTCCGCGCGCCCAGTACGAGCTGGCGGAGGCGCTGTCGGCCACGGTGTTCGAGGTCGACTGCGACCACGGAGGCGTGACGATCCAGGGCGCGGAGTACGCCGCCGAGCTGCTGCGCGCGCTCGAGTCGGTGACCGCCCGCGTGCCGGCGGCGGCCGAGGCATGATCAGCCGTTACGCTCCAGAGCTGGCCGTGACTGGTGGCTCGACAGCGGAGCTGGACGTGGGCGAAGAGCGCGTGCGACCGCGTTTCCGGGGGTCTACCCACAAGTACGCCTTCTTCGCCTCGCTGATCGCCGGCGCCGTGCTGGTGATCGTCGCGCCCACGGAGAAGGCGGGGCTGGCGGCGGCGATCTACGCGCTGTCGGTCTCGGCGCTGTTCGGCACGAGCGCGCTCTACCACCGGATCACCTGGAAGCCCGCCGCGCGCCGCTGGATGCGCCGGCTCGACCACTCGATGATCTTCGTGCTGATCGCGGGCACCTACACGCCGCTCACCCTGCTGATCCTCCACGGCACGCTCTCGCACGTGGTGCTGGCTGTGGTGTGGGGTGGGGCGATGATCGGCGTCGTGCTGAAGCTGGTCTGGATCGACGCCCCGAAGTGGCTGATCTCGGGCGTCTACCTGGCGCTGGGCTGGGTGGGCGTGGTCACGATCCCGCAGATGCTCTCGCGCGCCGGCGTGGGCGCCGTGGCGTTGGTGGTGATCGGCGGCCTCCTCTACACGGTCGGCGCGGTGATCTACGCCGTCGCCGGCCCGATCCGCGCCCCGCGGTCTTCGGCTACCACGAGATCTTCCATCTGCTCGTGATCGTGGCCGCGGCCACGCATTACGCCGCCATCGCCGCCTACGCGCTGCCAGCCAGCTGATGGAGATCTTCCGCACGCCGGACGAGCGCTTCGCCGACCTGCCCGGGTACGACTTCGAGCCGCACTACTCGGAGGTAGACGGGCTGCGCCTGCACCACCTGGACGAGGGCGCGGGCGACCCGGTCGTGTGCTTCCACGGCGAGCCGACCTGGGCGTACCTGTACCGCAAGATCCTGCCGCCGCTGGTGGCGGCCGGCCACCGCGTCATCTGCCCCGACTACGCCGGCTTCGGCCGCTCGGACAAGCCCACCGAGCGCGGCTGGTACACCTACGACCGGCATGTCGAGCTGGTCTCGCGCGTGCTCGACGGCCTCGACGTCCGGGACGCGACCGTGGTGGTGCAGGACTGGGGCGGCCCGATCGGCCTGCGCTGGGCGGTGGAGAACGCCGAGCGCGTGGCGCGGCTCGTGATCCTCAACACCGGCCTCTTCACCGGCCGCGTGAGCAAGGGCTTCATCGCCTGGCGGGACTTCGCCGAGCGCAACCCGGACCTGCCGGTGGGCATGGTCATCTCGGGCGGGACCGCCACCGAGCTGCCGCCCGACGTTGTCGCGGCCTACGAGGCGCCGTTTCCCACGCCGGAGTCGAAGGCCGGCGCGGCCCAGTTCCCGCTGATCGTGCCGACCTCGGACGACATGGAGGGCGCGAGCGCCATGCGCGCGGTGGTGGACGAGCTGTCGAGCTGGGACAAGCCGGCGCTGGTGGCGTTCTCCGACCAGGACCCGGTGTTCCCCTTCCCGCGCTCGGGCGAGGCCTTCACGTCCGTGATCCCGACCGCCGGCGAGCAGGTGCGCGTCGAGGGCGGGGCCCACTTCCTTCAGGAGGACCGCGGCGAGCTGATCGCCGAGGAGATCCTCCGCTTCGGCGCCGCGTGAGCGACGAGCTCCGCGACGCCTATCAGGCGCGGACCGAGGGCTACCTGCCGGGGCTCTTCGGCCTCGAGCTGATCACGGTCGAGCACGGCCTGGTGGAGGCGCGCATCGACCTGCGCCCCGAGTTCATGGCGCCGAACGACTTCCTGCACGCGGGCACGGTGGTCACGCTCGCGGACTCCTGCTGTGGGCTCGGCTCGATGGCATCGCTGCCGGAGGGCGCGTCGGGCTTCACCACGGTCGAGCTGAAGACCAACTTCGTGCGCTCGGCGCGGGCCGACGACGCGCTGCGCTGCGAGGCCCGCCTCGTGCACGGGGGCCGCACGACCCAGGTCTGGGACGCGAGCGTCCGGCGCGAGTCCGACGGCAAGGAGATCGCGCTCTTCCGCTGCACTCAGTACATGCTGCCGGGGGCGGATCCCCGCACCAACGTCCTGCCGCCGCGCTAGTCGCCCAGCTCGGCCCGGGGCACGATGCCGATCAGCCTGCCCCTCCGGGGTCGTGACCACCGCGAAGCGCAGGTCCTTCTTGTCGAGCCGCTCGCGCAGCTCCTCCGGCGACAGGTCCGCCCGCACCGTGGAGGGCCCGGGCTCCATCACGTCCTCGGCGCGCAGCGTCGGGTCGCAGTCGAGCTCCGACTTGCGCATGCGCCCGAGCACGCAGCCGTCGGCGGTGACCACGAAGCCGAAGCCGTACGGGGAGGCGAGGATGCGCTCGCGGACCTCACCCACCAGGTCGCCCAGCGCACACGTCACGACGTCGTGGTGCGCGAGCCTCCAGGCGCGCGGCGCGTCGGCCTGCTCACCCTCGGTCGGCAGGCCGCGGGCGAGCCAGTCCTCCTTGCCGCCCACGTAGTCGTAGACGCGCTCGAAGCCGAGCTGCGTCGAGCCGGCACGCGGCTCGTGGGCTGAGGTCTCATATGTAGTCCCAGCAATAGACCGCCACCGGGCGCGAGCGGTCGAGCGCGGCGGCCGTGGAGGCGTCGAGCTCCTTCAGCGGCAGGCTGATCGCTCCCGCCAGGTGCTCCTTCGCGTACGACTCGGCGGGGAGTACCTCCACCAGCTGCACGCCGCCCGCGTCGATCAGCGAGCGCAGTTCGTCGGAGTCGATCCTGGTGACCATCGGCGCTCGAAGGTATCAGCGCGTGGCCGCGCTCGCGACCGGCTCGCCGAAGTAGACCTCGAGCCTGGCGCCGCCGCCGTCGGCGTTGCTCGCCCGCGCCCAGCCGCCGTGCGCCTCGGCGGTCTGCCGGACGATCGCGAGCCCGAGGCCCGAGCCGGGCAGCCGGCGCGCCTCGTCGGCGCGGTAGAAGCGGTCGAACACGTGGGGGAGATCGCGCCTCGTCGAAGCCCGCTCCGTGGTCGCGCACCGACAGCACGCCCTCGCTCAGCTCGACCTCCACCCGTCCCTCGGGCTCACTCCACTTCACCGCGTTGTCCAGCAGGTTGGCCACCGCGCGCGCGATCCGGTCGGGCACGCCGCGCACCAGCGTGGGCGTGAGCCTCGACTGGAAGCGCACGCCGGGGGCGCGGCGGCGCGACACCTCCAGCGCGTGCTCCACGATCTGGTCGAGCGCCACGTCGTCGGCCTTCTCGCGCGGCTCGCTGCCGCGGGCCAGGTCCACCACGTCGGCCACCAGCGCAGTCAGCGCGTCCAGCTCCTCGATGATGTCGGCGCGCAGGCTTTCGCGCTCGGCCGCGGGCAGACGCTCCTCCTCGGTCAGTAGCTGCACGTTCGCGCGCAGGCTCGCGATCGGGGTGCGCAGCTCGTGCGAGGCGTCGGCCACGAGATGGCGCTGCGCCTCCACCGACTGCTCGAGCGCGTCGAGCGTGGCGTTGAAGCTGCGTGCCAGGCGCGTGAGCTCGTCGCGGCCCTCCACGTCGAGCCGGTCGGAGAGGTCCGGGTCGGCGGTGAGCGCCTCCGTGCGGCGCGTGAAGCGCGCCACCGGGGCGAGCGCCGTGCGCGCCACGAGCTGCCCGATCATGCGCGGCCACCGCGATCCCGATCAGCCCCACCACGAGCAGCACCACGCGCAGGCGCTTCAGCACGTGATCCACCTCGCTGAGCGGCCGCGCCACCTGCAGGGCGCCGCCCGGACACGGAGACCGTGAGCACGCGCAGGTGCACGTGGTCCACGATCGTGTCCGAGAAGAAGCGCTTGCTGCTGCCGCTCGCCACGACCAGCGTGTGCTGGCTCACCGGCAGCGGGCTGTTCTCGCTCTGCGGCCGCTCGACCGTGCCGTCGGAGTGCACGAACTGCACGTAGCCGGAGGCGCCGCCGAAGCGGGCGGGCGGGGCGCCGTAGGAGCCATAGCCCCCGCCGCCGTAGTGATCGGGGCCGCCGGGCGGGGTGTACGACTGTGCGACGAGCGGCGCAGCCACCTCCGAGAGCGAGTCGTCCACCTGCCCTCGCAGCTCCGAGCGGTCGGCCACGTAGACCACGGCCGCGATCGCCACGACCACACCGGCGACGGCCAGCGCGGCGGCCGCGCCCATGCGGCCCCGCAGCGTCAAGTGCCCGCGTCGCGCAGCGAGTAGCCGACCCCGCGGATCGTGTGGATCACGTCGGGCGCCCCGATGTCGGCGAGCTTGCGGCGCAGATAGCCGATGTAGACGCGCAGCGCGTTCGACGAGGGCCCGAAGTCGTAGCCCCAGACGCGCTCGTAGATGAGGCTGTGGGGAAGCACGCGCTTGGGGTTCAGCATCAGCAGCTCGAGCAGCTGGTACTCGGTGCGCGTCAGCTCCACCAGCTCGTCGCCGTAGCGCGCGGCGTGGCGCTCGGTGTCGAGCTCGAGCTCGCCGAAGCGCAGCCGGTCGCCGGTGAGCTCGGGGCTGCTGCGACGGATCAGCGCCCGCACGCGCGCCTTCAGCTCCTCGACGTCGAAGGGCTTCACGAGGTAGTCGTCCGCGCCGGCGTCGAGGCCCGCGATGCGGTCGTCCACGGCGTCTCGCGCCGTGAGCATCAGGATCGGGGTCCGATCGCCCTCGGCGCGCAGCCGGTGGCACACCTCGATCCCGTCCACGTCCGGCATCAGCAGGTCCAGCACCACCACGTCGGGACGCGACGAGCGGACGCGCTCGAGACCCTCGCGGCCGCCGTCGGCAGCCACCACGTCGTAGCCGCCGAGCGTGAGCGCACGCCGCAGCGCGTCTCGCAGCGCGCGGTCGTCGTCAACCACGAGTACGCGCATCAGACGAGTATTCGGGGAGCCGGTAAGGAAAAGGTAGGAGCGGCCATCGAGGGGAGATTCTTACGTTTCTTTGTCGCGTTTCTAAAGACGTCTTTAAGGTCGCCTGGTCGGATGGGAGGTTCCCGGCCGAGGAGAACGCTCGTGGAGCGGAAGGTCAAGCGCAGGATCGCAGTCGGTGGTGTCGTGCTCGTTGCGCTCGGCGCAGCGGGTGGAGCGTACGCGGTCACGAACGGAGCGGACAACGGCCGGGACGCCTACCTGAACGACGTCGCCTCCCGCCTCCACGTCACGCGCGCCCAGCTGGACGCCGCGCTGAAGGGCGCGGCCGGCGATCGCCTCGACGCCGCCGTGAAGGCCGGCAAGCTCACGCAGTCCCAGGCCGACGCCATCAAGAAGAGGATCGAGCAGGGCGGCGCGCCGCTCCTCGGCGGGCCCGTTCGGCGGACCCGGCCCGGGTCCCGGCGGGCGTCCGGGCTTCGGCTTCGGCCGCCCGGGCCTCTTGCGCGGCGGAGTCGTCGGCGCGGGCTTCCAGGCGGCGGCCAAGTTCCTCGGGCTCACGAACGCCCAGCTCAAGAAGCAGCTCGAGTCGGGCAAGTCGCTGGCGACGATCGCAGGCGACAAGAGCAAGTCGGTGAGCGACCTCGAGCAGGCGATCAAGGACGCGGTGAAGGGCCGGCTCGACTCCCTCGTCAGCTCGAAGAAGATCACGCAGGCTCAGGAGGACAACCTGCTCGAGCAAGCTGAACGCGAACCTGGACGACATCGTGAAGGCCACGCCGCCCAAGGGCAAGCTGGTGCGCCGTGGGCACAAGCGCGGCGGCTTCGTGCTCCACGGCGACTTCAGGCGTCCGGCCGGGCCGCGGCCCGGCAGCGGTGCCGGTGGCGGACCGGGCCCCGGCGGCCCGCCCATCTTCTAGAGCTCGCTCGCACGAGGCGCGTCGGGACCCGACTGGGACGGGGCCCTTCGCGTGCCCGCGAACAGGTCGAGCCGCCAGTCGTTGCACACCATCAGCTGCCCCGGCGGGTACTCGAACTCGCACTCCTCGACGAGCGTGAACCCAGCTTGCGGCAGATCGCGTTCGAGGCGGCGTTGGCCACCGCCGGGAACGCGTGCAGAAAGCGCCGCGTGCGCTCGGCCCTGCGCCATGGCGACGACCTCCGCGGCCGCCGCCGCGGCCAGCCCGCGACCCTGGAACTCGGGCAGCACCATCCAGCCGATCTCGTAGATCCGCTGGTCGCGCCAGTCGCGCTCCCAGTAGCCCACGGACCCGGCGGGCTCGCCGTCCACGATCTTGAACATCCCGCCCTGCCCGGAGCCGGCCGCCAGCTCGTAGCGGGCCTGGCGCTCCGCGATCTTCTCGGGGCTCTCGGGCCCGCCCAGGTGCTCGGTCATCGCCGGGTCGCCCATCAGCCGCTCGAGCAGCCAGAGGTCGCCTTCACCCCAGGGCTCGAGCTGCATGGGCTCAGACGGTCTCGGCGGCCGCCGCGTGCGGCAGCGGCTCGAGCGGGGTCTCGGCCGCGCGGGGATCGGCGTGGACGATCAGGACGGGCAGCGGGCTGTGGTGCAGCACGTGCTGGCTCACGCTGCCGAGCAGCGTGCCCCGCACCGGGCCGAAGCCGCGCGAGCCCATCACGAGCAGATCGTGGCGACCCTCCTGGAGCTGCTTCATGAGCGCCTTGACGATCGGCTCGTGGGTGAGGATGGTGGTGACCGGGAGATCGTCGGGCACGCGCTCCACGGCGCGGCGCAGGATGTCGGTCGCCTCCTGCTCGAGGTCCACGGCGAGCGTGGCGGCAGCCGCGGCGCCCGGGCCCGAGTAGGTCCAGGCAGGGCATCTGGTCACCGCCGTGAGGATCGTGAGCCGCGCGTGCGAGAGCTGGGCGAGGTCGATGGCCTCGTCGAGGGCGCGCTCGGCGTGGGGCGAGCCGTCGTAGCTGATCAGGATGTTGTGGAACATGGGACCGCTCCTCGTGGTTCTGCGATCACGCGCCCGCCGCGGATCATCGCTCGCCGCCCTGCTGGATCGCCTCGACGAGCGTGCCGAGCGCGTCGACCGCCGCAATCAGCGAGTCGACCTCGTGGTCGTGCATCGCCGCTATGTGCTCGCGCATCATCGCCCTGGACTCGCAACGCAACTGCTCGAGCGCCGAGCGTCCCGCCTCGCTCGCCGTGACGAGCACGGCGCGCCGGTCGGCGGGATCGCGCTCGCGAGACACCCAGCCACGCTCCTCGAGCCGGCCCACCAGCAGGGTGACCGTGGGTTGCGCCAGGCCCTCCAGCTCGGCGAGCTCCGTGATGCGCCGCGGGCCCTCCGAGAGGGAGTTGAGGAGACCTGCCTCGGTGCGGGTGATGTCGCGCTGTCCGCGACGCCAGAAGAGCCTGCTAAGCAGCCAGATCCGCTCTGGCAGCTCGTGGGCCACCTCGTCGATGGCCTCGTAGCGGGCGGGCGGCGCGGTGGTCATATTGCAGAATTATATTTTCCGCTGATGAATTGGTCAAGTTGGCAGGGCCAACTGCCAACTCTTTGCTTCACGCCGCGCTGGCAACCGCATTTCGAAACCCCGGCGGCGCCACGAATCCGCCGATGACCTCGGTGAGGCGCCGGGCGATGTCGATCGCCGTGCGGTCCTCGAGGTAGGGCGCGACGATCTGGAGGCCGACGGGCATTTGCTCGTCGGTGAGGCCGATTGGCGCGGACACGGCGGGCAGGTGCGCCGCGCTGGCGTAGCTGATCCACGACACCTGATCCCAGTACGGGCGCTGTTCGCCGTTGATCGTGACCGTGCGCGCGTCGAGGTCCGGATTGTGGTCGTGCGGCATGGCCACGCAGGGAGCCACGGGACAGAGGAAGGCGTCGAACTGCAGGAACAGCTCGGCCCAGCGCTCGCGCATCCGATTGCGCTCGTCGTCGATCCGGTTCCAGTCGCGCTTGGTCTGCGTCAGGAGGCGTGCGCGCCGCATCGCATCGCTCTCGTCCTCGCTCGGGGGCGTGCTGGCCGCGAGTTGCTTGAGGGCGGCGAACGCGCCGTCCACCATGCCCGAGCAGGAGACGCCCATGAGCAGCTCGCGGTGCACGCGCGTGGCGTCTGAGAGCGACGCGGCGCCCGGCCGCTCGACCACGTCCACTCCAGCGTCCGCGAGCGCGTCCATCGCGCCGCGGAGCACCGCCAGCACCTCGCGGTCCACGGGGCAGAAGGGATCGTCCAACCAGACGGCCACGCGATAGCCGCCGAGCCAGCTCGCGCGCGGCGGCGGCAGCTCCAGGCTCCAGGCGATCGCCTGCCCGTCGTCGGGGCCGGCGAGCGTCTCGAGCGCCAGCTCGAGGTCGTCCACCCCGCGGGCCATCGGCCCGATCGCGTTCATGTCGGCGTCGGGCGCGATGCCCGGCGCGCCCGGGATGTGCCCGCGCGATGGCACGAGGCCGTACGAGGGTTTCAGCCCGAACACGCCCGTGTAGTGCGCCGGCCGCCGGATCGAGCCAGCGATGTCGCCGCCCACCTCCAGCGCGCTGAGGCCGCCGGCGAGGGCGCCCGCCGAGCCGCCCGACGAGCCGCCGGTGGTGCGCTCCGTGTCCCAGGGGTTGTTGGTGCTGCCGAAGAGGGGGTTGTAGAACTGGCCGTCGGCGCCGAGCGCCGGCACGTTGGTCTTCCCGAAGATCACGGCTCCGGCCGCTCGCAGGCGCTTGACGGCCTCGGCGTCGCGCTCCGGCACGTGCTCGGCGAGCGCCGGCTGCCCCTGCGGTGGTGCGCACGCCCGCCGTCTCGAACGCGTCCTTCACGGTCATCGGCAGGCCATGCAGCGGCCCCAGGTCCTCGCCTCGGGCGAGCGCCCGGTCGGCGGCGTCGGCCTCCCGCCGCGCCCGCTCGGCGTCGAGCGTGAGCACGGCGTTGAGCCGGCGGTTGTGCAGGTCGATCCGCTGGAGGTAGTGCTCGAGCAGCTCACGGCTCGAGATCCGCTTCTCTCGCAAAGCGGCGAGCAAATCCGTTGCCGGCAGGAAGGCCGGGTCGTTCATCGTGAATTCTTCCCCACTGGTTCGGCCGCGCAGCGAGACACTGCGCGGCAGCCGAAGGGCGACCTTAACCGCCGGGCAAGGTCCCCGTAAAGGGGCGCGGGCGCCACCTCAGGGAGTGTGCGATCTGCACACCCGCCCACTACGATCGCTCCGTGGCCGCCCCACGCCGTGTGGACGAGCCGGTCAGGCTCGAGAACGAGACGCTCTACGCGCTCATCGAGGCGATGGCAGCGCCCACGCTGGAGCGCGTGCTGGCCGGCGTGGTGCGGCTGCTCACGCAGACGACCGATTGCCACGCCTGCTTCGTCTACCTGCGCGCCGGCGAGCTGCTGCGGTTGCGGGCGGCGTCGACGCTGTACGCGCACCTCGTCGGGCAGCTCGAGATCCCGATCGACGAGGGCGTGACCGGCTGGGTGGCCCGCAACGCGCGGCCCACGTTCATCCGCGAGAACGCGCTCGAGGACCCGCGGATGAAGTACTTCCCGGAGCTCGAGGAGGAGCACTTCCAGTCGATGTGCGCCGTGCCCGTGCCCGCCACCTCCGGCGAGGTGATCGGCGTGATCGTGCTTCACACCGCGGCGCCGCGCGAGTTCAGCGAGGACGTGATGACGTTCCTCGAGCACACCGCGTCGCTGCTGGCCGGGCCGCTCGACAACGCCCGCCTCTACGAGCAGACGCGCAAGCGCGTGGCGCGACTCGAGGCGCTCTCGCGGCTGGGCGAGCAGCTGGCCGAGGCGAACGGCCGCGATCAGATGGCCGCGACCGTGACCAAGGGCATGCGTCGCCTGCTGGGCGCCGCGAGCTGCCGGCTGTATCTCAAGCAGGCGCCGAGCGGCCGGCTCGATCTGGCCGCCACCGACCCCGTCGACGACGCGCCGGCGATGCCGGAGGAAGAGGTGGCCGCCCTGCTCCTCGAGGCCGTGGGCCGCGCGCCGGGCCAGCGCCGCGAGGGCGGCGTGGAGCGGGCGCGCTGGCCGCCCCGCTGATCTCCGCCGGCGAGCGCGTGGGCGTGCTCGGCGTGCTCGGCGCGCCCGACGGTCGCGAGGAGCACGAGCTCCTGAGGACGGTCGCCCACCAGCTGAACCTCGCGCTCGAGAAGGCCGCCCTGATCGAGCAGCTCGACCGCGGAGAACGTGGTGCGCGACCTGTTCGAGGCGCTGGAGGCGGGCAAGGAGGACCTCGTGGAGACGCGCGCCCGGGCGGCTGCATGGAGGCCGGCGCGCGAGGCGGCGATCCTGGTGGCCGAGCAGCTGCCGCGAGCGCAGAGCCCTCAAGGCTGGTCCGACCGCGCCGCGCGGGTGGAGGCCGGCCTGCGGCGCCTCGCCCAGGGCACGCTGGTGGAGATCGGCGACCGCATGCTGCGGGCGCTCGTCCCGCTGCCGTACGGGGGCGGCAACACCGTCGTGGGGCCGGCTGCAGGAGTCCCTCGACGAGCTCGGGCGCGAGCACGAGGTGGCGATCGGACTGAGCGAGCCGCGCAACGGCCTGCGAGGGCGGCCGCCTCGGGCTGCGCGAGGCGAGCGACGCGTCGCGGATCGCCCGGGCGCTGAAGCCGGGCGGGGGCGCGCTGTCCTACGCGCGGCTGGGTGCCTACAAGTACCTCGTGCGCGTGCCGCCGGGGGAGGCGCCGCGCGACCGCCATTTCGACGCCGTGGGCGCGCTCGTGGAGTACGACCAGCGGCGGCGGTCGAGCCTGGTGGCCACGCTGGCCGAGTACCTCTCCAGCCGCTGCTCGGTGAGTACGAGCGCGCGTGCCCTCTACATCCATCCGAACACGCTGCGCCAGCGGCTGGCGCGGATCGAGAAGGTGTCGGGCCTCGACCTCAGCTCGGAGGACCTGCTGTCGCTCGAGCTGGCGATCAACCTCGCGCGGCTGGAGGGATGAGGCTCAGCCGCGGCGCATGAGGCGGCCCGACGGCCGCCATCAGCTCCTCGGTGCGGGCCTCCTGCAGCTCAGGCTCGCCGCCGATCACGCAGTGCCGCGCGTGACCGTCGAGCAGTCCGAGCGCGACCTTGTCGAGCGCGGCCTCGACGGCCGCGATCTGGGTGAGGACGTCGATGCAGTAGCGCTCTTCCTCGACCATCCGCTCGATGCCGCCCACCTGGCCCTTGATGCGCGCGAGGCGCTTCAGCAGCTGATCCTTGTCCGCGCTGTATCCGCGCGTTGGCATGTCCGTTGGGGAGTTCATGGACTGGATTATGACATACCCATAGGGGGTATCAGTATGCTTCGTTCCAATGGGCGATGTGATCTCCAAGATCGGCGACGGCCTCTGGCAGGCGTTCCTCATGGCCTGGGCCGTCTGGTGGGCGCTGGTGCTCGGCTTCCTGATCTCCGCGATCGTGCAGGCCTGGGTGCCGCGCCGGCGGATCGAGTCGTCGCTGTCGGGTGACGGGCTGCGGCCGATGGCGCTCGCCACGGGGCTCGGGGCGGCCTCGTCGTCGTGCTCCTACGCGGCGATAGCGATCGCCAAGTCGCTGTTCCAGAAGGGCGCCTCGGCGGCGTCGGCGCTGGCGTTCCAGTTCGCCTCCACCAACCTCGTGTGGGAGCTGGGCCTGGTGCTGTGGGTGCTGATCGGATGGCAGTTCACGCTCGGCGAGTACTTCGGCGGGATCGTGATGATCGTGCTGATGTGGGCCGCGCTGCGGCTGTTCGTCTCGCGGCGCAGCGAGGAGCAGGCGCGCGAGCACGCTCTGCGGGCGGACGCGGGGCACCAGCACCACTCGGCGGGCGGGGAGCAGGTGTCGCTGCGCGAGCGGCTGCGCTCGCCCGCGGCCTGGTCGGACGTGGCCCACAACTTCCGCGGCGACTGGCAGATGCTCTGGAAGGAGATCACCGCCGGCTTCCTGCTGGCCGGCTTCATCGGCCTGCTGGGCGACGACTTCTTCAACGGGCTCTTCATCAAGGACGCGCCGGCGCTGCCGCGGACGCTGGAGAACGTGATCGTCGGGCCGCTGATCGCCGTGCTGAGCTTCGTCTGCTCGGTGGGGAACGTGCCGCTGGCCGCCGTGCTCTGGTCCGGCGGGATCGGCTTCGCCGGGGTGATGGCGTTCATCTTCGCGGACCTGATCGTGATCCCGATCGTGCTCGCCTACCGCAAGTACTACGGCACCCGCTTCGCGCTGCGGATCACGGCCCTGATGTTCGTGACGATGGTGATCGCGGCGCTGATCGTGGACGTCGTCTTCGGCGGCCTCGGGCTGATCCCGTCGGGCCCGCGGCCGAGCCGCGGCGACGTGTTCGGCTCCGTGAAGGTCGACTACAAGCTGGCGCTGAACGTGCTCGGCACGGCGATCTTCGTGGCGCTGTTCTGGGTCGACGCGCCGGCGCGGCGAGACCGACCCGGTCTGCGGCATGACGGTGGACAGGGAGAAGGCGGTGACGGCGTCGCACGACGGCCACACCTACTTCTTCTGCTCGGACCATTGCCGTCACCAGTTCCCCGGCGCGTAGAGTCCTCCGGGATGGCCGAGCAGTTGAGTCCGGCGCTTCGGGCCGTGAGCGACGCGGTGCTCGCGGTCGCCGCGGAGCGCTCGGTGGAGGAGGTGCTCCAGCGGCTGGTGGACAGCGCGCGCGAGCTGGCCGACGCCCGCTACGCCGCGCTCGGGCTGCCCGACGGGGAGGGCGGCTTCAGCCAGTTCCTCACCGCCGGCATGAGCGACGAGCTGATCGCGTCGCTCGGGCCGCTGCCGCGCCAGCACGGGATGCTCGGCGCGATGTTCGACGAGAGCACCCCGTACCGCACGGCGGACATGCACGAGCACCCGAAGTTCCGCGGCTGGTGGCCGCGCGGGCACCCCGACATGCGCTCGTTCCTGGGCGTGCCGATCGTGGCGCGCGACGAGGTGATCGGGGCCTTCTACATCACGGAGAAGATCGGGGCGGACGACTTCAGCGACGCCGACCAGGAGCTGATCGAGCTGCTCGCCGCCCACGCCTCGATCGCGATCACCAACGCGCGGCTGAACGAGCAGAGCCGCGAGCTGTCCACGCTGTCGGAGCGCAACCGGCTGGCGCTCGAGCTGCACGACGCGGTGAGCCAGCGGCTGTTCAGCCTCGTGCTGACCGCCGAGGCGGCGGGCGAGCTGTTCGACCGCGACCGGGACGCGGCGCGCGAGCAGGTGACGAAGCTCGGGCTGCTGGCCACGCAGGCGCTCGAGGAGCTGCGCTCGCTGATCTTCGAGCTGCGCCCGCCGGACCTCGAGCGCGACGGGCTGTGCGGCGCGCTGCGCAAGCACGTGGAGGTGCTGCGGCGGCTCCAGTCGGGCGGCGGGGAGATCGCGCTCGACGCGGACGCCGAGATCGAGGGCGACCCGCCGCGCGACCGCGAGCTGCTGCGCATCGCGCAGGAGGCGCTCCAGAACGCGCTTCGCCACGCCCAGGCCCAGCACGTGGACGTGCGGCTGAAGCGGCAGAACGGGCTGCTCCTGCTCGAGGTCGAGGACGACGGCGTGGGCTTCGATCCCGACGCTCCCGAGCTGCGCTCCACGCGGCTCGGGCTGACCTCGATGGAGGAGCGGGCCCAGCGGCTGGGCGCGCGGCTGGAGATCCGCTCGGCGCTCGGAAGCGGCACCACCGTGCGGCTGGAGACCCGCATTGGCTGATCCGATCCGCGTGTTGATCGTGGACGACCACGCCGTGGTCAGGGAGGGGCTGCGGACCTTCCTGGAGCTGCAGGACGGCCTCGAGGTGGTGGGGGAGGCCGGCGACGGCGAGGAGGCGCTTCCGCTGGCCGAGCGGCTGGAGCCGGACGTGGTGCTGATGGACCTGGTGATGCCGAAGCTGGACGGCGTGGGGGCGATGCGCGAGCTGCGGGTGCGCGCGCCGAAGGCGCGGGTGATCGTGCTGACGAGCTTCCTCGAGGACGAGCGCCTGCTGCCGGCCATCCGCGCGGGGGCCGCCGGCTACCTGCTGAAGAACGTGCAGCCGCAGGAGCTGGCGCGGGCGGTGCGCCTGGCCGACGCGGGGGAGACGCTGATCGACCCCGCGGTGGCGGCGCGCCTGGTGGAGGCCGTGGCCGACGGGCAGCCGGCGGAGCCGGACCATCAGCTCACGCCGCGCGAGCAGGAGGTGCTCGACCTGATCGCGCGCGGCTTCTCGAACAAGCGCATCGCGCTCGAGCTGGGGGTGGCGGAGAAGACCGTGAAGACGCACGTGAGCCACGTGCTGGCGAAGCTCGGGCGTGTCCGATCGCACCCAGGCGCGCGCCTCGTACGCCGCGCATCAGCGCGCCTAGCAGCCTCAGGCCCTAGCAGGTCCTAGGACCAATTGCCACTGGTAACTCAGCCCAGTCCGCACCTAGCGTGCCGGGCATGGAAACAGGAATCCTCACAGGAGCCTCGCGCGGCCTCGGGCTTGCGCTGGGGCAGGCGCTCGTGGAGCGCGGCTGGCGTCTCGTGGTGGACGCCCGCGACGGCGACGCGCTGATTCGGGCCTGGGCCGATTCGCCCAGCGTGATCGCCATTCCCGGCGACGTACGAGATCCCGACCACCGGCGCGTGCTGGTGGAGGCCGCCGGCGCCCGGATCGACCTGCTCGTGAACAACGCGAGCCTGCTCGGGCCGAGCCCCCAGCCCGCGCTCGCGGACTACCCGCTCGACGTGCTGCGCACGGTGTACGACGCGAACGTCGTGGCGCCGCTCGGCCTGGTCCAGGCGGCGCTGCCGAACCTCGCGCCGGGCGCGCGGATCCTCAACATCACCTCGGATGCGGGCGTCGAGCCCTACGAGGGCTGGGGCGGCTACGGCTCATCGAAGGCTGCGCTTGACCAGCTCAGCGCGATCCTCGGCGCCGAGCATCCCGGGCTGCACGTGTACGCGATCGACCCGGGCGACATGCGCACGCAGATGCACCAGGACGCCTTTCCCGGCGAGGACATCTCGGATCGGCCCCTGCCCGAGGCCAGCGTGCCAGGGCTGCTCGACCTGATCGCCAGCGAGCTGCCGAGCGGGCGCTACCGCCTCGACGAGGTGCCCGCGTGAGGGAGCTCTCCCCGCAGCTGCAGCCGCGTCTCGAGGCCCACGAGCCGCCGGAGGCGCGCGGCCTGCGCCGCGACGAGGTCCGCCTGATGGTGGCCAGCCGGCACGACGGGAGCGTGATCCACACCCGCTTCCACGAGCTGCCGCTGTTCCTGTCGGAGGGCGACCTGCTCGTGGTGAACACCTCCGCGACGCTGCCGGCGGCGCTGCCCGCACTGCGCGAGGACGGCAGCGAGCTGGAGCTGCGGCTGTCCACCCCCGCTCCCCACAGCGACGACGCGAGCTGGTGGCGTATCGAGCTGCGCCTCGGCGACTCGCCGTTCCGCGGCGGCCGGGTCGGCGAGCGGCTGTCGCTGCCGGAGGGCGGCAGCGCCACGATCCTGGCGCCCTACGCGGGCGGCGCGCGCCTGTGGCTCGCCAGGCTCGAGCTGCCCGAGCCCGTCCACCCCTACCTGGGCCGCCACGGGCACCCGATCCGCTACCGGTACGTGCCGCGCGAGTGGCCGCTCGACCAGTACCAGAACGTCTACGCGGTCGAGCCCGGCAGCGCCGAGATGGCCAGCGCCGGCCGTCCCTTCACGCCCGAGCTCGTCACGAGCCTGGTGGCGCGCGGCGTCCAGGTGGCCCCGCTCACGCTCCACACGGGCGTCTCCTCACCTGAGGTCGGCGAGCCGCCGTACGCGGAGCCCTACCGCGTGCCGGCGCCGACCGCCGAGCTTGTGAACGCCGTGCACGGGTGGGGCGGCCGCGTGATCGCCGTTGGCACCACCGTGGTCCGCGCGCTCGAGTCGGTCGCGCGCCCGGACGGCAGGGTGGCGCCGGGCGAGGGCTGGACCAACCTGGTCGTGACCCCCGAGCGCGGCGCGTGGGCGGTCGACGGGCTCGTCACCGGCTGGCACGAGCCGGAGGCCTCGCACCTCGAGCTCCTGCGAGCGATCGCCGGCGACGAGCTGGTCGACCTCTCGTACCAGACCGCGCAGGAGCGCGGCTACCTCTGGCACGAGTTCGGCGACAGCCACCTGATCCTGCCGTGACCAGGCCGTTTCCTAGAGTGCGCTGAGCAGCGCGTCGGCCTTGCCCTGGCAGTCGTAGAGCGTGCCGCCCGACGACGAGCTGGAGCTGTAGCTGACCTTCGTGCAGGTTTGCGCCACGGCCGCCATCACCTGGCTGCTGCCCGTGCGGCCGTCCTGCAACCCGCCCGAGCCCGTGCCGTCCACCAGCACCCAGCGGATGTTGCCGGAGCGGATCTCCTGGGCCAGCCACTTCACCGTCACCTGGCTCTCGCGGCCGGAGAAGCCGCCGATGCCGGCCACGTTCACGCCCTTGGTGATGATCGCGGACGCGGCCCCCTGCTGGCTGGAGACCGCGATCGTGCCGCCGCCGTGCTGCGCGACGTAGGTCTCGGCCTGGGTCAGCTCGGCTGAGTTGCCGCCGAAGGGGCTGCCGCCACCGCCGCCCGGTCCGCCGCCGAAGCCCGCGCCGGTTGGGCGGTCCGCCGTTGGCGGAGGGGGCGCCCTGCGGCGGTCCGCCGCCGAAGCCGCCCTGCGTGCCGCTCGGGGCCTGGCCCGGGAGCTGCGTGCCGCCCGCGGAGGCGCCTGCGCCCGGAGCGCCTCGGAACGAGCCGCCGCCCTGAGGGCCGCCGCGTCCGCCGCCGAAGCCACCCGGGCCGCCCATCGAGGAGGCCGAGGCGGGTCCGCCCGCGGGGAAGGTGCCGCTGGTGGCGTGGCCGAGCGTCTGCACCGCCCAGCTCGCCGGTGCGAACACGAGCAGCGCGAACACCGCGGCAAGCACCGCCAGCCGGGCGCGGGCGCCGGTGCCCGCCGCGAGCGCCACCGCCGCCGCGATCCCGCCGCCGACCAGGAGCGGCGGCAGCCAGGTGAGCTGCCCGGGGCTGTTGTGGAGCACGATCAGCTCGGTGATCACCCCGCCTGCGACGGCCAGCGGGCCGACGATCCGCGCGGCGCGATCGCCGGACATCACCTGGGCGGCCGTGGCGCCGACCAGCGCCGCGCTGAACGGCGCGAGCATCGACACGTAGTAGGGGTGGAAGATGCCCTTCGCCTCGCTGAACGCGACGGCGCAGGTGAGGAAGGCGCCGCCGGTGGCAATGAGCCAGCCGGTGCGGTGGTCGGAGCGGCGCAGCCGCGTGGCCGCGATCAACCCGATGCCGCCGACCACCGCCACGCCGAGCAGCCAGCCGGCCTGCCCGCCGAGCGCGGAGTTGAGCAGCCGCAGCGGGCCGGTGGAGCCGCCGAAGAAGCCTCCGCCACCGCCTCCGCCGCCAAGCGCCTGCGGACCGCCGGCCTGGCCGTCCAGTCGCCCGAGGCCGTTGTAGCCGAAGATCAGCGACCAGATGCTGTTGTCGCTCGTGCCGGAGATCCAGGGCCGGCTCGAGGCCGGCGTGAGCGTGACGAGCAGCGGCCATGCGCCGCCCACCACGACCATCGCGGCCCCGCCGGCGAGCAGCTGGCGCAGCGCCGTGAGCCGGCCACGCGGCGCCACCCAGAGCCAGGCAGCCGCGATCCCGGGCACCATCATCAGCGCCACGGCCATCTTCGTCTCGAAGCCGAGTCCCACGCAGACGCCCGACAGCACGAGCCAGCGGGTGCGGCCGTCCTCCAGCGCTCGCACGACGAACCAGAGCGCGGCGACCGAGCACAGCACGAGCAGCGCGTCCGGGTTGTTGTGGCGCGAGATGGCCACGGTCATCGGCGTGACGGCGAGCACGAGGCCGGCGACGGCGCCGGCCACGCGGCCGAAGCGCCGGCGCGTGAGGTCGTAGACGAGCGCCACGCTGGCCATGCCCATCAGCGCCTGCGGCACGAGGATGCTCAGCGGGTGGAAGCCGAACACGCGGACGGACGCCGCCTGCACCCAGAGCGCCATCGGCGGCTTGTCCACGGTCATCACGCCGCTCGGGTCGAACGACCCGAAGAGGAAGTTGTGCCAGCTCGAGCTCATCGAGCGCACGGCGGCGCTGTAGTACTCGTTGGCCCAGCCGTTCTGGCCGAGCGCCCACAGGTTGAGCACGGCCGCGAGCACGAGCAGGGCGATCAGCTCGGGCCGCGGCATGCGCAGCGAGCGCACGGACTCGCGAGCGCCGGCAAACGGGTCGGCTGCGGCGCTCGACCGGCGCCGGCAGCGTGCCCTCGTACTGGCTGACCGAGGGCCGGAAGACCCACGAGCGCATCAGCACGTAGCGGATAGCCGTGGCCACTACCCCGGCGCCGAGGGCCGCGGCGGTGTCGGCGGCGCCGTGGGGGTGGCCGAGCGCGCCGAGCAGGGCGGCCAGCACGATGCTCGACGCCGCTAGGCCCAGCAGGTACGCGACGGTGTAGGAGGCGAGCTGAGAGCCGAGCGGCCCGTCGCTGGCGTTGAAGCTGTAGCGCCTGTTGGCGGCGAAGTTCGCCCCCATCGTCAGGGTCAGCGACAGGGCGTTGGCGGGCAGCGCCGCCATCCCCGCGTCGCGGAGCAGCGTGTAGAGCAGGGCGTACGCCGCCGTGCATGCGAGGCCGATCGCAACGAAGCTGCGCAGTTGAGCCGAGGGGGTGATCCGGCCGAGGGCCGGTCGGATTGCTGCCGCCGTCAGTTCCATGCGTGCTGCTCCTTTCGAACGTCGATGGGATCGCCCGCCTGCTGGCGGTCGTTGTGTCGCAGGCGAGCGATCCCCCGGAGGTCCTCGATCGCCGTGGCCATCAGATGCACGCGCGAGTCCGGGTCCTCCGTCCAGTCGACCGGCACTTCGTGGATGCGCAGGCCGGAGCGCTCGGCGACGTGGATCAGCTCGGTGTCGAAAAACCAGTTCTCGTCCTGCACGATCGGGAGGAGGGCCTGCACGGCCTCGCGCCGGCCGGCCTTGAAGCCGCATTGGGCGTCGGACACGCGCGAGCGCAGCAGCGTCCTGACGAGCACGTTGTAGGAGCGCGAGATGACCTCCCGCAGCAGCGAGCGCTCGACCTTCGCGCCGGGCGCGAGCCGGGAGCCCACGGCGAGGTCGCTGCGGCCGTCGAGCAGGGGCTCGACCAGCGGCTCGAGCGCGCCGAGGTCGGTGGAGAGGTCGACGTCCATGTAGGCGACCACGCGCGCGTCGCTGCCGACCCAGGCGGAACGCAGCGCGCGGCCGCGGCCCTTCGCCCGCAGGCGCATCACGGTCACGCCGTCGAGCTCGGTCGCGAGCGCGTGGGCGACGTCGAAGGTCGAGTCGCTGCTCGCGTTGTCGACGATCGTGATCGCCGCGGAGTAGGGAAAGCCGTTGCCGAGGTACGCGTGCAGGCGGCGCACGTTCGCCTCGAGCACGTGCTCCTCGTTGTACACGGGCACCACCACCTCTATGTCTGGGGGCGCCGTGCTGTGGCTGTGTGGAAGGGGAATCTCGTTCATGGGAGCCAGCCTCGACGGCAGCCGTAAGCCGGGCCTCAGCGTGGGCTGGGAAAAGCCTGAGAGGCCGCTCTAAGGCAGCTCTCAGGAATTCGCTGAGGTTGGACTTACAGGCGGCGACCATGCTGGGTTCGTCCCGATTCAGAAGGAGACCCAGATGGCAGACCCCATCGACCCGAGAGCGATCGCGAGAGAGCATGCCGCCGCGCGACGGCGCGGCGTGCGCCGGATCCGCCGCGGCGTGACCGCGCTCGCGGTGACCTTGTTCCTGGCCGTCTTCGGCGGGATCTACGTGCAGATGGTGGACGGGCACGATCCGGCGCTGGCGTCCGCGCACAAGAGCACGACCACCGTCGCGGCTTCTGCCAGCCAGACGAGCCAGGCGGCCACGAGCGACGACAGCACGAGCTCCCTTTCGAGCAGCTCTTCGGATGACAGCTCGGCTTGGGGCAGCGATTCGAACGACAGCAATTACGACAGCTCGAGTTCGAGCAGCAACTCCAGTCCGTCTTCGGTGACCACGAGTCAGTCGTGAGCCGCGAGGCGATCGTCCGCTTCGATTGCTTCGGCTCGCGCTGCGCGGTGCTCGTGACCGGCAGCGGGCGCCTCGGCGGAGCCGAGCTGGCCACGCAGCTCGCGCGTCGCCAGCTGCGCGACTGGCATCGGCGCTTCTCCCGCTTCGAGCCCGGCAGCGAGCTGTCGCTCCTCAATGGCAATCCGGGCACGCGCGTGTCGGTGACCGGCACGATGGCGCGCCTCGCCGAGGCGGTGGTTCATGCGGCCAGGAGGACCGGCGGCCTGGTGGACGGCACGCTCGTGCGCGAGATCGAGGCGGCGGGCTACGAATCGGACCTGGACGGCTCGCTGCCGCTGCGCGAGGCGCTCGAGCTCGCCCCGCCGCGCGCGCCAGGGTCGCCGAGCCCGCTCGCGCGCTGGCGCGAGATCACCGTGGACGCAGGGAACGGCGTGGTCAGCCGGCCCGTCGGCGTGGCGATCGACAGCGGCGGGCTCGGCAAGGGCCTGTTCGCCGACCTCCTGGCCGACCAGCTCCAGGATCACAGCGCCTTCGCGGTCGACTGCGGCGGCGACCTGCGGGTGGGCGGCACGCCGCGCACGGTCGAGGTCGCGAGCCCGTTCGACGAGCGCGTGCTCCACCGCTTCGAGCTGGCCGGCGGCGGCGTGGCCACCAGCGGCATCGGCCGGCGCAGCTGGCTGGACGCGAGTGGCGCTCCGGCGCACCATCTTCTGGATCCCGGCAGTGGACGCCCCGCGTTCACCGGGATCGTGCAGGCCACCGCCCTCGCGCCGACGGCGCTCGAGGCCGAGACGCTCGCCAAGGCGGCGCTGCTGAGCGGGCCCAGCCGGGCGCGCGAGTGGCTCGGCCACGGCGGCGTGCTCGTGTTCGAGGACGGCGGCCACGAAGTGCTCGAACCCGACCCGAAGGACTGACCGATGCCACTGGCCACCAGCGCCGCACCTCACCTGTTCTGGATCACGAGTCGCGCAGCCGGCTCCGCGGCGCTCATCCTGTCGAGCCTGGCCGTGTGCCTCGGCCTGTTGATGGGTGGCCGCTTCGTGAAGAGCCGCGGGCTCGACCTGCGCTCGACGCACGAGGCGCTGTCGCTCGCCACGCTGGTGGCGATCGCGGTTCACGCCGTGACGCTGCTTGGCGACGGCTTCCTCAAGCCCTCCATCGCCGACCTCACGATCCCGTTCGTCAGCGGCTACATGACCTTCTGGACCACCACCGGCATCATCGCCGGCTGGGCGCTCGTGGCCCTCGGCCTCTCCTACTACGCGCGCACGCGCATCGGCGCGGCCAGGTGGCGGAAGCTCCACCGCTTCACGGCGCTGGCCTGGATCCTCGGCCTGGTCCACTCGCTCGGCGAGGGCACGGACGCCGGCACCACCTGGTTCCTGGCGATGACCGCGATCGTCACGATCCCCGCGCTGGCGCTCCTGGCGGTGCGGATGAGCTCACGGCCCGCCGGGACCCGGACGCCCCGCTCGGCCACCCCGGCCGCGGGCTAGATCGAGCCCCGCCGCCGGGGGTGACGGCTTTTTGTCCCGCATACCGGGATCAAAAGCCGACACCCACGCCTAGCGTCAGGGTTGCTTTGACGGGAGGCGGACCACGAAGGCAGGCGCCGCCGCCGTCGGCGTCGGCTGCCGTGACCGTGCCGCCGTGCGCGGCGACGATGGCGGAGACGATCGCCAGGCCGAGCCCGGCTCCGCCCGGGCCGCGCTCGCGGCCGGGCTCGGCGCGCCAGAAGCGCTCGAACAGCTCGGAGGGGTCGCCCTCGGGCAGGCCGGGGCCATGGTCGCGGACCTCCAGCACGGCCTCGGAGGCCGAGCCGTCCACCCGCACCTCGATCGCGGTGCCGGCCGGCGTGTGCACCAGCGCGTTGCGCATCAGGTTGGCCACGACCTTGCGCAGCTCGTCGCGGTCGCCGAGCACGATGGCGGGGCCGTCCGCCTCGAGCGAGATCGCGCGGTCGGGCGCGACGGCGCGCGAGTCGTCGACCGCGTCGCGCGCCAGGGTCCGCAGCTCGACCGGCTCCCGCAGCGGATCGCGCGGCTCGTCCATGCGCGCCAGCGCCAGCAGGTCCTCCACGAGCACGCCCATGCGGGCGGCCTCCTCCTCGATGCGGCGCATCGACTTCTCGGTGGCCGCGCTGTCGCTGGCCGCGCCGAGCCGGTAGAGCTCGGCGTAGCCGCGGATGGAGGAGAGGGGGGTGCGCAGCTCGTGAGAGGCGTCGGCCAGGAAGCGGCGCAGCCGGCTCTCGCTGGCCTCGCGCTCGGCGAACGCCTTCTCGATCTGGGCGAGCATTCCGTTCAGCGCGAGGCCCAGGCGCCCGACCTCGGTGCGCTCGGTGGCCGGGCTGACGCGGCGGGAGAGGTCGCCGGCGGCGATCGCGCCCGCGGTGGCGCCGATGCGGTCGAGCGGCCGCAGGCCGAGGCCGATCACCCACCACGCCAGGGCGGCCAGGGCGAGCAGCACGCCCGCGATCACCAGCGCCTCGACGAGCAGCAGGCGATGAAGGGTCTGGGTGACCTCGCGGAGCGGGACGGCGACCAAGGTCGTGCCGGGCTGGTCCTGCGTCTGGAAGGCCTCAACCCGGTACTGGAGACCGGAATTGCCGACCGAGCCGACCGTGACCGGATGCCCGACGGCCAACGTGGCGGGGAAGCGCGGAGGGTCGAGCCGCCCGGTGCTGGCGGAGACCACGACCGTCTTGCCGACCGGCGTGCCGTTGGTGTCGCGCCGCTGGCCGACCGCGTAGCCGGGGAAGTCGCCGGGGCCCGTGTGCGGCCCGGGGTTGTCATCACCGGGCGGGCCTCCGAAGCCGCGTCCGCCGGACTGGGGCCCGAAGCCGTTACCCGACGGCACGTTCGCGCCCGCCTGGTCGAGCTGGCGCGACACGGGCGCGAGCCCCGCAGTCACCTGCTGATCCACGCGCTGGTACAGGAACGAGCGCTGCTCGGCGTAGGTGACCGCCGCGAGCGTGACGAGCCCCACGGCCACCAGCACCAGCAGCCCCGCCAGGAGCCGGGCGCGCAGCGACATGCCTATCCCCGCGGCAGCCGCAGCGAGTAGCCGACGCCGCGAACCGTGTGGATGAGCGCGGGGCCCTCCGCGTCGATCTTCTTGCGCAGGTAGCTGATGTAGGTCTCGAGCACCCGCGCGTCGCCGCCGAAGTCGTAGTTCCACACGTGGTCGAGGATCTGCGCGCGCGTGAGGACCCGGCGCGGGTTGCTCATCAGGTAGCGCAGCAGCCGGTACTCGGTGTCGGTGAGGTCCACGTGACGGCCCGCGCGCGAGACCTCGCGCGTGTCGTCGTCCAGCTCGAGGTCGTCGAAGGTGAGGCTGCTCGACTCGCCGCTCTCCACGCCCGTGCGGCGCAGCAGCGCGCGGATGCGCGCCACCAGCTCCTCGAGGCTGAACGGCTTCGTCACGTAGTCGTCGCCGCCCATGGTCAGGCCGCGCACCTTGTCCTCGGTGGTGTCGCGCGCGGTGAGGAAGATGATCGGCACGCCGGCGCGGTCGGCGCCCAGGCGGCGCGCCACCTCGAAGCCCTCCATGTCCGGCAGCATGATGTCGAGCAGGATCAGGTGGGGGCGGAACTCGCGCACCCCGGCGAGCGCCTCGCGGCCGTTGGCGGCGGTCGCCACCTCGAAGCTCTCGTAGCGCAGCGCCATCGAGATCACGTCGAGGATGTTGGGCTCGTCGTCGACCACGAGCACCCTCAGACGCTGTCCGTTCTCGCTTCCCATCGCAGGAAGTGTGATCGAGGAAGCTTGGAGTTTCCTGAGAGCCTGCTCGGAGCCTGGGAGCCGCCTGAGAATGGCCTCTTACAGTGGTCACACGCTGGGCTTACTGTGGGCCGGGAGCCTGGGCCGGTCAGGTCCCCGAAGGAGGAGACAGCATGCAGCTGAGATCACGCGCGCTGAGCGCGACGGTCGCGACGGGCGCCATGTTGCTGAGCGGCGTGGGCGTGGCCTGGGCGTGCACGGGCAGCGGCTCCGGTCACCCGCCGGGCCAGGGCCCGACGGGTGCGACGGGCGCGACCGGACCGACGGCGGGCTCGGGAGCCTCCAAGGCGGCGGTTCGCCACACGCGCCGTCACGCCCGCCTGCACCACCGCCACAAGCGCTAGTCGCGACCCTGGCGGGGCCGCCGCGGAGCGGCTCCGTCAGGGCTCGCGCAGCACGTAGCCCACGCCCCGGACCGTGTGCAGCAGGCGCCGCCCGCCGCCGGCCTCGAGCTTCTTGCGCAGGTAGCCCACGTACACGCGCAGCGTGTTGCCGGCAAGCGCGAAGTCGTATCCCCACACGCGCTCGTAGATCAGCCCGTGCGGCAGCACCCGGCGCGCGTTCAGCATGAACAGCTGGAGCAGCTCGAACTCGGTGCGGGTGAGGCGCTCCAGCCGGTCACCGATCCGCGCCGCGTGCTCGTCCGGGTCGAGCTCGAGCTCCTGGAAGCGCAGGCGCGACCAGTCGTCGCCGCCCGTGCCGCGGCGCGCGAGTGCTCGCAGCCGGGCCTGCAGCTCGCCGACCCGGCAGTCGCGCGGCATGTGGTCGTCGGCGCCGGCGTTCAGCGCCGCGATCGAGTCCGCCGCGCGTGCCTCCCAGGAGAGCACGAGGACCGGCACGCCGCCGCGCGACTCGCGCAGCCGCCTGCAGACCGACAGGCAGTCGATGTCGGGAAGCTCGGAGCTGACCACGATCACGTCCGGCCGGTCGGCCAGCGCGCGCTCCATCCCCTCGCCGCCGCCGGCCGCGACGATCACGTCGGTGCCGTCCGCGAGGAGCGCGCGGCGCAGGGCCTCGCGTGCCCGCGACTCGTCCTCCACGAGGAGCACCCTCATGGCAACAGCGTCGCCGCCCAGCTTTGGACGGCGGTTGGAGAAGCCTGGGAACTGGCTGAGAGGCGGCCCTAGGCCGCCGGGCGGCGCCGCTTGGAGAGGCGCACCGCGGTGTGGTCCTCGCCGCGGAGGATGTCGAGCTCGTCCACGAACACGGTCATGAACGCCAGGCCGCGACCGCGCTCCGGCAGCCCCTCCTGCTCGGCGAGGTTCGTGGTGAAGCGCCCCGCGTCGTAGATCTCCATCGTCAGCCTGTCCGGCCGCTCGATCAGCTGCAGGCCGATCGTGCCGTCGGGGTAGGGGCGGCCGTGCTCGATCGCGTTGGCCACCGCCTCGCTGACCGCGAGCTTGAACTGGTAGCGGTCCACCTCGTCGAAGCCGAAGCGCTCGGCGGCCGCGTCGGCGAAGTCGCGCGCGACAGCCAGCTGCGACGCATCTGATCGCAGGCGCAATTCGGACTGCTCGAACTGAAGCACCGCTGATTCCATCCGCTTGTCTGTGAGCGCCTAGGCCGTTCCCGGGATGAGCCCGAGCTGCTCGCGCGAGCGGCACACCCGCAACGCGTGGGTCACGCCCGCGATCTCGAGCGTGTCGAGGACGTTCTCGTTGCTGCAGATGACGGACAGCGAGCCGCCCTTCGACTTCAGATCGCGGAAACGGCCGGCGAGGGCGCCGAGCGCGGTCGAGTCGAGGAAGGTGGTCTCGGTGAGGTCCACCACGATGTCCCTGTGGCCTTCCTCGATCAGCTGGATGAGCTCGGCCTTGAGCTCGGGGGCGGCGTTCAGGTCCAGTTCGCCGCTGATGCGCAGGCCGTCTTTTGTGCGCTCGATGGCGCAGATGTCAGGTTGGAAACTCACGGTATGAGCTTCTTTCCCCCGTAAACGAATCCTTTGCAACAACTCGACGAATGTTCGAGGCGCAAATCGAGCAAATACCGCAAACGAGGTGACCACCCCTAAAGACGCGCCGCAGTGCAATCGATACCGCTTGCCGATGGACTCGCTTCGCGTATCGCACGGCCAGCCCTGGCTGGATCACTGGCTCGAGACCTGCCGCGACCTCTCGGCACTGACCAGCTCCCATCCGATGATGGACGCGGTCATCGACGAGGTGGACGGCCGGATGATCCGCGTCGGCAACAAGTGGCTGGCGGACTTCGCCTCCTGCAACTACCTCGGCTTCGATCTCGACCGCGAGATCATCGACGCGATCCCCGCCTACCACGACGCCTGGGGCATCCACCCGAGCTGGTCCCGCCTGCTCGGCAGCCCGGTGCTCTACGAGCAGATCGAGGAGAAGCTGACCGCGCTGCTCGGCTGCCAGGACACGCTGGTGCTCCCGACGATCACCCACATCCACATGTCGGTGATCCCGCTGCTCGCGGCCTCGGGCACGATCTTCCTCGACCAGCGGGCGCACAAGACGATCTACGACGGCTGCCAGATCGCTCGCGCGCGCGGCGCGGCGGTGAAGCGCTTCCGCTTCGAGGATCCCGAGCACCTGGACGAGCTGCTGAGCGCCGAGCGCGACCCCACGCGCCTGGTCTGCATGGACGGCGTGAACAGCATGACCGGCAACGCGCCGGACCTGCGCGCCTTCGCGGCCGTGGCCCGCAAGCACGGCGCCCTGCTCTACGTGGACGACGCCCACGGCTTCGGCGTGATCGGCGAGCGCAGTCCCGACGAGACCTGCCACTACGGCCGCAAGGGCAACAGCGTGGTGCGCCACTTCGACGAGACCTACGACAACCTCGTGCTCGTCGGCGGCTTCTCGAAGGCGTACTCGGCGCTGCTCGCGTTCATCGCCTGCCCCAGCGACGTCAAGACGCTGCTCAAGGTCGCCGCTCCTCCGTACCTGTACTCGGGCCCATCACCCGTTGCCTCGCTCGCCGCCGTGCTGAAGGGGTTCGACGTGAACGCCTCGCGCGGCGACGAGCTGAGGCGGGTGCTCTGCTCCCACACCGCCCGCGTGCTCGACCGCCTGGACGAGCTCGGCGTGCACACGCCCAACGAGTCGGGCTTCCCGATCGTCGAGATCCCGCTGAGCGACCACCGGCGCATCAGCGAGGTCGGGCGCTACCTCTTCAACAGCGGCGTCTACGTGACGCTCGCCGCCTACCCGCTCGTCCCCAAGGCCGAGGTGGGCTTCCGCGTCCAGCTCACCGCCGCGAACACCGACGCCGAGGTGGACACGCTGCTCGCCGCGATCGAGGACCTCGCCGAGCGCGGCGAGCTGCGGCGCATCGGCGAGCGAGGCAACCGAACCAGTGGAGGCCGTCGCATGAAGCTTCGCCGCCCGTACGCCTGGGAGCTGTACCTCGCCGTCGGCGCGTTCGTGACGCTGCTCTACTGGACGGTGCCGCCGTTCAAGGGCAGCGGCCCGGTGATCAACGCGCCTCGGGCTCTCCGGCGTGATCGCGGTGATCGTGGGCGTGCGCCGCAACCGCCCCGCCAGCGCGCTGCCGTGGTGGTTCTTCGCGCTCGGCCTCGGCGCTGTTCTGGCTCGGCGACCTCTACACCTACAGCTACCCGAAGCTGCTGCACAAGGACGTGCCGTTCCCGTCCTTCGGCGACGGCGTGTACCTCACCGTCTACCCGGCGCTGATGGCCGGCCTCTGGATGCTGGTGCGCCGGCGCAACCCGGACCGCGACCGCGCGGGCCTGATCGACTCGGCGATCATGACGCTCGGCCTGGCTCTGCTGTCCTGGGTCGGGCTGATCGCGCCCAACATCCACGGCGACGGCCTGACGCAGGTCCAGAAGCTCGTGTCGATCGCCTACCCGCTGGGCGACGTCCTGCTGCTGGCGGTCGCGATTCGCCTGATCGTGGACGCCGGCAAGCGCCAGCCGGCCTTCTATCTGCTCGTCTCGAGCATCGTCGCGCTGCTGATCACGGACTCGATCTACGGGCTGATGCTGCTGCACGACACCTACACGCACCAGCTCTGGCTCGACATCGGCTGGATCGCCTTCTACCTGCTGTGGGGCGCCGCCGCGCTGCATCCGTCGATGCGGACCCTCGAGCAATCCGAGCCCGACCGCCAGCGAAGGCTCACCGTCTCCCGCTTGGCACTGCTCACCGGCGCCTCGCTGATCGCGCCGGCCGTGGAGATGATCTACCAGGTCCGCCACGGCAACATCGACATGGCCGTGGTGATCGGCACCTCGGTCGTGCTGTTCTGCCTGGTGGTGGCCCGCATGGCCGGGCTGAACCGCCAGCAGGAGCGCTCCACCGCCCGCGAGCGCGTGCTCAGCGCGGCCGGCGCCGCGCTCGTGGCAGGCAACACGCGCGAGGACATCTACGAGGCCGCCCTGGACGCGGTCGGCAAGCTGGCCGGCGCGAGCGCCGAGGTGCGGCTCTGCCTGCGCGAGGAGGACGTCACGCGCGTGGTGGCCGGGACCCGCTGCGCCGAGACCGCGTGGACGATCCGGGCCGGCACCGCCACCGAGCTGGTGGCAGCCTCGGCGGGCAAGGGCGGCGGTCGCGCGTCGCTCGACGACACACTGCGCTCCGACCTGCTGCTCCCGCCCGCCGCCAAGTCGCTGGTGGTGCACGCCCTGGAGTGGGACGGCCAGACCCACGGCCTGCTCGTACCGCCGACGAGACCAGCCCCTCCCTCTCGATCCAGGGCTCGCTGCAGGCGCTCGGCCAGCCACGTCTCGCTCGCGCTCGAGAGCGCCGCGCTCACCGACGAGGTGCTCGTGCGCACCAGCGAGGCGCGCCTCAGCTCGCTCGTGCAGCACGCCAGCGATCTGATCACCGTCATCGACGCCGACGCCCGCGTGCTCTACCAGAGCCCCTCGATCGAGCGGGTGCTCGGCTACACCGCGGACGAGGTGCTCGGCCGGCGCTTCGACGAGCTGCTCGCGCCCGGCGAGGAGACGAGGCTGCTGCACCTGCTCGCCGACGGCACCGACTACGCGGGCCGCGAGGGCGAGATCGATCGAGTGCTCGCTGCGCCACCGCGACGGCAGCGCGCCGCCAGTTCGAGATCCTGCGCAGCAACCTGCTGCACGACGAGAACGTCGGCGGCATCGTGCTGAACGGCCGCGACGTGAGCGAGCGCAAGGCGTTCGAGGAGCAGCTCGCCCACCAGGCCTTCCACGACCCGGTGACCAACCTGGCCAACCGCGCGCTGTTCGTCGAGCGCGTGCGCCACGCGATCGCCCGCACGCGGCGCGACGACGAGGGCCTGGCCGTGATCTTCCTCGACCTCGACGACTTCAAGACGATCAACGACAGCCTCGGCCACGCGGCCGGCGACCAGGTGCTGGTGGACGTGGCCAAGCGGCTCGACGCCTGCATCCGCGCCAGCGACACGGCCGCCCGCTTCGGCGGGGACGAGTTCGCGGTCCTGCTCGAGGACGTGGAGACGCTCCAGGAGGCCGCCGACACCGCCGAGCGGATCCTCGAGGCGCTTCACCGAGCCGCTGCGCCTGGACCAGAAGGAGCTGGTGGTGCGCGCCAGCCTCGGCATCGCCGTGGCCGGCAACGGCGGCGCCGCCGAGGCCGACGAGCTGATCCGCAACGCCGACGCCGCGATGTACATCGCCAAGCGCGACGGCAAGGGCGGCTACCGGATGTTCGAGCCCGCGATGCACGAGGTGCGTGCTGGCGCGGCTCGAGCTGCGCGCCGACCTCCAGCGCGCGATCGCGAACAACGAGTTCGAGCTGCACTACCAGCCGGTGGTGCGCCTGGACGACGGCGTGGTCTGCGGGCTCGAGGCGCTGCTGCGCTGGCAGCACCCGGAGCGCGGCCTGATGCAGCCCGACAGCTTCATCCCGCTTCGCCGAGGAGACCGGCCTGATCGTGCCGATCGGGCGCTGGGTGCTGCGCGAGGGCTGCCGCAAGGCGAGGCTCGTGCAGGACAGCTTCGCCGGTCGAGCCGCCGCTGACGATGAGCATCAACCTGTCGGTCAAGCAGCTCCAGCACAGCGACATCGTGGCCGACGTCCGCGACGCGCTCGAGCGAGGCCGGGCTCGACCCGCGCTGCCTCACGCTCGAGATCACCGAGACCGTGATGATGGCCGACGCCGACCTGGCCGTGCGAGCGGCTGCAGGAGCTGAAGGACCTCGGCGTGCGCCTCGCGATGGACGACTTCGGCACCGGCTACTCGTCGCTCAGCTACCTGAGCCGCTTCCCGGTCGACGTGCTGAAGATGGACCGCTCGTTCCTGCGCTCCGGGCAGACGCCCGAGCAGCTCGGGCCTTGCGAGCGCGGTCGTCGCGCTCGGCCAGACGCTGCGCGCTCGAGGTCGTGGCCGAGGGCATCGAGCTGCACGAGCAGTGGACCACGCTGCGCGACCTCGGCTGCGAGCTCGGCCAGGGCTTCTACTTCGCGCGCCCGATGGAGGCCGACAAGGCACTCGACTTCCTGAGCGAGGCGGTCGGCCTGCAGACGCGCTCGCTCGAGCAGGTCCACCCGTCGCGGCCCAGCGCGACGATGCACCATAGCTACGAGGGGCTCGACCGCCCCGGCGGCTTCAGCCGGGTCCGCCTGCTCGCTCCGCTGAGGCACCGCGACTTCCGCCTGCTGTGGGCGGGGATGTGCGTCTCGCTGCTCGGCGACGGGATCTTCCTCGTGGCGATGGCGTGGCAGGTCTATGCGCTCTCGAACGCGCCCGAGCGCGCTGGCGATGGTGGGGATCGCGATGACGCTGCCCACGATCGCGTGCCTGCTGCTCGGCGGCGTGGTGAGCGACCGCTTCGACCGCCGCCGCGTGATCCTCGCGACCGACGTGGTGCGCGGCTTGGCCGTGGGCCTGATCGCCGTGCTCGCCCTGGCCGGCGTGCTGCAGCTCTGGCACATCGCCGTGCTGGTCGCGCTCTACGGGGTGGGCACCGGCTTCTTCGCGCCCGCGTTCGACGCGCTGGTGCCGGAGCTGCTGCCGGCCGAGGAGCTCGGGCAGGCCAACTCGCTCGACCAGTTCGTGCGGCCGCTGGCGCTGCGCCTCGCCGGGCCGGCGATCGGCGGCGTGCTCGTGGCCGCCCTCGGGGCGGGCTCCGCGTTCGCGCTCGACGCGGCCTCGTTCATGGCCTCCGGCGCGGCGCTCCTGTGCATGCGGGCCCGGCCGCGGCACCGGCTCCGTGTCCGCGGGCTCGCTGGGCGCCGACCTGCGCACGGGCTTCGACTACGTGCGCCGCCACGTCTGGCTCTGGGGCACCTTCGCCGCCGCCGCCATCGCCTACCTCGCGTTCATGGGCCCCACCGAGGTGCTGCTGCCGTTCATCGTGAAGAACAACCTGCACGGCAGCGCCGCCGACCTCGGCCTGGTGCTCGCCGCCGGCGGCATCGGCTCGGTGGCCTGCGCGGTGGCGATGGGCCAGGGCGGCCTGCCGCGGCGCGAGATGACCTTCATCTACGTGGTCTGGACGCTCGCCACCCTCGCGGTGGCCGGCTACGGCGTGGCCACATCCGTCTGGCAGCTGATGCTGGTCAGCGTCGCGTTCAACGCCCTCGAGACGGCCGGCACGATCGTCTGGGCCACGGTGAAGCAGCGCAACGTGCCGGTGAGCCTGCTGGGCAGGGTGTCGAGCCTGGACTGGCTGATCTCGATCGGCCTGCTGCCGCTGTCGCTGGCGCTCACCGGGCCGATCAGCGGGGCGATCGGGGCGCGCTCGACGCTGATCGGGGCCGGCGTGGTGGGCGGCGCGGTGACGCTCGCCGCTCTCTACCTGCCGGGCATGCGGGAAGTCGAGGGGCGAAGCGGTCCCGCCAGCACCGAGGCCGTGCGCGCGAGCGCCGGCTGAACACCGCGTCGCATAACGGTTGCATTGTCAGGCTTCTGACTAATACATCCGCTGGTCTTTGCCGATTACCTCTTGTCGCAGCCATGTGCTGTTCGCTACATCATGGGTGATGAGACCCCGCAAATCGCGCAAATGACCTCCGACCTTCGTCATCGGCGGCCGGCGCGCGTGCTCGCGCTGGTCGCGGCGGCCGTGTCGCTGGCCCTCCTGGCCCTGGCGGGGAACGCGCCCGCGGCCGGCACCTCGGGCCTGCCCAGCATCACCGTGAAGACGCCTGCGCTGCCACCGGTCACGGTCAGCACTCCGGCCGTGCCCCCGGTCACGGTCTCGCTGCCGACCACGCAGCCCATCACGGTCAGCACGCCGGCGGTGCCGCCGATCACGGTGAGCACGCCCTCGGTGCCGTCCGTCACGGTCACCACCCCGGCGCTGCCCGACGCGGACATCCCGGTTCCCACTCCCACCACGCCCACTCCGCCGACCATCGAGCTGCCGGGAGGCGGCTCGGTGGGCGCATCGCCCTCGCCGGCGAGCGGCTCGAGCCCGGCTCCAGGCACAGGCGCAGGCACAGGCGGCGGCGCCGGCACGGCAGGCGGCTCGACCGGCACGCGGCACGGCGGCAGCGGCGCGGGCACTCCCGCCGGGGGGCGGACGACCGCAGCGGGCTCGCCCCCGGTCGTCCAGACCCAGACGGTCAGCGACAAGTCCGCGGCCGGCGCGGCCGGCGCCCCGTCCGTCAAGAAGAAGCAGCACGGCCTGGCCCAGCTCGGCGAGAACGTGATCGACGCGCTGCCGATGGCCATCCTCTTCGCCCTGATCTGCCTCGCGCTGATCGCGGCGACGATGTCGATCAACGCCTACCTCCAGGGCAGGCGCGCCCGGCGGCTGAACCAGCAGCGCGACGGGCTGCTCGACGACGTGGGCGTGCTCCAGGCGGCGCTGCTCCCGGACGTGCCGGATCGCGTCGGCGACCTGTCGGTGACGGTGGGCTACCGCCCGGCCCAGGGATTGGCCGCGGGCGGCGACTTCTACGACGTGTTCGAGCTCGATGAGACCCGCACCGCGATCATCCTCGGCGACGTGTCGGGTCACGGCCGCGAGTCCCTGATCCACGCCGCGCTCGTGCGCTACACGCTGCGCACGCTGATGGGGGAGGGGCACGCGCTGAGCGAGGTGCTGGCGCGGGCCGACCGCTATCTCGAGTCCGACATGTCGTCCAACTTCGCCACCGTGATCGTCGCGACCTACGACCACGGCAGCGGCGAGCTCCGCTACGCCAAGGCCGGCCACGAGCCGCCGCTGATCAGCGGCGTGGACAACATGGACGAGGACACCGCCTGCCCGCTCGGGCTCGGCCTGGGGGATGCCTGGCCGGAGTTCTCCCACCGGCTTCGCCCAGACCAGACGGTCTGCCTCTACACGGACGGGCTCAAGGAGGCTCGCAGGGGCGGCCAGCAGCTCGGCCGCTCGCACATCCAGGGTTTGCTGGCCGAGGGGCTTGACGCGCCGGCCCTGATCGAGCGGGTCGAGCACGACGCCGACACCGCGTCCGACGATCTGGCGGCGGTGGTCCTGAAGAACGTCTCACGCGAGAGCGCCGCGAGGCGCCCGCGCCTGCCCCGCCGCGGCGGTCACACCAGCACGCCGACGAGCCCCGCCACCACGGCGACGGCCAGCGCGACGGTCAGCACCAACTCGTAGCTCTCGCCCGCCGCAAGTCGCGCGAACAGCCTGCGGCCCACGAGGTGGGCGGCGAACACGGCGGGCACGAGCAGGGCGACCAGCCACGTCTGGGGAAGGGTCAGCGTGCCGGTGGCGGCCAGCGCCACCGCGCCGAGCGCTCCGAAGCCGAGGAAGCAGACCGTGAGCGTGTCGCGCACGCGCTCGGGCGGCACGTGGCGGCCCATCAGGTGGAGCAGCAGCGGCGGCCCCGACGTGCTCGTGGAGGTGGTCAGGGCGCCGCCGGTGAGGCCCGCCGCCCAGGCGGGCACGTGCGCGCGGTTGCCCCCGAGGTGGCGTGCGGCCAGCGTGGCGAACACCCCGAGCGTGACCCCCACCTGAAGCGCCACGGGGGAGAGCGACCGCAGCAGCGCCACCCCGGCCAGCGCCCCGGGCGCCGCCCAGGCCATCATCACCGCGCTGTCGCGCCTGAGCGGTCGCGGGCGGCGGTTCTCCGTGGCGAGCGTGAGCAGGTTCACCTCGGCTCCGAGCACGAGCAACAACCCGACGGCCGGGGTGGGCTGCACGGCGGCGAACAGGAGCGGCGCCGCCATCAGCGAGAAGCCGAACCCGATGGCGGACTGCATGAGCGCTCCCGCTACCACCCCCGCGCACGCAGCTGCAAGGAGAGTGTCCACGCGCCCGCAACGGTAGCCATCCGTTTGCGGCCCAGGAGCTCGGGTATGCCGTGAGTCCGGCGCATGAGGCGTCGGCACAGGGCTTGGAGGGAAGAATGGTCGCTCTCGTCGTGCTGGTGCTGATTCTGGCGTTGTTCGGAGGGCTCGGGTTCGCGGTCCACCTGCTGTGGATAGTGCTGCTGGTCGCGCTCCTGATCTGGCTGATCGGGTTCTTCGTCGGCGGTGCCGAGGGCGGCGTCGGAGGCCGCAGGCGCTGGTACGGCCGCTGACCGCAGCGCCGCGATGAGCGAAGCAGTACAGGCGCCGGCCACGGTCGAGACCGACGTACCGGCGCGGATAGACCGCCTGCCCTGGGCACGCTGGCATTGGCTGGTCGTGCTCGGGCTGGGCGCCGTCTGGATCCTGGACGGGCTCGAGGTCACCATCGTCGGCTCGGTGGCCTCGCGCCTGACCGAGAAGGGCGCGGGCCTCACCCTCACGTCCGCCCAGATCGGCCTGGCGGGCACCATCTACGTGATCGGCGCGTGCGTGGGCGCGCTGTTCTTCGGTTACCTGACCGACCGGCTGGGTCGTAAGCGCCTGTTCCTGATCACCCTGGCGGTCTACCTCTGCGCCACGGTCCTCACCGCCTTCTCCTTCAGCCTCTGGTGGTTCCTGGCGTTCCGTTTCCTCACGGGCGCCGGCATCGGCGGCGAGTACGCGGCGATCAACTCCGCCATCGACGAGCTGATCCCGGCACGGGTTCGCGGCACGGTCGATCTGCTGATCAACGGCAGCTACTGGCTCGGCACGGCCGTGGGGGCGTCGCTCACGCTGGTCCTGCTCAACACGTCGATCTTCCCGGCCAACCTGGGCTGGCGGCTGGCGTTCGGGCTCGGCGCCGTCCTCGGCCTCGGCATCCTGGTGGTGCGGCGAAACGTCCCGGAGAGCCCGCGCTGGCTGTTCACCCACGGCCGCAACGACGAGGCCGAGCAGCTCGTGGCGGAGATCGAGAAGGAGGTCGAAGACGACACCGGCGAGCCGCTCGAGCCCGTGGAGGAGACGATCACCGTCGAGGAGCGCGAGTCGGTCGGCTTCCTCGCGATGGCCCGCGGCGTGTTCACGATGTATCCCCGGCGAACGGTGCTCGGCCTGTCGCTGTTCGTCGGGCAGGCGTTCATCTACAACGCCGTGCTCTTCAACTTCACGGACATCATGTCCACGTTCTACAAGGTGTCGTCGAGCGCGGCGCCCGCGCTGATCATCCCCTTCGCGGTCGGCAACTTCCTCGGGCCTCTGCTGCTCGGACGGCTGTTCGACACGGTGGGCCGCCGCCCGATGATCGCGGGCTGTTACCTGATCTCAGGAGTGCTGTTCGCGGTGATGGCGGTGCTGTTCGCCGCCGGGTCGCTGACGACGACCACGCAGGTGATCGCACTCGTGGTGATCTTCTTCTTCGCCTCGGCGGGCGCGAGCGCCGCCTATCTGACGGTGAGCGAGATCTTCCCGATGGAATCGCGGGCGATGGCGATCGCGTTCTTCTATGCGGTCGGCACCGGCCTCGGCGGCGCGATCGGCCCGGTCCTGTACGGGGCGCTGATCGATGCCGCCCATCCCGGCAAGCTCGAGGTCGGCTTCATGATCGCCGCCGGGCTGATGGTGATCGGCGGCCTGGTCGAGGCCTTTCTCGGAGTCTCGGCCGAGCAACGTCCGCTCGAGGAGATCGCCGAGCCGATCACGGCCCAGGAGGGCGAGGGAGTGGAAGACGGTGCCCGCGCTGAGGAGCAGCCGACGCCGTTCCCGCGCTACCCCCGCCGGGCGGCCTGGTCGCCCTTCTCGCTCACATCCGCCGAGGTCAGCGACGATCCGCTGCGCAGGCGCGAGGTGGAGGCGATAGCGACCGCGGCAGAGACCGCGAACCGGCCCGTGCCGCTCCAGGAGCTCGCCGCGACCACCGGCGCGCGCCACTGGGGTCCCGGCCGCTTCCGGCGGGCGCTACGCACCGCGACCGACGCGGGGCTCGTCCGTCGCACCCGCCGAGGCATGTACGAGTCCGCGAACGGGGCTAGGCAGGCTTCGTTGTCATCGCCCAGATCGTGACCACGTAGGCGATCAGCAGCAACCCGACGAGGACGGTCGAGGCGCGCCCCAGGCCGCTCGGCCCGTTCCCTTCGGCGCGCGCGAGGCGCCGGGCCCCGAAGCCCGCCAGCACCGTCGCGATCACGAGCACCACCAGGCCGCTGTCCGCGGTGCCGAAGCCGATGCCGATCCAGGTGGCGTTGGAGTCGGTCAGGCCTTCCTTGGACGCGATCCACTCTGCGCCGACGCGCATCACCACCCAGCCGGGGAGCGCGCCGAACAGCAGCGAGCGGTAGCCCAGCCGCACCATCGCGGGGCCGCCACCGCGCCAGGCCAGCACGAGCGCCGTGGCCGAGAGGACGAGCGCCCCGACCAGCACCATCGCCCCAAGCACGTGAAGCAGGAGAGGGAAGTCCCACGAGTCGGCGCGGACTGGGGCGACGACGCTCATGAGCCGGGCTTGAAGATCATGTCGATGAGCAGGGCCAGGACAACGAGCGTGCGCAACCAGTGAAACATCAGCGCCCGTGAGCGGTCGCCCGCCGAGACTCCGCTGGCGTCGGGCGCGATGCCGAGCTCGGCACGGCGTCCCAGCTCGGTGGCGCCGGCCCACAACACGAGCGCGGCGAGGATCCAGCCATCGAGCAGGTCATATCCGTCGAGATAGATGGCCAGCCAGATCCCGAACACGAGGGTGCCCAATCCGCCGACGGCCCACAGCACGTTGCCGACCGCCAACACGCGCGAATCAGCGGCCGCGCCGAGCGCGAACGCGCTGAAGATGACCACGGTGGCGACCAGCAGGAACGCCGCCATTACGTGCAGGAAGAGAAGCCAGTCGTACACGCCTAGCAGACCTTAACCCGCTTTCAGGACGGTTTCATGCCAAATCTCGGCTCGCCCCGCCTCGCTGGAGAGTAGAGTCGTGCGCTGATCTAGGGGACTCGATTCGAGGCGTGGCTGCGCATCGAGGTCGTGGACCGGAGGGAGAAGCATGAGCACGACAGCCGCCGTGCCAAGTCCCGCTGCCAACGAGCCCACACGTCCCTTCTGGCGCGAAGCCCTGGATCCGTACGCCCAGCCGCGCCTCAGCCGCAGCGTCGTGGACCTCGCGACGTCGCTGCTGCCGTACCTCGTGCTCTGGGTGCTGATGTACAAGGCGCTCGACGTCTCGTACCTGCTGGTGCTGGCGCTGGCGATCCCCGCCGGCGGCTTCCTGCTGCGGACCTACATCGTCTTCCACGACTGCGCTCACGGCTCGTTCCTGCGCACCCGAGCGGGCGAACGCCTGGCTGGGCTCGACGCTGGGGCTGGTGGTCTTCTCGTCCTTCGCGGCCTGGCGCCACAGCCATGCCGTTCACCACGCCACCGCGGGCGACCTGGACCGGCGCGGGACGGGCGACGTCCACACGCTGACCGTGGCCGAGTACCAGGCGGCGTCGTGGCGGGGCCGGCTGGGCTACCGGCTGTTCCGCAACCCGATCGTGATGTTCGGGCTCGGGCCGATCTACTCGCTGCTCGTGCAGCCGCGCCTGGTGTCCCGCACGGCACGCCCGCGGATCCGCCGCAGCGTGCAGCTCACCAACGTCGTGCTCGCGCTGGTCGTCGGCGCGCTCTGCTGGCTGATCGGCTGGCGCGACTACCTGCTGGTGCAGATGCCCACCGTGCTGCTCGCGGGCTCGGCCGGCGTCTGGCTCTTCTACGTCCAGCACCAGTTCGAGGACACCTACTGGCAGAGCGCGGGCGACTGGACCTACGCCGACGCCGCGCTGCGGGGCAGCAGCTACCTGAAGCTGCCGAAGGTGCTCCAGTTCTTCACCGGCAACATCGGCCTGCACCACGTCCACCACCTGAGCACGCGCATCCCCAACTACAACCTGCAGCGCGCCCACGACGAGAACCCGATCTTCCACGACGTGCCGACGCTGTCGATCTGGGACGGGCTGCGGGCCGCGCGGCTGAAGCTGTGGGACGAGGGTCGAGAACCGCCTGGTCACCTTCGCCCAGGCGCGCAAGGGGACCGCAGCCGTCGCGACCTCCGCGTAGGCCGTAGCGTTCCATGCAGATGGCGGACCGCAAGGACCTCGAGTTCAGCTACTCGCTGATCGACCGCATCTTCCGGCTCAGCCTGGGGGAGCTGGCGGACTTCAGCGGCGCCAAGTACGACGGCGACTTCTCGCTCAGCCTCGACGAGGCGCAGCGGCGCAAGCACGAGTACGTGGCCGAGCAGATCGGCATCGAGCCGGGCAAGCGCGTGCTCGACCTGGGCTGCGGCTGGGGTCCGCTGCTGAACTTCATCCGCGGCCGGGGCGGCAGCGGCGTGGGGGTGACCCTGTCCTCGGCCCAGGCGGCGGCGTGCAAGAAGCACGGGCTCGACGTCCATCTCCAGGACGCGCGGCAGGTCACGAGCGAGACCTTCGGCGGCTTCGACGCCGTGGCCAGCCTCGGCGCGTTCGAGCACTTCTGCTCCCCGGAGGAGCAGGCGGCGGGCCGCCAGGAGGAGATCTACCGCGACCTGTTCGGGCACATCGCCGGGCTGCTGCCCGAGAACGGCAGGCTGTACCTGCAGACGATGGTCTTCGGGCGCAACATGATCCCGCTCGAGGAGGTGGACATCAAAGCCCCGCGCGACTCCGACGCGTGGTACGTGGCGCTGATGACGCGCCAGTTCCCCGGCTCCTTCCTGCCGTACGGCCAGGAGCAGATCATCCGCTGCGCCGAGCCCGACTTCCGCCTCGTGGCGAGCACCAGCGGCCGGCTCGACTACATCGAGACGATCCGCCAGTGGCGCAAGCGCTTCGCCGAGCCCAGCATGCGCAAGCGGCTGATCAAGCTGCAGCTGCTGCCGCACTGGCTGACGAACGCCGACTTCCGGCTGGCGTTCACCTCGGGCGTCAGCGCCAACAGCGTCTGCTTCGAGCGCGAGCTGCTCGACCACTACCGGCTGGTGTTCGAGCGCGTGAGCTGAGCCTGCGCTAGCTCCGGGCTACTGGAGGTAGCGCTCGACGGTGCTGGCGTCGCGGGCCTCGGCGTCGTCCGGGTTCGGCGCCGGCGTCGCGCAGCGCGCGGCGCTGGCGCAGCAGGTCCCAGCAGCGGTCCAGCTCGATCTGCACCGCCTCGAGGCGCTGTGCGTCCTCCTGGACGGCCTCCGGGTTCGCGTTGTCGGCCTGCTCCCGCTTGCGCAGCTCGTGCTCCTCGTCCACCAGGCGCTCGATGCGTGCGGCAATGCTCTCGTCGCTCATGCCCGTGATGCTACGCCACGGCCTGCGCGATCGCCTCGGCGAACGACTCGGGCGTCTCCAGCGGCGTGTAATGGCCCACGCCGTCGATGAAGCGCAGCTCCACGTCGGTGAAGAAGTGGTCGAGCCGATCCGACCACGCGCGCGGGAAGAGGGGATCGTGCTCCGGCCACAGCACCGTGGTCGGCAGCTCGAGCCGGTCGGCCGGATCGGGGATACGCTCGGCGGTGGCGTTCGCCACCGTGCCGGAGCCGGCCCGGTACCAGCCGATCGAGGCGGTGAACGCGCCGGGCTCTGCGTAGATGCGCACCAGGTCGTCGAGCTCCGCGCCTGTTAGCGCGAAACGCGGTCCCGACCAGTGCGACCAGAAGTGGTCGAGGTAGGCGCGCACGGCCTCCGGTCTGCCGTCGATCATGCGCTCGATCAGGTCCAGCCGGTGGAACGACTGGTACCAGAACTCGCGCATGCTGTCGGGCGTCAGCACGCGCTCGCCCACCCCGGGCAGCGGCGGGGAGATCACCAGCGCGCTGACGAGTTCGGGGCGCTCACGCGCCAGCGTCTGCGCCACCCGGCTGCCGATGTCGTAGCCGGCGATCACGGGTTGGCCGAGACCGAGCTCCTCGATCAGCCCGGCGACGCTGCGCACCTGGGCGTGAGCTCCGTAGGCCTCGCGCGGGTCCTCGGGGTGCTTGTCCGAACCGCCGAAGCCGCGCAGGTCCGGCACCACCAGCTCGAAGCGATCGGCCAGCATCGGCACGAGCCTGCGGTAGTCGCGGCGGTCGCCGGGCCAGCCGTGCAGGAGCACCACGGGCGGGCCGGCGCCCAGCCGGTCGTACTCGAGGCGAAAGCCGTCTACCGGAGCGCTGCTGGGCACCGCGCGAACCTACCGCACCGACTGAAGGATCCGGTCGGATGCCGACCACGGGTCCACGCTGCGAGCGGCGACATCCTGGTGGAGCTCCGCGAGCCCGTCCTCCCCGAGCAGGCGCTGGGCCCGCCGCCCCAGCCGCGCGGCCACGATCGACTCGACCTCCTCCCACAGGCGCTCCGCCCGGCGCGCGGTCAGGCGCCCGCCGGCCTCCGCCCAGGCGCGGTGGCCCTCCACGGCCTCCAGCAGCTCTTCCACGCCCTGGCCGTCGGTGGCCACCGTCGCCACGATCGGCGGGCGCCAGTCGGCGTCCGAGTGGGGGCCGGTGTCGAGCATGCGCTTCAGGTCGAGCCGCGTCTCCTTCAGCCCGTCCCGGTCGGCCTTGTTGATCACCAGCACGTCCGCGATCTCCATCAGGCCCGCCTTCGCCGCCTGCACGTCGTCGCCCCAGCCGGGGTTCACCACCACCACGGTGGTGTCCACCGTGCGCGCCACGTCGAGCTCGACCTGGCCCACGCCCACCGTCTCCACCAGCACCCATGGGAAGCCGGCGGCGTCGAGCACCCGCACGGTCTCGGGGGCGGCCAGCGCCAGCCCGCCGAGGTGCCCGCGCGTGGCCATCGAGCGGATGAACACGCCCTCGTCCAGCACGTGGTCGGACATGCGCACGCGGTCGCCCAGGATCGCGCCGCCCGAGTAGGGCGACGAGGGGTCCACGGCCAGCACGGCCACCCGCTCGGCGCGCTCGCGCAGGGCCACCACCAGCCGCCCGGTGAGCGTGGACTTCCCGGAGCCCGGAGCGCCGGTCAGCCCGACCGTGTAGGCGCCGCCGCTGAGCGGGTAGGCGACCTGGGCCACGTCACGAGCGCCCGGACCGCCGCCCTCCACGAGCGACACCAGCCGCCCCAGCGCAGCCGCGCGCCCGTCGCGGGCTGCCTCGAGGAGCTCAGCCGCCGTGGGGGGCATCGTCTTCGGTGAGCGCCCGGATGCCCTCCAGCAGCTTGTCGAGCGGGGTGCCGGTGGGGAAGACGGCGCTGGCGCCGGCCTCGATCAGCTTCTCCACGTCCGCGCTCGGGATGGTGCCGCCCACGACCACGCGCACCTCGGTGGCGCCGGCGGACTCGAGCGCGGCCACCGTCTTCCTGGTCAGGGCGAGGTGGGAGCCGCTGAGGATGCTGAGGCCCACGATCTGCACGTCCTCCTGCGCGGCGACGGCGGCCACCTGCTCCGGCCGCTGCCGGATGCCCGTGTAGATCACCTCGTAGCCGGCGTCGCGCAGCGCGCGGGCCACCAGCTTGGCTCCGCGGTCGTGCCCGTCGAGACCGGGCTTGGCCACCAGGATGCGGGCGGGCATCAGCTGGGGGAGGCCGGGGTGGGGGGAGCGGCCGCGCGCCAGTGCTCGTCGCCGACCCAGAGGCGGGCGAAGTGCCGCACGGCGTCGGCCTCCAGGGCGGGATGGGCGTGCGGCTTGGCGGCGGAGATCACGTCCTTGATGGCCTTGCCGGCGCCCTCGGGCAGCCGGGCGAAGGCGTCGGCCAGCTCGCGCCAGGCGGCGTCGAACTCGTGGCGCGGGGCCACGATCTGCACGCAGCCCGATGCGCTCGGCCTCGGCCGCGGACAGGCGCGTGCCGGCGGCGATGAGCAGCATCGCTCGGCTGCGGCCCACCAGTTCGGCCAGGCGCTCGGCGCCGCCCCAGGCAGGCATGATCGCGAGCTGCACCTGGGTGAAGCCGATGCTCACGTCGTCGGCGGCGATGCGGATGTCGGCGGCCACCGCCACCTCGGCGCCGCCGCCGAGGGCGTGGCCGTTGAGCGCCGCGACCACCGGCACCGGGAAGGTGGCCAGGCGGTCGAGCAGCCGCCGCATGCGGGTGGCCATGTCGATGGCGCCCTGCTCGTCGCGGATGGCGCTCAGCTCCTTGAGGTCGCCGCCGGAGACGAAGGCGCGGTCGCCGGCGCCCCGCACCACCAGCACGTTCACGGGCTCGTTCTCGATCTGGTCGAGGGCCTCGCCCAGCTCGGCCATCGTCGCGAGCCCGATGGCGTTACGCGCGTGCGGACGATCGATCGTCAGCACGGCAACCTTGCCCTCCACCTGGACCCCGACCTCGCTCACGCGATCTCACGATATGATATCGGAATGGCGAAAGCAAGCGTGGACGGCGCCGCCGTGACCACGGACTCGGGGATTCCGGTCCAGGCCGTCTACGGACCCGAGGACGTCCCGGACAGCGATCGCATCGGGGCGCCCGGGCAGCCGCCCTTCACGCGCGGCAACTTCCCCGGCGGCTATCGCGACCGGATGTGGACCTTCCGCCAGTACTCCGGCTTCGGCACCGCCGAGGAGTCGAACGCCCGCTACCGCTACCTGCTCGAGCAGGGCGGCACGGGCCTCTCGGTCGCGCTCGACCTGCCCACCCAATGCGGCTACGACTCCGACGATCCCGACGTCGAGGAGGAGGTGGGGCGCGTGGGCGTGGCGATCGACACCCTCCGCGACGCCGAGATCCTGTTCGACGGGATCCCGCTCGACCGCCTGAGCACGAGCTTCACGATCAACGGCACCGCGGCGATCCTGCTCGCGTTCTACGTCGCCAGCGCCGAGAAGAGCGGCGTGCCGCGCGAGAAGCTGCGCGGCACGATCCAGAACGACATCCTCAAGGAGTACGCCGCTCGCGGTACCTGGATCTGGCCGGCCAAGCCGTCGATGCGTCTGATCGGCGGACACGATCGAGTTCTGCGCGGCCGAGGTCCCGCGCTTCAACGCGATCTCGGTGGCCGGCGCGCACTTCCGCGACGCTGGGCGCCACCGCGGCGCAGGAGATGGCGTTCACGCTGGCCGACGGCGTGGCGTACTGCGACGAGGTCGTCTCGCGCGGGCGGATGACGATCGACCAGTTCGCGCCCCAGGTCTCGTTCTTCTTCTACACGCACGGGGATTTCTTCGAGGAGGTGGCCAAGTACCGCGCCGGACGCCGGCGCTGGGCCCAGATCGTCAAGGAGCGCTACGGCGCCCAGGACGAGCGCTCGGCGATGTTCCGCTTCGGCTGCGTCTGCGGTGGCGCATCGCTGTACGCGCCGCAGGCCCAGAACAACGTGGTGCGCGTGGCCTACGAGGCGATGGCCTCGGTGCTCGGCGGGGTGCAGTCGATGTTCACCGCGGCCTGGGACGAGCCGTTCGCGCTGCCCACCGAGGCATCCACCACGCTGGCGCTGCGCACCCAGCAGATCCTCGCGCACGAGACCGGCGTGGCGCGCGTGGTGGACCCGCTCGGCGGCTCCTACTACGTCGAGGCGCTCACCGATGCGATGGAGGAGCAGATCGTGGCGATCATGGACGACATCGAGTCGCACGGCGGCATGGTTCGCGGCGTGGAGGACGGCTACGTGCAGCGGCTGATCGCCGACGAGGCGTTCGAGCAGCAGCACGCGGTGGAGAGCGGGCGAGCGCAAGGTCGTGGGCGTGAACTGCTTCACGGTGGACGAGCCGCCGCCCGAGCCCGAGGGCTACGAGATGGACGACGCCGCTCGCGGGCGCCAGCTCGAGCGGCTCGCCGAGGTGAAGCGCACGCGCGACGACGCGGAGGTGCGCCGGACGCTCGACGCGCTCAGCGCCGCATCGCGCGGCGATGACGTGAACCTCATGCACCCGCTGATCGACTGCGCGCACGCCTACTGCACGGTGGGCGAGATGGTCGGGGTGCTCAAGGACGAGTGGGGAGAGTTCCGCCAGCCGGCCGTCTTCTGATGGCCGCGGGGCGTGAGAGGATGACCAGCGTGCCGGCCGCCCGCTCGCTTCGCCGCAGGACGCTGGCCGTGGAGGTCGCCGAGACCCTGCGCGACATGATCCTCACCGGCGAGCTGACCCCGGACGCCAAGATGACCCAGGAGGAGCTGGCCCGCCAGCTCGGCGTCAGCACCATGCCGGTGCGCGAGGCGCTGCTGCGCCTGGCCGCGGAGGGGTTCGTGGACGTGTCGCCGAGCCGCTCGTTCAGCGTCGTGCCCACCACGCGCGGGGACGTGGCCGACGTCTTCTGGATGCACGCGACGCTGGCCGGCGAGCTGACCAAGCGCGCCTGCCAGAACGCCGACAAGGCACTGGTCGCCTCGGTGCGCGAGCTCGAGGAGGAGTTCATGGACGCCAAGCGCTCGGGCGACGCCGTGCGCATGGGGCAGCGCCAACTGGGAGTTCCACCGCGCCATCAACGCGGCGGCGGACTCGCCCAAGCTGCTGCGCGTCCTGCGCTCCACGCTGCGCTTCATCCCGCAGGACTTCTACGCGCTCGTGCCCGAGTGGGCGGGAGCGTCCGAGCAGGGCCACGAGGTCATCGTCAAGGCCTTCGAGAAGGGCGACTGCGAGGCGGCCGGCCGCGCGGCCGACGCCCACGTGAAGGAGGCGGGGGAGCTGCTCATCCGCTACTTCACCGAACGCGGCTACTGGACGCGCCCCGACGGGCGCCCCTAGACCAGTTCCGATATCCCGATATGATATCGGCGCCCCGGAGGTCGCCGGGTCGAAGCTGCCTGGCCACTGCAGCGAAAGGAGCGATCGATGAAGCGTGTGGGAGTGGACGTCGGTGGCACGTTCACCGACCTCATCTACGTGGACGACGAGGCCGGTGAGATCTCGGTGCACAAGCTGGCGACCACGCCCGCGGATCCCTCGATCGGCACCGTCGACGGCATCCGGCAGCTGATCGAGGGGGTGGGGCAGGAGGCCTCGGCGCTCGACCAGGTCTTCCACGGCACCACGATCGCGACCAACATCGTGATCGAGCACAACGGCGCCCGGGTCGGGATGCTCACGAGCGAGGGCTACCGCGACATCCTGCACATCGCGCGGCACAAGAAGCCGCTCAACTTCTCGAACTACCAGGACCTCCCCTGGCAGGCGTTCCCGATCGTGCGCCGCCGCTACCGCCTGCCGATCGCCGGGCGGATCGACAAGGACGGCTCGGTGCTGCGGGACATCGACGAGGCCGAGATCCGCGAGCAGGTCCAGAAGCTGAAGAAGGCGGAGGTCGAGGCGGTGGCCGTCTGCCTCCTGTTCTCGTTCCTCAACAACGAGCACGAGGCGCGCGTCGCCGAGATCGTGCGCGAGGAGATGCCCGACACGTTCGTGTCCGTGTCCTCGGAGGTGCTGCCGCAGTACCGCGAGTACGAGCGCTTCTCCACCGTCGCGCTGAACGCGTTCGTCGGCCCGAAGGTCTCGCGCTACGTCGGCCGCCTGCAGGACTCGCTCGCCGAGCTGGGCGTGAAGTCCGGTCTCCACCTGATGACCTCGGCCAGCGGCGTGGCCACCACCGAGGTCTCGCTGTCGCGGCCCGTCAACCTGCTCATGTCCGGCCCGGTGGCCGGCGTGGTGGGCGGCATCTGGGCCGGGCGCCAGGCGGGCTTCGGCAACGTGATCACGCTCGACGTGGGCGGCACCTCCGCCGACATCGGTCTGGCGCAGGACGGCAAGCTGCGCATGAAGCACCTGCTGGACACCAAGGTGGGGCCGTACCAGGCGATGGTGCCGATGGTGGACGTGGACACGATCGGCGCCGGCGGCGGCTCGATCGTCTACGTGGACCACGGCGGCATCTTCCGCGTGGGCCCGCGCTCCGCGGGTGCCGATCCCGGCCCCGCCTGCTACATGCGCGGCGGCACCGAGCCCACCAGCACCGACGCCATGGTCAACCTCGGCTGGCTACGCGCGGAGACCTTCCTCGGGGGCGGCATGGAGGTCAACCCCGACCTCGCGCGCGAGTCGTTCAGCGAGGTTTCGGAGACGCTGGGGATGTCGATCGAGGAGGCGTCGATGGGCGCGATCCAGATCCTCAGCTCGCTGATGGAGCAGGCGATCGAGCAGAACTCGGTGCGCAAGGGCTTCGACCCGCGCGACTTCGCGCTCGTGGCCGAGGGCGGCGCCGGGCCGCTGTTCTCGCCGCAGATCGGCGTGAACGTGGGCACGCCGTTCGTGCTCGTGCCGCCGTTTCCCGGCATCACCTCGGCGATGGGGCTGCTCGCCACCGACATGGTCTACGAGTACGGCTCCACGGTCTACGCGCGCATGTCGGAGCTCGACGCGGCGGGGCTGCAGGCGTCGTTCGAGGTGCTCGAGCGCCAGGCTCAGGATCAGCTCGAGGCGGACGGCGTGGCCGCCGAGAACATCCTGGTCCAGCGCATCTGCGAGTGCCGCTACCTCGGGCAGGGCTACGAGCTGCGAGTGGACGCGCCGTCCGGCACGATCGACGCCGCCTGGGCCGAGCAGATCCGCGACTCGTTCAACACGATCCACGAGCGCGAGTACTCGCGCAGCTTCCCGGACGCCGACATCGAGATCCCGAACATCCGCGTGCGCGGGGTGGGTCTCACGCCGGAGCTGAAGATGCCCGACGTCGGCTCGAGCGCCGGCGACGCCTCCGAGGCGCTGCGCGCCGAGCACCTCGCCTGGTTCCCGGTGAACGGGAAGCTCGAGCAGGTGACCACGAAGTTCTACGACCGCGCCCAGCTGCGCTCGGGCAACCGGATCGAGGGCCCCGCGATCGTGAACCAGTACGACTCGACCACAGTGATCCCGCCCGGTCTCGTGGCGGAGGTGGACCACGTGGGCAACATCGTGATCCACACCGGCGTGGGCGACCCAGAGCGCGCCCGTCAAAGCGATACCGCCACTTCGGCCTAGAGGAAGGAAGAGAGCATGTCGGTCCTTGACTACGAGCTGGCGCGCCACCCCGGGCCGCCGACGCGCGAGCGCGTCGAAATCGATCCGGTCACGCTGCGCGTGCTGGGCGGGGCGTTCGGCGCGATCGCCAAGGAGATGGCGGGGGTCCTCTTCCGCATGAGCTACTCGTCGATCATCCGCGAGTCCGAGGACCTCGGCGCGGGGATCTTCGACGCCCAGGGACGCGAGGTGTGCGAGTCGGACTCCACGCCCCTCCACGTGGGCTCCCTGCCGTGGTACATCCGCGGCTTCCTCGATCGCCTCGAGGGCGAGATCGAGGAGGGCGACGTGATCATCCACAACCACCCCTACCTGGGCGCGTCGCACTCGCCGGACATCGCCGTGGCGGTGCCGATCTTCCACAAGGACGAGCTGCTCGGGTTCGCGGCTGTGACCGCGCACGTGCTCGACGTCGGCGGCTCCTATCCGGGCATCAACGCCGACGCGTTCGACGTCTACGCCGAGGCCAAGGTCTACAACGGCCTGCGCTGGTACCAGCGCGGCGTGCTGAACGAGGACCTCGACCGGATGGTGTTCGACAACGTGCGCACCGAGTCGATGAACCGCGGCGACATGAACGCGATGATGGCCGCCTGCCAGCTCGGCAGGGAGCGCTTCCTCAAGCTGGTCGAGCGCTACGACGTGGACACCGTGATGTCGGCGGCCTACGACTGGATGGACTACTCGGAGAAGATGCTGCGCGGCGAGATCGCGAAGATCCCGGACGGCGAGTACGTGGCGCCCACCGCCTGGCTCGACGACGACGCGCGCAACCGCGACGTGCCGCTGCGCGTGGAGACGAAGGTGATCGTGGAGGGCGACCAGATCACGATCGACGTGAGCGGCTCGAACGCGGAGGTGCCCACGGGCTACAACGTGCCGCTCGAGGGGTCGCTGCTGGTGGCCGCGTACTTCGTGATCCGCACGCTCCTGCTCGACGAGGCCACCTACCCGGAGCACGTGCCCCAGAACGACGGGATCTTCCGCTGCGTGGACGTGGTCGCGCCGAAGGGGACGATCTTCAACCCGAACTACCCGCGCGCCTGCTTCTCGCGCTTCTGCCAGATCCAGCGGGTGATCGACAACACGATCCTCGCGCTCTCCGAGGTGATGCCCGAGCAGGTCACCGCGGGCAACTCCGCCGCCATCCACTTCGCCGCCTACTCCGGCTACGTGGAGGCCACCGGCGAGTACTGGATCTACCTCGAGGTGAACGAGGGCTCCTACGGCGGCCGCTTCGGCAAGGACGCCATGGACTCGGTCGACAACCTGATGGTGAACACGCGCAACAACCCGATCGAGGAGCTCGACATGCGCTTCCCGATGCGCTGCGAGCGCTACGAGCTGCGCGACGAGCCGGCGGCGCCGGGCCGCTGGCGCGGCGGGATCGGCATCGTGCGCGAGAACCGCTTCCTCGTGGAGGGAACCTTCTCCAGCGAGTCCGACCGCTGCTACGACCCGCCGCGCGGGATCTTCGGCGGGCACAACGGCGCCGTGCAGCGGCGTGACCAAGGGCGCCGGCTCCGACGCGGCGGAGCTGATTCCCGCCAAGGTCACCGGCCTGCCGTTCGCGGCCGGCGAGTCCGTCCGCATCGAGGTGCCGAACGGGGCCGGATACGGCGACCCGCTCGACCGCGAGCCGGAGGCCGTCCGCGACGACGTGCTCGACGACTTCACCACGGTCGAGCTCGCCCGCAGCGCCTACGGCGTGGTGTTCGAGAACGAGGTGGACTTCAAGGTCGACGTGGACGCCACGGAGAAGGCCAGGGCCTCGCTTCGCTCCGGTGGCTGAGGACCCGCGGCAGAGCGGCCCCCTCGCGGGCGTGCGCGTCGTGGACCTCACCCAGACGCTCGCCGGCCCGTACTGCACGATGCTGCTGGCGGACCTCGGCGCCGACGTGATCAAGGTCGAGTCGCGCGAGCACCCGGACAACTCGCGCTCGGTGCCGACGGTCGAGATCGACGGGCAGACCGTCTACTTCTCCTGCCTGAACCGCAACAAGCGCAGCGTCGAGCTGGACCTGAAGGCCGACTCGGACCACGCCGCCTTCCTGCAGCTGGTGGCGGGCGCCGACGTGGTGGTGGAGAACTTCGCGCCCGGCGTGATGGATCGCCTCGGCGCGAGCTTCGAGCAGCTGCGAGCGGTCAACCCGCGGATCGTGATGTGCTCGATCAGCGGCTTCGGCCCCGATGCGGACGGGCCGGCGTACGACTATCTCGTGCAGGCGCTGGTGGGCACGATGAGCCTGACCGGCGAGCCCGACGGGCCGCCCACCAAGTACGGCGTGTCGGTGGTCGACCACATGGGCGGGGCGTTCGGCGCGATCGGCATCCTCGCTGCGCTGCGAGAGGCGGAGCGCACGGGAGAGGGGCGGCATGTGGACATCGCCCTCTTCGACACCCACCTGTCGATGCTGTCCTACATCGCGGCGGACTACCTGAACGGCGGGGCGGTGCCGGTCCGCCTGGCGTCCTCGGCGCATCCCTACGCGGTGCCGTCGCAGCTGTTCGAGACGGCCGACGGTCACGTCGTGATCATGCCGCTGGCCAACCACATGTGGAAGAAGCTCTGCGGCGCGCTCGCCCTCACGGAGCTCGAGGCGGATGCGTCCCTCGACTCCTCGCGTGGCCGCCTCGAGCAGCGCGAGCGCGTGATCGCGGGCGTGGCGGAGGCGATCGGCGCGCTGTCCACCGCGCAGACGCTGGAGCGGATGGCCGCCTTCGGGGTGCCGGCCGCGCCGGTGCAGAGCGTGGCAGAGGTGCTCGCCGGCGAGCAGGTCGCGGCGCGCGACATGCTGGTCGAGGCAGGCGGCGTGAGGATGCTGGGCAACCCGGTCAAGATCTCGGGTCACGAGCGCGCGGAGTTCAGGGCCGCGCCCGCCCTGGGTGAGCACAGCGAGGAGATCCTGCGCGAGGCCGGCGTGGAGGGCACGGAGCGCCGCTCCGGCTAGGCCTGGCCCGGCGGCACGTACTCGAAGATCCGGCCGAGGTCGCGGAAGCCCACCGCCGCGTACACGCCCTCGGCGATCTTGGTCGACTGCAGGCTTGCCGTCCCGCACCCGCGATCGCGCGCGTCCTGGAGCAGCAGCGCGGTCAGCGCGGTACCCAGGCCCCGGCGGCGCGCATGCTCGAGCGTCCCGACGTTGTAGATCCCGCAGTCGCCGTCGAGATCGAACGCCAGCGCGGTGGCCACGCTCTCGCCGTCGAGACGCGCCACCAGGATGTGGAAGGCGGCGCGGTCAACTCCGCTGAGGAAGTCGGGCGGCACCCCGACGATGCGCAGGTACTCGGGCCAGTCCAGCGGCGCGAGCTCGAGCTCGGGCCGTGGCAGGCGGATGTCGTCCAGCGCCATCCCCATCGCGCGCGTGATCTCGTCGAGCCTGTAGCCACGCCGCTCGAGATCGGCCCGCAACGGCCCGTCGCTCTCGTGCACCCAGGCGGCGAAGCGCGTGACGCCTTCCGCAGCGTAGGCGGCCTCCATCGCATCCAGCGCCTCGGCGCGCTCGGAGATGCCGAGCTCGCGCTCGATCAGGGCGTTGTTGTAGACGGACCGCTCCGGCTCGTTGGGAAAGACGGCGCTTGCGACCCCCGGTGAGCGCCGCAGCGCCGCCCCGACCGCCCCGCGCGCGTATTCCTCCCAGGACGCGAGCAGGGTCGCGGCCCCGCGCCGGTAGAGCTCGGAGTCGGTGAGCGTCAACCCTCGCGGACCACGTCGCGCGCCGCCTTGTCGTCGCGCAGCCCCTGGAAGCGCGGGTGGCGCAGCCGCCCGTGCGCGGTCCACTCGGTGAAGCCGATCTGGGCGACGAGCTCGGGCCGCACCCAGGTCACGCTGCGCTCGCGGATCTCGTCGGGCGCGGCGAACGGCGAGGTGTCACGGCGCGCCGCCTCGAGCTTGTCGCCGAGCTCGTCGAGCGTCAACTGGTCGAAGCCCGTCCCGACCTTGCCGGCGTAGCGCAGCTCTCCCTCGTCGAAGTAGCCGACGAGCAGGGCGCCGAAGCGCGTCCGGGCGCCGCGCGGCGCGGTGTAGCCGCCGATCACCAGCTCCTGCCCGTGCTCGCACTTGAACTTCAGCCAGTCGCCCGAGCGAGCCGAGCTGTAGGTGCTGTCCGCGCGCTTGGCGATCAGGCCCTCCCAGCGGCGCCGGCAGGCCTGGGCGAAGTACTCCTCGCCGTCGCGGTTGCGGTGCGAGGTCAGGCGCACGTGGCGCTCGAAGCCTCGCAGCTCGCGCAGCAGGCGCTTGCGGGAGCGCAGCGGTAGAGCGCGCAGGTCGTAGCCGTCGATCCAGAGCACGTCGAACACGTAGTAGAAGACGGCGACCGGGCGGTGTCCGCGCTGGGCGAGACGCTCGAAGCTGGTCTGCCCGCCGGAGAAGGCCACCACCTCGCCATCGACGGCGAAGCGTTTCTCGCCGGCACCGGCCAGCGCCTCGACGATCTCGGGATAGCGGCCGTCCAGCGAGAGGTTGTTGCGCGACCACAGCCGCGGCCCGCCCCCGTCCCGCACGGCGATGCAGCGGACGCCGTCGAGCTTGCGCTCGAAGATCCAGTCCGGATCGCTGAAGCGATCCTCCGTGAGCTTGGCCCGCATCGCGTCGGAGCCTGCCGGTGGCGGCCCGGGGCGGAGCAGCGCCCGCTCGTCGTCGCCCAGCAGATCGAGTGCGCTCATGCGGGAGTTGTACCTAGCGGAGGCCGCTCGGCTCGGCTACGATCCTCCCGATGCCGCGACGCAGGCCCAACAACCTTTACGCCGCCTCCGTCGCGATTGCCGTCAGCAGCATCGTCATTACCACCTGAGACCTGCCTACACGGCAGGTCGAGTCCCGCTCGGGTCTCGGCAGGTGGCGAGCTCCTTGCGGGAACGAGAGGAGCAGCCATGGGATCCCCGCAACGCCTATACGTCACCTTCAGCCAGACAGCGGTTCAGCCGTCCCCGCTCGACCGCATCGTCTCGACCTGCCGCTCGCGCGGGTACGAGATCTCGTCGCTCCAGTTCGTCGCTGCCGACCGGCACGGCCCCGGCTGGGCGCGCCTGACCGTCAGGGGCCGGCCCAACCGCCCCCAGCTGCTGGAGCACAAGCTGCGGGGGATGGTCGAGACCGTGAGCGTGACGCTCGAGGAGGGCTGAGATGATCTCGGCAGTCCCGAACACGGAGGTGGCATGAGCAGCAGCGCACAGCAGATGCCGGGGATCAAGCGCACCGAGCTCCAGCGACAGGACCTCAGCATCCCTGGGTACGAGGTGATCCAGTACCGCGTCGAGATCGGCCGGGAAGCGCAGCTGGTCAAGCACTTCCATCCCGGCGAGGAGATCGTCTACCTCCTGGAAGGCGAGATCGAGTACCACATCGAGGGGGAGCCGTCGTTCACCGCCAGCGCCGGCGCCGCCCTGACGTTTGCCGCCGGAGTGGTCCATGCGGCGCGGACCGTCGGCGGCGGCTACGCGGCCGTGCTCGCCACTTACGTCGTCGAGAAGGGAAAGCCGCTCATCACGGTCGTGGATTGACCGACCCGATCAGGCGGGCTGGCGCGAGCGGGCGCCGATGAAGTCCACGACGGTCTGCGTCGGCGCCCCGGGCGTGAACACCTCGGCCACGCCGAGCTGCTTGAGCTCGGCGATGTCGTCGAGCGGGATCGTGCCGCCCACGGTCACGAGCACGTCGGTGATGTCGTTCTCCCGCAGGAGGTCCACCACCCGCGGGACCAGCGTCATGTGCGCTCCGGACAGGATCGAGAGCCCCACCGCGTCCGCGTCCTCCTGGATCACGGTGGCGACGATCTGCTCCGGCGTCTGGTGCAGGCCGGTGTAGATGACCTCCATCCCGGCGTCGCGGAGCGCCCGGGCGATGATCTTCGCGCCGCGGTCGTGCCCGTCGAGGCCGGGCTTTGCCACCACCACTCGGATCGGTCTCACCGCCGTGGTGCTCACGCGGCGCTCCGAGCCGTTGGGATTTGCGAGCCGGAGCCGGGGGAGGAGAGACGTTCGGCTCCGGCTCGCAGGAGAGAGCCGGCGAGCGCCTTGCGGCGCCCGGGCGGCTCTCCGTCGTGTCCCAACCCGATCTGCTCGGGTCCTGCCACCCGCCTGAGAGGGAGAGGGGCGGGGGCAAGCATCAGAAGACGGGCGTCTCGGTGTAGGTGCCGAAGACGGTTTGGAGCGCTTCCACGATTTCGCCCTCGCTCACGTGCGCGCGGGCGGCGTCGAGGAGCGGACCCATCAGGTTCTGGTCGCTGGCGGCGGCCGTCTTGAGCTGGGTGAGGGCGGTTTCGACGGCTTGGGTGTCGCGGCGGGCGCGGACTGCCTTGACGCGGTCGATCTGTTTCTGCTCGAGCGTGGGGTCGATGCGGAGGATGTCGAGCGGCTGCTCGTCGTTCTCCTCGTAGTGGTTGACGCCGACGACGATGCGCTTCTTGTCGTCGACCTCCTCCTGATAGCGGAAGGCGGCGTCGGCGATCTCGCGCTGCGGGAAGTTCAGTTTCACGGCTTCGACCATCCCGCCCAGCTGGTCGATGCGGGCGAAGTAGTCGTAGGCCGCCTGTTCCATGCGGTCGGTGAGCGCCTCGATGAAGTAGCTGCCGCCCAGGGGGTCGATCGTGTTCGTGACCCCGGTTTCGTGCGCGATGACCTGCTGCGTGCGCAGCGCGATCCGCACCGCCTCCTCGGTGGGGAGCGCCAGCGCTTCGTCGTAGGAGTTGGTGTGCAGCGACTGCGTCCCGCCGAGGACGGCGGCGAGCGCCTCGACGGCGGTGCGGACGATGTTGTTCAAGGGCTGCTGCGCGGTGAGGGAGACGCCGGCGGTCTGGGAGTGGAACCGCATCAGCAGTGAGCGCTCGCGACTTCGCCCCGTAGGTGTCGCGTGAGTTCGCGGGCCCAGATGCGGCGGGCGGCGCGGTACTTCGCGATCTCCTCGAAGAAATCGATGTGCGCGTTGAAGAAGAAGCTCAGGCGCGGCGCGAAGTCGTCGATGTCCAAACCGCGCTCCAGGGCCCATTCGATGTAGGTGAACCCGTCCTTCAAGCGTGAACGCCAGCTCCTGCTGCGCCGTCGAGCCGGCCTCGCGGATGTGGTAGCCCGAGATCGAGATCGGGTGCCACCTGGGCATCCGCTCAGAGCAGTACTCGACCATGTCGGTGACCAGACGCATCGCGGGGTCGATCGGGAAGCACCACTCCTTCTGAGCGATGTACTCCTTCAGGATGTCCGTCTGGATCGTCCCCGCCAGATCCTCCGGCGCGACGCCCTGGTTCTCGGCCGCGACGACGTAGAACGCGAGCATGATCGCCGCCGGCGCGTTGATCGTCATCGAGGTCGAGACCTCACCGAGCGGGATCCCCTGGAACAGCGTCTCCATGTCGTCGAGCGTGTCGATCGCGACGCCCTCGCGACCCACCTCACCCAACGACCGCGCATGATCCGAGTCGTGGCCCATCAGGGACGGCATGTCAAACGCCGTCGAGAGCCCCGTCTGCCCGTGATCGAGCAGGTACCGGAAGCGCTCGTTCGTCTCCTCCGCCGTCCCGAACCCAGCGAACTGGCGCATCGTCCACAGGCGACCCCGGTACATGGAGGGGTAGACCCCGCGGGTGTAAGGGAACTCGCCCGGGAAGCCGATCTGATCGGCGGCTGGCAGGTCGTCCGCCGTATAGAGGGGCGCGATCTGCTCATCGGAGATCGACGTGAACAGCGCCTCACGCTCCGGCGACGCCTGGAACTTCTCCCGATACCAGCGCTCCGCATCCGTCATCGAGCGCGGCTCTTCGTGTAAAGGCGGAAGTCCGATAGTCGGACTATCTCATATCTTGGAGAAGCGGTCCAGCGACTTGGCGCGAACGCGTCGGAGCGCCCTACGACTCGGGGAAGTCGTCGGCCTCCGCGCGCAGCCGGCGGAGGATCGAGGTGAGCTCGTCGAGGTCCTTCTGCCGGAGCGGCGCCGTGCCGAACTCGATCGCGTTCAGAGCCTCGGTGGCGGCCTCGGCCGTGGTGCGGCCCTGGTCGGTGAGCGTGGCGAGCGTGGTGCGGCGGTCGGTGGGATGCGGCGAGCGCGTGGCCAGGCCGCTGCGCTCGAGACCGTCGACCAGGTTCGTGACGCTCGTGCGGTGCACCTGGAGCCGCGTGCCCATCTTTCCGAGCGGCAGCGAGCCCCTGCGGCTGAGGTAGAGGAGCATGAGCGCCTCGTAGCGCGGGAACGTCAGGCCGTGGGGCTTGAGCGTCTCGTTCAGCCGCGACATCAGCACCTGCTGCACCCGCATCACCGACGTGACGGCGCTCATCGACGGCACCGGCGCGCTTCCCCAGTGCTTGGTCCACTGGCGAGCAGCCTCCTCTATCGGATCGAATCCCGGCCCGGTCCCCATCGCACAAGCTTTCCACAGGCACGGGCGGTGACGCCCGCCTTGGGAATATCCGAGGGGTAGCTAAGCTCGCCGAGTGTCCTACATCGCCGGGGAAGCAAGACAGGAAATGCTCGACAGGCTCGGCGATGCGATCGATGAGCTCGCCGTGGCGCTGGCGGCGCTGGCCGGCGCCTACGAGCAGCTCGTCACGAACCCCGCGGATCGGCTCGAGGAGGAGCTGTTCGGCCCGGTCCAGGTCGCGTACGGGCGCGCGCAGCGGACCCACTCCGGCTTCGCCCAGCGCCACGGGCTGCCGGCACGCACGTTCGCTCCAGCGCCTCAGGGCCTGCCATCGACCGGTGTCAGAGGCTTCGTCGACAACGCCGTGGCCGCGGTGGGCGAGGCCGATGCCGAGCTCGCCGAGCTCCAGGACTCGATGATGCCCGTCGAGGTGGGCGATCCAGAGCTTCGCGCAGGGCTGGCCGAGGTCCGCGAGCTCCTCAGCCAGATTCCAGGCCGCGCGCGCGAGTTCACCCGCACACTCGGCCGCTGAGGCCCGCCGCGCCCTGAGCGATCCGGTTTAGGGTGGGCTCGTGCTGGCGAGCTTTCAAATGCTTCCTGAGCAGCCGGCCGATGAGCTCCTGGACGCGGTGCAGTGCGCTGACGAGCTCGGCTTCTACGCCTGCTACAGCGCCGACGAGATCTACCACAAGGATGCGTGGCTGATCCTCGGGGCCGCCGCCGCGAGGACGGAACGCGTCCGGCTGGGGCCGTGCGTCACCCCGATCTTCATGCGCGACCCGACCTACGTCGCCCAGCTCGCCGCGACCCTGGACGAGCTCAGCGGCGGCCGAGCGGAGGTGGTCTACGGCATCGGCAACATCGCGATGCTCGAGCAGTACGGGGTCGAGTGGCGAGGCACTCGGCCGATGGCCCGCCTGCGCGAGGCGCACCACGTGATGCGAACCGTGCTCGACGAGGGGTCGATCGACTTTGCCGGCGACTTCTACGAGTACTCGGGCGTCACCACGGTGGCCCGGCCGGTTCAGGAGCATCTCCCGCTCAAGCTCGGCGCGATGGGCGGCCCCAGGTCGATGGAGCTTGCGGGTGAGATCGCCGACGGACTCCACACGGCGTGCGCCTACTCCCCGCAGTCCCTGGAGTACGTCGTCGGCTGTTTTGCGGCGGGCGTCGAACGCGCCGGCCGCGGCGGCGAGGCGCTCGATCTCGGAGACTCGCTGCTCGGTGCCATCGCGCCGGACGGCGAGGCCGCCAAGCGCGCGGGCAGGGTGCTCGCGGCCTTCTACATCCCGTCGATGCCACCCGCCCTGTTGGACCGCCACGGGATCGGCCCCGATGAGGTGGCCCCGGTGATCGACGCGTTCGCCGCCGGCGATGTGAAGCGAGCCCTGGCCGTGACCCCCGATTCCCTGGCGGACCGGCTCGTGGTGGCCGGCACGCCGGACGACTGGCTGCGCTGGCTGACCGAGAGCTACGCCCCCTCCGGCATGAACCACGCCCTGGTCTCGTTCGCCGATCCGTTCACGCTGCGGACCTGGGCAGGCGTCGCGGTAGACGGCCTGCCGAGCCTGCGCGATCAGGTACGCCTGTTCGGCGAGTCCGTGCTGCCCGACCTCGGCTGAAGATTCTCAGGCTCGCTCGCCGTGATTCGGGCGCCGGCGCAGGAGGAAGTCGAGCGTCGTGCGGTTGAAGGTCTCGGGGTCCTCGTGCAGCCCGGCGTGCGACAGGTGGTCGAACACCGTCAGCTCGCTCCCGGCAATTCCGCTGTTGAGCGGTTCGGCGAACCGTGTGGAGCAGACGAGGTCGCGCGCGCCGAAGGTGATCAGGGTCGGAGCGTTGATTTCGGCCAGGATCCCGCTCGCGTCGTGGCTGATGGCCGCCTCGGCCTGGGCCAGGAACGCGTCCACGGGCTGTGCGGGGCGTCCACGCACGAAGTCAACAAGCGTGGCGACGAACTCCGGGCGTTCGACGTACATCTCGGGCGTGAAGCACCACGGGAATATGGCCTGGATCACCACGTCCGCGACGGTCGGCAGCACGGACGCGACCGTGCGCCACTCCTCGACGACGATCTTCAGGTAGTCGTCGCTGGCGTGCCAGGCGCTGTGCAGCGACAGGGAGCTCACGCGGCCTGGATGGCGCGCGGCGAGGTGCATGCCCACGGCGGCGCCGAGTGACATGCCCGCCACATGCGCCCGCTCGATCCCGATGGCGCCCAAGAACGCGGCGACCTGGTCGGCATAGCCGTCTGTGGAATACGGCCCGGGCGGCTTGTCACTTTCACCGGTGCCCGGAAGGTCGATCGCGATGCAGCTGAAGTGCTCGGTGTAGGCAGGTAGCTGAAACGCCCAGCAGGCGTGGTCCGCAGACAAATAAGGGATCAGCAGGAGCGCCTCGCCTGCCCCCTGCACGTCGTAGTTGATCGTGAGCCCGTCTACCTCGACCTGCGGCATGCTCGCCTCCTAGCTGTTGGTGGCGGTGGCCCTCACCTCATCTCATTCGACGAGCGTGATGAGCGGCTTCCCCTTTTCCACGACATAGGTGGCGAGCTCCGCAGCGTCGCCACCGCCGACATTCTTGGCCGCGTGCCTGCGAGCGATCAGCGAGCGGCTCGCCGGGAACCTCGATCCGGAACGGACGGATGGCGGTTGCTTCGGCCGTGACGGACATGAGTGCGGCTCCTTGGCTCGCGGATCGATACCGAGCCTAGTCCTATTGCCGCGGGTCGGGTCGGTGGGCCTTGCCCGCTCCCTGGCCTCGGGCATGCAGGGGACGGCGCCGCTACCGGATCAGTTGAGCTGACGCTGCCAGTCGGGGGGCACGGCGCCGGCCGGGCCGGGTACGGGCTGGTCGGCCGGATGGCTGTCGGGCGGGGCGAGGGCGGGACCTTCGAAGAACTCGCCGGAGCGGTAGTCGTAGAACCAGTCCTCGCCGGGCTCGAAGCTCGCCAGCACGGGGTGGCCCGTCGCCTTGTTGTGGGCGGTCGCGTGCTGTGCGGGCGAGTTGTCGCAACAGCCGATGTGCCCGCAGGTGGCGCAGCGCCGCAGGTGGAGCCACCACCCTGGAGCCGAGCCGCTCAGGCACTCCGCGCATCCGGTACCGCTCGGCGGCACGGTGGGGTCGATCTCGTTCGTGATGTCGGGCATTCGATACTGCTCCTCAGCTCGCTGGATCGGCAGCCCGATTATGGAGCGGTGGGACAATCGCGGCATGCCTGAGAGCAACGTCGAGCTTGCCCGGCGGGGCTTCGAGGCAGCGCTGCGCGGCGACCTCGATGTGATCGGTTCCCTGCTCGACCCCGAGGTGAAGTGGCATGGGGGTGACCCGTCGGCGGAGGGAGCCTGCCGCAACCGGAAGCAGGCGCTCGAGGTGATGGCCAGGGCGCGGGCCCGCCTGGGCGATGTCGAACTGGTCGACGTGGTGGGAGTCGGCGACAAGGTCGTCGTGATCATGCGACCGCCATCTGGCGAGGGTGAGCAGGCCGGGACCGTCGCCAACCTGTCGACCTTCCGCGACGGCAAGGTCGTCGAGATGGTGCATTACCCGGACGCCGACGAGGCGCTCGCCGCGGCGCGCGCCTCAGGCGCCTGAGTGGAGCCCAGCCGCACCTGCCGTCGGCCCCGGCCCTGGGGGACGACGCGGTTCGCGGACGCCGCCGTCGGGACCGGGATCTCCCGGGTCGATCGGCGTCGAGCAGTTCGCCTTGCGGGCGCGTAGGCGCAGTCGCCACCAGGTGCCATCGGGAGTACGGCTGAAGAACAGCCCGCGGCCTCGTAGCGCGACCTGCGCCACGACGTGTCGGCGGGAGTAGCGATGCACCTTCACCGCGTTCGCCAGGCACACGCCGACGAGAAAGGCTCCGGCTGTGGCTAGCCAGAGGGTCATGGCCCGATTATGACGCTGCGGGCCCTTCCTGCGATGCGGGCTACCGCGAGTCCCGCTTGAGCTCGCGGGCGATCTCGCCGAGCAGCTCCACCTGGCGGGCCTGCAGCTCCCACGGCATGCCCGGGTAATAGGCCCGCGCGATCAGGTGGCCATCCGGGCCGAGGATGGACTTGAAGGCACGCAGGCTCTCGAGCACCTCCTCAGGGCGACCGACCACGCTGCCCCCTCGCAGCGGTGCGCTGCCTCCCCAGGGGTTGTCGGATGCCTCCTCGCCTGGGGGGCGGGGAGGCGCGGCCGCCGGCGGCCGCCCGGCCCGCGGGCCATGTCGCTCGGCCGCGTCGCCGAACTTCCAGCCGGAGTACCACTGGTAGTCGCGGACCAGCTCCCACGGCTCCTCGGGCCCGTCCCACACGAACACTCCGATGTGCGCGTTCACGGTGAAGGGACGATCCAGGGACCGGAGGGTGCGGGCATGGCGCTCGAGGGTGTCGCGATCCCACGGCGGAATCGTCGCCAGGAACCCGTCCGCCAGGCGGCCGGAGCGCTCCACGGCCGCGTCGACCACGCCGCCGAACCAGATCGGCGGACCACCGGAGCGGAACGGCTTCGGCGTGATGCTGACTCCCGCGTCGCCGACCAGACCGTCCGGCGACCAGGCAGCCCGCAGGACGGACACCGCGTGCTCGAGACGAGCCACCCGATCGGACGTCGCCAGCTCGAAGCCGGCGAACTCCTCCTCGCGCCAACCGAGCCCGAGCCCGAGGATCAACCGACCGGCGGATATCAGGTCGACCACGGCGGCGTCCTCGGCAAGCCGGATCGGATGAGCCAGAGGGGCGAGCAGGATGCCCGTCCCGAGCGAGATCGTGCGGGTGGCCGCGGCGGCGGCGGCCAGCAACACCAGACTGGCGGGCTGGTAGCCGTCGTCGACGAAGTGGTGCTCGCCGACCCAGTAGGAGTCCAGCCCACTCGCCTCGACCAGCGCGGCCAGCTCGATCGCCTGGCGGTAGAGCTCCGCGTCGTCGCGCTTCTGCGGGTCGGCCGGGTTGCGCTGGCACGTGACCAGACCGAATCCGAGCTTCAGGGCGTGCTCCTCACAGGATTGACTACTGCAGTCCGCCGCGCACCGAGGTGATCCGCTGCGTGTTGAAGCCAAGCCAGTGCATGCGGCCCATGTAGCGCGCGTGCTCGACCTTCAGGCAGCGGTCGACGACAACCGCGAGGCCGCCTTCCTCTGCGATCCGGGCACCCTCCTCGTTGATCACGCCGAACTGGCACCAGAGGGCGCCGGCTTGGATCGCGACGGCCTCCTGGGCGATCGCCGGCACCGCGTCGGGAGCGCGGAAGACGTTGACGATGTCGACCGGCTCGGGCACGTCCGACAGGCTCGGGTAGCTCGTCTCTCCGAGGATCTCGGTCTCGCGGGGGTTGACCGGGATGACCCGGTAGCCGTGACGCTTGAGGTAGAAGCCGACGAAGTTGCTGGCGCGCAGCGCGTTGACGACAGGCCGACGATCGCGATCGTGCGCGCGCTATGGATCAGGCGCTGGATCGTCGGCGGGTCTTGGTATCGCTTGAGGTCGATCATCTCACGCGCCGCGAGGCCCTGCTCCAGGTCCCAGATCAGATCCTCGACCGACTCCGTGCCCACCGACAGCCGGATCGTTCCCGGGCCCACGCCCGCCGCCTCCAACTCCGCGTCGCTCAGCTGGCGGTGGGTCGTGCTGGCGGGGTGGATGATCAGGCTCTTCGCGTCGCCGACGTTGGCGAGGTGCGACCAGAGCGTCACCCCGCGGATCAGGTCCTGGCCGCCATCGCGCCCGCCGGCGCAGTCGAAGGAGAACACCGCGCCCGCGCCGAGCGGCAGGTACTTCGCGACAAGCGGCGGGTAGCGGCTGCTCGGCAGACCCGGGTGGGTGACGTTCGAGGCGAGCTCGTGCGACTCGAGGAACGCGGCGACCGCTCGCGCGTTGTCGACGTGGCGTTCCATGCGCAGCGAGAGCGTCTCCAGCCCCTGGAGGAACAGGAACGCGTTGAAGGGCGCGAGCGCCCCCCGAGATCGCGCAGCGTCTCGGCCCGCAGCTTCATCAGATAGCCGTAGGTCCCGAAGGTCTCGTGGAACTGCAGGCCGTGGTAAGCGGGTGACGGATCCGCGACCACCGGAAACCGCCCGTTGGACCAGTTGAACGTGCCGGCCTCGACAACCACGCCGCCGATGCTCGTGCCGTGGCCGCCGATGAACTTGGTCGCCGAGTGGATCACGATGTCGGCCCCCCACTCGATCGGGCGGCACAGGTACGGCGTGGCGAACGTGTTGTCCACGATCAGCGGCAGGTCGTGCTCGTGCGCGATCGATGCCACGGCCTCGATGTCGAGCACGTTGCCGGCCGGGTTGCCGATCGTCTCGCCGAAGAACGCCTTGGTGTGCGGGCGGACCGCCTGGCGCCATGCGTCGACATCGTCGGGATCGACCCAGGTCAGCTCGACGCCCATCTTCCGCAGGAAGTGCTTGAACTGGTTTACCGTCCCGCCGTACAGCGCCGAGGACGAGACGATGTGGTCGCCCGGCTCCAGCAGCGTGAACAGCGCCGCGGCCTGGGCGGAGATCCCGCTGGCGAACGCCACCGCGCCGCACCCGGCCTCGAGATTCGCCACGCGCTCCTCGAAGACGGCGACCGTCGGGTTCATGATGCGTGAGTACGTGTTCCCGTACTCCTGGAGGTTGAAGTAGGCCGCGGCCGACTCCGGGTCCTCGAACACATAGCTGGTCGTCTGGAAGATCGGCACCGCCCGAGCTCCCGTGTTCGGGTCGGGCCGCTGCCCGGCGTGGAGCTGCCGGGTCTCGAATCCGAAGTCCCGGGCTTCTTCCAGGCGCTCGCGCTCTCCGCTCAGACGGGCTCTCCTGCAGGAAGCGGCGGATGATGGGCGTCTGGCGCGCCTCTTCGAGCAGGAAGCAATCGTGCCCGTAGGGCGCGTCGATCACGTGAAGCTCGACGGGTTTGCCGAGCGAGGCAAGCGCGTCCTCGATCTCCCGCGATCCGGACGGCGGATAGAGCCAGTCGGAGCTGAAGGCGATCAGCAGGGTTCGCGCAGAAACGGGCTCGAACGCGCGGGCAAGCGACCCGCCGCCGTACTGCCGTGCGAGATCGAAGTAGGTCAAGGCCCTCGACGTGTAGAGGTACGTGTTGGCGTCGAATCGCTTGACGAACGAGTCGGCCTGGTGGCGGAGGTAGCTCTCGACCTCGAACTCCGGCTGGCTGATCGTGTACCGGATGTCGTCGGCGAACTGGAGTCGCCGGCCGAACTTGTCGCTCAGCGCCGGGGCTGACAGGTATGTGATGTGGCCGATCATGCGTGCCACGCCCATGCCGGCGTCTGGCACATCGGGTCCGGCGTAGTAGCCGCCGCCCCGCCATGAAGGGTCCCGCATGATCGCCTCCCGAGCGATTGCGTTCCAGGCCACGCCCTGCGGGTGCAGAGCGTGCGTGCTGGCGATCGCCACGACTGCGTCGACCTGGTCCGGGAACAGGATCGCCCACTCGAACGCCTGCATCCCCCCGAGCGAACCACCAGCCAGCGCCGCGAGCCGCTCGATCCCGAGCTCGTCCAGGAACGCGCGCTCCGTTCGCACCATGTCTGCGACGGTGATCACGGGGAAGTCCGGCCATATCGCCTGCCCGTGGCCGGGTCGAGCGATGACGGTCCCGTCGTCCCGCCGCAGCCGCCGAGCAGGTTCGTGGAGATGACGAAGTAGCGGTCGGTGTCGAAGGCCTTGCCGGGTCCGATCATCCCGTCCCACCAGCCGAGCCCCTTGCCGGCGGAGCCGTCGCGATCGTCGGCGCCGAATCCGTCGCGGGTACTCCGCTCGCCGCCGCCCTCGAGAAGCCGGCGGCGTGGGCGTCGCCGCTGAGCGCGTGGCAGACCATGATCGCGTTGTCGCGCCGGGGCGAGAGCGCGCCGTAGGTTTCGTAGGCCACGCGGACCGGGTGCAGTTCCCGTCCGCAGTCGAGGCGCACCGGGGCGGGCAGATCGAGATATTGGGTCTCGACGGTTCCGACCGAGCCGGCCGCGAGGTCGATTCTGGCGCGTGGGCGCGGTCATTTCTCGTCCTGTGAGGGACTTATATTGTCGACCAAATTGGTTGAAAAGCTACATTACGTAGGGAAAGGGGCACGAAGGCAGATGGCAACGATCGATAACGGAGTCAACGTTCAGGCGCTGCTCGATGCGCGCACGGCCCTGGCGGGGGCGCCGGCGGCCGCCCAGTTCACGTGGCGGGCGTCGTCCAGGTGGAAGAGCGGCGTCCACAGCACGATCACGGTTCAGGACTTCTTCGGCCTCGGGGAAGAGCAGAGCCACAAGGTCGAAAACGAGTTCGACGCCGACCACCCGGAGATCTTCGCAGCCGATGACAACGGGATCACGCCGATCGAGTACCTCCTCGTGGGGCTGGCGGGGTGCCTGACCGCGGGCGTGGCCTCGATCGCACAGAACCGCGGCATCCAGTTGCGTTCCGTCGAGTCGACCGTCGAGGGCAACCACGACCTCCGCGGGTTCCTCGGCGTCGACAGCGACGTCCGCAACGGCTTCAACGACATCAAGGTGACGTTCACATCGACGCGGACGCGTCCCGGGAAGAGATCGAGGCGCTCGTCGCCCAGTCCCAGAAGCGCTCCGCGGTGTTCGACGCGCTCTCGAACCCGACGGAGGTCACCGTAACCGTCGCGTGAGGTCGCGGCGCCATCGAGCGCATCACCGCCGTCGTCATCGGCGCCGGGCACGCCGGCCTCGCGGCGAGTCATTTTCTCGCCGGGCGGTCGATCGATCACGTGGTGCTCGAGCGCGGCGAGGTGGCGAACTCCTGGCGGCGCGAGCGCTGGGACTCGCTGCGCCTGCTGACTCCCAACTGGCAGTGCCGCCTCCCGGCCTTCGCTACGACGGCCCGGACCGGACGGCTACATGACCAGCGGCGGAGGTGGTCGCGCTGATCGAGCGGTTCGCCGGGCGCGTCCGCGCGCCTGTCCGGGCCGGCACGAACGTCACCTCGGTGCGGCGCACCGACGACGGCTACCACGTGACCACGAGCGGCGGTGAGATCCGGTGCCGCGCGGTCGTTCTGGCCAGCGGGGCCTGCAACCGGCCGACCGTGCCGGCACTTCGCGGATGCGGTGCCGCCAGCGTCGAGCAGCTGACGCCGTTCGACGTACCGCGACCCGAGCCAACTCCCCGACGGCGGCGTGCTGGTCGTCGGGGCCTCGGCGACCGGCGTGCAGCTGGCCGCCGAGCTGAGGCTCGGGCCGGCCGGTGACCCTGTCGGTCGGCGAGCACGTGCGGCTGCCGCGGACGTACCGTGGCCGCGACGTCCTGTGGTGGATGGATGCGTCCGGCGTGCGGGACCAGCGCCACGACGAGCTCGAGGACCTCACCCGAGCGCGGCGGCTCCCTCGCCTCAGCTCGTCGGGACCCCCGAGCGAACGACCCTCGACCTCAACGCGCTGACGGGCTATGGACGTCGGAGCTCGTCGGTCGCTGGGCGCGGTCCGCGACGGCCGGGCGCTGTTCTCCGGCGGCCTGCGAACGTGTTCGCGCTCGCGGACCTGAAGCTGCAGCGCCT
>CAVSNA010000026.1:0-224216 GCA_963729205.1 uncultured Thermoleophilaceae bacterium
GCTCGATCCCCTCGTGCTTGGCGGCGGCGATCACCAGCCGCTCGGCGTGCTGCTTGGAGCGCTCGTAGAACGTCCCCTTCGGGTAGTCGGCGACGTTCGACTCGTCGAAGCGCGTGCCGTCGTCGGCATGGAAGACGTCGATCGTGCTCGTGTGGATCATGCGTCGCACGCCCGCCGCCTTGGCCGCGCTCGCGACCGTCGGCTGCCGTAGGCGTTGACTGCTCGAAAACACCAGGGTCCGGCAGCCACTGCTCGGGCAGGCCCACCGAGTTGAACACCAGCTCGCAGCCGGCGACCGCCGCCTCGACGGCAGGCCGGGTCGGTCACGTCGCCCTGGACGGGCTCGACGCCCGCGCGGGAGCACGCCCCGCGCCGCCCGCGGGTCGCGCGCCAGCGCGCGCACGTCGTCGCCGCGCGCGACGAGCGCGGACGCCACCGCGTTGCCGACCTTCCCGGTCGCTCCCGTCACCAGCACCTTCATCGGATCCGGCGATGCGGTCGCGCTATGCAATAGTCGCCCCGACCAGCCCGCGATTCTCGACCCCCAGGATCCGCTCTTCCAGCGCGCTCAACACGTCGATCGCGTTCGACTACCGGCTGGCGCCGTACGACCTCGAGCAGTCGCTCGCCCACGCGCGGATGCTCGCGCGCAGCGGGATCATCTCGGCGACGAGGACCTCGGCCGAGATCGAGCGCGGGCTCGACGGCCGTGCGCGCGGAGATCGACGACGGACACGCTTCGCGATCAAGCCCGGACGACGAGGACATCCACATGGCGATCGAGCGGCGGCTGACGGAGATCGTCGGGCCCGGTCGGCGGCAAGCTGCACACGGCCCGCTCCCGCAACGACCAGGTGGCCACCGACGTCGCGATGTTCGTCCGCGCCCACGCGCTCGACGCGCGCGAGCTGCTGCCGAGCTGATGGAGACGCTGCGTCGAGCTCGCCGAGGAGCACCTCGACTGGCCGATGCCCGGCTACACGCACCTCCAGCGCGCGCAGCCGGTCTACCTGTCGCACCACCTGCTGGCGTACTTCTGGAAGTTCCGGCGCGACCTGCAGCGCTTCGACTTCGTGCATGACCGCCGACGCGACGACGCTGCCGCTCGGGGCGGGCGCGCTCGCCGGCGTCAACTTCGACACCGACCGCGATGTCGTCGCCCAGGAGCTCGGCTTCGGCGGCGTCGCCCAGAACTCGATCGACGCCGTCTCGAACCGCGACTTCGTGCTCGACTACCTGTCGGCCGCCGCCACCTGCGCGACCCACCTGTCGCAGCTCGGCGCCGAGATCGTGCTCTGGTCGAGCGAGGAGTTCGGCTTCTGCGAGGTCGCCGACGCGTTCGCCTCGGGGTCGAGCATCATGCCGCAGAAGAAGAACCCCGACGCCGCCGAGCTGCTGCGCGCCAAGGCGCCGCGGGTCGTCGGCGCACCTGACGCGCGCTCCACGGCGTGCTGCACGGCCTGCCGCTGACCTACAACAAGGACCTCCAGGAGGACAAGGAGCGCCTGTTCGACGCGGTCGACACGCTCGAGCTGCTGCTGCGCGCGGCCGCGCGAGATGATCGCGGGCGATCACGTTCAACCGCGAGCGCGATGGCCGCCGCGGCCGCCGACGAGTTCCTCGCGGCCACCGACATCGCCGACCTGCTGGTCACGCCGCGGCGTGCCCTTCCGCGAGGCCCACGGCGTGGTCGGCGGGGCTCGTCCGCGCCGCGCGTCGACCAGGGCAGGCAGCTGTCCGAGCTCGACGCGAGGACGAGCTGCGCCGAGCACGCCCCGAGCTCGACGGCGGGCTACTACGAGCTGCTCGGCGACGGCGCCTGGCTCGAGTCGAAGGTGTCCGAGGGCGGCACCGCGCTGCGCGCGCGTGCGCGAGCAGCTCGAGCGGGCCCGGCACGTGCTGCGCCGAGGCGGCGCGGCGTCGAGCGCGCACCGCGACTTCTACGACCGCTCGGTCCACGACGTGGCGCGCGACCTCGTCGGCTGCGTCGTGCGCCACGGCGACACCGCCGGCCGGATCGTCGAGGTCGAGGCTACCACCAGGACGAGCCGGCCTGCCACGCCTTCGTCGGCCTGACCGACGCGCACGCGCGTCGCTGTTCGGCCCGCCCGGGCGCGCCTACGTCTACCGCTCGTACGGGATCCACGCGCTGCTGAACGCGGTCTGCGAGCCGGAGGGCGTGGGCGCCGCCGTGCTGATCCGGGCGCTCGAGCCGGTCGACGGGCATCGACCTGATGCGCGAGCGGCGCGGCGTCGAGCGCGAGCGCGAGCTCTGCTCCGGCCCGGGCAAGCTCACCCAGGCGCTCGGGATCGGGCTCGAGCTGAACGACACGCTCGCTCTCGGCGACGGCCCGATCAGTTGCTGCCGCGCGGCCGCGGCGGACGCCGCCGAGCGCCTGGCGCGGCGAGCGGATCGGCATCACGCAAGGCGGTCGGAGCTGCCGTGGCGCTTCTGCGACGCGCGCAGCCGCTCGCGTCTCGCGGCCCTGGCCGCCGGGGATGCGCGGCTGCCGCGGCGCCGACGGACTGCCGGCGCCGGCGCGCGGCGTGCCGGTGCCCGCTGGCGCGTGCCGGTGCGCCGTCCGCGGGCCGCCGGCGCCGGCTGCCGGCCGGTGTCGTTGCCCGGGGCGGGCGTGCTGCTGGGTCGGCGGCGTGCCGGTGTCGGGCGCCGGCGTGCGCCTGGCCGTTGCCGTTGCCGCCGCCGTTGTCCGGCGGGCTGCTGGTTCTGCTGGTCGCTGCTGCTCTCGCCCGGCTGGCGCCCTGGGTCCGTGCGGCGGCGCCGGGCCGGTCGGGGCGTGGCCGGGCCCGTGGCGCGCCGGCGGTCCACCGGGCGTCGTCGTGCTTGGCGTTCCTCGTGTCGGGGTGCGCGCTGGTCGAGGATGTCGAGCGCAGCGATCATGAAGTCGTGCCAGATCTCGGCCGGGATAGGTGCCGCCCGCGACCGGTCCGCCGTGGTACTCGGTCTTCATCGGCTTCAGCCTGTCCGGGTAGCCGACCCAGACCGCGACCGTGTAGCTGGTCGTTGAAGCCGACGAACCAGGCGTCGCCGTAGTTCTCGGTGGTGCCGGTCTTGCCGGCGGCGAACTCGCTCGATCGTGCGCGCTCGTGCCGGTGCCGCTCGGTGACCACGCCGTGCATGATCTGCGTCGCCTGCTGCGCGACGCTCGTCGGGACGACCTGCGCTTGTCGCGCCGCTTGTTCTTCGTCGTCGACGCCTGCCGTCGCCGTCTGCACCTTCGTCGATCGCGACCGGGCCGTTCGTCCGACGCCGCGAGCGATCCCGTACACGCGCTTGCCGCTCGTTGGCGATCGTCGAGTAGGCGTAGGCCATCTCGAGCGGGGTCACGCCCTCCTTCAGGCCGCCGAGCGTCATCGCCGGGTTGGTGGAGACCGGCGTCTTGCATGCCCATCCGGTTCGCGCCAGCCGCGCGATCTTGTGCGTGCCGACCTTGCAGCCGACCTCGGCGAACACGGAGTTGTCGGAGTACGCCAGCGCGTTGCGCCAGCGAGATCGACGCCCGCAGTAGCTGTCCTCGAAGTTGTGCACCGCGAAGCTTCTCGCGCTTGGCTCGGGACCTTGAAGGTCACTTCGGCGCGGACGGCCAACGCTGCGTCCGGGCGCGATGCCCGTCCTCGAGCGCCGCGACGAGGGTGAACGGCTTGAACGCCGAGCCGGGCTGGCGGTGGCCGTCTGGTGGCGAGGTTGAAGGGCTGCGTGCTCGAAGTCGGTGCCGCCGACCATCGCCTTCACCTCGCCGGTGCTTGTTGTCGATCGCCACCAGCGAGGCGCTCGGGCCCGATGCCCGCGAGCCGCGCCGTTGATCGCCTGCTCCGCGGCCGCCTGCAGGTCGGGTCGAGCGTCGTGCGTGACCTTCAGCCCGCCGCCGAAGACGCGGCCCGGCGCCGTAGCGGTCCACGAGCTGCTGCGTGACCCAGGTCGAGAAGTAGGGCTGGGTGGAGTCCGGCTGCGGCGGGTTGATCGTCTGTGGCGCGGCGGCAGCGCCTGCGATCAGCGCCTGCTGGTACTCGGCCGGGCGTGATCATGTGCTGCTCGAGCATCCGCTCGAGCACGAGGTTCGCGCGCGCCTCAGCGCCGCGCCCGGGTTCTGGACCGGGTTGTAGCCGCTCGGCGAGGCGATCATCCCGGCGAGCAGCGCGGCCTGGTCGGGCGTCGCGTTGCTCGCCATGCGCTCCTGCGGGTTCGTAGCTCGTCTGCGGGCCGCCGAAGTAGGTGCGCACCGCGGACTCCACGCCGTAGGCGCCGTTCCCGAAGTAGATCGGTGTTCAGGTACTCGGTCGAGGATCTTCTGCTTCGACCACTGGCGCTCGAGGTGGTAGGCGAGCGCCGCCTCGCGCAGCTTCTGGAACACCGAGCGGTTGTTCTGGGCGGCCAGCGCGTTCTTCACGAACTGCTGGGTGATCGTCGAGCCGCCCTGCACGGCGCCGCTGGCGACTGCACGTCCGGCGAACGCGCGCGCGCGATGCCCTTGTAGTCGACGCCGTGGTGCTCGTAGAAGCGCTTGTCCTCGATCGCGATGACCGCGTTCTTGATGTTCGGCGAGATCTCGCTCCGGGTCGATCAGGATGCGGTTCTCGTTGCCGGTGAGGCGCGCGATCGGCGCCGCCGTTCGACGTCGAGCAGCGTCGAGTTGCGTGCGCGTGCGGAACTCGGCGCTGTGTCTCGAGCTGCGGGAGGTCTCGCTGCGCGACCGCCATCATCATCCCGAAGACCGTCGAGAGGAGCGCGAGCAGCCCGAGGCCGGCCAGGACGAGCAGCAGCCGGAGCTTCTTGAGCTTCGGCTTCGGCGGCTTGCGGCGCCGCGTCCGTTCCGTGCTCGACCCGTTCTCGACGGACGGCGGCTCTTCGGCAGCGGCTGTGGGGCCGTCAGGGCTGTGGGCGTCGAATCCGGCATTGACGACGTCGTGGGCGACCGGCGGTCCGCTGAGGACGGCGCGGTAGCGGCGCTTCGAGCTCCGTCCGACGAGGGCGGGAGTCTAGCATTGCGACCGTGACGGAACCGGAGGCCTCGGCGGCCAGCTTCCTGCTCCGGAACGCCGTGGATGCGCTGCCCGAGGGCGCTCTGGAGCGGCCAGCTGGCCGAGGGCCGGCCGCTGCGCGTCAAGCTCGGCATCGACCCCACGGCGCCGGACATCCACCTCGGCCACACCGTGGTGCTGCAGAAGCTGCGCGAGTTCCAGGATCTCGGGCACACGGTCGTCCTGATCATCGGCGACTACACCGGCCGCGTCGGCGACCCGAGCGGGCGCTCCGCCACTGCGCCCGCATGCTCGACCGGCGAGGAGATCGACCGCAACGCCGAGACCTACCAGCGCAGCAGGCGTTCAAGGTGCTCGACCCGGAGCGCACCGAGGTCCGCCGCAACGGCGAATGGCTCGACATGCCGATGGAGGACCTCTTCCGCCTCGCGCGCACGGCCACGGTCGCGCAGATCCTGGAGCGCGACGACTTCGCGCAAGCGCTACGCGCGCGGGCGAGCCGATCTCGGTGCTGGAGCTGCTCTACCCGCTGCTCCAGGGCTACGACTCCGTGGCGATCGAGGCCGACGTCGAGCTCGGGGGCACCGACCAGAAGTTCAACCTGCTGCTCGGCCGCGAGGTCCAGCAGGCGCTACGGCGTGCCGCAGCAGTCGATCCTCACGATGCCGATCCTGCCGGGCATCGACGGCGTGAAGCGGATGTCGAAGTCGCTCGGCAACTACGTCGGCGTCGCCGATCCGCCCGAGGAGATCTTCGGCAAGCTGATGCGGGTTCCCGACGAGGTGATGGGCGATCTACTACGAGCTGCTGCTCGACCGGCGCGCTCGACCCCGACCGCCCGGCCGTGGAGTCGAAGCGCGCCCTCGCGCGCGAGATAGTGGCGCGCTTCCACGGGGAGGAGGCGGCCGCGGCAGGCCGAGGAGCACTTCGACCGCCTGCACGTGGAGCGCAGCGCTCCCGGACGAGATCGAGGAGGCGGACGCTGCCGGCGGGCGGACCCGGTCGCACCTGCCCGCGCTGATCGCGCGACCATTTCGGCGTCTCCGGGTCCGAGGCGCGCCGGCTGCTGGCGCAGGGCGGCGTGAGGCTGGACGGGGAGCCGCTGGGCGGCGCCGAGCTCGACGTGGCCGCCGAGCGCCTCGACGGCGCCGTGCTGCAGGTCGGCAAGCGGCGCTTCAAGCGCTTCCGCGCGGCGCCGAGCACGCTGGCGCAGCCTTGACGCTTCCCGCCTGCGGATCGGCTACACTCGCCTCGTCCCTCAGATGGCGCTCGATCAGACCAACCTGGAGGAGCGCGTCGCATAGGTCCCGCCGAGCAAGTCGGCGACCGGATGCGCGGGCCTCCTCACGGGAGGCCTTTCTATGGGCCCTGAGGGGAGCGTCTAGACTTCGGCGGAATCCCCGCCGAGAGGCGCGGCGGTCTTTGAAAACTCAACAGCATGTGCGATCCTGAGGCTCAATACCGTCGAGGCCTCTAGTCGCGTCCAGGTTCGACCCGCCGCTTCGCCGATCATCGGCGGGGTAGGCGGCTAGAATTCAGAACCCGTCAAGTCCGAGGAGCATCGCTACGTGTACGCGGTCTCCAACGCAGTACGGACATGACACACTCTGTAATGACTTGTGTCACCGCATTTGCCTTCGGGCAGCTGCACCGACACGCAATACTTTTACGGAGAGTTTGATCCTGGCTCAGGACGAACGCTGGCGGCGTGCTTAACACATGCAAGTGGAGCGACGAACCAGGCTTCGGCCTGGGGCAGAGCCGCGAACGGGTGAGTAACACGTGGGTAACCTGCCCCGATGACCGGGACAACCCGAGGAAACTCGGGCTAATACCGGATGTGCTCGCCTCACATCAGTGAGGTGAGTAAAGGTAGCTTCGGCCTCCGCATCGGGATGGGCCCGCGGCCCATTAGCTTGTTGGTGGGGTAACGGCCTACCAAGGCTGCGATGGGTAGCTGGTCTGAGAGGACGATCAGCCACACTGGGACTGAGACACGGCCCAGACTCCTACGGGAGGCAGCAGTGGGGAATCTTGCGCAATGCGCGAAAGTGTGACGCAGCAACGCCGCGTGGGGGAAGAAGGCCTTCGGGTTGTAAACCCCTTTCAGGAGGGACGAAGTGTCGGCCGTTAATAGCGGTTCGGCATGACGGTACCTCCACAAGAAGCCCCGGCTAACTACGTGCCAGCAGCCGCGGTAATACGTAGGGGGCAAGCGTTGTCCGGAATCATTGGGCGTAAAGAGCGCGTAGGCGGTCCGGTAAGTCCGCTGTGAAAGTCCGGGGCTCAACCCCTGGAGGCCGGCGGATACTGCCGGGCTAGAGTCCGGAAGAGGCGAGTGGAATTCCTGGTGTAGCGGTGAAATGCGCAGATATCAGGAGGAACACCAATGGCGAAGGCAGCTCGCTGGGACGGTACTGACGCTGAGGCGCGAAAGCGTGGGGAGCAAACAGGATTAGATACCCTGGTAGTCCACGCCGTAAACGATGGGCACTAGGTGTGGGAGGTGTCGACTCCTCCCGTGCCGAAGCTAACGCATTAAGTGCCCCGCCTGGGGAGTACGGCCGCAAGGCTAAAACTCAAAGGAATTGACGGGGGCCCGCACAAGCAGCGGAGCATGTGGTTTAATTCGACGCAACGCGAAGAACCTTACCTGGGCTTGACATGTGCCGTGACAGGTGTGGAAACACACTCTCCCTTCGGGGCACGGTTCACAGGTGGTGCATGGCTGTCGTCAGCTCGTGTCGTGAGATGTTGGGTTAAGTCCCGCAACGAGCGCAACCCCCGTCGCATGTTGCCAGCACGTAATGGTGGGGACTCATGTGAGACTGCCGGTGACAAACCGGAGGAAGGTGGGGATGACGTCAAGTCATCATGCCCCTTATGTCCAGGGCTACACACGTGCTACATTGGCGCATACAAAGGGCTGCGATACCGCGAGGTGGAGCGAATCCCAAAAAGTGCGTCTCGGTTCGGATTGGAGGCTGAAACTCGCCTCCATGAAGGCGGAGTTGCTAGTAATCCCGAATCAGCAACGTCGGGGTGAATACGTTCCCGGGCCTTGTACACACCGCCCGTCACACCACGAAAGCGGGCAACACCCGAAGCCGGTGGCCTAACCCGTAAGGGAGGGAGCCGTCGAAGGTGGGGCTCGTGATTGGGGTGAAGTCGTAACAAGGTAGCCGTACCGGAAGGTGCGGCTGGATCACCTCCTTTCTAGGGAGCTCTTTTCCAGAGCACCGCTGGTCGCTTGATAGCGCCGGCGGTCCTTAGGAATGTCGACCGAGCCTAGGACGAAGCGCGCGTGCTCGAGACGCTTCTGCGTCCCGCGCCGCGCACACACGCTGTTGAGTTTTGAGAGACCGGCTCCGCGCCGTGTCTGTCACAAGCTCTGAGACCGCGCCCGCGGAGTCCCCGCGGGCACGGGCCTCGGCTGGACCTTGAAAACTGCACAGTTGGCCAAACAATATGGGTATCACCGACCTCCTTCGGGAGGTCGATCACCGTCAAGATATGAAGGGCACACGGTGGATGCCTTGGCACCAGGAGTCGATGAAGGACGTGGATGGCTGCGATAAGCCACGGTGAGGCGCTAACAGCCTGTGACCCGTGGATCTCCGAATGGGGAAACCCAGCGCTGGTAATGCGGCGTTATCCCGAGGTGAACACATAGGCTTCGGGAAGGCAAGCGGGGGAACTGAAACATCTAAGTACCCCGAGGAAAGTAAATCAACCGAGACTCCCCGAGTAGTGGCGAGCGAAAGGGGATCAGCCCAAACCTGTCAGGTGTAAGCGCGCACGCGTTGCCTGGTGGGGGTTGTAGGGCATCTCTTCCGGCGCGTGCGTGTGCCGGCGGGAGTTACAAAGTCATGTGTTAGCCGAAGCGCGTGGAACCGCGCACCACAGAGGGCAACCGTCCCGTAGGCGAAAATGCATGGCCTCCCGTGAGATGTTCCTGAGTAGGACCGCACCCGTGAAACGCGGTCCGAATCTGGGGGGACCACCCTCCAAGGCTAAGTACTCCCTGGTGACCGATAGCGGACTAGTACCGTGAGGGAAAGGTGAAAAGAACCCCGGAAGGGGAGTGAAATAGTACCTGAAACCGTGTGCCTACAAGCGGTCGGAGCACTTCGGTGTGACGGCGTGCTTTTTGCATAACGAGCCGACGAGTTACTCGTCACTGGCAAGGTTAAGCGATGAGCGGAGCCGCAGCGAAAGCGAGTCCGAATAGGGCGACATAGTCAGTGGCGGTAGACCCGAAACCGAGCGAGCTACCCATGGGCAGGTTGAAGCGGGGGTAAGACCCCGTGAAGGACCGAACCGACCTAGGTTGAAAACTGGGCGGATGACCTGTGGGTCGGAGTGAAAGGCTAATCAAGCTCGGAGATATCTGGTTCTCTCCGAAATATATTTAGGTATAGCCTCAGGTAAATTGCGTATTGGCCGTAGAGCACTGCTTGGACTAGGGGCCCCACCAGGTTACCGACTTCAGGCAAACTCCGAAGACCAATACGTCTACCCTGGGAGTCAGTCTGCGGGGGATAAACTTCGTAGGCAAAAGGGGAACAGCCCAGACCGCCAGCTAAGGTCCCCAAGTACTAGCTAAGTGGGAAACGATGTTCGGATGCACAGACAACCAGGAGGTTGGCTTAGAGGCAGCCATCCTTGAAAGAGTGCGTAACAGCTCACTGGTCAAGTGTTCGAGCGCGGAAAATGTAACGGGGCTCAAGCTAGTCACCGAAGCTGCGGGTGTACAGATCCTTCGGGTTCTGTACGCGGTAGGAGAGCGTTCCCGAACCCAGTGAAGCGGCGGCGTAAGCCAGCCGTGGAGGGCCGGGAAGTGAGAATGTCGGCATGAGTAACGAAAGAAGGGTGAGAATCCCTTCCGCCGATTGTCCAAGGATTCCTGAGTAAAGTTCGTCTGCTCAGGGTTAGTCGGGACCTAAGGCGAGGCCGAAAGGCGTAGTCGATGGCCAACGGGTTGATATTCCCGTACCACGTCGCGTCCGTTATGACCGATGGGGGGACGAGGAAGGCTAAGGGATCCCTGGCGAAGGTCGCCCAGGGGTAAGCATGTAGCTAGAGCTCCAAGGTAAATCCGGGAGCTTGTTGATGCGAGGTGCGATGCCAGCTGGCCTCAGGGCCGGCGAGTCCCCGACGCCAAGCCTCCAAGAAAAGCCTCTAGGCAGGATGCGCGTGCCCGTACCAAAACCGACACAGGTGGACAAGTAGAGAATACTAAGGTGATCGAGATAACCCTCGTTAAGGAACTCGGCAAAATCGCCCCGTAACTTCGGGAGAAGGGGCGCCCCGGTAGGGTGAACCACTTCGCGTGGCGAAGCCCGAGGGGGCCGCAGTGAATTGGTCCAAGCGACTGTTTACCAAAAACACAGGTCTCTGCTAAGTCGAAAGACGACGTATAGGGGCTGACGCCTGCCCGGTGCCGGAAGGTTACGGGGAGTTGTTAGCTGACTTCGGTCAGCGAAGCAGCGAACCTAAGCCCCGGTAAACGGCGGCCGTAACTATAACGGTCCTAAGGTAGCGAAATTCCTTGTCGGGTAAGTTCCGACCTGCACGAATGGCGTAACGACTTGGACGCTGTCTCAACGAGGGGCTCGGTGAAATTGCAGTCTCGGTGAAGATGCCGAGTACCCGCGGCCAGACGGAAAGACCCCGTGAACCTTTACTACACCCTGATATTGGAGTCTGGGACATTTTGCTCAGGATAGGTGGGAGGCTTTGAAGCAGTGACTTCGGTCGCTGTGGAGCCAACCTTGAGATACCACCCTTGGTGTTCTGGGCTTCTAACACCGCGCCGTGAATCCGGGCGGTAGACAGTGTCAGGCGGGTAGTTTGACTGGGGCGGTCGCCTCCCAAAATGTAACGGAGGCGCGCAAAGGTTCCCTCAGCACGGTTGGAAATCGTGCGTAGAGTGCAAAGGCAATAAGGGAGCTTGACTGCGAGACTGACAGGTCGAGCAGGTACGAAAGTAGGCCTTAGTGATCCGGCGGTAGCAAGTGGAAGCGCCGTCGCTCAACGGATAAAAGGTACTCCGGGGATAACAGGCTTATCGGGCCCAAGAGTCCACATCGACGGCCCGGTTTGGCACCTCGATGTCGGCTCGTCGCATCCTGGGGCTGAAGTAGGTCCCAAGGGTTGGGCTGTTCGCCCATTAAAGCGGTACGCGAGCTGGGTTCAGAACGTCGTGAGACAGTTCGGTCCCTATCTGCCGTGGGCGTTGGAGAATTGAGAGGAGTCGTCCCTAGTACGAGAGGACCGGGATGAACGGACCTCTGGTGTACCTGTTGTCCTGCCAAGGGCATTGCAGGTTAGCTACGTCCGGACGGGATAACCGCTGAAGGCATCTAAGCGGGAAGCCCACCTCGAGATGAGTTCTCCCATCTCCTTGAGAGAGTAAGAGCCGTGGAAGACCACCACGTTGATAGGCCGACGGTGTAAGCGCAGTAATGCGTTTAGCTGATCGGTACTAATGCTTCGAGGGCTTGACGGATTTTTTTGATACCCCCGTTGTTTAGGCCAATTGTGCAGTTTTGAGGGTCCACCGAGGCCTGGGTCTCACAGGATTTCGGTGGTCATAGCGAGGGGGAAACACCTCTTCCCATTCCGAACAGAGCAGTTAAGCCCCTCTGCGCCGATGGTACTTGGCCCTCACGGGCCTGGGAGAGTAGGTCGCCGCCGAGTTATATGAAACGGGCCGTCCCTTGGGGCGGCCCGTTTTCGTTGGCGCACCGGCGCCAGCCACGACTGCGCCTAGACTTGCCGCCATGTCGACCCTGGCGATCATCCTGGTGGTAGTGGTGGGAGTGTGGCTCGTGCTGCTGGTGGGCGGCCTGTTCGCCAGCCGGCGCTATCACGGCTCCCGCAAGCACGAGGCTGCCCGGAACATCACCGAGGCCGACCGCGCGCTGGAGCACGCTCGCGCCGGCGACAAGGGCTGGGACCGCCCGGCCCTCGAGGCCGCCGCGCGCGACGCGATCGAGGCCGGCCGCCCCGGCTGGGCCTACGACGAGCTGGCGCTCGTGCTGGTGGACGATCGCCCCGGCATCGAGCAGGACCGCGCGCACTTCGTGGCCAGCGGCGGCGGCGAGTCCGCGCGGGTGATCCTCGCCCGCACCGACACGGGCTGGTCCGTCGAGCAGATCGACTAGAGCGACGCTCGCCCGCCCGGTAGCTTGAGCGCGGTGCGCGCAGAAGACCTGATTCCCGGCTTCCAGCCGGAAAACGACCTCGAGCGCCGCGTGAGCGAGGATCCGCAGCTCCTGGAGGGGCTCGCGCTGGGGCCGGCCGCGCAAGGCGCATCCCGAGGGCAGCGTGGGGAGCCACGTGGCCGATCTGCTCGGGCGGCTCGACCGCCAGGGCGTGACCGGCGAGGAGCGCGCGGAGCTGCGCTTCATCGTGCTGGTGCACGACGCCTTCAAGAACCGCGTCCAGGAATGGCGGCCGCGGGTGGGGGAGAACCACCACGCGATGCGCGCCCGCCGCTTCGCGGAGCGCTATACGGACGACGAGCGCCTGCTGACGACGATCGAGCTCCACGACCGCCCCTACGGCATCTGGCGCAGCTGGCAGCGCACCGGCCGGCTCGACCGCCGAGCGGCTCAGGGCGCTGCTGGAGCGGATTCAGGACCCGAAGCTCTTCCTCGACTTCGTGGAACTGGACGGCTCGACCGAGGGCAAGCGCTCAGAGCCGGTGGAATGGTTCAGGGAAGAGCTGAGGCGCTGGCGCGAGGCTGCGTGAGCCTCGTCAGTCGTCCTGCCAAAGGCACGGCTGCTCCGGCGCCTTGACGGCCCCGGCACGCTGACGCCCCGCGGCGCGGCTGGGCTGCCGGCTGGGGCCGCGCTGGCGCGTACCGGCGCACTCCGGCGGCTGGGCGGCGCGTTCGGCCGCCCGCTGGGCCTCTAGAGCGCGGCGGCCGGCCGCGGTTGCCGGCGGGAACGGCGGCGGCAGGACCGGGGAGAGCTCTGCCGCCGCCGCCGGTGCCTCCGGCAGCCCCGCCGCGGGCTCCTCCCACACGTCCGCCGGCTCGTCGAGACGCAGCTCGCCGAGGGTGGCGAACTCGAGCGCCACGTCGACCGCGCGGGCGAGACGGGAGAAACGAGGGGAAAAGCGGGCGGGGAACATGTGTTCGTAAGACTAGGAAGGGGGTCGGACGGAAGAACGTTCCGCGGGCGGCGCGTTACCCTGCGCGCTCCATGGCCCAGCGCTACAGCCACCGCATGCGCGTGCGCTACGCCGAGTGCGATCAGCAGCGGGTGGTCTTCAACGCCCACTACTTCGCGTACTTCGACGTTGCGCTCACCGAGGTCTGGCGCCACGCCGGCATCCCGTACGAACGGATGATCGCCTCGGGCACGGACATGGTCGTGGTCGAGGCGCGTGCCCGCTTCCACGCGCCGGCGCGCTTCGACGACGAGATCGAGCTCGAATGGTGGGCCAGGCGGCTCGGCAACACCAGCCTGACCAGCCGCATCGACGTGAAGCGCGGCGGAGAGCTGCTCGTCGAGGGCGAGCTGAGCCACGTGTTCATGGACCTCGAGACGGGCGGCAAGCGGCCGATCCCGGACGACATTCGCCGGGCGCTGGCCGATTACGTGGAGGAGATCGACTCCGCGGACTCGGAGGCCGAGGCGCGCGCGTAGGGCCCGAGCCCCTCGATAGCCCGCTTGATGGCCCAGTTGTGGTTCCAGCGGAACGCGGGCCGCAGCAGCGGGCTCAGGATGCGAAGCAGCGGCCGGTCGGCGTAGACGCGCCAGTCGAAGCGCACGTGCACCACGCCGTCCGGCAGCTGGCGGAGCCGCCAGACCCCGTTGCCGGCGAGATCGCCCACCACGTCCACCTCGCACTCGCGCGGCGGCTCGAGGCGGATGATCTCCGAGGTCGTCTTCAGCTCGTAGGGGAGGCGGCCCTTGAAGCGCTCGTGTGCCACGCGGCCCACTCGCAGCGGGCCGTCGGCCTCGGCCGCCAGGTAGACGGGCTGCCACCAGTCGGGATAGGTGGTGGCGTCCGACAGCGCGCGGAAGACGGCCACGATCGGCGCCTCCACCTCCCATTCGTCGACGAACACGTACTCGCGGCCCATGCAGCTACTACGCAGGCGGGGGCCGAACGGTTGAGTGCGGCTAGACCGTGGACCCGAGCGAGGTCCAGATGTCGATCTTCGTGCGCGTGCGCGAGATCACCTCGTCGGTGAACTCGGTCGTGGTGGAGTGGCCGCCCAGGTCGGGAGTGCGGACGCCCGTGGCGGCGGCCTCCAGCACCGACTCGTAGATCGCGCGCGAGGCGAGCTGCGCGGCGTCCTGGCCGGATTCCCCGACGTAGTGCAGCACCGCGGCGGCGGCCATCAGCATCGCCATCGGGTTGGCGATGTTCTTGCCGAGCAGCGCGGGCGCGGTGCCGTGCGGCGCCTCGGACATCACGGCGCCGACCTCGTAGTTGTCGTCGAAGGAGAGCAGCACGGACTCCGCTCCCGCGATCGAGCCGAAGAGCGGCAGGACCATGTCCGACAGGCAGTCACCGTCGCGGTTGAGGGCCGGGATGACGAGCGGGGCGTCGGCGGCGCCGGACACGAGCCCGGCGTAGGTGGCGTCGATCAGCACCGGCTGGTAGGGCACCTCGGAGTGGCGCTCGGCGGCGGCGTCGAGCTCCTCCTTCAGGAGGCCCTCGTAGATCGGGCTCACGGTCCACTTCGGCCCGCCGTAGACGCGCCCGTGGATCTTGCGCGCGGTGCGGAAGCTGTACTCGGCCACCGCCCGGCAGACGCTGCGGGAGATGCGCTCGGTGCGGTAGGCGATCTCGTCGCCGTTCTCCTCCTTGCGCCATTGCTCTGCGCCGTAGGCGTCGCCGACTGCCATGCGGACCACGGCGATCGGGTAGTGCACGCCCGCGATCGGCGTCACGCCCGGGATCCGCCTCCCGGTGCGGATGATCACCTTGCCGTCGATCTCCTCGCGCAGGATGCGATTGGGGCTGCCGACGTCGTCCTTGCCCTCCGGCGTGATCGTGGCCGCCTTGATGCCGAAGCCGGCCTCCTTGAGCGCGCGGGCCGCGGCGTGCACAACGTCGTTGTTGGTGCGGCGGCGGTTGTCGAGCGACAGGTCGTAGTGCTCGAGCTCCAGGTCGACCTGGGTCAGCGCCGGGGTCGAGCACCCTGATCGCCTGGTCGAGCAGCTCCTGGCCGGTCTCGTCGCCCTCCAGCACGATGATGCGCGCTTGCGCCATGGCTCAGGACTCTACCCTCGGGCCTAGATGACCGAATCGAGCTGCAGCTGGTGCGGGACGAGCGTGGATCCCGACGACGGCTTCCGCCTCCACGACGGCCCGCGACTGGCCGTCTTCTGCCGGCTGGAGCACGTGGTGCCGTGGGCGATGCGCGGTGCGCGCTGGGTTGAAGATGGGGGAGCAGCGGCCCCGCGCCTGAGGGAGCCTGCGCCGAGTGTGAGCGCGAGGCCGCGATCCTGCTCGTGCGCCACCGCGGCGAGCACCGGATCCCCGACGGCTTCTGCTCCGTCGAGCACGCCGCCGACTGGGCGAAGGCCGGCGGCCGCTGGCGGTAGAATCTAGCCCGCTCGGGGCTCGAGGATCACGAGCGGGATCTGGCGCCCGGTCCGCTGCTGGTAGTCGGCGAACCCGCTGTAGGTGTCGACCACCTTCGGCCAGAGGCGCTCGTGCTCGGCCGGCGTGGCCACGCGAGCGTGCACGGCCGAGCGCTTCGAGCCGACCTGAACGGTGGTGTCCGGATGCGCCATCAGGTTGTGATACCAGGCGGGATTCTTCGGGTGGCCGCCCTTCGAGGCCACGATCACAACGTCGTCTCCGTCGCGCATGTAGGCGAGCGGCGACGTGCGCTTCTGACCGCTCTTCCCGCCCACGTGGTCGAGCAGCAGCATCGGCGGCAGGCCCGGCACGTGGTGGCCGACGAGCCCGTGGGTGGCGCGGTAGACGGTGGCGTGACCGCCCATCATGCGTCGCAGCACGGGCCACGCGTGGTCCGCGGCGCGCAGATGGAGGTCCATCAGGCGGCGGCGTCTTCGCGCGGTCCAAGGCCGAGCATGTCGGCTCGCTCCTCCATCGCCGCGATCACCTTCGCCACGTGCTCGTCGAAGTCCACGCCCAGCTCCTCGGCTCCCTGGCGCACCTCGTCGCGGTTGACCCCGGCGGCGAAGCTCGGCTGCTTGAGCTTCTTCTTCACCGACTTGGGGGTGAGGCCGATGATGCCCGTCGGGCGCACCATCGCGCACGCGCCCACGAACCCCGACAGCTCGTCGACCGCGAACAGGGTCTTGGCGAGCGGGGTGACACGAGGAACGTTCAGGAAGGTGGCGTGGCCGGCCACGGCCTCGATCAGCTCCTCGGGGTAGCCGAGCCGGCGCAGCTCCTCGAGAGCCATGCGCGGATGGCCCGTGTCGAGGTCCGGATAGCGCTCGTAATCGAGGTCGTGCAGGATGCCCGGTGGCGGCCCACAGCTCCTCGTCCTCGCCGCCCTCGCGCGCGTAGGCGACCATCGCCGCCTCCACGCCGAGCACGTGCTTGCGCAGCGAGTCGGACTCGGTCCACTCGCAGAAGAGCTCCCAGGCCTGATCGCGAGATACCTCCATGGGGCGACAAGCTAGCGGAAGGGGATGGCTCTGCGGAACCGAATCGTCACCTCAGATGCCCTTCGATACCCTTGCCCCTCCGCCTCCCCACCCGGACCGGGCGGTCGCACGCATGGAGAAGTTCGTAATCGAAGGCGGCTACCCGCTGTCCGGCACCATCGCCGCGGCGGGCAACAAGAACGCCGCGCTGCCCGCTCTCGCGGCCTGCCTCCTCACCGAGGAGGACGTCGTGCTGCGCAACGTTCCGCGCATCAAGGACGTGGAGGCGATGGTGGGGCTGCTCAGCGGAATCGGCGTGACCGTGGAGTGGCGTGACGAGAACGTCGTGGCCCTGAACGCGGCCGACGCCCGGCCCGACAACGTCGATCCCGAGTTCGCCGACAAGATCCGCGCCTCGTTCCTGCTGGCGGGGCCGCTGCTGGCCCGCTTCGGCACCGCCGATATGCCGCCGCCCGGAGGCGACGTGATCGGGCGCCGCCGGCTCGACCCGCACCTCGACGCCTTCATCGCCCTCGGAGCCAAGATCGAGCTCGACCGCGGCGCCTACCGGCTGCGCGCGCCGGGCGGCCTCCAGCCCTGCGACTTCTTCCTCGACGAGCCGAGCGTGATGGCCACCGAGAACGCGCTCATGGCCGCCGCCCTGACCGGCGGCTCGACGGTGATCCACAACGCCGCCTCCGAGCCGCACGTCCAGGACCTGGCGCGGCTCCTGATGCAGATGGGCGCGCGCGTGGAGGGCATCGGGTCGAACGTGATGATCGTCCACGGGAGCGAGTCGCTCGGCGGCGCCGACTACACGATCGGGGCGGACTACATCGAGGTCGCGAGCTTCGCGGCGCTGGCCGCGGTCACGGGCGGGGAGCTGCGCGTGAAGGACGTGGTGCCCGCCGACCTGCGCATGACCTGCCTCGTGTTCGAGCGGCTGGGCTGCAAGATCGAGTTCGACGGCAACGACCTGGTCGTGCCGGCCGAACAGCGCCTCCAGATCCGCAACGACGCGGGCGACGCGACGGCCAAGGTCGAGGACGGCCCGTGGCCCGCTTTCCCGGCCGACCTGACGAGCATCGCCCTCGCGCTGGCCACTCAGTCCGACGGCATGGTGCTCATTCACGAGAAGATGTTCGAGAATCGTCTCTTCTTCGTGGACAAGCTGATCAACATGGGGGCTCGGGTGATCCTCTGCGACCCGCATCGTGCGGTCGTCGCTGGCCCGAGGCGTCTTCACGGTGAGCGCATGGAAAGCCCCGACATCCGAGCCGGCATGGCGATGCTCATCGCCGCCCTCTGTGCGGAGGGCACGTCCGAGATCGGGAACATCCGCCAGATCGACCGCGGCTACGAGCGGATCGACGAGCGCCTGCGGGCGCTGGGGGCGCGCATCGAGCGCGTCGCGACGCAGCCTGTGCCTGCGTAGGCAGCTCCGGCAAGAGGCGGCCACATGATCCACCCGATCCCTCCCGGCACGCGCGACGTGCTGCCGGACGAGATGCGCGAGTTGCGCGAGCTCACCGGCACTCTCCACGAGGTCTTCGGCCGCGCCGGCTACGGCGAGGTCTGGACGCCGACGATGGAGTACGAGGAGGTGCTGCGCCGCGGCGACGATCGCGCGGCCGGCGCCGGCTATCGGCTGTTCGACGAGCACGGGCAGGTGCTGGTGCTGCGCTCCGACATGACGATCCCGATCGCCCGCGTGGTGTCCACGCGCTACACCGAGGCCGACGTGCCGATCCGGCTCTGCTACTTCGCCCACGCCTACCGGGAGGTGGACGCGCGCAGCGGCCAGGCGCGCGAGTTCCTCCAGGGTGGGCTCGAGCTGATCGGGATGCCGGAGCCCCACGGCGACGCGGAGGTGGTGGCGCTGGTGATCGAGGGCCTCTCGGAGGCCGGGTTGACCCGGCACCGGCTGGGCCTGGGCGACGGCTCGCTCTATCGCACGCTGCTCGCCGAGCTGGAGGTGCCGGAGGAGGAGCGGCTCCCGCTGCTCGAGGCGCTTTCACGCCGCGACCTGGTGGAGGTGGAGGCGCGCGTGGACATGCTCGCGCTCGGCCGCGCGGCCAGCGAGCTGCTCGACCACCCTGCCCACCCTGCGCGGCGGCCCCGAGGTGCTGGAGCGCGGCGGGGACGGCCCCGTGTCCGCCGCGGTGGAGAACCTGCGCGCCTGCCACGAGCTGCTGGCCGAGCGCGGGGTGGCCGACCGCGTGATCTTCGACCTGGGGCTGGTGCGCGAGCTCGGCTACTACACGGGCGCGGTGTTCGAGGTCTACGACCCGGCGGTGGGCTTCGCGCTCGGCGGCGGGGGCCGCTACGACGACCTGCTCGGGCGCTTCGGCCGGCCGCTGCCCGCCTGCGGCCTGGCGCTCGACATCCACCGTGTGCACGTGGCCAAGAACGCCGAGGAGAGGATGGGTCCGTGAACGGCGGGCTGACCATCGCCGTGCCGCGCGGCGCCCTCTTCGACGACACGCTCGACCTGCTCGACGGCATCGGCATCGACACCCGCCCGGTGCGGGAGAACGACCGCCGCCTGGTGTTCCCCGAGGCCGGTCTCGTGACGATGCGCCCGAGCGACGTGCCCACCTACGTGGAGCACGGCTCGGCGGACATCGGCATCACCGGCAAGGACGTGCTGCTCGAGCAGGCGGGACGGGCGGTCTACGAGCTCGTGGACCTGGGCTACGGGGAGTGCCGCATGATCGTCGCGGAGCGCGACGGCGACAACGCGCTCGAGGAGTCCCTGCGCCGGCTCGGCGTCGGTCCGGATCGCCACCAAGTACCCGCGCATCGCGAGCGAGCACTTCGCCGACACCGGCCGCCAGGCGGAGATCGTGGAGGTGAAGGGGTCCGTGGAGCTGGCTCCGCTCACGGGCCTGGCGGACGCGATCGTGGACCTCACCGCCACCGGCACGACGCTGCGCGAGAACCACCTCGCCGAGCGCGAGGAGATCTGCGTCTGCACGGCGCGGCTGATCGCGAACCCGGTGGCGCACAAGCTGAAGGCGGAGGCGATCGACGAGCTGGTGGCACGGATCCGGGAGGCGGCCCGATGACCGTCACGCGCTTCGGCTCCGACGCCCGCGCGGAGGACATCCGCGCGCTCGCGCCCCCGCTGGCCGAGGTGGAGGACGACGTGCGGGCGATCCTCGCGGAGGTGCGCGCGGGCGGCGACGCCGCGCTGCTCGAGTTGGTCGCTCGCCTCGACGGCACGCAGCTGGCCGCCGAGGAGCTGCGCGTGCCGGCCGCCGAGCTGGAGGCCGCCCTGGCCGCGCTCGCGCCCGGCGTGGTGGAGGCGCTCAGCGTGGCGATCGCCAACGTCGGCGCGGTGGCGGAGGCGCAGCTGCGCGAGCCGCTCGCGGTGTCGCTGCCCCAGGGCCAGCAGGTCGAGATCGCCGAGTTGCCGGTGCGGCGCGCGGCGGCGTACGTGCCTGGCGGCCGGGCCCCGTATCCGTCCACCGTCGTGATGTGCGCGGTGACCGCGGGCGCGGCCGGGGTGGACGAGCTGGCGGTGTGCGCGCCGCCGGGGCCGGACGGCCGCCCGCACCCGACCATCCTCGCCGCCTGCGCCCTCTGCGGCGTGAGCGAGGTCTACCGGATGGGCGGCGCGCACGCGATCGCCGCGCTGGCCTACGGCACCGAGTCCGTGCCGCGCGTGGACGTGATCGTGGGGCCGGGGAACCGCTGGGTACAGGAGGCGAAGCGCCAGGTATCCGGCCTGGTGGGGATCGACGGCGTGGCGGGCCCGAGCGAGCTGCTCGTGGTGGCCGGCGACGACGCCGACCCGGAGCTGATCGTGCTGGATCTGCTCGCGCAGGCCGAGCACGGCCCCGACGGCCTGGTGGCGCTGATCTCCCCGAGCGGGCGGCTGCTCGATGCGGTGGAGGAGGCGCTCGCGGACGCGGACGCAGCCGGTGGCGATCGTCGAGGCCGCGGACATCGCGGACGCGCTGTCGCTGGCGGAGGAGATCGCCCCGGAGCACCTCGAGCTGATGGGGGAGGACGCGGAGGTGCTGGCGGACGCGGTCACGCGCGCCGGCTGCGTGTTCGTGGGAGGCGACGCCGGCACGGCGTTCGGCGACTACGTGGCGGGCTCGAACCACGTGCTTCCCACGGGTGGCGCCGCGCGCTTCGCGAGCGCGCTCGGCCCGGCGACCTTCCGGCGCCGCATGGCTCGGGTATCGTTGCCGGCCGGCGCGGCCGGGCGTCTCGCCCCGGCGGGCGCCACGCTCGCGCGAGCCGAGGGCTTCCCGGTGCACGCCGAGTCGATGGAGCGACGCGCGTGACCCGCACCGCAGACATCTCGAGGCGCACGGGCGAGACGGACGTCCGCCTGTCGCTGTCCCTGGACGGAAGCGGCCAGGGCAGGCGCTCGACGGGGGTCGGCTTCTTCGACCACCTCCTTGATGCCGTGGCCCGCCACGGCGGCCTCGACCTCGACGTGCAGATGCAGGGCGACCTCCAGACCGGGCCGCACCACACGGTGGAGGACACGGGCATCGCGCTCGGACAGGCGCTCGACCAGGCGCTGGGCGATCGCGCCGGGATCGTCCGCTTCGGGCAGGCCACGATCCCCATGGACGAGGCGCGCGCCAGCGCGGCGATCGACATCTCCGGGCGGCCCTACACCTCGTTCGAGGCGGACCTTCCGCCCGTGGCCATCGCCGGCTTCGACTCAGACCTGGCCGAGGAGTTCTTCCGCGCGGTGGCGAACAGCGCGAAGCTCACCCTCCACGTGCGGGTGGAGGCCGGCACGAACGCGCACCACATGGTGGAGGCGAGCTTCAAGGCGTTCGCCCGCGCGCTGCGGGCGGCCGTGGCGCTCGATCCGTCCTCGCCGGGCATCCCGTCCACGAAGGGGCTCTTGTGAGCGGCGTGCGAGTCGCGGTCCTCGACTACGGGATGGGCAACCTGCGCTCGGTGGAGAAGGCCTTCGAGCACGTGGGCGCGCAGGCCACGGTGACGAACGACCACGAGGAGATCCGCGGCGCGGCCGGCATCGTGCTGCCCGGCGTGGGCGCGTTCCCCAAGGCGATGGAGTCGATCCGGCGGCTCGGGTTGGACGAGCTGATCGCGGAGCGGCTGACCCTCGGGGTGCCCATGCTCGGCATCTGCCTCGGCATGCAGCTGTTGTTCGAGCGCAGCACCGAGCTCGGCGGGGCCACGGGGCTGGGCCTGCTGGCGGGCGAGGTGCGGCCGCTCGACGCACCGGGGCTGAAGGTCCCGCAGATCGGCTGGAACGCGATCGCTTGGAAGCGCGCGTCGCGCCTCTGCCAGGGGCTGCCGGACCCGTGCGGCTTCTACCACGTGCACTCGTTCGCCCCGCATCCGGCCGACCCCGGGCGACGTCCTCGCCACCGCCCAGTACGGCACCGAGTTCGCCACCGCCGTGGAGCGGGAGCCCGTCTACGGCGTGCAGTTCCACCCCGAGAAGTCGGGGCCCGCCGGCCTGCGGCTGCTCGGCAACTTCACCGCGATCTGCGGGCTCGGCGGCCTCAGCCGCGCCGCATGATCCTCCTCCCGGCGATCGACATCCGCGGTGGCAAGGCGGTCCGCCTCCAGCGCGGGGACTTCTCGAAGGAGACCGTCTACCAGGACGATCCGCTCGACGCGGCCGCGTCGTTCGTGGAGGCGGGCGCGAACTTCCTGCACGTGGTGGACCTCGACGGGGCCCGCGAGGGCCACCCGGTGAACCTCGAGCACCTGCGCCGGATCACGCGCGAGCTGGGCGTTGCCGTGCAGTACGGCGGCGGCCTGCGGTCCCTGCCGGCGGTGCGCGAGGCGCTGGCGGCGGGCGCCGAGCGCGTGGTGGTCGGCACCGCCGCCTACTCGGACACCGACTTCGTGGACACCCTGCTGGAGACCTGGGAGCACCGGCTCGTGATCGCGGTGGACGTGCGCGAGGGCCACGTGTCCGTGGCGGGCTGGACCAAGGCCACGCAGATGCTTCCCGAGGACGTGATCGCCCGCCTGCAGCGCCGCGGCGTGAAGCAGTTCATGTACACGAACGTGGACCGCGACGGCACCCTCGAGGGCCCCGACCTCGACGAGGTGCGCCGCATCTCGGCCGTGGTACGCGGCCGCTTCCTCTACTCGGGCGGAATAAGCAAGGCGGAGGACCTGAGCGCGCTGAAGGCGCTCCGCCTGGTGAACCTGGCCGGGGTGGTCTCGGGCAAGGCTCTGTACGAGCGGCGTTTTACTGTGGCTGAGGGGCAGGCGGCGTTGGCCGACTAGGTGTCGGGTGTCGGGTCTCGGGTGTCGGGAACGACAGAGCTGCAGACCTTTCCCAGACACCCGACACCCGGTCCCTAACCTCCAACCGAATGCTCCTGAAACGCGTCATACCCTGCCTCGACGTCGACAAAGGCCGCGTCGTCAAGGGCACCAACTTCATCAACATCCGCGACGCCGGGGATCCCGTCGAGCTGGCCATGCGCTACGAGGAGGAGGGCGCGGATGAGCTCGTGTTCCTCGACATCACGGCGTCGCACGAGCAGCGCGACACGATCGTGGGGCTGGCGCGGCGGACGGCCGACGACGTCTTCATCCCGTTCACGATCGGCGGCGGCGTGCGCTCGGTGGAGGACGCCCAGGCCGTGCTCGACGCGGGTGCGGACAAGGTGGCGGTGAACTCGGCGGCGGTCAAGCGCCCGGAGCTGCTCGCGGAGCTGGCCGAGGTCTTCGGCGCCCAGTGCGTGGTGCTCGCCGTGGACGCCCGCGTGCGCGAGGACCGTCACGGCTGGGAGGTGTTCGTGAACGGCGGCCGGATGCCCACCGGCCTCGACGCCGTGGACTGGATCCGCCGCGGCGTGGAGCTGGGGGCGGGGGAGATCCTGCTGACGAGCATGGACCGCGACGGCACCGAGGACGGCTACGAGCTGGCCCTCACCCGGGCGGCGTCGGACGCGGTGGAGGTGCCGGTGATCGCGAGCGGCGGGGCCGGCAAGCCGGACCATCTGGTCGAGGCGGTGCAGGAGGGAGGCGCCGACGCGGTGCTCTGCGCCTCGATCTTCCACTACGGCCAGTACAGCGTCCGCGAGGCGAAGGAGCGCATGCGCGACGCCGGGATCCCGGTGCGGCTCTAGGTACTCGTGGCGGCCACGCTGCCGGCGGCGCCCGAGCTGGCCGCGGCGCGGCTGCGGAGCGTGAGGAACACGAAGCCGATGAACGTCTGGGTGAGCGCGGGCACGTCGTCGGGAAGCTCGATCGACACCGCTCCTCCTCTCGGTGCTCGGACGATGGCGCACCACGCCGAGCGGCTGGTCGCGCCGTACAACCTCGAGCGTGGAGCGCCAGCGCGACTGGCGCCGCAGCGCGTAGGTGGCGTTGTCCGCCTTCACGATCCACTCGCGGCCGGCGCGCGCGGCGGAGGCGGTCTGCTGCCCGTCCACCAGCAGCACGAAGCGCTTGCGGCCGTCCGGCCTGAACTCGAGCCGGCGGCCGCCGTCGTCGGCGCTCAGCTGCTCGCGGAAGCGGCGGCCCTCCCACAGCGCGCCCCCGCTGACGGCGTAGCGCGGCTTCAACCAGCTCAGCCGATCGATCCTCATGCTGGCGCGGACCTTAGAGTGACTGTCGTGACGAGGACAAGCGATCTCGCCGAGCGTGTGCGCGACATCCCGGGGATGGACCGGCTGCTGCCGGCCCTCGAGGGGCTGGCGCCCGCGTACCTCGTGGGCGGGGCCGTTCGCGACCTGCTGCTGGCGGGCCGGGTGGTGGACCTTGACGTGGCGGTCGAGGGTGACGCCCGCGCGGCCGGGCGCGAGCTGGCCCAGCGGCTCGGCGGTGAGCTGGTGGAGCACGAGCGCTTCGGCACCGCCACGGTCACCGCCGGCGACCTGAGCCTCGACCTGGCCACCACCCGCAGGGAGCACTACGTGGAGCCGGGCGCGCTGCCCGAGGTGCAGCAGGCCAGGCTCGCCGAGGACCTCGGCAGGCGCGACTTCACCATCAACGCGATGGCGCTCGGCTTGAGCGGCGACGACATCGGCGTGCTGCACGACCCCTACGACGGCCGCGCGCACCTGGAGCAGGGCGTGATCAGCGTGCTGCACGGGCGCAGCTTCCTCGACGATCCCACCCGTCTCCTGCGGGCGCTGCGCTACGAGGCGCGCTTCGGCTTCCGCATGGACGAGCAGACCGAGCGCCTCGCCCGCGAGGCGGCGGCGGGCGCGGGCTTCTCGACGGTGTCGGGCCCGCGCGTGCGCGACGAGCTGCTCGACCTGCTGCGCGAGGAGGGCGCGCCGGACGCCGTGGCTCGCATGCACGAGCTCTCGCTCGACCGCGCGCTCGACCCCGAGCTGGAGGCCGACCCCGAGCTGGTGGCCTCCGCGCAGCTGGCCTGTGCGGAGACGGGCGCAGACCGCGTGCTCGCGGGCCTGGCGGCGCTGGTCAGCTCCAACCCCGAGGCGCTCGCCCCCTGGGTCGAGGACCTCCACCTCGGCCGCCCGGCGACCGACGCGGTGCTGCGCGCCGCCGCGAAGGGCCCGCAGCTGGCCTCGACCCTGCGCGAGGAGCTGGTGCCCTCGGCGGTGCACGCGCTGCTCAGCTGCGAGCCCAGCGAGGCGCTCGCGCTGGCGCTGGCGAACGGCTCGCCGGCGGACCCGGTGCTGCGCTACGTGGCAGACCTGCGCGGCGTGCGGCTCGAGATCACGGGAGAGGACCTGCTCGCGGCGGGCATCCCCGAGTCGCCACAGCTCGGCCGCGCGCTCGGAGGAGACGCTGAGACGCAAGCTGGACGGCGAAGTCTCGGGCCGTGATGACGAGCTGGCGCTGGCGTTGGCGCTGGCCCGCGGGGAGGCGACGTGATCCGGGTCGCGATCGACGGGGCCCACGTGGCGTTCTCGACCCGCGCGGGAGGCGTCAGCGAGGGCCCGTACGACTCGCTCAACCTGGGGATCCTCACCGACGACGACCAGGCCAAGGTCGCGGAGAACCGCCGCCGGCTGGCCGCCGGCCTCGAGCTCGACCCCGCGAGCGTGGCCATGGGCTGGCAGGTCCACGGCACCGAGATCAAGGAGTGGGAGGGGGCCCCGCCGCAGGGCGGCTACGCCAACGCCGGGGCCGAGCTGGCGAAGGTCGATGGCCACACCACCACGGCGCGCGGCGTCGCGCTGCTGGTTCTCGCGGCCGACTGCCTCCCGCTCGCGCTGGTCTCGCCGGACCGCGTCGCGATGCTCCACTGCGGCTGGAAGGGCCTCGCCGCCGGCATCGTCGAGCGCGGCCTGGAGCTGTTCCCCGAGCCGCCCGCGGCGGTGCTCGGCCCGAGCATCGAGGCCTGCTGCTACGAGGTCGGCCCCGAGGTGCTGGAGGCGTTCGGCGGCGCGGCGGGCGCGGCGACCGGCAGGCAGCTGTCGCTCCGCCAGCTGGCCCTCCAGCGGCTCACCGCCGGCGGGGTGACCCGCATCGACAGCTTCCCCCTCTGCACGAGCTGCAGGGCCGATCTGTTCTTCTCCCACCGCCGCGACGACGGCGTGACCGGGCGCCAGGCGGGGCTGGTGTGGCGACCGTGACGCGCGAGTTCACGAACCTCAGGCCGGAGTCGATCCGCGACAACCTGGACCGGATCCGCGACAGGATCGCCGCCGCGGGGCGCGACCCGCTCGAGGTGGAGGTGCTGGCCGCCGTGAAGTACGTGGCGGCGGACGAGCTGCCGGCGCTGGCCGAGGGCGGAATCACGCTGGTGGGGGAGAACCGCGCCCAGGAGCTGCTCGCCAAGCGCGAGCGCCACGCCGGCGACTTCACCTGGGACTTCATCGGCGCGCTGCAGAGCCGCAAGGTCAAGGACGTCGCGCCGAACGTGCGCCTGATCCACTCGCTCGCCTCCGAGTCCGCCCTGCGCCAGCTGGAGCGCTACCCGGTCGGCGAGACGCTGATCGAGGTGAACGTGGCGGGCGAGGAGACGAAGGCAGGCATCGACCCCGGGGATCTGGCGCACTACATCGAGGCCTGTCCCGTGCCGGTGACCGGGCTGATGTGCATGCCCCCGTTCGTGAACCGGCCCGAGGACAACCGCCGCCACTTCGCGCGGCTGGCCGAGCTGGCCGCCGAGCATGGCCTCGCGCGGCTCTCGATGGGCACGAGCCAGGACTACGAGGTGGCAGTCCAGGAGGGCGCGACCATCGTGCGCCTCGGCAGCGTGCTCTACGAGTAGCGGGCCAGGAAGTCGGCGATCGCGTTCGAGAGCTGCCCGCCCTGCCAGGCGAGCGGCGACTTGCCGGCCTCCTCCACGACCAGCTCGGCCCGGGGCAGCCTGCGCACGTACTCCTCGGCGACCTGGAACGGGTGGCCGGGATCGGACTCGTCCCGGCTCGCGACCACCAGCACGGGCACGTCGAGCGACTCGAGCTGGTCGAGCGACTCGAACGGACGCGAGCGCGGGACCACGCGCAGCGCGTCTGCCACGGCCTGGGGGTGTAGATGGCGGCTCAGCCGCTGGCGCGTGACCAGCGTGGCCGTCTCGAGCCAGCGCTCATCCACGTTGGGCTGCCAGGCCTGCATGAATCCCTCCACGCCGCCGCGCTCCATTCCGTCGGCGAGCGCGTCCCAGCCCTCGAACTCCCCCTCGCGGTCGGTCCCGTCGTAGGCCGGCGTGATCGTCACCAGGGCCGACACGCGCTCGGGGTGCGCCAGCGCGAACGCGAGCCCGGTGTGGGCTCCCATCGACGCACCGGCCACCGCCGCCCGCTCGATCCCGTGGTGGTCGAGCACGGCGGCCAGGTCCCCGGCCAGGTCCGCGTACTCGTACGCGCTCCGCTCCGGCGCCGGGTCAGACTCCCCGTGGCCGCGGGCGTCGTAGCCGATCAGCCGGTAGCCGCGCTTCGGGAGCTGGCGCGATCCCATCACCACGTAGCGCCGCGTGGCGGTCAGCCCGTGCAGGAGCACGATGGGGCTCCCCTCGCCGAGAACGTCGCCGTAGAGCGCTGTCTTGGCGCTTTCCAGGGAGAATTCGCTGGCTGTGTCAGCCGCTGACATACCTCACGTGGGTTTGGAACTGTGTAACTTGTAAATCGCAGGATTTCCGCTACTACACGCGAAACACCCGCTAATGGCGCTCCGCGACACCTGGCACCGCGCGCTGGTCTACTTCGGTCTCGCCGAGGACGAGGACGCGTACTACGAGGAGGAAGTCGAGCCCGAGGTCGAGCTCGAGGACCGCTATCGGGAGCGGCCCAACGTCCGCAGGCTGTCCTCGCGCCGTCGCCGCGACGAGATCGACGACATCTTCGCTGAAGAGGACGCCCCGCCGCGTACCGGCAACCGCACACGCGTGCTGCGCCCGGTCGAGAACGGCGGCCGCGGCTGGCGTCCAGGTGCACCTCGTGGTGCCCAAGAACTTCAACGACGCCCAGCAGATCGCGGACCAGTTCAAGGACTCGATCCCGGTCATCCTCAACCTTCAGAGCACGGACACCGACCTCTCCAAGCGCCTGATCGACTTCGCCTCGGGCCTCACGTACGCGCTCGATGGCGGGATGCAGCGGATAGCCGACAAGGTCTTCCTGCTCACGCCTCGCAACGTCGAGGTCTCAGCCGAGGAGCGCGCGCGGCTGATCGAGAAGGGCTTCTTCAACCAGTCGTAGCGGCTGTCTGGCCGCACGTATCCTTCGGGCCGCATGCAGATCGGGCTGATCGGTGCAGGAAACATGGCCTCCGCGCTCGCGCGGGGGTTCGGCGAGCCCGCGCTCGTCACCGACGTCGTGCCCGAGAAGGCCCAGGCGCTGGCGGCCGAACTGGGCGGCGAGGCGCTCGCGACCAACGCCGAGGTGGCGGAGCGCGCCGACGTGCTGCTGCTCTGTCACAAGCCGGCTCAGCTCGAGGACGTGGCGCGCTCGGTCGCCGGCAAGGCGAAGGCGATCGTCTCGATTCTGGGAGCCACACGGCTCGAGGCCCTGGAGCGCGCCTACCCGGACCTGCCCGTCTACCGGTTCCTGCCGAGCATCCCCGCCGAGGTCCGCCACGGCGTGTCCTGTTACGCGCCGGGCAGCCGTGCCGCGGAGGGACCGGAGCGCGAGGTCGTGGAGCTGTTCGAGCGCGTGGGGCCGGTGGTGAAGCTCGACGAGCCGCTGATCGAGCCCGCCATGGCCGTGATGAGCTGCGGCCCCGCCTTCTTCGCGCTCGTGGTGGAGGCGCTGGTGGACGCCGGCGTGCGTCACGGCCTCCAGCCCGCCGACGCCGGCCATATGGCCGTGGAGACGATGGCGGGCACGGCGGCGGTGCTGCGCCAGGCCGAGCTCGACACGGCGGCGCTGCGACGGCGTGTGACCTCACCGGGCGGATCGACCGCGCGCGGCCTCGAGGCGCTCGAGCGGGCCGGCCTGCGGGCGGCCTTCCACGACGCCGTGACCGCTGTGGTGGAGGGGGGACGCCGATGAGCGCGCTGCTCGTCTGCCGCTCGCGCTGACCCGCAACAACGTGGCCCACTACGTCAACACGCTGCTGGACGTCTACATCGTCCTGATCTTCATCCGCATCCTGATGTCGTGGATCCCGCGCATGCCCTACTACCGCTGGCTCGACGCGCTGCTCGGGTTCGTCAGGGAGGTCACGGACCCGTTCCTCAACCTGTTCCGTCGCTTCATTCCCGCGCTGCGCCTGGGCGGCGGCGCGCTCGACCTCAGCCCGATGGTGGCGGTGTTCGTCCTCATCATCGTGGGTGGGATCGTCGTGCGCCTGATCCAGGGGTAGGTCGCATTGGCCTCGTACCTGTCGGAGCGCGACGGCTCCGCGCTCGTGAAAGCGCGCCTGCCATGAGCCGCGGCTGGGTGCGCCTCCTGCTCGTAGCGGCCGCTGTGCTCGCCCTCGACCAGCTGACCAAGGCGATCGTGCGCAGCTCGATCCCGCTCGGCGACAGCCGCCGCGTGATCGGCGGGGTGCTCGACATCACGAACGTGCACAACAAGGGCGTGGCGTTCGGGGTGCTCGCGGGCGGCGGCGCCATCGTGGCGGCGCTCACCGGCGTGGCGCTGGGCGCGATCGTCGTCTACTTCGTGATGCGCTCACGCACCGCGTACCTGTGGCTGCCGGTGGGGATGCTGCTCGGGGGAGCGCTCGGCAACCTGCTCGACCGCGCCCGCGAGGGGGCCGTCACCGACTTCATCGACCCGATCCTCTGGCCCGCGTTCAACGTGGCGGACACCTGCATCGTGCTCGGGGTGCTCGGTCTGTTATGGGTGATCGAGAGCGCCGCCACGAGCGACTGATGGAGCAGATCGCCTTCATCGCCGCAGCGGAGGACGCCGACGCGCGTCTCGACGTTCGCCTGGCGGCCGAGGCGGCGGTGGGGTCGCGTGCGAAGGCGCAGCGGCTGATCGACTGCGGGGCTCGTGACCGTCGACGGGCGGGCGCGACCGAAGCGCCACCGGCTGAGCCCGGGCGAGCGCGTGGAGGCACGCATCGAGGCACCGGCTGCCCCCGACGATCCCGCGCGCAGGCGAGGGCGTGCCCTACGAGGTCGTGTTCGAGGACGACTACCTGCTCGTGGTGGACAAGCCCGCGGGGGTGGTGGTGCACCCCGCCGCGGGCCACGCCACGGGCACGCTGTCCCAGGCGCTCGCGGCACGAGGAGGAGCGGGAGGGGATCCGCTGCGGCCTGGGATCGTCCACCGCCTGGACCGCGACACCTCGGGCCTGCTGGTGGTGGCCAAGTCGGACGCGGTCCACCGCGCCCTCCAGGAGCTGATCCGCCGGCGCGAGCTGGAGCGCGAGTACCTGGCGCTCGTGGAGGGCAGGCCCGCGGCCAGCGGGACCATCGACGCCCCGGTGGGCCGCGACCGGGTCGAGCGCAAGCGCATGTCCATTCGCACCGACTCCCCGCGCGAGGCGCGCACCCACTTCGAGACCGCGGAGGCCCTCCCTCGCACCACGCTTCTCAGGGTGCGATTGGAGACCGGCCGGACCCATCAGATCCGCGCTCACATGGCTGCAATCGGCCACCCAGTCTGCGGTGACGTCCAGTACGGAGGCGGCGCGAGCGGCGCAAGACTTGGACTAACGCGCCAATTTCTGCATTCTGCGTCCCTGAGGTTTCGTCATCCGGTCACTGGGGCAAAACTCGGCTGCGAGTCCAAACTACCCGCTGACCTGCGTCGCACGCTCGACGTAGCTCGGTGGGAGCCAGTCTCCGAAGGGCCAGACGGAGACTGAACATAGAACGGAGCGGGGCGGTCTTCGGACCGCCTCGTCTTCTTTCTGGGACGAGATCTCGGGTGCAGGTCGCGGGTCTCGGGTGTCGGAAACGACGGAGCCACAGGCCTCTTCCGCACACCCGACACCCGACACCCCACACCCCGCCGCTCTATCCTTCGCCGCTGGCTATCCAACTAACCCCGCCAGCTCAACCACGCCCTGCCCGGCATAACCGGGTCCGTGTCGCGACTGACGGGCTGCTGTGCAGCAACCAACTCAAGGGAGTAACACGTGGCTCAGGTAGGAATCAAAGAGCTGCTGGTGGCCGGTGTCCATTTCGGCCATCAGACGCGAAGGTGGAACCCAAAGATGCGCCGCTTCATCTTCGGCGAGCGCGGCGGGATCCACATCATCGATCTACAGCAGACCGAGAAGCTCTTGGCGAAGGCCCAGGAGTTCACGGCCGAGATCACGAGCCGGGGCGGCACGGTGCTGTTCGTGGGCACCAAGAAGCAGGCGAGGGACGCGGTGCGAGATGCCGCGACGAACGCCGGCATGCCCTACGTGAACCAGCGCTGGCTGGGCGGCCTGCTGACCAACTTCCAGACGCTGAACAAGCGCATCAGGCGCCTGCACCAGCTCACCGAGTGGACCGAGGACGGAACGCTCGAGCTGCTGCCCACGCGTGAGCGGATCGCGGCCATCAAGGAGCGCGAGAAGCTCGAGATCAACCTCGGCGGCGTGCGCAACATGCAGCGCACGCCCGACGCGGTGTTCGTGGTGGACCTCAAGACCGAGGCGATCGCGGTGGCCGAGGCCCGGCGCCTGCGGATCCCGATCATCGGACTGGTGGACACGAACGTGGACCCCGACCCGGTGAGCTATCCGATCCCGGGCAACGACGACGCGATCCGGTCCTGCAAGGTGATCGTGGACGCGATCGGCGACGTCGCGGCCGAGCGGGCCGCCCAGTTCCGTGCCGAGGAGGAGGCCGCACGCCGCGAGCGCGAGGAGCAGGAGCGGCGCGAGGCCGAGGAGCGCGCCAAGCGCGAGGCGGAGGAGCGTGCGCGGCGCGAGGCCGAGGAGCAGCGGCTGGCCGCGGAGGCAGCGGCGGCCCAGGCCGCGGCGGCCGCTCAGGCGGCACAGGCCGCCCAGGCGGCGGAGGGCGCTCCCGCAACACCGCCCCAGCAGCCGCCGGCGCCCCAGCAGGCGGAGCCGCAGGCCCCGCCCGAGCCGCCCCCGGCGGCGCCCGAGCCCGCAGCCGCGAGCCCGAGCCGGCAGCTGAGCAGCCGGAGGCACCCGCCGAGCAGCCCGAAGCGGCCGCGGAGCCTGCGGCGCCGGAGCAGCCAGAAGCGGCCGCCGAGCCGGAGGCGGCTCCGGAGCAGCCTGAGCCCGCCGCCGAACAGCCTGAGGTGGCTGCCGAGCAGCCCGAGCCGGCGGCGGAGGAGGTCAGCCAGTGAGCGAGGGTGAGATCCGCGCCGCGGACGTCAAGGCACTTCGCGACCGCACCGGCGCGGGGATGATGGATTGCAAGGCCGCCCTCCAGGAGGCCAGCGGCGACGTGGACAAGGCCATCGAGATCCTGCGCGTGAAGGGCCAGGCGCAGGCGGCCAAGCGCAGCGATCGCGCCGCCTCCGAGGGCGCGGTGGGCAGCTACATCCACTCGACCGGCAAGATCGGCGTGCTGGTGGAGGTGAACTCCGAGACCGACTTCGTGGCGCGCAACGACGACTTCCAGGAGTTCGTGCGCGACGTGGCTCTGCACATCGCCGCCACGGCGCCGTTGTACGTCTCCGAGGACGAGGTGTCCGAGGAGGCCAGGGCCGCCGAGATCCGCATCTACGAGGAGCAGGCGGCAGACAAGCCCGAGCAGGCGCGACCGAAGATCGTCGAGGGGCGGCTGCGCAAGTGGTACGAGGAGGTCGTGCTGCTCGCCCAGGAGCACGTCAACAAGGACAAGCACGACGGCAAGACGATCGAGCAGCTGCGCCAGGAGCTCGCGAGCAAGACCGGCGAGAACATCGTGATCCGGCGCTTCACGCGCTACGTGGTGGGGGAGGAATAGCGGCCCCGTGGAAGACGGCAAACCCGCCTTCCGCCGCATCCTTCTGAAGCTCTCCGGCGAGTCGCTGCTCGGCGACCACGAGTACGGCGCCGACCCAGACCGGATCGGCGCAATTGCCGACGAGATCAAGCACGTGGCCGACCGCGGGGTGGAGGTCGCGATCGTGGTGGGCGGCGGCAACATCTACCGCGGGCTGAAGGGCGCCGCGCAGGGGATGGACCGGGCGACCGGCGACTACATGGGCATGCTGGCCACCGTCCTGAACGCACTCGCGATGCAGGACGCGCTCGAGAAGCGGGGCGCGCACACGCGGGTCCAGTCGGCGATCACGATCTCGGAGGTAGCCGAGCCCTACATCCGCCGGCGCGCGATTCGTCACCTCGAGAAGAACCGGATCGTGATCTTCGCCGCGGGCACGGGCAACCCGTTCTTCACGACGGACACCGCCGCGGCCCTGCGAGCCCTGGAGATCCACGCCGAGGCGATCCTGATGGCCAAGAACAACGTGGAGGGCGTCTACGACGCCGACCCGCGCACGAACCCGGACGCGACCTTCATCCCGCACATCACCCACCACGAGGCGATCGAGCGCCGGCTGCAGGTCATGGACTCGACGGCGCTGTCGCTCTGCATGGACAACAACCTCCCGATCTACGTCTTCAACGTCGATGACGAGCGCAACATCGACCGGATAGTGTGCGGCGAGCGAGTGGGGACGGTGGTGTCGACTTGAGCGAGCTAGTAGACGAGTTTCTGGCGGACGCGGGCGAGCGCATGCAGAAGTCGGTCGAGGCCACGCGCACCGAGTTCGCGACCGTGCGCACCGGGCGCGCGTCGCCGCACCTGCTGGACCGGATCGAGGTGGACTACTACGGCGCGCGCACCCCGCTGCGCCAGCTCGCCAACATCTCGGCGAGCGAGGCCCGCCTGCTCACGGTCACGCCCTACGACAAGTCCTCCATCAAGGCGATCGAGAAATCGATCATGGAGTCCGATGTCGGGCTGACTCCCTCGAACGACGGCAGCGTCATCCGGCTGACGATTCCGGAGCTCACGGAGGAGCGCCGCAAGGAGCTCGTGAAGGTGGTGCACGGCATCGCCGAGCAGGGCCGCGTGGCGGTCCGCAACGTCCGCCGCGACGTGATCCACGACCTGCGTGAGCTGAAGAAGGAGGGCGACGTCGGCGCCGACGAGGAGCATCGCGCCGAGACCGAGCTCCAGAAGCTCACCGACGCTCAGATAGCGGAGATCGACAGCTTCCTCGCCGGCAAGGAAGAAGAGATCCTCGAGGTCTGAGCCCGGGGCCTATGCCCGCGCGACACGTCGCCATCATCATGGACGGCAACGGTCGCTGGGCCGGACAGCGCGGCCTTGACGTTCTCGAAGGGCACCGCGAGGGCGCCCGCGCGCTGAAGCGCACCGTTCAGAACTCGGTGAAGCTCGGCATCGAGGAGCTGACGGCGTACACGTTCTCCACCGAGAACTGGACCCGGCCCGACCCTGAGGTGCAGGGGCTGATGGCGCTGTTCGCGGAGATGATCGAGCAGGAGACGCCCGAGCTCGACGAGGAGGGCGTGCGGATGCGTTTCCTCGGGCGCCTCGAGGGCGTCTCAGACGAGCTTCGCCGTCAGATGGCCTGGGCCGAGGAGACCACCGGCGGCAACGAGCGCATGACGCTGTTCGTGGCGTTCAACTACGGCGGCCGGGCCGAGATCCTCGATGCCGCCGAGCGCTACAACGGCGGCGGCGAGGAGGAGTTCGCGCGCCTCTTGTACGCGACCGACATGTCGGATCCCGATCTCGTGATCCGCACCAGCGGCGAGATCCGCCTGTCGAACTTCCTGCTCTGGCAGTCGGCCTACTCGGAGCTCGTGTTCTCGGAGGTGCTCTGGCCCGACTTCGACATGGCGGACCTGGAGGCGGCGCTCGAGGAGTTCGAGTCGCGCCAGCGCCGCTTCGGGGCGCGGTAGGGATGGCGTCACGGTCCCGCCGGCCGGCGCAGCGCCGGCGGCCGCCACCGCGGCGGCGCCGCCGGCAGCGCTCGGACGTCGGGGCGCGCGTGCTCGCGGCGATACCGGCGGTGGCGTTCGCGGCGGTGATCGTCGCCTACGGCGGGCTGGTGTTCACGCTCGGGCTCTTGATCGTGGGGATGGTCTCGATGGCGGAGCTCTACCGGCTGACCGCGCGCGCCAGGCCCGTCAGCCTGGCCGGCTACCTGGCGCTGATCGGGCTCCTCCTGGCCGCCCAGTACGGCGGCCAGTTCCAGATGGTCCTGATCCTGGTGGCCTCGATCCCGGCGGCGTTCCTGCTCGCGCTCGCGCGGCGGCGGCGCGAGAACGTGTCGTGGGGGATCGCTGTGACGATCCTGGGGATCGTCTGGATCGGGTTCGCGCTGGCGCACGGCGTGCTCCTGCGGGAGCTCCCGCACGGCGGGGCGCTGCTGCTCGACGTGCTGATCGGCACCTTCGTGGGCGACACCTTCGCCTACTTCGGCGGGCGCGCCTGGGGTCGCCGGCCGCTGGCGCCTCGGATCTCGCCGAACAAGACGGTGGAGGGGCTGATCGCGGGGATCATCGGCGGCACGATCGCGTTCTGGGGCTTCCAGGTCGCCTACCAGCAGTTCATGCCCGGCACCCGCGCGCTGATCATCGGCTTCTCGGTGGCGCTGGCGGCGCCAGTGGGCGACCTCTTCGAGTCATTCATCAAGAGGGACCTCGACGTGAAGGACAGCGGCCGCGTCTTCGGGGCGCATGGCGGGGCGCTGGATCGGTTGGATGCGTTGTTTTTCACGGTTGTGACTGCGTATTACGTGGTGATCGCGCTTGACGTGAGGTCGTCGGGTCGCGGGTCTCGGGTGTCGGAAACGACGGGGCCCAGGCCTGTCCTGCACCCGCACCCGGCGACCCGACACCCGGCCTTGAGCGCCCGGTAGGCTGCTTCCGCAAATGCTCAAAGACCTCACAGTCGTCGCCCCCGACCGTCCTGGGACGCTTGCTGAGCTGACCGAGGCGATCGGGCGGGCGGGGATCAACATCGAGGGTGTCTCGGGCTACTCGTGCGAGGGGAACGGGGTGATCCACCTGCTGGTGGAGGACCACCGCGGGGCGCGCCAGATCGTGGAGAGCCTCGGCCTCCAGATACAGGAGGAGCGCGACGTGCTGGTCGTCGACACCGAGGACAGGCCGGGCGGGCTCGCGGCCGTGACCCGCAAGGTCGCGGCGTCGGGCGTGAACATCGACTTCCTGTACGGCACCCGCGGCCGGCTCGTGATGGGCGCGGACGACTTCGAGAAGGCCGAGGGCGCCCTCTAGCTAGTACGGCGAGGGGGCGCCGAACATCTCGCCCAGCCGGGCGGCCACGGCAAGGTCGCCCTCCATGTCGATGCGCCCGTCCATCGTCGCCAGAGCCGGGTGCAGCTCGCCGGCCGCCACGCGGGCGAAGTCGGGCAACGCCATGCGGATGCGAAGGACGGGAGCGCTGCCGTCGCGCTGCTCGGCGCTGGCCCGGCCGTCCTCCACGTGCAGCGTCCAGTGGTCCGGTGGCCGCACGCCGTCCGTCACGTGCTTCAGCTCGTAGACGATGTCGCCCTTGAAGCCCGGGCTGACCTCGGGCTGGTAGGCCCGCGCCATCGCGCCGAAGATCGCCTTCTGGGCGAAGCTCGTGCCGAAGCGCTTCTCGAGCTCCGCGTCCGAGCGGCCGCGGACGAGCTTGGAGAGGGCCGCCCGGCCGCCGCGCCGAAGGGCTTCGTGCGCCTCCTCGACCGCCTGCGCGGGCAGCTTGCCCAGGTCGAGCCGAGCGCTGCGGCGCCGCTCGCGCAACAGCTCCGCGGGCTCGTCGATGTGGACGCCGGGCGGGGCCTGCCGCGCGGGCTGGCGGCGCGCCAGCGCCCGCTCCATCGCCGGTCCGAGCCGTTCCAGCTTGGCCCGCTCGCGCTCGTCGGCCCGCGCGGCGAACTCCGGCAGCACCTTGTCGCCGAACAGCTCGAGGCTGTGGCAGATGTCCTCGTGGCGGTTGTTCCCGGCCTGCAGCACGAACACGATCTGATCCACGCCCTGGGCCTCGTAGCGGCGGCACAGCTCGGCGATCTGGTCCGGGGTGCCCACCGCGCCCCGCAGCGAGCCCACGCCCTCCTGCAGCAGCCGCACGCCCAGCGGCAGCTGGTCGGCGCTGATCGCCTTGGCGGAGAAGCCGGTCTCGTCGCGGTGCTCGAGGAACTCGTTCCAGATGTTCGTCACGCCGGGGGCGTGCGGCGAGACGCCGTAGTAGTGGACGAGCGAGTAGCCGAAGAAGTTGCCGCCGTCGGCCCCGCGCTGGATCGCCTGCTCCTCGTCCTCGTGGCACATCATCGGGAGCACGACCGTCACGTTCGGGTTCACGGCGAAGCCGGCGGGCACGCACTCATCCGACTCGATCAGCTCGTAGTACTCCTTCACCCATCTGCCCGCGTCCTCGGGCTCGACGAACGAGAACGACAGCGCCCCGATGCCCTTGCGAGCCGCCAGGTGGATCGTCTCGCGCCGGCTGCATGCCACCCACAGCGGCGGGTGCGGCTTCTGGAACGGCTTCGGCACCACGTTGCGCGGCGGCATGCGGAAGTGCTCGGAGTTCCAGCCGGCGAACGGCTCCTCGACGAACATGCGGGTGATCGCGTCGAGGGCGTCGTCCCACATCTCCCGCTTCTGCTCGCGATCCACGAGGAAGCCGCCCAGCTCGGCGGCCGAGCTCGACTCGCCGGTGCCGAACTCGAGCCGGCCGTCGCAGATCAGGTCGAGCGTGGCGACCCGCTCCGCCACCCGGGCGGGATGGTTCACCTGCGGCGGGATCTGCACGATGCCGTGGCCCAGCCGTATGCGCTTGGTCCGCTGCGACGCCGCTGCGAGGAACACCTCCGGGGCCGAGCTGTGGCTGTACTCCTCGAGGAAGTGGTGCTCGACCTCCCAGACGTAGTCGAACCCGACGCGATCGGCGATCTCGACCTGCTCGAGGGCGTCCTTCAGCAGGCGGTGCTCGGCTCCGTCGTCCCACGGCCGCGGCAGCTGGTGCTCGTAGAAGATGCCGAAGCGCACGCGCGGATCGTAACCGGGCCTGGCTGGGCAGCCAGTCGAGGTGCGGCTATCCGTATGCGGGTGGAGGCCTCGAGCCCGGCTGACCGCGAGCCCTACCTCCGTGCGGCGATCCCGCTCCAGGCCCCGGGAGGCGGCCGGGCCGCGCCTAGACTCTGATGCGTGCGACGGGTGATCATCCTCGGCTCGACCGGGTCAATCGGCACGCAGGCCCTCGACGTGGTGGAGCGCAGCTCCGAGCTCGAGGTGGTCGGGCTGGCCGCCGCGACCCGCGTGGAGCCACTCATCGAGCAGGCTCGCCGCTACGGCGTGACGCGCATCGCGCTGGCGGACGAGTCAAGCGCGGCGAGGGCATCGGAGCTGTGGACCGACGGCGACGTGCTGGCGGGCGCCGAGGGGCTGATCGAGCTGATCACCGACACCGACTGCGACCTCGTGCTGAACGGCCTGATGGGCTCGGCCGGTCTCGGCCCCACGATCGCGGCGCTCGGCGAGGGCATCGACCTCGCCCTGGCCAACAAGGAGAGCCTGGTGGTGGGCGGCGAGCTGGTGACCGCGCTGGCCGAGGCCACCGGCGCGCGCATCATCCCGGTCGACTCCGAGCACTCCGCCCTCTTCCAGCTGATCTCGTCTGAGAGCCCGGGCACGATCGATCGCCTGGTGCTCACCGCCTCGGGCGGCCCCTTCCGCGGTCGCAGCACGGCGGAGCTGGCTGGGGTCACCGTCGAGGAGGCGCTGGCGCACCCCACCTGGGACATGGGCGGCAAGATCACGATCGACTCCGCCACGCTGATGAACAAGGGCCTGGAGCTGATCGAGGCGCGGCACCTGTTCGGCATCGACTACGACCGCATCGACGTGGTGGTGCACCCGCAGTCGATCATCCACGCGCTCGTGCACCTGAACGACGGCGCGTCGCTGGCGCACCTGGGCTACCCGGACATGCGCGTGCCGATCTCGTTCGCCCTGCACTACCCGGAGCGCGCCGACGTGCCCGTGAGGCCGCTCGACCTGGCCGAGCTGGGCCAGCTGACCTTCCAGCCGCCCGACGTCGACGCGTTCCCCTGCCTGCGCCTGGCGCGCGAGGCGGCCGTCGCCGGAGGCACCGCTCCCTGCGTGCTGAACGCGGCGAACGAGGTGGCGGTGGAGGCCTTCCTCGACGGCGAGCTGTCGTTCCTCGGGATCGCCGAGGTGATCGAGCGCGCCCTCGACGAGCTGCCGGCAGAGCCGGTGCGCCACTTCTCCGATCTCTACCGGGCCGACGCCGCTACGCGCGCCCGTGCCCGTGAGCTCGTGGAGGAGGGGGTGCGGGCATGACGGTGCTGAGCTGGGTGCTCGTCTTCGGCGGCTTCATGGCGCTGATCATCTTTCACGAGCTCGGCCACTTCACCGCCGCGAAGGCCGTCGGCATGCGCGTGGAGCGCTTCTCGCTCTTCTTCCCGCCGCTGCTCCTGAAGAAGAAGATCGGCGAGACCGAGTACGCGATCGGGTCGCTGCCGCTCGGCGGCTACGTGAAGATCAGCGGGATGAGCCCAGCGGAGGACCTCCCCGACGAGGTCCGCACCCGGGCCTACTACTCCCAGCCGGTCTGGAAGCGCATCGTGGTGATCGCCGCCGGCCCGTTCGTGAACCTCGTGATCGCCTTCGTGGTGCTGTTCGTCTTCTACGGCATGGTCGGCGCCCCGGCGCAGGACGGGACGAAGGTCGGCTCGATCAAGAGCGACTTCCCGGCCCAGGGGGTGGTCCGCTCCGGCGACGAGCTGGTGTCCGTGGACGGCAAGACGGGCGATGCCACCCAGCTCTCCAAGGTGATCGCCTCGCACCGCTGCGCCGTCACGCCGCCGACGGCCGGCTGCCGGTCCACACAGCCTGCGCAGCTCGTCATCAAGCGCGACGGCAAGCTGATCCACGCCACGGTCAAGCCGGAGTACGACCCGGTCTCCAAGCGCATGCTCGTGGGCTTCACCTACGCGACGACGCACAAGGTGTACCCGCCGGGTAGGGCGTTGCGCGCGAGCGTCGACGACTTCTGGTGGGTCACGAAGCAGACGGTGAGCCTGCCGGCGAGGATCATCAACTCCCAGCAGCGCAAGCAGATCACGGGCGTGGTGGGGGTGAGCGACGTGGCTCACCAGACGGTCGGCACCGATCCGGCGCTTGCCGTGCACCTGCTCGCGATCGTCTCGCTGTCGCTTGCGATCGTGAACCTGTTCCCGTTCCTCCCGCTCGACGGCGGCCACATCTTCTGGGCGGTGGTCGAGCTGTTCCGGCGCCGGCCCGTGCCCTACAGCGTGATGGAGCGGGCGGGGGTGATCGGCTTCATGCTCGTGATCGCCCTGTTCGTGATCGGCCTCTCGAACGACATCGGGCGCATCAACGGCGGCGGGTTCTAGGAAACTGCGATAGTCCGCGCAGTTCGGAGGAGGGAGTAGGGATGGCCACGACCGAAGTCAGAGAGCGGGCGGACCAGCCGCCCGCGCTAGCCGCCAACACGCTCTGCGAGGCGTTCCAGATGACCTCGTCGGCGTACCCGGACCGGGTCGCCCTGCGGACCAAGGACGGCGGCACGGAGTACAGCTGGGCTGACTACGCGCGCAAGGTGCGAGCCCTGAGCGAGGGCTTCGTGTCCCTCGGCCTGCGGCGCGGCGACACGCTCGGCGTGATGCTCACCAACCGGCCCGAGTTCCACTTCGCCGACACCGCGGCGATGCACGTCGGCGCCACGCCCTTCTCGGTCTACAACACCTACTCGCCCGAGCAGATCGAGTTCCTGGTCGGCGACGCGGCGTGCCCGATCATCGTCACCGAGCAGTCGTTCCTCGACCGCATCCTGGCCGTGAAGAAGGCGTGCGGCTCGCTGAAGCACGTGATCGTGGTGGACGGCGACGCCCCGGACGGCGCGCTGACGCTCGACGAGGTCCTGGAGATGGGCGACGACGGCTTCGACTTCGAGTCGTCCTGGCGCGCCGTGAAGCAGGACGACGTGCTCACGCTGATCTACACCTCCGGCACCACCGGGCCGCCGAAGGGCGTGCAGCTGACGCACGACAACCTGGTGCAGGCGGTGCGCTCGTTCGACAAGCTGATCCCGTTCCCCAACGACGGGCGCGTGGTCTCGTACCTGCCGATGGCGCACATCGCCGAGCGCAACTGCAGCCACTACCTGCCGCTCGTGCTCGGCTTCACCGTGACCTGCTGCCCCAACCCGCGCGAGGTGGTCGGCTACCTGCCGGAGGTGCGTCCCACCTGGTTCTTCGCCGTGCCGCGCATCTGGGAGAAGCTGAAGGCCGCGCTCGAGGCGGGGGTGGAGGCTGAGCAGGACCCGGAGCGCAAGCAGGCCACCAAGTGGGCCATCGACGTCGGGCTGCGCAAGGTGCGGGCCGAGCAGGCGGGGGAGGAGGTCTCCGCGGAGCTGGCGCAGGAGTACGCGAAGGCGGACGGGCTGGTGGGGTCCAAGATCCGCGCGGCGCTGGGGCTCGATGAGCTGATGTCGCTGAACGTCGGGGCTGCGCCCACGCCCCGCGAGGTGATCGAGTTCTTCCATGCGCTGGGGCTGCCCCTGGCCGAGCTGTGGGGCATGTCGGAGACCTGCGGCGCCGGCACCTGCAACCCGCCGGACCGAGTGAAGATCGGCACGGTCGGCCCGGCGGCCCCGGGCATCGAGATCAAGCTCGGCGGCGACGGCGAGGTGCTGATCCGCGGCCCGGTGATCATGAAGGGCTACCGGAACGCGCCGGAGCAGACGGCGGAGACGATCGACTCGGACGGCTGGCTGCACACGGGCGACATCGGGGAGCTCGACGAGGACGGCTACCTCAAGATCGTCGACCGCAAGAAGGAGCTGATCATCAACGCCAGCGGCAAGAACATGTCGCCGGCGAACATCGAGGCGAAGGTGAAGGCCTCGAGCCCGCTGATCGGCCAGGCGGTCGCGATCGGCGACGGACGGCCCTACAACGTCGCCCTGATCACCCTCGACCCGGACATCGCTCCGGGGTTCGCGCAGCAGCACGGCATCGCGGACGCCTCGTTCGCGTCCCTCTCCTCCGAGCAGGCGGTGATCGACGAGGTGCAGCGCGGGGTTGACGCGGCCAACGACTCCCTCGCGCGCGTGGAGACGATCAAGAAGTTCACGATCCTGCCCGCCGACTGGGAGCCGGGCGGAGATGAGCTCACGCCGACGATGAAGCTGAAGCGCAAGCCCATCTCCCAGAAGTACGCCTCGGAGATCGAGGCGCTCTACGCGAGCTAGCCGCTAGCTGACGGCAGCTCCCATGCCCACGGCCCGCGCCAGCAGGTCGACCTGCTCGGGCTCGCTCGAGCACGGGAACAGGATCAGCTCGTCGCAGCCTGCGTCCTCGAACTCGGCCACGCGCTCGACCACCGCATCGTCGTCAACCAGGGCGCTGCCGGCGATGTATCCGGCGATGTCGTCGCCAAGCCAGCCGTAGTAGTCGTTCAGGTAATCGTCGGCGTTCCGGCGTGCCTCGTCGCCGAGCGAGAAGTAGCCCAGCGCGGCCTTGCGCGGCAGGCCCTCGCGGCCGGCCGTCTCCCACGCGTCGGTCAGCTTGGTCAGGCCGGCGCGGAAGTCGTCGGGCGAGCCGCCGCCCATGATCCAGCCGTCGCCGTACTGCGCCGCGCGCCTGAAGCTGGCGTCCACGGAGCCGCCGATCAGAACCTCGGGAGGGGACTCGAGGTTGGGGCCTACCGGACCGGCAAAGCCCTTCTCGTCGCCCGCCCAGACGCGCGTGAGCTCCTCGAGCTGACGGTCGAACTCACGCCCGCGGGTGCTCATGTCCACGTTGCTCACGTCGAAGTCGTCGGCACGGCCGCCGGGCGCCAGGCCCAGCACCAGCCGCCCGGCCGAGAGCTGCTGGAGCGTGGCAGCCTGCTTTGCCAGCAGCGCGGCGTTGGGGCGAAGGGGGGCGATCAGGATCGCGGTGAGCAGGCGGATCCGCTCGGTCACGGCCGCGGCTGCTCCCAGGGCGATCAGCGGCTCGTAGTTCGGGTAGACGATGCGGTCGATCGTGCCGAGCGAGGAGAAGCCGTGGGCCTCCGAGCGCTCGGCCCAGTCCACGAGCGACTTTCCGTCCACGCCTGGGATGGTGGCGGGCAGTCCAATTCCGATCTCCATGATTTCCTTTCGAGTAAGGGAGAGGGACTCACGATACGTAAGCAGGCCACGACATGACCTTCGACCGAATACCCGCCTGGGCGCACGAGCTGCTGCGCGCCTCGCGTGTGGGCCGCCTGGGCCTGCTCGACGAGGACGACCGCCCGCGAGTGCAGCCGGTGACCTTCGCGCTGGCGGGGTCGCTCATCTACAGCGCGATCGACCAGAAGCCGAAGAGCACGCCCGAGCCGGCACGCCTGCGTTTCCTGCGCCGGCGTCCCGAGGTGGCCCTGACCGTGGACCACTACGAGGACGACTGGAGCGGCGCTCGCCTGGGTGCAGGTGCTGGGGCGGGTGGAGATCGTCGCGGCCGATGCCGATCCGGCCGGCATGGAGGCCCTGGCGGCCAAATACGAGCCCTATCGCCTGGAGGCCCCGCCCGGCCCGCTGCTCAGGCTGCGACCGGAGCGGACCGTCTGCTGGCGCGCCAGCGACTCCCACTAGCATCGCCCGGATGCGCCGGCTCGTCGTGCTCGTGGCAGCGATCGTGCTCGTGGACACCATGTTCTACGGGGCGATCACGCCGCTCCTGCCCTACTACTCGCACCACTTCGACCTGAGCAAGTCCTCGGCCGGCCTGCTCGCCGCTTCCTACGCCGCCGGCACGCTGCTCGCGGCCCTCCCGAGTGGCTGGCTCGCGGCACGCATCGGCGTGCGCCCGACGGTGGTCGTGGGCCTCGCGCTGATGGTGGTGTCGAGCGTGGTGTTCGGGTTCGCGCACCACGTGGTCCTGCTCGATGCCGCCCGCTTCCTGCAGGGGGTCGGCGGCGCAGCGTCCTGGGCCGGCGGGCTGGCGTGGCTGATCGCGCGCAGCCAGGGAGCCCGGCGCGGGGAGCTGATCGGCACGGCGCTGGCGGCGGCCATCGCCGGTGGGCTGCTGGGGCCGGTGCTCGGCAGCGCCGCCAGCCTGACGAGCCCCGAGCTCGTCTTCTCGCTGGTGGGCGTGCTGGGGATCGTGCTGATCGCCTTCACCCTCATCGAGGACGCGCCGCCGCCCACGCGCGCCCGCGCGACCGCGGGCTTCCGCCGGGTGCTGCGGGACTCGCGTGTGCTCGCGGGGATGTGGCTCACCATCTTGGGCGCGCTGCTGTTCGGCACGCTCGCCGTGCTGGCGCCACTGCGGCTCGATGACCTCGGCGCCAGCAGTGTGGTGGTGGGCGCGGCCTTCCTGCTGGCGGCGGCCGCCGCAGCGCTCATCAGCCCCGTGGTGGGCCGGGTGTCCGACCGCCGCGGCTGGCGCCTGCCCGTGCTCGCCAGCCTGCTGGCATCCGCGGCCTTCGCCGTGCTGCTGCCCCTGCCGGAGAGCGTGGCGGTGCTGTTCGTGCTCGTGGTGGTGGCCGATCCTTGCTTCGGCGCGGCCTACCCGTCCGCCGGGGCGATGATCTCGAGCGGCGCGGAGCGCGCCGGGCTGGATCAGGGCTACGGCTTCGGGCTCTTCAACCTGGCCTGGGCCATAGGCCAGGTGGTGGGCGACGCGGGCAGCGCCGGGCTCGCACAGGCCACCGCGGACGCCGTGCCCTACGCGCTGCTGGCCGGCGCCTGTCTGATCACGTTCGTGGGGCTCAGCCGCAGCACGCGGCTGCAGGCGGCCGAGGCGAGCTAGCCGAACTCGGGCGCGAGCGGCGCGAACGCCGGGCTGACGAGCTGCTGTCGCAGCGCGGCGGCGCTGAGCGGGTAGCGCGACAGCTCAAAGGGGCTCTGGGACGGGGTGGTGCCCTGGTTGTACATCACCATCCGCACCCGCCGGTGGCTTCTGATCCAGGCGAACAGATCGCGCACGAAGGCGGGGTCGTCGTGCCCCCACAGCGCCCACTCGCCGAACGCAAACGGCTTGCCGCGGAACTCGCGGTAGAAGGCGTTCAGCCCGCGGTAGTTGGGGAACTTGGAGTAGAAGTCGGTACCGACCCAGTCGACGAAGCGGCTGCCCGGCCAGTAGGCACGCGCGGCGTTGCCGGGCACGTTGGGGTCGCCCCACACCTCCGGGTCCCAGACGAACGCGACCTTCGGCGCGGGCAACGTGCCACGCGCGCCGCGCAGCGGCGGCATGTGAAGGCGCTCGAGGTGGGCGTCGATCGCCCGGACGCGGGCCGCCTCGGAGCACGAGCACCACGCGCCGCCACGCGCGCTTGAAGTTGGCGATCGAATGCGGGCCGTGGCGAGCGGAGCCGCCGGCGTTGTAGCCCGCGTAAGGGTTCCAGGAGCCGTTCATCTCGGCCATCAGGCGCACGTAGACGACCTGCCCGCTGGCCGCCATCGTGCGGTTCAGGTAGACGAGGTGGGCGTCGCCGTGTCCCATCGCGATTCCCCGCGGCGTGATCGCCTCGTGCCCGTCCATGGCCTTGGTGGAGATGTGGATCATCGAGCGCGCCTGGGCGTGGCGGGCGCCGGTGAGGTAGCCGGTGCTGGTGGAGTCCCAGGCGGCGAAGGTCTGGAGCACCGGCGAGTGCTTTCCGGCCTCGGCCGCGAAGCCGGACACGCTGCCGCCTCCGGAGAGGCCCGCGAACACCTTGCCGGGCGGCGGTAGGTAGGGCGAGGCGTGAGCCGTGCCCGCCGCGGCGAGCGCCAGCAGGGCGGCCAGCGGCAACGTGCAAAAACGCATGCAGAAGCGTCTTCGACCGCATTCCAGAGGGGCTTGAGCAGTCCCGCGCCCGGGTACAACTCCTCTTGCATGCCTTCCAGCCGGCTCGTACGCAAAGGCGCGCTGGGAGCGCTCCTCCTCGTTGCAATGTCCCTGCTCGCGCTTGGTTGCGGTAGCTCGAGCACTCAGAGCAGCAAGATGGCGGTGGCGCTCCAGGACGACGCCGTCTTCCTTCAGCGGCAGTACTACAACCGCGATCTCGCCCTTCAGCAGGCGGCGCGGATGGGGGTCACCCGACTCCGCGTGCTCGTGATCTGGAACCGCGTGCCGGGCACGAAGGCGGACAGCAAGAGCGCGCCAGCGACGATCCATTACGACTGGTCGCAGTACGACAGCCTGATCGACGACGCGGCACGCCACGGCATCCGTCTCCAACTGGACTTGACGGGCCCGGCACCGGCCTGGGCGACGGGCGATCACAAGGCTGGCGTCGTTCCGGCCGAACGCCTCGCTCTTCGGCGAGTTCGCCGCGGCCGCAGCACGCCACTTCAAGGGCCGCGTGGATTTGTACAGCATCTGGAACGAGCCGAACTACGTCGGCTGGCTGGCGCCTCAGCGCAGCGAGCCGCAGCTGTACCGGGCCCTGTACACCGCGGCCTACGGGGCGATCAAGCGCGCCGACCCCTCGGCGCAGGTGCTGATCGGCGAGACGGCGCCCTACCAGGAGCAGGGACGCGCCCTCGCCCCGCTCGCGTTCCTGCGCGCGGTGGCCTGTCGCAACCAGATCTACGCGCCCACCCAGCAGTGCACGCCGCTCGTGGCCGACGGCTACGCGCACCACCCTTACGACTTCGGCAACCCGCCCGCCTCGCCGTACCCGGGCGCCGACAACGTGACGATGGGCACCCTGGGGCGGCTGACCACCGCGCTCGACCGCCTCGCCGCGGCCAAGGCCCTGCGCACGCCCGACGGCAAGCCGCTCGACGTCTACCTGACCGAGTTCGGCTACTTCGCGAGCGGCCCCGTGGCGGTCTCGCCGCAGCAGCGGGCGAACTACCTCAAGGAGGCCTTCGACATCGCCCAGCGCAACCCGCGGGTGAAGGAGATGCTCCAGTACATCCTGGTCGCGCCACCGGCCGGGGCGCGCTTCAACACCAGCCTGCTCGACCAGAGCGGCAAGCTCTCACTGCCCTACGAGGCGCTCTCCACCTGGGCCCGCGACAACGCCAAGAGCGGCCGCGTGGAGCCCGTGCAGGCGCCGCTCCACCTGCCACCCGCGGGCTAGGGTGACGCCTCCGCGCGCCGGAGGCCACCGCTACCATGGCGGTATGGCGTCCAGGCGGCAGATCTGGGTCGGCGGCGTGCCGATCGGCGGCGGCGCGCCCGTTGCCGTGCAGTCAATGACCAAGACCGAGACGGCCGACTACGAGGCCACGATGCGCCAAATCCGCGCGATCGCGGACGCCGGCGGCGACATCGTGCGCGTGGCCGTGCCGCGCGACCCGGACGTGGACGCGCTCAAGCGCATCGTCGTGGAATCGCCGATCCCGGTGATCGCCGACATCCACTTCAACTACACGCTCGCGCTCAAGGCGATCGACGCCGGGGCGCACTGCATCCGGCTCAACCCCGGCAACATCGGCGGCCCGGACAAGGTCGCGCTGGTGGCCGAGAAGGCGAAGGCCGCGAACGTGCCGATGCGCATCGGCGTGAACTCAGGCTCGCTGCCGAAGCACCTGCACGAGCTGGAGCGCGAGGACTCCGTGGCCGCGCTGGTGCAGGCGGCGGTGGAGTTCGTCGAGCTGATGGAGCGGCTCGACTTCGAGAACTTCAAGGTGTCGATCAAGTCCACGAGCGTGCCGAACACGATCGCGTCGAACCGGCTGCTCGCCTCCAAGATCGACTACCCGCTCCACCTGGGCATCACCGAGGCCGGCACCAAGTGGTCGGGCTCGCTCAAGTCCTCGGTCGGCCTGGGCACGCTGCTGGCCGACGGCATCGGCGACACGATCCGCATCTCGCTCTCCACCTTCCACGCGGAGGAGGAGGTGAAGGTCGCCTGGGAGATCCTGAAGGCACTCAAGCTGCGCGAGAAGGGTCCCGTGCTGATCGCCTGTCCCACCTGCGGGCGTCTCCAGTTCGACATGGACACCGTGGTGGCCGAGATCGAGCAGCGCCTCGAGACCTACGAGGAGCCGATCGAGGTCGCGGTGCTGGGCTGCGCGGTGAACGGCATCGGCGAGGCGTCGCACGCGGACTTCGGCATCACCGGCGCCAAGAACGAGGGTCTGATCTTCGCGCACGGCAAGCCGCTCCGGAAGGTCGCAACAGAGCGCCTGGTGGACGAGCTGTTCATCGAGATCGACAAGTCGATCGCGGCCGGCCGAACCCACGTGGACGAGCGCAAGTCCGCCGAGGGCGCCGAGTGGCTCGCAAAGATCGAGGAGGAGAACGCCGACGAGATGACGCCCGAGCGCATGGCGGCGCTCGAGGCGGCCGCGGCGAACGGCGACGGGGACGGCGACGGGCCGCCCAAGCCCGCGATGGGCATCGGAGCGGGCTACAAGCGCGTTCGCCTCGACGAGGAGCGCTCGCCCACCGAGGGCCGGCGCTTCACGCGCACCTAGGGATGTTCGTCCGCTCCCTGTTCGCGGCGCTCCTCGCGTCGGCCGCAATCGCGGTCGTTGCCGCCCCTGCGGCGCAGGCGAACAAGACCCAGGAGTCGATCTTCCAGGACGACACCGTGCTGCTCACCGGCACCCCCGGACCGGCGCTCGACCAGCTGAAGGGCCTCGGGGTGAACACGATCCACACGCTCGTGTTCTGGAACCGCTTCGGGCCGAACCCGACCTCGAAGTCGCGTCCCTCCGGCGACCTCAGCAACCCCAACTCGTATCCCGCCACCGCCTGGGCGCCTTACGACGCGCTCGTCAAGGAGGCCACCGCGCGCGGGATCGGGATCCTGATGACGCCAACCGGCTTCACGCCGCGCTGGGCAGAGCAGTGCAAGACGGTCGGCAAGTTCCGCAACTGCGACCCGAACCCGAAGGACTACGGCAAGTTCGTCACCGCGGTCGCGCGCCGCTACTCGGGCACGTTCGTGGTCGACGGCGCCGCGCTGCCGCGCGTGAAGCGCTGGTCGCTCTGGAACGAGCCCGACCAGACCGGCTGGATCGCTCCCCAGGCGTCGAAGGGGGTCGAGACTTCGCCGCAGATCTACCGCAACCTCGTCTACTCGGGGCTCGCGGCGCTGCGCGCGACCGGCCACGCCACCGACCAGGTCCTGCTCGGGGAGCTCGCGCCCGCGCACCGCGGCACGAGCACCGACCCGACGAGCTTCCTGCTGAATCTGTTCTGCATCGACGCGAAGGGCCACAAGCTCACGGGCAAGGCGCGCACGCAGCAGGGCTGCCAGCACTTCAAGCGCTTCACCGGCATCAGCGGCTTCGCCCATCACCCGTACAACCTGGGCGCGGCCGGGCCGGCGCTGAAGAAGCCGCGCTTCAAGGGCGACATCTCGCTCTACAACATCGAGGAGCTGCCGAAGATCCTCAAGCTCGCCGCCCACGCGCGAGCGATCCGGTCCGGCCTGCCGATCTACTTCACCGAGTACGGCATCCAGACGAACCCGCCGGTCCGCGGTCAGATCACACCGGCGCAGCAGGCCGTGTCGATCAACCAGATGGACTTCCTGACCTGGCAGAACAAGGGCGTGAAGAGCGTGGCGCAGTACGAGCTCGTGGACGCCGGGATCCTGAACCCGCCGGTCTTCAACACCGGGCTGATCCAGAAGAACGGCACGGCGAAGCCGAGCCTCGACGCCTACCGGCTGCCGATCTGGGTCGTCAAGCACGGGACGAGCGTCACGCTCTGGGCCTGGGTCAGGCCGGCCAACGGCACGCCGCAGCAGGTCCAGATCCAGCACAACACCGGGCGCGGGCTTCACGACCGTCGCCACCCGCTTCACCGACGCCCACGGCTTCATCAACGTGAGCCAGGCCGGCAGCAGCGGCACCTGGCGCATCGGCTGGACGGCGCCGATCGCCCCCACAGCCGCGCCGGGCACGTTGCCAACAACGTTCTTCAGCCGCGCGGCGAAGCCGGCGTCGAAGTAAGGAACGGAAGTACGGAGGTACGGAAGTACGGAAGTACGGAATTGGCTGTCTCCGTGCCTCCGTACCTCCGTACCTCCGTACTCCGTAGTCTGGCGCCGATGACCAGACTCAGCTCGTACTTCCTACCGACCTTGAAAGAGGCGCCTTCAGACGCCGAGGCGGTCTCCCACAAGCTGCTGGTGCGCGCCGGACTGGCGCGGCAGCTGGGGACGGGGCTGTGGACGTTTCTCCCGGCTGGCTGGCGCGCCCATCGCCGGGCCGAGCAGATCGTGCGCGAGGAGCTCGACGCGATCGGCGCCCAGGAGATGCTGATGCCGGTGCTCCAGCCTGCGGAGCTGTGGAAGAAGACCGGCCGCTACTACATCGACGAGCTGTTCAAGCTGAAGGACCGCCGCGACGCCGACCTCGTGCTGGCCATCACGCACGAGGAGGCCGTGACCTTCCACGTGGCCCGCGAGGTGCGTTCCTACCGCGACCTGCCGTTCAGCCTCTACCACTTCCAGACCAAGGAGCGCGACGAGCCGAGGCCGCGCGCCGGGGTGCTGCGCACGCGCGAGTTCATCATGAAGGACGCCTATACGTTCGACCGCGACGAGGAGGGGCTCGCCAAGCAGTACGACGCCTACATCGGCGCCTACGACCGGATCTTCGACCGCACCGGCCTCGAGTGGTACCGCGTCGAGTCCGACGTGGGGATGATGGGCGGCATCGGCGCACACGAGTACATGGCGCCCTGCGCGGCCGGCGAGAACGAGGTGGCGCTGTCGGACGCGGGCTACGCGGCCAACATGGAGATCGCCAGCGCCACTCCTCAGCCCGTCGAGGGCCTGCCGGAGCCGCTCGACGCTCCGGAGCGGGTGGAGACGCCCGGCGCCACCACGATCGAGGCGCTGACGAGCTTCCTCGGCATCCCGGCCGGGGCGACGATCAAGGCCTTCCCGACGATCGTGGAGGGCAAGGGCCCGCTGCTCGTGGTCATCCGCGGCGATCACCGCCTGAACGAGGTCAAGCTCCAGAACGCCGTCGGGGCGCTGGCGCGCCCGGCCACCGAGGAGGAGGTGCGCGACGAGTTCGGCGCGGTGGGCGGCTACATCGGCCCCGTGGGAGCGCGTGTTGGAGTGCTCGCCGACGAGGCCCTGCGCGGCCTGCGCGGCCTGGTGGCGGGCGGAAACGAGCCCGACATCCACCTGCGCGGCGTGGAGCCCGGCCGCGACTTCGAGCCCGCCTGGGGGGACGTGCGCGCGGTCGAGGCCGGCGACGTGGACGCGAACGGGTCGCCGATCCGCATCGAGCCGGCAATCGAGGTGGGGAACATCTTCAAGCTCGGCACGCGCTACTCGGTCCCGCTGGGCGCCACCTACCTCGACGAGCAGGGCGTGGAGCAGCCGATCTGGATGGGCTCCTACGGCATCGGCCCGGCGCGGATCCTCGCCGCCTCGGTGGAGCAGTTCGCTGACGACGCCGGGATCTCGTGGCCGCGCTCGCTGGCGCCATTCGACGTCGAGCTCGTGACCCTCGGTAAGGAGGGCGAGCCGGCCCGGGAGATCGCCGATCGGCTCTACGAGGAGCTGAGCGAGGAGGGCCTGCAGGTGCTGTACGACGACCGCGACGCCTCGCCCGGCGAGAAGTTCGCCGACGCCGAGCTGCTGGGCTGCCCGCTGCGCCTGACGGTGGGCAAGCGCGGGGTGGAGGCCGGCGAGGTGGAGGCACAGGTGCGCCGCGGGCAGGAGAAGCGATCGCTGCCGCTCGAGGGAGCCGCGGCGGCGGCCGCGGAGCTGTGGCGCGGGCTCGCCTGACCCGCAAGCGCCTGCTCGGCCTCGACCGCTCGGGCCCACCGCCGCCAGAGACCCTCTCCGGGGCGCCGCTCAACCCCTGGACGCTGCCGAACGCGATCGGCTTCGTGCGGCTCGCGCTGATCCCGGTGTTCCTGGTGCTCGCGCTGAGTTCGGGCGACGGCCGCTCCGCCGCGGCAAGCGCCGTCTACGCGGTGATCGGCGGCACCGACTACCTCGACGGCATCACCGCGCGCGTCACCGGCCAGTACAGCCGTCTCGGCACGCTGATCGACCCGCTGGTGGACCGCCTGCTGGTGCTCTCGGGGGTCGTCGTGACCTTCCATTTCAACCTGCTGCCGCGCTGGGCGCTGGTGATCCTGGCCGCCCGCGAGCTGCTGATGCTCGTGCTCACGCGGCTGGCGATGAAGCGCGGGGTGGAGCTCAAGGTGAACATGGTCGGGCGCTGGGCGGTCTGGCCGACCATGTTCTCGATCTTCCTCGCGATGGTGTCGGTGACCTGGGTCGCGGACGCCCTGCTGTACATCGGCCTGGCGATGACGTTGTGGGCCACCGCCATCTACATCCGCGACGGTCTGAGAGCAAACACTCAAGCTTGACTTGAATGTAGGGTTATACTCGCCACTCGGGCCATCGAACCAGGGACTTACATGGACACCTTTCCCGATCTCGGGGCGCTGTCGGATCAGGAGCTCAAGGATCTGATCCAGCAGCTGACGGAGGAAGAGCAGGAGCTGTCGTACCGTCGGCGGATCCTGCACGGCAAGATCGACATCCTGCGCGCGGAGCTCGTGAACCGCCTGCGCAAGAAGCACGAGGTCGGGGAGCCCGTGATCACCGGGGCCGACGTCCAGCAGCTCACAGACATCCTCGCCGGCAAGGGCATGCCCAGCGGCGGGAATGACACCGACGAGACAGACTCTCAGGACTAAAGCGGGCAGCGGTCTGATGCACTGCCTTGAGTGCGGCTTTGTCAATGTCGAAGGCGCCAACTACTGCCAAAAATGCGGAGCGTTCCTGGGTGACGTCGCGGAGGGCGGCACGACCGAGACCTACCAGCTCGACGAGACGGGTGAGCTGAAGCCCGTGGATCTCCAGCCCGTGGTCGCGGACGGCGCAGCGCTTGTGATCCGATCGGGCGGCGGCCGCTCGGGCGAGAGCTTCTCGATCGCGGGCGAGCGCATGACGATCGGCCGCAGCCCGGAGGCCGAGGTGTTCCTCGACGACGTGACCGTGTCGCGCAACCATGCCCTGCTCGTCCGCCGGCGCGACGGCCTCTACATCGACGACCTCGGCTCGCTCAACGGCACCTACGTGAACAGGCGGCGGATCGAGTCGCACAAGCTGCTCGACGGCGACGAGCTGCAGATCGGCAAGTACAAGCTCACCTACCTCGAGAAATGAACCCAGACGTGGACCTACAGAGCAGGCGACCGCGCCCCGGAACCGGAGGCGACCGGCCGACGCCCGAGGAGACCGCCGAGTCCCTGCGGGAGCAGGCCCGCAGCGCCGGCCCGCTGAGCGGCAAGTCGCTCACCATCGGCGCCGTCTGCAAGCAGCTCGAGCGCGAGTTCCCGGACATCTCGATCTCGAAGATCCGCTACCTCGAGGACCAGAAGCTGCTCTCGCCACGGCGCACGCAGGGCGGCTATCGGCTCTACACGCCCGCCGACGTGGGGCGCCTGCGCACGATCCTGCGCCTCCAGCGCGACGAGTTCCTGCCGCTGCGGGTGATCCGCCAGGAGCTGGCCGCCGGCCGCGCCGATCCCGAGGCCGCTCCCAAGGGCGGACGCGCGCCCGATCCGCGCACGCTGCGCCGGGCGAGCGTCGTCGGTGAAGAGCGCGGGCGCGGTCTACTCGATGAACGACGTGCTGGAGGAGACCGGCGCCGAGGCGTCGCTGGTCCGTGAGCTCGAGGAGTTCGGCGTGATCAAGGGCGAGCGCCGCGACGGCGAGGTCTGGTACGACGAGACCGAGCGCGAGATCGTGCGCGCCGCAAAGGAGCTCGCCCGCTTCGGCGTGGGCGGGCGCAACCTGCGCGTCTTCCGCACCTCGGCCGACCGCGAAGCCAACCTGCTCGAGCAGATCCTGGCCTCGTCCCTGCGCTCACGCAACCCGGACCGCCGCCGCGAGGCCGTCGAGGCGCTGGAGAACCTGGCAGCGATCGCCTCTCACCTGAAGTACCTCTTGCTCGTTCGCGACCTGCGCAAGATCACGTCCTAACCGGGCGTGATGGACCTCCGCAGCTATATCCAGGACATCCCCGACTTCCCGCGCGAGGGGATCGTCTTCAAGGACGTCACCACGCTGTTCCTCGCTCCGGAGGCGCTGCGCGAAGCCGTGGACCAGCTGAGCGCGTACGCGGAGCCGCTGGAGGTCGACTACGTGGTGGCGGCCGAGGCCCGCGGCTTCATGCTCGGGGCTGCGGTGGCGGCGAAGGTCGGCGCCGGCTTCATCCCGGCGCGCAAGCCGGGCAAGCTGCCGCGCGAGGTCAACTCGGTCGAGTACGTGCTCGAGTACGGCGTGGACGCGCTCGAGGTGCACAAGGATGCCCTCGCGGGCGGCGCCAGGGTGCTGGTCCACGACGACCTCCTGGCCACGGGCGGCACCGCGCTCGCGCTCTGCGAGCTGGTGGAGAAGGCCGGAGCGGTGGTGGCGGGCTGCGGCTTCGTGATCGAGCTGGCGTTCCTGGGCGGGCGCGACCGGCTCGCGCCGCACGACGTCCAGAGCCTCGTGGTGTACGAGGACGGATAGCGTGCCCACCGTGACCAGGGCCCGCACGATCCCGGCCGGCACGGACGAGGTGTGGGCCGTGGTGTCGGACCCCGCTCACCTCCCGCGCTGGTGGCCCGACGTGGTGCGCGTCGAGGAGGCCACCCCGGAGGCCTGGACGAAGGTGCTCGGCACCGGTACGGGCAAGACGATGCGGGCGGACTTCACGCGCGTGGCAGCAGAGCCCGGGCGTCGCATCGAATGGCGCCAGGAGCTCGAGGAGTCGCCCTTCGAGCGCATCCTGTCCGAGGCGGTCACCGAGGTGAACCTCGAGCCGTCCGGGGAGGACTCCACCCGGGTCAAGTTGCGCACCAGGCAGAAGCCGCGCGGGCTGGCGCGGCTGGGCGGCTTCATGTTCCGGCGCGCGGCGGGGCGCAAGCTCGACGAGGCGCTCGACGGGCTCGAGCGGGTGGTCGGCCGATGAGGTGGTGGGGCTGGGGCGAGGACGGCGCGCACGAGCCGTCGCTGTCCCCGGAGGCGGCGTCGATGCTGCGCGACGAGCTGGGACTCGCGGAGCGCCACGTGCCGCACGTGGAGCTCGAGCAGGTGCGGCTGGGCGAGCCGTCCCTGCCGGAGAAGCTGTCGGGGCGGCTGGCCGAGCTCGTGGGGGAGGAGAACGTGCGACAGGACCGCGAGGCGCGCGTCGGCCACGCCGCGGGGCGCAGCTACCCGGATCTGGTGCGGCTGCGCTCCGGCGACGGCTCGGGGGCGCCCGACGCCGTGGTGTCGCCCGCGAGCGAGGACGAGGTGGCGGCCACGCTGGCGGCCTGCGATGACGCGGAGGTGGCCGTGGTGCCGTTCGGGGGCGGCACGAGCGTGGTGGGCGGCGTGGAGCCGCTGCGCGATGGCTTCGGAGCGGTGATCTCCCTCGACCTGCGGCGGATGGACCGCCTCACCGACGTGGACCGGGTGTCGCTGAGCGCCACCTTCGAGCCCGGCGTGCTCGGCCCGCGCGCCGAGACGCTGCTGGCCAGCCGCGGCCTCACGCTCGGTCATTTCCCTCAGTCGTTCGAGTTCGCGACCATCGGCGGCTTCGTGGCCACGCGCTCGGCCGGCCAGGCCTCGACCGGCTACGGGCGCATCGACGAGCTGGTGCTCGGCCTGCGCTGCGTGGCCCCGGCCGGAGTGGTGGTGGTGAAGCCGCTGCGGGCGTCGGCCGCCGGCCCGGCGCTGCGCGAGCTGCTGGTGGGCTCGGAGGGCACGCTGGGCGTGATCACGGAGGCCACGCTGTCCGTGCGGCCGCTACCTCAGGCGAGGCGCTACGAGGGCTGGTCGTTCCGCTCCTTCGAGGAGGGCGCCGACGCCCTGCGCAGTGTGGAGCAGGCCCACGCGTCGCCCGACGTGGCGCGGCTGTCGGACGAGGAGGAGACGCGCCTCACGATGGCGCTGGCCTCGAGCGGCTCGACCGCGGAGCGCGCCGGCAAGGCGTACCTGCGCGCGCGCGGCCACGAGGGCGGCTGCATCGCGATCGTCGGCTTCGAGGGCGAGGCGGACGAGCTGTCGAGCCGCCGCAAGCGCACCGCCGGGCTGTTGCGGGCCGCGGGCGGGCTCGCGCTCGGTGAGCGGCCCGGGCGGGCCTGGCAGCGGGGGCGCTTCGCGGGTCCGTACCTGCGCGATGTCCTGCTCGACCGCGGCGTGATGGTGGAGACGCTCGAGACCGCGACGTCCTGGTCACACCTGCGCGAGCTCTACGAGGCCGTCGGAGCGGCGCTGAGAGGCGCCCTGACGGCCCGCGGCACGCCTCCGCTCGTGATGTGTCACATCTCCCACCTGTACCCGTACGGGGCCTCGCTGTACTTCACCTTCGCCGCGCGCCAGGAGGAGGGGGCCGAGCTGGACCAGTGGCGGGCGGCCAAGACCGCCGCCAGCGATGCGATCGTGGCCCATCACGGCACGATCACCCATCACCACGCGATCGGCCACGACCACGTGCCCTGGATGACCGCCGAGGTGGGGGAGCTGGGCGTGGAGCTGCTGCGCGCGGCCAAGCAGCGCCTCGATCCCAAGGGGATCATGAACCCGGGCAAGCTCCTGCCGCCCGGATGACGCGGCCCCGACCACGCGCGGCCCTCGATACAACCATGTCGCGAGGCTAGGGGCCCGTCGCGCCGCTGGCCCCGGTGGAGCCGGTGGCTCCGCTGGCCGGGACGGCCTGCATGAGGGCGCGCAGAACGAGGTCGCTGGGGGCCTTGGGGTTGGTGCCCACCTTCTCGCGCGAGAGCACCACGTAGCGGTAGCTCGCGAAGTTGGCCGGAATTGCGCCGCGGCCCTGGAGGGCGCCGTTGGCATCCGTGAACTGGGCGCCGAGGGCCACCGCGTTGCTGGGCGAGTTGTAGAGCCAGACCTCGTACGCGTTCTGCTTGCCGCTGGGGGTCAGGCCGGTGGTCTGGACAACGAGCTGAGGTTGCGTGCCGACCATGATCACCACGGCGACCCCGTTGCCCTTCTCGGTGCCGACCTTGCGCAGCACGCCCTCGCTGACGATCTTGGTCGGGGTGCTCGCGCCGGTGGTGCCCTTCTGGGCCGTGGTGCTGGTCTTGTCCTTGCCTCCGCCACCACCGCCGATCACACCGGTGATCAGGAGCACCACCACGGCGATGATCGCCGCTCCCACCACGCCGCCGATGATCCGCCGGCGCCTGACGATCGCCCGCGCGCCGGGGGAGAGGCCACCGCCACCGGAGGACGCCGCCGGTCGAGGCGGGGCCGGCTTCGGCGCGGCCGCGGCCGCCGCGACCGGCTCGTCGGCGGCTCGTCGGCAGGCTCCTCGGCGGCCTTCTCGGCGGGCGGCGCCTTCGGAGCGGGCGCGGGCTCGGGGACCGAGCCGTCCGGATCGGGGATCGCCGGGAGCTCGCCGTTCGGATAGAGGTGGCTCAGCGAGTCGAGCAGCGAGAACGCCCAGGCGCGCGCCGGCTCCGAGCGCTTCAGGTGCCCGCGCGTGGCCGTGGCCTCGGGGCCCGTCTGCTGTCCCAGCAGGTAGTCGGCCACCTGGCCACGCCACTCGGGGTCCACGCGCGTGGCCGTGGCGGGGGCGAGGTCACCGAGCGCCTCGCGGGCGAGCTCGCGCACGCGGGCAGGGGGCATTCCCAGCATCGTCGAGAGCTCGGCGTAGCTCTGGCCGCGGCCCACGACGAGCTCGAGAATTGCCCGCTGATCCGCTGGAAGTTGGTCAAAAGTGGCCATGAGAACGCCGAAGGGTAACCTGCCGCGCGTGTTTGACGAGCACCTCAGCAAGGAAACGCTCTCGACCGTGCTGGGCATAGAGCTGGTCGAACACGGGGACGGCGTGGTGAAGGGTCGCGTGCCCGTCACCGACAAGGTCAGGCAGGAGTTCGGCCTCGTGCACGGAGGCGTCTACGCCGCGATGGCGGAGGGTCTCTGCTCGCTGGGCACCTTCTTCGCCGTGCAGGACCAGGGCATGCTGGCGATGGGCCAGCAGAACAACACCAGCTTCCTGCGGCCGATCACGGAGGGCACGGTGCACTGCGAGTGCCGCGCGCTCCACCGGGGCCGGACCAGCTGGGTGTGGGACGCCGAGCACACCGACGACCAGGGACGCCTGTGCGCGCTCTCGCGGGTCACGGTGGCGGTGCGGCCGCCGCCGGCGCCCCGCGCCTAGCGACCGCGGAAGCGGTTCGTGATCGGCAGCCGCCGGTCGCGGCCGAAGGCCTTGGTGGACACGCGCACGCCCGGCGGCGCCTGACGCCGCTTGTACTCGGCGAGGTCCACGAGCCTGATCACGCGCTCCACGTCCTCGCGCGGCAGCCCGCGGCGCACGAGCTCGTCGGTATCGAGGTCCTCCTCGACATAGCCCGCCAGGATCGGGTCGAGCACGTCGTAGGGCGGCAGCGAGTCCTCGTCGCGCTGCTCGTAGCGCAGCTCGGCAGAGGGCGGGCGGTCGAGCACCGAGCTCGGCACCAGCTCGCGGCCCTCCTGCTCGTTGCGCCAGCGCACCAGGCGGTACACCGAGCCCTTGAAGACGTCCTTCAGCACCGCAAAGCCGCCCGCCATGTCGCCGTAGAGCGTGGCGTAGCCCACCGACATCTCCGACTTGTTGCCGGTGGTCAGCACGAGCCAGCCGAACTTGTTCGACAGCGCCATCACGAGGTTGCCGCGAATCCGCGCCTGCAGGTTCTCCTCGGTGATGTCCGGCTCCGCGCCGTTGAACGCCGGGGCGAGGATCTCGTCGAAGGCCCGCATCGAGGGGTCGATCGGCAGCTCGATCCACTGCGCGCCGAGGTTCTCCGCGATCGCGCGCGCGTCGCCTCGCGTGCCGTCCGACGAGTAGGGCGACGGCATTCCGACCAGCGTCACTCGCTCGCTGCCGAGCGCATCCACGGCCACCGTCGCCACCAGCGCCGAGTCGATCCCGCCGGAGAGCGCCACCACCACACGCTCGAAGCCGTTCTTGTCCACGTAGTCGCGCACGCCCAGGACGAGCGCCGCGTAGAGCTCCGCGTCCCTGTCCAGGAGCTTCGCGATCGGCCCGCCCACCTCCTCGCCCATCTCAGGAACCTCGAGCCGTGCGAGCGTGGGGGAGTCACCCGCGCCTCCGCGCCGGACGGCCGCCCGGTGGCGCGCGTCCTGCAGCCGCTTGGCGAAGATCGCGCCCGTGTCGATCGTGCAGACCACCATCGCCTCCTCGAACTGCGGGGCGCGAGCGATGATCTCGCCGTCCTGGTCGATCGCGACGCTGTGGCCGTCGAAGACCAGCTCGTCCTGCCCTCCGACGAGGTTGCAGAAGAGCACCGCGGTGTTGTTGTCGCGTGCGCGCTGGGCCAGCATCGTCTCGCGCTCGAGGCCCTTGCCCGCGTGGTAGGGCGAGGCGGACAGGTTCACGATCACCTGCGCGCCCGCCAGCGCCTCGTCGGTGGCGGGCGGCCCCGGCTCCCAGATGTCCTCGCAGATCGTGATGCCGAGCGGGATGCCGTTCAGCTCCAGCAGTGCGCCGCCGGGGCCCGACTGGAAGTAGCGCTGCTCGTCGAAGACGCTGTAGTTCGGGAGGAAGACCTTGCGGTACACGGCGGCCACGCGCCCGTCGGCCAGCACCGCTGCGGCGTTGTAGACGTCATCGGCCCGCTCGGGGAAGCCGACCATCGCGACGATGCCCTCCACCTCCGAGGCGAGCTGGTTCAGCGCGTCGCCCGCGGCGTCCAGGAAGTGCGTCTTCAGCAGCAGGTCCTCGGGCGGGTAGCCGGTCAGCGCCAGCTCGGGGAAGACCACGAGCATCGCGCCCTCGTCGCGGGCGCGGGCGATCCCGGCACGGATCTTGGCCGCGTTGCCGTCGATGTCGCCGACCGTGGTGTCGATCTGCGCCAACGCAACTCTGAGGAGCCCGCTCATGGCTCCAGTATGCCCAGTCAGGCTGGGCGGGCGAGGGTCAGAGGAGACCGGCGACGAGCATCCGCAGCGTGGTGCCGCGCTCGCTGGTCTCGAGATCGAAGCGCCTGGTCATGCGCTCGATCAGCCCGAGTCCGCGGCCGCCCGTGTCATCGGGCCTCGAGCGCTCGCGGCGCCGGAAGCGGCCCTGGTCGCCGACCTCCACTGTGAAGCCGCGCTCGTCCCAGCGGCAGCCCACGGCGATCGGACCTTGCTCGCTGCCCTCGCTGCCATGGCGGATCGCGTTCGTCACCGCCTCGGTGGCGACGAGCTGTGCGCGGAATCGAGCCCGCTCCTCGAGGCCGCGACGGGCGGCCTGATCACGGACGAACCTCCGCATCCGTCCTAGTTCCGCTGGATCCGGGGCGATCTCGAGCGTGTCGAGCTCAGCCTTCATCGTTTAAGGAGTTCCCGCCCGAACGGGGGACGAAACCACCCGACTGGGTGGGTCTTCAGGGAGCGGCGGGGCCCAGCAGGCGCTCGACGACCACCACGTCACGCCACTCGCCGTCGAGCCGCGCGTGGCGCTCGTGGAGTCCCACCTCGCGGAAGCCGCACGAGCGCATCAGCGCGAGGCTGGCCTCGTTCTCGGGGAAGATCTTGCTCAGCAGCTTGTGGTAGCCGAGACCCTCGGCGAGGGCGCAGAGCTCCTCGAGCAGCCGCCTGCCGACGCCCGCGCCGCGGGCGCCACGGTCCACGTAGATCGAGAACTCCCCGACGCCCGCGTAGGCGGCCCGCTGGCTGTAGGGCACGATCCCGGCCCAGCCGACCACGCGCCCGTCGAGCTCGGCCACGAGGGTCCGGCCGTCACGCCCGATCTGCTCTGCGCACTCCGCTCCGGTGCGCGGCCGGGTCTCGAAGGTCGCCTGGCGCTCCTCGATCCCCTGGTTGTAGATCGCGGCCACGGCGTCGCCATCCGCCGCGCGGGCCGGCCGCATCGTCAGCTCCATGCCCTCGAGCCTAGGTGCCGATGGGCGCGACGATGGCCTTGGTGCAGGCGGCGAGCTTGCGCGCGTCCACCTCGAAGATCGTGTTGCCGTCGCCGCCCGCGGCCCAGACGCGGCCCTCGTCGAGCAGGCTGCGGTCGATCACGACCGGCAGGCCGTGGGAGAAGGGCGGCACGCCGCCTGGCGCGAAGCCCGTGGCCGCGCGGACTTCGTCCGGCGTGGCTGGGCGCGCCTCGGCGCAGTCGAGCACGTCGCAGAGCGCGTTCGTGTCGATCCGCTTGGCGCCGCTCGCGACCGCCACCACCGGGTCTCCGTCCACCACGAACACGATCGACTTGGCGATCTGGCGTGGCTGGCAGCCGACGGCTCTCGCCGCCTCGTCGACGGTGCGCGTGGGCCGCTCGAAGGTGGTCATGTCGACATCGAGGCCGAGCGCTCTGGCGGCTGTGAGCACGCGCTCATTCATGGGATCGCATCCTTGGGGTGGGGGTTTCTCGTCGGTCCGGGCGACGTTGACCTGTCACATAGCTGCAGCAGGCCCGAGACGGCTGCCAGTCCTTCAACTCGTCTGGCGGGCGTCGGCCGGGGTGGCCACGTGCCGCCGCTCCCGCCGCTGCGCGGGCAGCGTGGGCTCCGGCGGGCCGCTGAGCGTCACGCCGGCGGCATCCGCCAGCTCGGCCAGCGCGTCCTCGAAGTCGCCGGCCAGCTCGTCGATGTCCGCCATCGTGTCGTAGTCGCCCACCAGGCCGAAGTTCATGCGCCCGTTGTAGCTCATGATCGCGACGCCCAGCGCCTGTCCCCGCGCCAGCGGCACCATCGGGAAGATGTCCACGAGCTGCCTGCCCATCAGGTAGAGCGGCAGCTGCGGCCCGGGCACGTTCGTCACCACCAGGTTGAACGAGTCGCGAGGTGGGCACCAGACGGGCCGCCTGGCTCATCACGGTCGGCGGCGCGAACCCGCTCAGGTTGGTGAGCACCTGCGCGCCGACCGCCTGTCCAGAGCGCTTCACGTCCTCCATCGACGCGCTTACGATCTCGAGGCGGCGCCTGGCGTCCTCCTCGCCGACGGGCAGCGGCGCCATCATCGCGGCCACGCGGTTGCCCAGCGCGCCGCGCTCGGTCTCGGCGCGCACGCTGACCGGCACCATCGCCCGCAGCACCGGATCGCTGAGCTCCACCCCGCGGCGCGCAAGGTGGCGCCCCAGCGCTCCGGCCACGATCGCGAGCACCACGTCGTTCACCGTGCCGCCGAGCTCGTTCTTCACCGCCTTCACGTCGCCGAGGGACGTCCTGACCCACGTGAAGCGCCGGTGCGGCCCGATCTGCCCGTTATAGGGCGAGTCCGGCGGGGGGCGAAGGCCGGCCCACGCCATCGCGCCCAGGCCCACCAGCGAGTCGATGGCCGCGTGCGCCACGCGCCGCGGGCCGCGCAGCACCGCGCGCATCGAGCGCAGCACCTCGCCGGGAGCCGTGGCCCGCTCCAGCAACGCCTCCACCAGCAGCTGGGCCTTGGGCGGCTCGGGCCGCGCCAGCCAGCGCTCGGCCTCCTCGGCGCTCGGCGCGGGCTCCGGGGCGGTGTCGAACAGCACGCTGACGATGTCCACGCCGGAGATCCCGTCCACGAGCGCGTGGTGGGTCTTGCTGAGCAGCGCGAAGCGCGGGCCGTTCAGGTCCTGGGGCGAGGCCCTCGACGAGCCACAGCTCCCAGAGCGGCTTGTCGCGGTCGAGCGGCTGGGAGAACACGCGGCCCGCCAGCGCGCGCAGCTGGTCGTCGTTCCCGGGCGGGGGTAGCGCGGTGCGGCGGATGTGGTAGCCGAGGTTGAGGTGCGGGTCGTCGACCCACTTCGGGCGTCCCTGCCCGTACGGCACGAAGGCGAGCTTCTGGCGGTAGCGCGGGACCAGGTGCAGGCGCCGCTCGGTCGTCTCGACCAGCTCGTCGTAGTCCGGGGGATCGCCGGCGAAGAGCATGACCCCGGCGACGTGCATGTGGGCGCCGTCGCTCTCCAGGTGGAGGAACGACGCGTCCAGTCCGGTCAGGCGGTCGCTGGGCATCTCTCTGGGGACCTACTCTACGCTTCCCGGCGTGAGCGCCCAAGAGCTGTTGATGCCCTGGTTCGAGAGCAGCCTGGGCGCGGTGGGGGACGTCGAGCTGTTCGACGTCCACACCCACACGGGCGCGAACGACCCCGACGGGCGCACCTGCACGATCGAGGAGCTGCTCGATTTCATGGGCTCGGTGGGCTCGCGAGGCGTCTTCTTCCCGATGCACGAGCCGGACGGCTACCCCGTGGCCAACGACCGCGTGCTGGCCGAGGCCGCCGGCACGGACGGCCGCTTGGTCCCGTTCTGCCGGGTGAACCCGCACGACGGTGCCGCGGCCGAGGCGCGCCGCTCGCTGGACAACGGGGCGAGGGGCATCAAGCTCCACCCGCGCGCCGAGCAGTTCACGCTCGACCATCCCGCCGTTGGCGAGCTGTTCGAGATCTCGGAGGAGCGCGGTGTGCCGATCCTGTCCACGCCGGGAGGGGCATCCCCGCGCTCGGCAAGCACGTGACTCGCCCACGCGGAGCGCCACCCCGGCGCGAACGTGATCCTGGCCCACGCCGGGATCTGCGACCTGGCCTGGCTCTGGCGCGATGCGGCCGACCACCCCAACGTGTACTACGACACCGCCTGGTGGAATCCGGCGGACCTGATCGCGCTGTTCTCGCTGGTCCCGCCCTCGCAGGTCCTCTACGGCAGCGACGCTCCCTACGGGCGGCCGCCGATGAGCGTCACGCTCGACGATTCGCTGTGCGATCCAGGCGGGCCTCTCCCAGGAGCAGCTGAGCGGCGTCCTGGGCGGCCAGCTGGAGCGCCTGCTGGCCGGGGAGGCCCCGCTCGACCTCGGGCCGCCCCCGGGAGGCCAGATCGCCGAGGTGGACCTGCTGCTCGAGCGCGTGGGCGCCTGCCTCGTGTTCGCGATCGGGCCGGCGTTCGCCGAGGTCGCGCCGGTGGTCACCGAGGCGGTGGCGCTGGCCCGGCTGGCGTGCGCGGTCGGCGACGACGCTCCGCAGGCACCGGTCTGTCGTGGCGTGCTCGAGATCCTCGACGGATTCGACGCGCTGGGAGGCGCGGAAGGCGCGACACGGGGCAGTCCCAGGCTGGGTCTGCTGGTGCTCGCGCTGTGCGTGGCGCGCACCCCGCGGGCGCCGCTTCCGGCGGTCGCGGCGGCCGGCGACGTGGCCGAGCGCACCGCCTGACACCGCTGCGTTAGCTGCTCGCCGTCGAGGCTTTTTGTGTGACCGAACGCACAGACGGGCCCGATTCTCGACATAGCCTCCGAACAGTTGTTCGATAGGCCAAGCTGAGCGGCCGGCTCTTCGTAGCCGGCCGGCGGGGGAACCAATTCGCCGCTCTCCAGAGCGGCGCGGGGCGAATCGGCCGGTGGTCCGGCCGTAGCGCGTTGCGCGAGCCCGTCAGCTAACTCCGTAGGCAGGGCTGGGAAGGACGGACCCAAGTGCAAGGGAATATCGCTGCGCGAATGCGCGGCGCAGGACTCGGCGTGCTCGCGCCGGGAGCGCTCGCGTTCGCTGCGACCGCCGGGGGGACCGCCAACGCGGACCTTCACAAGGCCACGCAGCCGCCCGCGCTTCAGCCGCATGCGCCACAGCCGCTGCGCGCGAGCTTCAAGCGCCACAACGTGCTCTCCGGCGGCGTCGTGCCGGTGAAGGGACAGCTGCTGACCCACGAGCGCGGCCGCAAGGTGCTCGTGCAGATGTCGAGCGGGCACGGGTGGCATACCGTGGCTCGCACGCGCACCGTCCGAAACGGCGCCTTCCGGACGGCGTTCAGGCCTCGCAGCCTCGGCCGCCTGAAGCTTCGTGTGCGCCTGGTCGGCGCCTCGGCGACGGCCGCCGCCCAGGGCTCCGCTCATACGTCCACGAAGCGCCAGCACGGAGCGGTGACGGTCTATCGCGCCAGCGCGGCGTCGTGGTACGGGCCGGGCTTCTACGGCGGTCGCACCGCATGCGGTGGCACGCTCAACGCCACCACGCTGGGCGTGGCCAACCGCACGCTGCCCTGCGGCACCCACGTGACGTTCCACTACGGCCGCCACACGGTCACGGCGACCGTGATCGACCGCGGCCCGTACGCGAGCGGCCGCGACTGGGACCTGACGCCCGCCACCAAGGCGCGGCTCGGATTCCCGTCGACCGGCACCGTCTGGGCCACCGCCTAGCGTCCTCTGAGCAGGCCGCCGTGGTCGCGCGCCAGAACCGGCGCGCGGCCGCGGTGCGCGAACCGCAACGACCTGAGCTTCGCGGCTTAGACCGCCAGCCCGAGCTGGCCCTCGCGGGCACACGACTCGTCGAGCCCCGCCACACGCACGCCCAGCAGCCGCACCGGGCGCGGCGGGTCGAACTCCGCGAGCAGCTGCGACGCCACGCGGTGCACGACCTCGAAGGTCGTTGGTGGCCTCCGACAGTGAGCGGGCGCGGGTGTGCGTCGAGAAGTCGTCGAGGCGTACCTTGATGCCGATCGTGCGCCCGCGCCTGCTCCTGGCGGGCCAGCGTGGCGCAGAGCTCCTCGGTGAGCTGCTCGAGCACCGGCGCGAGCGCGGGCAGGCCGCGCAGGTCGCGCTCGAACGTGGTCTCGCGCGACTCGGACTTGGCCACTCGCACGGTCTCGATCGTGCGGTCGTCCTCGAAGCGAGCGAGCGCGCACAGGTGCGGGCCGAGGCGCGCGCCGAACAGCTCGGCGAGCTCTTTGTCGGGGGTCGCCGCGAGCGCTCCCAGCGTCGACGATCCCGCGCTCCTCGAGGCGCTTGACGGTCTTCGGGCCGATACCGGGCACGAGCCCTGGCGAGGCGCCCGCGAAGCGGCGCGACGCGTCCTCGCGGCTCAGCACCACGAAGCCGTCGGGCTTCTCGGCGTCCGAGGCCATCTTCGCCACGAGCTTGTTCGGCCCGATCCCGATCGAGCAGCCCAGACCGGTGCGCTCTCTGATCGCGGCCTTCACCCGCCGCGCGCGCCGCCTTCGGCCGCTCGATGCCGGTCAGGTCGAGATAGGCCTCGTCCAGGCCGACCACCTCGACGCGCTCGACATGCGCCCGGAGGACCTCCATCACCTCACGCGAGCGGGCCCGGTACTCGTCGAAGTCGGGGGTGACGAAGACCACGTCGGGACAGCGCCGCCGGGCCCATGCTGCCGGCGTGGCCGAGTAGATGCCGAAGCGGCGAGCCTCGTAGCTCGCGGTGGTCACCACGGCCCGGGCACTGGTGCCGGCGACCACCACGGGCTTGCCACGCAGCTCCGGGCGGCGCCGCAGTTCGACGCTGACATAGAAGGCGTCCATGTCGAGATGCGCGATCACCTGCCGCATGGGTACGAACGCTAGTTCGGGGAACGGACGGGCAGTGCCTAGCGCAGCGGCCTGATCAGCAGTTCGCCGATCTCGCCACCCGGCGGCTGTTCCAGCGCGTACATCACCGCGCGGGCGATGTCGTCGGGCTCGAGGGCGCCCTGGGGCGTGTCCTCGAAGAAGGGCGTGTCGACCATGCCGGGTTCGATCAGGGTGACCTTGATGCCGGAGCCGGAGACCTCCTGGCGCAGGTTCTCGCCGATGGCCGTGACGGCGTGCTTGGTGGCGCTGTAGAGCGAGCCGGGAAGGTTGATCCGGCCGGCTACGGAGCTCGTGATCAGGAAGTGGCCGCGCGCGCTGCTCGTTGAAGTGGGGGAGGGCGGCCCGGATCGACAGCGCCACGCCGAGCACGTTGGTGTCGATCATCGCCTTCCAGTGCTCCACGCTCTCCTCGAGGAAGCCGCGCTTGGCCCCGAAGCCGGCGTTGGCGAACATGACGTCGAGGGCGCCGAAGGTGTCGAGTGCCGCCGCGCACGAGCGCCTGCTGGTCGTCCCAGTTCGTCACGTCGCAGCGGCGGGCGATCGCGACCTCGTCGCCGCCCAGCTCGGCCGCCAGCTCGCGCAGCCGGTCCTCCGAGCGCGCGCCCAGCACGAGCCGCCAGCCGGCGGCCGCGGCCTGGCGCGCGGTGGCGGCCCCGATGCCGGTGCTCGCGCCGGTGATCAGCATCACCCTGCCCTCGGCCATGGCGCTGGTTCTATCACTTAGGGTTCGCGGCGCGATGGACGACGCCACTCGCGCTCGCTTCCCGGACGTCCCGCAGGCGGCCGGACACTACGAGAGCTACTACATGCGGGCGGCCCATCCCACGGAGCCGCTGGGGGTGTGGATCCGCTACACGGTGCACAAGCGGCCCGACGCGCTCCCGACCGCGTCGCTCTGGTTCACGCTCTTCGACGACGCGGCCGAGGGCCCACTGGCCTCGAAGGTCACACACCCGCACTCGGAGCTGGCCGCCGGGGGAGAGCGCTACATCGAGATCGCGGGCAGCACGTTCGGCCCGCAGCGGGTGGCGGGGGAGGCGAGGACGGACGCCTGCGATGCTGCCTGGGAGCTCGAGATCTCGGATGGCGAGCCGCAGCTGCTGCATCTGCCGCGCGCTGGATGTACACCGCGCGCATCCCGCGGACGAAGACGCTCAGCCCGCACCCCGCGGCGCTCTTCAGCGGTCGCCTGAGCGTGAACGGCCGCACCGTGGAGCTCGAGCGCTGGCCTGGCATGGTGGGCCACAACTGGGGCGCCGAGCACGCCGAGCGCTGGGTCTGGATGCACGCGATCGGCTTCGAGGGACAGCCGGAGAGCACCTGGCTGGACGTGGCGATCGGGCGCGTGAAGGTGGGTCCGCTGACCACGCCCTGGATCGCCAGCGGGGCGGTCTCGATCGACGGCGAGCGGCATGCGCTGGGCGGCGCGGAGCGGGTTCGCTCGACCCATATCAGGGAGTCGCCGACCGGCTGCGAGTTCTCGCTTCCGGGTAACGAAATGGCCGTTCGCGGGACCATAGGAGCGGATGCCCGGAACTTCGTCGGCTGGGTCTACGCGGACCCGGGTGGCTCAGAGCACAACACGGTGAACTGCTCGATCGCCGACATGCAGCTGACGGTGTCCCGCAAGGGCGCAACCGGACGTTCAGTTGCGGGCGGCGAGCGGCGCGACGTACGAGCTCGGGATGCGCGAGACGGACCACGGCATCCCGATCCAGCCCTACACAGATGGCTGACTAGGATGGTGACATGAGCACGAAGATCGAGAAGACGGACCAGGAGTGGCGTGAGCAGCTCACGCCGGCGCAGTACGAGGTCCTGCGCCAGAAGGGCACCGAGCGGCCGTTCACCGGCAGCTACGTGCACACGAAGGACGACGGCATCTACCGCTGCGCGGGCTGCGGCGCGGAGCTGTTCAGCTCCGACGCGAAGTTCGACTCGGGCACGGGCTGGCCGAGCTTCACCGAGCCGGGCCAGAACGCCAACATCGAGGCTCACGAGGACCGCAGCCACGGGATGGTGCGGACCGAGGTGACATGCGGCAGCTGCGGCGGCCACCTCGGGCACGTGTTCCCGGACGGTCCCGGGACCGGGCGGCCAGCGCTACTGCATCAACTCCTGCGCGCTCGACCTCGACGCACGCGGGTAGCGGCAGCGCTTGCTCCCGCCACTCAGGCTCCACCGCCGGGCGTTCCAGGACGACCCGGCGCTGGACACCGCCGTGTCGCGCGCGATCCTGAATCGCGTCGCGGCCGGCGAGCTGCCTGAGACCGCGCGCCTGACGCGCCCCGGCGCCATGGTGGCCTTCGGCCGCCAGGACGTGGCGAGCGCCAGCTACCCGCGCAGGGGTGCGGGCCGCCCGCGAGGGCGGCTTCGAGGCGATCGAGCGCCTGGCCGGCGGCCGCGCCGCCGTGTTCCACGAGGGCACGATCGCGATCGCGCACGCCCGCCCCGATCCGGAGGCCCAGGCCAACATCTACCCGCGCTTCGAGGAGGCGTCGGAGCTGATCGCGGCGGCGCTGCGCCGGCTGGGCGTGGACGCCGGGCGTGGGGGAGGTGCCGGGCGAGTACTGCCCCGGCGGCTACAGCGTGCACGCTCGCGGGCAGATCAAGCTGGCCGGCATCGGCCAGAAGCTGATCAAGGGCGCCGGCCACCTCGGCGGCGTGCTGGTGGTGACCGACAGCGCTCGCGTGCGCGACGTGCTGGTGCCCGTCTACGAGGCGCTCGGGCTGAGCTTCGATCCGGCCACCGCCGGCAGCGTGGAGGACGAGCTGCCCGGCATCTCGCTCGACGACGTGGAGGCGGCGCTGCTGGAGGAGCTCTCCGCGCTCTACGAGGTCGAGCAGGCGGAGCTCGACGAGGCCACGCTGGCGCTGGCCCGCGAGCTGCGGGCCGAGCACCTCGCTCCCGCGGCCTAGCCCGCCTGGATCCGCAGCGGACGGCTGACGCCGCCGCCGAACTGGCCGTCCTTGCGCACGAGCGCGCGGAACACGCCGCCGGTCCGCACGCGCCAGGTGCGTACGAACTGGTTGGTGGCGGAGAGCCTGGCGCTGGTCACGGTCCGGAAGCGCCCGTGACGGCTCAGCTGCTGGAGCACCACGAGCGCTCCGGGGCGCGGCGGGAAGGTGCCGCCGGTGAACGTCACGTGCCTGCCCTTGCGGACGCTGGTGGAGCTCGCCCCGAGCGTGACCTTCAGCGGGAAGGTGACCAGGCGGTCCTTGCTCTGGAGCGGCGGGTTCGCCTGCCAGACGGCGCGGAAGACGGTGTTCTGCGTGAGCGTCTCGTTGAAGCTGTAGTAGCCCTCCCAGTCGGTGGTCAGCGTCGCCACCGGCTGCCAGTCGCTGAAGGGGAAGACGCTCTGGTAGAGCTGGATCTGCTGGTTCGCGTAGGGCTGCAGCGGCATGCCGGTCGGCGGCTTGATGCGCCCGTACACGTAGGTCAGCCCCGTGGGCTTGGCGTACATGTGAGCGCCGAGCGCGAGCTGCACCGTGCCCGGGTCCTCGGCGCCGGCCACGGCGGGCAGAAGGGCCAGCGCCAGCGCGGCCGCGAGCGCGCGCGAGATGTCCCCTGCAGAACCTCATCGCTGTGAAAACTGCCAGAAACGGCGGAAGTAGCGGTGCTTGCTATCTTCCGTTTACGTAAGAAACTGCAATGAATTTCGTGCCCGTCACATCTCGTCTTCGCCAGCGGCCCGCAGGTCGGCGTCGGCGTGGACGCACCCGAACTACAAGTGGTGGGCGCTCTCCTGCACCAGCCTCGGCCTGCTGCTGGCCACGATCAACTCGGGCACGCTGATCATCGCGCTGCCGGATCTCGAGCGCAGCCTGGACACGACCATCCTGCAGCTCGTCTGGGTGATCCTCGTCTACATGATCACCTCCACCGTGCTGGTGCTCAACGCCGGGCGGCTGGCCGACCTGTTCGGGCGCAAGCGCGCCTACGTCGGCGGCTTCGTGGTCTTCGCGCTGGCCTCGCTCGGGGCGGGCTTCTCGACCAGCGGCACCGAGCTGATCCTGTGGCGGATCGCGCAGGGCATCGGCGGCGCCTTCCTGTTCGCGAACTCGGGCGCGATCGTCACCGACGCGTTCCCCGCGCGCCAGCTGGGCCTGGCGATGGGCACCAACACGATGGTCGCGGCCGTGGGCCTCGTCATCGGACCCGTGCTCGGCGGCGCCCTCGTCCTGATCTCCTGGCACTGGGTGTTCTGGTTCAACGTGCCGCTCGGCCTCTTCGGCAGCCTCTGGGCGGGCTCGATCCTGCGGGAGCAGTCGCGTCCCGATCCGGAGCGGCGGCTGGACCTGCTCGGCACCTCCATCTTCGTGGTCGGGCTCACCGGGCCTCGTGCTCGGCATCTCGAAGGGCGGGCTGTCCGGCTGGACCAACCCCACCGTGATCGTCAGCCTGCTCGTGGGCGTCGTGCTGCTGCCGCTGTTCGTCTTCGTCGAGTCGCGCCAGCCGGCCCCGATGCTCGACCTCTCGATCTTCCGCGACAAGCTGTTCTCCGCCTCGGCCGCCGCGGCCTTCATCAACGGCCTGTCGCGCTTCGCCCTGCTGTTCATCTTCGTCTTCTACTTCCAGGGCCCGCAGGGCGACACGCCGATCGTCGCCGGCATCAAGCTGGCGCCGATGGCGATCGGGATGCTGATCTCGTCGCCGCTCGCGGGCATCTGGGCCGACCGCCACGGGTCGCGGGCGCTGGCGGCCGCCGGCATGGTCGTCACGGCGGTCGGCCTGGCGCTGATGACCACGCTGCAGATCGACTCTCCCTACTGGCAGAGCGGGCTGTGGCTGTTCCTCGTGGGGATCGGCTCGGGGATGTTCAACAGCCCGAACACCGCGGCGATGATGGGCGCGGTTCGCAGCGAGCGGCGCGGCATCGCCGCCGGGGTGCGGGTCATGCTCCAGAACACCGGCGCGGTGATCTCGATCGCGTTCGTGCTGGCGATCATCACCGCCGCGGTGCCGAAGACGGTGCTGTTCAAGATCTTCTCGGGCCTGGCGAGCGGGCTCCCGGACTCCCAGCTCGACCCGTTCATCCACAACATGCACGTGGCGCTGTGGGTGCTGGCCGGGGTGTCGCTGGTCGGCGCCGTGGTCTCGCTGATGCGCCCGGCCCACCGCGGAGGAGGCCGTCTAGCCATGGCTGAGGTCAAGCGGCTCCGGATCGGCGAGCTGGCCGAGCTCACGGGCACCACGCCCCGCACGATCCGCTACTACGAGGAGATCGGCCTGCTGCCGGCGGCCGAGGACCGCCAGCAGGGCAAGCGCCGCCTCTACGTCGACGCGGACGTGGAGCGGCTGCGCGAGATCATCCGCCTGCGCGACCTGCTCGGCCTGACGCTCGAGGAGCTGACCCAGCTCGTGGAGGCCGAGGACGCGCGCGCCGCGCTGCGACGCGAGCTCCAGGAGACCGACGACGAGGGCCGCCAGCACGAGATCCTCGAGGAGGCCCTCGGGCACATCTGCACGCAGCTGAAGCTGGTTCGCAGCCGCAAGCGGGAGCTCGACCGGCTCGAGCGCGAGCTCACCGCGAAGCAGCGCCGGGCGCGCACGCGCCTGCGCGAGATCGAGGGAGAAGACGCCGCGGCATGATCTCCGCGGCGCGGACGAGCGTCGACCGTCGCGGGATGGGGCTGCTCGCGCTCGGACACATGACGGTCGACAGCTGCCAGGGCGCCGTGCCCGCGCTGCTGCCGTTCCTCGTCGCGCGCCGCGACTACTCCTACGCGGCGGCCTCGGGCCTCGTGCTGGCCGCCACGGTCAGCTCCTCGGTGATCCAGCCCTACTTCGGCTACCACTCGGATCGCCGCTCGCTGGCCTGGCTGCTCCCGATCGGGCCGCTGCTCGCCGGGATCGGCATCGCGTTGGTCGGCGTGACCTCCACGAGCTATCCGCTCACGTTCCTCGCGGTGGTGCTGAGCGGCCTCGGCGTGGCGGCGTTCCATCCCGAGGGCTCGCGCTTCGCGAACTACGTGTCGGGGGCCAAGCGGGCGAGCGGCATGAGCATGTTCAGCCTGGGCGGGAACGTGGGGGTGGCGCTCGGGCCGGTGATCGTCACGCCGCTCGTGCTGGCGTTCGGACTCCGCGGCACGCTGTTCATGGCGATCCCGGGAGCGCTCGTGGCGCTCGTGCTGCTCAGCCAGCTGGCCTACCTGACGCGCTTCCGCCCGGCCCAGCCAGCCGGTGCCCAGGGCGCGGGCAGCCCGGATGACGACTGGTCCGGCTTCAGGCGGCTCGCGGGCGTGGTCGCCTGCCGCACGTTCGTCTACTTCGGGCTGCTCACGTTCGTGCCGCTGTACTACGTGAACTCGCTGCACACCTCCAAGGCCGCCGCCAACGTCGCCCTCACCGCGATGCTGGTGGGCGGGGCCTGCGGCACGCTCATCGGCGGCGCGCTGGCCGACCGGATCGGGAGGCGGCCCGTGCTGTTCGGGTCGATGACGATCCTGCCCCCGCTGATCGTGCTGTTCCTCGCCCTGCACCCGCCGGCCACCACGGCGGTGATCTTCTTCGTGGGCGCCGCGGTGATCGCCACCTTCAGCGTGACGGTGGTGATGGGGCAGGAGTACCTGCCCGGCCGCATCGGCGTGGCGTCCGGAGTCACGCTCGGGCTGTCGATCGGCCTCGGCGGGCTGGGCGCGCCGCTGCTCGGCGTCGTGGCCGACGCCTGGGGCCTGACCACCACCCTCTACGTGATCGCCGCCCTGCCGCTGGTGGCGCTCGCGATGATCGGCACGCTGCCACCGCCCCGCATGCGGAGGGCCGAGCCCGGCCTGGCCGTCGGCCGCGCGGCGTAGCCACTAGGGCTGCGCGATCACGAGGATCAGCACGGCCGCGCCCAGCACCACGCCGAAGACCGTCACGGCGGCCAGGAAGCGCTCATCCAGTTGCTCGAAGTCGCCCTTCATCACGGCCTTGTGGACCGCTCGCTGGCGCATGAAGGCGTAGCGCGATGAACACGAGGCCGATGATCGCGAAGCCGGCTCCGAGCACCGTGTAGGGCCAGCGTGGTCCCCTTGCTGAGGCTCGGGACGAGCTTTCCCGTGCCGAACGCGACCGCCAGGCATGTGAGCCCGGTGCGCCACCACGCGAGGTAGGTGCGCTCGTTGGCGAGCTGGGTGCGCCTCATCGCGTCGCGCGTCTCCTCGTCGGCGGCTTCTCCGCGGGGCTCGGCGTCGCGCTGGCTCACGTGCCGCATCATCCCTTATGCTCGCGCGGGTGGGCTCCTTTCACCTCGCGCAGCTGAACATCGCCCTCCCGCGCGAGCCGGTCGACTCGCCGCTGCTGGCCGAGTTCGTGGCGGCGCTCGAGCCGGTGAACGCGGCGGCGGACGCCGCCGAGGGGTTCGTCTGGCGGCTGCAGGACGACGACGGCGACGCCACCTCGATCAAGGCCTTCGGCGACGACCGGCTGGTGGTGAACATGTCCGTCTGGGAGTCGCTCGCGGCGCTGCGGTCGTTCGTCTACTCGAGCGGCCCGCACCTCGACGTGATGCGCCGCCGGCGCGAGTGGTTCGAGCAGCTCGGCGAGCTCTACCTGGTGCTGTGGTGGCTGCCGGCGGGCCGCCTGCCGACGGTGGCCGATGCCGAGGAGCGGCTCGAGCTGCTGCGCGCGATCGGGCCCTCGCCGGAGGCCTTCAGCTTCCGCACGCACTTCCCGCCGCCGTCGGACGCGCGGCCGCAGCAGCCGGTCGACGACGACCGCGAGCTCTGCCCAGCGGGCTAGCGAACTCGCAGCAGGCGCCGCTCGAGGCCCTTGCCGGCGCGCGCCACGATCGTCACCCGGCCCGCGTGGCGGGGGAGGGAGACGCGGTAGACGCGGCAGGCGTGCAGGCGCCGCGGAGACCGCCGACCTACGCCAGCTCACGCGCACGCGCGCGAAGTGGTTGAGGCGCAGCGACAGGGCCGGCCGGCCGCGGTGACGGGTCACCGACGCGGCCGCCAGCAGGGTGCCGCGCCGGTAGCGGCCCTTGCGCGGGCGCGGAAGCGCGGCGGAGCGGCAGCCGAGCGGCGCCTTGGCGTCCTTGCCGGTCCCGGCGCCTCCGAGCGCGGTGGGGCCCTGGAGCAGCGGCGGAGCGCCCGCGGGCGGGCCGCCGGGCTGCGTGAACACGTCGGCGCCGAACGCGCCCAGGCCCGACGCTCCCGCCATGCCGAGATGGCCGAGGCCGAACATGTCCTCGACGCTGCGCAGCAGCGAGTAGTGGTTGTACGGGAGCGTGGAGGTCGTGCCGGGCCGGATGTAGGGCGAGAGCATCACCGCGCCGATGCGGCCACCGCCCGACGCCGAAGATCCCCGGGCAGCGGCGAGCTGAGGCCCGGTCCCTCGCCGCAGCAGGCGCCGGCGTCGCTCGGTCTCGGCCTCGTCGAAGGTGACGATCAGCGAGGCCGCCGTCGTTGAAGGCCGGGGAGGAGGTGATGCGCGGCAGCCACGCGCGCAGGAACGCGTCGGCGCGACACGAGGCCGCCCGGGCGCCCGTCGGCACAGGGCGCGTCGTGGCCGTCGTCGCAGAGGCTCGGGGTGATGAAGGAGAAGCGGGCGTGTCGGCCTCGGAGGCGAGGTCGTGGGGCAGGCCGTGAGCGGGACGACCCGCTGGTTGCACACCGGCGAGTCGATGATCGAGTGGAAGTAGACGAAGGGGTCGTGCCGCGCGGCGTAGTTGTCCTTCGCGGTGGCCTTCTGGGTGCCGTCCGCCGAGCCCACCGCCGGGTGGCCGCAGGTCGCGGCCTCGCGCGTGGGGTCGTTGCCCATGTCCTGCATGTAGCCCTTCCAGCCCAGGCCCTTGGCCTGAAGCTGCCCGGCGAGCGTCTGCACCGAGCTCGGGTACACGCAGCCGATGCCGAGCGCCTGCCCGTCGCTGCCGATCGTGCCGGGCTGCAGGTCGATGTAGTCCGGGCAGTCCGCCTGCGTGTTGGGGTTCGGCGCCTGCCCGCTGATCAGCGCGATGTAGTTGTCGAGGCTCTCGTGGCCGATCCCGTAGTACTGCGAGACCAGCGCCCCGTTGGCCGGCAGCGTCTTGGCGAGGTAGGGCGCCGGGGTGTTCGCCGCGAACGTCGTGCCGTAGCTCTCGTTCTCGAGCACGACCAGCCAGACGTGCTTGATCGGCGCCGCGGCAGCCGGGGCGGCGCCGGCCGCCAGGCAGCCCGCGAACAGGGCAGCCGAAAGCAGAGCGCCCCTGCCGAGACCTCGCAACCACCGTGCCCCCACACGGCGGCAAGCTAGGGCATCGCCTGCGGTCGCGCGCAGGTTCGGTTAATGCGGTGTTACCGCGCCCCGATTGACAGCCAATCGAGGCGCACAGACAATGGGGCGCAAGGCGGGGCGAGTCGGTCCGCCGCTAACTCGTGGCGACTGTCGAACCCAAGTGGATTACACGTGCGCGCTCCGCCGTCGAAGCGGGGACGACCGAGATCGGGCGCATGCTCAAGCACCCGCGGGCGCCGCTCATCGCCCTCGCTCTGATCCTGCTCTACTCGGCCGGGGCCCGCGTCTTTCGCCTCGGTGAGCCCTGCTCGCACCCGTGCACGCGCGGCACCGACCACACGCTGATCTTCGACGAGGCCTACTACGTGAACGCCGCGCGCGTGATCGCGGGCATCAATCCGCCGCAGGGAGCGTCGTACCACAACGCCCCGCTGCGGCAAGGACCCGAACGCCGAGCATCCGCAGCTGGCGAAGCTGATCATGGCCGGCGGCATCAAGCTGTTCGGCGACGGCCCCTGGGGCTGGCGCCTCGGCAGCGTGCTGTTCGGCCTGATCGCGATCGCCGCCATGTACGCGCTCGTGCGAGCGGCCGGGGGAGGACCCTGGCTGGCGGTCGGCGCCGCGGGCGTGATGGCGCTCGACAACCTGATGCTCGTGCACGGCCGCATCGCCACCCTCGACATCTACGCCGTGGCGCTCATGCTCGTGGCCGCGGTCTTCTACCTGAGACGCTGGCCGCTCTGGGCGGGGGTGGTGCTCGGCCTGGCGATGTGCACCAAGGAGGTGGCCGTCTACCTCGTGGCGGTGCTCGTGCTGCTCGAGATCGGCCGCGCGCTGAGGGCGCGCTTCCTCGACTCGGCGCCGCCACGGGCGTGGTTGCGGGCCAACCTGCGCCCGCTCGCGATCTGCCTGGGGGCCGGGGCGGCCAGCCTGCTGCTGGGCCTCTGGATCATGGACCTCGCCGTGCCCGCGTACGACCCCGGCACGCACATCACCTACGGCGGCAGCCCGTTCACCCACATCTCGCACATCTACACCTACGCGCTGAAGCTGAAGGCCGTGCCGCACGCCACCGGCATCTCGTCCTCGCCCTGGGACTGGCTCCTGAACGAGAAGCCGATCGACTACGCGCGCGTGGCGGTGAACTCGGTGGCCGGCGGCAACGTGACCGCGAGCCGGGGGCTGGTGGTCTTCCGCGGCGAGATGAACCCGTTCATCATCTTCCTCGCGATCCCCGCGCTGGCGGCGGCGCTGTTCGCCGCGTTCCGCGAGAAGGACGAGATCGCGCTGCTGGGAGTGGCCTGGTTCACGGGCACGTTCTTCCCGTTCGTCGTGGAATACAACTTCTCCCACCGGATCACGTACCTCTACTACATGCTGATCGTGATGCCGGGCCTCTACCTGGTCACCACCAGGCTGTTCTCGCCGAAGTTGCTGCCGGTCGCGGCGGCGATCGGCTGGGCGATCGCGCTCGTATACGGGTTCGGGCACCTGTACCCGCTCCGCACCCTGTCGGGCCAGTAGCGCGGCTTGACACGGGTTATGTCCCCAAAATAGGGTAGGGCGGCCGCCATGCTGAAGAAACTCCTCCTCGCGGCCGCCGCCGGAGCACTGCTCCTGCCTGTCGGCTTGGCGCTCTCGAACACCGGCGGCAAGGGACTCGTGCACGGCGGCAGCCAGCCGAAGTGCGCCTACTACGCCAAGCACAAGGTGGCGCACGCGGCCGGCGGCACGCAGAAGAAGTGCGTCGTGGTGGTGAGGACGACGGTGACGAGGACGAAGACCGTCTACCTGCCGGTGACCGTCACGCGGACGAGCAACCACTCGACCACCACCACGCGCTCCTACACGAGCACGAAGACCTACACGACGCCGGTCACCGGCTACACGACCACAACCCGAGACCTTCACATCCACTCCGCCGCCCACCACGGTGACGGTCAACGAGGTGGACACGCAGACCGAGACCCAGGCGGAGTCAACGACGACCAAGACACGATCGTCCGGATCGACATCGTCAATGAGTTCGAGCGCGTCACCGTCAACGAGACCGTGACCAGACCAGCCGACGACCGTCACCGCGGGGGACTGATGCTGAGGAAGATCCTGATCGCGGTGGTGGCGGGAGCTCTGCTCTCCCCGGTCGGTCTGGCGCTCTCTCAGACCGGGGGCAAGGGGCTCGCCCCGCGCGGCGGCTCGACCCAGCAGTGCTCGAAGAAGGCGCGGGCCGCAGGGGGCAGTTACGTGAGCTGCGTGGTGACCGTGAGGACGACGATCACGAAGTACAAGACCCTCTACAAGCCGGTCACGAGCACCAAGACGATCGACGGACCGCCACGTACACGAAGAGCGTCACCACAACGACGACCACACAGGTGCCCAGCTCGACGCTGATCACGAGGACGGAGTCGACGACCACGACGCTTCCGCAGGAGACGGTCTTCGTGACCAACTCGTCCGACACGACGACCACCACCACCGGGGGCATCCTCACGGTGACAACGACCGAGATTATCGACGGAGATCGAGACCACACGCTGACGCACCCTCACCATCACCCAGACGGTCGTCACCACGACGGTGACCGAGACGCCCACTACCACCACCGAGACGACGTCCACCGACGAGACGCCCACCACCACCACCGAGACGACGTCCACCGACGAGACACCCACCACCACCACCGAGACGACCTCCACCGACGAGACACCCACCACCACCACCGAGACGACCTCCACCACTGGCGGTGGCGGTGGCGGCGGTGGGGGCGGCTGCCTCCGCGCTTGCTGACGGTCGTCTCTCGCCCGCTGGGGCGTGTGACGATCCTGTGTAACGCTTGACAACCTGGCGCGCGCGCGGTTAGGGTCGCGCCGACTGGCCCCTACTACAAATGAGTGAGGTCGTCGGCCGGTGTTCAAGAAGCTGCTGATAGCCGTTGCCGCGGGAGCGCTGCTCCTGCCGGTCGGGCTCGCGCTCTCGAACACCGGCGGCAAGGGGCTCGTCCACGGCGGGAGCAAGCAGCACTGCTCGTACTACGCGAAGAAGCGCGCGCACGCCGCCGGCGGCGTCACCCACGTGAAGAAGTGCGTGGTCGTGGTGAAGAAGACCGTGACGAAGACGAGGACCGTCAACGTGCCGGTCACGGTCACGCGGACGAACAACCACACGACCACGACCACGCGCAACTACACCGTCACGAGGACCACGTCGGCCATCCCCGCCACGGCGGTCATCAACCACCACGGTGTCGTCGGCCACCACCACCACCGAGCCCGACACCACGACCACCATCACCCTGAGCACCGAGACCAGGTCCGCCAAGAACGACACGACCACGACCACCACCACCACAACCCAGACCGACACGCTCACCGAGACCGTGACGAGCACCGAGACCGAGACGATCACGGTGACCGCGGACAACACCACCGTCTAGCCGATGCTCAAGAAGATCTTCATAGCCGTCGCCCTGGGAGCGCTCCTGTCGCCGGTCGGCCTCGCGTTCTCGCGCACCGGCGGGAAGGGACTGTCTCCCCGCGGGGGCACGACGTACTGCTCTCACAAGGCGCGCGCGGCGGGAGGCACCCATCCGAGCTGCGTGGTCACCGTGAGGACGACCGTGACCAAGTACAAGACCGTGTACCGCCCGGTCACGTCCACGAAGACGGTGAACCACACCACCACCTCCACCAAGAACCGGACCTACACGACGACCACGACGCTGGGCGGCGGGGGCACCACGGTGGTGGTCACAAAGACGATCGGTGCAGACCTACACCGTCCCGGGGAAGACTTTCACGGAGGAGGTCGGCGGCACCGTCACCGTGGGCGGAAGCACCAGCACCGCCACCGAGACCACCACCCAGCACACGTCGACGGTGACCACCGTCACCACGACGACCACCACGACCATCACGATCACCGAGAACACCGTCTCCTGACGCCGCGGCGGGGCGCTAGGGAACGATCGTGAACTTCTCTCGGCCGCGCCGCCGAGGCGGCCGCCGGCACTCGGCACGGCGCGCATGTGGTAGCGGCCGGGGCTGAGCTTGTGCCGGTTGATCCGGCCGGTGAAGTGGAAGCTGTTGTGGCCCGCCTTGTCCCTGTGGGTGAAGTGGCCGACCAGGACGTAGCGCGCGCAGCGCCGCCCGTGGCGCCCGTGCCCGAGCGCCCGGCAGTGGCCGCCGCTGAACACGCCCAGCACGGCCATGCGGACCTTGAAGGTGGTGAGCGCGGCCCGGCTGTCGCGGTAGCTGATCGGTGGCGCCGGTCGTACGGGCGATGCTGCCGCCCCTGTTCCGCGGCGGCGAACTCGCGGGGCGAGATGCCGAGCCTCGACACCGACGCCCTGACCGACGGCGTCAGCGGGCCGCCGGGCGCGACCACGAGGCTCTGGCTCAGGGTCGCCGCCAGCCCCTTGTCGTCGGTCACGGTCAGGCGCACGGTGTAGGTGCCGGGGCTCTGGTAGGTGTGGCTCGACCTGGCGCCCGCGGCGCTCGAGCCGTCGCCGAAGTCCCAGTGGTAGGCGGCGATCGTGCCGTCCGGATCGCTTGACGCGCTGCCGTCGAACGACAGCGGGTTGCCCGAGAGCGGGCCTGAGGGCAGCGCGAAGACGGGGGAGGGGGCCACGTCGTGGAAGAAGCGGGTGATCAGGAGGCGGGTGTTGCCGTCGCTCGCATTCGCCACGCCGCCGGCGAGGATCCGGCCGTCGGGCTGAAGCGCGATTCCGCTGGTCTGGGAGGACGGGATGGAGCCGCCGCCGGCCTGGTCGATGCAGCCAGCCGCCGCTGCCGAACGAGCTGTCGAGGCTGCCGTCGACCCCAGCTCAGGCGAGCCAGCAACAGGGCGCTGTCGCCGTCCGCGTCCGTGGCGACGCCGCCCGCAAGCACGTTGCCGTCCGGCTGGAGCGCGAGCGAGGCGACGGCGGAGAACGCGCCGAAGCCCTGGCCGAGCTGGGAGACGACCTTCCCGCCGCTGCCGAACGCCGCGTCTGGGGTGCCGTTCGTGCCGAGCCGCTCCACCATGAAGGCCGGGTTGCCGCTTGCCGGGCTGGCGTCGCCGCCCGCCAGGATCTTGCCGTCGGGCTGGATCGCCAGCGCGGCGACGGCCGACAGCGGCTGGCTGCCGATGCCGAGCTGCGTCATCACCTTGCCGCCGCTCCCGAAGGACGAGTCGAAGCCGCCGCCTGCCTGCGTTCAGCCGTGCCACCAGGAACCTGACGTGGTGGTTGCTGTCCGCGGCCTGGCCGCCCACGACGATCTTCCCGTCGGCCTGGAGGGCCAGCGCGCTGGCCTGCTCAGCCGTGCCGGACGCGGTGCCGAGCTGGGTGAGCACCTTGCCGGCGCTGCCGAACGAGGAGTCGAAGCTGCCGTCGGCCTGCTTGAGCCGCGCCACGAGGAAGCGCGAGTTGCCGTCGCTGTCCTCGGCCTGCCCGGCCACCAGGATCTTGTGATCGGCCTGTATCGCCACCGCGTTCAGGCCCGAGCTCTGGCCGCCCTGACCGAGCTGGACGGCGAGCCTGCCGTTGCCGTCGAAGGAGTTGTCGAGGCTGCCGTCGCTGCCGCTCAGGCGGGCGACGAGCAGCTCGGGCGTGCCGTGGCTGTCGCTGGCCGTGCCGGCGACCACGATCTTGCCGTCATCCGGCTGCAGCGCGACGGCGGTGGCGCCCGAGGACGGCACCGGGCCGGACCCGAGCTGCAGCGCCACCTTGCCGCCGCTGCCGAAGGTCGAGTCGGGACTGCCGTCGGCGTTGAAGCGGGTCACCACGAAGCGCTGAAGCCCCTGGCTGTCGAAGTCGCTGCCGGCCAGCACGATCTTGCCGTCCGGCTGGAGCGCGATCGCGCTGGCGCCGCTCGCCAGGTCGCTCAGCACCGTGCCGCCCGAGCCGAAGCTGGGGTCGAGGTTGTCGAACTGCTGCGCGGCCGCTGGGTCGGCGAACAGGAGGAGGACCAGGCAGGCAAGCGCGCTCAGGGCCACGAGCAGGCCAAGGCCAAGCCGCGCGGGGGACGAGGCGAAGGAATGTGAGGACGGGCCGCGGTCCGTTGCGGCGTCTGGGAACGATGAGAAGGTCAAGGGGACGGTCCTTCTTTCTAGCACTACCCCTGGTAGGGGGGAAAGTCAAGCGTCCCAGAGGGGAATCATCCCGCTACACGCCCAGCTCCTCGGACGCCAGCCGGGCGCCCTCAAGGCGGGCGGAGATCTTCTGCATCGCCACGTCGCGGGCGAAGTCCGGCGAGCCGTGCTTCGGCTTCACGTCGCGGCTGAACGGCGAGAAGCCGCAGTCGTCGGTGGCGCCGAGGCGCTCCACGGGGATGTGCTTGGCGGCCGTCACGAGGTCGTTCTTCACCTGCTCGGCGGTCTCCACCTCGGGCGTCAGCGGGTTGATCACGCCCATGAAGCACACCTGCGGCACGCCGTTCGCATCGTCGCGGCTGTACTTGCCGCAGAGCCGGTAGACCTCCTCCTTGTCCTCCTCGCTCGCGCACTGGATGAGGAAGTAGCCCACGTTCAGGTCGAACATGTGGGACAGCAGCTGCTCGTAGGGCACCTCCTTGCTGTGCACCGAGTCGCAGTCGCCGCCCGGGCAGGTGTGGATGCCCATGTTCGCCCGCTCCTCGGGGCTGAAGCGGTCGATCACGCGGTTGTTCAGGTCGATGAACTCCTGGAGCATGTTCTTGCCGGTCCAGGGGTTGCGCGAGTCGTTCTTGTTGGCCAGGCGGCCCTCGGTGAAGTCGATCGAGACGCGCACCGCGCCCGCGTCGAAGCACTTGCGGATGTCCTTCTCGCACTCGTCGCAGAGGTCGCTCAGGAACTGCTCGCGCGAGTAGCCCTCGAGCTCGTCCTCGAGCGGGTAGAGCAGCATCAGCATCGAGGGCGCGATCACGGCCTGCTTCACCGGGTTCGACGCGATCTTCTTGTTCTTCTCGACGAACTCGGAGGCGAACGTCTTGTACCTGAACGGGCCGCCGGTCAGGCGGGGGAGCTGGCGGTGGTGGCCGTCGTCGAAGATCGCGAAGAACTGGCCGTCGCCGGCCAGGTTGTCCGCGAGGCCGGTGCCCGCCAGCGTGTCCGTGATGGGGTAGGTGGCGAAGCTCGACTCGCGCTGCTCGCCGTCGGTGACGATCGGCTCACCGGTGGCCTCGAGGCGCTTGATCGAGTCCTCGGCGGCGGCGTCCTGCTCGCTCTGAAGCGCCGCGAAGTCGATCTTGCCCTCGTCGTAGTCGGCGTAGGCGTCCTGAAGCTTCATCGGTCGCGGAAGCGAGCCGACGAGCTCGGTGGGAATGGGCATGAGGCCTTCCTCTCCTGGTAAAGCGCTTGCGGGGCGATCAGCGCTGCATCGGGGCGAGGCCTTCCACGGCGACGAGACTGACCGTTCTCCCTCTAACCGGCGGCGGATACTACCGCTACGCGGTGGACTCGCGCAGGAGGAGTCCCGCGACCTGCTGCGCGCGCTTGCCAGCCTCCGCGTCGCCCTCGCCGGCGGCGACGATCGAGCCCTTCATGAGGATGTGCCACTTGCGCGCGAAGTCGTCGGGATCCGAGGCGCCCGCCTCGATCGCGAGCTCCTGGAGGAACTCCCGGATCCCGGTCAGGTAGGAGGTGCTGGCCTGGCGGATCGGGTCGTCGCCGTCCGCGTGTTCGAGCATCACGTTGATGAACGAGCAGCCCTCGAAGTCGGGCGTGTGGAACCACTCGTCGAAGACGTCGAAGATCGCCATCAGCCGGGCGGCGGGGTTGGACGTGCGCCGCTCGACCTGGAGCTGAAGCCAGCCCCTCGTCCAGAGGCTCTCGCGACGCGCGAGGAAGGCGAGCACCAGCTCCTGCTTGGAGCCGAACTGCCGGTAGAGGGTCTGGCGTGCGACGCCGGAACGCTCGACGATCGCGTCGATGCCGACCGCCTGGATGCCGCGCTGCGAGAAGAGCTCGTACGCCGCGCCGAGGATCCGCTCACGCGCTGGCCCGACCCCCTCGGGACTCTCGACCGGCGCGGTGGTCATGGGCCGACCCTACCTCAGTTCTCGATCGTCACCAGCGTGCCGATCGGCGTGTAGGGCCAGACCTTCGCCGCCGATGCGAGCGGTAGCTCGACACAGCCGAGGCTCTGCGGCGTGCCGAACGAGGCGCGCGGGAAGGCGTGCAGGGCGTCACCGCCGTTGAAGTAGCTGATCCACTTGATCCCAGGGTCGTTGTACTTCGTGCCGTCCGGGTTCGTGCCGCTCATCGTGCCGGACGCAAGGTGCTCGAAGACGGGGAAGGTGCCGAGCTGTGTGGGCGCGGCCGGCACCCCGGTGTTGCCCGGGGACTTGAGGATCGTGCGGCCGTTGTGCCAGAGCGTGAGCGACTGCGGCAGCGAGCGGTGCACGTAGACGTAGCTGTAGCCGGCGTTGCGGTGCTTGCGGGCGACGGTGTCGGCGAGCAGCGCCTTCCACACCGCGGGCCCGGCCAGCCCGTCGGCCGTGAGCCCGTGGGTGTTCTCGAACATCATCACGGCGCCGCGGGTGATCTGGTTGGGCTGGTCCGGCTTCCACATGTCGCGCAGCTCGGTGGGGGTGTTCTGCCAGCGCCAGTCGAAGTTGCCCGCGGGCGGGGCCACGGCGGCCTGCAGCTGCGCGGCCGCGGTGGCGGCCACCGGCGCGCCCGCCGCCTTCCAGTTCACCGGCAGGTAACCGGCCTCTGCGAGCAGCTGCTCGAGCCGAAGCGGCGAGCCATTCGGCACCGTCCACTCGACCGAGCGAACGGGCGTCGACCCGCGCCCCTCCACCCGGACGGCGCGGGGGAGATCCATGCGCAGGTGGGTGCCGAAGCCCACGCCGAAGCCGCTGGGGGTGAAGACGATGCGTGTGGGGATCGGTGACGCTCCAATGGCCCGCCGCGGCCGGCGAAAGCTTGGGTCGCCGCTTGCCGAGTACGTCGCTGACGGGCTTCGAGAAGGTCAGGCGCAGCGGGCTGGCCGGCGAGATCTGCGTGGCGGGCGCCGGACTTGCAACGACCACCGGGTTGTGGGAGGCCGGGAACCAGCTGACCGTCTGGGGCGCGCCGAGGCGCTCCCAGCTGCGGGCGGCGCTGGCAACCAGCATCGTGCCGGCCGCCGTGGTGCGCTGGATCGCGACCGTGTCGGCGCTCGGCGAGAGCGTGTGGCGCGCGAGCTGTCCCGCCGGACCGTAGGCCACGGCGCTCACCGGGTGGTCGAAGTGCACCCGGACCGGCGCGCCGGCGGCGACCGTGGGCCAGCGGTCGCTGACCGTGGCCACGGGAGCCTTCACGCTCAGGCGCTCGTGGCGCGTGTGGCCGAGGGCCCAGCCGAGCCAGCCCGGGCGCTTCACCACGACCGCCACGCTCACGGTCTCGCCGGGCGTCAGCGGGGTCTTGGGCGTCAGGCGGCCGCTCTCCACGGCGAGCGGTATGGGCTTGCCATCCGGCCCGAACGCCTGCGTGCTCTCGAGCTTGCCTCCGAACGGCTGCACGGTTACGCGCGCGAGGGCCACGGGGTCGCTGGTGAGGCTCGCCCCCGACCACGCGAGCGCCCCGGCCACCACTGCCAGCAGCGCGGCCAGGACGACCACGCCCAGGCCGATCAGAAGGGTGCGCGTGCTGGGCCTGATCCTGGAGGACTGTCCGATCGCCACCGTTTGAGGATACGGGGGTGCGCCAGGGGGCTCGCAAGGGATCTCCCAGCGACCGCCGTCACCCGAGGGCCGCGACCCCTGCGGTCGATGGCGCGGGCTCGGGCAGGCGTCCCATGCGGAACGAGGTGAGCAGGCCGGCGGCACCGGCCAGGATGGGAATCAGCAGCGCCACCTGAAGGGCGATGTGCCTCGCGTCCGTGTTGATGCGGACGAGCTCGTCCTGGATCTCCTTTGGCTGGCCCTCGAGCTGCTTCTTGAGCTGGGTGTTGCTCAGCATCATCAGCATCGCGGCGCAAACCCTGGGGACGGCGCCCGCGCCACGTCAACCTTGCGGCCCCGCCTGTCTCCTCAACGCTCGATAACGGAGGTTATGGAAACTCGCTGCGAAATATCACCAAATCATGCTGAGGCGCGGGTCGGCTGACCCTCCCACGGACTGCGCCGATCAGCGGCTCAGCCCGGCCACGTGCTCCCGGGCTCGGTAAGCGATCTGCCTGACCACCGCCGGCCGCCTGTCCAGCGCGGTGGCGATGTCGTCGTCGCGCAGGTCGAAGAACTCGCGCAGGACGAACACGGCACGCTCGGCGGGCGCGAGGGTTTCGAGGACGCTCAGCATCGAGATCGAGAGCGGCTGCGCCGGGTGACGAACGGGTCCTGGATCCAGGTGTTGCTGCTCATCGTCGCCTCCATGGTTTCTTGCGCATACAACATGGAGACAGCGGCCGGGAGTCGTTTGTGACACCCCGGCAGGCTCAAGCGTCAGTTAGCGAGCGGCTGGTAGTCGCGGCACGGCTCGCCCCTGAGGCCCGGGCAGGGCGGCAGCGCAGTCGGCACGCTCACGCCGGGCACCACCGGCAGCACGAGCCTGGATGGCATCTGCTTGGAGCGCGCGATCGCGACCGTGGCGGTGCCGCTCGGGTTGGTCTCGCCGAACGACCAGATCGGCTGGTCGCCGTTCGGCGCGGTGATCGTGACCCGGATGCGCGAGCCGGCCCGGTACGCGTGCCCCTCGTAGTAGAGCGGGATCGTGACCTCGACGAAGCGATCGGACGGCAGCGGCGACACGTCGGACGCCCGCAGGCTCAGGACGGGCTCGAGCGGCGTGCTCTTGGCGGCGTCGAGCTTGCGCTCGTTGGCTCGCACCCAGCCGTTCTGCACGAACGTCTCCTTGCCGTCGGGCCTGACCTCGCTGATCGTCGCCTGAAGGTCGACGTTGGGCGTGGAGGAGCGCACCCAGGCGTGCACGGCGCCGGCGCCGATGACCGTCGTGTTGGCGCTCAGCGGGCTGGTGAGGTAGGACAGCGGCGCTGCCCGCAGGAGGCTGAACCCACTGGTACGGAGGCGTGGCGGTCCAGAGGCCGCCGGAGCCGGCCGCGGTGTCGCCCGTGAAGTCGGTCAGCGGCCGGGCGTGGGCGTTCCAGGTGAAGGCGTCCGATCCCGCCTGCGCGGGTTGGCTGTCGCGCGAGCGTCCCGCCCGGCCCCAGGTACCACGAGCGGGCGCTGGTGCCCGGGATCGGGAAGCTCGGCCACGACTGCTCGAAGCCGGGCTGCGGGTCGCCCGGCCGCCGGGCCGCCGGCGCCGTTGTCGAACAGGACGCGGACCTGCGGCAGCTGCCTCGAACGCCGCCAGCGCGCCCGCGTAGGTGGGCTGCAGCTGGATCGGGTCGGGCGGCAGCGTCACGCCCGTGATCCCCATCGCCTCCTGGTAGACCACCGGCGCGGCGGCGTGGATGACCGCGGCGTTCAGTGATCGGCGCCTGCTGCGCCACGTACAGCTCCAGGAAGTCGTACCAGCGGTTGAACGTCGCCGGGTCGAGCGAGTCGACGTGCGTGCCGTTGGTGAACGTGAACCACTTGCGCCGCGTGCCGCTGAAGTGCTCGGCCAGGTCGGGGCAGTGGCCGCCGGTCTGCTCGTCGGTCCACTGGCAGGCCATGAACGACGGGCACGTTGATCTTGTTGACGAACGTGATCGGCGCCAGCGGGTCGGCGACGGCCGGCACGTAGTGGTCGTTGGCGCGGACCTTGGCCATCAGGTCCACGGCCTCGCCGTGGAGCGCCTGGTTGGCCGCGCAGGTCTGGTCGCCGTCCTGGATCTTCTGGTAGGCCCAGGGCTGCCCGCCGCTGGGCCGACGCCGGCAGGGCGTCGTGGATTCGCTCCTGGGCCCAGGCGACGGCGAAGCCCGTGTTGAGGATGCCGCCCGGGTAGAGCGTCGTCTGCGCGGAGTCGATCACCGAGAGCGGCGCGATGGCCGCCAGGCTCGGCGGGCTGGGTCTGGGCGGTGAACAGCTGGCTGATCCCGCCGTAGGAGATGCCCATCATCCCGACCTTGTTGTGCAGCACCCACGGCTGGCGGGCGATCGTCTCGATCACGTCGTAGCCGTCGAGGTTCTGGAGCGGCTCGAAGAAGTCGAAGGCGCCGCCCGAGCAGCCGGTGCCGCGCATGTTCACGTCGACCACCGTGAAGCCCATCAGGTTGGCGAGGATCGAGATCCCGCTCTGCGGACCGGCCGGGTCCGCGTACCCGTAGCCCGAGTACTCGATCAGGGTCGGCGTCGGGCCCGAGCCGAGCTGCGGCAGCTGGAGGCCGCCGGGCAGCGGCAGCGCGTTCGTCACGTCCTGCGGCGGATGCACGTAGATCGCCAGCTTGGTGCCGTCGCGGGTGGTCAGGTAGCCGTAGCCGCTCGAGGGGATCGACTGGTCGTAGACGTCGGTGCTCGGCGGGGCCGACCGCGTGGAGAGCACCGTCAGCGGACCCGACGCCGTCCCTCCGCCGGCCGGACGCACGCGGTAGCCGCTGCCCGGCGTGACGTTGCGGAACAGCGAGGCCGCCCAGCGAGTCGGCCGTGCTGCGTGGCGACCGTCTTGCCGGCGCCGTTCAGCAGCGACATCTGCGCGTTCGGCGCCAGCCCGGTCACGTACACCTGCTCGACGCTGCCGTGCGCGCTGAAGGAGGGCTGAGGCGCGCTCGCGGCGTGGGCGGCTGCCGTGCTCACGAGCGCGCACGCCAGCAGCGCCGCGCACAACGCGGCATTGAGCCGCCACCGTCTCCCCAAAACCCTGCCCCCACGCATCCCGCCGGGAACTGAAGCATGTTCGGCTCGCGCGGGTCGCAGTTCCCCGCGAAGCCCTACTCTGAGCGGCCATGAACGGCGCGCAGTCGCTCATCCGCAGCCTCGTGGACTCCGGAGTGGACGTCTGCTTCGCCAACCCGGGCACGTCCGAGATGCACTTCGTGTCGGCGCTCGACGACGTGCCGGGCATGCGCGGCGTGCTCGGCCTGTTCGAGGGCGTGGCCACCGGCGCGGCGGACGCCTACGCGCGGATGTCCGACCGGCCCGCGGCCACGCTGCTCCATCTCGGCCCCGGCCTCTCCAACGGGCTCGCGAACCTGCACAACGCGCGCCGCGCCCGCTCGCCGCATGGTGAACGTGGTGGGCGATCACGGGCTGACTCACAAGCGACTGGACGCTCCACTCGAGTCCGACATCGACGCGCTGGCGGGCACGGTCTCCGGCTGGGTGCGGCGCTCGTACCGTCCCGAGGACGTCGGGGGCGACGCCGCCGACGCGGTGGCCGCGGCGTACGGGCCGCCCGGCCAGATCTCCACCCTGATCCTCCCGGCCGACGTGAGCTGGTCGGACGGAGGCGCCCCCGCCCCACCTCTGGCCAGGCGCCCGGCGCCGCTCGTGCCGGAGCCGCAGCTCGCGGAGGCCGCCGCCGCGCTCGGCGCCGGCGAGGCGGCGGCGCTGCTGATCGGCGGGCCCGCGCTGCGGGAGCGCGGCCTGCATGCCGCCGGGCGGATCGCCGCGGCCACAGGCGCGCGCGTGTACGTCGAGACCTTCCCGGCGCGGCTGCGAAGGGGCGCCGGGCTGCCGGCATTCGACCGCCTGGGCTATTTCGCCGAGGAGGCGGAGCAGCAGCTCGCGGGCGTCACGCAGCTGCTTCTCGCGGGCGCGCGAGCGCCCGTGGCGTTCTTCGCCTACCCGGGACGGCGCGGCTCGCTGGTGCCGGACGGCTGCGCCACCACGCCGCTGGGCGACCTGGGCGATGACATCGTGGACGCGCTCGAACGGCTCGCAGAGCGTGTCGCGTCCGGGGTCTCCCCCGCCCTCCAGCAGCCCGCGGACTTCCCCAGTCACAGCGGCACGCTCACGGTCCAGGCCGCGGCAGACGCGGTGGCGGCGCACCTGCCGGACGAGGCGATCGTGGTGGACGAGGCGATCACCGCCAGCCCGAGCATGACGCGCTCGACCTATGGCTCCCCGCCCCACGACTGGCTGACCGTGACCGGTGGCGCGATCGGCGTGGGCATGCCGGCGGCAGTGGGCGCGGCGGTCGCCTGTCCCGACCGCAGGGTCCTGAACCTGCAGGCGGACGGCAGCGCGATGTACACGGTGCAGTCGCTCTGGACTCAGGCGCGCGAGCGCCTGGACGTGACCACGGTGATCCTCAGCAACCGCTCCTACGCGATCCTCAACGTGGAGATGGCCCGGGTGCAGGCCAAGCTGCCGGGCGCCAAGGCAGGCGCCCTGCTCGACCTCTCAGGCCCCGAGCTCGACTTCGTGCAGCTGGCGGGTGGCCTCGGCGTGGAGGCCGTGCGTGCAACCACGGCGGAGGAGCTCACGGCCGCCCTCGGGCGCGCAGCGGCGCAGACGGGGCCGTTCCTGATCGACGCCGTGATCGCCCCGCCGGCTTAGATCGCTCAGCGCCGGCTGATCGAGCTGATCGGCACGGTGGACGTCTGGCCACCGCGCAGCCACAACACGGTGGCGGTGCCCGCCTTGGCGTCGACGGCCTGCACCTTGCCGAGCTCGCCAGTGGACTTCTTGCGCACGTGGCCAGGCGGCAGCGGTGTGGATGTCTTCACTCCCGTGCCTGCCTGCTTCGCCTTCGGCCGCTCGCCGCCGCCGAGGCGAACGGCGTTCAGCGGAGCCTCCGGCTTGGCCGGTGTCTCCTCGTCCAGCGGGGCCACGCTGGCCCCCGTGCCCTTCGTGTAATGGTCCAGCTTGTAAATCCTACTCATGGACTAGGAATTATAGAACGCATATCCGCTGCCGTTGACCGCATCACCTGGGAGGAAGATCATGCGTGGCCATGGCGTTGGCTGACGCCACCGAGGCCGGAAGGCAGGCGCGATCTGAGGTGCCGCGGTCGTGCCATGGCGACTGGGCTCCGGCCGCTGACAGGCCCGACCCGGTCGAGACGCTCGAGCGCCAGGCGCTCACCCGCGTGCCCGAGCTGGTGCCGATCCGCTACGGCCGCATGCTCAGGTCGCCCTTCGCGTTCTACCGCGGCGGCGCGGCGATCATGGCGGCGGACCTGGCGGACACCCCGATCAGCGGTCTGCGCGCGCAGCTCTGCGGGGACGCGCATCTGTCGAACTTCGGCGCCTTCGCGGCGCCCGACCGCGACCTCGTCTTCGACCTGAACGACTTCGACGAGACGCTTCCCGGCCCGTGGGAGTGGGATGTGAAGCGACTCGCGGCGAGCATCGCCGTCGCCGGCCGAGAGCTCGGCTTCAGCGAGGGCAAGCGACGCGAGGGCGTCCTCGCCACGGTGAAGGACTACCGGTCGACGATGCGCACCTTCGCGGGCATGAGGACGATCGACGTCTGGTACGCCCGGCTGCGGGTGGACGACGCGTTCCGGCGCTGGGCGAAACGGGCCAAGAGCTCCGAGCGCAAGGGCGTGGCCAAGCGAATCGCCAAGGCACGCTCGAAGGACAGCCTGCGCGCGCTCGCAAAGCTGACTCACGAGGTGGACGGCCAGCCGCGCATCGTCTTCGACCCGCCGCTGATCGTCCCGCTCGAGGAGCTGGTCACGGCGGACGACCGAGAACGCATCGCGAAGGTGCTGTCAGGTGTCCTGCGCGACTACCGCCGCACCCTCGAGGGCCATCGGCGCTACATGCTCGACCTTTACACGCCGGTGCACATGGCGCACAAGGTCGTGGGGGTCGGGAGCGTGGGCACGCGCGCCTGGATCGTGCTGCTGCTCGGTCAGGGTGCCAGCGACCCTCTCTTCCTGCAGGTCAAGGAGGCGGCCCGGTCCGTGCTCGAGCCGTTTGCCGGGTCGAGCCGCTTCCGGACCCACGGCCAGCGCGTGGTGGAGGGCCAGCGGCTGATGCAGGCTGCGAGCGACGTGTTCCTGGGCTGGCTGCGTGTCGAAGACGGGATCCGAGGGGGGCAACAGGACTACTACGTCCGCCAGCTCTGGGACCAGAAGGCCTCGGTGCCGATCGAGAGCCTGGGCCCGAGCCGGCTCGCCGAGTACGGCAGGATCTGCGGCTGGACGCTCGCGCGCGCCCACGCCCGCTCGGGCGACCGCGCCGCGATCGCCGGCTACCTCGGGGCCGGTGATCGCTTCGACCGCGCGATCGCCGACTTCTCCGAGCTCTACGCCGACCAGAACGAGCGCGACTACGCCGCCTTGGGCGCCGCCGTGAAGGCGGGCAAGATCGCCGCCGAGACCGGCACCTGAGCTAGCCCACGCCGTTCGAGCGTGTTCACCACGCGGAACACGTCGCCCTGCTTGTAGAAGTTCACCGCGACGAGGTTGGGCAGGTGGCCGCGGATCTTCTGGCAGGTCCGCATGCGGTTCAGCAGCGGCCCGTAGGCGTTCACCCGCCTCGCGTCGCTCGGCAGCGGGATCGGATCCGTGGAGATCCAGTGGTTGACGAGGAACAGCGGCGCCTTGTCGGGCCCGCGGTTGGGCACGCAGCTCGCGGGGACCTTCGCCGGATCGGTGAGCAGCGCGACCCTCCCGAAGTTGAACGGCGTCTCCTCGGTGAGCCGCTTGTAGGCGAGCTGGTACCAGGGCGCCGCTCCCGCGTGGTTCTCGGCGAGCAACACGAGGCGCTGGTTCGTCTCGATCATCTGCCTCAGCGTGGGCCAGGTGGGCTTGTCGAGGTCCTTGAAGACGTACTGCGTGAGGCCGGCGGCCCCGATCGCCTTCACGAAGTCCTCGGGCGTGACGTAGTCCTGGTTGATCACCACCATCACCTCGTCGGGGTGCGTGACGAGGAAGCGCTTGATGTCCCCGAGGCCTGTCGCGAGCGGCGTCGCCCCGAGCTCGCAGAACGTGTGACAGAGGAACATGCCGCGCTTGCCCTTGCCCTTGAAGCCGAGCCGTGAGCGCAGGCGCAGCGCCGCCTCGACGGCCTGCGGGCTGACCCCGTCCTGTTGCGCCAGGTCCTCCAGCTTGGCGTTGTTCCCGAGCTCCGTGCGCACCCTGCCGCCCGAGAGCTGGTCGCCGTAGTGGGTGTCGAGCAGGAGACCGCGTATCCCGTCGTTCAGCTGTCCTCCGATCGGGCGGTCCTGCTCGGACGAGAACCATCCCGGCAGCGGCGCCGACATCGAGTTGTGTGTGGCGGGCAGCGCCACGTCGTAGAGCGGGCGGTCGCAGAGTGCGGCGAAGCCGTTGCACTTGGTGATCGGCGCCGCCGCCGGGGCGCTCACGCCGCCGCCGCCGAGGAAGGCGGCAAGGGCTCCCACCACCACCAGCGCCGCCACCGCCGGGACCACCAGGCGCCGCCATCGGGTCCGCCGCGGGCGCTGGGTATCGACCTCGGCCGGCTCCGGTTCCGGCGCAGGGTGCGCGGGCTCGATCAGGCGCAGGATCGACTCGGCGCCCAGGTAGATCAGGTAGACGCCGACCAGGGTGGCGACCACCTGCAGCGCGGTGGACGGCTGGGCGACGACCAGGCCGCCCAACACGATCAGCCCCACGGCCCGGACGATCTTCAGGCGCGTGCTACGGGGCTCGGTGGCCACCAGGCTGAACGCCTTCTTGAAGCGACCCTCGAGCTCGAGCGGGCGAAGGCGGGAGGTCGCCGCCGCGGCGACCACCGCTCCTGAGCCCGCAAGGACCCAGCCGAGCGTGCGCAGGTCGCCGAGGAAGGCGCTCCACACGGCGCCCGCCGCCGCCCTGTTCTCCGGGTCGTTGAAGCGGGCGAGCACGATCGCACGGGCGACCACATAGGCCACGACCACGACGATGCCCACCGCCGCCGCTCCCACGCCCAGGTGGGCGACGGTCCGGCGGCGGTCGGGCGACACGATGATCGCCCCCGCCGCGACCAGCAACGTGAGGAACGCCAGCACTATGGCCAGCGCCCTGACGCGGCGGGCCAGACGCGCGAGCCCGCCCGTCGCGTGCCCCACATCGCTGTGGACGAGCTCCACGCGCCCGCCGCGATCCAGCTGCGCCGCCAGGCTCGGCCGGAGCTTCTGGATTGCGGCGGCGGCCACCGTGCCCACGTCCGCCACCGTGAGGACCACCGTGTTCTGGTTGTGCTCGAACACCGCGCGGTGCGCGTCTCCCACCGCCCTCACGAACAGGGTGCGGAAGGCGTTGCCGGACACGATCGACGAGACGGCCGACTCGATCAGCGGCCGTACCGCGATCAGGTCGGCCTGGTGCGCCAGCACGAGCTGGTCGGTCACCCGCTCGGCGATCAGCGTCTTCACGCTGTCGGCCTGCAGCGTGGAGGCGGCGCGGTTGGCGAACTGGTCCGAGTCGAACAGCGTCCGGCGCGCGTAGCCGGCGAGCGTGGCGAGGAGCAGCAGCAGCGATGCCAGGCCGACGAGTGCCGTCGCTCCCAGCCTACGGCGACGGTAGCGATCCATGGGGTGGCGGCACATTACTGCGATGCTGGGCGTCGAGATGGCACTGCTTGTCGCGCTCGCATCCCTCGCGCTGGGCCTCTCCCCCGCGGCCTCCGATCCCGGCTACCTGTTCGCGCGCTCGCTCGCGACCGGCGGCCCACGCCCGGCCGCGAGCGCGGCGGAGCGCCACGCTCATCTGCGGGTGGCGCGGGCATTCCGAGACGCCGGGCTGCGGGTGGGCTTCGAGCGCTTCGACGTGCCCGGCAAGGGACGCTCGCGCGACGTCGTGGGAGTCCTCGACACGCCGGCGAGCTGCCTGCGCATCGTGATGGCGCACACCGACTCGATGCCCCAGACGCCAGGCGCCGTGGACAACGCCTCCGGCGTGGGCACGCTCGTGGCGCTGGCCCCGCGGCTACGGGCGCTCCACCCGCCCTGCGACGTCTGGCTCGTGGCCACGGGCAGCGAGGAGCGCCTCTACACCGGGCGCCCGAACCACCTCGGGGCGAGCGCGCTGCTGCGGCGGGTGCGCCGGGAGGGACGGACCACCGACCTGCGGATCGCGCTCGCCCTTGACGAGGTGGGCCGGGGCGACAGCTTCGAACTGCGCTCGAACGCGCCAGCGGCGCGCCCACGCGTGGAGGGCGCGGTGCTGCGTGCTGCCGCCGGCACCGGGGCTCACGTTCGCTGGCTGCGAGATGACGGCACGCGGCAACTCCGACCACCGCGAGTTCCAGCTCGCCGGGCTGCCGGCGGCGAAGCTCGGACAGCCCGGGAACGCCTGTCGCCATCAGCCCTGCGACGTGGCCGGGCAAGCTCCAGTCGCACACGTTCGTGATCGTCAGGCGCACGGTCGAGCGCCTGCTCGAGGCACGCTAGGCGGGGATCTCGGCCCCCGTGGGCAGGCCGCGCCGCTCGTAGTCCTCGTAGAGGCCGCGCCACTCGCCGGTGGCGCTGGAATCGGGGGCGGTGGCCGGCAGGCCGGCCAGGTGCTGCTCCATCCGGTCGAGGCAGACGTGCCAGCCGGCGGCGTCGCGAGCAGCCTTGTCGCGCTCCTCGAGCACGTCGGTGAAGCGCAGCAGGCAGCCGCGCCCGTCGTCGAGGGGCTCGAGCTCGAAGCGCAGCTCGTCGTCGCCCCAGCTGAAGGCGAGCCGGCGCGGAGGATCCAGCTCCAGCACCTCGCCGTCCATCGGCGGGTAGCGGCCGTCGGCGAAGGTGAACGTCATCCGGCCGCCCACGCCGCAGCTCCACGCTGACCTCGTTGGGAAACCAGTGCGACAGCTCGGACGGCTCGGTGATCGCCCGCCAGACCGCGTCGACCGGGTGGGCCAGCCGGCGCTCGAAGCGCAGGGCGGGACGGCCGTCGACGGTGTCGTAGGTGCCATGCATGGGTCAGTCCTCCTCGGTTCGTGTGCTGTCGAGGTGCCGCTCGAGGGCGTCGAGGCGCTCGTTCCACAGGCGCCGGTAGGGCTCGAGCCAATCGTCGAGCTCGGCCAGCGGGCCGGGGTCGAGCGCGTACACGCGCCGCTGGGCCTCCTGGCGCACCTGCACCAGTCCCGCCTCGCGCAGGACGCGCAGGTGCTTCGAGGTGCCCGGCTGGGTCAACCCAAGGCGCTCAACCAGCTCCCCCACCGGGCGTGGCCGCTCCAGCAGCAGCTCGAGCGCAGCGCGGCGATGGGGATCGGCGAGCACGGACCAGGTGGACGGCGGCATGAGCTTGTATATAACCACAGACGTATATATCCGTCAATGCATTTGCACGAGGGGCGATACTTCCGCCCCATGGCCCGAGCGAACGCCCGCCGGGGAGTGGGCATGCTGGTCGCGCTGGTGGCGGCCGCCGTCCTGTCGGCCGCGCCTGCCGGCGCGGCCACCGGAAAGCTGAAGGTCGGCGCGCTGACGCTGAAGCGCTGCGGCGGCGGCCAGCACGGCTATTGCGGCTCGCTCTCGCGGGCGCTCGACCCCGGCCGCCCCCACGGACCCCGGATCGACATCGGCTTCCAGTGGCTGCCGGCCAACCACCCCGGACATCACCCGGCGCTCGTCGCCGTGGAGGGCGGCCCCGGCTATCCCTCGCGCGGCAGCCTGTTCGAGTACCACGGGATGTACAGCCCGCTGCTGCGCGACCACGACCTGCTGCTCGTGGACAACAGGGGCACGGGCAGCTCCGCTCTGATCGACTGCCCCAGCGTGCAGCGCTTCCTCGGGGTGACCTCGGGGCCGCGCTTCGCCGGGCGGGTGGCCACCTGCGCTCGCCGCATCGAGCGGCGCTAGCCGGGCGTGCACGCCGCCGACCTGTTCGGCACGGCCTACGCGGCCGATGATCTGGCCGCGGTGCTGCGCGCGCCCTGCGGCTGGGCCGCGTGGACCTCTACGGGGATTCCTACGGCACCTGGTTCGCGCAGTCGTTCATGGCCCGCCACCCCGGCCAGCTCCACTCGGTGGCGCTCGACTCGGCCTATCCCGTGGTGGGGCTCGACCCCTGGTACGCGTCCTCCGGGCCGGTGGCGCGCAACGCGCTCGACATCGTGTGCGCGCGCGATCCGGGCTGTGCCGCCGGAGCGCTCGGCAGCGCCGCGGACAGGCTCGGGCAGCTGCTCGCCCAGCTGCGGGTGGCGCCGATCACGGGCTCGGCGCGCGACGCCGACGGCAGCCGCGGCGAGGCGCGGGTGACCACCCGCACCATCGTCGACCTCGTGCAGGACGCCGCGTCCGACCCGGTGATCTACCGGGAGCTCGACCCTTCGGTGAGCGCCGCGCTGGCGGGCGATCCCGTGCCGCTGGTGCGGCTGGCCGTGCAGTCGGGCACCTACGACCACGGCGCCAGCACGCCCGACTACTTCTCGGACGGCCTCTACTTCGCGGTGAGCTGCGTGGACTACCCGCAGCTGTTCTCGATGCGCGCTTCGCCGGCGCAGCGGCGGACCCAGTACGCGGCGAGCATCGCCACCCCGCCGGCCGGCGATCCCTTCGCGCCCTTCACGCCGCGGCGAGTGGCTCCAGATGAGCGCCTATGACGAGCCCTACCAGGCCTGCCTCGACTGGCCGAGGCCGGCCCACAGCGCGCCGCCGGTGCCGCCGCGCTCCAAGCCCCTCCCGTCGTCCGTGCCGGTACTGATCATGGGCGGCGAGCTCGACTCGCTCACGCCCGAGCCCGACGTGGAGAAGTTCGGCCCCACCCTCGGCCGCAACGTGCGCGTGGTGAAGCTGGCAAACGCCGTGCACGTGAGCTCCGAGGGCGACACCCTGCTGGTCGGGGCCACCCACTGCGCGCGCAGCATCGTGCGCGCCTTCGTGCGCGCGCCGCAGCCGGCTCCAGTCGCTCGACACGAGCTGCGCCGCGCGGATTCCGCCGCTGCATACCGCGGGTGCCTACCCGGCGATGTTCGCGGCCGTCACGCCTGCGACGCTCGTGTCGGGCGCGGATCCGGGCCTCGACGCGCGCCGCGCCGCCGCGCTGGCCGCCGCGGCGCTGGCCGACGCGACCATCCGGCGCTTCTACTCCGGCGTGGCCAAGGGGCCCGGGCTGCGAGGCGGCAGCTTCACCACCACGGGCGACTCGACGATCGACTTCCGCCTCCGCGGCGTGCGCTTCGTGGGCGACGCCCCCGTGAGCGGCAGCGGCCGCTGGCGACCGGCCACGGGCGTGGCCAGCGGCAAGCTCACGGTCACCATGCCCGCGGGCGCCAGGGTGCAGGTCGCGGTCAGCTGGAACGCCCAGTCGCAGAACGCGCGCGCCACCGTCGGCGGCTGCGACGCTCACCCTGCCCGCCCCATAGGCACAATTCCTGGCCCGCATGGGCCAGGCCGAGATCCTCATCGCCGGACTGCTGGTCGCCGTGGCCGGGCTGAGCGCGCTCGCCCGCCTGCTGTCGGTCCCGTACCCGATCGTGCTCGTGATCGGCGGCGCCGCGTTCGGGTTCATCCCCGGCATGCCCGAGGTGAAGCTCGACCCGAACGTCGTGCTGGTCGTCTTCCTGCCGCCGCTGCTCTACGGCGCGGCGTTCTTCGCCAACCTCGGCGACATCCGCGCCAACCTGCGCGGCGCTCACGCTCAGCTCCGTCGGGCTCGTGCTGGTCACGATGGCCGCCGTCGCGGTCGTCGGCCCACGCGCTCATCCCCGGCCTGCCCTGGGCGGCGGCGTTCGCGCTCGGCGCCGTCGTCTCGCCGACCGACCCGCTCGCCGGCGCGGCTGATCATGCGCCGGCTCGGCGTGCCGCGGCGGCTGGTCAGCGCCGTCGAGGGCGAGGGCCTGTTCAACGACGCGACCGCGCTGGTGGCCTACAGGGTGGCGGTCGCCGCGGTGGTCGGCGGCAGCTTCTCGCTCGGCCGACGCCGGGCTGCGCTTCGTCGCCGGCGCGGCGCGGCGGGCGTCGCGATCGGCCTGGCCGTCGGCTGGGTCATCGCCTAGATCCGCGAGCGCACGCACGGACACCCAGGTGAGCGTCACGATCTCGCTGCTCAGCGGCTACGCGGCGTTCATCCCGGCCGACAGCGGTCGGCGCCTCGGGCGTGCTCGCGGCGGTCACCACCGGCATCTACATGGGCTTCCGCGGCCCGAGCATCATCCCGGCGCGCACCCGGCTGCAGGGGCTGTTCGTGTGGGAGCATGCTCGACTTCCTGATCAACGCGAGCCTGTTCGTGCTCGTCGGGCTGCAGCTGCGCACGCGTGGTCGGACGAGCTCGGCGGGCACTCGGCGGGCAGCGCTCGTCGGGCTACGCCGCTGGCCGTCAGCGCGGTGGTGATCGTGGCTCGCCTGGTGTGGTTCTTCACGGTCGCCGTACCTGATCCGCGCGCTCGACCGGCGCGCCGAGCCAGCGCGCGCGACGCGTCGAGCGCGGCGGGCCGGCTGGTGCTCGGCCTGGAGCGGCATGCGCGGCGCGGTGTCGCTCGCGGCCGCGCTGGCGATGCCGCTCGACGACCGACGCGGGCGACGCCGTTCCCGGAGCGCGACCTGATCATCTTCCTCACCTTCGCGGTGATCTTCGCGACGCTGGTCGCTCCAGGGGCTGTCGCTGCCGGCGGTGATCCAGCGGCTGGGCATGGGCGACGGACGGCGCCGAGGACGAGGAGGAGCTGCGCGCGCGTCTGGTCGCGACGCAAGGCGGCGCTCGAGCAGCTCGACGCGCTGGCCGAGGAGGAGTGGACGCGCGACGACACGATCGAGCGGATGCGCGCGCGCTCTACGAGTACCGCAAGCGGCGCTTCGCCGCGCGCGCCGGCAAGATCGAGGACGACGGCTACGAGGACCGCTCGCTCGCCTACCAGCAGACGCTGCAGGCGGTGCTCGCCGCCCAGCGCGAGGCGCTCGTGCGAGCTGCGCAACGAGGGCACGATCTCGAACGAGGTGATGAACCGCGTGGTGCGCGAGCTCGACCTCGAGGAGTCGCGGCTCGAGATCTGATTCGCACCTGCGGGTTGCGCTCAGCTCCGCGCACGTGTAGAAACTCGCCGCACGCTTTGCGGCCCTGGGAGGAGAACCGAACCAATGGATGCTGAAGGCCTCGCGTCGATCCCGCTGTTTGCCTCGCTGCCGGAGGACACGCGGCGGAAGCTCGCCTTCTGGGTGAACGAGCTGCAGCGTCTCGGAGGGGAAGCACCTGGTCGAGGAGGGCGACTACTCCTACGACCTCTTCATCATCCAGGACGGCACCGCCGACGGTGGAGCACGACGGCGAGCAGGTGGCGGAGCTCGGCTCCGGGGACTTCTTCGGCGAGATGGGCGTGCTCCAGGGGGCGCAGCGCAACGCCACCGTGGTTGCAAAGACGCCGATGCGGCTGCTCACGCTCTCGAGCTGGGACGTGAAGCGCCTGCGCAAGACCGCGCCGGACCTGCTCGAACAGCTCAGCGCCGCGATCGAGGAGCGGCGCCGGTAGTCCGTACCCTGTGCCTCGTGTCCGTCCAGACCGAGGCCTAGACGATGAGCGAGCCGCGCTTCGCGATCTCGCTGCCGCAGGTCGTGGGCGACGACCATCCGGCGTTGATCGAGCGCCACGCGAAGCTCGCCGAGGAGCTGGGCTTCTCCGGGCTGTGGACCATGGACAGCTCGATCGCGGGCCACACCTCGCACATGCCGCTGCTGGACGGGCTGCACGCGCTCACCTTCGCCGCGGCGCATACGCAACGGCTGACGCTCGGGATCGCGGTGATCGTGCTCCCGCGCCGCAACCCCGCGCTGCTGGCCAAGGAGCTGGCCAGCATCGACGTGCTGAGCGGCGGGCGGCTCGCGGTGGGCGTCGGCCTCGGCGGAGGTTCGGACGGCAAGAACGAGGAGCTCGGGTTCCCGGTGGATCGCCGGGCGCGCCGGCTCACCGAGGGCGTGGAGGCGATGCTGGCCCTCTGGACTCAGGACACGGCGTCCTACGACGGCGAGCTGCTGCGCTTCTCCGACCTCACGCTCCTGCCGAAGCCCGTCCAGCGGCCGCACCCGCCGCTCTGGTTCGGGGCCGGCGCGCGGCCCGCGTTGCGCCGCGCCGTGCGGCTCGGCGACGGCTGGATCGGCTCCGGCTCCTCCTCGGCCTCGCAGTTCACCGAGCGGGTCGGGATCCTCCGCGAGGAGCTCGAGCAGGCGGGCCGCGACCCCGCCGGGTTCCCGATCGCGAAGCGCGTGTACATCGCGGTGGAGGACGACGAGGGGCTGGCGCGCGAGCGGCTCAGCGCGGAGCTGGATCGCTTCTACGACCGACCCGGGGTGACCGAGCGGGTGGCTGTCTGCGGCAGCCCGGAGCGCTGTGCCGAGGAGCTGCGCTCGCTGCTCGACGCCGGGGCCGGCGAGCTGGTGCTGAACCCCCTCTACGCCCCGCTCGAGCAGCTCGAGGCACTCGCCGAGGTGCGGCGGCTGACGCTGGCCTGATGGCCCTCACGATCCCCGCGCTGATCGACTCCGCGGTGGCGGAGGTGCCGGACAAGACCTGGCTCGTCTACGAGGACGAGGCATTCACCTACCAGCAGGCGCTGCTCGAGATCGGCGCCCTGGCGGCGGCGCTGGCCGACCTGGGCGTGGGCAAGGGCGACATGGTGATGGCCACCGCCCGCAGCCGTCCCGAGTACGTCTTCGCCTGGCTGGCCGCGATGTACCTGGGCGCGTTCTACATGCCCACCGACCCGCGTGCCACCGAGGCCGAGCTGGCGGGGCTCGCGGGTCAGGTCAGCCCGGCGCTGATCCTGACCGACCGGGACCTGCCCGAGGCGGTGCGAGCCGGCCTGGAGCGCTTCCCACTCGCCGACGTGGACGAGCTGCTCGCGCAGGGCGCGAAGGCGTACCCCGATCCCGGGCCGGCACAGGAGGGCGACCCCGCCGCACTGATACCCACGTCCGGCACCACCGGCCGCTCCAAGCTCGTGACCCAGACCCACCGCGGCTACGTGATGGCGGCAGAGGGCTTCCCCTGGTGGATGGAGCTGGGCCCCGAGGACCGGCTGATGACCTCGCTGCCGCTGTTCCACGTCAACGCGCCCACCTACTCGGTGCTCGGGTCGATGGCCGCGCGCGCCAGCGTCGCGCTGCTCCCCCAGTTCTCAGGCAGCGGCTTCATCGACGCCGCCCGCCGCCACGGCGCGACGGAGTTCAACGCGATCGGCGCGATGCTCGAGATCCTGATGCGCCAGCCGGAGCGCCCGGACGACGCCGACAACCCGCTGCGGCTCTGCTACACGGGTCCGTCCCCCAGCGAGCAGCGCCAGCTCGAGATCGAGCAGCGCTTCGGCCTGCGCATCGTCTGCGGCTACGCGCTGTCGGAGTCGCCGCTCGGGCTCATCTGGCGCCACGGCACGCGCCCGTTCGGCACGCTCGGCTCGCCGCGTCAGCACCCCACGCTCGGTGAGGTGAACGAGGCGCGCGTGATGCGCGACGACCGCCCGGTGGCCACCGGCGAGATCGGCGAGCTGCAGCTCCGCAACCCCTCGCTGATGAGGGGATACTGGGACATGCCCGAGGAGACGAGCCGCGTGCTCCTGCCCGATGGCTGGCTGCGCACCGGCGACCTGGTGGAGGACAACGGCGACGGCACCTACACCTTCGTCGGGCGCGAGAAGGAAGTCATCCGCAGGCGCGGCGAGAACGTGGCGCCCGCCGAGATCGAGGAGGTGCTGATGTCCCACCCGGACGTGGTGGAGGCGGCGGTGATCGGCGTCCCATCCGACCTGTCGGAGGAGGAGATCAAGGCGTTCGTGGTGCCGGAGGACGCCGACCTGTCCGCGGTTCGCGAGCACGCCAGCGCGAGCCTCACGCGCTTCAAGGTGCCCCGCTACCTCGAGGCCGTCGCCGAGCTGCCGCACACGCCCACGGGGCGGGTGGCCAAGCATCGCCTGCCGTCGGAGCGCACGGACGCCGAGGTCGACTTCGAGGGGCTGCCCGCATGAGCGGCGACGACTGGCTTCGCACCGGCATCGGCACCTCGGACGCCGACTCGATCACCCTCATGGGACGCGACGTGGCGAGCGAGCTGATGGGGAAGGTCACGCTCACGGAGCTGACGTTCCTGCTCGTGCGCGGGCGGCTGCCCTCTCCGGAGGAGACCCGCCTGCTGGACGCGGTGCTGGTCTCGCTCGCCGACCACGGCCTGACCCCCACCGTGCTGGCCGCGCGCCTGACGCACACCGGCGCGCCCGAGTCGATCCAGGGCGCCATCGCCGCGGGCCTGCTCGGCGCGGGCAGCGTCTTCCTCGGCGTGGTGGAGGACACGGCGCGCTTCCTCGACGAGATCCTCGACCAGGACGAGCCTGCCGCGCGCGCGGTGGCGGAGCGCATCGCCGCCGGGCAGCGCATCCCCGGGCTCGGCCACCCGATCCACAAGGTCGAGGACCCGCGCACCCCGCGCATCTACGCCATCGCGGAGGAGACCGGACAGCTCGGCCCGTACCTGCGCACGCTGCGCCTGGTGTCCGAGGCGCACGCCGAGCAGACCGGCAGGCGCGCTGCCGATCAACGGCGCCGGCGTGGCGGGCGCCGCGCTGGCCGACCTGGGCTTCCCCACCGAGCTCCTGCGCGGGCTGGCGCTGCTCGCCCGCACCGCGGGCCTGCTCGGGCACCTGGCCGAGGAGACCGAGCGGCCGATAGGCATGCGGCTCTACCGGGAGATCGACGAGCGCGCGATCTACGACCCGCCGCCGCACGAGCCCGAATAGGGCTCTCAGACAACTCTCGGGGAATGCAGACGTTCCCCTTAGGTCCGAGGAGTTAGGTCCAGCGTGCTGAGTTCCAGCGCATCGGACGAAAGGAGGTAACCACTGTGCGACCACGCTTTCGGACGGCTCTGGTGTGTCTGACGGTGGCCGGCGCCCTTGGCGGCGGCACGGTGGCGTACGCCGCGAGCGGGAGCTCGACGACCACTACGACCACCCCGTCGACCACGACGCCGAACAGCGGCTCGACGACCACCCCGAATCCCTCGCAGCTCGAGGGGCAAGGCTCGGGCCAGAGCCAGGGGCAGGCGCCGGGCGGCAGCGGGTCGGGGCACCACAACTGTCCCGGCATGTAGCCACGGCGAAGAGTGCGATGCGGCTCCTGGCTCGCGCCGGGAGCCGCACAGCGCTCGCCGTCGCCCTGATCGCCCTCGCCGGCTGTGGCGCCGCCACGGCCCGGCGCTCCTCGAGCAGCGCAGCTCGGTCTCGATCGGCGCGGGGCTGAACGGCCCCTCCGGCCTACGGGCGAGCGTGTACGCCCGCGGGCTCGGCACGCTGTCGGCTCTCGCGCTCGACAGCCGCGGCCGCGTGTGGGCCACCACCTCCGGCGCCGAGAGCCACTCGCGCGACGGCGTCTATCTGATCGCCGGCGCGGGAGCCACCCCGGTGAAGGTGATCTCGGGCCTCAAGGGCCCGCTCGGCCTGGCCTGGGTGGGCGACACGCTCTACGTGGCCTCGATCGGGCGGGTGGACGCCTTCAGCCACCTGAAGGGCACTCGCTTCCAGACCCGCCGCAGGGTGCTGAAGGAGCCGGCCGGCCACGGCTGGAACGACAACCTCGTGCTGGCGCCCGACGGCCGCCTGGTGATGAGCATCTCGGCGAACTGCGACCACTGCACGCCGAAGTCGCCCTGGTCCGGCTCGATCGTCTCGTTCCGCCCCGACGGCAGCGACGTGCGGTTCTATGCCCGGCACCTGCGGGCCGGCTACGGGATGGCGTACTTCCCCGGCACCAGCGACCTGCTGGTGAGCATGAACCAGCGCAACGACCTCGGCGCCCGCACCACCGGCGACGCGCTGGCGCTGGTCCGCGACGGCGACGACTGGGGCTTCCCGGCCTGTTACGGGCAGGGCGGAAGCGCCTGCGCCGGCGTGCCGAAGGAGCTCGCGGTGCTCGACAAGCACGCGGCAGCCGGCGGACTGGCGGTGGTCAGCGGCCAGCTCGGCGCGTCGGTCGGCACCGCGGCGCTGGTCTCCGAGTGGTCGCTGGGCAAGGTCCTGCGCGTCTCCCTCACCAGGTCGGGGTCCGGCTACTCGGGCACGGTCACGCCCTTCCTCACGGGGCTGAAGAACCCGCTGGCGCTCGCCACGCTCGCCGACGGGTCGGTGCTGGTGGGCGACTGGGGCAGCGGCACCGTCTACCGCGTGGCCAAGGCCTGACCCGTAACATCGCCGCGATGAGCGTTGCGCGCCGCGCGGCGGCGGTCGCCGTCCTGCTGATTGCCGTCTCCGCCGCCTCCGTCGGCGCGGCCACGCCCGCCCCTGCCCCGCCGAATCCGTGCATGGACCGCGCGCGGCACCTGCGCTGCCCGGACCTGGTGATGTCGGCCCCCTCCGGGCTCGAGTTCGACCGCTCGAGCCGCCACGGCCACCTGCTGCTGAGAGCGCAGAGCTCGATCAACAACCACGGCACCGGCCCGCTGGAGCTGCACGGCAAGCGCTCTGGGCGCAGCTCGATGGTGGTCGGCGCAGGCGATCTACCACCGCAACGGCGGCTACGCGCTCTTTCACACCGGCGCCCGGCTCGGCTTCAAGTTCGTCTCCGGCAACCGCTACGGCTACGGCAACCTCGGCTCGGCGAGCTACTGGAAGTTCCGCGACGCCGCCCGCTTCGGCCTCTGGGAGGTGGACCGGCACAACCGGCTCACGCGCTTCGTGAAGGCGGGGCCGAAGCTCTTCTACTGCTTCCGCGACCTCCAGCACACGCGCCCCGGCGCCCGCTCGCCGGGACACGCGATCTTCCCGGCCTGCAGCCAGAACACCGGCCAGCGGAGGGTGAAGCTCGGCACCTCCGTGGGCTGGTCGGACGTCTACCCCACGGCCTATCCCGAGCAGTGGCTCGACGTCACCGGGCTGCACGGGCGCTTCGCCTACGTGCAGGTGGCGGACCCCTACAACCGCATCTTCGAGTCGCGCGAGTCGAACAACGCGTCGGCCACGTTCATCGACCTGCCGTCGGGCCGCGTGCTCGGGCACCGGGTGGGCTTCTCGCTGCCGAAGTAGGCATTGATCTCCGCGGCCGCGGGGAGCAGAATCGGTCCCGCACATCCGAGTCCCACACTGGAGGTCGCAATGAAGTTCCTCATCATCGTCACGCCGCTGCGCGGGACCCCCTTCCCGCCGCAGATGGTGGCCGGCCTGCTCACCGCCCAGCGCCAATGGCTGCGCGACCGGGTGGCCGACGGCAGCCCTCGAATGCGTGCACGGGTTCGTGACCGGCGGCGGCATCGGGGTCGCGACGGTCGACTCGCACGAGGCGATCAACGCGCTGCTGCTCGACTCCCCCGGCTTCCCGATCTCCGAGTTCGAGGTCACCGCCCTGGCCGACGCCGACACGGTGATCGGCAACGCCGTGAGCGCTCTGGAGCGCATCGGCGCGGCGATGCCCGGGGGCTGATCGCGAGCCATTTGCGGCCTGCAGCGAACGTTGCAGGGGTTACGCGCCTCCGCGGAGGGGCGACAACAGATAGGTGCCCAAACTTGCCTGCTGCCTGCTCGCGACCCTCGCGGCGGCTCTGGCCCCGGCTACCGCTCTCGCCTCGAACGGCGGGACCGCGCCCGACGGCGGCACCGCCTACGGAAACAACGGCGGCGCCAGCCCTCTGACGCCGCCGAAGCCGAAGCCCAAGCCGAAGAAGAAAAAGAGCGCAACGCCCGCGCCCCCGGCGAGCCCCACCCCCGGCGCCGCTCCCGTGGTGCCCGGCGACGTGGCGCTGGTCGGCACGATCGCGCGGGCGGCCGCCAGCACGCCGGCCGCGGTGCAGGCGGCCGTGCGCGCGGGCAACCGCCTGCGGCACAAGCCCTACCGCTACGGCGGCGGCCACAAGAGCTTCCGCGACACGGGCTACGACTGCTCGGGAGCGGTGAGCTACGTGCTCCACGGCGCGGGACTGCTCAACTACACGCTCGACTCCACCGAGTTCGAGAAGTGGGGCGAGGCGGGCCCCGGCTCCTGGATCACCGTCTACGCGAACGCGGACCACGCCTTCATCGTCGTGGGCGGCCTGCGGCTCGACACGAGCGGCACCGGCGAGTCGGGTCCGCGCTGGCGCCCGCTGCCGCGCTCCACCGACGGCTTCGTGGCCCGGCACCCCGCCGGCTACTTAGCGCGCGCAGGTCGCGCAGGAGCCGTGCAGCACGATCTCGTGATCTGAGACCTCGAACGGCACGCGCCGGCTGAGCTCGTCGATCGTCTGCTCGAGCTCCTCGTCGGCGAACGGCACGAGCCGCCCGCAGCGGTCGCAGACGAGATGGTGGTGGTGGCCGTGCTCGCCGCGGCTGGCCTCGTAGCGAACCACGCCCTGGCCGGTCTCGACGCGCTGCACGAGCTGGAGGCGCTCGAGCTGGTCCAGGATCCGGTAGATGCTGGCGCGCGCCACGCTGCGGTCGGCGTCGCGCAGGGAGTCCTCGATGTCGAACGCCGACAGCGCGCAATGCTCGCGGTCGAGCAGCTCGAGCACGGCGCTCCGCGCCGCCCCGCGCCGGTAGCCCGCGGCCGCCAACTGCTCCGCGGCGCGCTCGGCCCAGCTCTGTTCGCCCGCCCGCGTCATGTCACCGATTCTAAGCTCGGGCTGCCGACCCTCACGCGGCCTTCTGGTGGCCGCGAGGGCCGCCACGTAGGCGGCCACGGCCACGAACGCGATCGCCGAGCTGGGCGGCAGCGCGCCGATCTCGTAGCTCAGCACGAGGCCGATCCAGGTCGAGCCGACCGCGATCGCCGCCGAGGTGGCCAGGCCGGCGTAGGGGTTGGCGCAGAGCCGGTAGGCGGCCCCCGCCGGCGCCGCGAGCAGCCCGAGCAGGAGCAGGGCGCCCACCGCCTGCGTGCCCTCGCCCGCGACGACCCCAGCAGCGCCAGGAAGCGCGAACCCGAGCACGCCGCACCGGCACTCCCCCGCCCTCGGCCACGCCGGGGTCCACCGAGGAGAACAAGAGCGGCCGGGCGATCGCGAGCAGGGCCAGGGCCGCGGCGACGCCGATCAGCGCCGCGAGCCACGCGTCGCCCGCACTCAGCCCGAAGATCGACCCGAACAGCACCCGCACCCCGGCCGTGCCGTTGCCGTTGCCGCTCGACGACGAGGTGAAGATCGACAGGAACAGCACCCCCAGGCCGAGCACCCACGCGAACACCGTGCCGATCACCGTGTCGTCGGCCCGCGCGCGCTCCCCCGCGGCGCCCATCCCGAGCGCAACCAGCACGCAGGCGGCGAACAGGCCCACGCGCACGTCGATCCCCGCCGCGGCAGCCGCGAGAGCGCCCGTGAAGGCCACGTGGCTGAGCGCGTCGCCCGCGAACACCTGCGTGCGCAGCACCAGGAAGTAGCCGACAAGCCCGCAGGCCAGCGCGATGAAGGTGCCGGCCAGGAAGGCGTTGCGCATGAACTCGTGGGCCAGCATCAGCGCTCCTCGAAGTGGCGCCACACCCGCGCGGCCACGTAGAGGCCGAACGACAGCGACGTGACGTAGAAGCCGACGGGGTAGATCGAGAAGTAGGCGATCGCGAGGCCCAGCCAGGTGACCACGAGCGCGATCGCGACCGAGAGCAGCAGGCTCCTCCCCGGCCGCTGGGTCACGAGCTGCGCGGTGGCAGGCGGGGTGACCAGCAGGGCGAACACGAGCAGCGCGCCCGTGATCTGGCTGGTGGCGGCCACCGCCAGGCCCAGCAGCACCAGGAAGCCGGTGGCGAGCGCGGCCACGGGCACCCCGCTGGCCAGCGCCAGCTCCCCGTCCACGGAGGCGAAGAAGAGCGGCCTGCCGATCGCGACCAGCGCGACCAGCACCGCCAGCGTGGCCGCGCCGAGCACGCAGCACCTGGCCGTCGGTGATGCCGAGGAAGGTGCCGAACAGGAGCGAGTTCAGGCTGTTCAGCACCCCGTGGTAGAGGCTCACGAACAGGAAGCCGCAGCCGAGCGCGAACGCCTGCACCGAGCCGATCGCGGCCGACTCGTCGCTGAGGCTCGCGGGTGGCGCCCGCCGAGGCCTTCGAGAGCGCCAGCGCACCCAGCGTGCAGGCGCCGAAGTAGCCCACGAACGCCGGCGCCCCGGCCAGCGCCGCGGCGGCCGCCCCGGGGAACGCGATCAGCGACAGCGTGTGGCCGGCGAACGTCTGGCGGCGAACCACCATGAACCAGCCGATCGCGGACGCCGTGACGGCCACAAACGTGCCCGCCACGCAGCGCGTTCACCATGAAGTGGTAGGTGAAGAGCTGGTTCAGATCCGAGATCGGATCCGCGGAGAACGCCGCGAGCTCAGTGCTCATGGCGGGGTGAGTGCACGGACGGGCGGCTCCGGCTGGCCGACCACCACCAGGCGGCCGTCGGAGGTCTCGAGCACCTCGATCGGGGTCGAATACAGGCGCGAGAGCGTCTCGCTCGTGATCACCTCGCGCGGCGCGCCCTCCACGGCGGTGCCGCCGGCGAAGTAGACCACGCGGTCGAGGTAGCTGAGGATCGGGTTCACGTCGTGCGCCACGAGCAGCACCGCCACGTTCTGGCTGCGGCAGATCTCCTGGACCAGCGCCGCCACGGAGCCCTGGTTGGTCAGGTCGAGGCTGTCGAGCGGCTCGTCGAGCAGCAGCAGGCGCGGGCGGCGCACCAGCGCCTGGGCGATCAGGAGGCGCTGCTGCTCCCCGCCCGAGAGCTGCCCGATCGGCCGCCCCGCGTACGCGCTCGCCCCCACCAGCTCGATCGCCTCGCTCACCCGCTCGCGGGCGTCGGCCTCGCGCGAACGGGCGTTGCGGCCGAGCGGCAGCGGCAGCGGAACCCCCCAGCGCGCGCCGTCGAGCCCCAGCCTGACCACGTCGAGCCCGCGAATGCGCGCGGCCTCGTCGAAGCTGCGGCGCTGAGGCAGGTAGCCGATCTCGCCGTTCGCCTCCCCGGCGGGACGCCCGAGCACCGATGCCGACCCCTGCGCCAGCGGCAGCGAGGCCGAGGATGGCCTTCAGCAGCGTGGTCTTGCCCGCGCCGTTCGACCCGAGCACCGCGGCGAACTCGCCCTCGGCCACGCAGACGTTCACCCCGCTCCACACCGGGCCCCGGCTGAGCCGCAGCTCGGCGTCCTCGAAGCCGCACCGCGGGCGTGGAGCTCATCCCGCCCCCGCGCTCGCCAGCGCCGCCTCGATCTCCCGCAGCTGCCTGCGACTGCCACTGCTGGAAGCTCGCGCCCGGCGGGCGTCAGCGTCTCGGTGACGGTGGCCACGGGGATGCCCGCCGCGCGCGCCTCGCCGGTGAGGCGCTGGACGTCAGGGGTGGAGTTCTGGCTGTTGAAGACCCAGAGCCTGATCTGCCTGGACCGGATCTGCTGGTCGGCGGTCGACTTGTCGGCGGCCGTGGGCTCGGTGCCCTCGCTGACCGCGTTCAGGAAGCCCTCGGGCGTGAGCAGCTTCAGGCCGAGCCCCTCGGCGAGCGGCGCGAAGATGCTCTCGGACGCCCCCACCGGCACCCCCGAATACCTGGCCCGGATCGACGCGATCAGCCGCTTGTACTCGGCGAGCCCCTGCGTCTCGAGCTTTGCCTTCTGCGCGTCGAAGTAGGCGGCGTCCTCGCCGTCGAGCCGCTTGTAGTCGGCCACGATCGCGTCGATCACCTGCTGCACGTTCGCCGGCGAGTACCAGCGGTGCGGGTTGCCGCCGGCCTTGATCCCCACGACGTCCCCCACGGTCAGCACCCCTCGGCCGCCGGCAGGGTTGGCGGACAGGAGCTTCGGCGCCCACGGGTCGTACCCGATGCCGTTGACGATCGCCATCCTGGCCTCGGCCATCGCGCGCGCGTCCGCGGCGGTGGGCTCGTAGTCGTGCGGGTCGGCGTCGGGGCTGTGGATGATGCTGGTCACGTGCACCCGGTCCCCCCCGAGCTGCGCGGCGAGGCTGCCCCAGAAGTTCTCCGCGGCCACCACCTGCAGCTTGCCGCCGCTCGCCGTACCCGCGCTGCCACAGCCCGCCACCGCGACGGCGGCCAATACGAGGATCGAGACGAGGCGGGGGCGCATGCGTGCGCCCAATATAGATGAGACTGGTTCTTATTCTCGCGCCGAGACGGCCGCGATCGCCTTCTGCAGCTCGGGGTAGCTGGCGGCGCCCGGTGATCGCCTGGGACGGGAAGCGCGGTCCCTTGACCAGCAGCGTGGGCGTGGAGTCGAAGCCGAGGCTGCTCGGCGAGCGCGGCGTCCGAGCGCACCTGGGCGGCGAGCGCCGGATCGGCGCGATCGAGCTTCCACTTGGCGTACGTCGAAGCCCGGGATCGAGCTGGCCAACCCGGTCAGGAAGGTCTCGTTCACGTAGCCCGAGCCCTCCTCCCCCTGGTTGCGGTAGAAGAGCTCGACGTAGTTCCAGAGGCGGTTCTGCTTGCCCGCGGCCAGCGCGGCCACCGCTTCGGTGGTGAACGTCTTCTCGTCGGGGGTCGCGGTCTGGAGGTTGCGGAAGACCACCTTCACCTTCCCCGCCCTCACCTCGTTCGCCACGAGCTGCGGGAAGGTGGTGGTGTTGAAGTCCTGGCAGACGGGGCACTGCAGGTCAGCGAACTCGGTGATCGTGACCGGCGCGCTCGGGTTGCCCAGCGTGATCCCGGACTGCGGGATGCCCGCCAGCTCGCGCGTGACCTCGGCCGCTCCCGCCGCGCCGCCGACCACCTTGTGCTTCGAGCCGCCGCCCTGGCTGACCGCGATCGCGATCGCCACGATCGCCGCCGCCACGCCGAACGCCCCTCCGAGCAGGTAGATGCGCCGCTGCCTGCGCTTGGCCTGCGCCTCCGCGCGCTCGCGCTCCTCTCGCTCCGCGCGCAGCGCCGCTCGGTCCCGGCGCGCCATCAGCGAGCCTCCGCGGGCGTGCCGGCGGGAGCCGCCACCACCAGCCGGGTGACGGTGAGCGCCGCGAGCAGGGTCATGATCACCGCGCTGGCCACGCACCACTGGCAGATCGCGTGGATCCTGAACAGCTCGAGGTAGGTGAGGTAGACGCTGAAGCCGAAGCCGGTGAGCGCGATCAGCGCGCCCGCGAACAGGCCGCCGGCTCGCCGCGCACGGGGAGCGAGGCGAGGATCGCCGCGTAGCCGATCAGGCCGAGCACCGTGACCGGGACGCCGGCCAGCTTCGCGTAGCGCGAGCTCTGCACGCGCTCGCAGCCGCCGCTGGACGAGGCAGACGGGCTTGATGCCCGCGTAGTGGATGTAGGTGAGGTAGGCGGCGATGCCGAGGCCGAGCACGGCCAGGGCAGCGATCGCGTAGACGAGCCGGCGGTCGCTCATGTCCCGAGCGCCGCGTCGATCTTGTCCTCGAAGGCGCCCGGCGTGAGCGACGAGACCTTGAAGCGCTGCGGCTGCTGCCCCGTGCGGCCGAGCAGGAACGACGGCGTGGACTTGATCCCGTAGTGGGAGGCCTGGCTGTCCGCGACGCGTGATGAGCTGCGCCACGCCCGGCGCTCGTGGAGTCGCGCTCGAGCTTCACCACGTCGAGCGACGCGGCCGAGCCGATCTGGCGGATGAACTTCGGCCTCACGTAGCCCGAGTTCTCGTCCTGCTGGTTCTTGTAGAAGAGGTCGACGAACTGCCAGAGGCGGTTCTGGCTCGCGGCGGCTCCGGCGGCGCGGGCGGCGATGATCGAGTCGGGGCCGATGAAGTGGAGGTTGCGGAAGACCATCCGCAGCTTCCCGCTGCGCACGTAGCGCTGCACCAGCGTCGGGAACGCCTTGGTGGTGTACTCGCGGCAGGCCGGGCACTGGAGGTCGGCGAACTCGGTGAGCGTGAGCGGGGCGTTCGGGTTGCCGAGCGCGAGGCCCTGCTGCGGGATTCCGGCCGAGCAGCGCCCCCGTCTCCTGGGCGTCCTTCGCGAGCCCCGCGCTGCGTCGGGGCCGGAGCTGGAGTGGCTGACGCTGATCGCGATCCCGACGAGCACCGCGGCGACGATCGCGGAGGCGCCGACGAGCCAGAGCCTGCGCTTGCGGCGCTCCCTGAGCGCCTCCACCCGCTGCCGCTCCTCGCGCTCCGCGCGCTCCTGCGCGCGCCTCTCTGTTCGCGTGGCCACCTTGTCAGCACCCCGGTCGAGCATGGCGACGGGCCTTTAGGGCTTCATAAAGGCCCGACACGGCTCCGATGATCGCAGGCGCGCCAGGCGGCGCGGCGAACTCCAGGCCCGGGGCGTACCCTGCGCGGCGTGGACCTCGGCCCCGTGGAGATTCGCGTGCTCGGCTGTCTCGTGGAGAAGCAGCGCACCACGCCGGACGCCTATCCGCTGACGCTCAACGGCCTGCGGCTGGCCTGCAACCAGTCGACCAACCGCGATCCGGTGGTGGACTACGACGAGAAGGAGATCCGCGCAGCGCTCGAGCGGCTCGCGCGGCGGCGTCTGGTGCGCCTGGCGAGCGGCCACACCACCAGGGCCACCAAGTACCGCCACCTGCTGGACGACACGCTGTCGCTGGACAGCGCCTCCCTGGCCCTGCTCGCGGTGCTGATGCTGCGCGGGCCGCAGACGCCGGGCGAGCTGAAACAGCGCACCGAGCGCCTGCACCGGTTCGCCGACCTCGCCTCGATCGAGGACGGCCTCGACTCGCTGGCGGGGCGCGGCTTGGTGCGGCAGCCTCGAGCGCCGCCCTGGCCAGAAGGAAGAGCGCTACGCGCACCTGCTGGCGTCCGAGGACGAGGAGGCGAGACGGCTACGTGGCCCCCGCGCCCGCTCGCCGGTCGCGACGGAGGGCGCTCCGGCGCTTCGTCCCCGCGCCGCCGCCCCAGCCCAGACCCGATCGAGCGCGCGTGGACGCCCTCGAGGCCGAGGTGGCCGCGGCTGCGCGCGAGCTGGCCGAGCTGCGCGAGCAGCTGGGCGGCTGAGCCGCCCGCCAGCCGCTGTCCACACGCCGGCGGGCCCGGGTTAACCCCAGGGCCAAGATGCCAGGCCCCTCCATTGGCGCGCCGGCCCCCGAGGGCGATGCTCCATTCGGCATGAAAAGCGACCGAATTGGAGCCCCAAGATGAAGCCGAACCTCGCGGAGCGCGCCGGCAGATGGAGCGCCGCACACTGGAAGACCGCCGCCTTCGGGTGGCTTGCGTTCGTGGCGATCGCCGTGGTGCTGGGCCAGACGCTCGGCGTGGTGAACCTGACCGACACCGAGTCGGCCACCGGCGAGACCGCGCGGGCCGAGGCGATCCTCTCGAAGGCCGGCTTCAACGACCATGCCGGCGAGAGCGTGCTCGTGCAGAGCCGCACCCGGGACGTCGGCGATCCCGCCTTCCAGCGACCGTGAAGCGCGTGGTGGCGAAGCTCGAGACGCTGCCCACCGTCCGCGACGTGCGCTCGCCGCTCGCGCGCGGCCGCGAGGGCCAGCTTTCGGCTGACCGCCATTCCGCCCTCGTGCAGTTCTCGATCAGCGGCTCCTCGGACAGCGCCGACTCGCGCGTCCAGCCGGTGCTCGAACCAGGTGGCCAAGCTGCAGCAGGCCTCCCCCGGCTTCACCGTCGCCGAGTTCGGCGAGGCGAGCGCCGACCACGAGGTCGGCAAGGTCGTGAACAAGGACCTCTCGCACGCGGAGAAGCTGTCCGTGCCCGTCACGTTCCTGGTGCTGCTGATCGCGTTCGGCGCGTTCGTGGCAGCCGGCGTGCCGGTGCTGCTGGCGTTCTCGGGCGTGCTCGGCTCGCTGGGCATCGCGGCCGCGGCCAGCCACCTCTTCCACTCCTCCGACGCCACCAACTCGGTGATGCTGCTGATCGGCATGGCCGTGGGCGTGGACTACTCGCTCTTCTACCTCAAGCGCGAGCGCGAGGAGCGCAGGAACGGCCGCGGACCGGACGACGCCCTCGGCCGTGCGGCCGCCACCTCGGGCCGCGCGGTGCTGATCTCGGGCGGCACCGTGATGATCGCGATGGCCGGGATGCTGCTCGCCGGCAACAAGGTCTTCAGCTCGCTGGGGATCGGCGCGATGATCGTCGTCTTCACCACCATGGTCGGCTCGCTGACCGTGCTGCCCGCCGTGCTGGGCAAGCTGGGCGACCGCGTGGAGCGCGGCGTGCTGGCCGTGCTCGCCGCCGGGCTGCTGCGCCTGGTGCGGCCGCTGGGCCGCCCGAGGCTGCTGGTGTGGCTGCGCGACCGGCGCACGCTGCTGCAGCGCGTGAAGGGCGATCGTCAGACCTCGCGGGCCTGGTCGGCCGTGCTGCGCCCGGCGCTGCGCTTCCCCGCCATCTCGGCGGCGCTCGCGGTGGGCCTCCTGCTGGTGATGGCCTCACCCGTGGCCGGCATGCACCTGAAGCAGCTCAGCTTCACCGACCTGCCGCAGAACATGCAGATCGTGAAGAGCTACGAGAAGGTCCAGAAGCAGTTCCCCGGCGCTCAGATCCCGGCCGTCGTGGTGGTGAAGGCGAGCGACGTGCGCGCGCCGGAGGTGCGCCAGGCGATCGCGAGCCTCGAGCAGAAGGCGCTGGCCAGCCACCGGATGTTCAGCCCGATCGAGACGAAGGTGAACTCGAGCCACACCGTCGAGCGGGTGGAGATCCCGCTGGCGGGCGACGGCGAGAACAAGGCGTCGATGGCGGCGCTCGACGACGCTGCGCCGGCAGGTGATCCCGGCCACGCTCGGCAAGGTCGCCGGCGTGGACTACGCGGTGACCGGCTCGACGGCCGGTGACCACGACTTCCGGCAGACCACCAAGCAGCACTGGCCGATCGTGTTCGCGTTCGTGCTCGGGCTGGCGTTCCTGCTGCTGCTGTTCACGTTCAGGTCGATCGTGATCCCGCTGACGGCGATCGCGCTCAACCTGCTGTCGGTGGGAGCGGCCTACGGCGCCCTCGTGTGGATCTTCCAGGACGGCCACCTCCAGGGCCCCCTGAACTTCCACTCGAACGGAGGCATCGTCACCTGGCTGCCGCTGTTCCTGTTCGTGGTCCTGTTCGGCCTCTCGATGGACTACCACGTGTTCATCGTCAGCCGCATCAAGGAGCTCGTGGATCGCGGTACCTCCACGGAGGAGGCCGTGTCGCGTGGGATCGCCTCCACGGCCAGCACGGTCACGGCGGCTGCCGCGGTGATGGTCGCGGTGTTCGCGATCTTCGCCAGCCTCAGTACGCTCGACATCAAGCAGATGGGCGTGGGCCTGGCGGTTGCCGTGCTGATCGACGCGACGATCATCCGTGGAGTCCTGCTGCCGGCGACGATGAAGCTGCTCGGTCGCTGGAACTGGTACCTGCCGCGCTGGCTCGGCTGGCTGCCGCAGCGTGCGTGGCGAGCGGATGCCCTCGCGGGCCGTCGCGGAGATCGGGTGAGCCACGTGCGCTCGATCCTGCGCCCGCTGGCGCAGCCGGCCACCTACGCCGGCCTGGGATTCCTGCTCACCCCGCTCGTGCTGAGCGCGGTGTGGCTGGGATTCCTGTCACGGCCTGGATCGTGATCGGCCTGTTCGCGATCACCCCGCTGGTCGTGCCGATCCTGATCGGGATGGGATTCGCCGTCAGGGCGAGCGCCGCCACGGAGGCGGCGCTCGCCCGCTCCCTGCTCGGAGCCCGGATCGAGCTGCCGCCGCGGCGGCAGTCCAAGCGGGGCTTCTGGGCCAGGGGCTGGGCCGTGCTCACAGATCGCTCCTTCTGGCGCGCGCAGGCGATATCTGGTCTTCCGGCTGACGGTGGGCTTCGGCATCGCGCTCGGCCTGGTCGGTGGCGGTGGCGGTCGGGTTCGGGCTGCTGTTCGCCCCGGCCTGGTACTGGGCGCCGTCGAACGGCATCGACGTGGGCATCTGGCACGTGAACACGCTGGCGAAGTCGCTCGCGCTGGTCCCCGTCGGCGCGCTCGTCCTGCTCGGCACCGCCCACCTCGTGCGGGCGCTGGCAGCGGGCTCGCGTACGCTCTCGAGCACCCTGCTCGGCGAGCCCACAACCACCCGCCCACTCGACGCCGAGCAGTCGGCGCGTCGCCGTGGGGTCCTCGTCCACGGGATCGTGGTCGGCGGCGTCGACCTGCTGCTCGTGATCATCTGGGCGCTCACGTCGACCAGCACCTTCTGGCCGATCTGGGCGATCCTGGCAACGGCGCTGGCCCTCTCGATCCACGCCTGGGTGATCTGGGTGCTGGAGCGGCCGGAGGTGTGGACCCGGCGGCGGCTCAACACGGCCTTCGCCATCCACGCGGGCGTGTGGGTCGCGTTCATCCTCTTCCTCGTGGGCGTGTGGGCGGCGAGCTCGCACGGCTACTTCTGGCCGGTGTGGGTGATGCTCCCGGCGGCGATCGCGATCGGGGCCCACGCGGCCGCGCTGCTGCTGCGCTCGCCCGACCGCGAGGCGCTCACCGAGCGCATCTCCACGCTCGAGACCAGCCGTGCGGGCGCCGTGGACGTGCAGGAGGCCGAGCTGCGCCGGATCGAGCGCGACCTCCACGACGGCGCGCAGGCGCGCCTGGTCGCGCTGGGCATGAGCATCGGCATGGCGGAGCAGAAGATGGGCTCGGACCCCGAGGCGGCGCAGGCGCTGCTGGCCGAGGCCCGCAGCGGCGCCGGTGAGGCGCTGCGCGAGCTGCGCGACCTGGCCCGCGGCATCCACCCGCCCGTGCTGGCGGATCGCGGTCTGCACGCCGCCATCCAGGCGCTCGCCGTGGCCAGCCCGATCACCGTCACGGTGTCGGTGGACACGCCCGAGCGGCCCAAGGCCCCGGTGGAGAGCGCCGCCTATTTCGTGGTCGCCGAAGCGCTCGCCAACGCCGGCAAGCACGCCCGCGCCACCCAGGTGGACGTGCGTATCTCCCGCGTGGGCGAGGCGCTGGCCGTGTCGATCACCGACAACGGCGTGGGCGGCGCGGACCCGAGCGGCGGCGGGCTCAGCGGCCTTGCGCGCCGGGTGGAGGCGCTCGACGGCACGCTGACCGTCGACGAGCCCGCCCGGCGGCCCCACCACGATTCGCGCGGAGCTGCCATGCGGGTCGTGATCGCGGAGGATCTTGCGCTCCTCCGCGACGGGCTCGAGCGCCTCCTGCGCGACAACGGCTTCGACGTGGTGGCGGCCGTGGCCGATGCAGCGGGCGCTGCTCGAGGCCGTGGCCGACCACAAGCCGGACATCGCGGTGGTGGACATTCGGCTCCCGCCCGACTTCCGCGACGAGGGTCTGCGCGCCGCGCTGGAGCTGCGCCGCAGCGCCCCCGACACCGCCGTGCTGATGGTCTCGCAGTACGTGGAGCAGACCTATGCGGCGGAGCTGCTGGCCGAGGGGCGCGGCGGCGTGGGCTACCTGCTGAAGGACCGCATCATGGACGTGGGCGACTTCGTGGACGCCGTGCAGCGGGTGGCCCGCGGCGGCACGGCGCTCGACCCGGACGTGGTGGCACAGCTCGTGTCGCGCGGCGGCGACGACGGCCCGCTGTCAGACCTCACCCCGCGCGAGAAGGAGGTGCTCGGGCTGATGGCCGAGGGGCGCTCGAACGCCGGCATCGCCGAGGCGCTGGTGCTCACCGTGGGCGCCGTGGAGAAGCACATCGCGAGCATCTTCGGGAAGCTGCGACTGCATCAGTCCGACAGCGACCATCGCCGCGTCCTCGCGGTCCTGGCCTACCTGCAGGAGGACTGAGCCACACCGAACGATCCCAACGCCTGGAGGTAGCAATGGGCACGCCGTCCGCCGCCGTCGCCGCACCGGTTCAGAGCCTGCGCCACCCGCTCGCCCAGGCGCTGCTCGGGCTCACGTTCACCACCGGCCTGATCGACGCCGTGAGCTACCTCGGCCTGGGACACGTCTTCACGGCGAACATGACCGGGAACATCGTCTTCCTCGGCTTCGGGATCGCGGGCGGCAGCGGACTGCCGGTGCTCGCGCCGATCGTCTCGCTGGTCGCGTTTCTCGTGGGCGCCGGGGCGGGCGGCGTGCTGGCGGCGCGGCTGGCCGACCGGCGGCCGGGATTGCTCGTGCGCGCGCTCTGGCTCGAGGTCGCGCTGATCGGCGCCGCAGCGATCGTGCTCGCCGCGGTGGACGTCGATCCGAACACGTTCGCGAGCGACGCCGTGATCGCGATGCTGGCGCTGGCAATGGGCGTGCGCAACGCGACCGTCCGCAAGCTTGGCGTGCCGGACCTGACCACCACCGTGCTCACGATGACCCTGACCGGTCTGGCGGCGGACTCGCGCCTGGCCGGCGGTGCCGGGAAGGGCAGCGCTCGAAGGACGGCCGCGGTGGTGGCGATGTTCGCCGGCGCGCTGGTGGGCGCACTGCTGCTGAAGACCAGCCGCGCGCTGCCTCTCGCGCTGGCCGCCGGGCTGGCTCTGCTGACCTGGCTCGTGTACGTGCCTGCGGCGCGGCGCGTGACGGCCTGACTCAGGCGCTAACGCGGCCTACGCCGCGGACCAGCCCGCCGTGAGCGCTTGCGGCGCGGCGCGGCGGGACGCAGCACCAGGATCTCCCCCGGTGCGTTCTCCAGCAGCCAGGCGATGTCCTCGGGGGAGAAGCCGGCGCTCGTGCGCGTCGCGGCGGGGACGACCAGGCGGTCGAACTCCTCGGCGTCGAGCAGCTGCTTGAGCGCGTGGCGCGGCGTGCGGCCCGTCTCGATCCGGCTGTCGACCGACACGCCGGCCCTCGCGGCCTGCTGCTCGATCGTCTCGAGCAGCGGCATGGCCTGCCCGCACTTCGCGGGGATCGGCGCCTCCAGCGCAAGGTGGAGCGGGACGGTGGCGATGTACGCGGGCACGAGCGTCGCGTCCTCGAAACGGGCGAGGCGAAGCACGGCCTTGAGCGCGGACTCCGAGACGCTGTCGCCGATGAACGGGAACAGGATCCGGCGCGCGCCCGGGGTGAGCCGCTGCGGGGTCGCCGCCACGCCGGTCATCCGCAGCACGAGCACGGTCAGCGCCACCACGACCAGCACCGCTGGGATCACCAGGAGCCAGATCATTGGCCGTCTCCGGAGAGCTTCGTGCGGTCGGCGACGATGCGGATGTCCACGCCCGGCATCTCCTCGAGCAGGCGCTCGGGCAGCGACACCCCGAAGCGCCGCAGCCCCTTCGCCGACCGCGGCGACGCCGATCAGCACGTAGGTGGTCCCGCGCCTGGCCCCGACGCGAGCTGCGGTCTCGGCCACGTCGTGTCCCTCCTCGATCAGCATGTGCGCGCCGAGCGTGGCGGCCAGCTTGCGCAGCGCGTCGAGCTGTTGCTGCTGCTCCCCGCTGGGCGTCGCTCCCCGGCTTCTTCACGTGCAGGAGATCCAGCTCCGCGCCGAGCCGCTGGGACGAGCGCCAGGCGCGCCGCGCGAGCCGCTGCGAGGTGGGTCGCGCGCTGACCAGCGCGAGCAGGCGCTCGCTGATCGCCTGCGGCGCGGCCGTGGCCACGCGGTCGTCGCGTCCGCCGCTCACCTCGGGCACGATCCGCTTCGACTCCACGTCCTCGGCCACCTGGCGCAGCGCCACCTCCCTGAGCGCCTCGAGGTTCTCGATCTTGAAGAAGTTGTTCAGGGCCGCGCCCACCCGCTCCTCCGGGTAGACCTTGCCGTCGCGCAGGCGCTGGATCAGGGCCTGCGGCGTCAGGTCGACCAGCACGATCTCGTCGGCTGAGCTGAGCACCGAGTCGGGGAAGGTCTCGCGCACGCGCACGCCGGTGAGCTCGGCGATCTGGTCGTTGAGCGCCTCGAGGTGCTGCACGTTGACCGTCGAGAACACGTCGATGCCCGCCGCCAGCACCGTTTCGATGTCCTGGTAGCGCTTCTCGTGCTCGAGCCCTGGCGGGTTGGTGTGCGCCAGCTCGTCGATCAGGCAGAGCTCGGGCGCGCGGCGAATTACGGCAGCCAGGTCCATCTCCTCGACCAGCGTGTCGTCGCGGTAGGGCACGCGCCTGCGCGGCACGACCTCGAGGCCGTCCGCCTGTTCGGCCGTCTCGGGGCGATCGTGGGCCTCGAGGTAGCCGATCACCACGTCCCTCCCGGCTTCGGCCTCGGCGCGGCCCTCCTGGAGCATGCGGTAGGTCTTGCCGACGCCGGCCGCCATTCCCAGAAAGATCTTGTATTTGCCGCGCTCCGTCTCGATCCCTCCTCGACCACGATCACAGCCAGCCCTCCTGCGGCGGCGTGTCGAGGCATTCGCTGTGCCGAATGATGGCGTGAGCGAGGGCGTTCTTCGTGGCGACTGCCGAAGAGAGGCAGCTCCGGGTCGGTGACGAGCAGCAGCGCGAGCGCCATTCCCTGGGGCCGCACCGGCTCGTCCGAGCGCAGCCGGCGGGCGAGCGCGAGCAGCTCGCTGCGCGTCCCCCGACCTTTGAGCGGTCGAACGGACCTGGCGCGGTGAGCAGGGCGCGCGAGCGCTTCGACATGCCCACCAGGTCGATGCAGTGAGTCGGCCACGAGCTCGCGCGTCTGCCTGGCGGTGAGCTGGCCCGCGCGGAGGGCGAGCTCTCGGCTCTCGGTGGAGTCGGCCCCGTCGGCGAGCCTGCGCGTCAGTCCGTCCTTCGACCACCAGACTCGCATGCGCAGGCCGAACTCCCGCAGCCTCGGCAGCCCGATCTGCTCGCCGCCGTAGAACCGGTACCGGTCTGGCGGGCGGCTTCCATTCCTAGGCCCCGAAGACCCCGTGGATGAGCAGATCGATCAGCTTGATGCCGACGAACGGAGCGATCAGGCCGCCGAGCCCGTAGATCAGGAGGTTGCGCCGCAGCAGGATGTCGGCACCCACAGGGCGGTAGCGCACGCCCTTCAGGGCGAGCGGGATCAGCAGCGGGATGATCAGCGCGTTGAAGACGATCGCCGAGATGATCGCCGAGCGGGGCGTGCCCAGGTCCATGAGGTTCAGCGAGTTCAGCGGGCCCTTGTGCCCGGCTGTGGCGTAGGTCGCGGCGAAGATCGCGGGCAGGATCGCGAAGTACTTGGCCACGTCGTTGGCGATCGAGAAGGTGGTGAGCGCGCCGCGGGTGATCAGCAGCTGCTTGCCCACCTCCACGATCTCGATCAGCTTCGTCGGGTTGGAGTCGAGATCGACCATGTTGCCCGCCTCGCGCGCGGCCTGAGTGCCCGTGTTCATGGCCACGCCCACGTCTGCCTGGGCGAGGGCGGGTGCGTCGTTGGTCCCGTCTCCGGTCATCGCGACCAGGCGGCCGTCGGCCTGCTGCTTCTTGATCAGCTCGAGCTTGGCCTCGGGGGTGGCCTCGGCGAGGAAGTCGTCCACGCCGGCCTCCTGGGCGATCGTGGCGGCCGTGAGGCGGTTGTCGCCGGTGATCATGATCGTGCGGATGCCCATCGCGCGCAGCTGGTCGAAGCGCTGGCTCATTCCCTCCTTGATCGTGTCCTTGAGGTAGATCACGCCCAGCAGCTGGTTGTCCCGCGCCACGGCCAGCGGCGTGCCGCCCTCGCGCCCGATACGGTCGAGCTCGGGCTGCAGCTCCGGCGGTGCGTGACCGCCCTCGCCGGCGACCCACGCGAGCACGGCGTCGCCGGCGCCCTTGCGCAGGCGCGTGCTGTCGAAGTCCACGCCGCTCATGCGCGTCTCGGCGGTGAACGGGACGAAGCGCGCGTCGAGCTTGCTCAGATCGTGCTCGCGGACCCCATACGACTTGGCGAGGACGACGATCGAGCGGCCCTCTGGCGTCTCGTCCGCGAGCGACGAGAACTGCGCGGCTTCCGCCAGCTCCTGCTCGGACACCCCTGGCATGGGGATGAACGCGGAGGCCTGGCGGTTGCCGAGCGTGATGGTTCCGGTCTTGTCGAGCAGCAGCACGTCCACGTCTCCCGAGGCCTCCACCGCCCGCCCGGAGAGCGCGAGCACGTTGCGACGCACGAGGCGGTCCATCCCCGCGATGCCGATCGCCGACAGCAGCGCGCCGATGGTCGTTGGGATCAGGGCCACGAGCAGCGCGATCAGCGTGGTGGCGGAGATCTGGGTGCCGGAGTACAGCGCGAACGGCCGCAGGGCCACGATCACCAGGAGGAAGATCAGCGTGAGCGCCGCCAGCAGGATCCCCAGAGCGATCTCGTTCGGGGTCTTGCGCCGCGCGGCGCCCTCCACGAGGGCGATCATGCGGTCGAGGAAGCTCTGCCCGGCTCCTGGGTGATCTCCACGACGATCCGGTCCGACAGCACGCGCGTACCGCCGGTCACGGCGGAGCGGTCGCCACCGGCCTCGCGGATGACCGGCGCCGACTCGCCGGTGATCGCGGACTCGTCCACGGAGGCGATGCCCTCGACCACCGTGCCGTCGCCCGGGATCAGCTCGCCGGCGACCACCACCACGCGGTCGCCCTTCACCAGCTCGGCCGCCGAGCGCTCGGAGCCGTCCGCGAGGTGGGCGATCGTGTCCGTGCGCATGGCGCGCAGAGAGGCGGCCTGGGCGCGCCCGCGCCCCTCGGCAAGGGCCTCGGCCAGGTTCGCGAACACCACCGTGAGCCACAGCCAGACCGCGACGGTGAAGTGAACCACGCAGGCTCGTCGCCGCCGCCGAGGGGCTCGCCGCCGAAGAGCTGGATGAACCAGGCAACGGTGGTGATCAGGGCGCCGATCTGCACCACGAACATCACGGGGTTGCGGATCTGAACGCGCGGATCGAGCTTGCGCAAGGAGTCGATAACCGCGGGCACGAGGATGGAGCGCTGGAACAGCGACTGCTGACTTGCGTTCGGTCATTTGGTCGAGCCTGTCGAGGGCGAGGTTGAGCTTGAGCACGTTCACGGCGGGCTCGCCCAGAACCCCGAGGAAACGCTCGTTCGTGTTGTCCTTGATCAGCTTCTGCACCGTGCGACGCGGCAGCTTGCGCACCGCCGCGATGCGGTGTGCCTGGATCGCGGCGTTGGCCTTGGAGATCTGCGGGTCGATGCCCGACGCGGAGCTGGTCACGGCGTCGATCGGCACCTGTTCGCCGTGAGGCCCGGCGTTGAAGGGCCGCTCGAGCGCGAGATATGTGGCGAGGTTGGCCTTGAAGGTGTCGCGCAGCGTCGGCGCTGTTGGGGCCGAGGTTCGTGAACGCCGAGGAGGCCGGCGTTGTATGAGGTGGCCGTGGACGGCCGCTCCTGGAAGTAGCGCTTGTCGGCGGTCAGCACCGGGTTGCCGTCCTTGTCCATCTCGGGCTTGCCGTTCTTGCCGATCACCGGCACGCGGAAGTCCTGGCCGATCAGCTTCGAGCCCACGACCTTGCCGTCCAGCTTGACCTTCTAGCCGTTCGCGTTGCCCGGGGAACACAACCTGCGAGATGCCGGTCATCACCAGCGGGTAGAGCAGGCCGAACAAGACCGTGATGACCACGATGGCGATACGGCTGTTATTGGGTCGCGCCTCATCAGAAGAGCTGGGTGGTCAGGGCCTGCACGATGGGGCCGAGCAGGATCGCCGGGAAGAAGGTCAGCGCGCCGACGAGCACGATCACGCCGATCAGCAGCACGACGAAGGTCGGCGTGTCGGTGCGCATCGTGCCGGGCCCGGCCGGAGAGACCTTCTTGCTGGCCAGGGTGCCGGCGATCGCCGAGCACGAGCACGATCGGCACGAAGCGGGCGAACACCATCGTCGAGCCCACCCATGATGTCGGCGAGCTTGACGCCGTGGGCGCCGAGGTTGCCCGGGCGTTCGGCTGGATGTAGCCGTGTAGCCGGCGAACGCGGAGCCGTTGTTGTTCGCCTGCGAGAGTGTAGGCGTAGAGGTTCTCGGAGAAGCCCTTGGGGCCGGCGGCGAAATGGACTGCCGCCCGGCTGGGCTCGCGATGGCGGAGCCGACGTCATCAGCACGGTGAGCGGCGTGAAGAGGGCGGCGAGCGAAACCAGCTTGATCTCCCGCGCGCCGATCTTCTTGCCCAGGTACTCGGGCGTGCGCCCCACCATCAGGCCGCCGATGAAGACGGACAAGAGGACGAAGACGAGCATCGAGTAGAGGCCGGTCCCAACCCCGCCGAACACCACCTCGCTCATGGAGGTTGAGAGCGGCACGCTGCCGCCGAGGCCCGTCAGCGACTCGAACGCACCGTTCACCGAGCCGTAGGAGGTCACGGTCGTGATGGCGGCCCAGAGCGCAGTATTGATGATGCCGAAACGCTGCTCCTTGCCCTCGATGTTGCCGCCGGTAGAGCCGGAGAAGTGATGGCGTTGTCACGCCCGCGGGGTGCTGCGCCGGCGTGCCGTGCTGCTCCGCCGTGTAGATGACCGCGACGCCGACGATGAAGAGGATCGACATCGCGGAGAAGATCGCCCAGCCCTGGCGGCGGTTGCCGACCATGCGCCCATAGGTGGAGTGAGCGCGGCGGGGATCAGGAGGATCAACAGCATCTCGAAGAAGTTGGAAAGCGCCGTCGGGTTCTCGAACGGGTGCGCCGAGTTGGCGTTGAAGAAGCCGCCGCCGTTAGTGCCGAGCTGCTTGATCGCGATCTGGGAGGCGACCGGGCCGAGCGCCAGCGACTGGTCGCCGCCGACCAGCGTGTGCGCGTGGCGTAGCTGGGCGAAGTTCTGGATCACGCCCTGCGAGACCAGCAGGAGGGCGCCGATGATCGAGATCGGCAGCAGCACGTAGAGCAGCGTGCGATCAGGTCGTGCCAGAAGTTGCCGAGGCTCTTGCCGCTGCGCGAGACGGGTCCGCGGATAAGGGCGATCAGCACCGCGATCCCCACCGCGGCGGAGACGAAGTTCTGCACCGTCAGCCCCACCATCTGGCTGAAGTAGGTGAGCGTGGTCTCGCCGCCGTAGTACTGCCAGTTGGTGTTCGTGACGAACGACGAGATCGTGTTGAACGTCACGTCCCAGGTGCCGGAGTGGAAGTCCTCCGGGTTGAAGGGGTGGATCGTCTGCGTGCGCAGGATCACGTAGATCGCGATCCAGAAGAGCGAGCGAGAAGAGGATCACGAGCGCGCGTAGCGCTTCCAGTCCTGGCCCTCGGTTCGGGTCGACGCGCAGGATCCGGTAGAGCAGCCGCTCGAACGGTCCCAAGACGCGGTCGAGGAACACGCGCTGGCCCGTGTAGACGCCGAGCCATGTAGCTGCCGAGCAGCGGCGCGCAGCGCCGACAGGACGACGAAGAAGATGACGATCTGGATCCAGCCCTGAAGCATCAGAAGCGCTCTCCGCGCACCAGCGCATAGACCAGGTAGATGAAGACCAGCGCCGAGACGGCGAGGCCGAAGACGTCCGCGCCGCTCATATGCGCTCGAGCAGGCGGATGCTGATGAAGAGCAGCGCGAAGGCGGCCACTCGCGAGTGCGATGGCTACAACGTCCATGTGGAAGAGAGGATGGGAGACGGCGCGTGCAGACCGCATCGAGATTCCTCTTCCGCCATGACAATTCTGTGACAGGCGCGAGGAGTGCCTTGGCCGCGCGAAGCCGGCTCCGAACTCGCCGGTCTCCTGCGGCAGGTACAGGGGCCGTCGCCATCCGTGAGGAGGCGCCGGATCAGAAGCATTCCCCGCGCCGTGACAGACGCGGGCGAGCGCAGGAACAGAGCCGCCGCGATCAGCGTCGGGCGGGCGTGGCGGACCTCGCCGGCATCCACGGGGATGACCGATGAGAGGCCTCGCGAGCCGACGAAGCAGCGAGTCCGGCTGAGCGGCGAGGGCCTCGAGCCCGCCGCCAGGGCACGCCGCGCCGCGGCGCGCGAGACGCGCCTCGCGCTTCATCGAAGCTCGGAGCTGGCGGATACGTCGGTGCCCGCCGCGATCGCGCTGTCGAGCGTGCCGCGCCGGCAGCACACTCGGCCAGCGGCCGAGCTGAGGAGCGGTCAGGTTGCGCGTTGGTCCGCCCTGAAGCGGAGCGAGCTGCGGCTCCCGCGACGTCTCAGCTCCGATCACTGTCATGAATCGAGCATGGCGCGCGCCGCGTTCGGCAGCGGCGTAGAGGTTCGGCGCCCGCCGTGTCAATCGCATAACAGGGCCTGGGTGTGGCGAGGAGGTGAAACCCGACCGGGTGGCCGCGCTTCCGCGCGACCACCCGGTCGCGACGACCCTTCTGGGGAAGGGAGCTTCAGCGAACGCTGTCGAGAGCGTCGCGTGCGATGCTCAGGCGGTTCTACAGCTGCCCGTTCGACGGGTCGGAGGAATTCCGAGTCGACGCGTAGAGCGGGCTCGAGCCGTCGGTGAGCAGCTCGTGGACGATCGCGACGCCGCGAGGGTTGGTGGGCGCCCCGTCCTCGAGCCGCTGATGCGATCTCGAGGATCTGGAGGGCGCCTCGAGAACGGCGCGCCGGTCGACCGGCACGGCGGGGCCGAACCTGCGCGGCTCGACGGGCGAGCTCGACGGTGCGCGTGAGCGAGCGGCGAGACTGCGCCGGGACCTGCCGCTGGTCAGCTGGCGGCCCCGCAGGGCGAGGCGGGTCCCGGTCGGCGCGCTGGCCTTCGGCCAGGCGACGGTCGAGCGAGCTGCGCGGATGCGCACGCTCAGCCTCAGCGCGACGGACGGCCGAGTCGAGCATCGTCCGGCTGTCCGGAACCGGGCCGGCTGCAGGTCGTTCGCAAGAGCGCTGTTGGACATGTGGTCATCAACTCCAAGGTTGGGGGTTGGAACAAGACTGCTGTTCGAGTGTGGGCAGGCCCGCGCTAAACCGGCGTGCCAATCCGGGCGCGGGCGTGACGGTTCTGTGACGGGCGCCGGCGGCGGCTCTCAGTAGGTCAGCCGGTAGCCGACGCCCGGATCGGTATGGATGTACTCGCGACCCGATCCTGGCGCGCAGCCTGCGCGATGGCCGTGCGGAGCACCTGCGTGTCCTGGGCGTAGCCGGGTCCCCAGACCTCGCTGAGCAGGGCGCGGTGCGTCATCAGGCGGCCGCGGTTCAGCGCGAGCACCCGCAGGAGATCGAACTCCGTCTTGCTCAGGTGAACCTCGGCTGCCGTCGCGGCGGACGGTGTGGGCGGCGAGGTCGATCTCCAGACCGTCGATGGAGATCTGCGGCTCGGCGGCGGCCGCTCGGCGTGCGCGGCGCAACACGGCCTTCAGGCGCGCGATCAGCTCCGCCGGGCTGAAGGGCTTCGTCACGTAGTCGTCCGCGCCCGCGTCCAGCGCCCGCACCTTCTGCTGCTCCTCCCCCACCGCCGAGAGCACGATGATCGGCATCTCGCTCCACTCGCGAAGCGGCGGCATACCTCCACCCCGTCTATATCGGGCAGCAGCAGGTCGACGATCGCCGCGTCGGGCGGGTGCACGGCGGCGGCGTCGAGAGCCTCGTTCGCCGTTGGCCGTGGCCACCACCTCGAAGCCTGCGTCGCGCAGCACGACCTTCAGCGCGCGCAGTATCTGCAGCTCGTCATCACAGATCAGCACTCGCTCTCCGGCCATGGCGGCAGACGTTATCCGGGGCGTTCGGACGGATGTCGGCGAGCGTGGCCTGCTGTCACGCAGCCGTCACGAGGGCGGCGCATTCCTCAGGCCGCTGTCACGCGGCTGGATCGATAGTTTGGTGAGGTTCCATTTCTTCAGTGGAGGGTCATCGACGTGTGGTTCCTGCTGCTACCCGAGTGCTCCACCGCCGCCCTGCGGGCGGAAGCGGCACCGAGCGCCGCGTGCACATGAGCCGGCCCGGCGGCGCAGGCGCCGGGCGCTGAGCCTGCAGGCGCTCTCCGCACTGTCGGCCACGTGGCGCGTGTCCGCGCACGACCGCAGCAGCGAGGACACTCGCTACACGCAGCGCGAGCAGGCCGAGGCGGCCGCTGAGCGCGCGATGCGCAGCCGCGGCGGCCGCAGGTGTTCGTGTTCGACTCCACTGGCTTCCTGCTCAAGGTGATCCGCGTGGCACGCGAGCACGGGCTGGGCGATGCTGAAGAGGGCATACGCAGCCGGTCAGGGCTCTGAGGAGAGCTGATCCACGACAATTCGGACGACGTGGTTCCAGGCAACCCACGGTCGCGGCGGCGATCGGTCAGCTCGTGCTGCTCGTGGCCGTCGTCACCGCGTCTACCTGCTCGTCGGCGCGCTGCATGGCGCGCGTTGACGGGCGCGAGCCGGTCGGCCTCGCTATCGCGGGCCCGTCGAGCGCCTGACCGACCGCCTGCTCGCTGCCGACAGCTCAAAGCGCTAGGACTGGAGGTAGTACGCGCCTCTTCTGCTCGTGTTCAGCAGCGTCGGCTCCGGACCTCCTGAACCGGTGCTGCGCATCGAGCCCTGACTCGGGCCGCAACTCGCAGCGCTTCCACCCCGGACCGTGGAGCCTCACTTCAACACGGCCACCTCGTCGTGTCAACATCAGCCGGTATTTCGACGGCGGCGAGACCGCGCCTCCGATCTCTCGCAGACGGCGGCCATCACGGCGGCGTCGCTCCCGTCCGCCGCCGTGGGTGTATCTGTCGCGATCGCGCTCGCGCGCGGCTGGCTAGCCGAGCGGGATTTCTGGGGACCTTCTGGCAGGACCTCATCCGCTCCCTCTATTATATGCTGCTCCTATCTCACTCGTCGGCGCCATCGTGCTCGTTCGCAGGGCGCTATGCGGAACCTCGCACTACGCCATGGTGCACACCTCTCACCGGCGGCACCCAGTTCATCTCATTCGCCTCGTCGGCTCCGAGGAGGCGATCCAGCTGCTCTCTGGCGACGGCGGCCCTTCTTCAACGCCAACTCTCGCTCATCCGTTCGAGTACCTCATGGCGTTCTCGAACCTTGTCGAGATGGCGCTGATGCTGCTGATCCTCGCGCGCTCACGCTACCTTCGGTCTCATCGTGGGCAGGCGCAGCCAGGGCCGGGCGCTGTCGCGGCCATGCTTCGCTGTTCCTCGTCGGGGTGGTTGCGCTCTCGGTTCGTCGTTACTGTCCCGCCGCACTCCATGCCGCTGGGCCCGCATGCGCGCATAACCTGGAGGGCAAGGAGCAGCGCTTCGGCGCCGCCGGCTCGGCGCTTTTCAGAAACGCTGGCACAAGCAGAGGGCGACGGCGCGGTGAACAGCCTGCGATCGGAGTCCTGACAGGCTTCGGCGGCGCGATACCCATGGCGAACATGATGACTGCGAGGTGGCGTTCGGCGGTCCCGGCTCGCGTCTCTACGGGACGCCGCTCAACGGCTCTGCTCGCCGTATTCTGGCTGGTTCCGACTGGCGGGCTGCATGCCGGAGTACCTCGCCAAGTATATCTAGGTACGTGAGGTCAAGCTCGCGATCATCGGGCGGCCGATAGCTCCCATCGCCGGGCTGATCGTCGCGCGCTTCCGCCGTCGCTTCTCTATCTGCAGGGGATCGATCGTGGCGACTGTTCCGAGGGCACGTCCCAGTCGGCATACGTCCATGTCTCCGAGGCTTCAACCGGCTCCGCCTTCGCTGGCCACCCGCGCACTACAGCTGGCGCCGGGCAACGTCGGTGCGCATGGTTTGCGTCCGCCGACATCGCGGGCGGCCTGGTGATCTCATCGGCGCGACTGCCGATCCTCGCTGCGCTGGCCTTCGCCGTATCGGTGGCCACGAAGCACCTCGCTCCCCCTGCAGCTGGACGCTGCTGAATCTATTCGCTGTCCTTCGTGCTGTCCTGATGCCGTCGCAGCGATCCTCGCCGCGCTACATCTTCATCCGCGCGCTGCTCGTCGGACTGCTGGTCCAGGGCATGACGGGTCAGTGGTCCCAGCGATGAACGCCGCCGCTGCGGCAGCGCTGCGATACGCTCCCCGATCGTGACTGTGCCCGGGCCTCCCTCAGGCAGACCGCGGCGCCGCGGAGCCGCGGCCGTCGCCGCGCTTGGTGGCATAGCCGCATACGACCTCGCCCAGCGGCGCCGCGCGATCCTGCGCAACTTCCCGCTGGTCGGCCATCTTCGCTACCTGCTCGAGATGTTCGGACCGGAGCTGCGGCAGTACATCGTCACGAGCAACGACGAGGAGCGCCCCTTCAGCCGCGATCAGCGCCGCTGGGTGTACGCCTCCGCGAAGGGCGAACCCAGCACGTTCGGCTTCGGCACCGACACCGAGATGGAGTCGGGTCAGAACGTGCTGATCATCAAGCACGCGCCGTTTCCGGTCGCTCCGCCACCGGACGGGGCGCCGGGCGGCCACCCCGACTACGCCACGCCCTGCGCAAAGGTCCTGGGAGGCTCACGCGGGCGGCGGCACGCCTTCAGGCCGCCCTCGGTGGTGAACGTTTCGGGGATGAGCTTCGGCGCCCTCTCGGGCGCGGCGGTGCGGGCGCTGAACAAGGGCGCGGCCCTGGCCGGGTGCCTCCAGAACACCGGCGAGGGAGGGCTCTCGCCGTACCACTGCGAGGGCGGGGAGCTCGTGTTCCAGATCGGCTCGGGCTACTTCGGCTGCCGGGACGAGCGCGGGCGGTTCAGCCTCTCCCGCCTCCAGGAGACGCTCGCCAGCCGGCCGGTGCGGGCGATCGAGATCAAGCTCTCGCAGGGCGCCAAGCCGGGCGTAGGGGGCCTGCTCCCGGCGGCCAAGGTGAGCCGCGAGATCGCCGCCATCCGCCAGGGTGCAGGCCGGGCGTGGACTGCATCAGCCCGCCCGGGCACTCGGCCTTCGAGACGTGGACGGGTTGCTCGACTTCGTCGAGCACCTGGCCGCCGAGACCGGGCTGCCCGTGGGGATCAAGTCCGCGGTCGGAGAGGACGCTTCTGGAACGAGCTGGCCGACCTGATGGCCACCAGCGGCCGCGGCGTGGACTTCGTCACCGTCGACGGCGGCGAGGGCGGCACCGGGGCCGGGCCGCTCGCGTTCACCGACCACGTGGCGCTGCCGTTCAAGCTCGGCTTCGCCCGCGTCTTCTCCGCCTTCGCGCGCGCCGGGGTGGCCGACGACGTGGTGTTCGTGGGCTCCGGGAAGCTCGGCTTCCCCGAGACGGCCCTGTGCGCGTTCGCGCTCGGCTGCGACATGGTCAGCGTGGGCCGCGAGGCGATGCTCGCGATCGGCTGCATCCAGGCTCAGCGCTGCCACACGGGGCGCTGCCCCGCCGGGGTGGCCACGCAGTCGCGCTGGCTTGCAGCATGGGCTCGATCCTCAGCTCAAATCGGTGCGGCTGGCCACCTACGTGCGTGCGCTGCGCGGCGAGATCCTCGCCCTGGCGCGGACCTGCGGCGTGCCCCATCCGGCCATGGTCACCCCGGACCACCTCGAGATCGTCTCGGAACGCTTCCGCAGCACGAGGCTTCACGACGTGTTCGGCTACGACGCCGCCTGGGGCCTGCCGTCCGCGACGCTGCGCGCCGAGATCGAGGCGATGATGCGTCCGCGCCCGGAGTGGCGCACCGCGGGACCGGAGGAAGGGCCGGTGCCGGGAGACGGCACTGGCGGCGACCGTCTCGAGGGCCGTGCACCCACCGGCGCGGGCTGCCGGCGACTGACCGCTCACGGCACTCGAGGCCGGCGACGGCAGCTCGCAGCTCGGCCGAGCGCTCGCCGCGGAAGTCCGAGGTAGACGGTTCGTTCTTGTCGTCGAGCAGCCTGCGCGCAAGTGCCGACGCCCGAGGCGCTCGCCGCGGGGTCGGATCTGAGTCGTTCGGCCAGGTCGAGAATCAATGCACGCACCTCGATGAGCGCGTCGCGGTCGAGGCGAGGATCCTCAACTGGCAGCGGGCGCTCGTACGCCATGTCCACGATGCCGACGAGCGTGTTGGCGAGGGTGCGTCTCGTCTGAGGTTCTGCAGAGCTGGGCGGCCCGGAGAGCCAGCGCCGGATTCTCGGAAGCATCGCACCCGCTCGCCAGTTGGCTGTCGAGGGACGCTGCGCGGCCCTCACCTTCAGCCGCAATCCAGCGACGGTCCGTCATCCGGCGCCGTACGCGTGCGCGAGCACGCCGCCAGGGGACTTCGGGCTCTCGCTACGGATGGCATCACACCCAGTATCGGCCGAGGCATGTGACAGCCGTGTGACAATTCGCGGCTCGTTGTGAGAATCCCGTGACGGCTCTTCGCGGCCCTCAGGCTGGGTCAGCGGGGGCCTCGCCGAGCGGAAGCTCGATCAGGAAGCTGGCGCCCTGGCCCGGCAGCGACTGCGCGCGCAGGCGCCCGCCGTTGGCCTCCACGAAGCCCTTGGCGATCGCCAGGCCGAGCCCCGAGCCGCCGGCGTGCTCTCGCCGTTCACCCGGTAGAACGGCTCGAAGATCCGCTCGAGCTCCTCCGGCGCGATGCCGGGCCCGCGATCGGTCACGCGCAGGAGCAGCCGCGAGCCGGACACGTGGGCGCGCACCGACACCGGCTGGCCGTCCGAATAGCGGAACGCGTTCTCCAGCAGGTTGCCCAGCGCCCGTTCCAGCTGGGCGGAGTCGGCCTGCACGAGCGGCAGCCCATCATCCAGGTTCAGGTTGAGCTGGTCGCCACGCAGCCGCACGCTCTCGGCCGCCGCCTCCACGATCTCCTCCACCGAGCACCGCCTCCGGCGCGGCTCCGCCGTGCCCGCCTCGAGTCGCGAGAGGTCCAGCAGGTCGTCCACCAGGCGAGCGAGGCGCTCGGACTCGGAGGCGATCAGGCCGGCCATCTCCGCGCGGTCCTCCTGGCTGACCGTGGGCGAGGCCACGCCGGCCGCGGCGGTGCGGATGGCCGTGAGCGGCGAGCGCAGGTCGTGCGAGACGGCGCGCAGCAGCGCGGTCTTCATCACGTCGCTGCGGCGCAGCGCGCGCGTCTCCACCACCTGCTCCTCGAGCCGCTGCGCGGCGGATGGCCGCGCTCACCAGCGCCGTGAGCGGCGGGCACCACCCGCTGCTCCACCCGCTCGCGCTGGGCGTCGGAGAGATCGCGCGGCACAAGCAGCGTGCCCACCCGCTCGCCGGCCTCCACGAGCGGGAACGCCAGCCGCCGCTCGTCGCCGTCGAGCCACTCGAGCCGCAGCTCGGCCTCCTCGAGCCCCACCGCCTGCGCGATCCGGGCCGCGGCCTCCCCCAGCGCCCTCGGCGCTGTCGGTCCCGCCCAGCACCAGGCGAGCGAGGTCCGCCGAGAGGTCGGCCTCGCGGCGGCGCTCCTCGGCCTCCACCGCGCGCTCACGCGCGGAGTCGGCGAGCGTGCTGGTGACCACCGCGGCGACGAAGTAGACGAGCAGCGCGACCCAGTTCTGCGCCGTCCGCGATCGTGAACCTGCCCGTGGGCGGGATGTGGAAGAAGTTGAACGCCAGCGCGCTCGCCAGCGCCGTGATCAGGCCGAGCCAGACCCCCCACCAGGTCGACACGAGCAGCACCGCCAGCAGGTAGAGCACGCCGGTCGAGAGCGCCGGCACAACCTGGCGCAGCGGGAAGATCACCGCGGTGATGGCGGCCACCGACAGCGCCGCCACCAGCAGCCCCAGCGATTTCGAGCGATGCGACGGTTCCACCGTTCAGATGCCCCAGCTCAAGGGTATGCCGAGGTCCGGTCCGTAGGATGCCGGGCGTGACGCGGCGTGAGATCCGATCCTGGCTGATGGACATGGACGGCGTGCTCGTGCACGAGGAGCACGCTATCCCCGGCGCGGACGAGTTCCTGCGCCGGCTGCGCGAGACGGGCACGCCCTTCCTGGTGCTCACGAACAACTCGATCTACACCCGCCGCGACCTCGCCGCGCGCCTGCGCGCCAGCGGCCTCGAGGTGCCGGAGGACGCGATCTGGACCTCCGCGCTCGCCACCGCGCGCTTCCTCCAGGACCAGCGGCCGGACGGCACCGCGTTCGTGATCGGCGAGACCGGCCTGACCACGGCGCTCCACGAGGCGGGCTACACGCTCACCGAGCGCAACCCGGACTACGTGGTGCTCGGCGAGACGCGCACGTACAGCTTCGAGCGCATCACCCAGGCGATCCGCCTGGTGGCGGCGGGCGCGCGCTTCATCGCCACGAACCCCGACCCGACCGGCCCCACGCCGCAGGGGCCGCTGCCGGCCACGGGCTCGGTCGCTGCGCTGATCAGCCACGCGACCGGCCACGACCCCTACTTCGTGGGCAAGCCCAACCCGCTGATGATGCGCACCGCGATGAACACCCTGGACGCCCACTCGGAGACCACGGCGATGGTGGGCGACCGCATGGACACCGACATCGTCTCCGGCCTGGAGGCAGGCCTGGAGGGGATCCTCGTGCTCACCGGCGTGACCACGCGCGAGAGCGCCGAGCGCTACCCCTACCGGGCCTCGCGGATCGTCGACTCGGTGGCCGACCTGATCGACGACGTGGGCGCCTAAGCCGGGCTGACCACGCGCTCCGACCGGTAGCGGCGCACGGCGATCACGGCCCAGATCGCCTCCACCACGCCGAACGGCCAGGCGCCCGCCAGGAACCCGTAGACGCTCGAGAGCAGGCAGCCGCAGGCAAAGCCGAGGACGTAGCGCGGGTCGCGCCGCTCCAGGGCGTACATGACCATCATGAACGTGACGGCGGCCGCGCCGAAGACGTTGAGCATGCCCCGTAGTTTGCTACGCCGAGGCCGCGATCCGCTCGCGTAGCTGCTCGTCGGTCGGCGACTCGGCCGGGTGCTCGGCCGCGAAGTGGTCGCGCAGGCCCAGCAGGAGGTCGGCGTCGTCCTCGCCCTCCACCTCGGCTCCGCAGGAGCAGCGGGCCGACCTGGGCCCGGCACCGTCCGGCTGCCGGCGCACCGGCAGACCGGCGGCGCGCCAGGCCTGGAAGCCGCCGGCGAGGTCGGTGGCCTGCTCGAAGCCGAGCTCCTGGAGGGTCGCCGCGGCGAGGCTGGACTGGTAGCCCTCGTTGCACATCACGATCAGCCGGCGCTCGAGCCCGATGCGCGGATCGTGGGACGGCGAGGACGGATCGCAGCGCCACTCCAGCACGTTGCGCGGGAAGAACAGCGCCCCCGGCACCACGCCCTCGCGGGCGCGCTGTGCCTCCGAGCGGATGTCGATCAGCAGCGCGCCCTCGGAGCGCGCGGCGCTGGCCTCGGCGGGATCGAGCCGGCGCAGGCGCCCGCGCGCCTCGCTCAGCAGCTCCTCGATCGTCTTCCGCGGCTCGCTCATGCGCTCGTGGCTCGATGGTAGGTGTCCGGATCGGTGGGGCCCTCGGTGGCGAGCACGAGGGCACGCGTGTCCGGACCGAGGCCCACGGCGTCGCGCAGCGCCGCGCATTCCTCGTCCAGCGCCAGCGCCCGCAGCGCGGCGGGCGCGGCGGCGCCCGACTCGCCCAGCTCGTGGCCCTGGGCGGCCAGGTCGCGCACGGCCTGCGCCACCTCGTCGTCGCTCACGGTCACCGTTCCGCTCAGCCCCGCCTCCAGCTCAGGCCAGGCCACCGCGGACGGGCGCGCGCAGTCCAGCCCGGCCATGGTGGTGCCCGGCGTGTCCACGGTCACCGGCTCGCCCGCCGCCAGCGAGGCGGTCACGCAGGCGGCCGTGACCGGCTCCACCCCCACCACCGCCGCGGGCGACTCGAGCGCGGCCGCGAAGCGCACCGCCGCGGCGGCCAGCGAGCCCACCCCGATGGGGACGACGACCAGCGTGAAGGGGCGCTCCGCCTGCGCGGCGGCCTCTCTGAACAGCGTGGAGTAGCCGTCCGTCGCCCATCCCGGGGCGGTGGCGTGCGGCTCGTAGGCCACATCGGGCACGTTCGCCACCGCCGGCTCCTCCTCCGCTCGCGCGGACGCCTCCACGGCGTCCTCGTAGCCGCCGTCCACGCGCACCACCTCCGCCCCCTCGCCCGCGATGGCATCCGCGCGCGCCGGAGCCGTCAGGGCCGGCAGGTAGATGCGGCAGCCGAGCCCCCGCCACGCGGCTGCGCGAGCCACCGCACGGCCGTGGTTGCCGGCGCTCGCGGCGCACAGGAGGCGCACGTCCGGGCGCGCCCGCAGCGTCATCTCCACCGCCCAGGAGGCGCCGAGGATCTTGAAGGCCGGCAGTCCGAAGCGATCCGACTCGAGCTTCAGGAACGTGCCGCCGGACAGCTCCACGAGCGGCGTGGGCCGGTAGCCCGGCAAGCTCCTGGTGGAAGCGCAGCACCTCCTCGCCCGCGGGCGCGGCGATTCGCTCCAGCCGGCGCCGAGGGTTCACCAGGCAGCGCGGCGCGCTCACCCGCAGAACTCGGCGGCCACGCCGGTCAGCACGCGCGTGCAGGCGATCGTGTCCGGAATGCTCACCCACTCCTCCACGGCATGGGCTCCCTCGCCCCCGGGACCGAACAGCACGGTCGGGATGCCTGCAGCCGCGATGAAGGCCGAGTCGGCCCAGTAGCTCGCGCCGACGATCGGCGGGGCGCTGCCCAGCACCTCGGCGGCCGTGTTGCTCACGATCCCCACGATCGGGGCGTCGCGCGCGATCTCGAGCGGCTCGCGCACCAGCAGCGTGCGGCTCTCCGCCACCAGCGCGGGGTCGTCCGCCCGGCAGGCAGCCAGCAGCTCGGCGATCTCGCCCTCCACGCTCTCCCCGTGTCCCCGGCAGCGTGCGCCGCTCCAGCCCGATCTTGCAGCGATCCGGATAGGTCGAGAGCTCGAGCCCGCCCTCGATCAGGGACGCGTGCACCGAGCCCGCGCCGAGCAGCGGGTGCTCGCGCTCCCGGAGCCGCTCGTCGAGCCGCCCGATGCCGGTGAGAATCGGGCCGCTCTTCACGATCGCGTCCACGCCGAGGTGGGGCCGCGAGCCGTGCGCGGCCTGCCCGGTCACCTCGATCTCGAGCCACACGAACCCCTTGTGGGCCACGGCCAGCTCCATCTCGGTGGGCTCGGTCACGATCGCCGCGTCGGCGCTCAGGGACTCGAGCGCCTCGCGCACGCCGATGCTGGCGTGCTCCTCGTCGGCCACCGCGGCCACCACCACGTCGCCCGCCAGCCCCAGCGCGGCGGCCTCGCGGCACGCCACCAGCGCCGCGGCCACGCCCGCCTTCATGTCGTACGCGCCGCGCCCGTGCAGGCGCTCGCCCTCGATGCGCGGCGAGTGCGGCTCCTCCATTCCCTCCACGCCCACGGTGTCGATGTGCCCGCAGAGCAGCAGCGTCCGCCCGCCGCCGCTGCCGCGGCTGCGCACGATCACGCTCGGCCGGCCCTCGGCGGCCTCGAGCCACTCGGACTCGAGCCCGGCGTCCGCTGCCCAGTCGGCGATGAAGGCGCGCCGCCGCGCTCTCCCCCGCGCCGCCCGGCACGAGGCTGGGGTTCACCGAGTCGATCGCCACGAGCTGCTTGAGCAGCTCCACCACCTCTTCCGCGGCCATACCCTCAGTCCCCGGTCGGGCTGACCCCGGCGGCCTCGACCATCAGGATCGCCGTGCGCTGGGGGGCGCGCGTGCGGTGCACCACGCCCCTCGGCACGGTGTAGCCCTGGTGCGGGTCGAGCGCGACCGTCTCCTCGCCCTCGATGTCGATCAAGAGGCGGCCCTCCAGCACCACGAAGAACTCGTCCTGGTCATCGTGCTTGTGCCAGTGGAACTCCCCCTCGATGATCCCGAGCCTGACCACCGAGTCGTTCACGGTGGTCAGCGTCTGGTTGAACCAGGGCTCGTTGGCCTGGATCTCGCCCGGGATGTCGACGAGCGTGGAGTAGCCGTACTTGTCGTCGAGCTTGATGTCGTAGTCCTGGCGGGGCGCGTCGCTCACCCTGGCCTCCCTCCTGTCGGTTCCGCCGGGAAGTGTCGCACCCCCGACTAGTTGGCGCGTTGGCGCTCTCAAGGGCCGATCCAGCATGGTCGAGTAAGAGTTATGCAGCAGGGAATTAAACCGTTCCGCATCACCGGCTCCCCGACGTTCCCAATTCAGCTTTAGATCCCATGACCCTGGCAGGGGCCTTCAGCGCCGCCCTCGGCGCGTTCACCGCAGCGCTGCTGATCGCTGCCGCGACCCGCGCCCGCCGTGAGGCCGACGACGACGCAAGGGCCATCGCGAGCGCCCGCAGGCGCACCCGGCTTCCCGGCGTGCTCAGCCGCACCCGCGCCGCCGAGCTGCTCGGCGCCTCGAGCGACCCCTGCGCCCTACCTTCGCTGACCCGCCTGCTTGGCGACCGCAGCGCCGACGTCCGCGTGGCCGCCGCCCGCGCGCTGGGCGAGCTCGGCGATCCGGGCGCGATTCCCGCTCTGCTGCGAGCGCTCGACGACGAGCGCCTGGTGCCCGATGGCATCGTCACTCTCGCCCTGCTCCAGCTGGCACCCATGGCGGCGACCGACGATCGCCAGCGGGCGCTGCGCGCGGCCGCTGAGCCGCACCTCAGCCCTGCCGGTCTCGCGCCCTACCCGCGCGGGCGGCTCGCGGCTTAACGAGCGGCACGGCCCGTCATCCGGCGGGCGTTTGTTAGGGTTCCCTAACGGTGGCATCGCCCGCTCGTAACTCCGCCGGCTTCGGCTCGCGCACTTGGATCGTGTTCGCGGTCATCGCGGGCGGCCTGCTTCTCTACGCGGCGCTCACCGCCCGCGGCGGGGTGCCGGATCCGACCGACACCGAGCACCTCAGCCACGGCGCCGTGATCCTGGACAGCGGCCTGCTGGTGCTGCGCGAGGGCCTCGAGGCCGTGCTGGTCCTGGCTGCCGTGACCGCGAGCTTCCGCGGAGCCAACCAGCTCAAGCGCCGCCCGGTCGCCGCGGGCGCCGGCCTGGGCCTCGCGATCTCCGTGGCCACCTGGTTCGCCGCGGTGTGGGTGCTCGGCAGCCTCGGCGGAGCGGGACTGGACGTCCAGGCGGCCACAGGCCTGCTCGCCGTGGCGGTGCTGCTCGTGGTGATGAACTGGTTCTTCCACCGCGTCTACTGGACCGGCTGGATCGCCCATCACCACCGCCGCCGCAACCGGCTGTTCGCCGAGGGTGGCCGCGGCCTGGTGGCGGGGCTCGTGCTGCTCGGCTTCACCGCGGTCTATCGCGAGGGCTTCGAGGTCGTGCTGTTCCTCCAGAACCTGCGCCTGAAGTACGGGGCGGCCGTGGTGCTCGAGGGCGTGGCCATCGGCCTCGCGCTGACCGCCGTGGTCGGCCTGCTCACGTTCGCCGCTCACCACAAGCTGCCCTACAAGAAGATGCTCGTGCTCACGGGCGCCACGATCGGCTTCGTGCTCGTGGTGATGGTCGGCGAGAGCATGCAGGAGCTCCAGCTGGCCGGCTGGCTGCCCACCACCACGCTCGGCTTCACGCTGCCGGGCTGGATGGGCACCTGGCTGGCGATATTCCCCACGGTGGAGACACTGGCCGCGCAGGCACTGGCCGCCGGCGCCGTGATCGGCTCCTACCTGGTGGCCGAGCACGTGCGCGTGCGCAGGCCGCAGCGCCTGGGCGCGCAGGCCGCCGAGCGGCCCGAGCAGGCGCCGCTCCGCGAGCCCGTCGCGCTGACCTAATAGATGGTTGATTCCACGGCCGCTGCGGGGTCGTGGGATCAACCATCTCTAGCGCTGACGGCGCTTGTCGCGCCGCGCCGTGAGCACGATCCAGAGCGTGAGCACGAAGACCGGGCCGAAGAAGATCGGCAGGTCCACGAGCACGTGCCCCATGTGGGCCAGCGGCAGCGTGATCATGCCGGCGTCACCACCCGCGCACGAGCCGGCCGCGGCGCGGCGGGCTCGCTGGTGACCTCGGCCGAGCGCTCGCCGGCCGTCTGCTCGAGGCGCCGCAGCCCGAGGCCGAGAGCGGCCAGCCACAGCGACACGATCGCCAGCAGCAGCAGGTAGGCGGGCAGCGCGAGCCAGCCCGTGCCGCCCACGGCCTCCCGCTGGAGCACCTTCTTGTCGCGCACGAACGGGCGCGTGAAGCTGGCGTCGGCGGGCACCTCCTTGGCGGGGATCGCCTTGTCCTCCGGGAGGTAGATCGGAACGGCGCGCACGCCGCGACCGTTCTCGAGGCGCAGCATCGACTTCCACTTGCCGTAGACGGGGATCGGCATGGTGGTGCGGTACACGCCCGGAGCGATGCGCTTCAGCCGGTCAACGGTCAGCCCGCCGCCCTGCCAGGCGGTGGCGGTCAGCCAGTCGGCGTCCTTCGCCGTGCTCGCCGGCGACAGCTTGATGACGGCCGAGACGGTGCGCTTCGGCCCCGGTGTGAGGTCGTGCAGCGTCATCGACGCGCTGGCCGGGCTGCCCGCGTTCATCGGCATCGGGAAGGCGATGCAGAACACCGCCACGGCAGCCGCCAGCGGCAAGAGCCAGCGCGGACCGGTCTGCCGCGGCACCACGCCCGCCGTCAGCGCGCGCCCCACGTAGCCGCCGAGCACGCCGCCCGCGAGCGCGGCCGCGAGGCCCAGGATCGCCGCCTCCGGAAGGAGCGCGGACGGCCACGGCAGCGGCATCCACACGTGCGACCAGCCCCACTCCGCAGCCAGGCCCACGGTGCCGATCAGCGCGCCCGACACGACGCCCAGGGTCAGCGGCCGCTCGCGCGGGATGCGCCAGGCCACCAGCTCGACCAGCACGCCCTCGGCGATGTAGAGCGGGAAGTGAAGCGTGCTCATGCCGATCACGGGGCCGATCGCGACGGTGAGCAGGCCGCGCAGCACGAGGAAGAAGGCCACTGCCTGCAGCGCCCCCCAGCGGCCGAGGCGCACGCGCGCCGCGACGAGGCCAAGGGAGGCCGCGAACATCAGCAGGATCGGCTGGAAGACGAGCTGGAACTGCGGCACGCCGTAGTCGAACTCGCCCTGGAGGGTCGAGAGCCCGATCAGGAAGCTGCCGGCAGCCATCAGCACCCGTAGGCGCCCGAGCGCCCGCTGGGGCCGGTCGCCGCTGGCTCGCTTCGCCTCCACGAGCAGCACCCAGACACCGAGCGTGGCGAGCGACGCGCCGCCGATCATCAGCACGTGAGTGGGGCCCCAAAGCGTCACGTCCTGGCCGAACAGCGTGTGCCAGATGTCGTCGAGCGGGAAGCCCGTCAGCGCGAACGCGCCGCAGAGGAAGATCAGCACGCCGCCGAGCGGCACGTTCCAGCCCTCGGCCAGCCGGATCGAGGTGGGCACGCCCTTGCCCGTGCCGAGCACGATCGCCACGAAGCCGCCCAGGGCGATGCCGAACAGCCCGATCAGGATCGGATAGTGCGCGGCGGTGCCGAACGGCCCCGGGTCCCGGCCCGTGTCGATGTGCTTGGCCACATCCCAGTAGAAGCCGAACACCGCGATCATCAGCGAGCCGCCGGTGATGCCGGCGGGCAGCGCCGCCCAGCCGGGCAGCCCGGACACGCGCTCGCTGTAGCCGGCGACGCGGCCCAGCCAGGAGATCCGGCCCGCGCGGTGGGCCATCGCGACCCAGATCACGAGGGCGGTGACGGCGGTGGCGACGCCCGTGCCCCACAGCACGTCGCCGATCGGAGCACCTCGAGCCGGCTCGCTGCCGCCGGCCGCCATGGTGGTGAGGATCCCTGCCCGAATCGCACCCATGCTGTTCTCCCGCTTCGATTGCCCGGCGCGCGCGAAATGGCGCGCTCAGGAAGACTATTACACGATTTGGTGGAACATTAAACCTTGTAGTCGTCTTCGTTACAACCGAGAGCGGGACCCGCTACCGGGCCCCGTGCGACCCGCGAGGTCGCACGAGGCCCGGGGCTCCTCAGCGGGCAGGCCTGATGGGATGGTTCGAGACGATCATCTCGTCGGCGTCGTACAGCGCCTTCACTTCCTGGAGCCGGCTGTACGTGTCGGCCGGGAACTGCTCGTCGCCCTCCCCGGACATCTCCGAGAAGTTGAAGTAAGCGTGCCCGGCATCCCACGGCTGGAGCGCCTCCTTCACGCGGCTTACGTCGGCCTCGACTGCCTCGCCCATCTCGGGGGTCATCGCCATCCCGACGGCGAACATCACGTACTCGCCCGCGAGGGATGCCACGGCGCCGCTACCCGGAGCCTCCGTGGCGAGGGCTCCGCCGATGTGGCGCAGCTCCACGGACAGGAGCGACGAGCCGGCGTCGGGCCCGGCGACGTCCACGAGGGCGTCGAGAGCCTCAGCCGGTAGCTCGGCGATCAGGGCGCCGTCGCCGATGCCCGGCGAGGGATCCTCTGGATCCTGGTGCAGGCGCGTGAGCGCCGACGCGGGCATCATCGCGAACGTGTCGATCTCCGGGCCGAGCTCGCGCAGCGGCCGCATCAGCTCGATGCCGTCGGCCTCGCTGCCCTGGTAGGCGGCCTCGATGACCACGATCGAGCGCCCGCGCAGCGGCTCCGGGATCTGCGGCAGCGGCGGGAGCTGCAGGATGCGGCCCACGGAGGTGACTTCGTTCGGCACCGTCTGGGTCCACTCGCGCCAGGCGTGCAGGACCTCCGACGAGCGCTCGATCGGGAAGATCAGCCAGCCGCCGTAGACCTCGGTCAGGCGGAAGAGATCGAACTCGATCGCGGTGACGATGCCGAAGCTGCCGCCGCCGCCGCGCAGGGCCCAGAACAGCTCGGCGTGGGCCTCGTGGTGGGTCCGCAGGTGCTGGCCGTCGTAGGTCACGACCTCGATCGCGGTCACGCTGTTGGCCGCCAGGCCGTGGCTGCGGGCCAGCCAGCCCATGCCGCCGCCGAGCGTGTAGCCGACCACGCCCACGTCGGGGGACGAGCCGTGCAGCGCCACGAGGCCGTGCTCGGCCGCGGGCTCGGTCACGTCGGTCCAGATCGCGCCGGCCTCGGCGCGCGCGCTGCGGCCGGGGGCGTCGATCTCAACGGCCCGCATGCGGCAGGTCTTCACCAGCACGGTGCTCTCGAGCGACTGGATCGGCCCGGCCCCATGCCCGGTGCCCTGGCCGGCCACGCGCAGCCCGTTGGTGCGCGCGTAGTTCACGACCTCGACCACGTCCTGGGCGGACTCGGGCAGGGCGATGGCAGCAGGCTGCTGGTCGGCTGCGAGGTTCCAGGCCTGGCGCACGATGTCCCAGGTCTCGTCGCCCGGAACCACCACATCGCCGGCGATGCGAGCGCGCAGGGCGTCGATGCCGGGAACGACCGTCAGCATGCTGTTGTTCATCGAAGGCTCCTTGTCAGCGAGGCGTTCAAGTGCGAGTCAGGAGCTTCTCTGGTACGGGGCCCCGCGCCAGTACGGGCTGCTTGCGAATCCCGGGTTCGGCTGGCCGCCTAAAAGGTTGGGTTAACCCGCCTTTGCGCAGATAGTTGAGCCCACAACCATCTGGTATAGTTCAGGGTCCAAGGCACAGCGGAAGAGGAGCAGCGATGAAGCTCGAAGGCATCCATCACGTCACCGCGATCACGGGCGACGCCCCCGGCAACGTCGACTTCTACACGCGCGTCATGGGACTGCGCCTGGTCAAGAAGACCGTCAACCAGGACGACCCCACCGTGTACCACCTCTTCTACGCCGACGAGAAGGGCTCCGCCGGCTCCGACCTCACCTTCTTCGAGTACCCCGGCGCGATGCGCGGGCGGGCCGGCGCCGGCATGGTGCACCGCGTGGCATACCGCGTCGCCTCCCCCGCGGCGCTCGACTTCTGGGAGGAGCGACTCGGGCGCGAGGGCATCGACGTGACCCGCGGTGAGAGCTCGATCGTCTTCGCGGACCCCGAGGGCCTCGGGCTGGAGCTGGTCGTGGCCGACACCAGCGACGAGCCGCTGATCGCGGACCATCCGGAGATCCCGGCCGAGGTCGCCCTCCAGGGGTTCGACCACGTGCGCGCCTACACGGCCGATCCCGAGCGCAGCCGCGCCCTGCTCGAGGAGACGCTGGGCTTCCAGCCGCTCGGCGACGACAACTTCGAGGCGCGCGGGGACCAGCGCGGCGGCACCTACCACTACGACCGCTCGAGCGAGCGCGGCGTGCAGGGCGCCGGCACCGTGCACCACGTCGCCTGGGCCTCCACCATGGAGGAGCACGAGGCCTGGCGCGAGCGCGTGGCCGAGGGCGGCGCGCGGCCGACCCCGGTGATCGACCGCTTCTACTTCCGCTCGATCTACTTCCGCGAGCCGAGCGGCGTGCTGTTCGAGATCGCCACGCTCGGTCCGGGCTTCGCCACCGACGAGCCGGCCGAGCACCTGGGCGAGCGCCTGTCGCTGCCGCCGGCCTTCGAGCACCTGCGGGACCGGATCGAGCAGTCGGTCACGCCGCTGCCGAACCCGCGCGAGGGCTGGCCGGCCAAGACCGCCTGAGCCCGGCGGCCGGCTAGGCCGCCGGCGCCCAGTTGTCTACTTCCGCACGCGCGGCACCGCGTACGAGCTCCTGGATCTCCGCCGGCGCCTTGGCCGGCGAGCCCGTGTCGAAGGGCGGCTGCGGGTCGTACTCGATCGCGAGCTGGATGGCCTGCGCCACCGCGTCGCCCGCGACCCTGGACGCCAGCACCAGCGCCATGTCGATCCCGGCCGAGACGCCCGCGGCGGTGATCACCTTGCCCTGCTCCACCACCCGGCGGCCGACCGGCTCCGCGCCGTACTCACGCAGGATGTCGAGCGACAGCCAGTGGGTGGTGGCCTCGAGCCCCTCGAGCACCCCCGCGGCGGCCAGCACGAGCGCGCCGGTGCAGACCGAGGTGGTCCACTGCGAGCTCGCGTGTACGTCGCGCACCCAGGCCAGCATGGCCTCGTCCTTCATCAGCTTGCGCGTGCCGTAGCCGCCCGGGATGAGCAGGATGTCGGGGTCGGTGAGATCCGCCAGCGCCACGTCGGCGTGCAGGGCGAGCATCCGGTTGTCGGTTCGCTTCGGCCCGGGCTCGGCGGCCACGAAGCTGATCTCGGCGCCGGGCACCCGCGACAGCACCTCGTACGGCCCGATCGCGTCGAGAGCGGTCACTCCGTCGAACATCGGTATGGCGATCCTCATCAGGCGGCCCTTTCGATCTGGCCCCCGCCGGTCGGGCGGAAGCGGTCGCGGTAGTGGCCCGGGCTGACGCCGAGCCTCCTTCGGAAGGAACGGCGCATCGTCTCGACGGTGCCGAAGCCGCAGCGGCTGGCCACGTCGTCGACCTGCGCATGCGTGCTCTCGAGCAGGACCCTTGCGCGCTCCACGCGCAGCGTCTCGACGTAGACGGCGGGCGTCATACCCACCTCGCGCTTGAAGGCGCGCGCGAAGTTGCGCGGGCTCATGCAGGCGCGCTCGGCAAGGGCCGGCACCGAGAGATCGGCCTCGAGGTTGTCCGTCAGCCAGGTCTGGAGCTCGCGCAGCGGCTCGCGCTCCGCCGACTGGGTCGAGAGCGCGGCGCTGAACTGCGACTGCCCGCCGGAGCGCCTGAGGAACAGCACCAGCGCCTGCGCGACCTTCAGGGCCACGTCGGGGCCGTGGTCGTCCTCCAGCAGGGCCAGCGCCATGTCGATGCCGGCGGTCACCCCCGCGGAGGTGAAGACGTTGCCGTCGCGCACGAAGATCGGGTCGGGGTCCACCGTGAGCTGCGGGTAGCGCCGCGCCAACGCGCCGCAGGCGCCCCAATGGGTGGTGGCCCGGCGGCCGTCGAGCAGCCCGGCGCGGGCGAGCAGGAACGCCCCGCTGCACACGGACGCCACCCGGCGCGAGCGCGGCGCGGCGGCGCGTAGCCACGCGATCAGGGCGCCGTCCTTCTCGGCCTCGACCACGGCGTCGCCCCCGGCAACGATCAGGGTGTCGATCGGACCGCTGCAGTCGGCCAGCGTGGAGTGCATCTGCACCGGCACGCCGCTGGAGGTGACCACCACCGGATCCACCGCCACGAGCTCGATCGCGTAGGGCGCGCGCTGGAAGCGCTTGGCCACGGAGAACACCTCGCTCGGGCCGAACACGTCGAGGGCCTGGAACTCGGGAAAGGCGACGAAGACGATGCGACGGGACTTCACGCGAGCCATCATGGCGGGCCGTGGAGTTGGCCGCAAGGACAATGGGGGGACGATTTCGGCCAGCGGTTACCGGTAGGCGGTTCGGCGCGGCGATTCGGGTTGACAGTTGACAGTTCCGCCGGCTGCGCGCTGCCAATTGCAGCCGGCTCAGCCTGTCAGCTGTCAGCTGTGCAACTACCTGCTGTGCATGCGCCGCCAGATCAATGACCCGGCGTTCATGCGTCCCGACCCCGATCACCCGCTCCCCACTCCGCACTTCCACATCGAAGCGCAGCTTCCGGTCCTCGACTATCTCTCGGAGGGTCGCGTAGACGGTGCAGCGGGTGCCCTCGGGCGCGCCGCCCACGTGCTTGATGCAGACCTCGAAGCCCACGGTGCCCTTGCCGTCGGCCAGGTGCTCGCGGGCAAGGGCGGTGGCGTTCTTCTCCATGACCTCGATCATGCCCGGCGTGGAGAGGACGGGCACGCCCAGCGTGCCGCCCACGTCGGTGAGCAGGTGGCCCTCGGCGACGAACTCGTGCTGGCGCGACATTCCGGGTTCGAGCGGCACGTCGGGCATCCTATGGGTCGATGTCGCCTGAGTTCATTCCGCTGCGTGAGGAGGACGTCGATCCCGACCCGCTGCGCCAGTTCGCCGCCTGGTTCGACGAGGCGGGCGGCTCCGGCGTGCGGATGCCGGAGGCGGTGGCGCTCGCAACGGCCACGCGCAGATGGCGCGCCCTCGGTGCGCATGGTGCTGATGAAGGGCTTCGACGAGCACGGCTTCGTCTTCTTCTCCAACTACGAGAGCCGCAAGGGCGCCGAGCTGGCCGCCAACCCGCGCGCCGCGCTGCTGTTCCACTGGGACTCGCTTGGCCGCCAGGTGCGGATCGAGGGCCCCGTGGCGCGAGTCAGCGCCGCGGAGTCGGCCGAGTACATCCGCTCGCGGCCACGCCTCAGCCAGCTCAGCGCGCTGGCGTCGCCGCAGAGCCGGCCGGTGGCCAGCCGGGAGCTGCTCGAGGCGCGCGTGGCCGAGCTGGACACCGCGGGCGAGCTGCCGCTGCCGGCCAACTGGGGCGGCTACCGGCTCCCGCCGGAGAGCTTCGAGTTCTGGCAGCACCGCGACGACCGCCTGCACGATCGCCTCGTCTACCGCCCGAGCCCGAGCGGCGGTTGGACGCTGGAGCGGCTGGCGCCCTAACCGCGCCTAGAACAGCCCGACGGTGCGGCCGTCGGCGTCGATGTCCACGTTGAGCGCCGCCGGGCTCTTGCCCAGCCCCGGCATCTGCATGATGTCCCCGCAGAGCGGCACGAGCCAGCCCGCGCCGGTGTAGGCGCGAATGTCCCGGACCGGCACCGTGAAGCCCTCGGGCGCGTTGCGCAGCGCCGGGTCCGCCGACAGCGACAGGTGCGTCTTCGCCATGCAGATCGGCAGCTCGGCCAGCCCGTCGTCGGTGAACTGCTTGAGCTTGCGCTCGGCGTCCGGGTAGAAGAAGACGTCGCTTGCGCCGTAGACCTGGGTGGCGACCTTGCGGATCTTCACGTCGATCGGGTCGCTGTCCTCGTAGGCGAACATGAACTCGGACGGCTGCTCGCAGGCGTCCGCCACTGCCTCCGCCAGGGCCGCGGCTCCGGTGCCGCCGTTCGTGAAGCCGTCGTTCACCTCGGCCGCCAGCGCGCCGCCCTCCAGGGCCAGCGACTGCACGAGGCCGACCTCCTCGTCGGTGTCGCCCGGCCGGCGGTTCACGGCCACCACGCAGGGCAGGCCGAAGCCGCGCACGATCCCGAGGTGGCGGTGCAGGTTCGCGGCGCCCTCCACCACGGCGGCGAGGCCGCGCGCGCGGTCCACGCGCGGGTCGTCCTCCACCCCGCCGTGGTGCTTCAGCGCGCGCACCGTGGCCACCAGCACCACGGCGCTCGGGCGCAGGTTGCCCTTGCGGCAGACGATGTCGAAGAACTTCTCCATCCCCATGTCCGAGCCGAAGCCGGACTCCGTGACGACGTAGTCGCCGAGCTTCAGTCCGATCAGGTCCGCCACGAGCGAGGAGTTGCCGTGGGCGATGTTCGCGAACGGGCCCGCGTGCATCAGGCAGGGCTGGCCCTCGAGCGTCTGGATCAGGTTCGGCTTGAGCGCGTCCTTCAGCAGCACCGTCATGGCGCCGGCGGCGCCGAGGTCCTCGGCGGTCACCGGCTTGCCGCCGTTGTATGAGTGCGCCACGGTGATCGCGCCCAGCCGCGCACGCAGGTCGTGCAGGTCGCGCGACACCGCCAGGATCGCCATCACCTCGGAGGCCGCGGTGATGTCGAAGCCGGTCTCGCGCGGGTAGCCGTTCGCGCGGCCGCCGAGACCGATCGCGATCTGGCGCAGCGCGCGATCGTTCATGTCGAGGGCGCGGCGCCAGGCAATCCGCAGGGCGTCGATCGAGTGCGGGTTGCCGTGCAGGATCGAGGCGTCGAGGATCGCGGCGAGCAGGTTGTTGGCGGCGCCCACCGCGTGGATGTCGCCCGTGAAGTGGAGGTTCAGGTCCTCCATCGGCACGACCTGGGTCATGCCCCCGCCGGCCGCGCCGCCCTTGATGCCGAACACCGGGCCGAGCGAGGGCTCGCGCAGACACAGGAGCGGCTTCTTGCCGATGACCCCGAGGCCCTGGGTCAGCGAGACGGCGGTGGTGGTCTTGCCCTCCCCCGCCTTGGTCGGCGTCACGCCGGCCACGCAGACGAGCTTGCCGTCGGGTGTCTCGCGCATGCGGCCCGTGACGCCCAGCGACACCTTCGCCTTGTAGCGCCCGTAGGGCTCGAACTCCTCGGGCAGGAGCCCCGCGCGCTCGGCGATCGACTCGATCGGCTCGAGGACCGCGTCCTGGGCAATCTCGAGGCTGCTCTTCATTTCCTCTCCTCTCGCTGACGCGCCGCGGGCGAGCGGCGGGCGCGATCTTAAACAAATAGGTGCAAAGCCTCAAACGGCGGCGGCTGCCCGCCTCCGAGCCTCGCGCGTCAGGCGCTGTCGGTCTCGCCGATCCAGACGAGGCAGGGAGCCTCTTTGCGCAGCCGTCTTCGCCGCCTTGCGCAGCCGGCGGGAGCCGATGCGCGCCGGATCGGGGCCGAACACGAGCAGCCCGGCCCGCTGCTCGCTGAGCAGCTCGAGGATGGCCTGGACCGGCCGCGGGGTCGGAGATGCGCAGCAGCTGCGTCTTCAGCCCGAGCGCGGCGGCGCGCTGCGCGGTGGCGCGCACCGCATCGAGGTCCTCCTCGGCCGGCAGCGTCGCCGCCCCCGGCCCCAGCAGCATGATCGTGGTCGCGTAGGGACGCAGCGCGAGCATGTTGGCGATGATCAGCGGGCTCCCCGCCTCGAGCGCGCTGTCGATGGCCATTCGCTCTGCGGCGGCCGAGACGCGCACCGACAGCGTGGCCAGAATCACCGGCCGGCGGCGGTCACCCGTGGCGGCTGGACCGTCGGTCCCCTCACGCAACCCTCGTCCCCGACGCAGCGTAAGTTGACTCATCTCGTTCCCGATGGTACAAAGCGCACTTCAGGGCTTGCACCAATTTGCTCAATCTGGGGAAGGGGCCGCCTCATGGCAACTGCCGTCGTCGAGGAACGCCAGCTGCTCAAGACTCTGCGCTGGTATGACGGGTTCGCGATCGCGCTCTGCAACCCGGGCTTCCTGCTCGGCTCGCTCGGCTTCACGCTGGGGATCTTCGGGGTCACGGGGTCGATCATCTTGTGGGGCATCTCCGCCTTCATAGGCGTGCTGCAGGCGTTCATCTACTCGGAGCCGGCGACGATGTTCCCGACCCAGACGGGGGGCATCTCCCTCTACGCGCACGAGGGCTGGCGCAAGTACACGACCCTCGTGGGCCCGGTGGCCACGTTCGGCTACTGGATCGGCTGGTCGGTCGTGCTGTCGATCTTCGGCAAGATCATCGGCGACCTGGTCACCGCCCGCTGGTTCTCGGACCAGACCTGGACCGTGAACGACGGCTCGGTCCACCTCGGCCTCCCCCACTTCATCGCCATCGGCGTGATCATCACGGTCTGGGCGTTCAACATCTTCGGGCATCCGCCCGTTCGTGTGGCTCACGTACGTGTGCGCGGCCTGCCTGATGGTCCCGCTGATCGTCTTCATCATCCTGCCGTACCTCACCGGCGACTGGCACGCCTCGCAACCTCCACTCCTCGTTCCCCGGTCCGTGGGGAGGCGTGAAGGTGGCGCTGGTGTACCTCTTCATCCTCGCCTGGTCGGCGTACGGGACGGAGATCTGTGCCACCTTCGCGCCCGAGTACTACGACACCAAGCGCGACACCGCCCTGGCGCTCAAGAGCGCCTCGATCTTCGCGCTGCTCGTGTTCACGCTGCTGCCGCTGGGTCTCGGCGGCGTGACCGGCGCCCCGTCGGCGGACACGGCTGAGGGCGGGTTCTACGTGCAGGCGTTCCAGCAGGTCGTCGGACACACGCTCTCGAGCGTGTTCCTGATCTTCCTGATCGCCAGCCTCGTGCTGTCCATGGCCTCCTCCACCGGTGATGCCGGCCGGGCCCTGTTCGGCATCTCGAGATCGGGCATGACGATCAAGCAGTTCGGCGTGCTCAACCGCTTCCACGTGCCGGGTCGCGCAATGACCCTGGACCTCGTGGTGAACGTCCTGCTGGTGCTCTTCATCACGAGCAACCTGGCGATCCTCTACATGAGCAACATCGGCTACGTGCTGGCACACGTGTTCGCGCTCAGCGGCGTCCTGCTGTTGCGCAAGGATCGGCCGAACTGGCCTCGCCCGATCAGACTCGCGAGGCCGTGGCTGTTCGTGGCCGCGTTCTTGGCGTGTTCAACTTCGTGATCCTGGCGGTCGGCGCTCTGGCACCGAAGCTCAACGGCTACGGCACCTGGACCGACTTCTGGATCGGCATCGGCGTCCTGTTCGCCTCCATCCTGCTGTTCATCTTCCGCAGGGTGGTGCAGGACAAGGAGAAGGTCCACTGGCGAGAGGACCCGCCGACGATGCCGGAGGGGAGCGAAGTGGCGCCCGGCCACAGTGCCCGCCGCGACGTAACCACGAGGAGGCGTTGCCAATGAAGACGATCGTCGGTGGCCTACGACGACACGCCCGAAGCGACGCGCGCGCTCGACCGGGCCGCGCAGCTCGCCAAGGCGTTCGGCTCGGAGTTGCTCGTGACGAGCGTCGCTCCGGTGACGGGCAGCCCGGGGCGCTCAGAGGGCGCGATCGATCCGACGGATTCGCCCGCTGACCATGTGGCGGAACTGGAAAACGCGCGCGCCCACTTGGAGGGTGCCGGCGTGCAGGCGGACTATCTGCCCGCGATCGGCCATCCTGCCGACACGATCGTCCAGGTGGCCGAGCAGCGGGGCGCCGACATGATCGTGATCGGCACTCGCGAGCTCGGCACGGTCCAGCGGGTGCTCGGGCAGAGCATCAGCGGGGCGGTGGCGAACAAGGCCCACTGCGACGTGCTGATCGTGCACTAGGGGCTCAGGCGAGCCCCTACTCGGGCGTGAGCTTCCACTCCGGCAGCGCCGCTATCTGCGCCCGCAGCCGCTTGCGCTGCAGCGGGCGCACGAACATGAACCAGAGGGTGGCCATCAGGGGCAGCAGGATGATCGCGTAGACGCGGCCCAGGAGCATGAACAGGATCACCGTGGCGGCGGCCAGGACCAGCACCACCAGCGGGACGATGCGGTACCTGCGCTGGATGCGCAGCACGGCGTCGTAGTCCTCCGCCGGGATCTGGCTCGTGTCCCAGGTGCGGCCGCACTTCGTGCACTTCCAGCGCTCCCCGTAGGGCACGTGGCGCTGTCTCGCCACACTCGCAGCTGAGCGTGATCGGGGGGCGCTCCATGGATTGAGACTTGTTAACTCCAGGGGTACGGGCTGTGCGAGACCGGATGCAGGTCGCCGGTGGCGAAGCGCTCGTAGCGGAACGGGTGGAGCAGCGCGGAGTGCTCGCCGAGCAGCGTGCGCGCGACCTCGCGGCCGACGGCGATCATCTTGTAGCCGTGGTTCGAGTCGGCGGCCACGAAGACGTTCGGGCGCATGTGGTCGAAGACCGGGAAGTTGTCGACGGTGAAGGCGCCGGCGCCGCCGGAGCGCACCTGGCTGTACTTCGCGCGGCTGCCCTCGAAGCGCTCCATGCAGTGCGAGAGCGCGGCGCACCAGAGGTCGGGGAAGCCGGACTCGACGGTGCCGGTGGGATAGGGGTCGACCTCGAACTCCGGGCCCATGCGCAGCGGTGAGGCGCCGCCCTGCACGCTCGCGCGGTCCTGCTTGAAGTAGACGCCCCACTGCTCGTCGGTGATCAGCCGGCCCGCGTCGTCCGAGAGCGGCTCCTCGCTGTCCACGTGCAGCACCGGCGGCAGCTTGCCGTCGTCGGTCACGAACACGCTCGGGTCGACGTCGATCTCGCCCTCCTGGAGGTACCAGTAGGTCCACATCTGCTGGTCGGCCGCCACCGTGCCGTCCGGCTGGCGCACGTCCAGGCGGTCGGGCAGGCCGAGCATGGCCCAGAGCTGCGGGACCCAGGGGCCGACGGCCACCACCACCTGCTGCTCGATCTCGATCGCGCCGGCGCTGGTCTGCACGCTGTCGACCGCGCCCGCGCCGTCGAGGTCGAAGCCGGTGACCTCCACCCCCTCCACGATCTGCGCGCCCGCGGCGCGGGCCTTCGAGGCCAGCCCGAGGATCGACTCGCGGTTGTAGGCGAAGCCGCCCGCGCGCTCGTGCAGGCAGACGCTGAGGCCGGGCGCGCGCCAGTCGCCGAACAGGCCGCGCATGTGGGCGCTGACCTCGTCCACGCCGAGGATCAGCTCCGACGGGTAGCCGATCCGCTGCTGGCGCTCGTGGACCGTCGGTCAGGTCCTCCTCCTGCGAGGGACCGCCGAGCGCGACGTAGCCCGAGCCGTGGTAGGCGAACGTCTCGGGGTCGGACTCCCAGATCTCCACACAGGCGGCCATCAGCTCGGACATCGCCGGCTGGAAGTAGTTGTTGCGGATCACGCCGCAGGCGATGCCCGAGGCGCCCGGCGGCCACCGCGGTCTTGTCCACCACCAGCACCTGCTCGCCGCGCTCGGCGAGGTGCCAGGCCGTGGAGAGGCCGTGCACGCCGGCCCCGATCACGAGGTACGGCACGGAGCCGGGCACGCTCGCCATCAGTGGAGCGGGGGCTCCCAGCCCTCCAGGACGGGCGCGTGCCAGTCCTCGCCGACGGTCCGCGATCCCTCCACCCACGGCCCCAGCTCGGGCTGCGGGAACTTGCAGTGCTGCTCCTTCAGCTGGATCCCGTAGGAGTTGCCGCCCTGCAGGTGCGCGATCAGCACCTTGCGCGCGAGCTCGTTCTCGCGCCCCTCGGGGATCGGGAAGTAGATCTTGATGAACGAGTTCGAGTAGCGGTCGAAGACCGCGGGCGTGCCGTCCTCCTCGAGCAGCTCCACGTCCTCGAGCCAGTTGATGTCCTGGCCCGGCGTGGCGGCGTCGAGGTCGATCTCCTCCACCAGCGAGGCGTCCTCCTGGTAGGCGTAGCGCTTGCCCGAGAGGTACTCGGAGTCGATCGCGACGATCTTCTGCGGTTCAGCGCGCTCGGCCATCGCTACTCACCTCCGTTCGCCGCGGCGGGCTGGCGCCGGGCGGCAGCGAGTCCACCGGGTTCTCCAGGTGGCGGTCGAGCAGCGTCTTGATCTCCTCGAGCGCGTTCTGCTCGGTCACGCCCGGGATGTACTCGGTGCCGGCCAGCGGCACGCGGGCCATCGCGGAGGCCTCGACAGTGAGCGCGGCGAGGTCCTCGGGCTCGAGGCTGTGCACGTCGGTCTTGCCGCACGCGCGGGCCAGCATCTGCACCTCGAGCGTGAGCGTGTGGAGGAAGTTGTAGACGCGGTTCGCGGCCTCCTCCACGTTCAGGCGCTTGCGCAGCTCCGGGTCCTGGGTGGTGATCCCCACCGGGCAGCGGCCGGTGTGGCAGTGGTAGCACTGGCCGGCCGGCACGCCCACCGAGCCCATGTAGTCGGTGACGCCCGGGATCTCCTTGTTGCAGTTGAGCGCCATCAGCGACGAGTGGCCGATCGCCACCGCGGTGGCGCCGAGCGCCAGGCACTTGGCGATGTCGCCGCCGTTGCGGATGCCGCCGGCCACCACGAGGTCGATCTCGTCGGCCAGGCCCACGTCCTCGAGCGCGCGGCGCGCCTCGGGGATCGCGGCCATCAGCGGGATGCCGGTCTCCTCGGCGGCCAGGTGCGGCCCGGCGCCGGTGCCGCCCTCGGCCCCGTCCAGGTAGATGATGTCCGGCCCGCACTTGGCGGCCATGCGCACGTCGTCGTACACGCGCGCGGCGCCCAGCTTGAGCTGGATCGGCACCTCGTAGTTGGTGGCCTCGCGCGTCTCCTGGACCTTCAGCGACAGGTCATCCGGGCCCAGCCAGTCGGGATGGCGCGCGGGCGAGCGCTGGTCGATGCCCGGCGGGCAGCGAGCGCATCTCGGCCACCTGCTCGGTGACCTTCTGGCCCATCAGGTGCCCGCCCAGCCCGACCTTGCAGCCCTGGCCGATGAAGAACTCGATCGCGTCGGCCAGCATCATGTGGTGCGGGTTGAAGCCGTAGCGGCTCTGGATGATCTGGTAGTACCACTTGGTCGAGAGGTCGCGCTCGGGCGGGATCATGCCGCCCTCTCCGGAGCAGGTCGCGGTGCCCGCCATCGACGCGCCCTTGGCCAGCGCCATCTTCGCCTCGAGCGACAGCGCGCCGAAGCTCATGCCCGTGATGTAGACCGGGATGTCGAGCTCGATCGGCTTCTTCGCGAAGCGCGCGCCCAGCACCGTCTTGGTCTCGCACTTCTCGCGATAGCCCTCGATCACGAAGCGCGTGAGCGTGCCCGGCAGGAAGATCAGCTCGTCCCAGTGCGGGATCTTCTTGAACATCGAGAAGCCGCGCATCCGGTAGCGGCCGAGCTCGGCCTTCATGTGGATGTCGTTGATGACCTCCGGGGTGAAGATCTTGCTCTGCCCCAGGATCGTCTGCTGCGAGGGTGCGTTCTCGTCGGCCATCGTGTCTCCCCTCCCAGCGTCAGAGGACGAGCTTGCGCTCGCTCGGCTCCAGGTTGTCGTAGTTGTAGAGCTTCTTCCCGCAGACGAACTTGCGCAGCTCGGGCGGCGAGCCGAGGCCGTAGATGCGGAACTTGCGCTCGACCAGCTCCGTGTCGGCGTCGGTCCACTCGCCCTCCACGCAGTCGATCGCCGAGCGACTTGACCTTGCCGCCCACGTAGAGCGTGCCGTCGTACATGGAGTCGCCGAGGCCGGGGCCCACGTCGCCGCAGATGATCTGGCGGCCGCGCTGCATCATGAAGCCGGTCATCGAGCCGGCGCTGCCGAGCACGAGGATCGTGCCGCCCTTCTGGTCGATCCCGGTGCGGGCGCCCACCTGGCCCTTCACCACGAGGTCGCCGCCGCGCAGCGCCGCGCCGGCGAGCGAGCCCGCGTTGCTCTCGATCACCACCACGCCGGACATCATGTTCTCGGCCACCGACCAGCCCACGCGGCCGGTGATGTGCACCTCGGCGCCGTCGATCAGGCCGCAGCCGAAGTAGCCGAGGCTGCCCTCGAAGGTGATCTTGCAGCGCGTGAGGATGCCGACGCCCAGCGAGTGCCGCGCGCCCGGGTTCTTCACCGTGACTTCCTTCACGCCCTGGTCGTAGAGCAGCCAGCGCAGCTCGGAGTTGATCTTGCGCGTGGACATGTCGTGGGCGTCGATCACGGCCTTGTCGCCGTCGATCTGCGCAGTCTTCGGGATCGAGTCGTCGAGCTCGACGAGCCCGCGCGGGTCGTACAGGATCTCGGTCTCGGCGCTCATCGCGTCCACACCATCACCTCGCTCTCGTACGGGTCGTAGGTCTCGATCTCGCGGTCCACGACCTTGCGGATGGCGATCTCCTCCGAGGCGAGGGCCACGATGTCGTCCGACTCGTAGAGCACGAGCGGCTTGGCCCCCAGCTCGTCCTTGGCCATGCCCAGCGCGTCCTCGGTCACGCAGAGGTAGGTGAACACGCCGTCGAGCTCCGACGAGGCTGCGGCGCATCGAGTCCTCGAGCGAGTCGCCCTGCGCCATCCGCTCGGCGAGGTACACGGCGATGATCTCGGAGTCGCAGTCCGACTGGAAGCGGTGGCCGGCGCGCTCGAGGCGGCGCCGCCACTGGTGGTAGTTGGTGAGCTGGCCGTTGTGGACCACGGCCACGTCCGGGAACGGGTAGGCCCAGTAGGGATGAGCGTTGGCGATGTCCACGTCGGACTCCGTGGCCATGCGCGCGTGGCCGATCCCGTGGGTGCCCAGGAAGCCGTCGAGCCCGTAGTCGCCCGCCACCGTGCGCGCGTCACCCAGGTCCTTCACGATCTCCAGCGAGTGGCCGAGCGACAGCACCTCGACGCCCTTGATGTCCTCCACGTAGTCGGCCAGCTCCTTGAGGTCGCCGTCGAGCCCGAACTTCATCGTCATGGCGTGATCGCTCGAGGAGTCGATCGAGTCGACCCGCGCGCCCAGCGCCCGGACGCGCGCCTCGACGTCGCGTCGCTGGCGGCGCAGCCGCTCCTCGAACTCGAAGTCGCGGTGCCCGTTCGTCTCGGCCAGCTTCACGTGCATCACGTAGCCGTCCTCGACCGGGCGGTAGAGCGCGTAGCCGGTGGAGTCCGGCCCACGGTGCTTCATGGCCTGCAGCATCTGCGTCATGTCGTGCCCGACCTGACGGCTGCCGCCCCCGTCCCGATAGATGATCCCTGCGATTCCGCACATGACTAGGGCAGCACCTCCAGGTACTCGTCGCGCTCCCAGTCGGTGACCGCGGCGAGGTAGCGCTCCCACTCGTCGCGCTTGTAGTGGTGGAAGACCTTGTAGAGGCGGCCCGGCAGGGCGCTCTTCACCACCTCGTCCTTCGCCAGCTCCTCGAGCGCGTCGCCCAGGCTGTCGGGCACGCGGTCGATCGGCGTGTCGCCGTTCTGGAGCAGGTCGTAGGTGTTGGCGCTCTGCGGCGGCCCCGGGTCGAGCTCGCGCTGGATGCCGTCGAGGCCGGCCTTCAGCAGGCCCGCGACCGTCAGGTACGGGTTGCAGGACGAGTCCACACCGCGGTACTCGAAGCGGCCGCCCGAGGCCACGCGGACCGTGCAGGTGCGGTTCTGCCAGCCCCAGTTGCGGTAGACCGGCGCCCAGAAGCCCGTGTCCCACATGCGGCAGTAGGAGTTCACGGTGGGGTTGCCCAGGCACATCAGCGCACCGAAGTGGTCGAGCAGCCCGCCGAGGAAGTGCCGTGCGATGTCGGACAGCTGGCCCGGCCCGGACGGGTCGTGGAAGACGTTGGTCCCCTCGCCGTCCACCAGCGTGAAGTGGTGGTGGTGGCCGTTGGCCGAGACTCCGGTGAACGGCTTAGGCATGAACGTGGGCAGCAGGTCGTGCTTGCGGCCCACCGCCGCGCAGAGCTGGCGGTAGGTGGTGATGTTGTCGGCGGTCTTCACCGGCCGGTCGAAGCGGAAGTTGAGCTCGAGCTGGCCGGGCGCGTCCTCGTGGTCGCCGTAGCTCATGTCGAGCCCCAGCGCCTGCCCGTACTCCACCACGTCGAGCAGCACCGGACGGAGCTCCTCGAACTGGTGGATGTGGTAGCAGTAGGGCTTCGTGACGCCCTGCGGCTCCTCCCCGTCGCGCGGCTTGCGCAGCCACATCATCTCGGGCTCGATGCCGATCAGGAAGCTGTAGCCGAGCTCCTTCTCGAACTCGGTCACCACCTGCTTGAGGTTCTGGCGCGGGTCGGCGTCGAGCAGCTCGCCGGTCTCCGTGTCGTAGCAGTCGCAGAACACGCGCGCCACGCGGTTGTCCCAGGGCAGGACGGCAAAGGTGTCGAGATCCGCCATCGCGGCAAGCTCGGACTCCTCGGGGCCGAAGCCGATGTAGTTCCCCGCGCGGTCGGTGAACAGGTTCGCCGTGGCGCCGTACACGAGCTGGTAGCCCTTCTCGGCCACCTGCGGGAAGAAGGACGACACCACGCCCTTGCCCATCACGCGGCCGGTGATCGAGACCTGCTGGAAGAAGACGTACTTGATGCCCTCGGCCTCGATGCGGCGCGCGATCGCCTCGATCTGCTCGCGGCGGCCGGGCTGGTTGCGGGCCTGCTCGAGCGTGGGCGGCGGAGCCGAGGTCGGAGCGCTCTCGAGCACCGTCTGCACGGTGCCGCCGAAGGTCACTGGGGCCGGCGCGTCAACGGCGGTGTCTGTCATCGCTGTCCTCCGACTGGTCTAAGGGCTGGGCCGCGGCCCGAAGGCGTCACGACTATACCCTGATTGAGCAAATTTGTACAAGGCGTTCACTGCGAGTCCTGCTCGATCTCCTGAAGCGTCCTGAAGCGGCCCGTGTAGAAGAGCAGCGGCCGTCCGTCGCGGCAGTAGAGATGCTCGACCTGCCCGAGCCAGAGCACGTGATCCCCGGCCGGGTGCACGTCCACCACGCGGCAGCCGAGATGGGCGAGCGCGCCGTCGAGGAACGGCAGGCCGTCGTGGTAGCTGAAGCGCGGCTCGGTGGGCGACGGGCGCTGGGCGGCGAAGTGCGCGGCGAGGTGCTCCTGGTCGTCGGTCGAGCACGCTCACGCCGTAGCGGCCGGTCTTCGGCAGCATCTCGGCCATGCGGCAGCGGCCGAGCGAGATCAGCACCAGCGGCGGGGTGAGCGAGACCGACAGGAAGCCGTTCGCGGTCATGCCGTGGATGGCCTCGCCGTCGGCGGTGGTCACCACCGTCACGCCGGTGGCGAAGCGGCCCATCACCTGCCGCAGCGCGCGCCCGGCCTCCGCCGTGGCCCGCGCCGCCGGCGTGAGCCTGGCCACCCCGGCCGGGCCCTTTGGCGTGGCGGGCGCGGCCTTCCCCGGCTCGCTGCGCGGTCGCGGCGGCGGCATCAGCCCGGCGTCGCCCGTGCGGCCCGACACCGCCGTGAGGTTGGCCACGCCCACGCGCGTGCCGTCCGGCGGCGCGCCGTCCTTGCGCTGACGATCCGGCGTCAGGCCGGCGACGCCTGTGCGCCCCGGCCCGTTCACGAACGAGGACGCTTCTTCTCGGGGTCGTAGAACGGGACGCGCACCACCGTCGCGGGCAGCCGCTTCTGCATGCCGTCGAGCTTGCCCACCTCGACCTTGGTGCCGATCTCCGCCGCCTGCACCGCCATGCGGCAGAGCGCGATCGACTTCTTCAGCAGCGGGCTGCGCACGCCGCTCGTGACCACGCCCATCTGCTGGCGGCCGATGTAGACCGGGTCGCCGTGACCCGCCACCTCGTTGCCCTCAAGCTCGAGACCGACCAGCCTGCGCTGCGGGTGCGCGCTGCGCTCCTCGAGCGCCGCCCGGCCGATGAAGTCCTCCTCGTGGTCGAGCGCCACGGTGAAGCCGATGCCGGCCTCGAAGGGGTCCACCTGGTCGTCGAACTCGTAGCCCGCGAAGATCAGCCCGGACTCGATGCGCAGCATGTCGAGCGCCTCGAGGCCCAGCGGCTTGAGGCCGTGCGACTGGCCCGCGGCCCAGATCGCGTCCCACACCGCGGGGCCGTCCGCCGGATGGCAGAAGACCTCGTAGCCCAGCTCGCCCGTGTAGCCGGTGCGCGAGACCACGACCGGGATGCCGTCGTAGCCGCCGATCCGCCCGATCAGGAAGCGGAACCACTTGAGCTCGTCGAGCGGCGGCTGAGTGGGCGGGGTCCAGATCAGCTCGCGCATGAGGTCGCGGCTGTTCGGCCCCTGCACGGCGAGGTTGTGGAGCTGGTCGGTGGAGTCCTTCACGTTCACCCGCAGGCCCAGCCGCTTCACCTGCTCGCGCAGCCAGACGCCGTCGTAGGGGTCGCCGCCGATGAAGCGGAAGTTGTTCTCGGCCAGGCGGAAGACGGTGGCGTCGTCGATCATGCCGCCGGTCTCGTTGCAGATGGCCGTGTAGACCACCTGGCCCACCGCCAGCTTGCGGATGTTGCGGGTCACCATCTGCTGGAGGAACTCCTCGGCGTCCGGGCCGAGCAGCTCCCACTTGCGCAGCGGCGAGAGGTCGGTGACGATCGCCTTCTCGCGGCAGGCCCAGTACTCGGCCACGCCGCCCTCGTTGTTGAAGCAGTGCGGCAGCCAGTAGCCGCGGTACTCCACGAAGCTCTTCGTGCAGGTCCGCGGTGCGCGGGTGGAAGGTCGTCTCGCGGGTGAGCTCCGGCTCGGCGTCGGCGGTCACGCGCCGCGCGATGGCCGTGGAGAACTTGTTCTCCGGCGAGTAGACACGCACGTGCACGTCGGTTACCTCCCAGCCGTTGGCGGGATCGATGTCGTCGGGACAGGCGGATGACGCGCAGACCAGGTCGGTCATCGCCCTCAACATCACGTAGTCGCCCGGCCGCGACCAGGGCTCGTCCGCGATCAGCATCATGTCGCGAGTCGAAGCCCGTGTTGTAGAAGAAGTTGAGCGCCGCCCAGCCCCTGCGCGGGGCGATCGGGTAGGGCTCGAGCGAGCCGTTGAAGTTGTCGGTGCAGTTGATGTGCCCGGGGTAGCCGAGGTCCTCGTAGTACTTGGCCTGGCAGGCCAGCGCGAAGGTGTCGTGGCGACCCACGGTGTCGCGCACCACCTCGCACAGCGGCTCGAAGTCCTGGTCGTAGAACTTCCCGTGTAGACCCGGCTGCGGATAGGCGTTGCCCATCAGCGTGCGCGTGACGGTGGAGTCGAGGCCGCGCTCGAGGCCGTTCTCGAGCTTGCGGCGGTGGAAGGCCAGGAAGTCCGAGCACTGCTTGCCCTGCACGTCGATGATCTGGATGAACTCGCCGGCCTTCACCTCGTAGGAGGCGGCGCTGGCCTTGTCGATCCGGAAATCCAGCCGCGGCTCGGCCAGCGGCGGCGGGGCGTCGAACTCGGTCCGCTCCGGCACCACCGCGCGCCGGATCTCCACCCACAGGTCAGACGGCGGCGGGTCGCCGTCCACGATCCGCCCTCCCGGAGCGGCCACGATCAGCATCGCCGAGCGCTCGGCCGTGAACGGCACGCTGGCGCCCGCCGGCGAGTCGGGCCCGAACAGCCGCACGCAGCGGGCGTCGTGAGGGTCGAGCCCGCGCGTGTGGAGATCGCGCAGGAACGGGTCGGCGCTGCCGCCGTTGCCCGTGAGAGCCCGCAGCACCGTGGCCGGGGCGTCGGCCCGGGCGCCGAGCGCCGCGGCGTCCTCGCGCCCCTCGCGGTCAAGCGCGGTGACCTCCGCCACCTGGCCGCCGTCGCGGTCGGTGACCAGCACCTGGTCGTCCGGCTCGAGCGGCATGACGGTCACCCCGCCGGGCCGCACCCAGTAGCGCTCCAGGCCAGGGTCGGGCTGCGTCAGCCCTCCCAGGAGCACAGGGCTGTCAGCGGTCAGGGCTATGCCGCTCCTACCGTCGACTCCTTCTCGACCTCCGCCAGCAGCTGCTCGGCGAGCTCCTTCTTGCCCTGGGCGTCGAGCTTCTTCACCTCGTTCTCGACCGCGCGGCGGTTGTAGGTCTGGTTCCAGTAGTCGAGCGAGTCGAAGCCGAGCAGCACCGCCTTGCCCACGAACTGGCGCAGCACCTCGTTGGTCGGCCCCATCACCCAGCCGGCCTTGGCGTCGCGCAGGTAGCGCTCCATCTCCATGTCGCGCTTGTAGCCCGAGCCGCCGCAGGCGTGCAGCATCTTGTCCACCACGTGGGTGGCGTTCTTCGCCGCCTCGAACTTGATCTGCCACGACCAGTGCAGGAAGTTGGCCCGCGCGAACTCGCCCGGCGCCAGCCGGCGCGTGTTGTTGTCGGTGGCCGAGTCCATCGCCTGCGCCACCGAGTAGGTGAACATGCGGCAGGCGTTGGTGTCCATCACGGCACTCGCCCACGTAGTCCTGGATCGTCGGGTAGTCCGCCACGCGCAGGCCCACGTCCACGTGCTTCTTGCGCGTGGTCTGGCGCTTGCCGATGTCGATCGCGCCCATCGCCAGGCCGTTCCACACCGACGAGGAGCCGATCAGGAACCACGGGTCCACCGACTCGTCGTTGGAGGCGGCGCCGTCGCCCTCGGGGCCGATGATCTGCTCGGCCGGGATCTCGACGTCAGGCACCTCGAGCGCGCCCGACTGGTTGCCGCGCAGTCCGAGCGCGTCCCACTTGCCGGGCTCGGCCTTGATCTCGTCGCCGTCCACCACGAACACCGAGAGGTCGTCGTAGCCGGAGAAGTCGGGGCTCGTGGTCTGGATCACGTAGAAGTCGGCGAAGCCGCCGGAGGTCGTCCAGGAGGCCTTCTTGCGCACCTTGTAGCCGCCGTTCACGCGCTCGGCGCCGGAGGAGATCGGGTACCAGAAGTGCGAGCCGGTCTCGGGGTCCGAGTAGGACAGCGTGCCGATCTTGCCGCTGTTCAGCGGGCGGATGAACTTGTCGATCAGCGCCTCGGTGGGGCGCAGCATGATCGCGTTGACCGCGCCGCAGTGCATCACGTAACACATGGCCGTGGAGGCACAGCCGTAGCGCGCGATCGTCTCGCAGGTCATCGCGTAGGCGACGTGGTCCTGGCCAAGGCCGCCGTACTCCTCGGGCACGGTCAGCGCCAGGAAGCCGTGCTCCCCGAGCAGCTCGAGGTTCTTGCGCGGGAACACCAGGCCGTCGTCCGAGACCTTCGCGTTCGCCCGCATCTCCTTCTCGCACAGCTCGATCAGGAGATCGCGCAACTCGATCTGCTTCGGAGTCAGGATCCAGTCGGGATCCCAGTCGGAGCCAAGTCCCCAGAACGGCTCTGAGCCCCACATCTTCTCGGCCATGGCACCTCCGGCGCGGTCGTTTTGGTCAGCTGCCCCGGCCGCCTGTCGTACCGGGCCGGCACATCGACTGTACAAATTGTTGCAAGCGAAGTTCTACTGGATGCGGCTGGTCGTGTCCACCTTCACGACCGGCGCGCCGCGCGCGCGTTTCGGGGACGTTCGATGGCGGGTACGGGGGGCGGCTCCTCGAGGTAGCGCATCACGTGCAGGTCGAGGCGGCCGGGCAGGAAGATGTCCGTCGAGTACTCCACGGCCACGCCCTCGCTCGTGCACGTCACGTGCTCCAGCTCCAGCGCGGCGCTGGTGTCGCTCACGCCCAGCGCCTTGCCCACGCGGTCCTCGACGGTCAGCACCCGCGCGGCGATGTGGGTGCGCGCGTAGGCCACCGGCACGCCCTGCTCCTTGAGCACGTCGAGCACCATCTGGCCGCGCTGCAGCGCCTGCTTGATGCGCGCCCGGCTGGGCAGCTCGACGTCGGGGTGCACCACGTCGCGCATGCTCGCCCAGGGCTCGCCGTCGAGCACCAGCACGCGCGTGACGGTGGTGGCGATCTGGTCGGGCTCGAGGTCCAGCAGCTCGCCGATCTTCGCGCCCACGGGCAGCTCCTCGATCTCCAGCTCCCCCACCTCGATGCCGACCCCGCGCCGGCGCGCGAGCTCGGCGTAGGAGACGAGCCGCTCGAGCCCCTCGTCGAGCGCGGCCGAGCTGACCCGCCCCACGTAGGTGCCGCTGCCCTGGCGGCGCACGATCTCGCCGGACTCCTCCAGCCGCCCGAGGGCGGTCCGCAGCGTGCCGCGGGAGATGCCGAGGTTCGAGGACAGCTCCTGCTCGGGCGGCAGCCGCTCGCCGAGCCGGTGGCGGCCGCTGGCCAGCCAGGTGCGCAGCGAGTCCTCGGCGATGTCGACCAGCGAGGGCCTGGCCTCGCGGTCAACGGCGACGACGTCGACCACCCTCCTCATGCGGAGATCTTAATGCGAGGCTCTAGCGGGCTTGAGCGGAATCGTGCGCGCCTAGACTCGCTGGAGGCAACGGAAGGGACTCGCATGACCTACCGCGACCATCTCCCCCAGCTCGACGGGGACCTGTTCCTCACGGACGGCGGCATCGAAACCGTCCTCATCTTCCACGAGGGGCTCGACCTGCCCCTGTTCGCCGCCTTCGACCTGCTGAAGGACGACGCGGGCGAGGCTGCGCTACGGGCCTACTACGAGCCCTACGCCGCGCTTGCGAAGGAGCGTGGCCTCGGCTTCGTGCTCGAGAGCCCCACGTGGCGCGCCAGCCCGCGCTGGGCCGGCGAGATCGGCTACGGCAGCGACGAGCTCGACGCGCTCAACCGCCGCGCGATCGCGCTGCTCGAGGAGATCCGGACCGCCCAGGGCAAGGACGGGGCGCCGATCGTGATCAGCGGCTGCGTGGGGCCCCAGGACGACGGCTACAGCCCCGCCGCTCAGCTGACCGCCGACGAGGCGCACCACTACCACCTGACCCAGGTGGCCACGTTCGCCGAGACCGCGGCCGACATGGTCGGAGCGCTGACCCTGACCTACGCGGACGAGGCGATCGGCATCGCCCGCGCGGCGGCCGACGTGGGCCTGCCCGCGGCCATCTCGTTCACCGTCGAGACCGACGGCCGCCTGCCGAGCGGCCAGCCGCTCGGGGAGGCGATCGAGCAGGTGGACCAGGAGACGGGCGGCGGCGCCCGCCTACTACATGGTCAACTGCGCCCACCCCACGCACTTCGAGGGCGCGCTGGCGGCCGGAGAGCCGTGGCTCGAGCGCGTGCTGGGAGTGCGCGCCAACGCCTCGATGCGCAGCCACGCCGAGCTGGACGAGGCCGACGAGCTCGACGAGGGCGATCCCGGCGAGCTGGCCGCCGGCTACCTCCGGCTGGGCGCGAAGCTCCCGCGGCTCAGCGTGCTGGGCGGCTGCTGCGGCACCGACCACCGCCACGTGGAGGCGATCCGCGACGCCTGGCTGGCGCGCTAGAGGCGACCCGTAGCATTCGCCCCGTGACGCACGCCGTCATCCTCATCAGCGCAGAGCGGGAGGCGCTGCCGGTGCTCGGCAGCCGCCTGGCCGAGGTCGAGGGCGTGGCCGAGGCCTACTCGGTCACCGGCGAGTGGGACTTCGTCGCGGTGATCCGCGTCGTGGAGCAGGAGCAGCTCGCGGACGTGGTCACGAACAAGCTCGCGCGGCTGCCCGGGATCCTCGACACCTACACGATGGTCGCCTTCGAGGTCTTCTCGCAGCACGACCTCGACGCGATGTTCTCGATCGGCGATTAATCAGTCCACAGTCCACGGTCCACAGTCCACAGGAACGACTCGGGCCCGGCTCTGTGGACTGCGGTCGGTGGACTGTGGACTCAATATCCGGGCAGCAGGCTGCTCGCGAACGGCTCGAACCGCTGCGCCCGCAGGTCGGCCGCGGTGGCTCGAGCGCCGGCCAGCGCCTGCGTGGCCAGGTGCACCGTCACGCGCTTTCCGTCGAGGCGCCCGCGCAGCACCCCGCCCACGGTCAGCGTGACCTTGCCGCGCGCGGCCGCCGAGCCGCCGATGGTGAGGTGCGCGAGGCCCTTCACCGGCACGTTGCCGCTGAGCGTGACCCCGGGGACCCAGCTGTAGTCGTGCAGCGTCTGCGACCTGCGCCCGCTCGTGAAGTAGCCGCCGCGGAGGCCGCCGATCGGGTCGATCGTGACGCCGTCGGGCGAGTTCAAGAGGCCGTCGAGCGTGCGCTCGAAGAGGTCGGCGAGCGTGAGCCTCACGGCGTTCAGCGTGCGCCCCACGCGCGCGCTGTGACCGCGCAGCGCCACGATCTGGCTGAGCGACAGCGGCGCGACGGGGGTCGGCGACACCAGCGGGCTGGAGCCGCGGCAGACGCCCGGAGCCTGGCCGCGGAAGAAGTGCTGAACCGCCCGCAGCGAGCAGGAGCTGAAGTCGTCGCCGAGCACGGAATGACCCACGTTCGGGACCTTCACGAGGGTGGATTTCGGTAGCTGCGCCGCCAGCTTGATCGCGTCCTCCTGAGGGGTGCGCAGATCGTCGTCGCCGCTCAGGATCAGCGTGGGCACGGCCGGCGACGGCGCCGACTCCACCGGCGGCGAGTCGCTCGCCTCCGGCCAGTTGGCACAGAAGGGCGCGAGGCTGAACTGGAACACGGTGTCCGGGTCGAACGGGGCATAGCTGGACTGGGCGATCTGCCCGAAGTCCTGGCGCGCCTGGCTGAGCCGCTGGCCGGGCGCGGCGGCCTGCGCCCAGGGCAGGCTGGCGTCCTCGCAGGAGGTGGCCGCGAACAGCGCCTCGCTGTCGCCCGTGCGTGGGTCGAAGCTCTCGCTGCCGGTGGTCGACGCGATCAGCCGCAGCATCGGCGCGGCGTCGCCGTTCAGGGCTGAACGCACCGCGGCCGGGAAGTCGGCCCGCAGCGTGGGGTCGAAGTCACCGGCGAACAGCACGCTCAGGATGCCGCTGCGCCGGACGCTGCCGCGGCGGCGCTGACCGCGCCCGTTCACCACCTCGCCGCTGAGCGAGCTGGTCTGGAGCTTCTGCACCAGCTGGGCGAGGTCCGCCTGCGCGTTCGCGCTGATGCCCCTGCAGGCGTTGTTCGCGCAGATCTGCGACAGCAGGCGGGGCAGCGCGTTGAAGCTGCTCAGCTCGTACGGGTCGAGCGCCCCCGGCATCACCACCGAGTCGAGCACGAGCCGGTCGATGTGCTGCGGGAAGCGGGTGGCGTAGTCGAGCGCGACCTTGGTGCCGTAGGAGACGCCGTAGAGGTCGATCTTGTCCACGCCGATCGCACGCCGCACCGCCTCGAGGTCGGACACAGAGTCCGAGGTGGAGAAGAAGGGACGCAGCGCACCGAGCCGCTGGGCACAGCCGCCCACGCCGAGGTCCGGCAGCTTGTGGGAGCCGAGCCCGGGGCACAGCAGCTGGTCCGAGAGGCCGGTGCCGCGCTGGTCGAAGACCACGAGGTCGCGCCCCCGGAGCACCGGGTCGAGCGAGAGCGCGAAGTCGGACAGGAGCGGAGTGGCCGCCTGGCCGGGGCCGCCGGCCAGCGCGATCATGGCGCCCTTGTTGGGCCCGGAGGTGTGGACCTCCTCGACATGCAGCGACAGAGCGCCCTTCACGGCCCCGGAAGGATCGACGGGCACCACCACGCGCCCGCAGCGGATGAACGACGCCCCGCGGCAGGGCTTGAAGCGAGCCGCCGCTGCCGAGCCGGGGACCAGGACCAGGGCGGCCACGATCGCGGCGGCGGTAACGGCAATCGACGCGCACGACCTGCGGTGGGTGCGCGGCCGCGCACCCCGGAACGTCATGTCTGAATCAGTCCTTCCTGACTATGGGCCGCCTGTGGCCACGGTAGCGAGATCATCGGCGGGTCGGTTCCGCTCCTTGACACTAGCCACCCGGTAGCAGGTGCTCGAGTACGCGCGCCCCGCTTGACACCGTCACGTGGATCGCGTCGGGCTCCCGCACCCAGGCGATCAGGTTCAGCGCCTGGAGGCGGTCGAGCATGAACTGGAACGCCTCGGCCTCGGCATGGCTCGAGTAGCGGCGGCGCACGTCGAAGGTGAAGCCGGTGCTGTGGAGGGAGTAGCCGTGGGTGGCCTCGATGTTGTTCGCCGCCACGAGCCGCTGGTAGCGCACGTCGCGCACGGCGCTCGTCACCGACAGCGGCCCCGCGGTCTTGCCGGCGATGGCCCTCACGCCGGCCGACAGGTACACGAGGAGGCCGAGCGCCTCGGGGCGCAGCGCCTGGTAGAGCGCCGGCTTCTGGCCGAGGCGGGCGGCGAACTGGCCCAGCATCGGGTCGAGCTGGAAGCCGAGCCGCTTCGGATCGTTCGGCAGCTTGGCCAGCTGGTGCCCGGACTCCGCCGCCGCCACGGCCGCGGGCGTGGCGAAGATCGGCGTGGAGCCCGGCGGGTGCAGCACCTCCTCCGCCGAGGCGCGGGCGTTCTGGAGCGCCGAGAGGCGGGTCAGCGCGGCGGGATCGCTGCGGTAGAGCTGCATGATCTGCTGTGCCGCCAGCAGCTTCCAGTAGTAGTTCGAGGAATCGTCGCCGAGCCGCGCCAGCAGGCTCCACGCCTGGGGATGGCGCAGCGGCGAGGAGTCGAAGTAGACCTGCGCGTAGCTCAGGTGATCGTTCTTCACGAGCTTGGCGATGGGCGTGCCCGAGCCCGAGCCCGTGTAGTCGCGCAGCACGGTCTCGAGGTTGCCGATGCCCATGTGGTACGAGGTCACGGCCAGGTCGTCGCGGCCGAACGTCTTGCGCGCGATCGTGAGGTAGCGCACGGTGGCGGCCAGCGCTTGACGCGGGTCGAAGCGGGCGTCCACGCGCCGCCGCTGCGCCTCGAAGTGCCTCAGGGCGCGCTCGCTGCGCGCCCGCGCGATGCGCCTCGTGGCCCGCCGGCTGGCGGCCAGGTCCACGTGCATCCCCAGCAGGTTCTGCCCCGTCTCGGCGAGGATCTGCGTGAGCCCGGAGGCGTTGGCGGGGTCGTTGCCGGCGATCACGTCGGGACGGCCCGCGCTCTCGAGGAACACGATCGCCTCGAGCAGGTTCGGATCGAGGCCGCCGGCGTGCGCCGCGGCGTTCACGAGCGGGCGGAAGGCAGCGGTGCGCCTCGCGGTTGCGATCACGCCGCCCGGGCTCTTGGCGAACACCACGTGACCCTCGCCCGCAGCTGCGTCGCGCTCGAACGTCGCCTGCTTGTCCTGCGAGTAGGCCAGCGGGTCATTGCCGCCTCCGCCCGCCGGGCACGAGCTTGCCCTTGCCGCCGCTCAGCGCGAGGGTGATCCCCACCGCGCCGGCGATCAGCACCACGAGCAGGATCAGCCCGCGCAGGCGGGCCCGCGCGCGAGAGGTACGCGTGCTGGGCATGCACCGAACGCTTGCACACGCGCCGGGCCGATAGCCTCACTCGGGGTGATCGAGGAGATCTTCAACGGCGTCCACCATTGGACGGCCCTGCACAAGGGCATCGGCACGGAGGTGCACTCGTACTACGTGCCCGAGTCGCTCGCCCTGATCGATCCGATGGAGCCCGCCGAGGGCCTCGACTGGTTCGAGGAGCACGGGCGCCCGGAGCGCATCCTGCTCACGAACCGCCACCACTACCGCGACAGCGGCCGCTTCGCCGACCGCTTCGGCTGCCGGGTGCTCTGCCATCGCGCCGGCCTGCACGAGTTCGAGGGCGGGGCCGCGGTGGATCCGTTCGCGTTCGGCGACGAGGTCGCGCCCGGCATCACGGCGGAGGAGGTGGCCGCGATCACTCCGGAGGAGACCGCCCTTTACGTGGAGCGCGCCGACGGCGCCCTCAGCTTCGCCGATGGCCTTATCCGCCACGACCGCGGCGCGCTCGGGTTCGTGCCGGACTCGCTCCTGGGCGACGACCCGGAGGGCGTGAAGGACGGCCTGCGCACCTCATTCAGGCGCCTGCTCGAGCTCCACTTCGACAACCTGCTGTTCGCGCACGGGCCGCCGCTGGTGGGCGGCGGCAAGCAGGCACTGCGCGAGTTCCTGGACTCCTAGTCCGGGATCCGCACGACCCGCAGGTCCACGCGGTCGCCCCTGAACGGCACTCCCTCCGCGTCGAGCAGGCGGCGCTGGCGCTCCCCCTGCGCGAGCGAGCCGTCCGCACGCACGATGCGATGCCACGGCAGCGTCGGGTCGTGACACGAGGCGAGCACCGCCCCCGCGAACCGCGGCGCGCCCGGCTCGAGGTCTCCGTACGTGCGCACGAACCCCTCCGGCACCGCCCTCACGCGGTCGAGCACCCGCTGCGCGCGCGGCGTGTTCAGGTCCACGGCGTCAGGCGAGCGCCGGCGCTTCGGCCTGCGAGGGCTCCGTCTCCTCCTGCACCCCGCGTCGGAGGCCGAGGAAGGCCACGATGGCCGCCGCCGCCATGACGCCCGCCATCACCTGCAGCACCGAGCGCGTGGCGTAGGCGAAGTCGAGCCGGATGAAGTGCGGGATCGCCGCGACGGCGGCGCTGCCATGGGACTGGGCGATGCTGCGACGCCTCGCTGCTCGCGCGCGCCGGTGGCACGCCCTGCCCGACCAGCGACGTGGTGACGTGCGAGCGAAGCTGCGAGACGAGGATGGTGCCGAGGATCGCCAGCCCCAGGCTGGCGGCGTAGTTGCGGACCGTCTGGGTGATGCCGGTGGCCTCGCCGTAGGAGAGCCTCGACGCGCGGTTCACGGCGTCGGTGCTGGCCGGCCCGAGCATCAGGCCCATGCCGGCTCCGGCGAGCACGACGGACCAGATCTGCGCGCCGAAGTCGAGGTCGGTGACCTTCCCGGACCAGAGCCAGAACCCCACCGCGCTGAGCGCGCAGCCGACCACCACCGGGCGTTTGGCGCCGCGCCGGTCGAGCATCCTCCCGCCGATCTGGGCCGCCACGACGAACCCGAGGAAGAAGTAGAGGAGGTAGAGCCCGGCCTGCGACGCGGTCTTCCCGAGCGCGATCTGCGCGTACTCGCTCGCGAAGAAGAAGACCGGGACGAAGACCAGCATGGCGATGCCGAGCACCAGGTTCTCGACCAGGAAGGCCCGGATCCTGAAGATCCTCACCTGGATCAGCGGCGACGGCGTGCGCTTCTCGACGAAGTAGAACGTGACCAGCAGCGCCAGCGCCCACGACGATGCAGGCCCAGGTGGCGGGATTGCCCCAGCCCCAGATCGAGGACTGCTGGAAGCCGAACACGCTCAGGGCCACGCCGGACGCGATCAGCACGAGGCCGCGGTAGTCAATCCGGGCCGGGCCGGTACTCCGTGGTCGGCCTCGAGACCGACGATCAGGATCAGCGCGACGACCGCGACCGGGATGTTCACCCAGAAGATCGCGCGCCAGGTCCACTGGGTGAGGTAGCCGCCGAGGATCGGCCCGATCGAGGTCAGGCCACCGGCGATGCCGAAGAAGAGCGCCAGCGCCTTCCCCCGCTCGCGCAGCGGGAACGTCTGCACCACGATCGCCAGCGCGGCGGGGAACATGATCGCCCCGCCCGCGCCCTGCACGACCCGGAACGTGACGATCCACGCCTGGGCGAGGCTGCCCTTCGGGGTGAGGCCGCACATCGCGGACGCGGCCGCGAAGATGATCACGCCGAGCGTGACCATGCGCCGGTGGCCCACCGTGTCGGCCAGCCGGCCGCCGAACGCGAACAGCGCCGCAAGCGAGATCAGGTAGGCGTTGATCGCCCACTGCACGCCCGTGCTGCTCAGACCCAGTTCCCGCTGGATCTGGGGCGCTGCGATCGACACGATCGTCTGGTCGATGAACGTCATCGAGACGGCGAAGATCATCGCCGCGAGGATGAGGTTCCTGGACCGCCCGCCGCTGCCGCCAGTGATCGTCATGGGCTCGCCTCGAAAGATATGGCAGCGGTGCGACGGGGACGAAAGCTCGCCACCAGCACGCCGGCCAACACCACCGCCACGCCTATGAACTGGTACACGGACGGCGACTCGCTGAAGATCACCACCGCCAACAGCACCGACCCGACCGGCTGGGTCGTGAGCGTCACCGAGGTGACCGCCGCCGGCAGGCGCGGCAGCGAGATCGAGATCAACAGCCAGCCCATCACCTGCGAGCTGAGCGCGAGCAGCAGCAGCCAGCCGTGCTCGGGCCAGCTCGGCACCACGTGGAGGTCGCCGAGTGCGGCTCCGAGCACCAGCGCGAAGACCGCTGCCGTGGCCGTGGCCTCGAAGAGCGGACCCGCGGGCCGGCGCAGGTCGTTGTTGCCGTGACGCAGGCAGAGGATGAAGACCGCGTAGGCGATCGCCGTCAGCAGGCCGTACACCACCCCGCGTGCCGGGTCGCGGCCGTAGGTCCCGCTCCCCACCACGCCCGAGATCAGGATCACCCCGATCAGGACGATCGGCGTGGCCACGAACATCCTGCGCTCCGGCCGCTCGCGCAGGAACGCCCAGGCCAGCACCCCGACCAGCACCACCTGGAGGTTGCCGAGCACCGTGGCGAGGCCCGCTCCCACGTCCTCGATCGCGCGCGCCCAGACGATCAGGTCGATCGCGAAGAACAGGCCGGCCACCGTCGTGAGCCGCAGGTCGGCCCGGCTGCGCGGCCCGTAGAGGCGGCTCTCCCGCCGCGCCAGCAGCGCCAGCAGCGGCAGCGCGTAGACGCACCGGAACACCGCCGCGGTGGACGGCGTGGCGTGCGAGAGGCGCACGATGATCGCGGAGAAGGCGATCGTCAGCGCGCCGGCGAGCGCGGCGATCGCCGGCCGGTCCGTGAGCCTCGTCATCGGCCCACGGTATCCCCGCAACAATCGAGCCGCCGCGCGGGGCGAGTGCGCGGCGACTCAGAGTGGCTTCCGCTCAGGCGCGCCGGCGGGTGTGCAACTGCCGTCGCGGCCGGCGGGAGCTCCCACTCGCTTGTTGCGGACAAGCAGAGGTATCGCTCGACCTCTCGGCCACAGCGCCTCCACAAATGGGGTACCCGCCGCTCTGGGGCTGAAACACCCGGGTCGTCTGCGAAACTGCCTCGGCATGGCAAAGCAGCGACAGGTGAAGATGCAGCAGCGGGTCGGCACGCTCGGCGCGATCCAGCAGCTCGAGACGCGCACGCGACGAGCAGCTGCAGAGCGAGTCGAAGCACCGCGCCGCCGCGCGCGCGATCCTCGGCGCCCGCGCGGCGGAGCGCTACGACGCCAAGGCCGCCCGCCGCTACTTCAACGAGGCCCTGGCCGGCGCGCACCCGCAGGAGCGGCCCGCGCTGCGCCAGATGATGAAGGCGTCCCTCGCGCTCGCCGAGCGCAGGCCCGACGACCTGAAGGAGGCCGTGGCGAAGCTGGGCCAGGAGCCACCCACCTCGCGCCAGCTTCTGATGCTGCGGCTGATGGGCCTCGTGGCCCCGCCGCCCGGGGCGAGCCTGCTGATGCGCATCCGCGGTTACCTCGTGGTGCTCGTCCTCGTGATCCTGGTGCTGGCGATCGGCTTCGGCCTCGCTCACCTGATCGCGCTGCCGTTCGGCGGCGTGGGCACCGGCGGCGCGATCTTCTTCGGCCTCGTGATCGTCGCGGTCGTGCTGGGCGGGCTCGTGCTCTTCGGCCGCCGACGGCAGCGGCGAGCGAAGGCTGCGCGCGGCGCCGCCGCGGGCGGCTGACGCGCTCAGTTCAGTGCTGAGGCGAGCCGGCGCCGGTAGCGGCTTGCCAGCTCGCTCTCCGGGCCCAGCTCGGTGAAGATCGCGACCATCACCTTGCGCAGCAGGTCGCGCTGCTCCTGGTCGGGCGCCTGCTCGAGGCGCCTCCTGCAGAAGCTCGAGCGCCCGCTCGTGGTCGCCCTCGTCCCAGGCCGTGAAGGCCGCCTCCGGCCCACCCCCGTCGCGGCTGAGGGCGATGCGGGCGGCCAGGCCGTGCGGCCAGGAAGTCGTGGCGAAGCGGCTGGAGCAGGGCGTCTGCCTCGTCCAGCTCGCCGCGGCCGATCAGGATGCGCGCCAGGCCGATCGCTGCGCCGGGATGTCCCGGCTCCAGCTCGAGCGCCCGGCGGAAGGACTCCTCGTCGTCGGCGCTGCTGGCCAGCTCGTCCGCCTCGGACGGCACCAGCTTGTCGAAGAAGCGCTCCACCTCCGACGGATGGAGGGCGCCCGTGAACTCGTCGACGATGCGGCCGTCGCGGAACGCCTTCACGGCGGGGATGCCGCGCACGCTGAAGCTCTGAGCCAGCACTCTGGTTCTGGTCCACGTCGACCTTGGCGAGCTCGACCTTGCCCTCGCGCGCGCCGGCGGCCTTCTCCAGGGCGGGGCTGAGCGCCTTGCACGGCCCGCACCACTCGGCCCAGAAGTCCACCACCACGGGCAGCTCGCGCGAGCGCTCCACCACCCGCTCCATGAAGTCCGCCTCGCCGACGTCGAAGACCGCGGTCACGGGCTCACCGTGACCTTCTTCATCACCACGGCCTGCGTGGGCGCGCCGGTGCCGGTCGGATCCGCCGGGTCGCCCAGCTTGCCGATCGCCTGCACCACGTCCATGCCCTTCGTGACCTTGCCGAGCAGCGCGTAGTCGGGCGGCAGCTGCGCGTCGGGCGCGGTGACCACGAAGAACTGGCTGCCGCTCGTGCCGGCCGGCCTCGTTCTGGGTCTTGGCCATCGCCACCACGCCGGCGGTGTAGGCCGCGTCGTGCGGCGGCTTGTCGACGGTGCTGAAGCCCGGGCCACCCCCGCCGCTACCGGTCGGGTCGCCGCCCTGGATCACGAAGCCGGGCACGATGCGGTGGAAGGTCAGCCCGTCGTAGAAGCCCTTCTTCACCAGCCCCGCGAAGGCGGAGGTGGTGTTCGGCGAGTCCTTCACGTCGAGCGTGAAGGCGAAGTCGCCGCAGTTGGTCTGCACCGTGACCGTGTAGGTCTTGCTCGGGTCGAGCTTGACCTTCGACTTGGTCTGACCGCCGTCGGCACGCGGCTTCGGGGTGGCGACCTGCTGGCAGGTGCCGCTCTGGGCGGGCGTCGTCGCGGCCGGCGCCGCGGCCCCGGTGGAGGCGGCCGGCGTGCTGCCGGTCGAGCTCGACTTCGAGCCGCCGCAGGCGACGATGACGAGGCTCGCGACGGCCAGGACGGCTATGAGGGCGAGTCGGCGCACGGCGGCTAAGGCTAGTAGGCGTCGCGGGCATACGATGCGCTGCGCATGCCCGTCTCCGCTCTGCTGCGTGGCTACGACCAGGTGATCCTGGATCTGGACGGCTGCGTGTGGCTCGGGCCCGATCCGATCCCCGGATCGGTGGACGCGATCAACGCGATCCGCGGAGCGGGCATGAAGCTCGCCTTCGTGACCAACAACTCCTGGCTCGCGGGCGAGGACCTCGTGACCAAGCTGTGGGGAATCGGCGTGCAGGCCTCGCTGGCCGACGTGGTGACGGTGGGCGGGGCGATGCAGCACCTGCTGGCCGAGACGCGCCACGGCCACACGGCGTTCGTGATCGGCTCGGAGCCGTTGTTCCGGCACGTGAAGGAGGCCGGCCTGCGGATCATGAACGGCACCGACCTGGCCTCGCGGGCCGAGGTCGTGGTGGTCGGCGCCACCCTCGACCTGACCTACGACGACATCAAGAACGCCGCGCTGGCGGCCCGCCGCGGGGCCGACCTGCTCGCCACCGGGCGCGACCCCACCTACCCGATGCCGGACGGCTTCTGGCCGGGCACCGGAGCGATCCTGGCCGCCGTGGAGGCCGCCTCGGGCCGCACCGCCTCGATCGTCGGCAAGCCAGAGCCGCAGCTGTTCTTCACCGCCATCGACCGCCTGGGCGAGAGCAGGACGCTCGTGATCGGCGATCGCCTGGACAGCGACGTGGCGGGAGCCGCCAAGGCGCACCTCGACTCCGCCCTGGTGCTCACGGGCGACACCACGGCCGAGGAGGCCGCGGCCGCGAAGAAGCCGAAGCCCGTCGCGATTGCGGCCAACCTGGCCGAGCTCGTCCTGGCCTGATCCCGCGCGTACGCCAACATAGGTGCGTGCCCCGCAAGACCCACCACAAGCATTCGTCCACCAAGGGCTACCGCCGGCTGCTCGACGGGCTCGCCAAGATCGACGGGGTGCACCGGGTGGCGACCGGCCGCATCAAGCCGCGGATGGGCGCCGGGCGGCCGGTCGCGCCGATCTCCAAGGTCCGGCGCACCGACTCGGGGCTGTCGATCACGATCAACACCGACGGCGCGATCGTGGACGCCTACGTGGTCACCGACCGGCCCGACGCGGTGGAAGCGGCCATGCGCGAGCGCGGCTGGACCGCCCCGTAGTCCACCCCGAGCAGCGCGGCCGCCTCCGGCGTGACCGCCAGCCCGGCCTCGGCCGCATCCAGCAGCGCGTCCTCGAGCGCCACCCCGCGCGACTCGTGCAGGTGGGCGGCACACAGCGCCGCCACGAAGTCGGTGTGGCGGTTGCCGTGCACCGCCACCGCTCCCCGCTTGCGCAGCTCCCGGCGCAGCAGCCCGCAGCAAGCTCGTCGAGCGCGTCGGCGCCCTCGGCGCAGGACGCGACCGGCGTGTGGTGCCAGTCGAGCCCGGCGGCCTCGTAGTCGGCCAGGTTGTGCCTCGTGGTCATCGTGCTGATCACGAGCCGCACGCCGCTCTGCTTCAGGTAATCGAGCTCCTCCGCCCGCCGTGCGGGCCGATGGCTGCGGCCTCCGCCGCCCGGCCGTTCCATCCCGCACAGCTTTCGCGGCCTTGCCCACCACATTCGGCTCGGTGTACTCATAGGTCCTCCGCGGTCGTCTTTAAGCTGTGAAGCCGTGAGCGACCGGTTCTCTCCCCCATGTGCCGCGTTCTCGGCTGCGTAGCCGCTGAGCCCGTCTCGCTTCGGCACGAGCTGCTCGAGGCGGAGAACCCGATGATCCGCCAGTCCGAGCACCACGACTCGGGCTGGGGCATGGCGGTCTACAACCGCGGACGCGGCGACGAGCCGAACTGCGTGCGCTTCCCCGAGGCCGCCTTCACGGACAACGGCTTCGGGCAGGCCACCGAGATGAAGGGCCGCATCTTCAACGCGCACGTGCGCCGGGCCACGATGGGCGGGCTCGTGCTGGAGAACACCCATCCCTTCTGCCTCGGCCCCTACTCGTTCTGCCACAACGGCACGGTGCTGCACTTCCCGCGGCTGCTCGAGCTCGGCGTGCCGAAGCCGGTCGGCACGACCGACAGCGAGCACATGTTCAACTACCTGATCACCCACCTCGACCGCGGCGACGTCGTCGGCTCGCTGCGCCGGCTCGTGGAGGGCGTGATCTCCCGCTCCCAGTTCTCCGGGCTCAACTTCCTGTTCGGGGACGGCGAGCGGCTCTACGCCTACCGGCTCGGCATCTTCGAGCTGCACTGGCTCCACCGGCCGGGCCAGCTGCTCGTGGCCAGCGAGCGGATCACCGACGAGCCGTGGCACAGCGTGGCCCAGGACGTGCTGCTCACGCTCGACCCCGACGACATCGAGGAGCCGCACGCCGAGCGCCTGGTTGGCGATACGTGGGTGGCGCGAGCCGACATCGTGAAGTTCGAGGAGGGCTCCGACCTGCGCGGCGAGGAGCGCGGCCGGTTCGCGGAGGAGCGCGCGGCGCGAATGGCCGCCGCCGCCGAGTGAGGCAAGGCCCGCTAGCGCTGTTTCTGAATCCGGCCGCGTCGGGCGGACGGGCGGGCGACGCGGTGCCGGCGGTGCAGGCGGAGCTCGACCGGCTCGACGTGCCCTACCGGATGCTGGGCACGCGCAGCATCGAGCACGCGCGCGAGGAGGCGCTGCTGGCGGCCGCGCAAGGGCGAGACCGTGGTGGCCATCGGGGGCGACGGCCTCGTGGGCTGCCTGGCCGGTGCCCTTCAGGGCACCACCAGCGCGCTCGGGATCATCCCGGGCGGCCGCGGCAACGACCTGGCCCGCGTGCTCGGCATCCCGCGCGACCCGCGCGAGGCCGCGCGGCTGGTGGTGGAGGGCGAGGAGCGGCTGATCGACGTGGGCTCGGTGAACGGCAAGGCGTTCGTCGGCATCGCCACGCATGGGCTTCGACTCGATCGCCAACCGCACGGCCAACGAGGCGCGCTTCGTGAAGGGCCACCTCGTCTACATCTACGCCGGCCTGCGCACGCTGGCGGGCTGGCATCACGCCACCTTCCAGGTCACGGTGGACGGCAAGCGCCACACGGTGACCGGCTACAACGTGGCCGTCGCCAACTCGAAGGCATACGGCGGCGGGATCCAGCTGGTCCCGCACGCCGAGCTCGACGACGGCCGTCTGGACGTGATGCTGGTGGAGGCCCATTCGAAGCTGCGCTGGGTCAGGGGCGCATTGAGCGCGTTCAAGGGCGGCCACGTGAACGATCCCGCCATCCGCTGGCTGACCGGCACCGAGATCGAGGTGGAGCGCCGACCGTCCGTTCACCGTCTACGCGGACGGCGACCCGATTGCCGACCTGCCTGCCACGATCACGGTCACGAAGCAGACCCTGCGCGTCATCGCACCCTGATGCTCCGCCTCAAGCTCACGCTCGCCCGCGCGCTGCGGGCCCTCAGCCGTCGCCTGGCTCGCACGGGCGGCACCACGCTGCCCGGCCGCGTGCTGCTGCGGCTCGATCCGAGCTCGATCCGCGTGCTGGGCGCCCGGCTCGAACGCGGCTCGGTGCTCGTCTCGGCGACCAACGGGAAGACCACCACCGCCTCGATGCTCGCCGCCGTGCTGGAGCGCTCCGGCGCCGAGGTGGTGCACAACCGCGCGGGCTCGAACATGAACTGGGGCGTGGCCACCGCGCTGCTCGACGCCGGCAGGGCGCCCGCTCAGATCGGCCTGTTCGAGGTCGACGAGGCTTGGCTCGCAACGGTGGCGAGCGAGCTCGACCCGTCACTCGTGCTGCTCTCGAACCTGTTCCGCGACCAGCTCGACCGCTACGGCGAGCTGGACCTGCTGGCCGACCGCTGGGCGGAGCTCGTGGCCGAGCGCGAGGGCCGCACCACGTTCGTCCTGAACGCCGACGACCCGCTGGTGGCGGACCTCGGGCGCGAGCGCGAGCGCGTCGTCTACTTCGGCGTGGAGGATCGCCGATGCACCGGCTCGAGTCGCTGGAGCACGCCTCGGACTCGAAGCGCTGCCGCAACTGCGGCGCCGAGTACATCTACGAGGCGGTGTTCCTGGGACACATGGGCCACTACCGCTGCCCGAGCTGTGGCCGCGAGCGGCCGCGCCCGCAGGTGTCGGCCGAGAAGGTCACGCTCCACGGCATGTCGGGCTCGGACGTGCGCATCGCGACCCCCGCGGGGCCGATCGAGCTGAGCCTCCCGTTGCCCGGGCTCTACAACGTCTACAACGCGCTTGCGGCCACCGCCGCGGCGCTGGAGCTGGGCGCCTCCCCCGCGCAGATCCGCGAGGCGCTGGCCGCCTTCGCCGCCGCGTTCGGGCGCGTGGAGCGCCTGTCGATCGGCCCGCGCGAGGTGGCGATCCTGCTGGTGAAGAACCCGGCGGGCGCCAACGAGGTGCTGCGCACGCTGCTGCTCGAGGACGGCGAGCTCGACCTCTGGATCGCGCTGAACGACGGGATCGCCGACGGACGCGACATCTCCTGGATCTGGGACGCCGACTTCGAGGTGCTGGCGGACCGGGCACGGCGGATCGGCTGCTCCGGGCACCCGCGCCGAGGAGATGGCGCTGCGGCTGAAGTACGCGGGCGTGAAGGCGCCGATCGTGGTGGAGCGCGAGCTCGGCCCCTCGCTCGACGCGGCGGTGGCGGACGGCGACGGCCGTCCGCTCTACGCGCTGCCCACCTACACCGCGCTCCTGGAGCTGCGCCAGCTCCTGTCCCAGCGCGGCATCGCGAAGCCGTGGTCCGAATGAGTCAGCGCACGCTCGACGACGCCGGTGATCTGGCACGACGTGGAGTGCGCGTCGTACGCGGTCGACCTCCCGCTCTGGAGGCAGCTCGCCGCCGAGCGCCCGGGCCCGCTGCTCGACCTCGGCTGCGGCACCGGGCGGGTGGCGCTGCAGCTCGCTGCCGCGGGGTGCGAGGTGACCGGGCTCGACTCCGAGCCTGCGCTCGTGGCCGCCCTGGCGGCGCGCGCCCGGGAGCGCGGGCTGCGGGTGCGGGGCAGCGTCGGGGACGCCCGCGCGTTCGAGCTCGGGCGCTCGTTCGCGCTCGCGATCGCCCCCATGCAGGTCGCCCAGCTGCTCGGCGGGCGCGGCCGGCCGCGCGGACTGGCTGCGCTGCGTCCACGCTCACCTGGAGCCGGGCGGGCTGCTCGCGGCCGCGCTCGCCGACCCGTTCGAGGGCATCCCGGAGGAGGACGCGATGCCGCCCCTGCCGGATGTGCGCGAGGAGGACGGCTGGGTGTTCTCGAGCACGCCGGTGGCCGTGCGGGCCGACGGCGACGGAACCCTGATCGAGCGGCTGCGCCAGTCGGTATCCCCCTCCGGAGCGCTCACCGAGTCCGTGGGCGTGATCAGGCTCGACCAGGTGGCGCCCGGGGAGCTCGAGTCGGAGGCCGAGGGGCTCGGCTACCGCGTGCTGCCGCGTCGCTCGGTGCCGGAGACCGAGGGCTACGTGGGCAGCACCGTGGTCCTGTTGGAGGCGATCTGATGCCCACCCTGCGCGTATGCGCGCTCTATCCCGACCTGATGAACATCTATGCCGACCGCGGCAACATCGCGGTGCTGCGCGCCCGCTGCGAGTGGCGGGGAATCGGGCTTCGAGCTGTCCTCGTCGGGCCTCGGCTGAAGCGCTCGACCCGAACTCGGCGGACCTCTTCTACATGGGCGGGGGCCAGGACCGCGATCAGGTCGCGGTGGCGCAGGACATGGTCGAGACCAAGCGCGAGGCGCTTCACGCCGCGCAGGCGCGCGACGCGGTGATCCTCGCCGTCTGCGGCGGCTACCAGCTGCTTGGCACCGGCTACCAGCTCGGCGAACTCGAGCTGCCCGGGGTCGGGCTGGTCGACCTGCGCACGGTGCGCGAGCCGGGTCCCCGCCTGATCGGCAACTGCGCGATCGAGGCCGACCTGGGCGGCGGCACGCGAGTGATCGCCGGCTTCGAGAACCACGGCGGGCGCACCTACCTCGGCTCGGACGAGCGGCCGCTCGGCCGGGTACTCAAGGGTTTCGGCAACAACGGCAAGGACGGCGTGGAGGGCGTGCACCGCGGCAACACGATCGGCACCTACCTGCACGGCCCCCTCCTGCCCAAGAACGTCTGGCTGGCGGACCGCCTGATCGAGCTGGCGCTAGGCGTGGAGCTGGAGCCGCTGGCGGATGACGCGCTGGAGGAGGCGGCGCATTTGAGCGCGCGGCGCGCCGCCGGGCTTTAGTCGACAGTCGACAGACGACAGTCCACAGGGCGTGGTCCGACCTGTCTGTGGACTGTGGTCCGTGGACTGTGGACTTATCGACCACTCGACCCGAACCCCGCCGCCCCGCGCCGCGTCTCCTCCAACGAGCCCACCTCCGTCAGTTCAGGTGACTCGTGGCGCACCAGCACGAGCTGCGCGATCCGGTCTCCGGGGGCCACCGAGAAGCTCTCGCGCGCGTCCGTGTTCAGCAGCAGCACGCGCAGCTCGCCGCGGTAGCCGGAGTCGATCAGGCCGGGAGCGTTCGGAATCGTGATGCCGTGCTTGGCCGCGAGCCCCGAGCGGGGCAGCACCAGGCCGGCCCAGCCCTCGGGGATGGCCACCGCGATCCCGGTGCCCACGCTCGCGCGCTCGCCCGGAGCGAGCACGGCCGCCTCGACCGCGTAGAGGTCGAAGCCGGCGTCGCCGTCGTGGGCGCGGCTCGGCTCGCGCGCCTCGTCGTGGAGGCGCGCGAAGCGCAGGGTCACTCGTCGTCGGGCGCCGCGCCGTTCGCGCCGCCCACCGAGAAGCGCTCGAAGCGGGGCGCGACGCCCGCCGGCACGCGAGCCCAGATGTGCGCGCCCTCCGGCGTGTCCTCGCGCTCCATGTCGCCCGCGAGGTCGTGCAGCTCGGACAGGCGGCCGCCCTCCTGGTAGGGCACGAGCAGCTCCATCGTGCGCAGCGAGGCGAGGAAGCGCCCCTCGATCGCCTCCGCGAGCGGCTCGAGCCCCTCCCCCGTCTGCGCTGAGATCTGCACCGCGCGCGGGTGGCGGAACGACAGCTCGCGCCGGCGATCCTCGTCAAGCAGGTCCACCTTGTTGAGGGCGAGCAGCCGGGGCCGCTCGGCGGCGCCGATCTCCGCCAGCACCTCGTCCACGGCGGCGAGCTGCTCGACCAGCTCCTCCTCGGGGGCGGACGCGTCGGCCACGTGCAGGATCAGATCGGCCTCCAGCGCCTCCTCGAGCGTGGCCGCGAAGGCGTCCACCAGCTGGTGAGGCAGCTTGCGGATGAAGCCGACCGTGTCGGTCAGCAGGTAGCGGCGCCCGGAGATCTCGAAGGTGCGGGTGGTGGGATCGAGCGTGTGGAAGAGGCGGTCGCGGACGCCGGCGTCGGCGCCGGTGAGAGCGTTCAGCAAGGTGGACTTGCCCGCGTTGGTGTAGCCGGCCAGCGCGACGGTGGGGAGCTGCGCGCGCTCGCGCTCCTGGCGCATCACCTGGCGGCTGGCCTTCGTGTGCTCGAGCCGCTGCTTCAGCGCGGCGATGCGGTCGCGCGCGAGGCGGCGGTCGGTCTCGATCTGGGTCTCGCCCGGGCCTCTGGTGCCGATCCCGCCGCCGAGACGCTCGAGGTGGGTCCACAGCCCGCGCATGCGGGCGAGGTTGTACTCGAGCTGTGCCAGCTCGACCTGCAGCTTGCCCTCGGCCGAGGCGGCGTGGTCGGCGAAGATGTCGAGGATGATCGCCGTGCGGTCGATCACCGGCACTCCGACCTCCTGCTCGAGGTTGCGCTCCTGGCGCGGCAGCAGCTCGTCGTCGCAGGCGATCAGGTTCGCGTCGTTGTCCTCCACCGCCTGCTTCAGCTCAGCGAGCTTGCCCTTGCCGAGATAGCGGTCGGGGTCCGGCCGCGGGCGGCGCTGGGTGAGCTCGCCCGCCACGGCCACGCCGGCTGTGCGCAGCAGCTCGTTCAGCTCGCTGAGATCGACCTCGTCGGGCCCCACGGCGATGCACAGCGCGCGCTGGCGCGCACGCGGGTTGCGCACCCCCTCGCCGTAGCGGGTCTCGGCCGAGCGTCCGTTTCTGGATCTGTCCACGCACGTCAGTCTAGGCCCGCCGTGGGTCGATTAGAGTGACCCCCGTGAAGGCCTTCGTCACCGGCGGGACCGGTTTCATCGGCGAGCACGTCGTGCGCCTGCTGCGCGAGCGCGGGGACGATGTGGTCGCGCTGGTGCGAACCCCGGCGAAGGCCGACGCCCTGAAGGCGCTCGGCGCCGAGATCATCGAGGGCGACCTCTCGGACGTGGACGCCATCCGGCGCGGCGTGGCCGGCGCGGACGCCGTCTTCCACATCGGCGCCATGTACAAGGTCGGCATCCCGAAGTCCCAGCACCCGGCGATGCACGACGCCAACGTGCACGGCACCGAGCGCGTGCTCGACGCCGCTGTGGACGCGGGCGTGGCGCGCATCGTCTACGTCTCCACGGGCAACGTGTACGGCAACACGCGCGGGCAGGCGGTGAGCGAGAGCTACATCCGGCCGCAGCCGCCCGAGTTCCTCTCCTACTACGACGAGACCAAGTACCAGGCGCACCAGGTTGCGCTCGACCGGATCGCCAAGGGCGCCCCGATCGTGATCGCCCAGCCGGGCGGCGTCTACGGGCCCGATGACCCGTCGGAGCTCGGCAACATGATCGACCAGTCGCGCAGGGGCAAGCTCAAGCTGCGGATGTTCCCCAAGTCCGGCTTCAACTTCGTCTACGTCGAGGACCTCGCCGCGGGCATCCTGCTGGTGCACGACAAGGGGCGCATCGGCGAGTCGTACAACCTCGCCGGCGAGCAGGGCACGCTCGGCGACCTCATCGACAAGGCGGCGAGGTTCTCAAAACGCGAGCCGCCCCACTTCACGATGCCGGTCTTCGATGATGAAGCTCGCCATCCCGATCGGGCCGGTGGTGGGCAAGCTGATGGGCTTCCCGCCGAACCTGGCCGAGCTGATCAGGACCTCGGACGGCGTGACCTTCTGGATGACCGATCAGAAGGCGCGTGACGAGCTCGGCTTCGCCCCGCGCGACTTCGACACGGGCATGCGCCAGACGCTCGGCGTGAGCTAGCTGCCCAGCTTCGCCCGCGGCACGTCCGGCAGCACCCCGTCCGCGCTGAACCGCTTCGGCACGCGCGCTCCCGGCAGTACCACCACGCTCTCGGCAGGGTCGCCCAGCCAATAGGCGTGCCCGACGGCATAGCGATGCGCGGCCAGTGCGGCGCCCGCGGCCTCGATCTCCTCGATGCGCCGGTGCCAGAGGTTGCCGCCCTCGTCGATCACGTGGTCGTCCACCAGCTCCTGGATGCGCCGCTGGATGCCCAGCGGGTGGCGCTTGGCCGGCACGCGCCGGCCCTGGAGCGCGGCGAACACGCCGTCCGGGTTGGTCTCGAACACGGCCGCCCGGCGGAAGGCGCCGTCCTCCACCTGGCCGTGGCGGGCGCCGTTGGCCACCGCGGGCAGGTACGGGTGGCCGAGTCCCTCGTAGAGCTGGCGGCCCGGCTCGAGGAAGCGCATCGGCGGCACGCCGCGCTCCGCCAGCTCGCTGTCGCAGGCCCGCTCCTCGCCCGCCGGGGCGCCCACGGCCACCACCACGTCGCCCAGCGCACGCAGCGCGGCGATCACCTGGCTCGGGTCGCCGGGCTCGTAGAAGGTCGCCTGCAGCCGCACCGGCGGCTCGGGGGCGAGCACCTCCTCGAGCGCGCACAGCTGCTGGTAGCTCGTCCCGACGGCTATCCCGCAATAGCGCATTCAGCCACTGAGACTAGAACGCAGGCGCTCGACCGCCTCGGTCAGGCGCTCGTCGGCCACCGTGAGCGAGATGCGGAACCAGCCCTCGCCGTTCGGGCCATACGCCGAGCCGGGGCTGATCACCACGCCGGACTCCTCGAGCACCAGCTCGCAGTACGAGGCCGAGGTGTGTCCCGCGGGCACCGGCGCCCAGATGTAGATCGTGCCCTTCGGCACGGTCACCTCCACGCCGATCTCGCGCAGGGCGTCGCACACCAGGTCGCGCCGGCGCTGGTAGATGGCGCTCATCTCCCGCGGCGTCGCGTCGCCGTCGTTCAGCGCGGCCGCGGCCGCCAGCTGCACCGGATCGAACATGCCCGAGTCGATGTTCGTCTTCAGCCGCCAGTAGGACTCGATCGCCTCGGCGTTGCCGACCATCGCCGCAGTCCGCCAGCCGGTCATGTTGTAGCCCTTGGAGAGCGAGAAGACCTCGACTCCCACCTCCTTGGCCCCCGGCGTCTCGAGGAAGCTCGGCGCCACGTAGCCGTCGAAGGTGACCTCCGTGTAGGCGGCGTCGTGCACCACCAGCACGTCGTTCGCCCGCCCGAACTCCACGGCCCGCTCGAACAGCCCGTCCGGCACGATCGCGCCGGTGGGGTTGTTCGGGTAGTTGAGGAACATCAGCTTCGCCCGTTCGCGGTCGCGCTCCGAGATCGCCTCCAGGTCGGGCGCGAAGCCCAGCTCCGGCAGGAGCGGCATCAGCACCGACTGCGACCCACTCAGCGTCGGACCGCCGGTGTACGGCGGGTAGCCGGGGTCCGCCGCCAGCGCCACGTCATCGGGATCGAGGAATGCCAGGTTGAGGTTGAAGATGCACTCCTTGCCGCCCAGGGCGGCGATGATCTCCGTCTCCGGGTCGAGCTCCACGCCGAAGCGGCGCTCGTAGAAGTCCGCCACCGCCTGGCGCAGCTCGGGCCGGCCGCGATTGGACGGGTACTGGTGCGTGCCTGGATCGCGCGCCGCCTCCGCCAGGGCCTCCACGATGAACGCCGGCGTTGGCGTGTCCGGATCGCCGATGCCGAGGCTGATCACGTCCACCCCGGCGGCCTTCTTCGCCGCGATCTTCCGCTCCAGCTCGGCGAACAGGTACGGGGGCAGTGCCTCGAGCCTCTTACTGTGCCTCACGCAGCTCCTCCAGGAATTCGTCGCTGAGCACGCCCGCGTACACGGGCACGGCCCAGCCGGTCAGGGTCACGGTCAGGTCGCCGCCGACGTCCACCTCGAGCTCGCCGCCGTCGAGCCGCACGGTCACGGGGCTCGGCACTCCGCGCAGCACAGCCGCCACGGCGGCGCCGCTCGCGCCGGTGCCGGACGACATCGTCTCGCCCGCCCCGCGCTCGAAGATGCGGGCGCTGATCCCGCCGTCGGCGTCCCGACGCCAGAACGACACGTTGGTGCGGTTCGGAAACAGCTCGTGAGCCTCGATCGGGGGGCCGTAGAGCGAGAGGTCGAGCTGGGCGAGCTCCTCCGGCTCCACCTCGATCGCGCACTGGGGGTTGCCGATCGACACGTGCTGGAACCGGAACTCCCGCCGGGCGGACTGCAGCGTCGCCGACGCCGTCCTCCGGGCCGCCCGGGAAGTCCTTGGAACTGAGGCTCGCGCGGCCCATGTCCACCCTGCACGTGTGCGGTCCGGTGATCTGCGGGCGGATCTCCCCGGCCGCTGTGATCAGCGAGAACTCGTCCCGATCCGTCCAGCCCGCCTTGCGCAGGTAGAGGATCGCCTCGCGCGCGCCGTTGCCCGACAGCTCGGCCTCCGAGCCGTCCGGGTTGAAGATCCGCAGGCGCGCAACGTGCCCGCTCACCGGCCTCCGACAGCAGCAGCACGCCGTCGGAGCCCACGCCCGTGTGCAGCGCGCAGAGACGGCGGATGCGAGGCTCTGTGAGCTCGAAGGGGAGATCGGTCTCCTCGACGATGATGTAGTCGTTACCGAGCGCCTGCCACTTCTCGAACTTCATTGGCCCCCTCGCTCGACCCCTGGCTCCCGGACTACCACGTACGCTCGCTGCAGCGGCGGCTGTCGCGCGCGGATCCGGACAGCCTCTGGGAGGCCGCGGGGCGCATCCGCATCAGCGATACGCGGATCCTGCGCCCGCTGATCGGGGCACGGCTCGGCCCGCACGCGCCGCCGGCGCAAACCACGTTCAGGGAGCTGTTCAGGTCGGGGATATTCACGCTGCTGGAGGAGGGCGACCACTACTCGATCTCCGGCGTGGCGGGCTGCCTCTGGTTGCCAAGGGGCGAATACGCCAGCTTCGAGTCGGCGGCGGACTATAAGGAATACGAACCTCCCGGCCGAGCGAAGGCGGCCGTGATGACGGTCGTGCGCGAGCACGACCGAGGCTCGGAGATCGTGACCGAGATAAGGGTCTGGTGCACCGATCGCAGCGCGTGGCTGCGCTTTCGCCCGGTCTGGTTGCTGGTGGCGCCGTTCATGCGCTTCGTGCGCATGGATCTGCTGCGCACGGTGGCTAGGTCGGCCGAGCGCTGAGCTCGAAGATCTCCGCGGCCACATCCCCGGGCTCGCGCCCGGTCACGTCGATCTGGTGCACTCCCGCCAGCTTTCTCATCCAGGTGAGCTGGCGCTTGGCGTACTGGCGCGTGCGGCGCTTCATGGCGTCCACGTCGCCGGCGAGCAGTTCCTCGTAGCCAAGGGCCTTGCGCGCCGTGCGCGAGGCGCCGGCGGCCTCCACGCGCTTCACCTCGTCCGCCGCGCCGGCCGCGACCATCGCGTCCACGCGGGCGTCGATCCGCGCGTACAGCTGCTCGCGCTCCATCGTCAGGCCGGCGAGCAGCGTCGGCCGCCGCGTGTCCTCGGTCCACAGCTGGGAGTCGCCGCCCCCAGCCGGGCCGGGCTCGAGCTCCCCCATCTCCAGCAGCTCGAGCGTGCGCACGATGCGGCTGCGGTCGCCGGGCGCGATCCCCTCCACCGCCCAGGGCGCGCGCTCCATCAGCTCTTGGTGCAGCTCCTCCGGCCCGCGCCGCTCCACCTCCTCGGTCCAGCGCGCCCTCACCGCCGCGGGCGGCGGTGGTTGCAGGTCGAGCTGCGTGAGCGCGGCGCGCAGGTAGAGACCTGTGCCCCCCACCACGAGCGGCCGCCGCCCCTCGGCCAGCGCGGTGTCGATCTCCGCGTGCGCCAGCGGCATGAACTCGCCAACCGAGAACGCGCTCGTGGCGCGCACGAACGCGACCAGGCGGTGCTCCAGCCGCTGTTGCTCATCGGGGCCTGCGACCCCGCTCAGGATCTCCAGCCCGTGGTAGACCTGGAGGGCGTCGGCCGAGATCGCCACCGGATCCTCGCCGCGAGCGCGCAGGAGGTCGGCCAGCTCGATCGCCACCGCCGTCTTGCCGATCCCGGTGGGACCGAAGATCGCGATTACTTCAGCGCTCAAGCGAGCGCCCGCGAGAGCAGCAGCTCCTCGCCGGCCAGCGTGGTGCTCGTCGCCGCGGTGATCTCCACCTGCGCGAGCTCGCCCGGCCGCGCGAGCCCGGGGAAGTTGACGGTCTTGTTGTGGCGCGTGCGGCCGCGCAGCTTGTCCGGGTCGGTGCGCGACGGCCCCTCAACCAGCACCTCCATCGTGCGGCCCACGAAGCGCTGCGCGCGCTCGGCCTGGATGCGCTGCACCAGCGGCACGAGGCGCTCCATGCGCTCGCGCTTCAGCTCGTGCGGGACCTGCTCCCCCAGCTCCGCCGCCTCGGTGCCGCGCCGGGGCGAGTAGATGAACGTGAAGGCACCGTCGTAGCGGGTCTGCTCCACCACCTCGAGCGTCTGCTCGAAGTCCTCGTCGGTCTCGCCCGGGAAGCCGACGATGATGTCCGTCGTGATCGCGCAGTCCGGCACCAGCTCGCGGATCATCGCCACGCGCTGCATGTAGCGCTCGCGATCGTAGGTGCGCCGCATCGCCTTGAGGATGCGGCTCGAGCCGGACTGGAGCGGCAGGTGGATGTGCTCGCACAACGCCGGCAGCTCGGCGTGCGCGCGGATCACGTCCTCGCGCATGTCCTTGGGGTGAGGGCTCGTGTAGCGGATGCGCTCGATCCCCTCCACCGCGTCGATCGCGCGCAGCAGCTCGGAGAAGCTCGTTCTGCTCTCCTTCGGCAGGTCGCGGCCGTAGGAGTTCACGTTCTGGCCGAGCAGAGTGACCTCCCGCACGCCGTCGGCGGCCACGCGCTCGATCTCGCGCAGCAGGTCGTCGGGGTCGCGGCTGACCTCGCGCCCGCGCGTGGAGGGCACGATGCAGTAGGAGCACTTGCAGTTGCAGCCCACGGAGATCTGCACCCAGGCCTGGAACTCGCCGCTCGCGCTTCATCGGCAGGTGCCCGGCGAAGCTCTCGAACTCGAAGAAGCCCTGCGCGGTGAGGCTGTCGGAGGTGAGGAACTCGGCGAGCTTCGGGATCTGCCCTGGGCCGAACGCGACGTCCACGAACGGGAACTGCTGGAACACCTCGTCCTTGACCGACTGCGCCCAGCAGCCGCCGACCCCCACGACCTTCTCCGGGTCCTCCGACTTCAGCCGCTTGGCCTCGCCCAGGTGCCCGAGGAAGCGGCTGTCGGCCGTCTCGCGGATCGAGCAGGTGTTGAACAGGATCACGTCGGCCTCGTCGCGCGAGCCGGCCTCGCTGTAGCCGAGCGACTCGAGCATGCCCTTCATGCGCTCGGAGTCGTGCTCGTTCATCTGGCAGCCGAACGTGGTGACGTGGTAGCTCTTCACAGCGCCTGAAGATAGCCCTCGGAGGGTCGTCGACCCTACTTCGCGTAGTCGACGGCCCGGCTCTCCCGGATCACCGTGACCTTGATCTGGCCCGGGTACTCGAGCTCCTTCTCCACGTCGCGGGCGATCTGGTGGGAGAGCAGCGTGGCGGCGTCGTCGTCCACATCCCCCGGGCAGACGATCACACGCACCTCGCGCCCGGCCTGCATGGCATGGACCTTCTCCACTCCCGGGTGGCGCATCGCGATCTCCTCCAGGTGGCGAAGGCGCGACACGTACTGCTCGAGCGACTCGCCACGGGCGCCGGGCCGCGCTCCGGAGAGCGAGTCCACCACCTGCACGATCACCGCCTCCACGGTCTGCATCTCGACCTCGTTGTGGTGCGCCTCCATCGCGTGCGCGACGGCCTCGGATTCCTTGCACTTGCGCGCGATCTCGCCGCCGACGAGCGCGTGCGGGCCGTCCACCTCGTGCGTCACCGCCTTGCCCACGTCGTGCAGCAGGGCCGCGCGGCGCGCGGTCTTGGGGCTCGCGCCCAGCTCGCTCGCCAGGAGCGCGGCCAGCTGAGCGCACTCGATCGAGTGCGCCAGCACGTTCTGGCCGTAGCTCGTGCGGTAGCGGAGACGGCCGAGGAGCTTGGTCAGGTCGGGGTGCACGGCGCCCACGCCGGCCTCGAACACGGCCTGCTCGCCCACCTCCATGATGTGCTGGTCGATGTCCGACTTGGCCTGGTAGTAGGCCTCCTCGATGCGGGCCGGATGGATGCGCCCGTCCTGGAGCAGCTTCTCGAGCGTGAGGCGGGCGATCTCGCGGCGCACGCCGTCGAAGCCCGACAGGATCACCGCTCCGGGCGTGTCGTCGATGATGAAGTCGATCCCCGTCAGCGTCTCGAGCGCGCGGATGTTGCGTCCCTCGCGGCCGATGATGCGGCCCTTCAGATCGTCGGACTGGAGCGTGACCACCGAGACGGTGGTCTCCACCGCGTGGCCCGCCGCCATCCGCTGCATCACGGTCGCGAGGATGTTGCGGGCGCGGCGGTCGGCTTCCCGCTTGGCCTCCTCCTCGACCTGACGCACGAGGCGGGCGCTGTCGTGGCGCAGCTCGTCCTCGATCTCCTTCAGGAGGATCTGGCGCGCCTGACCCGCGCTCAGGCCGGCCACCCGCTCGAGCTCGCGCACGTGCTCCTGCCTGGATGCCTTGAGCTTCTCGGCCTCGCGGTCCAGGTTGCGCGCGCGGTCCTCGAGGGACTCCTCCTTGCGTGCGAGCTCCGCAAGGCGCAGATCGAGCGCCTCCTGCTTGCTGAGCAGGCGCTCCTCGATGCGCGCGATCTCGGCCCGTCTTGCCGGCAGCTCGACCTCGCCGCCGTCGCTCGCCGACCCGTCGCCGCTCGGCTCGCTCTCCCGCGTCGCGATCCGCGGCCCCACAGGCGCCAGGCGCTCGGTGCGGGTCCTCATCGTCAGGGCGACGACCGCCGCGGCCACAACCGCCGCCACAACCGCCGCCAGCAGGATCTCCATGTCTTGGTGCCTCTCCGTTGCGGCGCGCGCGACGCGCCGGCCTCACAGGTAGGTCGAGCGGTGCGTCTCGGCTCCGCAAGACACCAAGCGTGCTTCTCTGGCGGGTGGCGCGCCTGCGGCGCGCCGGGCGTACCACTAGGGACGCGCTCTGCAACTCCTTTCGAGCTCGTCCGCTGGTCGTATCCGGGTGCAGGAGGTCAAGTATCTGAAAATGTCGGAAACCCGCGTCAAAAAAGCGTGTTTTGCTGGTTCTTTGTCTCACGGCGACCGAGTCGGCCGCTGGCGAAAGGGTAAACCCGTGGCGGGGGTGGCGCAAGGGCGCGCTCGTCGCCGTGATTTGACAGACGGGCCGCCGCGTGGCCATATCCAGCACGTGACCGACACGCTGCCCCCGCCCGTCCAAGCGATCCTGACGGCCGCAGGCGCGGGTGACACCCCCGGCTTCCTCGCCTGCTTCACGCCCCACGGGGTGGTCGACGACTGGGGCCGCGAGTTCCGCGGCGCCGAGGCGATCCAGGGCTGGAGCGACGCGGAGTTCATCGGCGTGAACGTCACGCTCGCGGTCACCGCCGTCGAGACGAGCGGCGACACCACCACCGTCACCGCCGACGTGGGCGGTGACGGGTTCAACGGCCCGTCCCATTTCAGCTTCCAGGTTCAGGGGGATCTGGTCGCCCGCATGACGATCCGCGCCTGACCCTCCGGATCGCTTAGTGTCGGCAGGTCCAACGGAAAGGAACCGCCGATGTACGCACGGGTAGCCAAATGGGAGGGCGCGGAGGCCGACGCGATCCGCACCACCGCCGCGGAGATCAGCTCCCAGGCAGGATCCGGGGCCGCCGGAGGGAGTGCCCGCGAAGGGATTCCTGCTGCTCATCGATCCGGACAACGGGCGCACGATCGCCGTGAGCCTCTACGAGACCGAGGAAGACCTCCGCAAGGGCAACGAGACCCTGAACTCGATGACCCCGCCGCAGGACGGGATGGGCCAGCGGCAGGCGGTCGAGATGTACGAGGTCGCCGTCGACATGAGGGTGTAGTCGGCCCTGCTCAGGCCTCGACGGCGGAAACGGGCCTGAACCGCGGCGAGGGCCTGGAAGTCAGGCGGGCCCTCTGGGCGGTGGAAATACTTGTTCGCCGCCCTCTCTCGCCCCTAAACTGGGATGCCGCGCTTGCTCCCTCGCCTCCTCCGACACCCCTACGCCGCTTGCTCGGCCGGCTCCTCCACCGGAGCCTCCTCGACTGCCTCCACCGGCGCCTTCGGGTCGATCTCGGCGACCTCGGCCGGGACCCCGGTCCCCGGGGTCATCCCGATCGCGTCGTAGATCTTCTTCTCGATCTCCTTAGCGGTCGAGGGGTTCTCGCGCAGGTGGGCCTTGACGTTGTTGCGGCCCTGTCCCAGGCGCTCGTCGCCGTAGGAGAAGAACGAGCCGGACTTCTGCACGATGTCGTGCTCGAGCCCGAGGTCGATCAGGCAGCCCTCGGCCGAGATGCCCTGGCCGTACTCGATGTCGAACTCCGCCTGGCGGAACGGCGCCGCCACCTTGTTCTTCACGACCTTGACCCGCACCCTGTTGCCGACCGCCTCGGTGCCCTCCTTGAGCGTCTCGATGCGGCGGATGTCGAGCCTCTGGGACGAGTAGAACTTGAGCGCCCGGCCACCCGGCTGCGTCTCGGGCGAGCCGAACATGACGCCGACCTTCTCGCGAATCTGGTTCGTGAACAGGCAGAGGGTGTTGGCGCGGTTGAGGTTGCCCGCCAGCTTGCGCATGGCCTGGCTCATCATGCGGGCCTGGAGGCCGACCGTCTGGTCGCCCATCGCGCCCTCGAGCTCGACCTTCGGGGTGAGCGCGGCGACCGAGTCGACCGCCACCACGTCGATCGCGCCGGAGCGGATCAGCAGGTCGGCGATCTCGAGCGCCTGCTCGCCGTGGTCCGGCTGTGAGACCAGCAGCTCGTCGACGTCCAGCCCGATGCGCTTCGCGTACTCGGGATCCATGGCGTGCTCGGCGTCGATGAAGGCGCAGATGCCGCCCGCCTTCTGGGCCTCGGCCAGCACGTGGTAGACGAGCGTGGTCTTGCCCGATGACTCCGGGCCGAAGATCTCAACTATGCGCCCGCGCGGGAAGCCACCCACGCCCAGCGCGATGTCCAGCGAGAGGGCGCCCGACGGGATGGCCGGAACCTTCACGGCCGCATCCGCGTCGCCCATTCGCATGATCGATCCCTGCCCGAACTGGCGCTCGATCTGAGTGAGCGCGCCGTTCAGCGCGGAATCGCGGGCCTTCAAGGCCTTTTCAGTGTCCGAATCCATCATGTTGGGTGCTCCTCGCGTTCTTCGAGAGTGAAACGCAGGCTACGGACGCGATCGGACGGTTTTCCAGACCCTTCCGCAACGGATTTGCAAGCTCTTCGCAACGTTGTCGTGAGGGTTAATCGCCGGGGGCCGGCCGCCGATACAGAACACAATGCCCACTCGCTTCGCCGCGGCCATCGCAATCGCCGTCTTCCTGGCCGCCTCAACCGCCCTGCTCGTCCTGGATCGGGGCGGCGAGCGCCTTCCGGTGCCCGCGCGGGCCGCCGCCCAGGCGGCTCTTCGCGACGGCACGCTTGCGAAGCAGCTCGGGCGCCACGGCTACGACCGCTACCGCGTGACGCGGCTCGACTCGACAAGCGACCGCGTGGCCTTCTTCGACGGCTCCCGCATCCGGGCCGTGGCTGCGGTTGACGGCGCCGGGCGCGTGGAGAACGTCCAGCTCTTCGACCCTGGCACGCCCCGCTACGGCTCTCGCACGAGCGACAGCCCATGGGTGCTGGGGCTGCTCGCGCTCTGCTTCCTCATCGCGACGCTCACGCTGCCGCTGCTGAGCCTGCGCACGCTCGACGTGCTGGCGCTGCTCGCGTTCGGCCTGCCGATCGTCGCCGGCGATCACCAGCTGTTCGCCCTGAGCGTCCTGTCCGGCTATCCGCCGCTCGCCTACCTGTGCGGGCGCTGTGTCTGGCGCGCCGCGCGAGGCGCCGGGCAGCTCAGCGCGACGGTCCACGCCCCTCTACGACCACCTCACCGCCCGTCTCCCCCGCGCAGCAGAGCGCACGCTTCCTCACCTACGCGATCGCGGCCACAGCGCTGCTCCTGGGCGCGATCGCGGTGGGCTCACCCGGGGCGATCGACGTGGGCTACGCCTCGAGCGCGGGCGCGACCCTGCTCCTGCACGGCACGCTTCCGTACGGGCACATGCCGACCGACGTCGTGCACGGCGACACCTACCCGCTCCTCAACTACATCGCCTACATCCCCGCCGCGGCTGTGTCCCCCGTCCGCGACGCCTTCGACGACACCAGCGGAGCCGTGCTGGTCGCGCTCGCGGCGGCGCTGCTGGTGGCCGCGACGCTCAGACGCTCCGGTCCGCGCATGGTGCTCGCCTGGCTGTGCTTCCCGCCGGTGGCGATCGCGGTCGCCGCGGGGACGAACGACCTGCTGCTGGCCGCCGCGGTCGCCGGCGCGCTCACGCTCGCGAGCCGCCCGGGCCGCTCCAGCCTGGCGCTGGCGGCCGGCGCCTGGATCAAGCTGGCGCCCCTGGCGCTGCTTCCCGTCTGGCTCGCTCGCACGCGCGGGCGCCCGTTGCTGCGCTCGGCGTCGGCCGTGTGCGGCCTCAGCGCGCTGCTGGGCGCCTGGCTGCTCGTCATGGGCGGCCCCACGCGCGCCGGGGAAGATGGTCGACGCGGTCGGCTTCCAGCTCGGCCGCGGCACGCTCCAGTCGGCGTGGGAGCTGCTCGGCGCGAACACGCTCGGGCATGTGTTTCAGGCCGCGACCGTCGCGGGCGTGGTCTGGGCGGCGTTGAACGCCCGCCGGCTGGCGGCCGAACCCGCGCGACTCGTCGCCGCGAGCGGGCGCGATCCTCGCCGCCCTTCAGCTGGGGGCGACCAACTGGACCTACCTCTACACGGTCTGGCTGTTCCCGGCCGTCGCGCTCGCGCTGCTCGCCGAGCAGCCGGCACGCAGGCTCGACCTGGAGCGGAGCGGCTAGACGCGGCCGCGCTGGGCGGCGGACACGAACTCGCCGGCGGCCCGCTGGCCGTTGGCCGCGACGAGCAGCTTGAAGTCGTGCGGCTGGCTTGCGGCCGCCATCGCATCGTCCATCGAGATGCGGCCGTTCTGGACGTGCGCGAGCAGCGCCTGATCGAAGGTCTGCATGCCGTAGTAGGCGCCCTCGGCGATCGCCTCGCTGAGGTGAGCGGTCTCCTCGGGCCTGATGATCATGTCGGCCACGCGGCCGGTCATGCGCATGATCTCGCAGGAGACCACCCGCCCACGGCCGTCGGAGGTCGGCACGAGCCGCTGGGACACGATGCCCTTCAGGGTGCCGGCGAGCATCGCGCGCGCCTGCTGCTCCTGATGGCTCGGGAAGAGATCGACGATCCGGTTCACGGTCTCGGCGGCGTCGAGCGTGTGCAGGGTCGAGAAGACGAGGTGACCGGTCTCTGCCGCGGACATCGCGGTCTGGACCGACTCCTCGTCACGCATCTCGCCGATCACGATCACGTCCGGGTCCTGGCGCAGCACCCGGCGCAGGGCGCGCCCGAACGACACGGTGTGGGTGCCGACCTCGCGCTGGTTGATCACCGAGCGGTTGTCGCGGTGCAGGTACTCGATCGGATCCTCGATCGTCACGATGTGGCGCGACTTGGTCGAGTTGATCAGGTCGATCATGGCCGCGATCGTGGTCGTCTTGCCCGAGCCGGTGGTGCCGGTGACGAGCACGATGCCGCGCTCCTCCTGGGCGAGCTCGGCGATCACGGGCGGCAGCGCGAGCTCCTCGATCGAGCGGATGTGATCCGGGATCGCGCGGCACACGAGCGAGGTGCCGCCGAGCTGGCGGAAGGCGTTGACGCGGAAACGGGCACAGCGCTCGCCGCGATGCTCGTACGAGAAGTCGACCTCGCCCTCGCGTCGAACTCCTGCAGCTTGGACGGCTCGGTGAGCATCTGCTCGAGCGCGCGCTCGGTCTCCTCGGGCGTGAGCTCGCTGGTGCTCGGAATCGGCTGAAGCTCCCCGTGGAGGCGGATCAGCGGCGGGCTCCCGTGCTTGAGATGGAGATCGGAGCCTCCCCATTCAGTGACGCGATCAAGCGCAGCCGACAGATCGAACATGCTTTTCCTCTTGCCTTCGGGCCGCGCCGGACAACCGTCGCAAGGCCCTCTTCGGGTGTGGGCATGGGCTGCATCGGTCGCTGCGCACCGAACCTTGAGCGCGAGAGCGCCCGCTTGCGCGGGGGATCAACCCAGTCGCAGACGGTCCTGAGGCTCGTACAGGGCGCCCTGGGGCCGCAGGATCGAGCGGTAGAGGGTCACCTCGCACGCGTCGAAGGGATCGGCGGGCGGATCGGCGGAATCCAGCGCCGCTGGGGGATCCGCGCCCCGCTTGACGCGGGCGAAGGTCAGATGCGGCCAGAACGGACGCTTCTCGGGCTTGTAGAGGCGCGCGCCGGCCAGCGCCTGCGAGGCCGCCGAATGCAGCGCCGTGGCCCGGCCCTGGTCGTCCGCGAGGTCGAGCGCGAAGAGACGCGGGGAGCGCGGCGGGAGCGGCTTCACGCCGGTCACGCGCCAGACGGGGCGGCGATAGGCCCTCGAGCGCCTCGAAGGCCGTGGCTCGCCACTCGCCCGATCTCCTTCTCGGGCAGGTAGCCGAGGAACACGAGCGTGACGTGCAGCGCCTCGGGCGCCACCGGCCGCAGGTCGGCTCGCCCCTCCAGCGCCCGCTCGCGCCACGCGACGAGGGCGTCGCGCGTCGCCGCGCGGCAGGTCCAGCGCCAGGAACAGCCGCGCCCGTGGCGAGCCCGGCCGTCCGCGGCCGCCCTCGTCAGAAGGGCGCCTCGTCACCCGTCAGGGCCCGGCGCAGGAGGTGCATGGCCACCGTGGTGGAGCGATCGCGGATCTCGGCGCGGTCCCCGGGAATGCGCACGTCGCGGGCCAGCTTGGCCCCGTTCGACGACTTCACGCACCAGCAGACGTAGCCGACCGGCTTCGCCTCGGTGCCGCCGCCCGGACCCGCGACCCCGGTGATCGACACCGCCACGTCTGCGCCGAAGCGCTCGAGGGCGCCGTCGGCCATCGCCTCCGCCACCTCGGGCGAAACCGCGCCGTGGGTCTCGATCAGCGCGGGGTCCACGCCCAGCAGGTCGCTCTTCGCCTGGTTCGAGTAGCGAGACGACCCCACCCGCCACGTAGGCCGACGCCCCGGGTCGCTCGGTGAGCCGCGCCAGGAGCAGGCCGCCCGTGCACGACTCGGCGGCCGCCACCCAGCGCCCCGTGAGCAGCTCGGCCACCTGATCGTCGATCCGCTTGCCGTCGCGCGAGAAGAGCGCGCGCGGATGGCGCTCCGCGATCAGCTCCTCGATCGCGGCCCAGGCCTCCGCGCCGTCCGGCTCGTAGCGGGCCGTCACCTCCACCTCGCCGCGGCGCAGGCAGGTCGTGATCTCCACCTTCGCGAACGACTCCACCGCGTCCTCGGCCACCCTCAGCGTCTCGGCGATCTCGGACTCGGGGATCCCGAACAGCCGCAACATCCGCTCCTCGTAGACGGTGCGCCCTGCCACCGCGTCCTGGAACGCGGCCGTCTCCACCGCGAGCGGCCACATCGAGTGCAGCTCGCGTGGAGGGCCCGGCATCACCACCACCGTGGGGCCGCCGCGGCCGTCCGGGGGCGGCACCACCAGCCCCGGCGCCGTGCCCGCCGGATCGATCGTCGTGGCCCCGTCGGGCACCAGCGCCTGCTTGCGGTTGGCCGCCATCACGGCGTCCGGATCGAGGTGGTCGAAGCGGCGCATGAGCGGCTTCAGGATCTCGGCGATCTTCGCCTCCATCTCCGCGCTCAGCTCGAGCGGCCGCTCCTGAAAGCGGGCCACCACCTCGCCCGTGAGGTCGTCGGCGGTCGGGCCGAGGCCGCCGGTCGTCACGATCAGCTCCACGCCCTGGTCGGCCATGAAGCGCAGCTGAGCCTCCATGTCCTCCGGCCGGTCCCCGACGATCGTGATGTGGGCCAGGTCGATCCCGAGCTCGAACAGCCGGTCGGCCAGCCAGGGGCCGTTGCGATCGCTGACCTTGCCGCTCAGCACCTCCGTGCCGGTCACGACGATCCCCGCCCGGACGCTCATGCGCAGGGTCGCTTGCCGACCGGGATGTTCCTGTGGCCGTGCGGGGTGAAGTCGAGGCCCGCGGGGTCGGGACCCACCGCCAGCGGCACGTGCCTGCCGTTGGCCGTCACCGTCACCGAGGTCTTCCCCAGGTTCATGCGGATGTGCGCGGCCGCGCCAGCTCTTGCCGGAGGAGATCGTGCCCTCGAAGACCACCGGCGGTGCCGGCCCCCCGGTCGACGCAGACGTAGGTCGGCACCGACGGGACCACCCGCACGGCCACCCGCGTGGCGGCGGGCTTGGCGGGGGTCGTCTGCCCCGTCTTCGTGCTCTGGGTGGTCGTCCTCGTGGTCGTGGTGGCGGCTGTGGCCTTCTTGTCGTTGTTGCCCGACGGGCTGAGGATCCCGACGATCACGAGCACCACGATCACCAGCGCCAGCACCGCCGAGGATCGCCAGCGGTCCGCCCTCGCCGCGGACGGCGCTCGTAGCGGGCGTTGCGCCGCCTGGCGGCGCCCGCCTGGGAGCTGAGCGGCGGCAGGTCCGAGTCGTCACGCGGCTCGTACTGGGAGCGGTACTCCTCCACCAGCCGGTGCGGCGTCCAGCCCGAGCGCCTCGGCGTAGGTGCGCAGGAAGCTCTTGACGAACGTGCTGCCCGGGAGGAGGTCGAACTCCTCGTTTTCCATCGCACGCAGGTACTTCGCCCGGATCTTCGTCTTCGACTCGATCTCGGTGATGTCGATCTTCTGGCGCATTCGCGCCTCGCGAAGCGTGTCGCCGATCGCCTGAGGCATATCGGCACATTGTGTAGTACAAACGTGCGCAGGGCACAGGCCAGGCTGCAGTTGACAGTCTGCAGTTGACAGTTCCGCTCGACCAGCGCTGCCGCTCGTCCGTGCAGCGCTGTCAACTGTCAACTGCAACTAGTCCGCGGGCGCGCCTACAGGCTCATCAAGCGCATCGAGCACGCGCGGCAGATCACCCTCGGTGATCAGCACCTGACGCGCCTTGGAGCCCTCGTAGCCCGAGATCACGCCGCGGCGCTCCATCATGTCGATCAGCCTGCCGGCGCGGGTGTAGCCGATGCGCAGGCGGCGCTGGAGCATCGAGGTGGAGGCGCTGCCCGAGCTGGACGACGGTGGCGATCGCCTCGCCGAGCAGGTCGTCGGCGTCGGGGTCGAAGTCGCGATCGGCGTCGTCGCGCCGTGCCCTCCACCGCCTCGAGCAGCTCCTCGTGGAGCTCCGGCTCGCCCTGCTTGGCCCAGTGCGCGGTGATCTTCTCGATCTCCTCCTCGGTGATGTACGCGCCCTGGATGCGCGCCCCGCGCGACTCGGACGCCGGCCGGAACAGCATGTCGCCCTGCCCGAGCAGCGACTCGGCGCCGTTCTGGTCGAGGATCACGCGCGAGTCGGTCTGTGAGGAGACCGCGAAGGCGATCCGTGCCGGCACGTTGGCCTTGATCATGCCGGTGATGATGTCCGCGCTCGGGCGCTGGGTGGCGAGCAGCAGGTGGATGCCGACCGCGCGCGACTTCTGCGCCAGGCGGATGATCGAGTCCTCGACCTCGCCCGGAGCGACCATCATCAGGTCGGCCAGCTCGTCGATCACGCACAGGATGTAGGGCAGCGGCCGCTCGCCCTCCTTCACGCGCATCTGGTTCAGCTCCACCAGGTTGCGCGTCCGGGCGCGGCTCATGATCGAGTAGCGCTCCTCCATCTCCTTGATCAGGTTGGAGAGCACGTTCGCCGCCAGCCGCGGGCTCGTGACCACGGGCGTGAGCAGGTGCGGGATGTTCTCGTAGTGGTTCAGCTCGACCTGCTTGGGATCCACCAGCACCAGCCGCACCTCGTTCGGGCGTGGCGCGCAGCAGGATCGAGGACAGCATCGCGTTCACGCAGCCCGACTTGCCCGAGCCGGTCGTGCCCGCCACGAGCACGTGCGGCTGCTTGGCGAGGTCGGTGCCGATCGCCTTGCCGGCGATGTCCTTGCCCAGCCAGACGGTGAGCGGCGACCAGCCCTTGGGCGCGTCCTGGAAGACGTCGCCGAGGTGGACGATGCGGCGCACCGCGTTCGGCACCTCCACGCCCACCGCCTGCTTGCCGGGGATCGGCGCGAGGATGCGCACGTCCGTCGGCGGCCAGCGCGTAGGCGAGGTCGTCCTTGAGGGCGCTGACCTTGGACATCTTGATGCCGGGCGCCAGCCGCAGCTCGTAGCGGGTCACGTGCGGGCCGGCGACGGTCCCGACCACCTGCGACTCCACCCCGAAGTGCCCGAGCGCCTCCACGAGCTGCGCGCCCGTGCGCTCCTGGGCGCTCGTGTCGACCTTGGCGGCACCGTTCGAGCGCTTCAGCAGGGTCGTCGGCGGGAGCCTTGTACTCGAGGTCGTCCGCCTCGGTCACGGCGGAGCGGCGGTTGCCCTGCGGCGTCAGCTCGTCCTGCTGCGGCGGGCGCGGCTGCTTCACCGCGGCGACGCCGGCGGCCACGTCGTCCTCGAGCTCCGCCTCGTCCTCGGCCGGCTGGTCGATCGTCTGGTCCTCGTCCTCGTCGTGACCGTAGAGATCCGGATAGCGGCGCTCGCCGTCAAGCGCGGGGGCCTCCACGTGCGTGGCGCGGACGACCGGCTCCACCTCGGGCGGGCCCTCGTCGATCGGCTCCTGGTGCGAGAGCGGCGGCTGTGCGAGCGGCTCGGACTCGCTGGCCGGGCGGCCCGTCACGATCGCGGCGAACTCGCTGGTGGACTGCTTCACGCGGCGAGTGGTGCTCGTCAGGCTCTCACTGGTGGCGCGCACGATGCCGGCGACGGAGGCGCCGGTGAGCAGCAGGGCGCCACCCATCATCAGGAACAGGAAGAAGATGTCGGTGCCGAACTGCTGGAACAGCGTGTGCGTGACCCAGTACAGTGGTCTCGCCGACCAGGCCGCCGTGTTCGCGGAAGTAGGCGGCGTGGAAGTAGCCCACGCGCTCGGGCACGGCCGGCCCGATGCCGAACGAGCCGCGCCGCCAGGCCGAGCATGAGCGCCGACGAGGATGCAGCCGGCGCCCGCCTTGAACGGCTTCACAGAGGGCAGCATCGGCCGCAGGACCAGCACCGCGCCGGTGCCGAAGAGGGCGATCGGCGCCAGGTATGCAACGCCGCCGAACAGGTAGATGAAGCCGTCGGCCATGTAGCCGCCGAGCTTCCCGCCGTCCCAGCCCAGGTAGAAGACGAACGTGAAGAACGCCGCCAGCGCCACCAGCCCGAGCCCGATCAGGTCGAGCTGATGCTGTTCCAGCTGCGGCATTCGCGGCATCTGGAGCATCTCGCGCAGGTCGATCCCGCGCGCGGCACGAGCTCTCTTCTTGGGGCGTCGGCGGCTTGCCATGGCTAGCGAGGGACTCTTCGACAGCGAAACGCGTGACCCTCCCCCGCCCCAAAGACCGAATCCCACGGGGTAAAGCCGGGTTAAAGCTGCGCGAGCGGGCGGTCCGCTCCAAATACCATCCATTTAATGGCACAGAAGCCGCGGGTCCTGGTGGTGGAAGACGACGCCGAAATCGGCGGCGCTCTTCGCCGCTCGCTGCGGCTCGAGGGCTACGACGTGCGGCTGGCCGAAGACGGCGTGGCCGCGCTCGAGGAGTCGGCTCTGTTCGAGCCCGACGCCGTGGTGCTGGATCTCGGTCTCCCGCGTCTGGACGGCATCGAGGTCTGCCGGCGGCTGCGGGATTCGAGCGACGTCCCGATCCTGATGCTCACCGCGCGCGACGGCTTGGAGTCGCGCGTCGAGGGTCTCGACACCGGCGCCGACGACTACCTCGTCAAGCCCTTCGAGCGGCAGGAGCTGCTCGCCCGCCTGCGCGCGCTGCTGAGGCGGCGCCCGCCGCGCGGAAGTGCCTTCCTGGTCGTCGGGGATCTGCGCCTGAATCCCGACACGCGCGAGGTGCTGCGCATGGACCGCCCGCTCGAGCTCACGTCCCGAGAGTTCGAGCTGCTCGAGTATCTGATGCGCAACGAGCGGCTCGTGGTCACGAGGGAAGCGCTGCTGGAGCAGGTCTGGGGATACCAGGTGCTCGTGGAGACGAACACGGTCGACGTGTTCATCTCCAATCTGCGGCGCAAACTCGAGGCCGGCGGCGAACCCCGTGTCCTGCACACGGTTCGCGGCTCGGGGTACGTGTTGCGCGCTCCATGAGGCGGCTCGCCAAGCGCTTCGACCGGCTACCCGTCCGCTGGCGGCTGGCGGTCACCTCAGCTGGCCTCACGTTCGTGATCCTGCTGCTGTTCGCGGTGATCGTCGAGGCGGTCACCGTGAGCCGCATGCGCTCCGACTTCGATCGCGACCTGCGCCTCACGGCCACCCAGCTCCAGAACCACCTCGCCCCCGACTACAACTCCGCCGGCGTCATCACCTTCAACCGCCAGATCGCCGAGGCAGCCGCATCCGGCGGCGCGGTGATCAGGCTCCTCGACGGCTACGGCGCTCCCCTCATGTCCGTCCCGAAGGTGGTCGAGCTCGGGCCGCCGCGGGGCGGCGTCCACGAGGTCGGGGGCTACCGCGTCACGTCCGTCCCGCTCACCGCCGACGGTCAGGTCATCGCCTACATCGAGCTCGGGAAGCCGCAGTCGGACCTCGACCACACGATCAGCCGAGTGCGCTTCTTCCTCTTCCTCGGGGTGCTCGGCGGCACCGCGCCTCGCGTTGCTCGCCGGCTCGCCGTGGCCCGGCGCGCGATGTCGCCCGTCGCCCGGCTGACCAGCGCGGCGAAGGAGATCGCCCGCACGCGCGACCCCGGCGTGAGCCTGCCGAAACCCGAGGCGGACGACGAGGTCGCCGACCTCGCGCGCACCCTCAGCGAGATGCTCGCGGCGCTGGACGCCGCGCAGGACGAGAGCGAGGCCGCCCTCAACCGCCAGCGCGAGTTCGTCGCCGACGCCTCGCACGAGCTGCGCACGCCGCTGACCAGCATCCTCACCAACCTCGAGCTGCTCGAGGCGGGCCTGGCCGGCGAGGACAGGGAGATCGCCGCCTCGGCGCTGCGCTCGTCGCACCGGATGCGCAGGCTGGTGGCGGACCTGCTGCTGCTCGCGCGGGCCGACGCGGGCCGCCAGTCGCGCCGCGAGCCGGTGGAGATGGGCTCGGTTGTCCGCGAGGCGGCGGCCGAGCTGGCGCCCACCGCTGTCGACCACGAGCTCAGCGTCGACGTGGACTCCGGCGCCCTGACCGTGGAGGGCGTGCCCGACGACCTCCACCGCCTCACCCTCAACCTGATCGGCAACGCGGTCTCGCACACGCCGCCCGGCACCAACGTCCGCGCGGGCGTGCACCGCGAGGACGGCAGCGTGGTGCTGACCGTGGAGGACGACGGGCCCGGCGTCCCACCCGACCTGGGCGACCGCATCTTCGAGCGCTTCGTCCGCGGCGCCGGCGACGCCGGGGCCAGCCCCGGCGGAGGCAGCGGCCTCGGCCTGGCGATCGTGCGCGCGGTGGCCGAGGGCCACGGCGGCTCGGTGACGCTGGAGAGCCCGGCCGGCGGTGGGGCGCGGTTTGTGGTCAGGTTGCCGGCGGCCGAGGTGGCGTGGCGGAGGAAGCGCAGCTGCTTGCATAGCTGAGGCAGTTGGCAGTTGGCAGTTGTCGTTCGGCCGGGGCCGAAGCCCTCGGCGTGGATCGTCTTAGGTCGGCATGGGCAGCAATTTCCGTCAGCTCGCCGGCTATCGACTCGCCGTGGAACTCGGCGATGACGTGCACCGCATGGCCGGCGGATTTCCGCAGCTCGAGCAGTGGACTCTCGGCGTCCAGCTGATCCGAGCCGCTGACTCGGTCGGCGCGAACATCGCCGAGTCCACCGGTCGATGGCACGAGCCGGACAAGCGCCGTCTCCTGCTGATCGCACGCGGCTCGCTGCTACGAGGCTGAGCACTGGCTCATCAGGGCCGAAGCCAGAGGACTAATCGAACCGGGCACCAGCGACCGGATTCACGAGATCGCGCGAGCGCTGAACGGCTTGATCAGACGCCCGAACTAAGCCGCAAACTGCCAACTGCAAACTGCCAACCCATCGACTGCAGCAGATCAAACCTCGACGACTACCGGCAACACCATCGGCCTCCGCTTCAGCCGCCCGTAGACGAACTTCGCCACGTCGTCGTGCAGATGGCTCTGCAGCAGTGAGATCTCGCGGATCTCCTCCTCCGCGGAGCGCTCGAGGGACTCCTCCACGGCCTCGCGGATCGCCTCGATGAGGCCGTCCGCGTCGTCGGCGAAGGGCACGCCGCGGAAGATGATCTCGGGTGGGCGCCACCGAGCGCCCGTCCTGCTCGGAGATCGTCGCCACCACGATGAAGATGCCGTCGGCCGACAGCATGCGACGGTCGCGCAGGGCCACGTCCTCGATGTCGCCCACGTCGACCCCGTCCACGAAGATCATGCCCGCCTGCTCGGGCTCGCCGAAGCGTGCGCTGCGCTCGGTGATCTCGAGCGGCATGGCCGTTCTCGCCGCGGAAGATGTCGTCGGGGTCCACGCCGACGGCCTCGGCCAGCTCCGCGTGTGCGCGCAGGCGGCGGTAGTCGCCGTGGACCGGCAGCACGTAGCGCGGCTGCGTGAGGTTGATCATCAGCTTGAGCTCCTCCGCGCAGCCGTGGCCGGTGGCGTGGATCGGAGCGTCCTGGGGCGTGATCACGTCGGCGCCGAGCTGGTAGATGCGGTCGATGGTCTCGTTCACCGCGCGCTCGTTGCCCGGGATCGGCGTGGCGGAGAACATGACCGTGTCGCCGGCGTGCAGCTCGACCTGCGGGTGGTCGCCGTGCGCCATCCGTCGCAGCGCCGACAGCGGCTCGCCCTGGCTGCCGGTCGAGATCACCACGAGCTTCTGCTCGGGATAGTCCTCGATCTCGCGCACCGGCACGAGCATCCCCTCGGGGATGTGGATGTGGCCGAGCGTGCGCCCGATGTTCACGTTCTTGCGCATCGAGCGGCCCACCAGCGACACCTTGCGGCCGAGCGCCGCCGCCGCGTCCACCACCTGCTGGACGCGGTGGATGTTCGACGCGAAGCAGGTCACGATCACGCGGCCGTCGCAGCGCGAGAGCGCCTGCTCGAGGTGCGGCCCGACGCTCGACTCCGAGTCGGCCACGCCGGGGCGGAGCACGTTGGTCGAGTCGCCGCAGAGCAGCAGCAGCCCCTCGCGGCCGAGCTCGGCCAGGCGCCCGACGTCCGCCGGGATGCCGTCCACCGGCGTCTGGTCGAACTTGTAGTCGCCGGTGACGAGCGTCGTGCCCAGGTCGCAGGTGAGCGCGACCGCCAGCGAATCGGGGATCGAGTGGGCCATCTTCACCATCTCGATCCCGAACGGGCCGCACTCGAAGCTCTCCCCCGCCTCCACCTCGTAGAGCGGCATGTCGGTGAGCTTGTGCTCGTCGAGCTTGGAGCGGACCATCGCCACCGTCAGCGGGCCGCCGTAGATGTTCGGGACCGCGGTGGCGCCGATCTCCCGGAGCACGAACGGCAGCGCGCCCACGTGGTCCTCGTGCCCGTGGGTGAGCACGATGCCCTCGATGTCGGCCGCCCGCTCGCGCAGGTAGCTGAAGTCCGGCAGGACGAGGTCGATGCCGAGCTGGTCGGGCGTGGGGAACATCAGCCCGGTGTCCACGACCACGATCCGGCCGTCGTACTCGACGACCATCATGTTCTTGCCGATCTCGCCGAGTCCGCCCAGCGGCAGAACACGGAGGGTGCCGCTCAAACCGCGCTCAGCAACCCGTGCCGCTCCAGCACGCCGCGAACCACCGCGGCTTCGTCAGCGGACACCTCGACCAGCGGCAGCCGCGGGCCGCCGACCTGAACGCCGAGCATGTTCAGCGCCGCCTTCACGGGCGCCGGGCTGCTCGTGACGAACATCGCCTCGAAGACGTCCCTCAGCGACTCGTGGATCTCCTGGCGGGCGTCCGGCTCGTCGATCATGCGGCGCATCTCCGGCCCGACGACGTGCGACGCCACCAGGATCCCGCCGCTGCCGCCCATGTCGAGCACGGCGGCGAGCATGTCGTCGTTGCCGGCCAGGAGGTCCATCCCGTCGATCGGCGTCACGTCCTCGAAGCGAGCCTGCTTCACGGCGGACACGTTGGGGATCGTCTGCGCCAGCTCCAGCAGGAGGTCGTTCGGCAGGTCGATCACCGCGCGCGAGGGGATGTTGTAGATCACCACCGGCAGGTCGGTGGCGCCCGACGACCGCGCCGAAGTGGGCGAGCAGGCCGCGCCTGTTGGGCTTGTTGTAGTAGGGCGTGACCAGCAGCACCGCGTCGACGCCGGCCTCGGTCGCCTTCTCGGTGAGATGGATCGAGTGCGCGGTGTCGTAGGTCCCGCTGCCGGCGATCACGAGGGCGTCGCCCGCCTCCGCGACCGCGAGCTCCCAGAGCCGCGACCTTCTCGTCGTCGCTCAGCGTCGGCGCCTCGCCGGTGGTGGCCGCGACCACCACGCCGTCGCTGCCGTGCTCGAGCAGATAGTGCAGCAGCGTGACGAATCCGTCCTCGTCCACACGCCCGCGAGCGTCGAACGGGGTGACCATGGCCGTGAGGATCCCTCCGAGTTCCACGCGGGGATTATCCCAGGCGCATGGACGATCTGAGCGGCCGTGGCCTGCAACCGCTCAATTGACCCCTTTTGGGTGACTTCGGCCGCCCTATCCCCGTGGCATGTGCAGATTGGGGCTGTCTGGGCGACCTATCCTGTGGGACAGGCATAATTCAGCCGCCCCCCAGATGGCCCAAGCCACCAACTACAACCACCGCAGCGCCGTTCAGAAGCTGGGCGTAAAGCCCTCAGAGCGCGTCGAGATCACCGGCGACGTGGGCTCTGGCCTGCGCCGGGACGTCAAGGACACGCTCGGGCGCGGGCCTGGTGCGCTCCGGCGAGCTCGACGGCGGCCATCGTCGCCGTCCAGTCGCTCGAGGAGGCCGAGGAGGCCTTCGAGAGCTATCGCCCGCGGCTGCGCGACACCGGCTACCTGTGGTTCATCACGCCGAAGCGCGGCCAGGAGGGCTACGTCAACCAGATGCTGCTCGTCCCCGGCGCCAAGCAGCGCGGTCTGATCGACAACAAGACCTGCTCGATCGACGAGCAGCGCTCGGGCATCCGCTTCGTCGTGCCGCGCTCCCTGCGCAACAGCGACGCCAAGCGCTCGGCGGCTTGACCAAGAGGGCGCTAGGGGCGGCCCTCGCCGCGTCGCTGCTGCTCGCGGCCTGCGGCGGCACGAGCCATAGCGACGCCGATCCCCCTCGGGCCCGCCCACGCTCCGCCATCCCGCGTCGGACATCGAGGCGGCGCAGACCGCAGAGGAGATGCGCGCGCAGCTCGTGGTCGCGTCGTCGCTGTACGGCGCCGGCCGGCTGGCCGACTCGCAGAGCGCACATGAACGCGGCGCAGGCGGGCTACACCACGCTCACCGGCCCGGTCAGCCGCCAGGACCCGGTGCTCGACCGCGAGATCAACGCCGCCTTCGGCGTGATCGCCGGTCAGATCGCCGCCAAGGAGGCGCCGCTGCAGGTCACGAACCGGATGGGCCTGGTCCAGGGCCAGCTGCTCGACGCCGCGATCGGCGACTCCGTGGACCTCGCGGCCCGCAACGACCCGACCGTGGCGGCGCAGGTGCTCCTCAACCTGTCCGCCAGGGCGAGGCCGCCTACGCGGCCGCGGCCGCGGCGACCGGCCGGTCCCCGCCGGACCCAGGAGTTCCAGAACGCCTTCGGGCTGCTGACGCGCGCCCTCGCGCTGGCGCGCAACCTCTCCCCCTCCCTCGGCCCGGAGCGCAGGGCGGCCATCAACGCCATCGGCGCCGCCCACAACGACGGCTTCCCGCTCGGCGTGCTCGAGCCCGCACAGCTCCAGCCGGTCAAGGTCGCGGCGGACGTGAAGCGGATGCAGGCCGCTGTCGCGCGGCGCTATCGCCTCGTCTAGGGTCCCGGCCCATGACCTATTCGATCAGCGGGAAGACGGTGTTCATCACGGGCGGGGCGCGCGGCATCGGCGCTGAGACGGCGCGGCGGCTGGCGTCGAAGGGCGCCCGGGTGGCCCTGGCGGGGCTCGAGCCCGAGGAGCTCGAGAAGGTGGCCGCTCAGTGCGGTCCTGATGCGATCTGGTTCGAGACCGACGTGACCGACTGGGACGCGCTCGAGCGCGCCGTGTCAGGCACGGTCGAGCGCTTCGGCGGCATCGACGTGGTGCTGGCCAACGCGGGCATCGCCACGGGCGGACTCGTGCGGTCGACCGATCCCGCCGCGTGGGAGCGCGTGATCGAGGTGAACCTCCTTGGCGTCTGGCGCACGGTACGCACCTGCCTCCCCCACGTGATCGAGCGCAGGGGCTACATCCTGCCGGTGGCGTCCCTCGCCGCCGCGGCGCACGCGCCGGTGCTCTCGGCCTACGCAGCGAGCAAGGCCGGCGTGGAGGCGTTCGCCGACTCGCTTCGCGCCGAGGTGGCCCATCACGGAGTCGCCGTGGGCGTGGCGTACTTCTCGTGGATCGCCACGGAGATGGTCTCCGGCGCGGACGCCACACCGGCCTCGGGGATGATGCGCGGCCGCATGCGCGGCCCGCTGGCCAAGACCTACCCCGTGTCGGCCGCGGTCGATGCGATCGAGAACGGGATCGAGAAGCGCGCCCGGCGCGTGCTCGCCCCCGGCTGGATCAAGCTGCTGCTGGCGATGCGCGACTTCATCCCGCTGTTCGTCGAACGAGACGTGGCCAAGACCATGCCCGAGGTGGAGCGCGCCTTTGACGCCGACATCGCGGCGCGGGGCGCGGCTGCCTCTGAGGCCGTGGGCGCCGGCGGGGCGGCCGACACCAAGGCGCGGGAACTACGGAGTACGGAAGTACGGAGTACGGAGAAAGTCAGCTCGTAACAGCCTGCGGTCCGTACTTCCGTACTTCCGTACCTCTAGAGCAAGTGCTCCAACCCAACCGTGGGCGAGCGCTCGAGCGACTCCACACGCCGGATGGCCAGCAGCACGCCGGGCATGAAGGATTCGCGCGAGAGCGAGTCGTGGCGGATCGCGAGCGTCTGCCCGAGTCCGCCGAAGACGACCTCCTGATGCGCCACGAACCCGGGTAGCCGCACCGAGTGGATCGGCTGGTGCACGTGACCGCCGGCCGCCTCGATCAACTCGGCGGTGCGCTTCGCGGTGCCGGACGGGGCGTCGATCTTGCCGTCGTGGTGGAGCTCGATGATCTCGCACTCGGGCATGTGCGGGGCGATCAGCTTGGCCGCCTCCATCATCAGCACCGCGCCGATCGCGAAGTTGGGCGCGATGAACAGGTTCGCGCTGCCCACGCCCTCGAGCTCCGAGAAGTCGGCCCCGGTGGTGCCCATCACGCAGTGCACGCCCGCTTCGAGGCACTCGCGCGCGTTGCGAAGCGCGGCGTCCGGCTGCGAGAAGTCGACGACCACGTCGGCGTCCCCGAGCACGTCCTGGAGCTGCTGCTCGAGCAGCGGGTCCGCCCGGCCGACGAGCGCCATGTCCTCCGCGTGCTCGACCGCGTGGCACACGGTCTGCCCCATCCGTCCGGCCGCGCCGGACACGGCGACGTTGATCACGGACGCATTATGCGGCCAGCAGCGTGGGATTGATCGCTTCGAGCGCGGAGAGGAAGGTGTCCTCGTCGCCGCCCACGCCGGCCGCCGACAGCCGCTCGGGCACGAACAGGTCCCTTGCGAGGGCCGTCACGTCGTCCAGGCTCACCGCGTCGATCGCCGCGACGATCTCGTCGAGCGACAGCAGCGGGACTCCCATCAGGACCGAGGAGCCAAGCCGGTTCATGCGCGCCAGCGTGGACTCCATCGCCAGCACGGTGCGGCCCTTCACGTTCTCCTTGGCCCGCACCAGCTCGTCCTCGCTGACCGAGCTGTCCTGAAGCTTGCGCAGCTCGTCGCCGATCACCTCCATCGCCTCGCCCACGCGATCGGGGCGGGTGCCGACGTAGAGCGCCACCTGACCCGAGTCCACGTACTGGCTGGCGTAGGAGTAGACCGAGTAGGCCAGCCCGCGCTTCTCGCGTACCTCCTGGAACAGGCGCGAGGAGCTCGAGCCGCCGAGGATCGTGTCCAGCACCCGCAGGGCGAAGCGCCGCTCGTCCGAGCGGGACAGCCCGGGCGCGCCGAGGCAGAGGTGGTACTGCTCGGTCTGCTTCTGGTGGAAGCGCACCGTCGGCCGCCCGTTGGCCTCGCGCCGCCGCAGCGGCGTTCGGCTCACCGGGGTCGGCCGTGCATGCCTTGCTCACCATCTCGACGAGCCGCTCGTGCTCCACTCGCCCCGCGGCCGCGATGACCAGGTTCGGCCCCGTGTAGCGGCCGTCGTGGTAGGCGGCGATGTCGGGCACGGGCACGTTCGCGATCACATCGGCGGTGCCGATGATCGGGCGGCCCAGCGGGTGGTCGCCGAAGACGGCCGCGGAGAGCACGTCGTGCACCTTGTCCGACGGCTCGTCCTCGTACATCGCGATCTCCTCGATCACCACCTGCCGCTCGGACTCGATGTCCGGGTAGGTGGGACGCAGCACCATGTCCGCCATCACGTCGAAGGCGCGGTCCAGGTGCTGATCGAGGAAGCGCGAGTAGACCGACGTGGTCTCCTTGCCGGTGCCGGCGTTGATCTCCGCGCCCAGCCCGTCGAAGATCTGATCGATCTCGGTCGAGCTGAAGCGCGCGGTTCCCTTGAACAGCAGGTGCTCGAGGAAATGCGAGATCCCGGCCTGCTCGACCGTCTCGTTGCGCGAGCCGACGCGCACCCAGAACCCGAGCGCGACGGACCGGACCGAGGAGGTTTCCTCGGTCACGATCCTCACACCCGAGTCGAGCTCGGTGAGCTTGTGCCCGTCAGCGGCCATCGGAGTCGTCCTTAGCGACGATCGCGGCGGTGATCTCCGCCGCCGCCGCCACCGCCACCGTTGCGCGGTCCGCGGCTGTCACGGTCGCGGCCGCCACGCGCGGGGCCGGCGGTCGCCGCCCCTGTCGCCGCCACGGTCGCCGGTGCCCACCGCAGCGAGCTCCTCGGCCGTCTTGCCGGCGATCTCGGGGTCGTCGGCGAGGCGCAGGCCGATGCGGCCACGCTCCTTGTCGACCTCGACCACGCGCACGTTGACCTCGTCGCCGCGGTTCATGACGTCCTCGACCGACTCGGCCCGCTGACCGGGCGAGATGTTCGAGATGTGGAGCAGGCCGTCGGTGCCCTTGGCGAGCTCGACGAACGCGCCGAAGGTCGTGGTCTTCACGACCTTGCCGGTGTACACGTCGCCGACCTCGACCTCCTTGGTCATCGTCCGGATGCGGTCGATCAGGGCGTCACCCAGCTCGCCGCTCGCGGCGTAGACGAGGATCGTGCCGTCGTCCGAGACGTCGATCTGGGCCTCGTACTCCTCGGACAGCGCGCGGATCGTCTCGCCGCCCTTGCCGATGACCATGCCGATCTTGTCGACCTCGATCTGGATCGAGGTGATCCGCGGCGCGTAGGGCGACAGCTCCACACGCGGCTCCGAGATCACCTCGGCCATCTTGCCGAGGATGAACGAGCGGCCGGTCTTGGCCTGCTCGAGCGCGTCGCGCAGGATGTCGAACGTGACGCCCGTGATCTTGATGTCCATCTGGAGCGCGGTGATGCCGTCCGAGGTGCCGGCGACCTTGAAGTCCATGTCGCCGAGGTGATCCTCGACTCCGGCGATGTCGGACAGGACGATGTAGTCGTCGCCCTCCTTGATCAGGCCCATGGCGATGCCCGCCACCGGCTTGCGGATCGGCACGCCCGCGTCCATCAGGGACAGGCTCGAGCCGCACACGGACGCCATCGAGGACGACCCGTTCGACTCGAGGATGTCGGAGACGACCCGGATCGTGTACGGGAAGTCCTCCTGGGACGGGATGACCGGCACGAGCGCCCGCTCCGCGAGCGCCCCATGGCCGATGTCACGGCGCTTCGGGCCGCGCATGAAGCCGGCCTCGCCCACCGAGAACGGCGGGAAGTTGTAGTGGTGGAAGTAGCGCTTCGCGGTCTGGAGACCGAGCGTGTCGAGCCTCATCTCCTCGCGCGTGGTGCCGAGCGCCGCAACCGAGAGCGCCTGCGTCTGGCCGCGCGTGAACAGGGCCGAGCCGTGGGCGCGCGGGGCCACCTTCACCTCGATCGAGATCGGCCGGATCTCGTCGGCTGCGCGACCGTCGGGCCGCTTCTTGTCCACCGCGATGCGGCGGCGGATGATGTCCTTCTCGAGCTTGTCGAACGCCATCTGCGCGGCGGCGCGAGCCTCCGCGTAGTCCGGGGAGTCGGCCTCGGGCGTGAACGCCTCGAGCACCTGCTCCTCGACCTGCTTGGTGGCGTCCTGGCGGGCGAGCTTGTCCTCGACCACGGTCGCCTGGACGAGCTCCTCGCCGAAGCGGTCCTGCACCTGACGGAGAAGCTCCTCGTTGACCTTCGGGACCTCGACCTCCTGCTTCTCCTTGCCGGCGATCCGCTGCAGGTCGCGCTGCGCCTGGCAGAGCTTCTTGATCTCGGCGTGGGCGATGTCGAGCGCGTCGAGGATCTCGGCCTCGGACACCTCGTTGGCGCCCGCCTCGACCATCAGGATGGCCTCCTCGGTGCCGGCCACGACCAGGTCAAGGTCGGTCTCGAGCAGCGACTCCTCCTCGGGGTTCACCACGAACCCGCCCTCCTCGTCCTTGCCGACGCGCACTGCGCCGACCGGCACGGGGAACGGGATGTCCGACACCATCAGCGCGGCGCTGGCGCCGTTCATCGCGAGGATGTCGTAGGGGTTGACGTGGTCGACCGACATCGGGAGCGACACAAGCTGTGTCTCGCGCCTCCAGCCCTTGGGGAAGAGCGGGCGCAGCGGACGGTCGATCATGCGGGCGGTGAGGGTTCCCTTCTCGCCCGCGCGACCCTCGCGCTTGAAAAAGCTGCCGGGGATCTTGCCCGCGGCGTACATGCGCTCCTCGACATCCACCGTGAGCGGTAGGAAGTCGACGTCGCGAAGGTTTCCTGCAGTGGCGGTGGAGAGAACCATCGTGTCCCCTGCCCGAACCACCACTGCCCCGCTCGCCTGCTTGGCGAGCTTCCCGGTCTCGAACGTAACCTCGGTGCCTCCGACCTCGACCGAGACGCGGTGCGCCTGAGCGCTTACTTCATTCATGCTGTTCCTTTCAGCGCCGCCTCCGGTTGGCGGCATTTCTCATTGGCTCTTCGAAAGAGTCCTGCGGAGGTTAGCAATGGCTGGCACACTCCCATGGATGGTTCGCGGGATCGCGCCGGTGGTCGTTTTTCTGTGCCTGCTCGTGGGCGCGGCGCCTGCCGCGGCCGCCCAGCGGCTCAGCATCCTGGCGTTCGACGTGCGCTCGGGAAGCATGTCGGAGGTCGTCTCCTTCCATGGCGACGGCGGTCCAGCCTGCGCGCAAGCCGGGGTGTGCGACACAGCGGGACGATCGCCTACTCGTTCGGCGGCGTCCGTGACGGCGGCGGCAGCGTGCTGGTCACGCGCAACGGGCGGCGCTCCTCGGCGTTCGGCTTCGCGAACCTCCAGCTGGGCGCCCTCACCAGCGCGAACGTGACGAGCGGCGCGGGCACGCCGGCCTGCACCGAGAAGATCCTGCACCAGTTCGACTCGCTCGTGCTCGAGGGGAACGCGAAGCGCCTGCGCGTGCTGTTCCACCCCGCGCTGGCCGCGCCGGACTTCCTCGAGACCTACTGCGCCGGGCCGAGCGACAGCGACATCTCGCACGCGGGGGTGATCCCCACCCTGTCGATCCCCACGAGCAGCCTGCGCAGGCGGCGCTTCACCCTGAGCGTGGCCAGCACCAAGCCGTTCCATTCGGGGCCGTTCACTGGCACGGTCAGCTTCAACGCCAGCTTCGTCCTTACCCGCGTGCGCATCCCGAGCGACCTGCTCGGCTTCTTCGCGCAGGCCGGCTAGCGACCGCGCCGCAGGCGCTCGAGCAGCTCGGGCCCCGGCAGCCCGCCGAACAGCTCGCCGTCCACGAACAGCGTGGGAGTGGTCATCACGCCGGCGCGCACGCCTGAGCGGAAGTCGCGCGTCACGCGCTCCGCCACGGCCTCGGAGCGGCGGTCCGCGTCGAAGCGCGCGAGGTCGAGCCCCAGCTCCTCGATGCGCCGCCACAGGTGAGGGTCGTCGAGGTGGCCCTGGTCGGCGAACAGCGAGTCGTGCATCTCCCAGAAGCCGCCCTGGAGCCCCGCCGCCTCGGCGGCATGGGCGAGCGACGTGGCGCGCGGGTGCTTCGACGGCACCGGGAAGTGGCGGAAGATGCGCCGCACGGGCAGCTCCGCGAGCAGCATGTCGGTCCGAGCGCAGTACGGGCACTCGTAGTCGCCGTACTCGATCACGAGCGGCGTGCCCTCGCCGCGCACGTGGTCGTCGGGGCCGGGCGCCGGCGGCCCGGAGCTTCGAAGGTCGCTGCCCCTACGCGGGGGCTGACTCAAGCGCGTCGAAGATCAGGTTGGCGCCTGGGATCTCGAGCACGCTCGGCGAGAGGTACGACCAGCTGACCGTGCCGTCGCCCTCGATCAGGAACAGCGCCCGGTTGGAGATCCCGTGCTCGTCGTTGTAGACGCCGAACGCCTTGGCCACGGCGCCCTTCGGCTCGAAGTCCGCGAGCAGCGGCATCGTGAGGTTGAGCTTGTCCTGGAAGGCCTTGTGGCAGAAGGCCGAGTCCACCGACACGCCGTAGAGCTTCACGCCCTTCGACTCGAAGTCGTCGATCAGCTCCTGGTAGATCGAGAGCTGGTCCGAGCAGACCGGGCTGAAGTCGAGCGGGTAGAAGACGAGCAGCGTGCGCTGGCCCTTCAGGTCCGCGAGCGTCACGTCGCTGCCGTCCTGGTCGCGCAGCGTGAAGTCCGGCGCCGGCGAGCCAGCCTCGATCATCGCCGCAGGCCGAGCTCTTTGATGAGCTCGCGGTATCCCTCGAGGTTGTTCTTCTGCATGTACTTGAGCAGCCGGCGGCGCTGGCCGACGAGCATCAGCAGGCCGCGGCGCGAGTGGTGGTCCTTCTTGTGCTCGCGCAGGTGCTCGGTGAGGTGGTTGATGCGGACGGTCAGCAGCGCGACCTGGACCTCGGTGGACCCGGTGTCGGTGTCGGTCTTGCCGAACTTGGTGACGATCTCCTGCTTCGCTTCTGTGGTCAGGCTCATCGGCGGAAGACCGTAGCAGAACGGATCGCGAGCGCCCGCACGATCTCAGGCGGCGTCGGCCTGGCGTGCAGGCGATTGGTAATGTTCTGGTGGCCTGGTTTTGCGTGCTCTTCGTTCAGCGTATTGCTAGATCATCCAGTGGATCGCCTGCAAGTGGGGCATCGACGAGGACGTCGTGCGGGCCCAGGTCGCGATCGAGTCGTGGTGGCACCAGACGAACCTCGGCGACTTCAGCACCGACCCGACCACCTCCGCGCCGGGACACCCCATCGGCGCCGACGGCCAAGCCGGCCAATGCCCCCAATCCATCGGCCTGATACAGGACCGCACGCCGTACATGCGGCCGTACATCAATGATGCGGCCGCGTCATCCGCGTACAACCTCGACATCGGGTACGCGGTTTGGCGTTCGTGTTTCGAGGGCGCCGAGACGTGGCTGAACACCGTGGACCGGGGTCGTCAATATGCGGCCGGCGACATGTGGGGCTGCATCGGACGGTGGTTCTCCGGGCGTTGGTACACGTCGGCCGCCACCGGCTACATCGCCCGCGTGCAGGACTACCTCAACCGGAGGATCTGGACGACACCCGACTTCCTGCACGGCTGAGCGCTCCGCAGCAGCACGTCGCCGCAGCACGTCACCGACGCGGCTGACGACGGGAGACGCAGGTAGCGTGAAGCTCCGAACATGCCCCGTCAGAAGCCCACACCCCCCACCCTCGTGCTGCTGGTGCGCCATGGCCAGACGCCGACCACCGGCCGCAACCTGCCGGGCCGGGCGCCCGGGCTCCACCTCTCGGAGGTCGGTCAAGCCCAGGCGGAGCTGGCCGCCAAGCGCATCGCGGAGCTGAAGCAGGTCGACGCCGTCTACTCGTCTCCGTTGGAGCGGGCCCGGACCGCGGCACCGATCGCCGAGGCCACGGGCCTCAAGGTCGCGATCGAGCGCGGCCTGATCGAGTGCGATTTCGGCGGCTGGACCGGCGGCGACCTGAAGGAGTTGATGAAGCTGCCCGAGTGGCGCCAGGTGCAGCAGTACCCGAGCGGCTTCCGCTTCCCCGAGGGCGAGAGCTTCACCGAGATGCTCGTCCGCATGACGAGCACGATCGACCGACTCCGCGCCAAGCATCGAGGCGGCGTGATCGTCGCGGTCAGCCACGCCGACCCGATCAAAGCTGCCGTGGCTCACGTCATGGGCGCCCACCTCGACCTCTTCCAGCGCACCGTGATCTCGACGTGCTCGATCACGGCGATCGCGTACGGCGACGGCGGCCCGGTCGTGCTCACCGTCAACTCGACCGGCGGATCGTTGGCCGAGCTGCGTCCGTCGTGAGGACCGCGTCCGGGGCGGCCGGGCCACCGACACGATGAACGAGCGTTTCGACCTAGGAGACGTGGTGGCGTTCACCGCGGGCACGATCGGCGAGCCGGGCCAGCGGGTCTTCTTCCTTCAGGCGCGGGCCGAGGACGCGATCGTGACCGTCAAGTGCGAGAAGCAGCAGGTCGCGGCGCTCGGCCAGTTCCTCGAGGGGCTGTTGCAGGACCTTCCGACACCGGACGACGGTCCGCTGCCGACGGGACTCGACCTGGTCGATCCGGTGGATCCGGTCTGGGTCGCCGGCGCCCTCGGTGTGGCGTGGGAGAGCGCGCTCGATCGTTTCGTGGTCGTCGTCGACGAGCTCAACGAGAACGCCGCGGCGGACGACGGCTCGGAGGGCTCGGAAGACGAACCGGTCGCCGGCCTGCTCGGAGATGATTCGTCGGTCGACCTCGGTCGCCTTCGGCTCGAACTGACTCGCAGCCAGGCGAAGGCCTTCAGCCTCCGGGCTACGGAACTGGTAGCGGCGGGCCGGCCGCCCTGTCGGTTCTGCGGTATGCCGGTCGACCCCCACGGGCACGCCTGCCCGCGCATGAACTGACGGACGCCGGAACCGTCCGATGACCGGGATGCCGCCCGACCGCTCCCCTCTCGAGTTGCTCGAGTGTGGCGAGGTCGAGGTCGAGGGACGGATGCCGTGGAGCTCGAACGCCACCTTCCTCGTGACCGTCCGTCACGATGCAACAGAGTGCCGAGCCGTCTACAAGCCGGGCCGGGGCGAGCGGCCGCTGTGGGACTTTCCGAACGGCCTGTACCGGCGGGAGGTCGCCGCCTACCGCTTGTCCGAGTCGCTCGGATGGGGCCTCGTGCCGCCGACGATCCTCCGCGACGGGCCGCTCGGCCAGGGCTCGCTCCAACTGTTCATCGAGGCCGACTTCGAGGAGCACTACTACACGCTCTACGAAGGGCGTCCAGACCTGCACGACGTGCTCATGGCCATGTGTGCGTTCGACCTCCTCGCCAACAACACCGATCGCAAGAGCGGCCATGTGCTACTCGGACCGGACGGGCGGATCTGGGGCATCGATCAGGGTCTCTGCTTCTCCACCGACTTCAAGCTGCGCACGGTGATCTGGGAGTTCGGCGGACAGCCGATCCCCGCTCACCTCCTCCCGGCGATCGAACGGCTGGCCCGGCAGGTGCCGCTCGACCTGGCCGCGCTCCTCGACGACGACGAGATCGACGCGTTGCGGCGCCGGGCCCGGACCGTGCTGCGCGATCCTGTCTTTCCGGTCGACACCACCGGGCGCCGCTACCCGTGGCCGATGGTGTGAGCGAGGGCGCGCGGTCGAGCTCCGGCGCGAACCGGGAGTACACGAGCGAACCAATGGAGCAGGTGTGAGCTCGGGTGGTGTGAGCTCGGGTGGTATGAGCCTCAGGTGAGGTGAGCGCGGGCTCGGTCGACGACGCCGAGCTGGACCGCCTCGTCGAGCGGGCCGACCTCGACGGCCTGGTCCGGCTGATCGACGCCCGCGGCTCGGCCGCCGACTGGCCGGGTCTGCTCCGCGTGCGCGATGCCGCTCGGTGGGCGACGCGGACCGGCCGCCAGATCTGGCCTGCGGCGACATTGGCCGAGTACCGGCTGGCCCTGTTGGCGCCGGCGGAGTGGGCGGCCAAAGTGCTCGGCGAGGACTCCGGGCGCTTCACGCTCGGCCCGCTGACCGAGGTCGCCGCGCAGGGTCACCCATGGGCCGATTTGGCACCGCACCTCGACGTGAGCTCCCCTCGGGCCGCCTTCGTGGCCCACGAACGGGTGCTGCGCGGCGAGGACCTCGGCGACGCGGCGGGGCTCGATGCCGAGGTCCTCGACCTGCCGTGGCGGCTCGAGGCCTGGGAGCCCGCGTACGCCCTGGCCGAGTACGCCATCGATGGCGCCGCGTTCGACGCTCCGGTCCTGCCGGCTGCGCTCGAAGAGCTCCACCTGCCATCGGCAATCCGGGTCGTGGGCGACGAAGGCGACGCGGCCACGGCCGCGCTGCGCGAACTTTGCGGTCCGTGGGCGGTCAGCTCGAACGGCCGCGTCGAGGTCGTGGCAGTACGTGGTGACCACGCGGCGGCCATCGCCGCCCTCGGTGTGCCGTCGGCGCGCGCGACGGCGTTGAGCCCGCAGGCCGCGCTGGCCTGGATGGGCTGGGCCGGAGCGAGCGGCGGCGCACACGGGCGCCGTCGGGGGGCGGCCGCCGGACGGTTCAACGCGTGGTGGGCGCTGGCCGCGTTGGGCGACCTCACCGACGACTGGCCGGTCCCACCGGACGACCTCGGTTGGCTGGCGTCCGACCTGCGCTGGTTCTGGTGGGACGCCCACGAGCCGTTGATGGGCTGGATGCTCCAGTTGGCGATCTGGGACGAGGCCGAGGGGCTGGCCTGGGCGATCGGCGCCCGCGACGACTCGTGAGATCAGCGCTATTCGTCCACCGCCGAGCCACGGCTCGTGGTGGCGAGCACCGCCAACGCTGTCGCGACAGTCGGGCTGAACGGCGGTCCCCACGGGATCGTGACGTCGTAGACCGGCACGGCATTGACGACTTGGCTGAGCGCAGCGAAGTCGCGGCTGAGGACATCGGGCCGGCGCCATCCGTGGATGCGGGGGAACGACAGGATGCCGAACAGCGCCGAGCTGGCGGGCACCTCGCGCATCTCGACCTCGGACGCCGTTCGCGACGGTGCTGGGACGACGATGGCAGCCAGTGGCACGGGCTCGAGCGGCGCGTGCGGTGACGCGAGGGCCAGCCGCTCGTCCGCGGTCTCCCGAGTCGTGGCATCGGGCGTCCCATGCGCGATCGATGCCGCGCCCGCTCGTAGGCGGAGCTCATAAGCGCTTCCGCGACAGGTGACTGGCGGACCGGGGCAGACGGTGAGCACGTCATCGGTGACGAGATCAGCGCCGCCATCGACGCACATCAGCGCGGCGATGGTCGACTTCCCCCGACCGGACTGGCCGACGAACGCCAGCGCCGCGCCGCCGACGGCGACGGCGCTCGCGTGGAGCACGGTCTCGCCGCGAAGGGCCAGGAGGAACGCGCTCACCGTCCCCGCCATCAGGATCGGCAGCAGCTCGGTCCGACCGGCCGGGTCAGGACGCACGCTGACCTCGGACAGATCGCCGGAGAGCACGAACTCGCCGCAATTGCGGAAGCGCAGCCGGTACTCCGTCTCGGCTTCGGTAGCGGTGTACCACGCCGTCTCGCCGGATCCGTACTCGCGCGATGACTCCGCCCGGGGGTGGCCCATCGCAGTCAGCGATGTCGTCACCCCAGCGGATGTCGACATCCCAGCCCTCGCCGGGAGCCGCGGGTAGGTGGAGCTCCAGGCTCCGACCGAGCAGAGACCACACTTGCGCGTAGACCGCCCTGCCGTCTGCGCTCACCCGGCCACTCCGGTTGCGGGTCGCTCGAATCGGTTCAGGTGGGCAACCGGCTCGAGCGGCCGGCCGTCGATCTCGAGCCAGGCGTGGGCGACGAGCGTGTCGCTGTCGCTCCCGACGCCGAGGCACACCGCCGGCTCGAGGTCGCGCAGCAGGTGCCCGGCCACGAGGGCTCGGCGCAGACAGGGTCCCTTGCTGAACCGCCAATGGTCAGCAACCCGGCCGGTGCAACGCAGTTGCCGCCGGGCATGCTCCGACAGCTCGCCGACCGGGAGCTGCTCGAGGTCCTGCGACGCCGGGTCGAGGCTGAGCCGGACGCCGAGCACGCGGCTCAGACTCGGCAGCGGCACGAACCGGATCGACAGCTCGACGACGGCGAGGACGGCCACGACGTGGATGGTCGTCAAGAGCTCACCAGGCGACAGCCGCAAGGCGCGCGCCAGTGAACGCGTGGCGCTGCGGATCTCCGAGCGGAGGGACGTGGCGATCGGGACGGCCACCGTTCACTCAGCAAGCAGGTCGCGGGCGCGAAGGTCGGCGAGGAACGCCCGTACGTCACCCGCAGCCTGCTCCTCGCTGATGCCGTACTGCTCCACGAGCCTGGCCACCAGCTGGGACTCGTTGCTGGGTTGGATGAGGGCTTCCCAGAGCACCCGGCCGCTGCCGTTGACCTTCAGGTACACCGAACCCTCGAGGTCGAGGACCACCACGTCATCCCCAACGACTTGCCAGGTCAGATTCCCCTGCCGTAGTTGCATCGTCACCGTCCCGTGTACACCGCGAGGTGGTCCGCCGCCGAGCCCGCCGCTCGCTCCACTCGGGCCCTTAGGCTACCGAGCCGGTGGACGAGCCGTGGCCGATGAGCCCGATGGAGGTCGCGTGGGGCTATCCGGTCGGCCAGATGAGCTCCCTGCCACCGTCGACCGATCCAACCGCATCGCCACGGCAGGCGCTCGAACGTGTCATCCGGTTGTCGCTGGAACGACCACCGTGCGGGGTCGCCTTCTCCGGAGGCAGGGACTCCTCGACGGCGCTGGCCATCGCGACGTACGTGGCCCGGCGCGACGGACTCCCCGAGCCGGTGCCGATCACGAAGGTCTTCCCCGACGTCGCCGAAGCGGAGGAGCGCGACTGGCAGGAACTCGTGGTCCGCCACCTCGGCCTGAACGACTGGCAGCGCATCGTGATCGACGACGAGCTGGACGTCGTCGGGACGCTCGCGGCCGAACATCTCGTCCGTTATGGGGTCCTGTGGCCGCCGACCATCGCCGGTGACGTCCCCGTGGTCGACGCCGTGCGGGGGGACGGTGATCGACGGTGAGGGCGGCGACGAAGTCCTCGGCGTCGCAGCTCACCGAGTGGCGCCACTGACGTTGTTGCGGAGGCAACCGCGTCCGCTGCGGTGGCCGCGCTATCGGCCACTGTTCGAGGCGCTCTCCCCGGCCCCGGTCCGCGTACGCCGGGCGCACCGCCGCTGGCACGAGCAGCCGTTGCCATGGCTGCGGCCGGTCGCCAAGGACGCCCTCGTCTCAGCTTTGACAGAAGTCGAGCGGGTCCAGCCGCTCTCCTTCAGGGCGAGCGTTCATCTGATCGCCCGCCGCCGGTCCCCCGTGATCGGGGCTCACAACCGCCGGATCCTGGCCGCACAGCGAGGCGTCGAGCTGGTGAGCCCGCTGCTGGACCCGGACGTGGTACGCGCCCTCGCTCGCGATGGCGGCGTCCTGGGACGGGGCGATCGGACCGCCGTGCTACGCCGCCTCGTCCCCGATCTGCTACCGGACGCGGTCCTCGCACGGACAACGAAAGCCCGCTTCACCCGGGCATTCATGGGCGCACAGACTCGTGCGTTCGCGACGAGCTGGACGGGCGTCGGGATCGATCCGGAGCTGGTGGACGCCGAGGAGCTGCGCCGCTCCTGGCTCAGCGAAGCGCCGCCTGCCCCGACCGCCGCCCTCCTCCAAGCGGCCTGGCTGGCCGGCCGCCGCCGCGCAGCGCGGTCGATCGGTTGCTGAAAGCGCGCGCGATCGAGCGGAATGGTTGCGGAATCAAGAAAGGCGAGCCGCGACTGCGGGGGCAGCGTTGCCCGGCGGTTGCCTAGAGCCCCACGGCGGACCGAATTCTCGGCGGAACACTCTGAGATGTACGAAAGGCGGGAATGACCCATGTACGAGACCCCATCGATCACTGAGCTCGGCTCGGTGGCCGACTTCACCCGTGGCGACCAGTTCGCGTGGGAGTGGGACAGCGCGTTCCCGTCCCACAGCCACAACATCGCCGGCGAGACGCCGACCAGCTGAGGCCACGACACGACGCGTCGACCCCGGGGACACCTCGTCCCCGGGCTCGTTCAGTTTGACGTCCACTTAGGGTTTGCGCGGTGGACGAGCTGTACCTGATGAGCCCCCTGGAGATCGCCTGGGGCTACCTGGTCGGCCACACCGGATCGCTCCCACCACCGACTGACGAGACGGTCAGCCCGCGGCAAGCGCTGGAGCACGTCGTTCGTCTCTCCCTGCAACGACCGCCGTGCGGTGTCGCCTTCTCGGGCGGCCGGGATTCCTCCCTCGTGCTCGCGGTCGCGACGCACGTCGCCCGGCGTGACGGCCTGCCCGAGCCGATCCCGATCACCCGGGCCTTCCCGGACGCGCCGGAGGCGGAGGAACGTGACTGGCAGGAGCTGGTCCTGCGCCACCTGCACCTCCAGGATTGGCACCGTGTCATCCTCCGCGATGAGCTCGACGTCATCGGTCCGTATGCGTCAGAACACCTGCTCCGATACGGGGTCGTCTGGCCGCCCACGATCGCCGGCGACATCCCGCTGGTCGACGCGGTTCGGGGTGGCTCGGTGATGGACGGGGAGGGCGGCGACGAGGTGCTGGGAGTCGGTGCCCACCGGGTTGCACCACTCACCCAGCTCCTCCGCTTCCCGCGACCGATCCGGCTGGGACGCGTCGGTGCCGCACTCGAGACGATCGCACCCGCACTCGTGCGATCACGGCTTGCGAACCGTCAGTACGGCGAGCTGTCGTTCGTCACGTGGTTGCAGCCGGAAGCAAAGCATGACCTGATCTCCGCTCTCAGCCGGGCCGAGGTCGACCAACCGCTGTCGTTCGCGTCGAGCGTGCGGACGGTGCCCTGCCGCCGGACACAGCTGCTCGGTGGACGCAATCGCCGGATCCTCGCCAGGAGTCGGGACGTCGAGTTCACGAGCCCTCTCTTGCATCCAGACGTCGTGCACGCACTCGCCCGCGACGGTGGGCGTCTCGGCCGCGGCGGTCGCACGACAGTGCTGCGCCGGCTGATCCCCGATCTCCTTCCCGATTTGGTCTTCACGCGCACGAGCAAGGCAACGTTCACCACCTGCTACCTGGGCGCGCATACCCGGGCGTTCGCCCAACAGTGGAGCGGTCAGGGGGTCGATCCCGAGCTGGTAGACCCGGAAGAGCTCCGGCGGATCTGGCTCAGCGATGACCCCATTGCGCCGACGTCGGGGTTGTTGCAAGCGGCATGGATCGCGAGCAGGAGCCTCTGACCGTGGTCACGTCGACGCACATCGTGCGGGGTGGGAGCCCTTTCTTCAGCGCCGCCGCCAAACCGGGCTGCGAAGGTAACGCCCGGGCAAGGGCTCGGTAACGATGGGGCACCTCGGCACCTGGATGTTGGCGGGTGTCACATGGCAACACCTAGGAGAGTGCACATGGCATACGAGGCTCCTTCCATCACGGAACTGGGGTCGGTCGCGGACTTCACGCAGGCCGACCTGTTCTCGTCGGGCAGCGACGGCTTCCTCTGGTTCGGCAGCAAGTCCGGAGGCGGCGGTACGCCGACCAGCTGAACAACCACAACGCGAAATGACCCCGGGGACCTGGTCCCCGGGGTCATTCTGCTTTTCGGGCACTTCCCGACTCGAGGAGGCAAGCTCAGTGGGCGAGCCCGTAGCGCTGGGCCTGCAGCATGAACAGGTCGTGGTAGAGGCCGCCGGCGCCGCCATCAGCTCGTCGTGTGAGCCCATCTCGACGACCTCGCCCTGGTCGAGCACCAGCACGACGTCCGCCGAGCGACGGTCGCGAACCGGTGCGACACGAAGATCACGATGCGGTCGTGGCACAGCGAGTGCAGCAGGTCGAAGAGGTCTGACTCGGCCTGCGGGTCGAGCGACGCCGACGGCTCGTCGAGGATGACGACCGGGGCGTCGCGGAAGAGCCCGCTCGCGATCGCCAGCCGCTGCCACTGGCCGACCGAGATGTCGATGCCGCCGGTGAACGCGCTTGCCGAGCCGGGTGTCGAGGCCAGCCGGCTGCGACGCGATCAGCTCGTCCAGCCCGCCTCGTGAGCCGCCTGCGCAGATCGCGTCCTCGTCGTCGAGGCGGGTCGGCGTCGCCCAGCCCGATGGCCTGGCGGATCGTCAGCATGTAGCGCGCGTAGTCCTGGAACACCGGCGCGATCTGGGCGCGGACCAGCGACGGGTCGCACGCCGGCGAGGTCGATCGCCGTTCCACTCGATCGTCCCGCAGCCGGGGGCAGCAGCCCGCACAGCAGCTTCGTCAACGTCGACTTGCCCGAGCCGTTGGCGCCGACGATCGCCATGATCTGGCCGCGGCGGAGCTCGAAGCTGACGTCGTCGCAGCGCATCCTCGGCGAGCCCGGGTAGCGGTAGCCAAAGCGGTCGACGGTCAGCAGCGTCGGCGGCGTCGGCGGGACGCCGGTCGGCCGCGTCTCGCGAATGGCGGGCAGCGTCGCCCGGAAGGACTCGAAGTCGCGCAGGAACGTCACGCCCTCGTGGACGCCGCCGAACGCGGTGCCGGCGGACTGCAGCCGGCTGCTCAGCTGCTGGAGCCCGACGATCGCGACCGCCGCGTCACCGACCGAGATCGAGCCGCGGCCGGCGAGGATCAAGGCCACCGACAGCGTGGCGATGAGGACGAGGGTGGTCACGAGCGAGCCGACCGTCGTCAGCGTCAGCCGTCGCCGCACGAGCGCCTGCAGCCGGTCCATGCGGGTGTCCCAGAGGCCGTTGTGCCAGCGCCGCAGCGTCGGGGCGACCCGTACGCGCGGATCTCCTTGGCCTCGTTGCGCTCGGTCATCAGGTACTCGAGGTAGCGAGCGGTCGCGCTGCAGCTCGGTCAGCTCGAGCTCGAGCTGGTACGGGCCCGGTTGTTGCGGGCGTTCACGAGCGCGATCGGGAAGTACCCGAGCAGCGCGATCGGCACGAGGATCGGCGCGACGCGTGAACAGCACGGCGACCACGCCGACGGTCACGACGAGCGTCGACACGATCGTGACGATACCGAAGACGACGGCCGAGGACTGACCGCCGGCAGCGAGCCGGGCCCGCTGCAGTCGGTCGTGGAAGTCCGGGCCCTCGTAGACCTCGAGCTCGGCCTCGGTCGCGACGTCGAGGATCTCGTCCATCGCCCGTCGCGTGACCTGCTCGCTCAGCGGCAGGCGCAGCTCGTCGGCGACGGCCTGGCTGATCGCCGACAGCAGGAGCAGCACGCCGAGCACGGCGAGGTACGGCGCGAGCTGGCCCGCGTCGACCGTGTCGCCTCCGGCGAGCAGGTCGAGGATCCGGCGGCCGACGAGCAGCTGGCCGGCGATGGCGATCGACGTGACGATGGTCGCGACGATGATCAGGATCAGCTCCGACGTCCAGACGCGTAGACGAGCGAGATGGC
>CAVSNA010000027.1:0-234766 GCA_963729205.1 uncultured Thermoleophilaceae bacterium
GTGGGCTAGCGAGGGGCTCGACGCGCTGGAATAGACGGAACGTCGGCCTGCCCGCGATGTCGGCCGGCGTTCGCAACACGGACGCACGCCGGGGCGCCCCCACTTGTCCTGTGACATGCGTCGCGAGTCCAGCCCTAACTCGCGCACCGCGGCGATCACGCGCGCGGGTTCCTCCGACTCGATCGCGATCGTGCGCGTCGAGCGGTCGCCGGAGCGGAGGTCCGTGAGCTCCGCCATGCGGCCGCCGATAGTGCAGTGCCGCCGTGTCTTGTGCACCGGAACGGGCCGAGCCGCTCCTCGGCTCCGCCGAATCGCCGCCCATCATCTCCGGTTGCGAAATCACCCGTCAGGGGTGATGTGGGGCCATCCGCCGCCCGTCGATGATGATGTCATGGCCTCAACCGCTCCCGAGCGGGATCCGGCGCTGCCGGCCAAGGAGCCGCAGGCTTGGTTCGCGCAGGACGAGGCCGCCGTCGTCGCTGCCCTCGATACCGACGCCGCCCAGGGGCTCAGCCAGACGGAGGCCGCGGCGCGTCTGTCGCGCGACGGCCCGAACGAGATCACCGGCGAGAAGCCGCCGTCGATCTGGCAGGTGGCGGTCGAGCAGGTGCGCGAGCCGATGAACATCATGCTCATCGCGGTCACCGCGGTGAGCTTCGCCATCGGAGAGGTGTCGACCGGGATCATCGTCGCCCTGCTGATCCTGCTCAACGTCATCCTCGGCTCACGCCAGGAGCTCAAGGCGAGAGCCAGCGTCGACGCCCTGTCGAAGATGCAGGTGCCGCACAGCCGGGCTCTGCGCGACGGGCGCATCGTGGAGGTGCCGGCCCGCGACATCGTGGTGGGCGACATCGTCGATGTAGAGGCCGGCGACATCGTGGCGGCGGATGGCCGGATCATCCGCTCGGCCACCCTCGAGACCCAGGAGGCGGCACTCACCGGGGAGAGCGCCCCCGTCGCGAAGGACGCGGCCGTGCTACCGAGCCCCGACGTCGCGCTCGGCGACCGGACCGACATGCTGTTCCAGAACACCTCGGTGACGCGGGGCACCGGCGCGATCGTCGTGACGGCCACCGGCATGGACACCGAGATGGGCCGGATCGCGACGATGCTGACGTCGGTCTCGCGGGTCCGGTCGCCTCTGCAAAAGGAGCTCGACTCGCTGACGAAGGTCCTCGGCGTCATCGCCTGGGCCGCGGTGATCTTCATCGTCGTCGTGGGGCTGATCCGCGGCCTCAACTTCGACGACCTGGTGCTGCTGGGCACAGCGATGGCGATCTCGGCCATCCCGACCGGCATGCCGGCGTTCGTGTCCGGTCTGCTCTCGCTGGGCGCCAAGCAGCTCGCCGAGGCCAAGGCGGTCGTCAAGAACCTCACCGACGTGGAGACGCTCGGGGCGACCAGCGCGATCAACACCGACAAGACCGGCACGCTGACGATGAACGAGATGATGGTCTCGACCATCTACTCGGACGGGTCGTGGTTCAACGTCACGGGGGAGGGCTACGCGAAGACCGGGACGATCGAGGCCGTGGCAGGAGTGCCGGTGCCCGATTTCACCCGGCTGGCCCTCGGGCTGGCGCTGGACACCGACGCCACGGTCGGCGACGACGGCACCGTCATCGGCGACCCCACGGAGGCCGCGCTTGTCGTCCTCGCGGCGAAGCTGGGCGTCGACGCCGAGGAGACGCGCCGCACCTACCCGCGGCTCGCCGAGGTTCCGTTCGACTCCGCCTACAAGTTCATGGCGACGTTCCATCGCGTCACGGTCGACGGAGCGGAGCACGTACTCGGGCTCGTCAAGGGTGGCGCCGACGTCGTCTTCGCGCGCTGCACGCACGCCGGAGGTCCGCTGAGCGGCTCGCAGGTTCCAATCGCTGACGTGCAGGCCGACCTCGATGCCGCCAACGTCCGCATGGGCGAGCAGGGCCTGCGTGTGCTCGCGTTCGCGGTTCGCCTCGTGGCCGAGGACGAGCTGGACACGATGGTCAATGAGCCGATGAGCCTCACCCAGGACCTGGCCTTCGTGGGGATGGCGGGGATGATCGACCCGTTGCGGGCCGAGGCGAAGGACGCGGTGACAACCGCGCTGAGCGCGGGAATCGACGTGCGCATGATCACCGGCGACAACCCGATCACCGCCAAGGCCATCGGTGCGTCGCTCGGCCTCGGGCCGGGGGCAATCGGCGGATCCGAGTTCCAGGCGCTGTCCGACGAGGAGGTCATCACGCGCCTGCCTCAGCTGCACGTCTTCGGCCGGGTGACCCCCGAAGACAAGCTGCGACTGGCCCGCCTCATGCAGGGCCAGGGTCAGATCGTTGCGGCGACCGGTGACGCCGTCAACGACGCGGTCGCCCTCAAGCAGGCGGACATCGGCGTCGCGATGGGCAGTGGCAGCGAGGTCACCAAGCAGGCCGCGCGAATGATCCTCACGGACGACAACTTCGGAACGCTGGTGCACGCGGTCGAGCTCGGGCGCAAGGTGTACGACAAGGTCGTGGCCTACGTCCGCTACCAGATGACCCAGCTGCTGGCGTTGGTGATGCTGTTCATCGCCGCCTCCGCGTTCGACATCAACGACGGCGTTGCCCTCACGCCGTTGATGGTGCTGTATCTCCTGCTCTTCGCGACCGCGTCCGGCGTCGTGGTGATCGCCGTGGACCCCGGCGACCCGAACGTCATGAGCCGGCCCCCACGCGATCCGAAGCTCCCGATCGCCAACCGGACCGCGATCACCTCGTGGGTGATCTACGCGGCCGCCCTCTTCGTCGGCGCACTGCTGCCGCTCCTCATCGGCCCAGATGACCCGAAGGTCGACGCGCCGAGCGTCTCGATGACGATGACGTTCGCCGTCATGGGGCTCGGCACCGTGTTCAACGCTCTGACCAACCGGCGCGAGCCGGCCAGCGGGCTCGCCCCTCCGATCCTCAAGGCGCTCGCGATCTCGATCTTTCCGGTGCTGATGGTCGCGCTCGGCACCGAGCTCCCCGGCCTGCAGCGGGGGCTGCTCACCGAATCGCTGTCCGGGCGCCAGTGGTTCGCATGCGTCGGCCTTGCGGCGATCCTGCCGCTGGTGATCGAGGGCCGCAAGTGGCTTCTTCGCCGCGCGCGCGCCGCCCGCGGAGGTACTGGACGTCCAGCAGGCGGTCTCGCCGGCCCGCGCGGGAGCCCGCTGAGCCGCGTCACGCACGCAGCTGCGCGTCGACGGCGCGCTCGACGTTGCCATGGATCCGATCGGCGCCGAGCCGATCGACGAACCCATCCGCGCGCAGCACCGCGAGCACGATCGGCCGAGCGGCCGCGAGCCGCAGCGTTCCGCCACTGCTCTCCAGGAGCTCGAGGATTGCGGCGAGCTGTTCGGCGCCCTGCGAGTCGATGAAGTTGACGCCCTCGAGGTCGAGGACCACGGCGCCCAGCGGCTGTGACTCGTCCTGCGCCAAGGCACGGACGCGGTCGTCGAGCGCTTGGCTCGTCGCGAAGAACAGACCACTGTCGAGCCGTAGCACCACGATCCCCGGAAACGTCTGGTCGCCGGGGTTGTCGTCGAGCTCGCGGAACACCTGCGTGCCCGGCTCTCGCCCGAGCAACGGCATCGGAGGAGTCGTGGCGACGTAGATCAGCCAGCCGAGCGAGAGCACGATGCCGATAACCACACCCGCGAGTACCCCAGCCGACAGGACGGCGACGAACGCCGCGACCGCGATCCAGAAGTCGAACCGCGTGACGCGGTAGAGCCGGCGCAACTCCCGGACGTCGATCATCCCGAACACGACTGCGTCGATGATCACCGCGGCGAGGACCGGCTTCGGGAGTTTGGAGAAGAGCGGCGCAAGGACCAGCAGCGTCAGCACGACGAGCGCGCCAGTGACGAGCGACGCAAGCGGCGTCCTCGCCCCGGCCGACTCGTTCAGCGAGCTGGCAGACAGGCTCGTCGAGACCGGCATGCCCTGAAAGACGCCCGCGCCGACATTGGCCATGCCCTGAGCCACCGACTCCTGGTCGACATCGATGGCGTACTTGTGCCGCGCGGCGAACGCGCGTGCGTCGCCGGCGGTCTGCGAGAACCCGATCAACAGCAGTGCGATCGCCGCCACGCCGATCGTCGCGACGTGGTCCTTGACCAGGTCGAAGCTCGGCAGCTCGGGCGCCGGCAGCCCGCTCGGCACGTTGCCCACCAGCGCGACTCCGTGCGCTCCGAGGTCGAACACATGCGAAGCGAGGATTCCCGCGACGACCAGGACGAGCGCACCCGGAACGGCCGGCGCCAGGAAGCGCAGGCCGAGGATCAGCCCCAGTGCAAGTACTCCCACGACCACCGTCGCGGCGTGCACGTCGCCGAGCGACCCGATCCACGAACCGAGCTCGCGCCACGCGTTCACCCCGTCCGCGTCGGTTCCGGTGAGCTTCGGCAGCTCGCCGATCACCACGTCGACCGCGGCGCCCGCCAGGAACCCTGTGATCACCGCCTTCGAGAGGAAGCGCGCGATCCATCCCAGCCGCAGCACCGCTATCGCGAGGTACAGCAGCCCCGAGACCAGCGTGATCGCGGCGACGAGCTCTGCAGCCTGACCCTGCCCAAGCCCGCTGACCACGACGGCGCCGCCCGCCACGGCGGCCAGCGACGAGCTGGGTCCCGTCGAGATCTGGCGCGACGTGCAGAAGAGCGCGTAGATAATCGCGCCCGCGGCCGCCGCGTACAGGCCGTTCTGCAGCGGCACTCCCGCGATCCCCGCGTACCCCAGATCCTTCGGGACGATGAGCGCGGTCACCGCGATCCCGGCCGCGACGTCGCCCCTCAGCCCGCGCCGATCGTATGACGGCAGCCAGTCGAAGATCGGAGGCCGGACGCGCATCAGCCAGGTATGCTGCCCGCCGACCAGGACAGGGAGTCAGGATGACTAACAGCGAAGACGCCGCACGGACGCTGCTCAGGCCGGTCCATCACATCAGCTACGTGGTCGCGGACCTTCCCGCCGCGATCGATTGGTGGGTCTCGACGCTCGGCGCCGGGCCGTTTTTCAGGATGGAGGACATGCGGCTCGACGAGGCCGAATACCTCGGTGAACCGTGTGTGTTCGACCATTCGACGGCGTTCGGCCAGTGGGGACCGATCGCCATCGAGCTACAGGAATTGCACGATGTGCAGCCCGCGGGGCTGGCGCGGTTGGTGTCGGGCAACAGCGGTACGGGGATCAACCACGCGGCCTTCGTCGCGGACGATCCCGTCGCGGAGAGCGCCCGGCTGGCCGATATGGGTAGGCCGATGTTCCTGCGCCTGCGCAAGGGCAGCGTCGAGGTGCGCTGGCACGAAGCGCCCGAGCTCGGCCATCCCGTCGAGATCCACAAGGCCAGCCCCGAGCTACATGCGCTCAATGACGGTTTCGCGCAGGCGGCGCGAGACTGGGACGGCAGCGAGCCGGTGCGGCCGATGCCGACCGCCGCATACGTCGAGAAGTGAGCTGAGGCGGGACCCGGTCAGGTCTTCGCGATCCGCGAGAGCGCCTGCTCAACTCGGTCGAGGCGCGCGACGAGGTCGTCGAAGCGGGCCTCGAGTTGCTCCTCTGCTGTCTCGTCCTGATCCTTGTCGGCTCGCTCGCGGTCCCGCGTGGCACGCGCGACGAAGGTAGAGGTGACCGCCGCGACGAGGATCGACACAAACGCAATGCCCCAGAGCATCACGACGGTTGCGACGAGCCGACCGGACGTGTGCTCCGGCGTGACATCGCCGTAGCCGACCGTCGTCACCGTCTGGATCGCCCACCACAGCCCTTGCCCGACGCTCGAGTACTCGCTGCGGTCGAGCACCCGCATCAGGACACCGCTGCTCACAACAACCAGCGTTGTCGTCAACACGATCACGCGCGCCGCGTTTCGCACCGACGCCGGCTCGTTGATGAACCGGGACATGCGCCGCTCGATCAGCTTCAGCCGCGACATCGTTCAGTCCTCACGGGTCGCGCCGCTCGAGTGCGGCCTCGACGTCGTAGCCCAGCGCGAGCGCGACCTTCGGCGCGCACTGGACGACGCGCGGGGCGCCGGTCACCGGCGTCACCGCCTCGAGGCCCGCGACGATCTCGTTGTTCGTGGCGCCGGCCGCGAGAGCCAGCGCCACGGCGTGTTGGAACGACGAAGGGGCCGCGTCCAGGGCAATCGTCGCGGCGAAGCGCATGAGTGCCGCGGTCTTCTCGTCGATGACCGACTGCGCGAATGGGCTGCCCTCCACGGCGATCCCATCGAGAAGCGCATCGTCGTGTAAGGCGAGCCGATGCAGATGCCGCTTGTACTCGTCCATCGACGGCCGATGTGGTGTGTCGTAGTTCATCCGCCGGCAGCGCTCGCCTTGTCGCTCATCACCGCGTCCTTCGCTCGATTGCAGCGACTATCGGACGTCAGCGCCCGCCCGTCGTCATACCTCCGGGATGAAATTCGCCCGCGGCGGGTAGATGGAGCTCTCCAACAGGCCGACCTCCACCGCCCGCTCGATCGCACCGCTGCGCGATGAAGCACCGAGCTTGCGGTAGATCGCGACCGCTTCGCTCTTCACCGTGTTGCGCGAGATGTAGAGCCTGTCCGCGATCTCTGGGAACGTCAGGTGCGTGGAGAGGTAGGGGAGCAGCCTCAGCTCCGCCCCGGTGAGGCTCATCGCCCAGGCGCCGGCCGATCCCGAGGAGGCCGCGACGCGGTCGTGCAGCTCGCGGGCGTCCTCGACGAGTGTGCCCAGGTGCGGACGAAGCTCGAGCACCCGCTCGGCCTCCGCGAGGACGGTGCGTGCCGCGCCGGGTTCGGCGAGTGCCAGGTGAGCCCGTGTGAGCTCGAGCCCGACCTGGACCGACAACCATGGGAGGCCGTGATCGAGCAACGGTCTCAGGCGATGAGCGCGCGCGAGCGCCGCCCGGGCATCGTCCGGCCTCCCCTCATGGAGCGCGACCCGTGCCGTCGCCACGTGCGCAGTCGCGCTTGTCGAGTAGTCGCCGAGACCCATCTCATCGACCAGCAGCTGCGCGGACCGGGCGCGTTCACCGGCCTCACCCCACGCTCCGCGATCTGCAGCGAGCAGGGCGAGTTGCGCGTGCGCGACGTAGACGACCTCACTGGCTCCGGAGGCCAGCCCAAGCTTCACGGCCAGCTCGAAGTCGGCCGTCGCAGGATCGGCCGAGCCGAGCAGCGCATGCGCCATGCCTCGCAGGGCGAATGCCGTCGGCCTCCACGCACTCTCGGGAGAGAACTGCGCGAGCGCGAGGTCCGCATCTGCGAGCGCCTGCTCGACGCCGTCGCGCATCATGCCGGCGCGAAGGTTGGCGACCCAAGGCTCGATGGTTGCGCTGCCGTCCGACAGCGGGATCGCCGAAGTGGCGCCCTCCGCGAGCACGAGCCACCGTTCGGCGGCGTCCGGCTTGCCCCTCAGCGCGGCGAGCCATGCTCCGTAAACCGCAATGGCCGGGTACTTCGCGAACTCGTCATCGCTGAACCAACCCAGCCACTGCTCCAGCGTCGCCATCCGCCCGTCGTAGTGCGTGGCGAGGGCAAGCGAGTCGACCAAGCCGGCCAGCGTGTCCGTCTCACCCGCGGCGTGCCCGTAGAAGACCGCGGCTTCCTTCAGGTCATTCGCGATGCACCAGTCCATAGCGCGGCGGTTGAGTCCGGCCACCACGTCGGGCTCGCTGCGTTCAAGCTCGGTGCGCAACAGCTCGCTGAAGAGATGGTGGTAGCGGTACCACTCGCCGCGCCGGTCGAGCGGCACGACGAAGCAGTTCGTCCGCTCGAGCGTCTCGAGCGTGTGCGCCGACCGGGTCGTCTTCAGCACGGCGTCGCACAGGCCGCCACACATCCGGTCCAGTACGGAGGAATGCTTCAGGAAGCGAGCCTCGTCCGTCGGTAGCCGGGACAGAAGCTCCAGGCGGAAGTACTCCGCCACGAACCGGTCGTCGCCCCGAAAGCTCGTCGCGCTCGCCGGGCTTGGCCCACCGGCCTGGAGTGACAGCGCCGCGAGGTACAGGCCGGCGGGCCAGCCCTCCGTTCGCTGGGTGAGCTCCGACAGCTCGTCGGCCTCCAGCTTGACTCCAGCCGCCTCCAGCAGCAGCTCGGCCTCGCGATCGTCCAGCTGGAGATCGGGCTGACCGATCTCGCGCACCAGCCCCTGAGCCCGCCAGCGGGCTAGAGGCAGTGCCGGCTCTTGCCTGCTCGCGATCGCGATCTGCAAGCCGGCCGGGAAGTACTGGAACAACTCGACGAGCACGTCGAGGCAGGCGGGGTTGGTGACGGTGTGCAGATCGTCGAGGACGAGCACCAGTGGCTCGTCGAGCGCAGCCAGCGCGCTCCCGACGCGCGGGACGTGTTTGGACCAGTTGGAGCCTCCGGGCCCGGACAGGGCGTCGAACACCTCAGGCGGGAGCGGTTCGAGCCGATGAATCGCGGCTGCGATGTAGCGCAGGAACACCACCGGATCGCCGTCCCGGCTGTCGAGCGCGACCCACGCGAACCGACGCGGATCGGCCTCGGCCCAGCTCGCGAGAAGAGTCGTCTTGCCGTACCCGACGGGCGCGACCACCGTCACCAGAGGCATGAACGACCCTGACAGTTCCACGACCAGGTCCACCTTCGGCACCGTGCCTGGTCGGACGAGCGGGGCGGCGAGCTTCGTCTCCGCGAGACCGAATGGAGCTTGCGCGACGACCACTGACAGCAAGCCTAACGCTGTCTGATGCGCGAGATCATCCCGGCGGCGCTCCGTGATCGCGGCCTGGCGCGGTCAAGCTCGCGCTCATCTTGATCGCCCTGACCGCTCCCGTCGCGCCCGCCTGCAGCGTCACGCCCAGAGCCAGGACGAAGATCCCGGGGATCAGCAGGACGCTCGATCCGAGCATCAGCAGGCCCACGCGCCCAAGGACGTAGGGCGGTGCGCAGACCGTCGCGCCCAGCACGCCGCCCACCACGCTCGTGGCGAGCTTGTCGCGCCTCGACTGGGTGCGCTTCACACCGATGAGTCGCGCGGGGACGGCAATGTAGGAGACCATCATCAGTCCGACGACGATGCCCAGCGACAGCGTGAACCAGGGGCGTCCCCAACGCGTGACCACCGTCGTCGACAGGCCGAGCATCAGGCCGACGATCGCGCCCGAGGTCAGGATCGCGGTCCAGTGACGCCGCGCCTGCTCGACGGCCGGGCGGATCTCGGGAGCGACCCGGTCGCGTGATCGAGAACGCGAACACCGCGTTCAGGAAGAAGCTGCCCACGGTCAGCGCGATGATCGCCAGGTTGATCGGGATCAAGATCGGTCCGCGCAGCACGGTGAAGGAGTGGCCGTGCAGGACGTGGGCCTTGAGGTCGGCCATCGCCAGCCAGACCCACGTCGCGGGGAGGAGCTGTACGAGCGTGAGGCGCCAGTTGGTCACGAGCAACCTGAGCCCGTTGAAGAGGAGCGCGAAGGCGCCTACCGCGAACGCGAGTGGAGCGAACGCGCGCCGGCGCTGGCTCAGGTTGAGGACCGCCTCCTCGATCTTGGCGTCGTCGCTCTCCTGAATGGCGCGTACGAGCGCCCGGATCCGGCCCGAGAGGCCGGTCAGGCGTGTCCTGATGCTCTGCTTGGAGGCTCCGGCGGCCACCTCACGGGTCACAGCTCGTGGCGCCGGCCGCGAGGGCCGGCGCCACGGCGTGCATGAACGACGAAGGCGCCGCGTCGACTGCGACCGTTGCGGCGAGGCGCATGAGTGCGGCTGCTGGCTCCTTACCCCCGTGCCGCGTTTGGATCAGGCGACTTGCAGAGCTGGTAGACGACCGTCACGCACAGCGCGAAGACGGCGATCGACCAGAACGGCGTCGCGCCGGTGCCTGCCAGCGCCTCGATCGCGCCGACCGTCCCGGCGATGATTCCGATCACCCGGCCGTAGCCGCCGCCGCCGAACAGCGAGAACCCCGCGATCAGCAGGAAGACGCCGATGATCAGCGTGATCCAGCCCCACGTGTGCAGGCCCGAGACTATGTAGACCGAGTTCTGCGTGAAGAACTTCGAGTTGCTGATCCCGGCGATTCCCCAAATGATGTTCAGGAAGCCGGCGATCGTGAGCATAATCCCTGCAAACACCCACCAACCGGTCACCCTGTCTGCGTTGTCCATCAAGACCTCCTTCGTCGAAATACCGAAGGCAAATCTCCCGCAGATCGTGTCCCGCCTCATCACCCCGTTGGGATGAGAGAGGCGCAAGGGCAGCGCCCGTTCAGGCGGCGACGTAATCGTCGTGGAACCGCACCCACAACGGCGCCGTGGCGCTCTCGTCGCGACCCTTCGGCGTCCGGTCCAGCAGCGCGTAGTAGGCCATCGCGACCTCCAGGCCGCGGCTCGTCGTCACGTAGGTCCGGTAGATGGTCCCGTCCGATAGTGCGTACGCGCTCAGGCCCGGTCGCTCGGAGACGTAGCCGAGGACGTCCGTCCCGCACAGGCGCGCGTTCTGGTCCACCGTCGGTGGGATCTCGCCCTCCAGGAACGGCTTCAGCTCCTCCTCGGTTTGGACGAACCGAAGGTCGCGGTTGAAATCGCCGCCGCCGATCGAGACCCAGTCGATGTCCCAGCCCATCCGTTCCCTGAAGGCGAGCAGCTTCTCGAGCGGCGCGCGGGAGGCCAGCAGCAGGGTGGTATCCCTGGCCTTCAGGTGGGGGACCTGCGGAGCGAGCGTGTCGGCGATCGAGCAGCAGACCGGGCAGCCTGCCTCATAGGGCGGCCCGAACATGAAGTGGTAGATGAGCAGCTGGGAGCGGCCGTCGAAGAGCTCGGCGAGGGTCTTCGTGCCGTCCTCGGTCTCGAAGCGGTACTCCTTCTCGACCGGGACCCAGGGCAGCTCGCGCCTCTTCTTGGTCAGCTCGTCGCCGCGGCGGGTGAGCTCCTTCTCCTCCTTCAGCAACTCGTCGCGCTCCCGTTGCCACTCCTCCTGCGTGCCGATCCGGTGCTCTGTCATCGACGTGCCACCTCCTGTCTTGTTCCATGGGGCAGGGCTATATAGTTAGCACAATGGCTAACGATACGTTCAAGGCCCTCGCGCATCCGCTCCGGCGCGACATCGTGGAACGGCTGAGCGGCGGGGTCGCGACCGTCGGAGAGGTGAGCCGGGACTTCGGCGTCTCCAAGCCGACCATCTCACGGCACCTGAGGATGCTGGAGGAGGCAGGCGTGGTGACCCGCGTGATCGACGGCAGGACCCACCGCCTCGCCCTGCGGCCCGGAGGGGCTTGCCGAGGCCTCGGATTGGATAGACAACCAGCGGGAGCGCTGGGAGCGCCTCTTCGACGTCGTCGGCGAGTACCTGGAGGAACGGAAGGAGCGAGGTGACCGAGCACGTGCTGCGTATCGAGCGGACGTTCGCGGCTTCGGCCGAGGACGTCTTCGACGCATGGACCAGCCCCGAGGTGATGCGGCGCTGGTTCCACTGCGCCCCCGACTGGGAGACGCCGGAGGCCGAGGTCGATCTCCGGGTGGGCGGAAAGGTCCGGGTGGTGATGCGCAAGCCCGACGGCACGGAAGCCGGAGCGCAGGGCGAGTACAGGCTGATCGACCGGCCGCACCGGCTGGTGATGACCTGGACCTTCGACATCGATCCCTCCAACGAGCAGCTGATCGAGCTCTCCTTCTCCGAGTCCGAGGGCTCGACCACGGTGCTGATGGTGAACAGCGGCATCTCGACCGAGGAGCGCCGCGCGTCCCAGGACGCGGGCTGGCGCGGATGCCTCAACGAGCTCGAGCGGGTGGTGGCGCTGATTGGAGGAACGTGGACCGATGACATCTCAGAGAGGCGCAGTACGGGGCCGGCGAGCTGAGGCGCATCACCCCTGCGATCCTGCTGGTCGCCGTCGCCGCCGTCTGCTGGGCGATCACCGCGCGGCGCATGCAGGGCATGGACATGGGACCGGGCACCGAGCTTGGCGGACTCGGCTGGTTCGCCGTGGTGTGGACGACGATGATGGCCGCGATGATGCTCCCCTCGCTGGTCCCGATGGGGCTCACCTACGCGGGGGCGAGTCGGAACGAGGGCGCCTCCTCTCCCACCGCCGCAACGTTCGTCTTCGTCGGCGGCTATCTCCTCACGTGGCTGGGCGCAGGCGTGCTGGCCTACGGGTTGATCAGGGGGGTCGGCTCGCTCGACCTCTCCTGGCTCGCCTGGGACAAGGGCGGCCCGTACGTGGCCGGCGGCGTGATCCTGGGTGCGGCGCTCTACGAGCTGACGCCCGCCAAGTCGAGGTTCCTCCGCCACTGCCGGCATCCCGAGTTGCTCACCCAGCGCTGGCGACCCGGCCTGTCAGGCGCGCTGCCGATGGGCCTGGAGCACGGTGGCTTCTGCGTGGGCTCGAGCTGGGCGCTGATGGCCGCGCTCTTCGCCGTCGGGGTGATGAACGTCGCCTGGATGGTCGTGGTGGCGGCGCTGGTGGCGATCGAGAAGCTGCTGCCCTGGGGCCGCGTCACGATCCTGGCCACCGCCGCGTTCATCGCCGCCCTGGGCCTCGCGGTCGCGCTCGCGCCCGGCCACGTGCCGGGCCTCACGATCCCCGGCTAGGACGCCTGCATCGCCCGCATGTTCTCCATCATCGCGGCCTCGACCACCTTCAGCTCCTCTGCGGGGCTGAACTGGACGAGCTCGCTGCCGGCCTCGGCCAGCGGCACATGGCCGGGCGGGAGGTAGAAGGCGTCGCCGGCCTCGAAGACCTCCTCGTGGTCCGCGAAGCGATAGGTCAGCCTGCCCTTCACCACGTATCCCCAGTGGGGGCACTGGCAGCTGTCATCCGGCATCCCCTTGAGCAGCGGGGTGCCGTCGATGTCGGCGCGGAATGAGACGAAATTGACGGTGTAGCCGTCGAGGTCCTCGTGCCGGTCCTCGACCGGGCCATGGTCCTCCACGTGCGCGGCGCTATCCCTCGAAACCTTCGGCATGTCTCGCGCTCCTTGGGTCGGTGTGGAGCCACCCTAGGTGCGCGCGAGCTCGCCGTCATGAGGCGTTTGACCCATCTTTCGGGCGCTCGGCCGGGCCGTCAGAGGTTCGAGATGCCCTTCAGCGCGGCGACCATGCCCACCGCCACGATCACCAGCCCGGCGATGGCGATCGCCCAGCGCATCATGTCGAGGCGGTTCGCCGTGGGCGCCCGCCGACGCCGCTGCCTGAGGCGCGGCGGCGGGCTCCTCCGCGGGCTGCTCTTCCGCAGCGAAGGCCGCCTCGCCGGTGGCGACCACGGACCAGGATCTCGCCTGCCGCAGCCCGCCGGCCGCGACGAGTGCCGCCTGTCCAAGGTCGCCCGCGGACGGATAGCGGTCGCCTGGCTCAATCGCCATCGCCCGCTGCAGCACGTCGTCGAACTCGCGCGGCAGGTCAGGGCAGAGGGCCACCGCCGAGGGCCGGGGGGCGTCGAGGTGGGCCAGCGCCTCCGGGCCACCGCTCCATCTGGCGAAGGGGGTCTCCCCGGTGAGGGCCTCGAACAGCAGGCAGCCGAGCGCGTAGATGTCCGCGCGCGCATCCACGCGCTGGTTCAGGATCTGCTCGGGCGCGACGTACTCGGCTCGGGCGACGATCGATCCGTGCCGCGTGAGCTCGGCGACCGAGGCGACGCGCTTGGCGAGCCCGAAGTCGCTGAGGTAGACGTGGTCCTCGCGGCCGAGCAGGACGTTGGAGGGCTTGACGTCGCGGTGAACCATCCCGCGAGCGTGCGCCGCGTCGAGCGCCGCGGCGACCTGGCGCACGATGCGCGCGGCCCGCAGCGGCTCGATGCGGCCCTCCCCGGCGATCAGCGCGCGCAGGTCCGTGCCGTCGACCAGACGCATCGTGATGTAGAGCACCCCGCCCTCATCGCCTGCGTCGAAGATGGGAATGACGTTCGGGTGGTCGATCGCGGCCGCGACCGCCGCCTCGCGCTGAAAGCGCTCGCGGAAGCGCTCCTGTCCCGGAGTGCTCCGGGAGGATGAGCTTGAGCGCGACCCGCCGCTCGAGCGCCAGCTCCTCGGCCCGGTAGACGACGCCCATGTCTCCGTGGCCGATCACCTCCCCACACGGCAGCCCGCGAATACGGATCCCGGCGGGAGCTGGGACGCCAGCTGCTGCAGGTCGACGGCCGGGGCGGGAGGCCTCGGCGGCACGATCGGGGGCGGGGGCGCCGGGGCCGATGGAGCGGGGGCCGCAACCGCGGGTGCGGCCGCCTGCCCGGCCTCGACCAACTGCAGCGTGGTGGAGCCGATTCGCACCGTGTCGCCCAGCTCGAGCAGCTGGCGGCCGTGCACGCGGTCGCCGTTCACGAACGTGCCGTTGGCCGACCCGAGGTCCTCGATCGTGAGCCGTCCCTCGGCGTCGCGGGCGACGCGGACGTGGCGGCGGGAGAGCTCGCGGTCGTCGCTCAGCTCCCCGTCGCCGCTCACCTCTCGGCCGATGATGAGCTCGTCGCCCAGCGTGAGCCGGCGGCCCACCGCGCTGCCGGCGGTGACCACCAGCTCCGGGGCCGGAGCGGGGCTGGCGCTTGGGGGCTCCGGCACGGCGCCGGAGCTGTCGGTGACCTGAAGGACCGTCCTGCCCATCCTCACCATGTCGCCCGGCACGAGCGTCCGCGGCGCGTCGATGGGCTCGTCGTTCACGAAGGTGCCGTTCGCCGACCCGAGGTCCTCGATCGTCAGCCGTCCCTCGGCGTCGCGAGTGAGGCGCGCGTGGAGGCGCGAGAGCTCGGGATCCTGGCCGAGCCGCCCGTCGTCGCCCGGGGCTCCGCGGCCGATCAGCAGCTCGCCGTCGACGCTCAGGCGCCTGCCGCCTTCCTCACCGTCGGTCACCCGCAGCTGCTCGTGGGCCATCAGCGCCGAAGCCTACGCCTCACCCGCGCTCCCGGGCGAAAGAGGAAGGCCTGACATCAAGGGGAACACCTCCCGCCCTCGGTTAGAGTGCCCGAGCATCTAGCCCCCGTCGAAACGCGCTGAACCTGTGCAGACGGTCAAGCCGCTGGAAGGGAACCGATTGCAAGCGCTCTTTCGACGCCTTCGCGGTGCGCACGAGGCTGAGCTGTTCGGCCCGCGAGGGCGGCTCCCGCGACGCGGCGAGCCGGACACGAGCCTCAAGACAGCCCGCATCGCCCTCGCCGTGATCATCCTCGCCGGGCTGGGGCTGCGTCTGGCCGTGACGCGCGGGATCTGGCTCGACGAGGCGATCAGCATCCACCAGGCACATCTGTCCCTGCACGGCTTGTTCAGCAACCTGTATTACGGCGACCGCGTCCCGCCGCTCCACCACCTGGCGCTGTGGTTGACGGTCCGTGCGTTCGGCGACAGCGAGTTCGCCGTCCGGATCCCCTCGCTGATCGCCGGGACGCTCGTGATCCCTGCGCTCTACGAGCTGGGACGGGAGCTGTATGACCGCCGCACAGGCCTGATCGCGTCCGCGTTCGTCGCGGCCTCACCGCTGCTCGTCTGGTACTCGCAGGAGGTGCGGATGTACGCGTTCGTGACCCTCTTCGGAGTGCTCGCTCTGCTGACGCAGCTGCGGGTGCTGCGCAAACCGAGCATGGGCAACTGGGCCTTGTACATCCTCGCCACCGCAGCCCTGCTCTGGTCGCATTACTTCGGCGTGCTCCTGATCGCTCTGCAGCAGGTGATCTTCGTTGGGGTCCTCATCCACCGGCACCGGAACGGGGAGTCCGTCAGAGCGCTGGCGCTGGGCTTCGCGTATTCGGCCGCCATCCTCGCCATGCAGCTCGTGCCGCTCGTGGTCTTCGCGCATCACCAGTTCCAGTCAACGCACACCGCGGCCGGCTCGCCGAGCGGGACCTATGACGCGCTGTCCTTCTACACCGTTCTCGCCAACATGGCCTGGGCGCTCTGGGGCTACCACCCTGACGCGGCGACGGAGCTCCTGGCCGCGATGTGGCCGTTGTTCCTGCTCCTCTCGCTGCTCTTGCTCGGTCGCGGCGGATCGCGGCGCACGCTGATCCTCGCGGCCGCCGCGTTCATCCCCGTCGTGCTTCTCCTGGGCGTGTCCGCGTTCGATAGCTCGCTGTTCGAGGTGCGCTACTTCATCCTGACCGTGCCTCTGCTGCTGCTCCTCATAGCGCGGCTCATAACCGGCTGGCTGCGAAAGCCGAGGGCACAGTTCCTCGTTGCGGGCGTCGTCCTGCTGACCTTGGTCGGCGGCCTGGCCGATCAGCAGACGGACAAGAGCAATCCCCGCCTGTTCGACTTCCGCGGCGCGATCAAGGACATCAAGGCGGATGCGGGGCCGAACAGTCTCGTACTCTTGGAGCCGCCCGACATGCGCTACGTGCTCGAGTACTACGCGCCCGGCCTACGGAGCCAGCCCCTCACCGTCCCGTTGTCCGCACGGAGGGAGGCGAGCCCGGTGTTCGTGCTCGCCTCGTTCCAGGGCAATCACCGCTTCTTCAACGAAACGAACAAGGTGGTTGGGCAGCTCACCTTCTTCCGAAAGCTCGTGCGCCGCTTCAAGACGGCCCAAACCGTCGTCTGGGAGTTTCAATGAGCAGCCAGCCCTGGGACGTCCGCCTTCGACGGGTCACATGGCAGCCGGTGCCCAAACTGGAGTGTGCGCCGGCGTGTGCGAATCCTGATCCTCCTCGGGCTGCCATTCGGCGTGTGGTACTTCGGCTGGCTGCTCAACCCGGATCGCGTGGGCACCCCGTACCTGTACGGAATCCTGATCGCGGCGGAGCTCTTCAACCTCACCCAGGCGCTCGGCTTCTGGTGGACCTGCGCGAACGAGCGTGTGCGCGAGAGGCGACCACCGACCCGCCGGGTGGCGGTCGACGTCTTCGTCCCCGTCTATAAGGAGCCGCCGGACATCGTCGACCTGACGGTGGCCGCCGCCGCCGGCCTGCGGGGCGCGGAGGTGAGGGTCTGGGTGCTGGACGATGGCAACGACGACGCCATCCGCGACCTCGCCGCGCGCCACGGCGTGGGCTACATCCGGCGCCCAGAGCACACCGGCGCCAAGGCGGGCAACATCAACCACGCCCTCACGAAAACCAACGCCGAGTTCATCGCCGTCTTCGACTCAGACCACGTGGCGGACCCCGAGTTCCTCGAGGCCACACTTGGGCACATGGACAACCCCCGCGTGGCGTTCGTCCAGACGCCGCAGTACTACGCCAACACCGAGGGCAGCCGCATTGCGTCGGCGTCGTGGGCGCAGCAGGCGCTCTTCTTCGGCGCCATCGCCCGCGGGAAGGACGGGCTCGATGCCGTCTTCTGCTGCGGCACCAACGTGCTGTTCCGCCGGACGGCATTCGAGAGCGTGGGAGGCTTCCCGACCAACTCGCTCACCGAGGACTTCGAGCTCTCGATCCACCTTCACGAGAAGGGCTGGAGCTCGGTGTACGTGCCGGATGTGCTCGCGCGCGGCCTCGGGCCCGAGGACACCGCCGCCTACGTCTCCCAGCAACAGCGCTGGGCCAGGGGCTGCCTATCCGGCATCCCGCGCGCGCTGCGAGCGAAGCTCCCGCTGCGCCTGAAGGCGCAGTATCTGCTCTCGGGGCTCTACTTCCTCTCCGGGTGGACGGTCCTCATCTACATGAGCTTCCCGGTGATTCGTCTCCTCGGCGGCGGCCAACCCATCGGCGGCATCACCGCTCCCGAGTTCCTGCTCCACTTCGTGCCCTACTACGCCATCGCGCTGACGATTGCCGCGGTTGCCGGCGCGGGTTCGTACACCTTCGCCGCGTTCGCCTTGTCGGCCGCAAACTTCTGGATCCACGTGCTCTCCACGGTCTACACCGTGCTGGGCAAGAAGGGCTCCTTCGTCGTGACCCCGAAGAAGGGTGCCGGGGCCCGCCAGCCGGCAGCGGTGATGCCCGCGCTCGCGTTCGTCGCCCTATTGATCCTGTCCAGCATCTACGGCCTCATCCGCCATCCAGATGCCGCCACGTTCAACAACGTCTCGTTCGCTGCCGTCCACGTTTCAATTCTCATGACCGGATGCTGGGCCGCGCTCGAGAAACCGCCGGCACCAGCCTCCGGGTCGTCATTCGAGCCCGCTGAGGCCAGCGCATGAGCCAGCCCTCGCGGGAAGGGGTCGGGTCGGCACTGGCGCTTGGAGGCATCGCGCTCTGCTTCCTCGCTGGTTGCGGTGGGTCGAGTACGCCTCGGCGCACGGCTGTCCCGCCCCCGACCCAGGCCACCGCCGCCGCCCACCGCTTTCTGGCCCGCTACGTCGCGCCCGACGGACGCGTTCAGCGACTCGACCAGGGGGACGACACCGTCGGCGAGGGGCAGGCGTACGGCATGCTGCTGGCGGCGGCCGTCGGGGACTCGCGTCAATTCGACAAGATCTGGAGCTGGACGAAGGACAACCTCCAGCGTCCTGACGGGCTCATCTCGTTCCTCTGGCGCAATGGTCGCGTGGTGGACCCCCAGGCGGCAACCGACGCCGACCTGGACGCCAGCCGCGCGCTGCTGGTCGCCGCCTGCCGCTTCAACCGCCCCAGCCTGAAACGGGAGGGAGTTCAACTGGGGAGGGACATCATGCGAGTCGAGGTGGCCACCGTTCACGGCGCGCCGGTGCTGACGGCCGGTCCATGGGCGGTCAAACCGCCGGTCACGGTGAACCCCAGCTACTTCTCGCCCGCCTCGTACGCGGCGCTGCGCGCCGCGTCGGGCGACCCCCGCTGGAGCGGTCTGGAGGCGAGCTCACTCTCCATCACGAGCAAGCTGATGCCGGCTCAGGGACGGCTACCGCCCGACTGGGCGTGGTTCGTCGGTAACACGCCCGTGCCGATCGGCTTGCCGAACCATCCCAACGGGCGCCCGCAGTTCGGCTTCGATGCCGTGCGCACGTTGGTACGGATGGCCGAGGATCCGAACCCGGCCGGGCGGCAGATAGCCGCCAGGGCATGGCCCGTCTTCGCCGACCAGAACCCCACCAAGCTGCCGGTGGAGCACGACCTCTCCGGACGGCCGACGGGTAACACCCTGCATCCGGTCGCGCTCGTGGCGGCGGCCGGAGCAGCTGCCGCCGCCGGCCAACTGGCCGCCCGCGACGGCCTGCTGGACGCGGCCGACGCCCTGGATCAGCGGGCGCCGACCTACTACGGCGCGGCCTGGGTGGCGCTTGGCCGCATCATGCTCACCACGCACCTTCTCGACGCCTGCTCGTAGGCGCTGCCCGCTTCACCGTGGCTCGCCAACGGCCGCGAGCACGCCGGCCCGGAAGGCCGCTGCCGTGGGACGGCGCTCGGGGGCCTTGGCCATAGCACGGCGAATGACATCCTCGAGCGCCGGAGGCACGTCGGGCCGCCGTTCCCGCAGGGCGGGCGGCTCCGCGTTGACATGGGACCACATCTTCGCCATCCCGCCCTTCTGGGCGGCGAAGGGAGCCGCGCCGGTGAGCATCTCGAAGAGCACGCAGGCGAGGCTGTAGACGTCGCCTTGCGCACCGGGCTCGCTGCCCTCGATCTGTTCCGGCGCCACGTAGTCCACGGTTCCCAGCATCTGATCCACCGCCGTCAGGCCCGCAGCCGTTCCGGTCCGCTTGACCAGTCCGAAGTCCGTGAGGTAGACGTGATCCTCGGAGGTCAGGATCACGTTCGAGGGCTTGATGTCCCGGTGAACGAGTCCCTTCTCGTGGGCCACCTCGAGCGCCGAAGCGATCTGAGCGGCCGTTCGCGCCGCCCGCCCAGCCTCGAGGGGACCCTCGGTCTGGATCAGAGTGCCGAGCTCGGTGCCGTCCACCCACCGCGTGACGATGTAGACGGTTCCGTCCGCCTCGCCCGCCTCGTAAAGCGGGACGATGTTTGGGTGCTCGAGCGCGGCGAGCGTTCTGGCCTCGCGCCGGAGGCGCTCCCGAATCACGGGATCGCGTGCCATCTCGGGCTCGACCAGCTTGAGCGCGACGGGACGGTCGAGCCGCACCTGGCGGGCCCGGTAGAGGATCCCGATCCCGCCAACGCCGACGACGCCGTCGATCTCGTATCCGCCGAAGATGGAGCCGGGAGAGAGCACCCCTGCCTAGAGCTTCTGCTCGGAGATCAGCCCGGAGGAGAAGGCCCGCTCAACGAGGCGAACTCGCTTCTCGCCCGGTGGCAACTCCTCGACCTCGAGCTTGGCGTAGAGCACCTTGAGATGGGCCCTCACGGCACCGACGGCCAGGAAGAGCTCCTCTGCGATCTGCTCGTCGGGCGCCGGGTTGGCGAATCCACTACGACCCTTGTACGGGCGGCAAAGCGCCTCGAGGACGCGGCGCTGGCTGGTGGAGAGGCCCACCGCCGCGCCCGGCGTGGCCGGCTGCTCCGCCCCCGGGGAGCGGTAGGTGACGGTGGTTGACCCGAAGCGCAGGATGTCGCCATCGTTCAGGCGGCACCTGACATTCACGCGATGCCCGTTGACGAACGTGCCGTTGCGCGAGAGGCCATCGTCGACGACCTCCCAACCGTCCCCGACCTGCTCGAAGCGGGCGTGGACGCGCGAGACCTGCTCGTCGAAGTCGAGCAGGACGTCCACTGGCGGCTGGCGGCCCACCGAGGCGGCCGTCGAGCCGGGTGCGAAGACGAACAGCTGCTGCCCGTCATCCGGGTCGTCGAAGAGAACAAACGGCCGCCCGGCCCGCTCGGCCTCGACGCGAGCCTTCAGCTCGGAAACGGACTTGGCGTCGGCGGAATCGTTCGCAGACACGCTGCCCACACTATCTACGGTCGTGCTCGGGCTGCTGCTCCGCCTCGATGATGTGGACGACGGCGTTGATCAGCGCCAGGTGGGTGAACGCCTGCGGGAAGTTGCCGAGGTGGCGGCCCGTGATGGCGTCGATCTGCTCGGCGTACAGCGCCAGCGGGCTCGCGTACGAGAGCAGCTTCTCGCACAGCCCTCGAGCGCGCTCCAGCTCCCCGATCTCGACGAGCGCGGAGACCAGCCAGAACGAGCAGATCGTGAACGTGCCCTCCTCGCCGGAGAAGCCGTCGTCGGTCTCGTCGACCCGGTAGCGGAGCACCAGGCCTTCCTCGGTCAGCTTCTCGGCGACCGTCAGCACGGTGGCGCGGATGCGCGGGTCGTCGGGCGGAAGGAAGCGCACCAGCGGCATCAGCAGCACGGATGCATCGAGCGCCTCGGTGTCGTAGTGCTGGACGAAGACCCCTCGCTCGTCCACTCCGTGCGCGCAGATGTCCGCGTGGATCTCATCGGCGGCGGCCTGCCAGCGCAGCGCCGTCGCCTCGTCGTCGCGGATGCGAGCGAGCCGCGCGCCGCGGTCGGCGGCGACCCAGCACATCAGCTTCGAGGAGGTGAAGTGCTTGGGCTCGCCGCGGACCTCCCAGATTCCGCGGTCGGGCTCGCGCCAGTGCGTCAGCGCTGCCTCCACCTGCCGCTTGATGATCGGCCACAGACGGTCCGGAAGCTGGTCGCGCGAGCGCGTGTGCAGGTAGATCGAGTCGAGCACCGCGCCCCACACGTCGTGCTGCTTCTGGTTGTAGGCGCCGTTCCCGATCCGCACCGGCCGCGCGTTGTCGTAGCCGGACAGGTGTTCGAGCTCCTGCTCCTCGAGCTTCGTCTCGCCCCCGATCCCGTGCATGACCTGGAGCTCCCCCTCCTCGGCCTCCACCACGTCGGCAACGAAGTAGAAGAAGTCGTTTGCCTCCTCGTCGAAGCCGAGGGTGTAGAGCGCCCAGAGCATGAAGGTGGAGTCGCGGATCCAGCTGTAGCGGTAGTCCCAGTTGCGGTCTCCGCCCGGCGTCTCCGGGAGCGACGTGGTGGCCGCCGCGATCATCGCTCCCGAAGGCGCGTAGCTGAGGCCCTTGAGGGTCAGCGCGCTGCGCTGCAGGTAGGAGCGCCATGGGTGATCGGGGAAAGTGCCGTGCTTCAGCCACTCCTGCCAGTAGCGGCCCGTGCGCCTCAGCCATGCCTCGGCCTCCTCGTAGCTCGCCGGCAGCTCGTGCTGCGACCAGCCAAGCGCGACGAACGCGACCTCGCCCTCCTGCAACATCGTGCGCGCGCGTGCGCGCGGGCCCTCGAATCCCAAGCGGAGGTCGGACACGAGCCGCAGCTCGGTGTCAATGCCCTCCGAGGTCGCGATCGCCTCGTGGTATCCCGGTCCGGCGTAGGACCAGTCGGCCGCCAGCCCTCCGTAGTCGAACGCCGGCTCGCACTCCAGCTTGATCTCGACCGAGCCCTGCACGCACTCGATCAGGCGCAACATGACCCGGTCCGCATCGTGGTCGGTCGGCGAGCGCCTGTGGCTGTCCGAGCGCTCGGTGTCGTGGCGCCAGGGTCCGATGCTGAGCGCGTCGCGCACGATCACCCAGCCCATACGCGTCTCCCAGCTGGTCTCGAGCACCATCGTCCCCGGGATGTAGCGACGGGCGGCCGGGACGCTCACGTCGGCCGGGCTGACGCGGAACCCTCCCGCGTCCCGATCGAGCACCGCGGCGAACACGCTCGGGGAGTCCATTCGCGGCAGGCACAGCCACTCGACGTTGCCGTTGGGCGCGACCAGCGCGGTCGTCTGGCAGTCGGAGAGGAACGCGTAGTCGCCGATCGGCGGGAACGCGCTCGGGCGACTGCCGTGATGTAGAGGAGCCCTTCATCGGAGGGCCACTCTGCCCCGGTTCAGGATGGGTGTCAAGGTATGCTCGGCCGACCTTGGGGGACACAGGCCTCGACGCGGAATCTCCGCTACGACAGACCTCGATCGACGTCATCGCCTCGGCGCTCGAGCCCGTGATGCCCGCCGTGAGCCGGCTCAGCTCGCCGGACGGCGCCGTGACCCTGATGCTCAGCGACATCGCCGACGCCGAGGCGATGGAGGCTCAGCTGGGACCCGATCGCTGGGACGGCTGCTCCGCGACCACCACGTGCTCGTCGAGCAGCTCTTGGCCCATCACGACGGGCAGGTGGTCAAGTTCGAGCGCGATGGCTTCCTCGCATCCTTCAACAGCGCCCACGGCGGCCTGCATGCGGCCGTGGAGCTGCAGCGCACCTTCGGCGGCAGCGGCTTGGGCGCGCCGGAGCGCCAAGATCTCGCTCTGCGCATCGGCCTGCACTCGGGGTTTCTGATCACGAGCTCCGATCAGCTGCTCGGCCGCAACGTCGTGCTCGCCGCGAGGATTGCGGCGCTCGCCGGGCCCGGCGAGATCCTGGTCTCCTCGACCCTCAAGGAGTACACGGAGAGCGATCCGAGCTTCGAGTTCGATCCGGGGGGCGAGCATCGCTTCAAGGGGCTCCTCGGCGAGCACACCGTCTACCCGGTCCGCTGGCGGTCTTGACACCCACGCTACGCCCCGTTAAGCTCAGCCGCGGTGCGGGAAACGGCGTGTTGGCCGGCGCAACGCCTCTCACGCCCGAAGCCCAACCGCTCATGAGAGGGCCCCACGAATGGCAGTGAGAGGCGATCTGGAGACTGGCACGGTAGTCGGGGGCTACCGCATCGACGAGCCTCATCAGCCGCGGAGGCATGGGGGTCGTCTATCGCGCGACCAGCGTCGCGCTCAACCGGATCTACGCGCTGAAGGTGCTCGCGCCCGAGCTGGCCGAGGACGAGCAGTTCCGGGAGCGGTTCAAGCGCGAGATCCGGATCGCGGCCTCGCTGCACCACCCGAACATCGTGGGGATCCACTACGCCGGCGAGCACGAGGGAATGCTGTTCTTCGTGATGGACTTCGTGACGGGCACCGACCTGCGCGAGGTCCTGATGAAGACCGGCGCGCTGGATCCCAACCGGGCCGTCGACCTGCTCCAGCAGTCCGCCTCGGCGCTCGACGCGGCCCACCGCGGCGGGCTCGTGCACCGGGACGTGAAGCCGGGAAACATCCTGATCACCGTGAAGGACGGGCGAGGAGCACGCCTACCTCACCGACTTCGGGCTCGCGAAGAAATCCGACACGGCCTCTGGGCTGACCGTGAAGGGGCACGTGGTCGGGACCGTCGACTACATGGCCCCCGAGCAGGTCACAGGCGCTCACATCGACGCGCGCACCGACATCTACGCGCTGGGCTGCGTCTTCTACCAGATGCTCACCGGGAAGGTGCCCTACGAGCGCGAGAATTCGGTCGCCACCCTCTTTGCTCACGTTCACGATCCTGCGCCGCCGCTCGAGGGAGCGATCACGAACGAGTACCCCGCGTTCGCCCCCGTGATCGGGAAGGCGATGGCCAAGGAGCCCGCCGATCGCTACCTCTCGGCGGGAGACTTCGCGCGCGATGCGGCTGCCGTGCTGGCGGGAAGCCGTTACACCGGCCAGCCGACGATCGTCGCAACCGGCGAGGCGACCGTGGTCGGGGCCGTCGCCGCCGGAACCGTGGCTTCTCCGGTGACAGCCCGCCCAGCCGCCCGAGCCCGACGGACCCGCAACACACGCGGCCCAGCGAGCCGCCGCCGGCCGGCGGCGGAGCCGCTGCCACCGCCCCCCGACAGGACCGTGGTGTCCGGCGGAGCAGCCGCCGCCACCGCGGCCGTCGCCCCCGCCCAGCGCTCCGACCCCCCCGCCCAGCGCGCCGGTTCCGAGCGAGCGGCGGCCGTGCCCGCGGTCGCGGCGGCCACGGCCGGTGCTGCCCCACCGGCGGGGCCCCCGCCCGCGCAGCGCGGGAGCGGGGACGATTCCTCCCGCTCGCCAAAGCGCTTTCTGCTGCCGGCCGCCATCGCGGCCGCGGTCGCCGGTGGCATCGTCGGCGGTGGTCGTGGCGAGCTCGGGTGGCGGTGGCGGCAGCAAGAGCAGCAGCGTCGAGCAGCAGCGCCACCACCGGCTCGGCCCCCGCGGTCGGCCGGGGTGCCGTTCAAGACCGGGTTGAAGCCCGTGCCCACCAATCACGTGACGGGCAGCGGCAACACAGCCATCTCCTTGAGCGGGGATGTGGCGACGGTGACGATCGACACCAACGGGCTGCTCAACGGCCAGCCGCACGCGATGCACATACACGCGGGCGGCCAGGGCATCTGCCCGCCGGCGTCGGCGGCCCGCCCCCACAACGGGCACCTGTCGATCAGCACCAGCAACGGGATCCGCTTCTACGGACCGCCGGAGGTGGCGCTGACCACCTCCGGTGACACGAGCCGCAAGAGCATCATCGACTTCTCCCGCTTCCCGACGGCCGGGGACATCCGCTACAAGCGGACGATCACGCTTCCCGCGGGCATCGCGGGCGCGATCCGCGCGGGCAACGCCGTGATCATCGTGCACGGCATCGACTACAACGGCAACGGCATCTACGACAACGTCCTCGACCGGAGCGACCTGAAGCGCAGCCTGCCCGGCGAGTCGACCGCGCCGGCGCTCTGCGGCACCTTGGTCAAGACCAAGACCGCATCCACAACGGTGCCCGGACGCACCGCGTCCGCGACCTACGACGTGGTGTGGCGGCCGGCCGTCGTCGCGACGAGACCCGTCGCAGGCGAGCAGCCTCGCATTGCTCTGCCACCTCCCGGCAGCGGGGGCGGCGCCGGAGGACGACGACCTGGCGGTAGGCGGCCCGGTCGCCTAGCTCACCCGGAGACGACGATCGTCGCCTTCATCCAGGGGTGAATCGAGCAGAAGTAGTGGATCGTGCCGGGCTGCGTCAGCTTGATCGAGAACGTCGTCCCGTTTCTTATCCTCGGCCGGGAGGACGTGAACTTCGGCCCGCTCACGTAGATCACGTTGTGCGGCAGGTTGTCCTCGTTGGTCCAGACGACGGTCTGGCCGACCCCCGCGTGGACGCTGCTCGGTTGAAAGGCAAGCACCTTCATCGTGATCGGCACGGTGCCGGTGGAAGGCGCCGCAGGGGGGCGGCCTGGGTCGAGGCGGGGGGCGTAGAGCTGGCGCTGGAGCCGCACCCCGCGCATAGGAGTGCGAGGACGACGACGAGCCCGGGCCTGGTCAACCGGTTCCGTCCACGCGCGGGATGCCCGCTGCCTGCGAGAGCGACCGGGCGTACTCGACGCTCGTGCGGGGTCGTTCAGAAGGTTCCTTGCGCAGGGCGGCGTTCAGCGCTCGGGTGAACTCGGGCGAGATGTCGGTGCGTTCAGCGGATGGATCTGGAGGCTCGTCCTGGAGGTGAGCCCACAGCACACGCATCCCTTGGCGATCCCCGAAGGGCGGCCGTCCGTACAGGCACTCGAACACGACACATCCGAGCGAGTAGGTGTCGGCCGCGCCGGTAACCGGCTCGCCGCGGATCTGTTCCGGCGGCATGTAGTCCATCGATCCAAGCGCCTGTCCGGGTCGCGTCAGCACGCTGCCCTGGCTGTCCTTCGCGAGCCCGAAGTCCGTGATGTACGCCTTCCCGCCCAGCTCGAGCAGGATGTTGCCGGGCTTGACGTCGCGGTGCACCATCCCCGCCTCCCACAAGGCCTGGAGGCCATCGGCCACCTGGGCGCAGATCCCCACGGTCGTGGCCAGGTCGAGTCGACCCTCGAGCCCGAGCTTCTGGTCGAGCGCGATGCCCTCGATGAACTCGCGCGGCCAGGTAGGGAAGGCCGTCGTGCTCGCCCGTGTCCCGCACCACGACCACATGGGGGTTGCGCACGCTCTGGGCGATCCGCGCCTCGCGCCTGAAGCGGCGCTTGAAGGTCTCATCTCGGGCCAGATCCTGTTTGACGAGCTTCAGCGCGACCGAGCGTGCCGTCTCCGGCGGTCGCCTTGTAGACCTTGCCCATCGCGCCCACGCCGACGAGCGAATCGATCTGATACTCCCCAAAGCGAGTCCCGACGCGGTCGTCGGCCGCTAGGCGTGTCGGCTCGTGACTCAAATCCCCTCGAAGGCTCAGCATAGGTCATCGTTTGGGCACGAGGACGCGGTCCAGAAGCTCCCGCGCCTCCCCGAGAATGCGTTCCAGGTGCTGCTCGCCGTTGAAGCTTTCGGCGTATAGCTTGTAGACGTCCTCGGTCCCCGATGGGCGCGCCGCGAACCAGCCGCCCTCGGTCACAACCTTCAATCCGCCGAGCGGCGCGCCTGACGGCGCCGCGGTCAGCACCCCGGCGATCGGCTCTCCGGCGAGCTGTGTCGCCGTCACGTCGTCGGGTGAGAGCGCGCCCAGGGCGCGCTTCTGCTCCGGCGTGGCGGGGCTGTCCACACGGCGATAGACGGGCGCTCCGTAGCGCCCGGTCAGCTCGGCGTAGAGCTCACCGGGGTCCTTCCCCTCGCGCGCGGTCATCTCAGCCGCGAGCAGTCCCATGATCAGCCCGTCCTTGTCGGTCGTCCAGACGCGGCCGTCGCGGCGGAGGAAGCTTGCGCCCGCGCTCTCCTCGCCGCCGAATCCCAGCGTGCTGTCGAGCAGCCCCGGGACGAACCACTTGAATCCGACGGGGACCTCCTCGAGTGGACGCCCCAGCCCGGCCGTCACCCTGTCGATGATGCTGCTCGAGACCATCGTCTTGCCCACGCCCGCGTTGGCGCCCCACTCCCGGCGCGCGCCGCCGAAGAGGTAGGAGATCGCCGCAGCGAGGTAGTGGTTCGGGTTCAGCAGGCCCGCGCTGCGGGTCACGACGCCGTGCCGATCCGCGTCGGGATCGTTGGCGAAGGCGACGTCGAAGCGGTCCTTGAGCGAGATCAGGCCGGCCATCGCGTCCGGCGACGAGCAGTCCATGCGGATCTTGCCGTCGTGGTCCGGCGGCATGAAGGAGAACGTCGGGTCGACCTGGTCGTTGACCACCTCGAGGTCGAGCCGGTAGCGGCTCGCGATCGCCTCCCAATACGCCACGCTCGCGCCGCCGAGCGGATCGACCCCGAGCCGGACCCCCGCGCCCGCGATCTCGTCCATGTCGACGACCGCCGCCAGGTCGCTCACATAGGCGGAGCGGTAGTCGTGGGGGCGAGCACGCGCCGCCGCCGCGTCGTAGGCCAGCCGCGAGACGCCGCGCAGGCCCGTGCGCAACAGCTCGTTGGCGGTGTCCTGGATCTGCCGCGTGACGTCGGTGTCCGCCGGACCACCGTGGGGCGGGTTGTACTTGAAGCCGCCGTCCTCGGGCGGGTTGTGGGAGGGAGTGATCACGATCCCATCCGCCCTCGCGCCCCCGCGCGCGTTGTGGGTCAGGATCGCGTGCGAGATCGCGGGCGTGGGCGTGTAGCCGTCCTCGGAGTCGACCGCGACGTCGATGTCGTGCGCGACCAGCACCTCGACCGCCGTCCGGAAGGCCGGCTCCGAGAGCGCGTGCGTGTCGCGTCCGAGAAAGAGCGGGCCGTCGATCCCTTCCGCCGCGCGGTAGCGGGCGATCGCCTCGCTGATCGCGACGATGTGATCCTCCGTGAACGTCCCCGACAGCGAGCTGCCGCGGTGACCCGACGTCCCGAAGGACACCGCCTGCAGGGGGTTCGACGGATCGGGATGCTCGTCGTAGTAGGCCCCGACAAGCCGATCGATGTCGGCCCCGCCAGGTGTCTTCAGGACCCGAGATGGGCTACTTCCAGTTGAGGTCCGACTTCCCCGTCTTCTCGTCGAAGACCGACCAGCGCATCCCGACGAGTGAGCCGCCCTTGGGGATCAGGTAGGTGAGGCATACGGAGTACGAGGCGCCGGCCTTGAACTGCTTGGGCTCCGTCGAGTCGCAGCGCGGGAAGTCGCCGAAGAAGATGACCTCGGACTGCTCCTGGTTGCGATCGTCAACACCGTCGATGTAGCTGCCCGGTGAGCTCCCCGAGAGGTCGGTCGTCCCGACGTTCTTCACCGCCGACCTTCACGTAGAACGGCGTGGACGTCTTCTGGTCAGCGTCCAGCTGGATGTTCTGGAAGTCGGAGATCGAGCCTTTCTGGATCGGCGCAGGCGTGATCTCGATCGTGCCCTTCTTGTGGTTCGACGCGTCGTCGTAGGCGATGACCGCCGGCTGGCCCAGCTTCAACGTGCTGCCGACCGGCTGTGGGCGTCGTGGAAGAGGCAGCCGCGTTCGAGGCGGCCTGGGTGGTGGTGGGCGTGGTCGTGACGGTGGCGGTCCCGGCGGTCGTTGCGGCGGTGGTCACGGCCGTTGTCGCCGGAGACGACGCCGCCGCGGTGCTGTCGCTCTTCTTGCTGCCGCCCCCGCTCACGAGCACGATCACGACGGCGACGACGGCTGCGGCAACCAGTCCCGCCACGATGAACGGCGTGCGGGAGCGTTCCTGTCCGCCCGGGGGCGTGGCGGCCGCGGCCGGTGCCGCGGCGGGCGCCGCGGGCGGTGGCGCGCTGACCAGCGGCTCGGTCGGAGGCTCTGGCGGTGGTGGTGGCGGTGGCTGGCGGCTGGCGGCGGAGGCTCTGGCGGTGGCGGGCCCTGAGCGGGGGCAGGCGGTGGAGGCACGGCAGCGGCGCCGGCCGCGGCGCCGGCACCAGCCGCGGCGGCTCCGAGGTCCGGCGCCGGGCTGATCGTCGTCGCCTGTCCCGCGGAATCGAACCGGAGCGTCGTCTGGCCCACCTTGACGGTGTCGCCGGGCGCGAGCACTCGGGGGGCGTCGATTCGCTCGCCATTCACGAACGTGCCGTTGGTCGAACCCAGATCCTCGACCGCGATCTCACCGGATTCGAGCTGGTGAAAGCGTGCATGCTGGCGGGAGATCTCGGGGTCGTTGCCGAGGTTGCCCGCCCCTTCCTCGTTGCGGCCGACCGTGAAGTCCCCGTCCAGGACGTGCTCGAGTCCGGCCGACGGACCCATCAAGACGCGCAGCTGCTCACCAGACACGTGGCGACCCTAACTCAGCAGCTTCCACCAGCGCAAGACTTCGACCCCCGGGTATCGTGCCCTGGCCCTGAACGCCGGCTCTAAACCCAAGGACACGCTGGACTCCCTGGGCGTCGTGACTGACGCCCAGGCGCGCGCGCACGAGACCCTCGACCTGGCGGCGCGCCATCTCGATCCCTCGCTCGTCGACGTGCTGCGGATCCTCGGCTTCGACCGGGAGTACGTGTCGGCGCAGGGCTCCTACCTCTACGACGCCGACGGGCCGCGCGCTACCTCGACTTCCACACCGGCGAGGGCTTCGCGAGCCTCGGCCACAACCATCCCGACGTGCGCGAGGTGCTGCGAGGCCACGCTCGCCGCCGAACCTCGTCGACGGCGTGCAGATCCACTACTCGGTGCTGGCCGGGCATGCTCGCCGAGGCGCTGACGCGAGCGGCTGCCGGACGGGCTCGACGCGGTGTTCTTCGCGAGCACGGGCGCCGAGGCGGTGGACTCGGCGATGAAGTTCGCGCGCGCGGCCACCGGCCGGCCGCGGCTGATCTCGTGCGACAACAGCTTTCACGGCGTCACGCTCGGGCCGCTCTCGCTGGTCGGCGACGAGTTCTTCAAGGAGGGCTTCGGCCCGCTGCTGCCCGGGCTGCGAGCGCGTGCCGTTCGGCGACCTCGACGCGCCTCGAGGCGGAGCTGCGCGCGAAGGACGTGGCGGCCTTCATCGTCGAGCCGATCCAGGGGCGCATGGTCACGCTTCCGCCCGCCGGGCTACCTGCAGGCCGCGCAGGAGCTGTGCCGGCGCTACGGCACGCTGTTCGTCGTCGACGAGATCCAGACCGGGCTCGGGCGCACCGGCAAGCTGGTTCGCGCTCGAGCACTGGGGGCTCGAGCCGGACTTCGTGCTCGTCGGCAAGGCGCTCAGCGGCGGCTACATGCCGGTCGCCGCGATGGTCACCAGCCGCGAGATCTTCCAGAAGGCCGTCGGGACGCTCGAGCGCTCCTACGTGCACCAGTCGACCTACGGGCGCAACCGCCTGTCGATGGCGGCCGGCCTGGCCACGCTGCGCATCATCGAGCGCGACGGCCTGGTCGAGCACGCCGCGCGCATGGGCAGCGTGCTGCTCGACGGGCTCGCCGAGCTGCAGCAGCGCTACGAGATGATCAAGGAGGTCCGCGGCAGCGGGCTGATGATCGGGATCGAGCTGCGGCGCGCCGAGCTCGCGCGTCGCGCGCGCTGAACTGGCGCCTGATCCACCTGGCGAGCGAGGGCCTGTTCCCGCAGCTGATCGTGATCCCGCTGCACCGCGACCACGGCGTGATCACGATGGCGGCCGGCAAGAACGACGTGATCAAGCTGCTGCCGCCGCTGACGCTCTCCGAGGCCGAGGCGCAGCAGCTTCCTCGGCGCGCTCGACGCGGTGCTCGCCGACTGCCACGGCGCCGCGAGCAAGAACTGGGGCGTGGTGCGCGACATCGCCACGGCGACGCTGCGCCGCCGGCCCGCGCCCGCCGCGGCGCCGGCGGCGACGGTCGCCGTTTCGCGGCAAGCCGATCGACCCGTCGCGCGACGACGCCTGCCTCGTCACCGGCGCGAGCGGGTTCATCGGCGGCCACCTGGCGCAGCGCCTGGTGCAGGACGGCTACCAGGTGCGCTGCCTCGTGCGCGCGAGCAGCGACACGTCGCTGCTCGACGAGCTCGACGTCGAGATCGCCGTCGGCGACCTCGACGAGCGCGCGGCTCGCTGGCCCGCGCCGCGGAGGGCTGCCGCTACGTGCTCCACTGCGGCGCGCTGGTGTCGGACTGGGCCACCGCGAAGGAGATCGCGCGGCATCAACGTGCGGCGGCACGCGGAACCTGCTCGAGGCCTCCGTCGACGCGTCGGTGCGAGCGCTTCATCCACTTCAGCACCACCGACGTCTACGGCTATCCCGGCGGCGCGGCGATCGACGAGACCTACGCCGCCACGCGCTTTCGGCAACTGGTACGCGCAGACGAAGCTGCGACGCCGAGGCCGAGGTCCGCCGCGTGGAGGCAGGCGCACGCGCTGGACGCCGTGATCCTGCGCCCGGCGACCGTCTACGGGCCCGCGCTCGAAGGAGGTCGTCGGCGAGATCGCGCGGGCGATGCGCGGCGGCAACATGCTGCTGGTCGATCGCGGCCGCGCGGTCGCCGGCCTCTGCTACGTCGACAACCTCGTCGACGCCGCGCTGCTCGCGCTCCGGCACGAGGCGGCGCCCGGCCAGGCCTTCAACGTCACCGACGGCCTGGACGTCACCTGGAGGGAGTTCACCGACGGCCTGGCCGACGGCCTCGGCTGCTCGCAGGTCCGCTGGAGCCTGCCGTACTGGGCTGGCCAACGGCATCGGCTTCTCGCTCGAGCACGGCTACCGGCTGCTGCGCACGAGCCACCGGCCTGAGCCTGCCGCCCCTGCTCTCGCGCCAGGCCGTGCACGTGCTGGGCAGCGAACCAGGAGCTTCAGCAACCGCAAGGCGCGCGAGCTGCTCGGCTGGGAGCCGCGGGTCGGACTACGCGGCCGGCCTCGAGGCGACGCTGGCGTGGCTGAAGGCGGAGCAGCAGACCTAACTGGTCAGACCGGCGATGCCGTTGCGCAGCAGCGATGCCGCGAGCAGCAGCACGATCGCCGCCGCGATGATCCTCACGTGGCCTTGGAGCCACGTCCGCGCCGACTGGAGAACCCTGTTGGTCCGGTCGGGGGCCACCACGAGCATGATCAGCGCCAGGCTGAGCGGCAGCAGCGACACCAGGGCGAAGAAGACCCAGTCGACGACGTACTGGGTGGTGCTCGGGTTCAGCTCGGAGATGGTCTTCAGCGCGATCGGTATGAACCCGCCCGGGTTGGCCAGCGCGGCGCCGGCGCCGATGACCGCGATCGCCGGCGAGTCCGCGACCTTGCCTATTTGCTCGACCATGCTCTGCGGTCCGCTTGGGGTCGGCGGGGCGCCGAAGCGTGCGGATGACCCAGGCCACGATGATCACGGCGAAGACGATGTCGAGGATCGCCACCCAGGTCTTCGGGGTGGAGGGGCTCGAGGAATGGGCGACATCCCCGATCACGAAGGCGGCCACCACGCCCACCGCCAGCGTCGCGCTGAGCGCGCCCAGGTAGAACAAGAAGCCCGTACGCAGGGGCCGCTTGCCCAGCACGAGGGTGAGCACCGAGAACGTCAGCGTCGTCGGTGACACCATCGCGGCCAGCGCCACCAGGGCGAGTTCGCCATCTATCCAACCCACGCGCGCCACTCTAGGAGGCCGCGGGGACGGCGAACCTCACCCAGTTGGGATGATGCCGGGTGGTGGCGCCGCCCTTACGGTGCGCCGGTTCCCGGACTCGGAGATTGACATGAGCGACAAGCCCGACACCCTCTTCATCGCCGCCGCGTCGTACACCAGCGTGGACGAGGCGGTGCGCGACTACGAGGCCGTGAAGGCCCTCTACCACGAGATCAAGGCCTCTGACGACTTCGACGCTGCCGTCATCGCAAAGGGCGAGGACGGGAAGGTCGCGATCGTGAAGAAGCACGAGGAGCCGACGCGCCACGGCGCAGCCCACGGCCTCGGTTGGGGCCTCGCCGCAGGCGCGGTGGCCGCCCTGTTCCCGCCCATCGGAATCCTCGGGGCGCTCGCCGTCGGCGGCGGCGCGGGCGCGGCGATCGGCGCGGTCTCCGGCCACGTCAGCGGCGGGATGAAGCGCGACGACCTCAAGGAGCTCGGCGATGTGCTCGACGAGGGCCAGGCGGGATTGATCGTCGTCTACGCGACCAACATGGCCGATCAGGTGGCCGCGAACATCAAGGCCGCGAACCGGATGGTGTCGAAGGCGACCGACATGGCCGCCGACGATCTGGCCCAGGAGATCAAGGACGCGCAGGCCGAAGCGGGCGCCTGAGAATCCGGACCGCCACGGGCGCCAGGGTCGGTCTCGGTGCCTGAGCCGCCCGTCAGCGTCGATGTGACCTTCGAGGAGCGCTACTGGTACCCCGAGGACGGCGGCGCGCTGTGGCTCTCCGGCTACAACGTGGTCGATCCGGACACGGGCGAGTTCCTGGCGCGCGACGCTCCCCAGCTGCTCGCTCGCGGGCTGCGGGTGGTCGGCATCGCCGGCGTCGCGCACCAGGACCCGAGCGCGCTCGAGTCGGATGCGGCCGCGCCCGGGCAGCCGCTGGCGCTGCGACGCGATCGGGACAACGCCCACGATCCGGGCGCCATAGCGGTCCACACGGCCGGCGGGGAGCAGCTGGGCTGGGTTCCGCGTGAGGTCGCCGCCGAGCTGGCAGCCGAAATCGACGCCGGGGAGGCCTGGTCGGCAGTGGTGCTGCGCGACCGGCGCGCCTCGCCGCGCGACCCGCGCTCGGGGCTCACGATGCTGCTCGCACGGGGGTCCGGGATCGTGCTCGAACCGTACGACGGCTAGCCCGTTTTGCAGGGCGATTCGGGGCGGGGTATCCCGGCTGCCTGCTAGGGTCGCCCTGTCGGGTGGCCACCGTGGCTCCCGAGGGGTTCTGTTGCTCTGTGCGCTCAGCGAGCGCGGTGGGGTCCCCGGATCTCCCTATTTCAGCTCGCTAGGAGTAAGCCACATATGTCTTCGCAGTCCTTCGCCGATCTCGGCGTATCACGCCCGGTCGTGGCCGCACTGGCCGCCCGCGGCATCACAACTCCCTTCGCCATCCAGACGCTGGTCATCGCGGACGTGCTCGCGGGCCAGGACGTGCTGGCACAGGCGCCCACCGGCTCGGGCAAGACGCTCGCGTTCGGCGTGCCGGTGGTCGATCGCATCAGCCCCCAGGACCGGCGCCCGGCGGCGCTGGTGCTCGCGCCGACTCGCGAGCTCGCCTGCCAGATCGTCGAGGAGCTCCAGCCGCTCGCACGCGCACGGGCCCTCTCGGTCGCCGTCGTCCACGGCGGTGTCGGCCTCGAGCGCCAGGCTCGCCGCGCCGCGACCGCGCACATCGTCGTCGCCACGCCCGGCCGCCTCGAGGACCTGCTCCAGCGCCGCGCCCTGACCCTCGCCCACGTGCGCATCCTCGTGGTCGACGAGGGCGATCGCATGCTCGACATGGGCTTCAAGCCCGCGCTCGACAGGATCGTCTCCCTCACCCCGAAGGATCGCCAGACGCTCTTCTTCTCGGCCACGCTCGAGGGCGCGGCGGGCGCGCACGCGAAGGACTACACGCGCAACCCGACCCGCCATCGCCACTCCCCGGCGGTAGAGGACAACGCGCGCGTGCAGCACCGCTTCGTCCACCTCACCCACGACGGCAAGCTCGCCGCGCTCGTGAAGGAGCTGCGCAACGACAGGGACGGGCGCAAGCTGGTCTTCGTCCGCACCAAGCGCGGCGCGGATCGGCTGGTCAAGCGCCTGAAGAACCACGACGTGTCCGCGCTCGCCATGCACGGGAACAAGTCACAGCCGCAGCGCCAGAAGGCCCTCGACCAGTTCGAGGCCGGGCGCGTGAAGACGCTCGTGGCCACCGACGTGGCCGCCCGCGGGATCGACGTGCCCGACGTGACCCAGGTGATCAACTTCGACGCTCCGCCGGACCGCGATGCCTACGTGCACCGCGTGGGCCGCACGGGTCGCGCCGGACGGGACGGCGCCGGCGTGAGCTTCGTGCTCGCCGAGCAGCGTGACGACATGCGGCGGATCGCCGAGGACCTCGGCCTCGACCGCGAGTTCGAGCGCTCGATCTCGCGCTCCTGACGCTCGCCGCACGCGAGTCCCCTCTTCGAGGGGTAGGCTTAGTGACAGACGTCTCCACCGTCGGTGCATGCGCTCCCCGCACCCCCTGTGGCTCAACATCGGGGGGCATTGAGGACCGTGCATGACCGATTCAGCTACCCCGGCAGGCCCCGAGCCTCGCGGTGACGCCGCGTGGAAGGCCCACCTCGAGCGCATCGCCGCGCGCAACGACGAGGCGCGCAAGGCCGGCAAGCAGCAGCGCGCCGAGAAGGAGCGCCACGCGGAGGCCACGCGTCACGCGCAGGAGCGCCGGGTTGACACCGAGCTGACGCGTAAGTTCGAGCTGGACTACTAGGACGCTTCGACTTTGCCGGCGGTGGCGGGCTGCGGAAGGCGCAGCTCCACCGGCGCCGGCCGAGGCGCATGAGCCCGACGCGAGCGGGCGTGGCGATTCCGGACGAACAGCCCGTCGGCGCCCGCCCAGGCCGCGAAGCAGAGTCCGCCGAGCGTGCCCGTCACGGTCATCAGCACGCCGGCGGCCGCTGCGGCCGCCACGCCGTCGCCGCCCAGGATCAGCACCGCCGCCGCCGCGCCCACGCTCGGGCCCACTGGAAGCTGGCCGAGTGTGACCACCGCGATCAGCACGGCGATCGCGTCAAAGAACGATGCGTGCACTCCCACGGCGTTCAGCAGCAGCCAGTTCCGGCCCACCTGAGCGAGCACGGCCACCAGCACGAACGCCACCACGCGTGGCCCGCCCTCGGAGCAGCGGATCACGGCCAGGCCTCGCCAGAGCCTGTGGCCCTTGCGCAGCGCAAGGCGTCGTAGCCCGGCGCTGAGCATGACGATCACCGCGACGCCCACCAGTGGCAGCCACCACGCCAGGCCCAGCGGCCCGACCAAGGTGAACGACGCCAACGCGGCCAGGATGGCCTCGACCGCGATGATGGGGAACTCCGCGGCGATCAGCGTGGGCACCTGCGGGCAGACCGAGGGTGACGAGCGGCGGAGGGCCGCGATGCGCGCGGCCACGCCGAGCTGACCGCTCACCAGGCTGCCGAGGACCTGCATGCTCGAGGCGCGGTAGAGCACGCGCCGTTTCACCGTGCCGCCCGCGGCGCCGATCGACAGGTGCCACGCTTCGCTGCGTGAGATCAGGGCGATGATCTGGCCGAGCGCGGCGGCGGCGAGCAGCGCTGGTGAGGCGCTGGACAGGGCAGTGGCGAACTCGTGGCGGCGGCCGGCGAGGACGAACGCGAGCGCCCCAGCGGCGAGCAGCGATCCGGCGATCATGATCAGAACGCGGTGGCCGCGAGCGAATTCGCGCGAGCGCTGAAGCGTGCCGGTGACCTTCGTAGAGCCCGTCGCGGGAATGGCAGAGTCCTTCTGAGCACCCGGTCTCACGACTCCGGCCGCCCTGTAGCAGTCGTGATCAGCCTACTCCTCCCTGCTAGCCTGCGACGTAGGTTCGAGCACCGGTTGCTCGGAAAAGCAGTGTTCAGCGCTCGCAGTCGTTGCCATGCACCCTCCGCGTTCGCAGTGCACATACGCCGTGGAGGAATCAACATGGCTACAGGAACCGTCAAGTGGTTCAACGACGACAAGGGCTTCGGCTTCATCACGCCGGACGAGGGCGACAAGGATCTCTTCGTCCACCACACCGCGATCTCGGGCGAGGGCTTCAAGAGCCTGACCGAGGGCGCCAAGGTGTCGTATGAGACCGAGTCGGGCCCCAAGGGTCCGAGCGCGGTACAGGTCACGACGCTCTAGCGTTCGCCGACCGCACCGAAGCACCGGGGCCCGCTACGGCGGGCCCTTCGCGTTCCAGGTCCATCAATCGGCTTTGTCAACCGCGCGCGGGCTCGAGCACGAACGTCTCGACCGCCAGGTCAGGGTCGATGTGGTTGTTGCTCATGAACGCGGACACCGTGCGGCCGGAGATCGACTCGATCATCGTGACCGCCTCGTCTCGCATCAGCTGCTGAAACAGGCTGCGCTGGTCGAGCACCGACATGTACTCGCCGTTCTCCACGAGCTTTCGCTCGCTCTTGGTGAGCGTGTCGGCGAGCACGCAGACGATCAGGTCATCGCCGATCGTCGTACGGGCGCGCGTCGGGCCGCGGCCGGTGTACTCGCGCAGCAGCTTTACGATCCCGTTCGAGATCGCGGCAGCGCGTGGGCCCGTCTCGACGTCCGGGTGATCGGGGCTGGTCATGACCAGCCTCCTCTCTTGCGCCTCCTCTGAAGGCAGAGCGCGCCGGAGGATCGAAGGAGACAGGAGAACCCAGCGGGCGTGAACGACTGCCACGGAGTCTAGTCCGATGGGGGTGGTCTGTCCGAGCCGGCCGGACGCCTAGGCGCCGTCTGGCTCGTGCTCGCGGGCTTCGTCCATCACCCGCTGTCCGCGGGCCTTCAGCGACTGCTCGAGCGAGAAGCCGCTGAAGCCGCGACCGGGCCCCCGCTTCTTGCCGCCCTCGGTCATCTCACCCGGCTTCCAGGGAGAGAGCCCGAGCTCCGCGCAGTGCTCCTTGGTGGCCCAGGCCAGCGGCTTGCGCCCAGCGGTCGAGCCGCTCGGCCCCTGGACGAGCACCACCCCGAGCTTCATCTTCGCGGCCTCGACCGCCGGCCACGCGAGCCCGGCCGTGCGCGCCTCGGTGATCAGCTCGTCCCTGCGCCGCGGGCCCTTGGCCAACTTGCCTCGCAACCAGATGACCGATTCCGCAGTGCTCAAGTCACTCACGGTAGCTGTCCGCTGCAGCGCGCGCGGTGCGAGACAGATATGGTCCGTGTCGCAGTGAAGGCTCGTCTCCCGGCTCTGGCGGTGGTGGCACTCGTGTTCGCGGGTGCGCTCGCGGGCAGCGCGCACGCGAAGACGACTTGGCTGTGCAAGCCGGGGATGAAGGGCGATCCCTGCACGCCCAGCCTGCGCACCACGGTCTTCTCCAACACCGGCTCGAAGTTGCGGGTGGAGAACGTGAAGTCCGCGAAGGCGCCGAAGGTCGACTGCTTCTACGTCTACCCGACGGTGAGCGATCAGCCGGGGCAGAACGCGAACCTGACAGTCGACCCGGTGGAGCGCTCGATCGCCCTCTACCAGGCGGCTCGCTACTCGCAGGTCTGCCGCGTCTTCGCTCCCATGTACCGGCAGGGCACGGTCGGCGGTCTCGGCGGCGGGGGGATCGCGGCGGCCTACAAGATCGCCTACGCGGACGTGCTCGCGGCGTGGAAGGACTACCTCGCGCACTTCAACCACGGGCGTCCGTTCGTGCTGATCGGCCACTCGCAGGGCACGTTCCACCTCAGGAAGCTGCTCAGCCAGCAGATCGACCCGAAGCCGGCTCTGCGCAAGCGGCTGATCTCGGCGATCCTGCTGGGCGGCAACGTGCTGGTGAAGAAGGGCAAGGACGTGGGCGGCGACTTCAAGCACGTCCCGGCCTGTCGCTCCGACACCCAGCTCGGCTGCGTGGTGGCGTTCTCCAGCTTCGATCAGGTCCCGCCGGCGGACTCCAAGTTCGGGCGCACGACGGCCGGCCTCCAGGTGCTCTGCACCAACCCGGCATCGCTGCACGGCGGTTCGGGCCCGCTCGACGCGATCGAGCCCACCCAGCCGTTTGCGCCCGGCTCGATCGCGCTCGGCATCCAGCTCCTGCAGCTCACCCTGCCGAAGGCATCCACGCCATGGCTCGAGGTGCGGGGAGCCTTCAAGGGGCACTGCTCGACTGCCGGCGGGGCGAGCTTCCTGTCGCTGACCCCGCAGGGCGCGTCGCCGACGCCCAAGCCGTCGCCCGACCCCACGTGGGGCCTCCACCTGGTGGACGGCAACATCGCGCTCGGCAACCTCGTGAGCCTCGTGCAGAGCGAGGCCGCCGCCTACGCCAAGCGCTAGCTAGGCGCGACTCGGGGGATCGCCCGCGGGCGACCCCCTCGCCGCCTCCGATCTAGTGGCCTCCGGGCGTTCCGACCTTGTTCAGGAACGCCTGCCCGAACGGCGAGCCGAGGCCGGTCACGTCGTCGTAGCCGGGCCGGGTCTTGATCGTTCCCGTGGTGTTGAACGTGCGCAGGCTCGTGTCGACACCGTCTCCGGCGTCCACCCCGTTCGTGAAGTCGTTGCGCACCAGCGCGAACTGCTGGCTGGGCGAGACGACGTCGCGGAACGCGTTGGACCCGGCGAGTGAGTAGAACAGCGGGTTGGCGAAGCCGTGGCGCTTGCCGCTCGCCTGATCCGCGAGCGCCATGATGCCCGCGAACAGGGGCGACGAGAGGCTGGTTCCGCCGATGCGGTACTCGCCGTACTTCACCGAGCCGTCGGGGAACGTCTGCGTCTGGCCGACGAGCATCCCGGTGCCGGGATCGCCCACCGTCGCCACGTCCGGCACCGCCCGGCCCGGGCGCCCGCCGAAGTAGCGGGCGATCGCGTTCGGCACGACGCCCTTCTGGTAGCCCGGCTGGGCGAACAGCTGGCTGGTGCCGCCGCCTGAGCCGTACAGGTAGTCGCCCGGCGGGTTGGGTGACCATGCCCCGTTCACGAGGTCGGTCACGGACGTGCCCCAGCCCGTCTCGAACAGGTAGTTGTTGGCCTGCCCGACGCCCAGCGAGGTGCCGCCGACGGCGGTCACGAGCGGGTTGTCGGCCGGGAAGTCGGTGGCCCGGGTGCCGAGGTTCACGATCTCGTCCCCGTCGTCGCCGGACGAGAAGTAGACCCCGATGCCCTCGATCGCGGCCTGGCGGAAGGTGTCGTTCCAGGCCTTGTTGATGCCGGCCGGCACGTCCTCGCCCGCGTCACCGAACGAGTCGGTGATGATCTGGGCGAGGTTGCCGTCCACGATCTTGTTCATCGCGGCGATCAGCGCCTCGTCGCCGCAGTCCTTGCCGCCCACGTAGAGCACGTTCGCCCCGGGCGCCATCGAGTGGACGGCCTCGACGTCGAGCGTCTCCTCGCCGTACCAGCCCTGGGCGTCGCACTCGTCATCCTCGGGCACGTTGAAGATGCCCGGCGGGACGATCTGGCGGAACTTCACGGGCGGCAGACCGTGCTTGCTGGAGTACGTGTTCGTGTCCTGCTGGATCGTCGGCGCCGCGAACGCGTCGATGATCGCCACCGTCTGGCCGGCGCCGTCGTTGCCCTTCGAGATCGCCTTGGTGGTGCCGTAGGCGCCCTGGAGCTGGCTCGGCACGTAGCCGCAGGGGGCGTAGGCCTGGAAGCTTCCGTACGCCTTCGGCTTGTCGTTCGCGATCTTCTGCCCCCAGTAGGTCGAGCAGGGCGGCGCGTTCACGAACGCGGGGCTCGGCGGTGCGCCGGGGATGTCACCGGGCGTCGGGTTCGCGACCGCGTGCGGCTTCAGCAGCCGGTCGCTGCCGTCGAGGCCCGTCACGCCGGCGATCTTGCTCGCGATCGAGGCCGGCACGGTGAGGTCGCCGCTCGGCGCCGGCAGCGTCTTCCCGGCGTAGCGGTAGGTGCGGATCTGCGTCGCGAAGGCCTTCTCGATCTTCGACACGTCCCCGGTGGCCTCGAGCCAGCGGTTGTTGTCGGGCACGTCCGAGCTGACGCTCATGCCCTGAGCCCGCAGCCAGTCGCGTACGGCCTTCAGGTCGGCGTTTGTGGGCGCGTAGCGGGCGTGGAACTGGCCCGGCGTGAGGTACTGCCCGTAGCTCGGGCTGGATGGGTCGCTGACCGCCGCGATCGTCTGATCGAGCTGCTGCGAGTTGCGCAGGTTCAGGTAGACCCAGAAGGTCTTCGACTGGGCGTTCGGCACCGAGCCCACCTGGCTGGAGGGCGTCGCCCAGTTCGGCCGGCTGTCGCCAAGGGTGCTGCGCTTCGACGCGGCGCCGGCGGTGGCGGGCAGAGCCGCCGCCACGACGCAAGTTGCGATGACTGCGCGCCGCAGTGATCTCGTGGAGACGTGCACGATCCAACCTCCCAATCGGACGACAATGCCGGCTTCCCCGGCCGTTCCCGTGACCCCTTATAGCGCGATCCTGCGGCGCGTGTCCTGCAACAGCACCGTCCCGGCGAGCAGCGCGAGCACGATACCCGGGCCGATCACGAGCCAGGGGAAGAGCCTGAACGGGATGCTGTCGAGCCGCGGGCGGTCGCCCAGGCTCTCGCGCTGTGCAGCCGCCAGCGCGTAGGCGCCGGGCCGGATTCCCGGCCACGCGCGCAGGCCGCGGGCCACCGCCGGGTAGGTGGTCTCGACTGAGGCCGTGAAGGCGGTCGGCGACGTACCGAGGCGGCTGCTCACGTCCGGGATGAAGCTCGTCTGCACGTCCTTCACCAGCGCGTCGATGGTGTTCGTGGTGTCGATCGCCGCCTTCGCGGCCACCGGGGAGAGGGCGACCTTGCCCACCCGGTCCACGCGCACGGCGGCGTTGGCCTTATGCGGGAGCGACAGCGCAAGCGCGACGGCGACCATCGCCACGCCGGCGGTGGCGATGGCGGCGGTGGTCCACAGCCCGGGCCAGCGCAACGCCGCCGCGCCGACGGCGATCAGCGCACCGCCGAGGCCCACCAGGAGCCACGGGATCGACTTCAGCGGCAGCCCGAAGACCCCGGGCAGCGACTTGACGGCCTCGAAGTCGCCGTGCACGGCCACCAGCTGCGGGTTCACCGGCCCGACGAGCGCCACCGCGGCGGGGATCTCGACCTGCGCGTGCGCGATCGCCGGGTGGCTCGTCTTGAGGTAGTCGGCGAACTCGGCGTCGGTCATGTGAAGATCGGACTGCACGGCTGGCAGCGTCTGCTTGAAGAACTGATCGCCCATCGCGCCGACGGTGGCGAAGTTCGTGGTGAGGGCGTTCAGGCCCGGCCGCGAGAGCGTGGAGTCGAAGCGCTCCGTGATGCGCTGCCCGGCCGGGGCGTCACTCCAGAGCGAGAAGGCGAACGGCTCGGCGACGATGGCGATTCCGAACACGATCGCCAGGATGGCTGTCGCCTTGCGAAGCGAATCACGGCGAGGAGCGCCGGAGCGCACCGCGACGGCCGTGCGGACGGGCGCGTGGACCTCGGACAGCTGCGTCGACATAGGACTGCACCGCTCTCTCCCCGCCAGGATTTGGGGGAATTCGCGCGACGCGGCGGCTTGGATCACTCAGAGCGCGACTGCGGAGCGGCCGTCCCTGCGAGGCAGCCGCCCGTCCTCGACGAGGCGGGCGAAGGTGGCCAGCGCCTGGGCCACCACCTCGGTGCCATGTTCAGGTACTGGTAGCGGGCCAGCCGGCCCACGAAGACCACGCCGCGCAGCTCGTCGGCGAGCGCCTTGTAGCGGTTGTAGAGGTCGCGGCGTTCGGTGGAACAGGTGGCCGCCGAAGCGGGGCACGAGCACGCCGTGCTCGTTGTACTCGTCGTACGCGTTGCCGCCCACGTGCTCGCGGCGTTCCACCACCAGCACGTCCATTCCGCACTGCGACGCGAGGCGCTCGGCCAGCACGCTGCCGGCGAAGCCGGCGCCGACCACGATCGCGTCGTGGCTCACGCGGCAGTGTCTCCCTGCACCTCCGCGAGCGACTCTGGCGTGCCGATGTCGGTGAACGTGCCCTCGAGCGGCTCGGCCCGCAGGGTCAGCTCAAGCTTGTGAGCGAACGGGAACAGGTCCTCCGCCAGGTCGTAGTACACGCCCTGCGGGATCAGGGCCGCCAGCTCGCGCTCGAGCACGTAGAGGCCGGCGCTTGCGAGTCCGGGGCGAGAGCCGGCCGGCTTCTCCTCGAAGCCGATCACGTCGCCGCGCGGATCCACCTCGAGCACGCCCTTGCCGGTGGTGTCCTCCAGCCAGCTCGCGCAGATCGTGCCGGCGGCGCCTGACTCGAGGTGCGCGGTCACGATGCGCTCGAGCGGAGCGTCCACCAGCGTGTCGCCGTTCAGCACGACGATCGGCATGTGCAGCTCGAAGTGGTCGAGCGCGTTGCGCAGTCCGCCGGCCGTGCCGAGCAGCTCGGGCTCGACGATCACCTCGACCCTGCACGGGTGCTCGTGGCTCTGGACGAACTCGACCACCTGCTCGGACAGATGGTGGGCGTTGATCACTATCAGCTCGGCGCCCTCGCGCGCGAGGTAGTCGATCTGACGACCGAGCAGCGGCTGTCCGCCGATCTCGACGAGGACCTTCGGGGTCTGACGGCCGAGCTCGCCGAGGCGCGTGCCCCGGCCGGCCGCAAGCAGCATCACTTGCACGTTGTCACCTCCGTCTCGAACTCCGCGATCAATTCGCGATACGTGGTGCGCATCCCTTGCTGGAACGGGATCGTCGGCTTCCAGCCGAGCGTGCGCCGGGCCTCGAACGGCTCCATGCACGAGCGCGTGAGCTCGCCCTCGCGCAGCGGCGCGAGCAGCGGCTCGATGTTCGCGCCCGACTCCTCGCAGAGAATGCGGAAGACCTCACGCACCGGGGCCTCCACCGAGGTGGCCACGTTGAACACCCCGGCGGTGCCGCTGGCCGCGCGCAGACAGGAGACGACGTCGTGCACGTGCACGTAGTCGCGCGTGGCGTCGCCGAAGCCGAACAGCGTGGGAGCGCGGCCCTCCCACAGCATGCGCGAGAGGATCGACACCACCCCGGCCTCGCCGTGTGGGCTCTGGCGCGGTCCGTAGACGTTGCCGAGCCGGCAGACGGTGTGCGGGATGCCGGAGGCGAGCGCCCAGGTGCGCACGTACGCCTCGCCGGCCCACTTCGAGGCGCCGTAGGGAGAGAGTGGGGCGGGGATCTGCGTCTCGGGCGTAGGAAGGGGGACGCCGTCGCCATAGAGAGCCCCGCCCGTTGAGGTGAACACGACCGGCGCGCCGTGGCGGCCGGCCGCCTGCAGCACGTTCAGCGTGCCCCCGACGTTCACCTCGCAGTCGCGAGAAGGATCTTTGACGGACACCGTGACCATCGACTGGGCGGCGAGGTGGAACACGCGCCGGGGTCGCGCGGAGTCGAAGAGCGAGTCCAGCGCGTCGGCGTCGGTGATGTCGAGCACGGCCAGCTCGGCCCGCGAGTCGACGTGGTCGGCGCGGCCCGTCGTGAGGTCATCGACCACCACGACCTCGTAGTCGTCGCCGAGCAGCGAGTCCACCAGGTGCGAGCCGATGAAGCCGGCTCCACCGGTGACGATCGCGGTACCGCTCATGCTGCCTCCCTTTCCTGGTCGTCGGCGATGATGGTCTGAGGCTGCTGCGAGCAATCCACCGTCCGACCGGCGGCACCCGCAGCGTGCGACAGCCGGCCCTGACACCTGCCGCGACATCTGTCGGCGCGTCCCCCACCATCCATGAGGCGCTGAGGTCGATTCCCAACTCATTGGCAGCCCGCAGGAGCAGCCCGGGCTCGGGCTTGCGGCAGCCGCAGCTCTCGTCGGCGCCGTGGGTGCAGTAGTACGCCCCGCTCAACTCGGCGCCGCCGGCTGCCAGCAGGTCTCGCAGCCGGGCGTCCACGGAGGCCAGCTGCTGCTCGCTCATCAGCCCGAGGCGCGACGCCCCGCTGGTTGGACGCGAGCACGCACCAGATAGCCCGCGCGGCGGGGCGACGCGGTCTTGAGCGTGCCGTCCCGGTCAAGGAACACAGCGCGCCTCAGCGCTGCCACTGTCTCTCCTCCGACCGGTGCCGCCGCCGACCAGGCTCATCCGCAGCGGGTGCGGGAGATCACCATGGGCTTCGCGCGCGCGGGCGGGTGGGGGTGGGGAGCTGGGCTTCACTAGTACGGATGAGTGAGTCCGGCCCGGGGACGGATCGGGGGCCTCGTGCCCGTGTGATCGGCCGATGGGGCGCGGCTTTGAGGCCCCGCGCGCTGGACGAATGTTCGATATGCGTAGGCGCCAGGGAGGGCTACATGTCCGTCGCCGTAACCCCTTCCTCCCCGCCGCCGAGAGGCTCGCCAAAGGCGGCGGCAGGCACTCACCACACACTTCAGCTGGGCGTGACCGCCGTCCCCCTACCGGCGGACGCGCCAAGGAGGCAACGCCCCAGATGCTGGCCCACCACCGGGTGCACGGCTAGGCCGTGCCGGTCGCCCGGCGCTTCGGGCTCCGCCGACAGGCGGGGCTCACGCAATCCAACGCGCGCTTCGAGAGCGCCTTCCGCGAGGCATCGCTCGGGATGGCGTTCGTGTGCATCGACAGCCAGGGCTTCGGGAGCTTCCTCGAGGTGAACCCGGCCCTGTGCGAGCTCAGCGGCTGCTCGGAGGACCGAGCTGCTGGCCACCAGCGTCCAGGCGCTGACCCACCCCGACGACGCGGCGGACGCCCTCGCCCTGCTGAGAGAGCTGGCGGCCGGGGAGATCAGCTCGCTACCAGCTCGAGAAGCGCTGCGTGCACGCCTCCGGCGACCACCTCTGGGTGATCGTGAACGCGTCGCTCCTACACGACCGGCAGGGCCGGCCGCTCAGCGCGATCCTCCAGCTCCAGGGCATCGACGAGCGCAAGCACCTGGAGGGCCAGCTCGAGCACCTGGCCGACCACGATCCGCTCACCGGCCTCTACAACCGCCGCCGCTTCTCGCGCGAGCTGACCCGTCACATCGCCTACTCGCGCCGCTACGGCGGCCGCGGGGCGGTGCTGGTGATCGACCTCGACGACCTGAAGCGGGTGAACGACCGCTTCGGCCACGCCGTCGGAGACGAGCTGATCGCCGGGGCTGCCGGCCTGCTGCGCGCGCGACTGCGGAGCACGGACGTGCTCGCGCGGATGGGCGGCGACGAGTTCGCGGTGCTGGTGCCGAACGCCACCCTGCCGGAGGCGGAGCTGCTCGCCGACGAGCTGAACCACGTCCTGCGCGAGGAGTCCGCCAGTTCGCCGGCCTCCGTGCCCGGTCCGCCGGCGGTGAGCGCGAGCATCGGCGTGGCGGTGTTCGACGATCGCGGCGATGTCACCGGCCACGACGTGCTGGTCAGCGCGGACCACGCGATGTACGCGGCGAAGGAGGCGGGGCGCGACCGCTACGTGTCGCACTCGCACGACGATGGTCAGGAGCCCGGCGGGCGCGGGCGGCTGACCTGGCCGGGCCGCATCCGCCGCGCGCTCGAGCACGACCTGTTCGAGCTCCACTCGCAGCCGATCCTCGACCTGAGGACGGGCGACGTGCCGCAGCACGAGCTGCTGATCCGCCTGCCGGGAGAGGGCAGCGAGCTGATCATGCCCGACGCCTTCCTCTACACGGCCGAGCGCTTCGGCCTGGTCCGGGAGCTCGACCGCTGGGTGGTGTCGAACGCGATCGAGCTGCTGGCCGGCGACCGGCGGCGCGCTGCGGCTGGAGGTGAACCTGTCGGGCGAGTCGCTCACCGACGCGGACCTGCCCGCGTTCGTGGAGAGCGAGCTGGAGCGCGCGTCGGTCGATCCGGGCGACCTCATCTTCGAGGTCACCGAGACGGCGGCGATAGCGAACATCGCGCAGGCGCGCTCGTTCATCGAGCGCCTGGTGGACATCGGCTGCAGCTTCGCGCTCGACGACTTCGGCGCGGGCTTCGGCTCCTACTACTACCTGAAGCACCTGCCGCTCGACTACCTGAAGATCGACGGCGAGTTCGTGCGCAACCTGCCGAACAGCCACACCGATCAGGTGCTCGTGCGCTCGGTGGTGGAGATCGCCCGCGGCCTCGGCAAGAAGACGATCGCCGAGTTCGTGGGTGACGAGGAGACCGTGGACCTGCTGAAGGGGCTCGGCGTGGACTTCGCCCAGGGCTTCCACACCGGCCGGCCGCGGCCCGTGGCGGAGGGGCTCACCTCCTTGACGTACCGCTGAGTATTCGGATACTCTCCGGTACGCGAGAGACTCCCGAACTCAGGACGGTTGCGCCATGACGTCTATCCCGCCCGGCCCCCGTTACCCGCGTGCGCTCCAGACGATCGGCTGGGTGGCCCGCACCGGTCCCTTCCTCGAGCGCTGCCGCCAGCGCTACGGCGACATCTTCACGCTGCGGATCGCCCACGAGGGCACCTGGGTGATGCTGTCGGACCCGGAGCACGTGCGCCAGGTGTTCACGGGCGACCCGCGGGTCTTCCACGCGGGCGAGGGCAACGTGGTGCTGCGGCCCGTGCTCGGCCATCACTCCGTGCTGCTGCTGGACGAGGCCCCGCACATGGCGCAGCGCAAGCTGCTCCTGCCGCCCTTCCACGGCGAGCGCATGCAGCGCTACGGGGAGGTGATGCGCGAGATCGCCGAGCGCGAGATCGATCGCTGGCCGAGCGGCACTCCGTTCCAGGTCTGGCCGCACATGCAGGCGGTCACGCTCGAGGTGATCATGCGCGCGGTGTTCGGGATGCAGGAGGGGGCGCGCCTCGATCGTCTGCGCGAGGTGCTCCGCGAGGCGCTCGACTGGGTGACCCGCGGCAAGCAGCTGCTCCTCATGGGCTTCCTCGGTCCCGACCGGCTCGAGCGCATGCCGCGCTTCCAGCGCGCGCTCGCGCCCGTGGACGAGGTGTTGCTCGACGAGATCCGCGCCCGCCGCGACGACCCGCTGCTCGAGGAGCGCGACGACATCCTGTCGCTGCTGCTCCAGGCGCGCCACGAGGACGGCAGCGCGATGAGCGACCAGGAGCTGCGCGACGAGCTGGTGACGCTGCTCGTGGCCGGCCACGAGACCACCGCCACCTCGCTCTCCTGGGCGCTCGAGCGCATGGTGCGCACGCCCGGCACGCTGGAGCGGCTGCGCGAGGAGGCGCTCGCCGGCGGCGACGAGTACGCCGACGCCGTGGCCAAGGAGACGCTGCGCCTGCGTCCGGTCATCCCGATCGTGGTGCGCCGCACCACCGAGCCGGTGGAGATCGGCGGCTACGAGCTTCCGGCCGGCGTGACCGTGGCGCCCTGCATCTACCTCGTCCAGCGCCGGGCCGACGTCTACCCCGACCCCTACGCCTTCCGGCCCGAGCGCTTCCTCGAGCAGCCCGCGGGCACCTACACCTGGCTCCCATTCGGCGGCGGGGTGCGGCGCTGCATCGGCGCGACCTTCGCCATGTTCGAGATGAAGGTGGTGCTCGCGGCGATCGCCCGCCGGGTCAGCCTCAGCGCGGCCGACCCCGCGCCCGAGCGGATCGTGCGCCGCGCGATCACGCTCACGCCGAGTCGCGGCGCCGAGCTGGTGGCGCAGCCGCTTCCGGAGCTCGACGAGGCTCCCAGCGCGCTGGCGGACATCCCCGCGGCCGCCTGATGGCGCGCCTCACGCGCAAGGAGAAGCAGGCGAACACCCGCTCGTCGCTGATGCAGTCGGCGGCGAAGGTATTCGCGCAGCGCGGGCCTCCAGCAGGCCTCGATCGACGACGTGGCCGAGCAGGCGGGCTACACGAAGGGCGCGTTCTACGCGAACTTCGACAGCAAGGAGGAGCTCTTCCTGGCGATGCTGGACGAGCGCTTCGCGGAGCGGCTGGAGGAGATCGAGCGGGTGGTGGACACCGACGAGGCGCCCGAGGAGCAGGCGCGCCAGGCGGGCGCCGACTTCACCCGCGCCGTGATCGCCGATCCCGAGTGGGAGCGCCTCTTCTTCGAGTTCTCCGCCTACGCCGCCCGCAACGAGGGCTTCCGGGGCGAGCTGGTGGAGCGCTACCGCGCCTTGCGCGCGCGGGTAACGGAGCTCTACCGCCGCCGCATGGAGCGCGAGGGCCTCAGCGAGCCGCTGCCGCTCGACCAGATCACGCTGATGACCTTCGCGATGGCGAAGGGCGTCGCGCTCGAGAAGCTGCTCGAGCCGGACGCCGTGGACGACGACCTCTACGGCACGATGCTGATGATCTTCTTCACCGGACTGCGAACGCTCGCGGAGGCGTCTACCGTACGCACGCGATGAGCCTGGCGGAGAAAGCGGAGCGGCTGCGCCTGCTCCACGACGGTCCGGAGCCGCTGCTGCTCGCCAACGCCTGGGATGCCGCCACGGCGGTGGCGGTCGAGTCGGCCGGCTTCTCCGCGGTGGCGACCACCAGTGGGGGCGTGGCGCGGGCGCTCGGGTTCGAGGATGGCGAGCGCACGCCGCCCGATCAGATGCTCGCGGCGGTGGGGCGGATGGCGACGGCCGTGGACCTTCCCGTCACCGCAGACCTCGAGCGCGGTTACGGCCTGGGCGCCGTGGAGCTGGTCGAGGGAATGCTCGCCGCCGGCATCGTCGGCCTCAACTACGAGGACACCGACCACGCGGGCGGCGGCAGCGGGCTCGTGGACGCCGGCGAGCAGGCCGAGGCGATCGCCGCGATTCGCGCCGCGGCCGACGCAGCTGGCGTCGCCATCGTGATCAACGCGCGCGTGGACACGTTCGTGCGCGGCGTGGACGGCGCGCTGGAGGAGACGCTGCGGCGCGGCCGCCTGTACCTGGAGGCCGGCGCGGACTGCGTCTATCCGATCTTCATGAAGGACGAGGCGGAGATCGAGCAGGTGGTGGCCGGCCTCGACGCTCCGGTGAACGAGCTGCTGCTGCCGGACGGCCCGTCGCTCCAGCGCCTCGGCGAGCTCGGCGTGCGGCGCATCAGCGTGGGCAGCGGGCTGATGAACGCCGCGATGCGCTCCCACGAACGCCGCCTGGAGAAGCTGCTCGCGGGCGAGCCCTACTGGTCCTGATCGGCCTCAGGGGGTGACCGGCCGCAGGCCCCGCTCGCGCAGCTCCGCGAGCACCTTGGGCAGCGCGCCGACGGTGGCCCGCCAGGAGCCGCCCACGCTGTAGTGGTCGGCGTCGTGTAGCAGCAGCACGTCGCCGGCTGCCAGGTCGCGCGTGACCAGGCGGGCGACCGACTCTGGCGTGGCCCCCCGCGCCCAGTCGCGCCCCCAGCACGACCACAAGAGCGGCTCCCAGCCGCGGCGGCGGGCCTCGAGCAGAGCCGCGGTGTTGAAGATCCCGTACGGCGGGCGGTAGAGGCGCGGCGAGCGGCCGGTGGCGTCCTCGATGGCCGCGAGCGCCCGGTCGAGGTCGTCGCGCAGCCCGCGCGGGCCGACACGCATCAGGTTGCGGTGGCGCTGGCAGTGGAGGGCGATCTCGTGGCCGTCGTCGGCAATCCGCGCCGCCAGCGCCGGCCGGCGCTCCACCTGCTCGCCGACGAGGAAGAAGGTCGCCGGGGCGCCGGCCTCGGCCAGCAGCTCGAGCACCGCCGGCGTGCCCTCTGAGTGCGGGCCGTCGTCGAACGTGATCGCTACCTGCGGCAGGTCGCCTGCCAGGCGGTGGCGCACGCCCAGCGGCCGGCTCAGCTGAGGCGCTACCGCGCACAGCGCTGGTCCCCAATATGCGATCAGCGCCGCGGCGGCCGCAACTGAACCGGGACCGCGCATGTCAATCTCTGCGGAGATGGTCTTAGGCATGCTGCTCGCGTTCACGGCCTCGGCGCTGTTCAACATCGCCGTGGTCGTGCAGGCGCTGGATGCTCGCACGGTTCCATCGGAGCATTCGCTGCGGCTGTCGCTCCTGTCGCAGCTGCTGCGCCGGCGGCGTTGGCGGATCGGCCTGCTGCTCGCGCTGATTGGCTGGCCCTTCCATGCCGCGGCGCTGCTGCTCGCCCCGCTCACGGCGGTGCAGCCCGCGCTGGCCGCCGGCCTGCTGCTCCTGCTGGTGGTGGCCTCGCGCACGCTGCACGAGCGCGTGACGGCGCGCGACGTGGCCGGGGTGGTGGCGATCGTGGTCGGCGAGGCCCTGCTTGCCTGGGCGGCGCCGGAGCGTCACGCGCACCACTCCGAGGGGCCGGCGCTGGTGCTCGTGCTGGTCGCCCTGGGCGGCGTCGCGCTGCTGCCCTACTTCTACCGGGATCGAGCCAGGGTCTCCGGCCTGCCGAGCATGATGAGTGCCGGGGTGGCCTTCGCGCTGAGCGGCTTCGTGACGAAGCTCGTCTCGGACGACCTCTCCGCCCACGCCTGGTTCAGCGCCTGGCTGTGGGCCGACCTGGTGGGGATCGCGGCGGTGGTGGGCGTGCTCAGCGAGAACACCGCCCTGCAGACGCGGCCGGCCAGCCAGGTGGCGCCGCTCGTCTTCAGCGCCCAGACCGTGCTGCCCGTGCTGCTTGGCCCCGCTGCTCGCCGGCGAGGGCTGGAGCGGCACGCCGCTCGGCGGCGGCGTGGTGGTCATCGCGCTCCTGATCGTGACGCTTGGGGTCGTGCTGCTGGCCACCTCGCGCGCCGTCGACGCCCTGATCGGCCACACCGCCCCGCTGGCCTCGGAGCCCGAGGTGCGGCCGAGCTGAGCAGTCCCGCGCGGGTGACCCTGGGTACCATGAATCGGTGCTCTCCTGGACTCGCTTCGTAGTTCGGAATCGTCGCAAGTTCCTGCTGCTTTGGGCTGTCCTGTTCGTGTTCGGAGGCATCGCGGCGTCCAAGCTCGGCCCGCTTCTCACCAACCGGTTCAGCGTGCCGGGGTCCGATGCCGAGCGCGGTCTCAACATCGCCAAGCAGCGCTTCGGCGAGCACGGCGACGGTGACTTCACGCTGGTGGTACGCGCCACCCAGGGCCCGGCCACCGCCCCGGCTTTCATCACGGCCGCCGAGGCCGCGACCGCCCGCGGGGCGGCGGCGATCAAGGGCGGCAAGCCGGGACCGCTGATCCAGGCCGGAGGGGGCGTCGCCTACGCGCAGATCGCCACGCCGCTCGAGAACCAGGACGCCTCGGACAAGGTGCCCGCGGTGCGCAAGGCGATCGGCACGGTGCCGGGCGCCAGGACCTACCTGTCCGGCTTCCCGGCGGTGAACCACGACACGCAGCCGATCTACAACAAGGACCTGCGCAAGGGCGAGATGATCGCGATCCCGGTGGCCTTGCTCGTGCTGCTGTTCATGTTCGGCACGCTCGGCGGCGTGGTGGTGCCGTTCCTGTTCGCGTTCGTGACCCTGCCCACCACGCTCGGCATCGTCTGGATCTTCGCCCACTTCATGAACATGGCGGTCTACGTGACCAACGTGGTCACGCTGATCGGGATAGCGATCGCGATCGACTACTCGATGCTCATCGTGTTCCGCTACCGCGAGGAGCTGGCGCGCGATGACGACCCCACGCTCGCCCTCGAGCGGACGATGGTCACGGCGGGGCGCGCCACGCTGTTCTCGGGCCTGACGGTGGCGATCGGGCTGGCGCTGCTGGTGCTGATGCCGCTGCCGTTCATGCGCTCGATGGGTCTCGGCGGGCTGATGGTGCCGCTGGTATCGATCGCGGCCGCGGCCACGTTCCTGCCCGCCCTGCTGGCGACGATGAAGCGGGGCGTGGGCCGCTTCCGGGTGATCCCGCAGCGCGTGCTCGACGCGCGGGCGCAGGGCACGGGCGGCTTCTGGACGCGGCTGGCGAACTCGATCATGCGCCATCCGGTTCGCTACCTGGTGGCTGGGACGGCGGTCATGCTCGCCCTCGCCTGGCCCGTCACGCAGATACAGCTCACGAGCGGCGACAACCGCGGCGTGCCGTCCGGCACTGAGGCCACGGACGGGCTCAAGCTACTCGAGGCACGCATCGGCGCAGGCGCGCTGGCGCCCAATCAGATCATCGTCGACACCGATCGCGCCGGGGGCGCCTGGAGCCCGCAGATGCTGGCGGCGCAGCGCCGCCTGCTCGCGGAGCTGCGCGCCGACCCCGAGGTGCAGCCGGTCTCGATCCAGGCGCCCGTGCTGGCGGCGCAGGGCACCGGACCGCCGGACGCGGCCACCCTTGCGCGGCTCGAGCGGGCCAGCCTGATCGACCCGGACTCGCGCACGATCCAGATCCGCGCGGCCGGACGCGGCGACGCGGGCACCAGCTCCGCCAAGGCCCTGGTGCATCGCATCCGCGACCGCTACCTCCCGAAGCGCCGGCTTCCCCACCAGCTACACGGTGTTGCTCACCGGTGCGCCGGCGTTCGGCGTCGACTTCGTGAACAAGGCCTACGACGCCTTCCCGTGGCTGATCCTGGCGGTGCTCGTGGTGAGCTATCTGATCCTGCTGCGCGCGTTCCGCTCGGTCTTCCTGCCGCTCAAGGCGGTGGTCCTCAACCTGCTGTCGGTCAGCGCCGCCTACGGCGTGCTCGTGCTCGTGTTCCAGGACGGCCACGGCACCTGGCTGGGCCTCCAGAGCAGCCCGCAGATCGCCGCCTGGGTGCCGATCTTCCTGTTCGCGATCCTGTTCGGGCTGTCGATGGACTACGAGGTCTTCATGCTCTCGCGCATGCGCGAGGAGTGGGACAAGACGCACGACAACGAGCACTCGGTGGCCTACGGCCTGGAGCACACGGGGCGCATCATCACGGCCGCCGCGCTCATCATGGTGGCCGCCTTCGCCGGGTTCACGGCCGGCAGCTTCGTGGACCTGCAGGAGTTCGGCCTCGGCCTGTCGGTGGCGATCCTGCTCGACGCGACGATCGTCCGTGCGCTGCTCGTGCCGGCCGCGATGAAGCTGATGGGTCAGTGGAACTGGTACATGCCCGAGCGCGTGAAGCGGGTGCTACGGCTGACCCCGGCGCGACGGCCGCTGACCGACCCGCCTGACTAGTCACGCAGTCGCAAGAGAAACGGCGTGCTGACCAGCGCCACCGCCAGCGCGGCCACCGCCATCGCCAGGTAGAGGCGTGACAGGCCGAGCGGGCCGCTCAGCGCACTGGCGATTGCGGAGCCAGCCGCAACCGACCCGAGTCCGGCCATGCGGCCCGCGATTCCGACCCGTCCCTGGAGCCGGGCCGGCACGCGCCTCTGGCGTTCCCCGATCGCGACGATCGTGAGCAGGGACTGCACAAGCAGGAAGGGGACCGCGGCGGCCACGGCCGTGCCGAAGCTGGTGGCCACGCCCAGAACCGCGATCCCGAGCGGCCCGGCGATGAGCCCGGCGGCGAACACCTTGCCGGGGCCGAAGCGCCGCGAGAGCGGCCCGGCGACTGCCGCCGCGGCGAGCGCGGACAGCTCGCCCGCGGCGAGGATCGCTCCCACCCGACCGGCGGGCAGGCCCGCGTGGTCGCGCAGCAGCGGCACCATCAGGGCGTAGGCGCCGGCGCACGCCAGGTTGGTGCAGACGAGGACGATGGTGTAGATCGCGATGCCCGGGCTGTCGGCCATGTAGCGGACGCCCGCGACGATCGCACCCGGCGAGCTCCGCTCGGGTTCGCCCGCAGGGTGCTGGAGCCTGGTGCGGATGGCGGCCACGAGGACCGTGGCGAGGGCACAGGCGCCCGCCTCGGCCCAGAGCGCGAACCCCGGTCCCACCGCGGCCACCAGCGCTCCTCCGAGGGCGGGGCCGGCGAACAGGCCCACTCCCCAGGCGGCCGACAGCGTGGCCTGCCCGTCGCCGAACCGCTCGGGCCCGACGATCGAGCTGACGGCCCCAAAGCTGCCCGCGTCGGCGAACACGCGACCGCCGCCGATCACGAAGGCCAGCAGGAAGATCACGCCGAGCGGCGGCGTGCCGGCGATCGTCCAGAGCGGGATCACCAGCGCGCAGAGCGTCTGGAATGCGTGCGCCGAGAGCATCACCACGCGGGGCGCGTGGCGGTCGCTGAGGGCTCCGGCGAGCAGCCCGAACACCACGTACGGCACCACCGTCAGGGCGTAGACGAGCCCGGCCTGTCCGTGCGAGCCGCCGGCCTTCAGAACGAGCCAGGGCAGCGCCACGGCGGCGACGCCGATCGCCATGGCGTCGGACGCCTGCGCGGTCAGCAGCAGGCGGCCATCGCGGACGGCCAGCATCGGATGAGCGGAGAACAACGGAGACCTCCAGGCGGTTGAGACGGTAGAGACTCGATTCCCGCCTCCTCGGGGGAGGCGGGCGCCGCCTCAACGCCGGTCTTTGGAGGACCAGACCATGCGGGGGGTGCGGGACTTGCGGAGCGTGGTCACGGTGCCCGCGACTCTAACGGGTCACCCAGCCGGCAGGTCGCTCATGAGCGCCGAGGATCGGTCGCGCAGGTCGGCCGCCAGCGACCGCAGGGCGGGGACCCGTCCGCGTGCCAGCTCGAGCCGGGCGATCACCACGGCGTTGGCGCTGAGTCGCGCCACGATCGTCACGAGCCGCTCGTCGGTGGAGGGCGTTCGCGCGAGGCCGCCCGATTCCACCGGCTTCAGCGCGATCCCGACCCCGCGCAGGGTCGACACCTCGCTCGTCGCGAGAGCCGTGAGCCGGGGGCCGAGCGATCGCAGCCTGGGATCGCGCGCTCCACGGAGCAGCACCGCGGCCTGGCGCTGGTCTCCCGCCTGCTGTGCCAGGTCGAACACGAACGCGCGGTCACCCGGGGCAAACGACGGGTTCGCCTGGTGGTCGCCGGCACGCAGCGCCAGCACCACGGCGACGGCACAGGCGCCCGTGGCCACCGCGACGGCCACCAGGCGGGCGCGGGCCACGGCCCGCACGAACGAGCGCGGCGGGTCGATCGGCGGCGGCGTGGCCGCGCTGGCCCGCATCGACGCTCAGACGACGCCCGGCAGGGACCTGAGGGTGAGCATCACACCGAGCGCGATGATCAGCACCGTGGAGACCGCGGGCAGGGCGGCCGTCAGGCGGCCGCTGCCGCCGAAGCGCGAGCTCACGCGGCGGGCGTACACCACGAGCAGACCGAGCCCGCCGAGGGTCGCGGCCAGCCCCATGCTGAAGGTCACGATCAACAGCAGGCCCAGCGCGATCTGATGCTGCGCGATCGACCCGAGCAGCACCACCAGCGCCGACGGGCAGGGCACCAGACCGGCGGACGCGCCCATCGCCATGAGGCCCTTCCAGGTCAGGGTCTCCGGGACGTCGTGCGTGTGCACGCGGCCGCCGTGGCTGTGGGCGTGCCCGTTGTTGTCGTGCGAGTGGTCGTGATCGTGGCTGTGGTCATGCGAGTGCTCGTGGTCGTGCGAGTGGTCGTGATCGTGCCCGTGGTCGTGCGAGTGGTCGTGGGCATGCCCCGCCGCCGCCCGCCGCCGCGCCATGCCCCAGCGGATGCGGGGCCGCAGCACGCTCGCGCCGACCGCCACCACCATCAGCCCCGAGACGAGGTTGAGCCACGGATAGAGCTGCTCGGGGAGGATGTACTGCGTCAGGGCGAGCGTGATCAGCCCGAGCGCGAACACGCCGATGGTGTGGGTGGTCGTGACGATCGCCCCGAGCGCCAGGGCGTGCCTGGCAGTGCCCTTCGTGCCCACGAGGTAGGCCGCCACCATGGTCTTGCCGTGGCCCGGCGAGAGCGCGTGGATCGCGCCCCAGGCGAAGGCCGCCAGCAGCAGGAAGACCAGTACGCCCTTCCCTGACGCAGCGCGCGAGAACACGCCTGCGAAGCCGTCGCCCGAGCGGTTGCGCGTGGTGCTCACGTGGCCGCCGTCGCGCTTCGGCGCAGACAGCGTGCCGTTGCCGGGATGGACCGTGAAGTTCGCGACGCGGTCGTCGAGCGGGCTCGTCAGCATGTCGGTGGGGTAGTGGCGCAGCCCGTCGGTCGGGTCTCCGGAGGGCGCGCTCGAGCGGACCGCGGTGCCGGTTCCGGGGTGCGCGACCACGGCCTTCCAGCCCACCCGGTCGGGGAACGTCTGGTCCGAAACCACGACATGTCCGGGGTGAGCCACGAGCGCGCGCAGCGACAACTCGACGCGGGTGAGCTTCAGTCCGCCCTGTCCGGGCGGGTGCGAGATCAGCGCGCCGGGGAGCAGCTGGAGCGGCACTCGCCGGCCGTCGACGGTCAGCGAGAGGCGCCGGGCCACCTCCGCCTCCTTGCGCGCCAGCACGGTCGCCACCGGGGTGCCGCGCTCCTCGAAGGTGGGGATCTCGGCCTGGTCCAGGATGTAGTGGATGTCCACTCGGTCGGACGAGATCCGCACCTGTGTGAGGTGGTTGATCGAGAAGTTGCCGAGCGGGTGCGCCTCCGCCCGGCCGCTCATCGCCACCAGGGCGACGAGGGCGAGCGCGATGACGGCGGCGACGCGCAAGGGCAGGCGGCGGCGCGGGATGGCGGTCGCAGTTGGCATGGGACGTCGCTGGTCCTAACGCGACGCCGCCCTCCTTGGATCACTCGCGCGCCAGTTTTCAGGGCGAGTGATCCGAGAACGGGGGAAGAGCGTAGTGTTGCAACAAGCTTGCATTAAGGCGCACGACTGGAGGAGGCCACGATGGCTGCTATCCCCGCTCAGCTGGCTCCCATATCGCGCTGGCACCGGATCAGGAACTCGATGACCCGGGCCGAGTGGCGGCGCGCGGCGCTCCTGGCCATCGCCGTCGTGGGCCTGCACGTCGTGGGCTTCCTGCTGTTGTTCGCGGTCGTCGTCCCGCACCACTACGACCTGGGGGCGAGCGGGGTCTTCGGGGTCGGGGTGGGCATCACCGCCTACACGCTCGGTCTGCGGCACGCGTTCGACGCCGACCACATCGGCGCGATCGACAACACCACGCGCAAGCTGATGAGCGAGGGCCAGCGGCCGCTAAGCGTCGGCTTCTTCTTCTCGCTCGGCCACTCGACGATCGTCTTCGTGCTCGGCCTGCTCGTCTCGATCGGGGTGCGCGGCCTGAGCGGCGCGGTCGAGAACAACCATTCCTCGCTCCACAAGGCCACCGGCCTCGTCGGCCCCGCGATCTCCGGCTCGTTCCTGTTCCTGATCGGGATCCTCAACCTGGTGATCCTGGTCAGCATCGTCGGGATCTTCCGGCGCATGCGCCAGGGCGACTTCGACGAGGCCGAGCTCGACGATCAGCTCAACAAGCGCGGGCCTGATGAACCGCATCTACGGCCGCGCCACGCGTGCGGTCGGCAAGTCCTGGCAGATGTACCCGCTGGGCATCCTGTTCGGGCTCGGGTTCGACACCGCCACCGAGGTCGCGCTGCTGGTCCTCGCCGCCGGCGCCGCCGGCAGCGGGCTGCCGTTCTACGCGATCCTCTGCCTGCCGATCCTGTTCGCGGCCGGCATGTCGCTGTTCGACACGATCGACGGCGCGTTCATGAACTTCGCCTACGGCTGGGCCTTCTCGAAGCCGGTCCGCAAGATCTTCTACAACATCACCATCACCGGGCTGTCGGTGGCGGTGGCGCTGCTGATCGGGTCGATCGAGCTGCTGTCGGTGCTCGCGGACAAGCTCAGCCTGAGCGGCGGCATCTGGGGCTTCGCCACGAACATCAACCTCAACCTGGTGGGATATGGGATCGTTGGGCTGTTCGTCCTGACCTGGGGGATCGCCTTGGCCGTCTGGCGCTTCGGGCACATCGAGGAGAAGTGGAGCAAGAATCTCCAGCGGGAGACCGCTGAAGTGAGCTGATGACCTACGCGCCGCACGTCCGCCGGCTTCCCTTCGCCGACATCGACGAGGTCGCGGCGGTGGTGCGGCAGAACGGCGGTCGCCTCTCCTCCTCGCGGCTGGCGGTGCTCGAGGCGCTGTTCGCCGCCGACGGTCCCGTGGCCGCCGACTACATCGCCGACGGCAGCGACGGCCGCAGCGAGAAGCTCGACCGCGTCTCCGTGTACCGGACGCTGGAGCACCTCGAGCAGCTCGGCGTGGTGCAGCACGTGCACCTCGGGCACGGCCCGGGGCTATACGTCCTCACCGGGCGCGGCGAGCGCGAGTACCTGGTCTGCGAGCGCTGCGACCGCGTGACCGGGGTCGACCCGGCGCTGCTCGACCCCGTGCGTGAGCAGATCCGCGATGCTTTCGGATACAGCGCGCGCTTCACCCACTTCCCGATCAGCGGCCTGTGCGCGCGCTGTGCCGAGCAGGAGGACGAGGGCCACACCAAGGCGCGCAAAGCGAGACGAGGAGGCGGCATGAGCTCCGACGAGCATTCCCACGAGCATCCGCACGACCATCCCCACAGCCACGAGCACTCTCATGGCGACGTGGAGCACGAGCACCCCCACAGCGAGCACGACCACGAGCACGTCGAGCACGAGCACGAGCACAGCCACGGCGATCACGCTCACTCCCACCCGCACGTCCACGAGCAGGGCCTCGAGGACGACCACGAGCACTCGCACTAGCCCGCCGGGCCGCAGCTCCTCTTTGAGCGGTCGAGTGATCCGGTTGGCCACCTAGCGCGCAACCAACATTCGACCCGTCTGGCCCGGACTCGCCCGGTGGCCGGAGACCGTTCAACAGAGGAGTGAGCATGAAGAAGCTCGCATTCGCGGCGGTGCTGGCCGCTGCGGCGATTGCGGTCGCTCTCAGCTTCGGCTCGAGCCACCGTGAGGCGCCGCTGACGGCGCTGGACCCGACAGCGGACAACACGGACGTGTACGCGTTCACGGCGCCTGACGCCACCAACGCGCTCACGGTCGTGGCCAACTGGATCCCGTTCGAGGATCCGGCGGGCGGCCCGAACTTCTACCGGTTCGACGACCGCGCGCTGTACTGGATCAACATCGACAACACCGGGGACGGCGTATACGACGTGCGCTATCTGTTCCGGTTCAAGACCAAGGTCCTGAACCCGAACTCGTTCCTGTACGCGCTGCCCGGCGTGAGCTCGATCACCGATCCGAAGCTCAACGTCCAGCAGACCTACACGCTGACGCGTTACAAGTACAAGAAGGGCAAGGCCGTGTCCTCGACGGTGCTCGGTCGCGGCATTCCCGTGGCGCCGAACAACGTCGGGCCGAAGACGATCCCGAACTACGCGGCGGTCGCGAACCAGGCGATCCGTTCGATCAAGGGCGGCGGCAAGGTGTTCGCCGGCCAGCGTGACGATCCGTTCTTCGTCGACCTCGGCACCGCCTTCGACGCGATCAACCTGCGCATGGGCACCGGCAACGCCGGTGGCGGCAAGGACGACCTGGCCGGCTACGGCGTTCACGCCGTGGTCCTGCAGGTGCCGAAGTCGGAGGTCACCGTGGACGGCAAGCCCGTCAGCGGGCCTGCCGCCTCCAACGCGGTGGTCGGCGTCTGGTCCTCGACGGACCGGCCGAAGCTCGAGGTTCAGGGCGTCTCGGCCACGGCCGCGAAGACGAAGCGGCACAAGAGGCACGTGAAGAAGGCTGTCGACAGCGGCTACGTGCAGGTCAGCCGCCTCGGCAACCCGCTGATCAACGAGGTGATCATCCCGCTGGGCCAGAAGGACCACTTCAACTCCACGCAGCCGAGCCAGGACGCGAAGCTGTACGGCAAGTACGTGGTCACGCCGGAGCTGGCGCACGTGATGAACCTGCTCTTCCACATCAACGCTCCTGAGACGAACCGCACGGACATCGTGCAGGCGCTGCTCACGGGCCTGCCGGGGAAGACGCAGATCGGTACCCACCCCGTGCCCGCCGACACGCTGAAGATCAACCTCGGCGTGCCGGTCACGGCCAACCCGAACCGCCTTGGCGTCCTCGGCGGGGACCTCCAGGGGTTCCCGGACGGCCGCCGGCTCACCGACGACGTGACGGACATCGCGCTCCGTGTGGTCGCCGGCGCGCTCAAGGGCAACAACGTTCCGCTGGGAGACGGTGCGGACGCGAACGACAAGCCGTTCCTGTCCTCGTTCCCGTACCTGCCGGCGACGAACTCGGGATTCGACTCTGAGATCCCGAAGCCGATCACACCGCCGCACGCTCCTACCCCGTAGTGACCGGACACCGGTGGGGGCCCGCCTCGGCGGGCCCCCTTCCGGGTCCCACGGAGGACTCGCCATGGCCATCTACCGCAATCCACTTCTTCTCAGGCTCAGCGCGGCGCTCGCCGTCTTCGCAGCGGCGCTGATCGCCTTCACGCTGCTCAACCGCGGCTCCTCCTCGCCATCCTCGGCGAGCTCTGACGCCGGCAATCCAGCCACGCTGGTCAACGCCCCCACCGACGTCCGCATCAAGAACTTCCAGCTGCTGGTCCGCACGCACCCGAAGGACTCGCGCGGCTACGGCTTCCTCGGCGACGCCTACCTCCAGAAGGTCAGGGAGACCGGCGACGCGAGCTATTACACGCGCGCGGGAGCGGTCTACGCCACCGCGCTGAAGCTCAACCCGCGTGACCCAGCCGCGGTCACCGGCATGGGCGCCCTCGCCCTCGCCCGCCACGACTTCCGCGGCGGCCTGCGCTACGGGCTCGAGGCGCGCCGCCTGGCCCCGCTCGTGGTGAAGCCGTACGGCGTGGTGGTCGACGCGGAGGTGGAACTGGGCCGCTACAAGGAGGCCGCAGCCACGCTCCAGCGGATGGTGGATCTACAGCCGAACCTCGCCTCGTACGCGCGCGTGTCCTACTTCGACGAGCTGCACGGCGATCTCGTGGGCGCGACGCGGGCGATGCAGCTGGCGGTGTCCGCCGGCGGCGGCGCGGCCGAGAACGTGGCCTACGTGCAGACGCTGCTCGGGAACCTCTACTTCGCGGTCGGCAAGCTCGGCCCGGCGCGCGAGGCGTACCGCACGGCCCTCGCCCGCTTCCCCGGCTACGTGCCGGCCAGCGCCGGCCTGGCCGGGGTCGAGGCCGCCGACTACGACTTCGGCTCCGCCATCGCCCGCTACCGGGACGCGGTCAACAGGCTCCCGCTGCCGCAGTACGTGGTGTCGCTCGGCGAGACCGAGCTGGCGGCCGGAAAGAGCGCCGACGCGCGTCGCGACTTCGGCCTGGTCGGCGCGGAGGAGAAGCTGCTGCAGGCGAACGGCGTGAACACCGACGTGGACCTGGCGCTGTTCGAGGCCAGCCACGGCAGCCCGGCGCGCGCGGTCTTGCTCGCCCGCCGCGCCTGGGCAGAGGCTCCGAGCGTGCGCTCGGCCGACTCGCTCGGCTGGGCGCTCACGAGCGCCGGCCACCCGGCAATGGGCCTTCGCTGGGCGCGCCGGGCGCTCGCGCTCGGATCGAAGGACCCGATGTTCCTCTACCACGCGGGCATCAGCGCGAAGGGCGCGGGCCACGCGGCAGAGGCGCGCGGGTATCTCACGCGGAGCCTCGCGCTCAACCCGCGCTTCTCGCCCCTGTACGCCCCGCGGGCGGAGCGGGCGCTGAAGCAGCTGAGGCGCTAGACCTTCGCGGGATGCGAGGCGTCGGTGAACTCGCGGAACAGCCCGGTCACCACGAAGGCGGTCTGCTCGCCGATGTCCACGGCGTTGTCGCCGACGCGCTCGAGGGCGCGCGCCACCAGCAGCATCGTCATCGCCCACTCGCGCCGGTCGATGTCGTCGCCGATCTCGATGGCGATGCGGAAGCACTCGCGCTGTAGCCGGTTGATCGTCTCGTCGCGCACCACGAGGTCCTGAGCCAGCTCGACGTTGCGGCTGGCGAAGGCCCGCTTCGACTGCTCGACGAGCGACACGGCATGCCGTCCCATCTCGGCGAGGGCCTCGAGCATCGCGCGATCCGTCGGCGGCTCGTGCCCGGTCACCGGGATCACCTTCGCGATGTTCACGCACTGGTCGCCCATCCGCTCCACGTGCTTGATCACGTCGAGCAGCGCGGCCACCAGCCGCAGGTCGGTGGCCACCGGCGCCTGGCGCGCGAGCAGCGACAGGATGCCCTGGTGCACCTCCAGGTAGCGGCCGTCGATGCGGTCGTCGTCGACGATCACCATCTCGGCCAGCTCCACGTCCTGATGCTGGAGCGCCTCCATCGTCCGCTCGAGCGTGGTCACGACCATGTCGAGCCCCTCGAGCGCGCGGTTCTCGAGGTCCTGGAGCTCCTCCTGGAACGCGAGTCTCGTCTCGGGCATATCAGCCGAACTTCCCGGTGACGTACTCCTCCGTGCGGCTGTCGGTCGGCTTGGTGAACATCGTGTCGGTCGCGCCGACCTCCACCAGCTCGCCGTCGAGCATGAACGCGGTGGAGTCGGCCACGCGCGCCGCCTGCTGCATGTTGTGGGTCACGATCACGATCGTGAAGCGCTTCTTGAGCTCGTCGATCAGCTCCTCGATGCGCAGCGTGGAGATCGGGTCGAGCGCCGAGCAGGGCTCGTCCATGAGGATCACCTCGGGCCCCACCGCCAGCGTGCGCGCGATGCAGAGGCGCTGCTGCTGCCCGCCGGAGAGCCCGATGCCGGGCTCGTTCAGCCGGTCCTTCACCTCGTCCCAGAGGGCGGCGCCGCGCAGGCTCTTCTCGACCAGCTCCTTGAGGTTGCCGCCCTTGACGCCGGACAGTCGCGGGCCGGCCGCGACGTTGCCGAAGATCGACATCGTGGGGAACGGGTTGGGCTTCTGGAAGACCATCCCAACCGCGTGCCTGACGGCGGTCACGTCCACGGAGGGGTCGTAGAGGTCCTCGCCGTCGATCGTGACCTTGCCGGTCACCCGCGCGCCCGGGATCTCCTCGTGCATGCGGTTGATGCAGCGCACCACGGTGGACTTCCCGGAGCCGGACGGCCCGATCATCGCCGTGACCTTGTTGGCCTCGTACTCGAGGTTGAAGCTCTTCACCGCGTGCTTGTCGCCGTACCAGGCGTTGAGGTCCTCCACCAGCACCCGGCGGCCACCGCTGTGCTCCACCTCGGGGCGGGCGACCCGGTCTTCGTCCTGCGAGAGCTGTGAGGTGTCCATGCTTGGCTCCGTGGAGCTTGAGCCGGTATCGGCTGAGCTCGTCGACTGTTCCGTTGTCATGCGAGTCGGCTCCTTCGGGCGACGAATCGGGCGATGAGGGTCAGTATGAGGATCATTACCACGAGCGCAAGGGCCGCCCCCCACGCGCGTGCCACCAGGCGATCCTGCGCCTGGCCCACGTCGCTGAAGATCTGCACCGGCAGCGAGTTCATCCGCGTGCCCGGGTCGAAGGTGGTGGCGTTCACGGCCGCGGCGGTGAACAGCAGCGGGGCGGTCTCACCGGCGGCGCGGGCGATGGCGAGCAGCGTGCCGGTCACGAGCCCCGGCAGCGCGGCCGGCAGCACGACCCTGAACACCACACGCCAGCGCGGGGCGCCCAGCGCGAGTGCCGCCTCGCGCAGCGAGTTCGGCACGAGCAGCAGCACCACCTCGGCGGAGCGCGTGATGATCGGCAGCATCAGCAGCGCCAGCGCGACCGAGCCCTTCCAGCCCGCGTAGCCGCTGCCGCCGGCGCCGCTCAGGATCAGCACGATGTAGATGAACAGGCCGAAGACGATCGACGGCACGCCCGTCATCACGTCCACGAAGTAGCGCACGGTGCGCGCGAAGCGGGTGTTCTTGCCGTACTCCGTGAGGTAGAGCGCCACGCCCATGCCGGCGGGGATCGCGATCAGGGAGGCGATCAGCACCATCTCGATCGTGCCGAGGAGCGCGCTCTTGATCCCGCCCGGGTCGCCGAGGAAGTTGCCGGTGGGGTCGGTGGAGAAGAAGTGCCAGCTCCAGGCGCCGATGCCCTTCTTGATCACGTACCAGAGCACCAGCACGAGCGGCACGAGCGCGATGATCGCCGCGGCGGCGAGCACGATCCGGCCGATCTGATCGGTGCGCTTGCGGCGGGTGCTGACGACCGGCAGGACGCTCATGCGCGCCACCGAGGCCGACGTTGGCGGCGTCACGCCGTCCGCGGGCGCCGCGGATCACGAAGTAGCGCGCCAGGGCGTTCACGAGCAGGGTCAGCACGAACAGCACCAGCCCCGCCGCGATCAGCGCCGCGCGGTGGAGCGGGTTGGAGGCCGCCTCGCCGAACTCGTTGGCGATCACGGCGGCCAGCGTGTAGCCCTGGTCGAAGAGGTGCTTGCCGATCTGCGGCGCGTTGCCGACGACCAGCGTCACCGCGATCGTCTCGCCGATCGCGCGGCCCAGGCCGAGCATCGCGGCGCCGGTGATTCCCGCGCGCGAGTAGGGAAGGATCGCCATGCGGATCATCTCCCAGCGCGTCGCGCCGAGCGCGAGCGCCGCCTCCTTGTGATCGAGCGGCACGGTGGCCATCACCTCGCGGGTGATGGCGCTGACGATCGGCAGGATCATGATCGCGAGGATCAGCCCGCCGATGAAGTAGTTGGGCCCGGCGACGTGCGCGCCGCCGATGAAGGGGATGAACGAGAAGGTGTCGGTGAACCACTGCTCCGCGGGCTTCAGCCTCGGGATCAGCACGAAGATGCCCCAGAGGCCGTAGACCACCGACGGCACCGCCGCCAGCAGGTCGAGCATGATCGTGAGCGGCCCGCGCACCCGGCGGGGGCACAGCTCCGTGGCGTAGAGCGCCGCGGCGATCGCCACCGGCACCCCGATCAGCAGCGCGACCGCCGACGTGATCACGGTCCCCACGAGCAGCGGCAGGGCGCCGTAGATGTTCTTTGAGACGTCCCAGTTGTTGTCGAACGTGAAGCCGAAGACGCCGAAGCGCGCGAAGGCAGGGTGCGCCTCGATGTAGAGGCGGATGAAGAAGTACGCGATCAGCGCCAGGATCGCCGCGGCAAGGGCGGTCAGCCCGTACTTCAGCAGCCGATCAGGGAGGCGCGAAAGCGACGACCGCCCGAAAACCGGACGGTCGCCGCCTGCGCTGATACTTGCGGATTCCACTCTGGCTCTAGAGCGGAGCTCCGTTGCACAGCAGCTTGCCGACCTGCGCCTTGGACTGGGACAGCAGGGAGGCCGGCAGCGGAGCGTAGAACAGCTGCTTGGCCACGTTCTGACCCTCGCCCAGGCCGTAGTTGATGAACGTCTTGAACGCCTCGGCGTTCTGCTTGCTCATCCCGCCGACGCAGAGGTCCGTGTGGACGATGATGAACGTCTGCGAGACGATCGGGTAGGCCTGCGCCCCGGGGGCGTTGATGGTCGAGATGCCGAGATCGGGCGGCACCTTGATGCCCTCGCCGGCCGCCGTGGTGGACGCGAGCGTCGGCGCGATGTAGTTGCCCGAACTGTTCTTGACATTGGACGTCGTGAAGTTGTTCTGAAGCGCGTACGCCTCCTCCACGTAGCCGATCGCGCCGGGGGTCTGCTTCACCGCGGCGGCCACGCCGGGGTTGCCCTTGGCGCCCGTTCCGATCGGCCACTTCACGTCCTTGTCGGCGCCGACCTTTGACTTCCACTCCGGGCTGTAGGCGCACGAGGAAGGTGGTGAAGCCCTTCGTCGTGCCCGACGAGTCGGAGCGGTGCACCACCGTGATGTTGGTGTCCGGAAGCGAGAGGCCCGAGTTCTGGCTCGCGATCTCCGGGTCGTTCCACTTCTTGACCTTGCCGAGGTAGATGTCGGCGATGGTCTGCGCCGTCGAGCTTCAGGCCCGCCTTGACGCCCGAGAGGTTGTAGGAGACCGTGATCGCTCCGAACACCGTCGGGAACTGGAGCGGCGGGCTCTTCTTGATGGTGGCGACGTCTTCGGGGGTCAGGGCCGGGTCGCTGGCCGCGAAGTCGGCCGTGCCGGCCGCGAACGACGCGACGCCCGCGCCCGAGCCGACGCCCTGGTAGTTGAGCGTGATGTTCTGGCCCTTCAGCTCGCTGCCCCACTGCTGGTAGATCGGCTGGGCGAGGGTCGAGCCCGCGCCGTTGAGGGTGCCGCCGGCTGAGCTGCCGCCGGACGTTGAGGCGGGTGCGGCTGAGGACGAACCGGTGTCGCTGCTGCTGCTGCTGCCGCAGGCCGAGGCCCCGATAGCGAGCATTCCAGCCGCAGCCACCGCTAGCCACTGGCGTGACTTCAAGGGGACTCCTTCACTTGCTTGCTTGGTCGCCGCGAGGCTCGCATCTGGTCTGGGGCAGTCTGTTACCGATGTGTGGCGCACTTGTGAAAAAGATGTGAAGGACTTGTTCACACGAGTTTCACCTGCGAATCACCCGATTTACACAGTCCGGACCACCCCTTTGGGTCACGATCCGGCGGTTCGTTGCCCTTCGGGAAAGGGACGGGTATGGGATCTGCCGCGAAGTCGCTCTCGTCCGGCCATCAGGCCGCGCTCGATGTCCTGCTGCTGCTCGCCGAGGGCGACGCCCGCACGCTCGACTACGGCGGGGCCGTACGACTGCTCGATCATGCGGCCGAGGCCGGTCACGGCCTGCCGATCGAGTACCAGCTCAAGCGCCACCGCTGGACCCGGATGCGCGACCTGCATCGGCGGAGGCCGCTTCCGAGTCGGTGTGAAGAATTCGTGAATCGGGCTAGCAGGCCCGGCGGCTGGACCAATAGACTCGCGCCAGATGCACGAGGATCTGTCCGTCGCGCGCATGGCCGCGCCGGCCCAATTCCCGAGCCCAACCGGCGTGCGCGTCCAGCCTGGCCCAATACGACTCGCGGTCATCGACTCCGACACCGGCTTCGTCCGAGTGCTCGCGAAGCGTGTCGGCGAGATGGGCTGGCAGCACCGGGTGCTCACCGCTCCGCCGCGCGCGGAGGACCTGCTGTCGATGCGCCTGCACGCCGTCGTGGTGGACCTCGCGATGCTCGGCCCGCAGGGCTGGGAGTTCCTCGAGCGCGTCTGCGACGCGCTGCCGGGCCTCGGCGTGGTCGTCTGCACCGGCCAGTCCAGCGTGGCGCAGCGGGTCCGCGGCCTGCGCATCGGCGCCGACGACTGGGTCACGAAGCCGTGCCACCCGCAGGAGGTCATCGCGCGCGTGGAGGCGGTCGTGCGACGCCGCAAGCGCACCACGGGCATGGCGGAGGACTCGCCGCTCGTGGCCGGCGAGCTCGAGATCCGCGCCGACCAGTTCCAGGCCTTCGTCGGCGGCCAGAGCATCGACCTGACGAGGCGCGAGTTCGAGCTGCTGCACCTGCTCGCGAAGGCGCGCGGGCGCGTGCTCGAGCGCGACGAGATCTACCAGCACGTGTGGGGCTACGCGATGGTGCACGGCGACCGCTCCGTGGACGTCTTCGTGCGCAAGGTGCGCCAGAAGATCGAGCGCTTCTCGCCGGACTGGCGCTACATCCACACCCACTTCGGGATCGGCTACCGCTTCGAGCCTGAGCCGGAGGACGGCGCCGGGCCGCCCGGCGCGGGCGGACGCGGGCATCTCCGACGCGGACCTGCTCGAGCTCACTCCCGAAGAGGTCGCGCAAGGCACATGAACAGGCGGCGCTCCTCGGGGGACGACGGCCTGATGGGCCTGTTCGAGGAGTCCGGCCGCAACGTCGAGCGCACCGGCACCCTGCTCAAGGAGCTGATGGCCGAGTACCCCGAGCGCTCGGCGCTCGCGCGCGACATCCTCATCTGCGAGCAGGAGGGCGACCGCATCACCCACGACATCATCCACCGCCTCTCGAGCAACGGCACGAAGCTCGAGCGCGGCGACGCCTACGAGCTGGCGCGCGCTCTGGACGACGTGGTCGATTACGCGGAGGAGACCGCCGACTCGCTCGAGCTCTACTCGGTGGAGGCCCCGATGGTGCAGGCCGAGGAGCTGGCCGACGTGCTGGCCGGCGCTGCCGCCGCGGTCAGCGTCGCGCTCTCGCAGCTGCGCCAGGGCGACGACCTGTCGGCCCAGCTGGTCGAGATCCACCGCCTCGAGAACGAGGGCGACCGCATCTCGCGCGAGGCCATCGCCTCGCTGTTCAAGAGCGGCACCGACCCGATGGTCGTGATCCGCTGGAAGGACATCTTCGAGTCGCTCGAGCAGGCGATCGACAGCTGCGAGACCGTGGCGCACGTGCTCGAGGGCATCGAGCTCAAGCGCCGCGGGTAGTTCGGGCGCTTACGGCGGCAGTACTGCCTTGGGGCGGCTCTAGCGCCCTAGATCAGGACACCGTCCTGCTTTGTGGCGGCAGATAGCCCTCATTGCTGGCAGGACGCCGGTGAACCGCGGCGTGCGTGGCCGAACTACGCCGCCCGCGCCGGCACCGGCATGCCGTGCTCGATCAGCGCGCGCGGCGAGGCTTCGGTCAACAGCCGGGCGCGGCTGCCGGTCAGCCCCCAGCTCGCCCGTTCGAGCCCCACGCTCAGCTCGGGGCTCCGGACGCCGCCGTGCGCATCCGACGCCAGCGCGGTGACCACCCCGCTGCCCACGAGCCAGATCGCGGTGCGCTCGGCCTCGGGGCCGAAGCCGCCGGCGAGCGACCAGGCGTTGACCTGGAGCACGGAGCCCCGGTTCAGCTCGCGGCGCAGGCCGGCGGCCTCGTCGGCCATCAGCGGCGCGCTGCGCTCGGGGTGGGCCAGCACCACGCCGAAGCCGCGGCCGCGCAGCTCGTCGGCGGCCAGGTGAAGCTCTTCGTCGGGTCCCTCGTTCGGAGGCTCGAGCAGTATCCAGCTCGCGCCCGAGGGCCCGACGGCGATGGTTTCCAGGTGGCGCTGCTCGAGGCTGCCGACCATCTCGTAGCCAAGCTCTCCGCCGCAGTGCAGCTCCAGCGCGATCCGCTCGCGGGCGAGTCGCTCGCGGAGCTCGTGGAGCCGGTCGGGTAGATCGCTCGGGTCGGTCACGAAATCGTGGCGGACGTGGGGCGTCGTGACCACGATCGCGGTGCCGTCGCGCTGCGCGGCGCGGGCGAGCTCCACCGCGTCCTCCATCGTCGCGGGGCCGTCGTCGACCCCGGGCAGGAGGTGGAAGTGGATGTCCGTCCGCCTTCCCGTCATCGCAGGTCCAGCTTCGTCACGAACGGCGGGTCGCCCGTGAAGATGCGGTGACCGCCGCGTGAATCCCCTGGTAACAACGCCTTTACGGGGAGTTCACCAGTTGCCGCGCCGCCCGGCCCTACCGTGACGCTGGATGGAGCTTCGCGACACGACCCTGAAGCGGGTGGCCGCGGCCCTGCGTGGCGGCGAGGTCGGTCACTGCTTCGCGTGCGGAGGCCGGGTCAAGGTCGGGGACCCCTACGTCCGCGTCCGCGGCATGGTGTTCCACAGCGCCTGCGCCCGCTATCGGCGCCGTCGCGTCTAGCCGCCCGCGCGCGGGTACAGTGCCGAGGTTCAGATGATCTGGCTGCTCAGGCACGGCGAGGCCGCGGAGGGCTCTCCGGACGAGGCCCGCCCGCTCACCGAGCGGGGCGAGGAGCAGGCGCGGACGGCAGGCCTGGCGCTCGCGAAGCTGGGCGTGCAGGTCGGAGCTCTGCCTGTCGAGCCCCAGGGTGCGCGCCGCTGGAGACGGCCCGGCTGGCCTGCGAGGCGCTCGGGGTCGAGGTAACCCTCGACCAGAGGCTGAGCGGAGGGCCCTTCGATCCCGTCGATCTGATCGGGGCCGTCGAGGACGCTCTGCTGGTGGGCCACGATCCCGATTTTTCGATGGCCATACACTCGGCTACCGGAGCACAGGTGCGAATGAGGAAGGGTGGCGTGGCCGGTTTCGAGCGAGGTGAATTGAAGGTGTTGCTGAGGCCGGCCGAGCTTGCCGCCCTCGCACGCTGACAATCGTGGCCTACGCCTGCATCGACATCGGCAGCAACACCACGCGCCTCCTCGTCGCTGAACCGAGCGACGACCGGCTGCGAGAGCTGATGACCCAGCGTGCCTTCACGAGCATCGGCAAGGCCATGTCGAAGGGACGCATCCCCTCCGAGAAGATCGCCGAGATCGCGGAGGTCGTATCCACGCAGGGCCGGCTGGCGGGCGAGCTCGGCGCCCGCGAGACCCTGGTGGTGGCGACCGCCGCCGTGCGCGTCGGCGAAGAACCGCCGCGAGTTCGAGCTGGCGGTCGAGGAGGAGTCGGGGCTGCCGGTGCGCGTGCTGTCGGAGGAGGAGGAGGCGCGGCTGGCCTTCCTCGGCGCCACCCGCACGTTCAGCGGCCCGCTCGCCGGGACCGGTGGCGGTGATCGACGTGGGCGGAGGATCCACCGAGGTGGTGGTGGGCACGATGGCCGACGGCGCGTCGTGGTCGGAGTCGTTTCGGATCGGCTCGGGCTTCCTGGCCGACAGCTACCTGCACTCGGATCCGCCCGCCGCGGCCGAGCTCACCTCCGCGCGGCTGCACGCGAGCGGCATGTTCGAGGGGCTGCGGATGCCCGAGGCGCTTCACGCGGTGGCCACCGGCGGGAGCGCGAACGCGCTGCGCCGGCTCGTGGGAGCCGAGCTGGGGTTCGAGACCCTCGAGCGCGCGGTGCGCCTGCTCGCGTCACGACCCGCCGCCGAGGTGGCGAAGCGCTTCGAGCTCGATCCCGAGCGGGTGCGCGTGCTGCCCGCCGGCGCGCTGATCTTCGAGGAGCTGATGACCCGCGTGGACCTGCCGCTGTCGGTCTCCAAGGGCGGGGTGCGCGAGGGCGTGATCATCGATCTGCTGACCGGCGAGCGCGCGGGAGTCCACTGATGGGAAACGCGTGTCAGGGATGGCGGATGCGTGCGCGGATCACTACGATGGAACGGTTCCGCGTCGGCACGAGGAGGGAACTCGGTTCCTGAGCGAATGGAACAGGCCGCCGACACCAGCAGCTGGAGCGAGACCGCAGAGGCGGAGGTCGTCACGCGGGCTGCCCCCGTAGAGGGCCCCCGCTACGTGAATCGCGAGCTCTCGTGGCTCGACTTCAACGAGCGCGTGCTGCAGCTCGCGGAGGACGATCGGGTGCCGCTGCTCGAGCGCGTGAAGTTCCTCGCGATCTACACGACGAACCTCGACGAGTTCTTCATGGTGCGCGTGGGCGGCCTGCACGATCAGGTCGACGCCGGCGTGGACGCCCGGCGACCCGACGGGCTCACCCCGGGGGAGACCATCGACGCGATCGCCAGCCGCGTGACCGGTCTCGACGAGCGCTGCTCCCGGCTCTTCCGCACGGAGCTGCGCCCCGCCCTCGAGACCGCCGGCATTCGCATGCTCACCTGCGAGGAGTGCAGCGCCGAGGAGCTGCGCGAGGTCGACCGGCACTTCGCCGAGGAGATCTTCCCGGTGCTCACGCCGCTGGCCGTGGGGCCCGGGCGGCCGTTCCCCTACATCTCGAACCTGTCGCTGAGCCTGGCGGTATGGCTGCGGGACCCGGTGACCCTCAACGAGACCTTCGCGCGCGTAAAGGTGCCGAAGGAGGTGCTGCCGCGCTTCATCCCGATCGGCGAGTCCACCTTCGTGGCGCTCGAGCACGTGATCGCCCGCCACCTGGGCGAGCTGTTCCCAGGCATGGAGATCCTGCGCCACAGCACCTTCCGCGTGACCCGCGACGCCGACTTCACCGTCTCGGACGAGGCCGACGACCTGCTGCGAGCGGTTGAGGACGAGCTCCGCCGGCGCCGCTTCGGCGAGGTCGTGCGGCTCGAGGTGGGCTCCGACATGGAGCCCGAGCTGCGCGAGCGGCTGGTCGCCTGGCTCGACGTGGAGGAACGGCAGGTCTACGACGTCGACGGCCTGCTGGACATGGGCGACCTGTGGGAGATCCACGGCGTGGACGGCCATTCAGTGAGCTGCGCGATCCGCCCTGGACCCCGGTGCAGCACCCGGCGTTCATGGACGAGGAGCGCGGCGAGGTGGACATGTTCGCGGCGATCCGCGCGAACGACGTGCTCGTGCACCACCCCTACCAGTCGTTCGCCGGCAGCGTGGAGCGGTTCGTGGCCCAGGCCGTGCAGGACCCCGACGTGCTCGCGATCAAGCTCACCGTGTACCGCACCTCGGACGACTCCTCGCTCGTGCCGGCCCTGATTCGACGCCGCCGAGCGGGGCAAGCAGGTGGTGTGCCTGGTCGAGCTGAAGGCCCGCTTCGACGAGCGCCGCAACATCGGCTGGGCGCGCGCGCTGGAGGAGGCGGGCGCGCACGTGGTGCACGGCCTGCCGGGGCTGAAGACGCACGCGAAGGCGCTGCTCGTGGTGCGCCGCGAGGCGGGCGGCGTGCGCCACTACGTGCACGTGGGCACCGGGCAACTACCACGCGTTCACCGCGCGGCTCTACGACGACTTCGGCCTCTTCACCACGGACCCGGCGATCACCGCCGACGTGGCGGACATCTTCAACTCGCTGACGGGCTTCGCCCGTCCGCGCCACCACCGCAAGGTGCTGGTCGCGCCCGGGAACATGCGCGAGCCGCTGCTCGAGGAGATCGCCGCCACCGCCGACGCCGCTCGCGCCGGCGAGGACGCCCGCATCGTGTTGAAGATGAACTCGCTGGTGGACCAGCCCTGCATCGACGCGCTCTACGAGGCGGCGGCCGCGGGCGTGACGGTGGATCTGGTGGTGCGCGGGATCTGCTGCCTGCTGCCGGGCGCCGGCGGGCTCAGGCGACAAGATCAGGGTGGTGTCGGTGGTCGGGCGCTTCCTCGAGCACTCCCGCGTATACGGCTTCCAGCGCAACGGCGAGACGCGCTATCTGCTCGGCTCCGCCGACCTCATGCCGCGCAACCTCGACACGCGGGTGGAGCTGCTCGCTCCGGTGGAGGACCCGACGCTCAAGCGCGAGATCGAGGACACGCTGGAGCGCACGCTCGCCGACGACACATTCGGCTGGGAGCTGGAACCCGATGGCAGCTGGAAGCGCCGGCAGGGGCGCACCCGTTGCGTGCACCGCGAGCTGATGGAACGGGCCGCGGTGAGCGCGATGGGCCGAGAGCTCGAGTAGAACTTCCAAGGTGCACGACCCGATCTCCTATCTGCAGGGGGCGATTCTCGGCTTGCTTCAGGGCGTTGCCGAGCCGTTCCCGATCTCGAGCCTCGGCCACGGGGTGATCCTCCCGCGGCTCGCTGGGCTGGAACATCCACCAGAACGACAAGTTCTTCCTGACCTTCCTCGTGGCCAGCCACCTGGCCACCGCGATCGTCCTGTTCTTCTTCTTCTGGAGCGACTGGAAGCGCATCCTCAGCGGCATCGGCCGCTCGCTGCGAGACCGCGAGATCGGCGACAACGACGCCCGCCTGGGCTGGCTGCTCGTGGTGGGGACGATCCCCGCGGGCATCATCGGCCTGGTGTTCGAGCATCCGCTGCGCAAGCTGTTCGCGTCGCCCACCTCCGCCGCGGCGTTCCTGATCGTGAACGGCGTCCTGCTGCTCCTGTTCGAGCGCTGGCGCGACCCGGCCCCCGCGCGAGGGCGACTACCTCGGTGACTCCGACGCCCGTATCGCGAAGTTGAGCTGGCGCCAGGCGGTCGCCATCGGCACGGCGCAGGCGGCCGCGCTGGTGCCGGGCATCTCGCGTTCCGGCATCACGATGGGCGGTGGCCTGCTCGTGGGGCTCTCGAACGAGGATTCCGCCCGCTACGGCTTCCTGCTGGCCACCCCGATCATCGGCGCGGCGGCCCTGCTCAAGCTGCCCGAGCTGTTCGCCGCCGACGCCAAGAACGTGCGCGGACCGGCGCTCGTCGGCGCGCTATGCGCCGCCGTGACCACCTACTTCGCGGTGAAGTTCCTGCTGCGCTACTTCGAGACCAACCGGCTCACGAACTTCGGCATCTACTGCATCGGCGCCGGCGTGGCCTGCACGCTGATCTTCGCGCTGTAGTAGCGCAGCTGGATCAGGGCAGCCGGGTCGGCAGGTTCGCAGCGTGCGTCGGCCCCGTCTGGAACCAGGCGAACACGAACGCGCCCAGCGCCACGACGAACGCCGCGAGCGCGTGCTTGACGTGGTGGTGGGTCGAGCCGGCCGCGTGTCCCGGGAAGAACGAGGGGAGCGACTTGGCCGGCTCCACCAGGTAGATCGCGGCGACGACGAGCAGGGCGATGCCGACGAGCACCGCCGGCAGGATGAGTGCGCGGTTCTTTGTCATCTCGAACCCAGGGTAAGTCAGCCCGGCCGGGACCTGGGTGAGAGTTCCCTTATTCAGTCGATGGGGCGCGGGCCGGCTTTCGCCTTGCGCCGCTCAGCGCGACTGGGCGGGGCGCGCAGTGCGCTGAGCGGCGAGGGCGTGGCGGTGGCGGGCTCGCCGCCGCCCAGATCGAGCTGGTCGAGAGGCTCCCTCGCGTCGTCGCAGGTCAGGACGTGGAACGGCCTGATCACCGCGGTCTCCTCGGACGGGGAGTTGAGATCGACGATCACGTCGACCGCCGCGTGCTCGCCCTCCGCCTGTTGGAGCCAGCGCAGGGCTCCGTTGAGCGTCTCGAACGCACGCGCCAGCGGCCGATAGCCGGCCGTAAGGCGCATGACGCCGATGAAGCGCGTGCTCGGATCGAGGTTCGGCACCGCCACACCGTGCGAGATCAGCTCCGCGAGTATCCGCTCGCGGGTGGTCCAGCGGTGACGGTCATCCGGCTGCGACATGAGAGAACGGCGATTCTCCCGCAGTCCGCCTTTGGGCCAAGTCCGAACAGCCCGAAGTTCCTGCATTTTGCGGAGGATTTCGCGGTCGCGGCAGTCTACGGGCTGGGGGCTCGTTAACCAAATCTTCTCCAGTGCGTCACCACACGTTCACCGTCCTACGGGTGCATGATCTTTAGCTTCGCGCGCGATGCACGAATCCGCTGCCTCAGCGTTCGATCCGAGGTCCCGTTCTCGCCGTCGATAGCGACGCTCGAGATCCGGCCCGCGGAGCTGCAGGTCTTCGCGCACGGCGTGCGCGTCGGCTTCACCGTCCGGGAGTTCCAGACCTTCTTCGCCCTCGCCCAGCGCCAGGACCGCGTGGTCACGCGCCAGGAGCTCTACGGCCTCGTGTGGGGCGGCGAGATGCCGCGGCGCGACCGCTCCGTCGACGTCTTCGTGCGCAAGGTCCGCAGGAAGCTGAGCGATGTCTCCCCGGGCTGGACCTACATCCACACGCACTTCGGCATCGGCTACCGCTTCACGCCGGAACCGAGCGTCGGCTGAGCCCGTCCCACCGTCCTGCGGCCGCGCTTAGCTTTGTCCCTCGTGGCTGAGCGACAAGCCGCGGGCGCGCCTCCGCTGCCCGCCACACCCGCCGAGGCCGTGGCGGCGGCGCGCATCCGCTGCCCCACCCGCGGCAACCGCAAGCTCGAGGCGCTGCTCGACGCCGCCAACGCGGACGACCAGCTCAAGGCCTGGTGGCACGTCGCGCAGGTGAACGCCGAGCGGCTCGGGATGTCGGACCACTCGTGGGTGCACATCCAGATCGTGGTGAACATCGCGCTGCGCCTGTGCCGGCTGCTGGTGCGCCGCGGCGTGGAGCCGGCGGTGGTGCGCGACTACGGGATGGACGCCCGCGACGCCGAGGTCACGATCGTCGCGGCGTCCCTGCTCCATTGCGTGGGGATGGCGATCCACCGGACCGACCACGAGGCGTTCAGCCTCTTCATGGCCGCCGACAAGCTCGGCTCGCTGCTGGCCGGCATCTACGACGAGCCGGAGCGCTCGGTGATCTCGGCCGAGGCGATGCACGCGATCATCGCCCACCGCCGCCGCGGCGACCCGCTCACGCTCGAGGCCGGGATCGTGCGCGTGGCCGACGCGCTGGACATGGCGAAGGGCCGCTCGCGCGTGCCCTTCGAGGCCGGGCGGCCGAACATCCACTCGCTGTCGGCGGCGGCGATCGACGAGGTGCGCATCGACCCGGGCAAGGAGAAGGCGGTCCGCATCGAGATCGACATGAACAACTCGTCCGGCATCTTCCAGATCGACGAGCTGCTGGCCACGAAGCTGCGCGGCTCGGGCCTCGAGGACCACGTGGAGGTCATCGCGCGCATCGAGGCGGAGCACGAGAAGCGGCTCGTGCCCCTCTTCCGGCTCTGAGAAACGGCCCCACAACGAGGCGTGGCCCCGTCGGGGAGTGCCGGGGCCACGCGCAGACCACGAGGAGGGAACTCGTGTGGGTCGATCCTCGCAGCGCCCTCGTTGGGTCATGTAAAGAGGGCGTGAAACCCGCCGAGGAAAGAAAGGGACCGCGTAGCAGGCGTTCGCTACGCTACCCAGGCATCAGCGGGCGTAGTTCAGTTGGTTAGAACGCCGGCCTGTCACGCCGGAGGTCGCCGGTTCGAGTCCGGTCGCTCGCGTTTTGGCGGCTGCAGAGCTGCGGCTGCCAGCGTCATCGCCCCCTCCATGTGCCCAGCACAATGGAGGGGGCTCTTCCTTGGCAGCCGCGCTCTGTCCCTCGCCAAAGCGCGAGCGACTTCGTCGCTCTACGCCTGTGTCAGCCGCCGTACAGGTAGACGGTTCCTCCGTCACCGCTGCCGTAGCCGTAGGGGTAGCCGCCGCCGTCGTAGCTGCCGCCGCCGTCCCAGTAGCCACCGTCGCCACCGCCGCCGTAGCCGTAACCATCGGCGCTCGGGTCTGAGCCGCCGCCGCCGTAGCCGTAGCCGTCACCGCTGCCGGCGCTTGGGTCGGTCGCGCCGCCACCGCCGTAGCCGTCGTCACCGCTGCCCGCGCTTGGGTCGGTGATCTGCTGGGCGCCTGACCAGGACACCGAGAAGGAGCCTGAGTTGTCGAGCGTCGTGGTGATCGCGTCGGCCGAGTCGTCGCCCGCGTTCCCGAGCTGCAGGGGCTGGGCGGTCCAGGACGGATCGGAGATCGAGCCGGTGTGGCCGTCCGCCGTCGTGGCGGAGGTGTTCGTGAACGTCACGTTCCCGAAGTTCGAGAGCGGCATCGGGGTGCAGCCCTCGGCGGTGCAGGCCGACGGGGCTTCGGCGATCCATTCCGCCGAGGCGACGTCGATGTTGTTGGTGCTCACGTGCTTGGTGACCGACTTGCCGGAGGTCGCGTCGCTGAGGGAGACGGTGACGGCGGTGCCGTTGACGGTCACGGACGCCGAGATGTGATCGCCGGGCTTGATCGTCAGGTCAAGCGGGACGGGCGCTGCCGGGATCAGCTCGTACCAGGCGGACGACTGGGCCTGGCCGCCGTCGCCGCAGTTCAGCTCTGTGCCAACCTGCTCGAGCCCCTGGGACTGCGTCGCTGGCGCCGCCGAGTCCGACCCAGAAGGCCGCGTCGCCCTGGCCGCTCGAACAGTCGGCCGAGGGCTGGACCCAGCTTCCGGCAACGTGGGTGAAGCGCCGCTCCTCGGTGCCCGAGGAAACGGCGTAGCCGGCCCAGTTGGCGCTCGTCTGCGCCTGGGCCTGCTCCCCGCTGCCCGCCCCCATCGCGGAGGTGGCGCCCACGAGCGCGAAGGTGGCGCTCACGGCCGCCGCTATATACGGCAATGGTCTGCTTCGCATCGATGTTCCTTTGTGTGGGAGAAGAACGAAATCGGCCGTCGGCCGTGAACCGACGGTGGTTCTTTCCCTTAAGCGCTCTCTGCGGTTCGTCTCTGCAGTTCGTAAGAACTGGCGCGGCCGAAATCGCCGCCGCGGGCTGGTGTTCAGCCCTTGAACGCGGTGTAGACGGTGATGTCGAACGCCGGCAGCGTCGGGGCGGCGGCGTAGCCGGTCGCGGTCAGGCCGAAGAGGTCCTCGATGCTTCGCAGCAGCGAGTAGTGGTTGTAGTAATCGGTCTGGTTCACGGTGCCCGGCTTCACGAAGCTCGAGAGCAGGAGCAGTCCCACGCGCCCGCCACCGCCGGTGGGCGTCACGGAGCCACCGACGATCGGGCCGCCCGGGCCGGTGGGCCCAGTGGGTCCGGTCGCGCCGGTGGGCCCCGTCGGGCCCGGTCGGGCCCGTGGGACCCGAGGGGCCGCTGGGCCCGCTCGCGCCCGTGGGTCCGGTCGGGCCGGTGGGCCCGGTGGCTCCGCCGTTCAGGTTCGGGTAGGTGGGCGTGTCGCAGCAGGCGGTCGGGTCGGCGTCCGGCCCGGTCTGCGGGGCCTGGTCGAAGGTGATCGCGATCAGGCCGCCGTCCTTGTAGGCGGGCGAGGCCTGGATCTCCGGCACCACGGTCTTCAGGAACGCGTCGGCGGTGGGAAGTCCCGCCGGCTGGCCCGGCGCGCACGGCTGGTCCGAGCCGTCGTGGCAGCGGTCGGGGACGATGTAGGCGAGCGACGGGGTGCTCTTCGCGTCCTTCAGGTCGGTGGTGAGCTGGTCGAGGCCGACGTCGTTGTCGGTGCAGGCCGTGCCGTCGATCAGCGAGTGGAAGTAGACGAACGGGTTGCGCCAGGTCACGTAGGCGTCTCCGGGCACCGGCGCCTGGAAGGGGTCGGCGCTCCCGACCGCCGGATGGCGGCAGGTCTTCGGCTGGTCGGGCGGACCGTTCCCGATGTCCTCCACGTACGCCTTCCAGGTGTTGCCGTTGGAGATCAGCTCGTCGGGAAGCGTGGCGGCGTCGTGCGGGAACACGCAGCCGTTCCCGGCGGCCTGGCCCTGGTCGCCGAGCGTTCCCGGCAGCATGTCGCTGAAGGTGGTGCAGTTGGCCGCGACGTCCGGGTTCGGCCCCTGCCCGCTGATCAGCGCGATCTCGTTGGCCAGCTCGCCCTGGGCCACCGCGTAGTAGTTCGCCAGCAGCTCGCCCTTGCTGGTCAAGCGTCTTGGCGAGGTAGGGGGCCTGGGAGTTCGCGCCGAACGCGGCCTCGTAGCCGTGCTCCGCGAGCGGCGATCACGAACACGTGCTTGACCGGCGGGAGCACCGGGCCGGTGGGCGCGGGGGTCTCCTCGCTGCCGCCGTCTGGCGCGGGGGTGGGCGCGGCCACGACGGTCGTGACCTGCTGGGGCGCGGACGTGTCGCCCGAGCTGGTGTCCTCCGAGGGCGTCTCCGCGGGCGCGGTCGTCGTCACCGCCGGCGCGGGCTGCGGTGCCATCGAGACCAGGATCGGCGAGCTCGCGAGACTCTGGCCGGCGGGGCTGACGAGCGAGCCGATCAGCACGCCGAACGCCAGCAGTCCCATGATCGCGATCGCGACCACGCGCGGCCCCGGCAGGTAGAGGCCATCCAGCCAGCTGGGCTCTTCGTCGCCGGCGGGCGCCGCCGCTGCTGCGGCAGCCGGCCGCCGGAGCCGCGGCCGCGGGCGTCGCCGGCGGGGCGGCGGTGCCCGGGTGCAGCGCCACCATCAGGCCGAGCAGCTCGGCGACCGCCGGCGGCAGCGGGTCGCGCCGCTCGCCGCAGCGCACGCAGTAACGCTGGTCGTGCGCCAGCGCGGCGCCGCACTCCCGGCAGCTCAGGTTGTTGTTCAACGCATCCGTTCGACGGCGGAAGTCACCAGCGCAGCAGTCTGACCTCGCGCGTGTCGCCAGATGTGAAAAAGCGGATGACCCAAGGCGGTAACCAATTCTTCACAGTTACTGCGGCCACACGCCTGATACTGACGCGGACGCTGGCGCGCGGTCGCCGCCACTTAGCCGTGCGCACGAAGGCCCACCTGGCCCCAAATGGAGACGACCACCCCCACGACTGAACACGACTGGCGCCCCCGAGTCGGGTATGGGCGCGCCTGACGGGTCGCGAGCCCAGCCCACGATCTCGCTGCTGGCGGTCTGAGCGAGCACTGCACGGAGTGCAACGCGCAGCTGGCCCCCGACCAGCGCTACTGCGTGGAGTGCGGCCACCGCCGCGGCGACGCGCGCTTTCCGATCGCCGAGGCGCTGGCGCGACGCGCGCCTGCAGCGCCCGCTCCGCCCCGGCGGCGGCGCTTCCGCCCGTCCGCCAGCAGCACGCTGATCGCCGGCATCGCCACGCTGCTGCTGGCCATGGCGGTCGGCGTTCTGATCGGGCGCTCGAGCGACCACTCGGGCGGCAGCGGCAAGCCGGTGGTGGTGACCGTGGGTGGCGGCGCGGCCGGCGCGCGGCGGCACGGCAGCCACGGCAGCCGCAGCGGGCGGCACGGCGGCCGCAGCGGGCGGCGGCGGCAAGAAGGGCGGCAAGGCCAAGACGAAGAACGCGAGCTCGGGCGGCGGCAAGGCCAAGGCGCCTCCTGCGAAGGTCGTGACCGTCGGCAGCCCGGGCAAGGGCCCCGGCTATCAGAACGGCAAGTTCACGGGCAACTTCTTCGGGCAATGAAGGCCCAGCGATTCCTTCCCCGCGTGCGCCCGCGTGGTTCCGCGGCCGCGAGCAATGGCGGCGCGACACAGCCGAGCTCCGCCGCCCCAACTGCCGAGCGAGGCCGACAGGCTGATCGACCTCACGCGCCGTCGCGACCAGCTCAACGCGCGCGTGGCGGAGCTCCAGTGGGACCTCGGCGGCATCGTCTACGAGATGGCGATCCGCGACCGCATCCGCATCGACGTGCTCGTGAAGCGCTCGGCGCAGCTCCAGGAGCTCGACGCCGAGCTGGCCGAGGTGGAGCGCATCCTGCGCACCGAGCAGACCGGCGCGTCCGGGGCCTGCGGCACCTGCGGGGCGCCCCACAGCAGCGGGGCCGTCTACTGCTGGCAGTGCGGAACCCCGCTCATGGAGCAGGTTCCGAGCGCCTCCATCGGCGCTTCCTGAGCCCCGGGCTCAGCCGAAGCGGCCGGTGACGTACGCCTCGGTGCGGGGGTCGTCCGGCCGGGTGAAGAGCGTGCTCGGTGTCGCCGTACTCGACGAGCACGCCGACGCGCCCGGCATCGGTCGCGTCGAGGCTGAAGAAGGCCGTCCGGTCCGCCACGCGCGCGGCCTGCTGCATGTTGTGGGTCACGATCACGATCGTGTAGCGGTTCTTCAGCGTCTGCATCAGGTCCTCGATCGACGCCGTGGAGATCGGGTCGAGCGCCGAGGCGGGCTCGTCGAGCAGCAGCACGTCGGGCTCGATGGCGATCGCGCGCGCGATGCAGAGCCGCTGCTGCTGGCCGCCGGAGAGCCCGAGCGCGCTCTTCTTCAGCCGGTCCTTGACCTCGTCCCAGAGCGCCGCGCCTCGCAGCGCCCGCTCCACGCGGTCGTCCAGGTCGGGCTTCATCCCGAGGTTGCGCGGCGCCCAGGCGATGTTGTCGTAGATCGACTTCGGGAACGGGTTCGGCTTCTGGAAGACCATCCCGATCCGCCGGCGCACCTCGACCCGGTTCACGCCGCCTCCGTAGAGATCGTGCCCGTGGTAGAGGATCTTGCCGTCGAGCCTGAAGCCGGGCACGGTGTCGTTCATGCGGTTGAGGCTGCGCAGGAAGGTCGTCTTGCCGCAGCCCGACGGTCCGATCAGGGCGGTGATCACGTTGCGCTGGATCTGGATGGTCACGCCCGAGATGGCCTGCGCGGAGCCGTAGAACACGTCCACGCCGCTGGCGTCGAAGACGATCGGCCGGGCCGACCCGTTCGACTCCACGCGCCGGACGCTGGCCGGCGCCGCGCCCGTCTGGATGCGCACTCGCGGCGGGGCGGTTTCGATGGGGTCCTGGAAGCTCATTGGCCCAGCTTCGATTTGCTGCGGGCGAGGACGATCCGCGCCGCGATGTTGGCGAACAGGATGAACGTGAGCAGCACCAGCGCGGCGCCCCAGCCGCGCGACGTGCTCGCCGGATCGGCGTCCTGCGAGAGGGTGAAGATCTGCACCGGGATGTTGGGTATCGCGTTGCCGAAGAAGTCGAACGAGATGCCGTTGCCGGCGATCGAGCAGAGGAGGATCAGCGGAGCGGTCTCTCCCGCCGCGCGCGCGAGCGCGAGCACCGTGCCGGTCACGATGCCGCCCATCGCCGCTGGGAGCACGACGGTGATCACGCTGCGCGCGCGGCTCACGCCGAGCGCATCCGCGGCCTCGCGCAGCGTCTGCGGGATCTGAAGCAGCACGCCCTGGCTGGCGCGCGCGATCAGGGGCAACATGATGATCGCCAGCGCCAGCGAGCCGGCGAATCCGCTCTGGTGGTGGCCGACCACGAGCACGCCGAACACGAACAGCCCCACCACGATCGTCGGCAGCCCGTTCAGCAGGTCGAGCGCCAGCCTGATCACGCGGGCCGACTTCGTGTCCGCGAACTCGGTGAGGTAGACCGCGGTGAGGATCGCGAAGGGCATCGCGATCAGGGTGGCCACGCCGACGATCAGCGCCGTGCCCACGATCGCCGGCGCTATGCCGCCGCCCGAGCCGCCGAAGCGGGGCGGCGCCTCCGTCAGGAAGTGGATGTTGATCGCCTTCGCGCCGCGCGACGCCACGCCCCAGACCACGATGCCCAGCACGGCCACGGCCAGCAGGGCGGCGCCGGTGGCGGTCAGCTGGAACGCCCGGCTGACGATCTGCCGGCGACGCAGGTTGCCGCTCGCGACGAGTGGGGCCTCGGGATCCATGACGGCGGTCGTCACCGGATCACCGCCGTGCGCACGTCGAAGCGGCGCGAGATCCACTGGGCCAGGAGGTTCGTGGCCAGCCCGATCACGAGCAGGACCAGCGCGAGGTAGAACAGCGACGAGATCTGCAGCTGGGTGGTGGCGCCCTGGAACTGGAGCGCGATGCGGCTGGCGAGCGTGTCGCCGGTGGCGAACAGCGACTTGTTGATCACGCTGCCCGCGCCGATCACCTGGGCCACCGCGATGGCCTCGCCGAGCGCCCGTCCGAGGCCGAGGAAGGTGGCGGCCACGACCCCGGAGGCGGTGGACGGGAGCACGACGCCGCGCACGGTCTCCCAGCGCGTGGCGCCGAGCGCGATGGCGCCCTCCTGGAGCTCGCGGGGAACCGTGAGGAACAGGTCGCGGCTCAGCGCGGCGATGATCGGCAGGACCATGATGGCCAGCACGAGGCCGGCGATGAAGATGCTGCTGCCGGTGGTCTGCGGCGGCCCGAACAGCGGGATGAAGCCGAGCGTCCGGTGCAGGAACGGCTCGATGTGCGTGTGCAGGAACGGGGCGAGGACGATCAGGCCCCAGAAGCCGAGGATCACGCTGGGGACGGCCGCCAGCATCTCCACCAGCGGGCCGATGAACCCGCGCACCCTGCGCGGCGCGAGCAGGGCCAGGTAGAGGCCGATGGCGATCCCGATCGGAGCCGCGAGCAGCAGCGCGATCGCCGAGCTGACGACGGTCCCGTAGAGGAAGACGCCGGCGCCGAACACGCCGAAGTTCGGCTTCCACGTGGTGTGGCCCACGAAGCCGAGGCCGAAGTGGGAGAGCGACAGCCGCGATCCCTTCACCACCTGGTAGGCGATCGCGACGATCAGGACGATCGTGAGGATGGAGGCTGCCGATGCACAGCGCGCGGAGCACGCCGTCGCCCACGCGGTCGCGCAGTCGCACGGTCGTCCCCGCCTTACGGCGTGCGGAAGCTGCGGGCCAGAAACTAACCCTCACGGGCGCGCACCCTAACGGAGAATTAACCCCCCGCCTGCACTCGTTCACAGGATTGCAACAAGCCGCGTCAGACACACAAACTTCACCAGAACAGAACAAGATGGCAACAGGTCCGCCTGGAGGCTGGCAGATGCTACGGCCGCTGGAGTGCGCCACTTCCAAAGGCGGAAAGGACTGTCATTTGATTCGCAAGAAAGTGCTTACCCTCACGGTTGCGGTTTCGTCGATTGCAGGTCTGGCAACGGGCCTGACGGCCAACGCGGGGGCGACGACCGCCACCGACAGCGCCGGCGGTTCGCTCGTCGGAGCCGGTTCCACCCTCGTCGCGCCGCTGATGGCTCAGTGGACGAACGACTTCGACAACAAGTACTCGGCTCACGTCACCTACGGGGCCGTCGGATCCGGTGCCGGTATCGCTCAGATCACGGCTCGGACCGTCGACTTCGGTGCCTCGGACGCGCCGCTCACGCCGGCTCAGGCCAGCGCCTGCAACCAGTGCTTCCAGATTCCCTGGGGCCTGACCGCGACGGCCATCGCGTTCCGTCTCGACGGCATCCGCAAGCTCAAGCTGTCGGGCCCGGTCGTGGCTGGGATCTACCTCGGCGCGATCACGCAGTGGAACGACGCGAGGATCAAGAAGCTGAACAAGGGCGTGAACCTGCCGGCTTTGAAGATCACGCCGGCGTTCCGCAGCGACGGATCGGGTGACACGTACGCGTTCACCGATTACCTGTCGCGGATCAGCAAGCAGTGGAAGAGGCAGGTGGGCAACGCCACCCAGGTGAACTTCCCGACCGGCGTCGGCGGCAAGGGCAACGATGGCGTGACCGCGATCGTGAGCTCCACCAACGGCGCGATCTCCTACATCTCGGCCTCGTACGTGATCGCGCACCACCTGGGCGCGGCCGCGCTGCAGAACGCGGCGGGGCGGTTCGAGTACCCGAACCTGGCGAACATCGCGAATGCCGCGGCGTCCGTGAAGAGGGTTCCGGCGAACAACGAGCTGCACATCGTGAACCCGCCGAAGCAGTACAAGGTGGCCTACCCGCTGTCGACCTTCACGTACGCGATCGTGCCGAAGGTGACCAGCAAGAAGTTCCTGCTGGGGCAGTTCCTCCTGTACGCCATGAGGCAGGGTCAGAAGTTCGGAGCGGCGCTCGACTTCGCGCCGATCCCCAAGGTCGTGAACAAGGCAGGGATCGCGACCGTCAGGAAGTTCCAGGCGGGCTAGCACCGCCGCAGTCCTCGAGCGCACTCGGGCCGGTGCGGGGTTTTCTCCCCGCGCCGGCCCTCGCGCTTAACGGACCTTCACAGCCTGATCTCCCGAGCGCGCCGACATTCGGTATAGCCTTCTGGCGCTCCCGGCCGCCGCCGGTCCGCTCGCGGCTGGGCGATCCAAGCACGCCATGGAACCGATCTTTGAGGCTGCCCGAGCGGACGTGGATCTGTCCAGGTTCGCCATCGGGTTCGACGCCCGCGACCGCGCGCGGCTGCACCAGCTATGGGATCGGGTGATCGATTCCGGCCACTGGACCGAGGGCGAGCTGGTGGCCGAGTTCGAGGCGGCCTGGGAGGCATGGAACGGACTGCCGGCCATCGCGGTGTCGCGGATGGTCGGGTGGCGCGCTGGCGGCGCTCGAGTTCGCGCAGGTCAGGGGCCGCACCGTGCTGTGCCCGTCCAACACGTTCGCCGCCACGCCGCTCGCCACGCTGCACGCGGGCGCGCGGGTGGAGTTCGTCGACTGCAATCGCGAGGACCTCTGCATGTCCTTCGAGGACTTCGAGGAGAAGGCCGAGCGCCACCGGCCGGCCGCCGCCTGGCTCGTCCACATCGGCGGTCACATCGCCTTCGACAGCGAGCGCATCGCGGCCTACTGCCGCGAGCACGGCATCTTCCTGATCGAGGACTGCGCCCACGCCCACGGCGCGCATTGGAACGGCGCCCGGCCGGGCAGCTACGGCGACGCGGGCGTCTACTCCCTGTACGCCACGAAGACGATCTCCACCGGCGAGGGCGGTGTGCTGGTGTCGCGCGAGCCCGCGCTGCTCGAGTTCGCCCGCAAGCACCGCAACTACGGCAAGCCGGAGTACGCGGTGCAGGGCCTGAACCACCGCATGAGCGAGTTCACCGCCGCGATCGGGCTGGTCCAGATCGAGCGGCTCGAGGAGATCGTGGCCTGGAAGAACCGCGCGGCGCGCGAGCAGCTCGACCCGCTGCATCCCGGCGCGCCTCGAGCTGCCGGACGGCATGGTCTCGGGGCTCTACAAGTACATCGTCTTCGACGAGATCGAGCGCTCCACGGGCAAGGTCTACGACCAGCCCTGCCACCGCATCTTCGGTCACACGCACGTGGACCTGCCGAACAGCGACTGGGTGGCCGAGAGCCACTGGTGCGTGCCGCTCTACTACCACGGAGGCGGCGAGTGAGGGTGCTCGTGACCGGCGGGGCCGGGTTCATCGGCTCGCACGTGGTCGACAAGCTGATCGACGCCGGGCACACGGCCCGCATCCTCGACCTCACGCTCTCCCCCTACCACCCGGAGGTCGAGACCGCCCTGGGCTCGATCACCGACCCGGACGTGGTGGACCACGCCGTGGCCGGCTGCGACGCAGTGGTGCACCTGGCCGCCGTGGCCGACGTGAACCACGTGCACAAGGGCCCGTCGGGCGCCGAGAACGTGAACGTGCGCGGCACCGCGAACGTGCTGGACGCCGCGCGGCGCGCGGGCGTGGAGCGGGTGGTCTACGGCAGCACGACCTGGGTCTACAGCGACTGCCCGAGAGGAGGAGGTGGACGAGGACACGGCGGTGCCGCCGCCGACGCACCTCTACACGGCCACCAAGCTCGCGGGCGAGCTCTACTGCAAGGCGTACGCGGAGGGCTACGGCCTGAACGCCACGATCCTGCGCTTCGGCATCCCCTACGGGCCGCGGGCGCGCGAGGCCGCCGTGGTGCCCGCGTTCGTGGGCAAGGCGCTGAGGGGCGAGCCGCTGACCCTGGCGGGCAGCGGCGAGCAGTTCCGCAACTTCGTCTACGTGGAGGACCTGGCCGAGGGCGTGGTGGCCGCCCTGCAGGCGCCCGCCGGCACCTCGGTCTACAACCTCGCCCATCCCGACGTGACCACGATCCGCGAGATCGCGGAGACGGTGAAGGCGACGCTCGGCGAGGTGGAGATCGTGAACACCCCTCCGCGGCCCGGCGACTTCGGTGGCAAGCGCGTGTCCAGCGAGCGCGCCAGGCGCGGAGCTCGGCTGGGTGGCCCGCACGCCGTTCGCCGAGGGCGTGAGCCGCTACGTGGACTGGCGAGCTCGGGACAACGACTCCACGCGCGCGGCGGACTGCAAGGTGCTGGTGTTGACCGCGGACATCGGCGAGGGCCACGACCTGCCGGCGCGGATGATCGCCGACGAGCTCGCGGCTGAGCGCCCCGGGGTCGAGGTCACGGTGCTCGACGGGCTCGACGAGATGGGCTGGCTCACGCGGAAGCTCGGGAAGGACAACTCGCGCTTCGTGTTCCGCTGGATGCCCTGGGCGTTCGCGTTCCAGTACTTCCTGCTCACCCACCAGCCCACCCGCTGGCTGGGCCAGAAGCTGCTCACGCTCGTGGGCGGCCGGCGCATCCGCAAGCTGATCGAGCGGGAGCGCGCGGACCTCGTGGTGTCCACCTACCCGGGCAGCACCGTGGTGCTGGGTGAGCTGCGCCGCCGCGGCAAGCTGAAGACGCCGGTCTACGCGGCGATCACCGACCTGGCCGGGCTCCATTGGTGGGCGCACCCGGGCGTGGACATGCACTTCGTGATCCACCCGGAGTCGATCCCCGAGGTGGAGGCGGTCGCCGGCGAGGGCAGCGCTCGCTGGGCGCGGCCGCCGATCCTCCCGGGCTTCTACGAGCCGCGCTCGCGGGCGGATGCGCGGGCGGCCCTCGGCCTGCCGGAGCAGGGGCCGATCGTGCTCGTGTCGGGCGGGGGCTGGGGGGTGGCGACGTGCCCGGCGCGATCGAGACAGCCCTGAAGCGAGACGACGCCTACGTGGTGGCGCTCTGCGGCCGCAGCGAGGAGCTGCGCGGGCGGCTGGAGCGGCGCTTCGGCGGCACCCGCGGCTGCGCCTCGAGGGCTTCACGGATCAGATGGGCGACTTCATGGCCGCGTCCGACGCGCTCGTGCACTCCACCGGCGGGCTCACCGTGCTGGAGGCGATCATCCGCGGCTGCGCGCCGATCTCGTACGGCTTCTCGGTCGCGCACGTGCGTGTGAACGACCGCGCCTACGACCGCTTCGGGCTGGCGCGCACCGCGCGCCGCCGCCGCGACCTGCCGGCCGTCCTCGGCGCCGCGCTGGCCGAGCGCCCGGCGCCCGACCCCTCCTTCGCCCGCCAGCGGCCGGTCTCCTCGATCGTGCTCGAAGGCCGCTCGCGCGTGCGTCCCCTCCCCGTCTGGCGGCTGCGGGCCACGCGGGCGGCGGCGGTGGCGTTCACCTTCCTGGTGGTCTCGGTCTGGAGCCTCTCGAACGACGACGTCTATCCGCTGTTCGCCAAGACGTTCCATTGGCGGCCGGTCAGCTCGGTGCAGACGAGCAGCCCCCGGGTGGGCCTGCTCGTGGAGGCGCCGCGCGGGGAGCTGCTCGGCGCGGCGCGGGCGCTCCACCGGCGCGGCCTGAACGCGTCGCTCGAGATGAGCGGAACGGCGGTGCCGCGGAACCTCTCCCAGGTCACCGCGCTGGGTGACGAGGTGGTGCCGGTGCTCGCGAACCACAGCCCCGTGCGCTTCCTGGGGGCGAAGGGCCAGCTGGAGCGCAGCGCACAGCAGCGTGGAGCCCGGCTACCGGCGCTTCTACGCGGCCCCGCCCAAGGGGTTGACCGGCGATCAGTACCTGCTCGCCCGCGCGGCCGACGGCGTGGTGGTGCAGCCCGCCGTGCAGGTCAGCTCAGGCGGCCACAGCGTCAGGCTGGCGCGGGGCCAGATCGTGGTGCTGAGCCTGCCCGGAACCACGCGAGCTGGGGCCGGCTGATCGACTCACTCCGGCTGAGCCTGCGCGACGGCAAGCTCGGAGCCGTGCCCGGTCGGCGTGCTGGTCGGGCGTCGCGCCAACTAGGCCGGCGACCGCCGGCGAGGACGCCAGCGCGGCCGTGCCGGCCGCCACCACCAGCAGGAAGATCGCGATCGCGCCGCCGCCGAGCGGCGTGGACTCCCAGCTCTCGCTGCCGAGCAACGGCGCCAGCAGCACCGGCACCACCATCTGAACCACGAAGACGATCGGCGCGACCTGCGTGGCGGGGCGGCGCTGGAGCGAGCTCATCTCGCTGAGCAGGCCGACGATGCCGGCGGCGGCGGTCACCGCCACCCAGCCCAGGGCGACCAGCCAGGCGTGCGCGAGGAGCTGATCGGAGAGCAGCTTGCTCGAGAGGCCGGTCCACGAGTAGGCGAAGCCCGCGCTCAGCACCACCAGCATGCTCGCTGCCGCTGCGCCGCAGCCTGGGGAGGTAGGGCACGAGCATCGGCACGGCGAGCAGGCCGAACGCAATCGCCAGCACGGCGGCGGAGGCGTGCTTGTCGGTGTGAGCCGGGGCCGCCCAGGTGATGCCGGCCACGCCCACGATGATCGCCAGCACGCCGCCCACCTCGCGCTTGCCCACGTGCTCGTGCAGGATCCGAACGCCGAGCACGAGCAGCAGCAGCAGGCCGGCGGCCAGCGCGGGCTGCACCACCGTGAGTGGGGCGAGCGAGAGGGCCAACACCTGGAACGGCCAGCCCAGCAGGGCCAGGCCGGTGGCGAGCAGCCAGAGCCGCCTCTGGGCGAGGTTCACGAGCAGAGAGGGCCGCAGCGCGTGGCGATGGGTCACGCGCCGCGTCTCGAGGGCCTGGAGCGCCACGGCCACGTCGAAGAGCACGGACGCGGTGATCGCCGCTGCCAGGCCGAGCGCCAAGCTGGGCATGGGGACGGCCATCATAGGCCCGGGGGGCCCGGCGGAGCCCTTCTTGGCGCAAGAAGCTCAAGCAGGGGCCATGCGGCGTCGATATCTGGGCTGAGCGAACCGAACGCCATGAAACAGCCCTCCTTGCTGGACACGCACGATGCACCCCTCTGGGCGAGCGACGCCGCAGGACGCCGCGCGATCGGTCGTATCGCCGGCCTCCTCTTCTCGGTGGGCAGCCTGGCCACGGTGCCCGCCTATCAGCTCATGCGCGACCCCACACCGGGGGTCGCCGTCCAGCTGCTGCCGCTGCTCGGCTTCGCCTCCGGGCTCGCCTGCTTCCTGATCCCGTGGGACAAGATCGCCAAGGGCTGGTTCCACCTCGTCCCGATCGTCGGCACGCTCGAGATAGCGGTGTCCAGCTGGGCGCTGGGCCATCACGGCATCGCGATCCAGTGGTTCTACGGCTTCGGCGTGGGGATCGCCCCGCTCGCCTTCCGGGAGCGCCTCTCCGTGGCGGCGCACATGGCCTTCGTGTGCGTGGCGCTCGCCCTCCCGATCGCGTACTCGCACAACCCGCGCGAGGCGTTCGTCAGGTTCCTCGTGGCCGCTCCCTCGATGCTCACGGCCGCGGCGCTGGTGTCGTTCCTGCGTGAGCGCCTGGAGGCCGGGCAGTCGGCCCTGCGCGACACGGCCGGCCGCGATCCGCTCACGGGCGTTGGCAACTACCGCACCCTGCACGACATGCTGGCCTACGAGATCGCCCGCCACGAGCGCTTCGGCCGCCGCTTCACGCTCACGCTGCTCGACCTGAACGACTTCAAGCAGGTGAACGAGCGCTTCGGCCACCTGGAGGGGGACCGCGTGCTGCGCGAGGTCGGAAACGTGCTCATGACCACGCTGCGGGCGCAGGATACGGTCGCGCGCCAGGGCGGCGACGAGTTCTCGATCCTCGCGCCGGAGTCAGGTCCCGTCGATGCGCGCGCGCTCGCCGAGCGGATCCGCCGCGAGCTGCGCAAGGTGCGCGTGGACGGCGCCTCGATCGGCACGAGCATCGGCTTCGCCGTCTACCCCGACCACGGCCAGACCGCGGAGGCGCTGCTCGCCCACGCCGACACCGCCCTCTTCCAGGTCAAGCACGAGGGCCGCCGCCAGCTGGAGAACGCGCGCCCGTGTGGACTACGCGCCGGCTATCGGCGGAGCGGTGGGGTCGGTTCGCGTCGCCGCCCGAGTACTCCCGCGCCAGGTAGTCCTCCACCGTCATCGGGCTGTCCTTCGAGCGCTCCACCACCTGGAGCAGCGACGACATCGTCGACACCTCCTCCACCTGCTCCTTCAGGAACCAGGAGAGGAACTGCTCGCTGGTCAGGTCGCCCTCCTCGCGGGCCATGACCGCCAGCCGCTCGATCTGCTTGGTCACCTTGCGCTCCTGCTCGAGCGCTTGGCGCACCGGCTCGACGATGTCCGCGAACGAGGTCAGGGCGCGCTGACGCCCGGGATCTTCACGTCTGCGTCTGCATCCAGGAGGTACTGCACCATCATCATCGCGTGGTCGCGCTCCTCCAGCGCCTGCGCGTAGAACAGCGCGGCGAGGCGGGGCAGCGTCAGGGCGTCGTAGTGAGCGGCGATCGCCACGTACTGCTGGTGCGCGGCGAACTCGTTGCCGATCTGCTCGTTGAGGGCCTCCACGAAACGCTCGGGCGGCATGTGACCTCCTCTGGGGTTTGGGCGCGCCCGCCAAGATATCGGTAGCGACCCACTACGATGCCCGCGATGCGGATCGACGGCAGCCGCGTGCTCCTCACCGGAGCCTCGGGCGGGACTCGGGCACGCGATCGCGCGGGCGCTCCATTCCCGCGGCGCCACGCTGCTCCTGAGCGGCCGGCGCGCGGACGCGCTCGACGCCCTCGCGGCCCAGCTCGGCGGGCGCGCGGAGGTCCTGGCCGCGGATCTCTCCAGCGCGGACGACGTGCGCGGGCTGGTGGAGCGGGCCGGCAGGGTGGACGTGCTCGTGGCGAACGCCGCGCTGCCCGGCAGCGGCTGGCTCGACAGCTTCTCGCCGGATGAGATCGACCGCGCGCTCGACGTGAACCTGCGCGCGCCGATGCAGCTCGCGCGCGCGCTCACGCCGCCGATGGTCGAGCGCGGCTCCGGCCACATCGTGTTCGTCTCCTCGATGTCCGGCAAGATCGCGAACGCGGGCGGCACCGTCTACTCGGCCACGAAGTTCGGCATGCGCGGGTTCGCGGCCGCGCCTGCGCGACGAGCTGCGCGGCAAGAGGCGTGGGTGTGACCACGGTTTTCCCGGGCTTCATCAGTGGCGCGGGCATGTTCGCCGACACTGGCATGAAGCTCCCTCCCGGCATCGGCACGCGCTCGCCCGAGCAGGTGGCCGCGGCGGTGGTGCGCGGCATTGAGGACGACCGCTCGGAGATCGTCGTCGCGCCCTTCCTGACGCGCTCGACGGCCTGGGCTGGCCGGCATCTCTCCGTCGGCCGTGGCGGCGGTGTCGCGCGTCTTCGGCTCGCGCAAGGTCGCGGACGAGCTCGCCGCCAAGCAGCGCAGCAAGCGCTAGCCGGGCGCCCTAGTTGAGAGCCCGAGTGCCGTGCGGACGATGCGGAGCTGCTCCGCGCGGTGGGCCGCCGGGTAGCCCTCGCCCGGGGCTGGCGCGGAACTCGCGTCCGACGTACTCGTAGTGCCACGCCCTCGGGCAGGACCTCGTCCAGGAAGCGCAGCTTCATGAACGCGCGGGCGCCCATGTTCTTCGGCTCCTCCTGGACCCACACGACCTCGCTCGAGGCGGGGTAGCTGTCCATCAGCGCGCGCAGCTCGTTGGCGGCGAACGGGTAGAGCAGCTCCACGCGCGCCGATCGCCACGTTCGTCGGCCTCGGCGCGCTCCTCGTAGCCGGCCAGGTCGTAGTAGATCTTGCCGGTGCAGAGCACGAGCCGCGTGACCTCGTCGCGCGGCGCCTGGCAGCGCCGGATCGTCGATCACCGGCTGGAAGCCGCCATCGGCTCAGCTCCTCGAGCGCGACGAGGCGGCCGGCAGCCGCAGCAGGCTCTTCGGCGTCATCACGATCAGCGGCCGCGGCTTCGGCACGAGCGCCTGGCGGCGCAGCAGGTGGAAGTACTGCGCCGGCGTGGTGCAGTTGGCCACGCGGATGTTGCCCTCGGCGGCGAGCTGCAGGAAGCGCTCGAGGCGCCCGCTCGAGTGCTCGGGGCCCGAGCCCTCGTAGCCGTGCGGCAGCAGCAGCGTGAGGCGGCTGGTCTGGCCCCACTTGGCGAGGCCGGAGACGAGGAACTGGTCGACCACCACCTGGGCGCCGTTCACGAAGTCGCCGAACTGCGCCTCCCAGAGCACCAGCGCCTCGGGCGCCTGCGCGCTGTAGCCGTACTCGAAGCCGAGGCAGGCCTGCCTCGGACAGCGGGCTGTTGTGCAGCTCGAACGGCGCGGTGGCGCCCGGCAGCTGCTGGATCGGCGTGAAGCGGGTGCCGTCCTCGGAGTCGTGGAACACCAGGTGGCGCTGGCTGAAGGTGCCGCGCTCCGCGTCCTGGCCGGTCAGCCGGATCGGCACGCCCTGGTAGAGCAGCGAGGCGTAGGCCAGCGCCTCGGCCTGCGCCCACTCGATCGTGCCCTCGTCGAGCGCCGAGCGCCGCTTGTCGAGCTGCGGCTTCAGCTTGCGGTGCAGGTGGAAGCCGTCGGGCAGCTTCAGCAGCTGCTCGTTGAGCGAGCGCAGCAGCTCCTCGGGCACCGGAGTGGTGGGCTCGGCGCTGGCCGTGCGGTCGAGCTGGTGCTCGCCGGTCTCGTGCGCCGGGTGCGCCATCGAGTCCTTCAGCTCGGCGTGGGCGTCGCGCCAGCGCCTGGTAGGCCGTGGCCGCCATCGCGTCGGCCTCCTCCTTGCGTCACCACGCCGGCCTCGATCAGCCTGTCGGCATAGAGCTTGCGCACCGGCGGGTGGGCCTTGATCTTCGCGTACATCAGCGGCTGGGTGTAGGCGGGCTCGTCGGTCTCGTTGTGGCCGAAGCGGCGGTAGCCGATCAGGTCGATCAGCGCGTCGCGGCCGAAGCGCTCGCGGAAGGCCATCGCCAGGCGGACCGCGGCGATGCAGGCCTCCACGTCGTCGGCGTTCACGTGGATGATCGGAACGTCGAAGCCCTTGGCCAGGTCCGAGGCGTAGCGCGTGGAGCGCGCCTCGTCGGGGTCGGTGGTGAAGCCGAGCTGGTTGTTGGTGATGATGTGGATCGTGCCGCCGGTGGTGTAGCCGGCGAGCGCCTGCAGGTTGAGCGTCTCGGCCACCACGCCCTGGCCCGGGAAGGCGGCGTCGCCGTGGATCAGCACCGGCAGCACGACCGTGGGGTCGTGCGCGGCTCGCGCGCCTTGCGGCTGGTCTGATCGGCGCGGGCGCGGCCCTCGACCACCGGGTCGACGATACTCGAGGTGGCTCGGGTTGGGCGACAGCGAGACCGTGATCGCCTTGCCGTTCTCGACGCCTGTAGGTGCCGGAGGCGCCGTGGTGGTACTTCACGTCGCCGGTGCCGCCCTCCGGCATCGCGATGTCGGCGTCGAGGTTGCCCTCGCCCTCGAACTCGACCAGGATCGTCTCGTAGGGCCGCCCGACCGTGTGGGCCAGCACGTTCAGGCGGCCGCGGTGCGCCATGCCCAGCACCACCTCGCGGGCGCCGGCGCCGACGGCCAGCTGCGATCACCTCGTCGAGCATCGGCACCACCACGTCCACGCCCTCGATCGAGAACTGCTTCTTGCCGAGGAAGGCCTTGTGCAGGTAGCTCTCGAGCGCCTCGACCTGCGACAGGCGCTCGAGCAGCGCGCGCTGGTCGCTCGGCGGCGAGCGGCTCGCGGTGCACGCCCGACTCGATCGCCTGGCGCAGCCACACGCGCTGGCGGTGGTCGGAGATGTGCTCGATCTCGTAGGCGATCGTGCCGCAGTAGGTCTCCTGCAGGTGGGGGAGCGCGTCGGCGAAGGTCTCGCCCGGGCACCGCCACGCGCAGCACCGACGCCGGGATCGCGCGCATCAGCTCGGGGGTGAGGTCCACGGTGGCGGGGTCGAGCGCGGGGTCGCCCGGAGGCTCGCTGCCGAGCGGGTCGAGCCGCGCCGCCAGGTGCCCGTGCATGCGGTGCGCCTTCACCACCGAGGTGGCCGCCTGCACCGCCTGGAGCAGCGCCAGGTCGGGCTCGCCGCTGACGTCGGGGGTGACCACCGAGGGCGCGGGCTCGTCGGCGGTGACCGGGCCGGCGCCGTCGCGCGGGGCGGCGTCCGGGGCCACTCCGAGCGTGCCGAAGAGCCGCTCGTAGAAGCCATCCTCGCCCTGCAGCAGCTGGTCGATCCGGCGCAGGAACGCGCCCGACTCGGCGCCCTGGATCACGCGGTGGTCGTAGGTGCTCGTCATCGTCATCACCTTGGTGACGCCGAGCTCCCTGAGCTTGGCCGGGTCGACCTCCGTGAGCCCGGGCGGGTAGCCGATCGCCCCGGTGGCGATGATCGTGCCCTGGCCCGGCATCAGCCGCGGCACCGAAGCGACGGTGCCGATGCCGCCCGGGTTGGTGAGCGTGATGTTCGCGCCCTGGTAGCCCTCGGGCGGCAGCGTGTTGTCGCGCGCGCCGGCCACCGCCTCGTCGTAGCGGGCGGCGAAGCTGGGGAAGTCGAGCTTGTCGGCGTTGTGGATCACCGGCACGACCAGCGAGCGCGTGCCGTCCTTGCGCTCCACGTCGACGGCCAGCCCGAGGCTCACGCCCTCGGGGATCACGCGCTGCGGCTTGCCGTCAAGCTCGGTGTAGGAGTCGGCCATCACCGGCATGTCGCGCGGCGGCCTCGACGATCGCCCACGCGATCAGGTGCGTGAAGGAGAGCTTCTTGCCCGCGTCCTTGAGCACGCGGCGGCGCGAGTCGAGCTGGTCCACCGGCAGCGTGCGGAAGCTGGTGGCCGTGGGGATCGAGCGGCTCTCGTTCATGAAGCGCACGAGCGTGGCCGCCGGGCCGCGGATCGGCCTGACGTCGGCCTCGCCTGGCGGCGGGGGCGGGCGGCGGCGGCCGGCGGCGCGGGCTCGCGCCGTTGCCCTTGATCGCGGCCTCCACGTCCTCCTTGGTCACGCGCCCGCGCGGGCCGCTGCCATGGAGCGCGCTCACGTCGATGCCGTGCGCGCTGGCCATCCGGGCGGCCACCGGGGTGGCGTGCTCGGCGCCGTTGCCTGACGCGGCCAGCGGCTGGGGCGTGCTCGGCGCGGCCTCCGACGGTGGCGCGGACGCCGGCGCGGGCGCCGCGGCTCCCGCGCCCGCCGCGATGCGGCAGAGCACGGTGCCGGTGGGCACGGTCTCGTCCGCCTGCACGAGGATCTCGGCCAGCGTGCCGGCCACGGGCGAGGGCATCTGCGCGTCCACCTTGTCGGTGGAGATCTCCACGAGCGTCCTCGTCGGCCGCCACCGGGTCGCCGACCTGCTTGAGCCACTCGAGCACGGTGCCCTCCGTCACGGAGTCCCCCATCTGCGGGAAGACGACGTCCACGAGCTGGGCGGGAGCCGGTTCCTCCGATGGCGCCTCGGCCGCCGGAGCCGCTGCGCGGGGGCGGCGCCGTTGGCGCCCAACTCGATCTCTCCGAGCACCGTGCCAACGGGAACCGTCTCGTCCGGCTGGACGAGGATCTTGCTCAGGGTCCCGGCGGCTGGCGAAGACACTTCGGCATCGACCTTGTCGGTCGAGACGTCAAGCAACGCCTCGTCCTGATCGACCGGATCCCCTACCTGCTTGCGCCACTCGAGGATCGTGCCTTCGGTCACCGACTCGCCCATCTGGGGCATGGTGATCTCGACGGTGGTTCGTGTGGCCATCTGGCTCGGCTGAACTTTAGACAAGTGGGAAGCTTCCCCTGCTATGGATGATGTCAACGCGGCGGCGCAAGCACTGGGGCTGGGGCTACGAGGACCAGCAGCCGGGCCTCGAACAGCTCCGCGAGGCGGGCGCCGGCATCCGCGCGCACCTCGGCTTCGAGCCCCAGGAGGTGGAGGCGCCCGTGCCGCTCGAGGCGGTCGAGCTGCCCCCGCCGCGGCTGTCGCCCGCCCGAGTCGCTCGCGTCGATCTGCTCGAGCGAGCCCTACGAGCGCGCCTCCCACGCCTACGGCTGGTCCTACCGCGACATCGTGCGCGCCTTCCGCGGTCGCTTCGACCATCCGCCCGACGTCGTGGCCCACCCGGCGGACGAGGACGACCTGCGGCGGCTGCTCGAGTGGTGCGAGGAGGCGAGGGCCGCGGCCATCCCGTACGGCGGCGGCACCAGCGTGGTGGGAGGCGTCGAGCCCGCCGTCGGCGACGGCTACGCGGGCGCGGTGTCGATCGACCTGGGCCGGCTCGACCGCGTGCTCGAGATCGACCCCGTCTCGCGCGCGGCGCTGATCCAGGCGGGCGCGGCCGGGCCCGGCCTCGAGGACCAGCTGCGCGGTCACGGGCTCACGCTGCGCCACTTCCCGCAGTCGTTCGAGTTCTCCACGCTCGGCGGCTGGATCGCCACCCGCGCCGGCGGCCACTTCGCGACGCTCTACACGCACATCGACGACCTGGTGGAGTCGGTGCGGGCGCTCACGCCGCGCGGCGTCTGGGAGAGCCGGCGGCTGCCCGGCTCGGGCGCCGGGCCGAGCCCCGATCGCCTCCTGCTCGGCTCCGAGGGCAGCCTCGGGGTGATCACCCAGGCCTGGGTGCGCCTCCAGGCGCGGCCCACGCTTCCGCGCCTCGGTGGGCGTGCACTTCCCCGGCTTCGAGCAGGGCGCGGCCGCGGTGCGCGCGCTCTCGCAAACCGGCCTCAATCCCGCCGGTTGCCGCCTGCTCGACCCGGGCGAGGCCACGATCACGGGCTCCGCGCCGGAGGGCAAGGCGCTGCTCGTGCTCGGCTTCGAGTCGGCCGACCACCCGCTCGAGCCGTGGATGGAGCGCGCCCTCGAATGCTGCGGCGATCACGGCGGCGAGCCTGCCGAGCCTCCCAGGTACAGGCGCGCGGGCGAGGAGGGGGAGCGCGGCGCGGGCGTGGACGCCTGGCGCAACGCGTTCGTCCAGGCGCCCTACGTGCGCGACACGATGATCGCCGCCGGGGTGCTGTCCGAGACCTTCGAGACCGCGATGACCTGGGACCGCCTCGGGGAGTTCGTGGCGACGGTGGGCGAGCAGGCGCGCCGGGCGCTGCACGAGGTCTACGGGGCGGGCAGCGTGACCTGCCGCTTCACCCACGTCTATCCGGACGGCGCGGCGCCCTACTTCACGCTGCTGGCCCCGGCCCGCCGCGGCGCCGAGCTCGAGCAGTGGGACGAGGTGAAGGCGGCGGCGTCGGAGGCCGTGATCGCGGGGGGCGGCACGATCACCCACCACCATGCGGTCGGGCGCGACCACCGGCCCTGGTACGACCGGCAGCGCCCCGACCCGTTCGCCGCTGCCCTGCGCGCCGCCAAGCGCGAGCTCGATCCCGCCGGCATCCTCAACCCGGGCGTGCTGGTGGACCCGGCGTGAGCCCGGGCGAGCGGAAGCGCAACCTCCCGCGCGCCGACCAGATCCTGCCGGGCCTGTGGCGGCTGAGGCTGCCGATCGTGGGCTGGCCGGGAGTGCCGCACGTGAACGGCTACGCGATCGCGGCCGGCAGCGGGGTGGTGCTGGTGGACACGGGGCTCGCGGAACCCGGCGGGCTGCGGCCGGCTCGAGCAGGCGCTCGACCAGGCCGGACTCAAGCTCGAGCACATCCGCCTGCTGGTCTGCACCCACGCGCACTCGGACCACTACGGCCTGGCGGCGCCGATCCTCGAGGCGGCGGGCTGCGAGCTCTGGATGCACCCGAACCACGCGCACATGACGCGCTCGGCGGAGAACCCGGAGCGGGCCTTCGAGCGGCGGATCGAGGTGGCTCGCCAGAGCGGCGTGCCCGAGCAGGCCCTGCGCGAGTACCAGTCGGCGCGGAAGGGCCTCGGCATGGGCATCGTCAAGATCGTGCTGCCGGATCGCGACCTGGTGCCCGGCGTCGTCGTCGACACCGATCTGGGCGCCTGGCAGATCTACGAGACGCCCGGTCATGCGCCCTCGCACGTGGTCCTCCATCAACCCGAGCGCGACCTCCTGATCTCGGGCGACCATCTGCTCGGGCGGGTGTCGCTCTTCTACGACTACGGCTGGACCCCGGATCCAGCGGGCGAGTTCCTCGACAGCCTCGACGTGGTGGACGCCCTCGACGCCCGCCTCTGCCTGGCCGGCCACGGCCGCCCCTTCCGCGACGTCCGCGGTCACATCGAGGCCAATCGCAGCACCGTGGCGGAGCGGGTGGAGCGGGTGCGCTCGGCACTCAGGGAGGAGCCGCGGACGCCGTTCGAGATCGTGCCGACCCTCATGGGCGAGGACGACCTCACGCCGATGATGGTCAACTGGGGGCTGCAGGAGACGCTCGCCTACCTGCTCCACCTGGAGCTGCGCGGCGAGGTCGAAAAGGTGGGCGGCGATCCTCAGCGCTACCTGCTTGCTTGACCAAACGTCTGACTTGAAATAGGTATGTGACTTGACCCTGAACCTGGGTCATCTGGCCGAACCCTCCAGCTATGACCACAGTGCCCGCCCGCGGCGGGCACTGTGCTTTTCAGGCCAGTGCGGAGCGCACGGCCGGCACGACCTCGCCCGCCAGTCGCTCGACCTGCTCCACGCTCCTGCCGGGCAGCACGATCAGGCTGAGGCTGAGCTTCTGCGCCCAGTGGGAGAGGGTTTCGATCCAGAGCTCCGGCGGGCCGTCGAGCGGGCCCTCGCCGCGCTCGCCGTCGGTCACGCTGCCGCTCACGTTGTAGATCCCGCGCACCTCCGACGGGTCGCGTCCGGCCTTCACGGCCGCGGCGTCCACGCGCTCGCGCGCCTCCACGACGCGCTCCGGCGGCATGTAGCCGAGCGACGGCACCCAGCCGTCCGCCAGCCGCCCCGTGATGTTCAGCATGCGCGGCCCGTAGGCGCCCAGCCAGATCCCGATCGGATGGGCGGGCGGCGGCCCCGGATGGAAGCCGTCCACGTGGTAGTGCTCCCCCTCGAACGTCACCGCGCGCTCGCCGCTCCAGCAGGCGCGCAGGATCGCGATCGCCTCCTCCAGCGCGTCCACGCTCTCGCGCGGGCTCAACGTGCGCCCGCCCATGGCGGCGATGCCCTCCCAGAAGGCGCCGGCACCGAGCCCCAGCTCGAAGCGGCCGCCGCTCATCGCATCGAGCGAGGCGGCCTGCTTGGCCATCAGCGCCGGATGGCGCAGCGGCAGGTTCGCCACATCCGGGAAGAAGCGCATGCGCTCGCTGCGCGCGAGCAGGTCCGCGATCAGCAGCCAGGTGTCGAGGAAGCGGTACTGGTAGGGGTGGTCCTGGATCCCCACCCACTCGATGCCCCCGAGCTCCGCGGCACGCACCATCGCCAGGGTCTCCTGGTAGGCGTCGGCGGCCGGGCTGACGAAGATCCCGAACTCGATCGGCGGTCGGGGCGCCACCGGCTAGACCGGCGCCAGGGTCCGGTCCCACGGCCGCGCGCCGCGCAGTGCCGCGAGGATCGCCCTCGTGGCCGGGGACCTGTTGAGCGTGTAGAAGTGGATTCCCGGCGCGCCGCGCGAGAGCAGGTCGGCGCACTGGAGCGTGGCGTAGGCCACGCCGAGCTCCGTGAGCGCGCTCGGGTCGTCCGCCCGCGCGGCCAGCTCGCGCTCGAAGGTCTCCGGGATCACGGAGCCGCACATCTCGGTGATGCGCTTGATCTGGCCGAAGTTCGTGACGGGCATGATGCCGGGCACGATCGGCACGCCGATGCCGGCGGCGCGAGCCTCCTCGACGAAGTCGAAGTAGAGCTGGTTGTCGTAGAAGAGCTGGGTGATCAGGAAGCCGACCCCGGCGCTCACCTTCTCCTTCAGGAACTTGAGGTCGTGCGCCATGTCGGGCGCCTCCGGATGGACCTCGGGGAAGCAGGCCGCGCCGATCGCGAAGTCGTAGTTCTCAGCGATCAGCTTCGCCAGCTCGGTCGAGTAGCTCAGTCCACCGGGATGCGGCTTCCACTCGGTCTCACCGCGGGGCGCGTCCCCGCGCAGGGCCAGCACGTTCTCGATGCCCGCGTCGCGCATCTGGTCGAGGATGTCGCGCAGGCGCTCCACCGGCTCGCCGACGCAGCTCAGGTGAGCCATCGCCTCGACGCCCAGCTCCTGCTTGATCCACTTGGTGATCTCCACCGTGCGGTTGCGCGTCGCGCCGGCCGCGCCGTAGGTCACCGAGACATAGGCGGGCTGGTCTTCCTTCAGCTCGTGGAGCGTCTGCTTGAGCTGCTCCATGCCCTCGTCGGTCTTCGGTGGGAAGAACTCGAAGGAGAAGACCGGGCGGCGCTCTTCAAGTATCTGATCGATCCTCATGAGTGCTCGAAAGCCTAGGTCATGCCTTGGGCTGCGGCGCCTGTATGTCGAGTCCCGTGGCCACTCGCACTTCGCCCCCGACTTCGTATTGGACGTCCACCGAGTCGTTCCTGCGATAGGAGCCCGCGATTGAGAGGAAGATCATCAGCCAGCGCCAAAAGCCGAGCTTGCCTTCCTTCGCAAGCGGCTTCGTAAAGGCCAGGTGGCCCTTCACCACGTCGTAGTCCACTCCCTCGGCCTGCCGCACCCCGTTCACGAACACGCCCAGCGGCGGATCCGCGCCCGGAGGCAGCTTCACGAGCCAGCGATCTTCCATGGCCGCGATCACGCCCCCAGCGTACGGCGGAGGGCGTCGAACGCCGACTCGCCGTCGCGCTGCTCCACCAGTTGGCGCCTGACGCTCCCAGTGAAGCTCTCGAGCGAGCCGTCGCCTCGCACATCCACGCCGGCGCGCAACCGCTTCGGTCCCCTCAGCTCAACGCGGCCGAACACCTGCTGCACCGGGTCGAAGCTCTTGAACACCTTCAGGTCGACCGGGCGCTCGTTGGCCTCGCCGGACAGGTGCGTTGCCCGTTCCTCCACCACGGAGAGGGCGGCCTCGAGCGAGTCGGCCTTGTGGCGCTCCACCAATCCCTTGTGACGCATCAAAACGCGATACGAGCTCACGGCGGCGAGACCTTAGCGGTGCGTCAGCCCCCGATGGCGCTCATGGTCCGCGGCGGCTGGCGGAAGCCCGGTTCGCCCACGTGGTGCTTCAGCTCCTTGCGCCACACGGCGTCGCGGATGATCTGCTCCAGCTCCTGCGTCCGAGGTGCCGGCCCGCAACGGCTCGCGCAGGTCGGTCTCGTTCAGGGAGAAGAGGCAGGTGCGCAGCTTGCCCTCGGCGGTCAGGCGGATGCGGTTGCAATCCGAGCAGAAGGGCTCCGACACCGGGTTGATGAAGCCGATCTCGCCGCTCCCGTCGGCGAACCGGAACACGCGCGCGGTGGACGACGGCTCGCGCGGCAGCTCCTCGAGCGGGTAGACGGAGTGCGATGATCGCGCGCAGCTCGTCGCCGGTGAGCACGGCGTCGGGCGTCCAGGCGTGATCGCCGTCCAGCGGCATGAACTCGATGAAGCGCACCTGGAAGGCGGTGGAGCGCGCGAACTCGGCGAAGGGGATGGCCTCCTCCTCGGTGAAGTCGCGCATGGCCACGGCGTTCACCTTGATCGGGTGCACCTCGGGGTGCGTGGCGAGGGCCTCGAGCCCGCGCAGCACCTGCGGCAGCGAGTCGCGGCGGGTGATCTGGAAGAAGCGGTCGCGCTGAAGCGAGTCGATCGACACGTTCACGCGGTTGACGCCCGCCTTCACGAGCGCGTCGGCGTCGCGCTCCAGGAGATAGCCGTTCGTCGTGAGGGAGAGATCCTTCAGGCCTTCGATCCGGGACAGCATGCGGCGAGCGACGGGAACTCCCGTCGCACCAGCGGTTCCCCGCCCGTGAGGCGCACGTCCTCGACTCCCATCGCCACGAGCAGCCGCACCACGCGCTCGATCTCCTCGAAGCTGAGCACCTCGGAGCGCTCCAGCCACGGCAGGCCGTCGGCCGGCATGCAGTACTGGCAGCGGAAGTTGCAGCGGTCGGTCACGGACACGCGTACGTCCGAGATCCGGCGGCCGTGTCCGTCAAAAAGCGGCTCGAGCTGCATACAGAGAGGGTACCCGGAGAGCGAATATCGCCACAATCCACGCCAAACCAGGGAAAGGAGACCCTATGCGGGTAAGCGTGGTAGGTGGGGGACTGATGGGATCGGGCATCGCCGAGGTGTGCGCGCGGTCGGGCGTGGACGTGACGGTGGTCGAGGTGGACGAGGGCAGGGTCGAGCGGACGCAGGCCGCGATCAAGCGCTCGCTGGACCGCGCGTTGAAGGCCGGCAAGCTCCCCGAGGAGGAGCACCGCGGCGTGGTCGACCGGCTCGCGTACACGACTCAGCTCAACGACGTCGAGGGGTCGGATGCCGTGATCGAGGCGATCCTCGAGTCGGAGCCCGCCAAGCGCGAGCTGTTCAAGGAGCTCGACCGCCTGCTGCCAGACGCCCAGTTCCTGGCGAGCAACACCTCCTCGGTGCCGATCATGAAGCTCGCCGCCGGGACCTCCAAGCCCGAGCGCGTGCTCGGCCTCCACTTCTTCAACCCCGTGCCGGTGCTCAAGCTGGTGGAGGTGGTGCGCTCCATCATGACCTCCGACGAGACGATCGCGAACGTGCACAGCTTCGCCGAGGACACGCTTGGGAAGAGCTGCATCGACTCGCAGGATCGCGCCGGCTTCGTGGTCAACGCGCTGCTGATTCCCTACCTGCTGTCGGCGATCCGCATGTTCGAGTCGGGCTTCGCCTCGAGGGAGGACATCGACCGCGGCATGGTGCTCGGCTGCGCCCACCCGATGGGCCCGCTGGCGCTCTCGGACCTGATCGGGCTCGACACACTGCAGGCCGTTGCAGTGTCTCTGTATGACGAATTTCGCGATCCCGCCGCGGTGGCGCCGGCCGTGCTGAACCGCATGGTCGAGGCCGGTCTGCTGGGCCGCAAGTCGGGTCGCGGCTTCTACGACTACACGAGCTGACCGAGCTAGCGCTGGTCCATCGGGACGAAGTCGCGCTCCCGCCGGCCGGTGTACACCTGCCGCGGGCGTGCGATCTTCGTCTCCGGGTCCTGCACCATCTCGAGCCACTGGGCGACCCAGCCGGACGTGCGCGGGATGGCGAACATCACCGTGAACATGTCCGTGGGTAGTCCCAGCGCCTCGTAGATCAGGCCCGAGTAGAAGTCCACGTTCGGGTAGAGCTTGCGCTCGTGGAAGTAGTCGTCGTCGAGCGCGCGCTTCTCCAGCTCCACGGCGATGTCGAGCTTCGGGTTCATCCCCGTGACCTCGAAGACCTCCTCCACGTTCTTCTTGATGATCTGCGCGCGCGGGTCGAAGTTCTTGTAGACCCGGTGGCCGAAGCCCATCAACCGCTCCTCGCGGTTCTTCACACCCTCGAGGAAGTCGGGGATGTTGTCGGTGGTGCCGATGCGGTCGAGCATCTTGAGCACCGCCTCGTTCGCGCCGCCATGCAGGGGGCCGTAGAGCGCGGCCACTCCGGCGGCCACCGCCGAGTAGGGATCCACCTCGGATGACCCGACGCTGCGCACCGCGCTTGTCGAGCAGTTCTGCTCGTGGTCGGCGTGCAGGATCCAGAGCACGTCGAGGGCACGCTCGAGACGCGGATCGGGCTCGTACTTGACCTCGGTCATCTTGTACATCATCGAGAGGAAGTTGCCGGGGTAGCTCAGGTCGTTGTCCGGATAGACGTAGGGCAGACCGAGGTTGTGCCGGTAGGCGAAGGCGGCGAGCGTGGGCATCTTCGCGATCAGCCGCACGCCGGCCATGTGGCGCTCGCCCTCGTCGGTGATGTTCTTCGCGGGCGGGTAGAAGGTGGACAGCGCGCCGACGCTTGCCAGCAGCATCCCCATCGGGTGCGCGTCGTAGCGGAAGCCCTCCACGAACTTCTTGATGTTCTCGTGGACGTAGGTGTGGTGGGTGATCTCGAACACCCAGTCCGCGAGCTGCTGCTCGGTGGGGAGCTCGCCGTAGATCAGGAGGTAGGCGGTCTCGAGGTAGGTCGCGTTTTCGCAGAGGTCCTCGATCGAGTAGCCGCGGTACTCGAGCACCCCGGCATCCCCGTCGATGTAGGTGATCTCGCTCGAGCAGGAGGCGGTGTTCGTGAACGCCGGGTCGTAGGCCATGAGGCCGAAGTCGTCGTCGCCCGTCTTGATCCCGCGCAGGTCCATGGCGCGGATCGTGCCGTTCTTGATCGCGCAGCTCGTAGGTCTTGCCGGTGCGATTGTCGGTGACCGACAAGGTCTCCTGCGCGGTGGCTACGTTGCCCTCGTCGCTGTGCTCCTGTGTCCGTTCATCAGCCATCCGGTCTCCTCCGGTCTAAGCCATACAGGTCAGATTGTGCCGAATGCGAGCGCGAGGCTCGCCGCGGGGGCGATCAGCCGTTGTTGTGGCCCGACACGGGCGTGCTCTCAGGGGGCCCGCTGCGCTCGCCGGCCTTGAACTTCGCGCCGACCGCGGCGCCGATGATGCCGGCCAGGAACAGCACCACCGAGACCACCATGACCGCGGGCAGGGCCTTGCCGGGAAAGTCCTTGCGCGTGAGGCCGAGCACGGTGATGACGATCGCCCACACGACCGCGAGCGAGCCGGTGATGAAGAAGTAGTCGATGCCCGCGATCGGCGCGATGGTCTGGAGCTGTCCCACGGGCGCGAGGGTACCGGAGAGATCAGTCGTGCGACGGCGAGAGGCGCTTGCCTCTCGCGCGGATGCGCGCGGGCGGCGCCGGCGGCGGGTCGGCGTGGGGCCCCCGGCGTGGCGGCCGCGGGTTGGGGCGGCGGGAGGGACGATGGGGATGCCGATCGCTGCCACCCCTCGAGTCGTCTTCCGCCGTCTCGGGCGTCTGACGTACCGACCACCAGCAGATGTAAAGCAGCGCGGCGATCGGGATCTTGAGGGCGAGCATCATCCACACCAACATCCATGCTCCTCCGGACATGCACAGGATCGTACCCCTCGTTGCAAGCGGACTCACGTTCGGGTCGCGCGGCGGAGCGCTCGGTGGGCCCAGATTTGCAATAAGGGCGGCCCGGAGCGGCCTGGGCGCGCACGATTGAAGGGTTGGGGGGCTGGGGCACCCAGAATCCTTCAACGGACGGTCGAGTGGAGCTTTTCCGTGCCAGAGCACGGAAAAATGACCAATCCTCGTCCCCACCATCGCCGGGGCCGCCCTTATTGCAAGCCGGCGACGTTTCGGGGCGAAGCAGCGTTGGCGCTGAACGCTACGCCGGCTCGTCGAACGTCGTCATGCGCTTGAACTCGGCGAAGCGGTCGTCGATCTCGCCGCGGGTGAGGCGGCGCACGCGCTCGGTGCCGAACTCCTCGACGTTGAAGGAGGCGAGCACCGAGCCGTAGGTCATCGCGCGGCGCAGCTCGCCGTCGTCCTGGGTCGCCTCGGGGCCCTTCGAGTCGAGGTAGCCGAGGAAGCCGCCGGCGAAGGAGTCGCCGGCGCCGGTGGGGTCGGTCACGCCCTCGAGCGGGTAGGCGGGCAGCGCGAAGAAGCCGTGCCGGCTGAAGAGCGCGGCGCCGTACTCGCCCTGCTTGGCCACCACCGCCCGCGGGCCGAGCTCCATCAGCTTGCGCGCACCTCGCACCAGGTTCGACTCCTCGGTGAGCATGCGCACCTCGGCGTCGTTCATGAACACCAGGTCCACGCCGGAGATCGTCTTCACGAGCGAGTCGCGCGCGATGTCGATCCAGAGGTTCATCGAGTCGAGGCCGACGAGCCCGCGTCGGGACACAGCTCGCGCACCGCGCGCTGGAGGTCGGGCTGGATGTTGGCCAGGAAGAGCGTGTCGGCCGAGCGCGACTCGTCGGAGAGCTTCGGCTCGAAGTCGCCGAACACGCCCAGCTGGGTGTCCTCGGTGTGCGCGGTGTTGAGGTCGTACTCGTAGCGGCCCTTCCAGAAGAAGGTCTTGCCGCCGGGCACGTGCTCGATGTCGTCGGTGTTCACCCCGCGCTCGCGAAGCACGTCGTACTCGGACTCGCCGAAGTCGTCGCCCACCGGGCCCACCACGCGCACGTCGGTGAAGAAGCTGGCGGCCAGCGAGAAGTGCACGGCGGAGCCGCCCAGCATGCGCTCGCGCTCCCCGAAGGGCGTTTTCACGGCGTCAAAGGCGATCGATCCGACCACGACGAGGCTCATAGGGGCGGGTAGCCTAGCTAGCCGGCCGCGGGGCGGCACTCACGCCGCGCACCCGCTCGCCCTGGGGATCGAGCAGCGGCTCCTTCGCCACCTCGGCGTCCACCCAGTCGCCGAACACCTCGATCTCCACAGCGGTACCCGGCGATGCGAGCTCCGTGGGCAGGTAGGCGTAGGCGATCGAGCGCTCGACCGTGTAGCCGTAGCCGCCGGTGGTCACGCGGCCGCGAATCTCACCGGCCGCGTCGCCCATGCCGGCGTACTCCCAGTCCACGATTCGCACGCGCTCGCCGTCGTCGATCAGGTTCGCGTTCAGCAGGTCGTTGTGGCAGGGCACCGGCTCGTGCTCGGGCCCCGTCAGCGCGGCCTCGATCTCGCGGGCTCGCTCGAGCGCCTCGCCGAAGGCGTCCGGCGCCCCGCCCGCCCGCTCGCGGTAGTCCTCCACGATGCGGAAGGCGTTGAACTCCGCCGGCAGCGTGCCGCCGGCGTGCACGGCGCGCAGCGCGGCGGCCACCCCGCCCGGCGAGGCGCGCAGCTCCTCGGGAGGGATCGGCCGGCCGTCGATGAAGCGCGTGATCGCCGCGTCGTCGAGGAAGGCGATCACCTCGGCGCCCACGCCCACCGCGGCCGCGGCCTCCGAGGCGGCCTGCTCCGCCCGCCGGTCGATGCCGAGCTGCGAGGTGTCCTTTCCGAACAGCCGGATCACGTAGTCGCCGGACCCAGTGCGCACCCGGAAGTTGCGGTTGGTGATGCCGCCGTCGAGCGGCTCGGGCTCGCCGAGCGGCTCGCCGATCAGCTCAGACGTACGAGGAAACATCGGCGGCCACTTCGATCACGAAGCTCGCCCGGTCGCCGCGGTGCCGGTCGTGCGCGAGTTCCACCGCCGTGCCGTCCGCCGCGTAGGCCGTGCGTTCCACGAGCATCAGCGGGGAGCCCGGGGCCACCTCCAGCGCTGCCGCCTCGTGCGGCCGCGCCACCACCGGCTCGAGGCGCTCCACGGCACGCACCGGCTCGAGCCCGAAGAGGTCGCGCATCAGCGCGTACAGCGAGCGGGTCAGCCCGAGCTCGAGCAGGCCGGGAAAGGGCGCGGCCGGGATCCACGAGTCCTCGATCGCGAGCGGCACCCCGCCGCCGAACCGCAGGCGCTGGATGCGGTAGACGGGTGCGCCCGCGGCGATCCCGAGCGCCGCGGCCACGGGGTCGGGGGCGGGGCACTCGCTCGCCGAGATCAGCTTCGCTCCGGCCTCCAGGCCCTGACGCGCCATCAGCTCGCTGAAGCCGGCCACCCGGCCCAGGTCGTGGTCGAGCTTCACGCGGGCCACGAACGTGCCGCGGCCCACGCCGCGCTCCACCAGACCGCGGGCTGCGAGAGAGGCGAGCGCCTGGCGCACCGTCATCCTGCTCACGCCGAGTCCGTCGGCGAGATCGCGCTCGGGCGGCAGGCGCTCGCCCTCTCTCAGCTCACCCGACTCGATGCGGGTGGCGAGCTGGTCCTCGATCTGGGCGTACGCGGGCACCGCGGAGCCCGGCCGCAGCCGCCAGCGCGGCCCGAAGATCGAGCGGAATGCCGTCACGGGCCGGCTGAGGCGGCCTCGGCCGCGGCGGTCTCCGTGAGCACCGGGCTGGGGATGTGCGCCCGTCTGATCCAGTAGTAGAGCGAGCCCACTATCAGCACCACGGCCAGCACCAGCCACAGGATCGGGATGTTGTCGATGAAGCCCCAGCCGAACTCCAGCGTGCCGGGCAGCTCCTTCGGCTTCGGGTTCGTGTCGAGCCGGTGCCAGGCGAAGTTCACGAGCATGCCGCCGCCCCACACGATCGCGAGCACGTTGACCGGCATGCCCCAGCGCCCGAGGCTGAACGCTCCCTTCTCGTGCGGCCAGCCCTTGCGCCGCACGTTGAAGATCGCGAGCGTCGCGAACAGGTAGGAGAGGTAGATCATGCCCGTCGCCGCGATCGCGATGTAGGCCACGCCCGCGTACTTGATCAGGAAGATCACGGCCATCAGCGCGACCATGATGCAGGCGCCGATCGGGGTGCCGGTACGAGAGTTGACCTTCGAGACCGCTCCCGAGAGCGGCAACTGGCGGTCGCGCGCCATCCCGTAGCCCAGGCGGATCGTGGAGGCCTGGATCGACAGGCAGCAGACGAAGATCGCCACCGACACCACCAGCAGATACGCCACCGAGAGCGCGTTCGAGAGGTTGGCGTCGATGATCGCCGCCGGCGAGATGCCACCCGCCTTGACCACGGCCGTCATGCTGCCCGGCGTGGCGATCAGCATCGCCCAGATGAACACGCCGCCGATCACGCCCGCGGCCGCGATCGAGGCGAGGACCGCCTGCGGCGCCTTCTTTCTCGGCTCGTGCGATTCCTCCGCGAGCGTGCTCGCGGTGTCGAAGCCGTAGATCACGAACAGCCCCATGAACATCGCCACCAGGAAGGTGCTGGCGTTGAACGTCGCCCCGCCCGTGTTGAAGATCACGCCGACGCTGTGGTGGTGGTTGAACGCCGCCAGGATGATCGCGAACACGAACAGGCCGAGGATCTCGAACAGCACCCCGGTGTTGTTGATCAGGGCGACGAGCCGGACGCCGAAGATGTTCAGCAGCGTGATCACGATCAGCGTGATGCCGGCGATCCACTTCTGGTTGGTCAGGTCCGCCGGGTTCATCTGGATCGAGTGGATCCCGAGGTTGTCGATCATCGGGATCAGGGCGAGCGGCAGCGTCGCCACGACGGCGGCCACGGTCAGCGCGCCGGCCCAGAGGTAGATCCAGCCCGCGTACCAGGCGTAGGTCTTGTTGCGCGTGAGGTACTTCGTCCACTGGAACACCGAGCCCGCCAGCGGGAAGTGCGTGGCCACCTCGGCGAACACCAGCGCGACGAGGAACTGACCGGCCCATACCACTGGCCAGGTCCAGAAGAAGGCTCCCCCGAGCGTGCCGATGCCGAGGATGAAGAGCGTGAAGATGCCCGTCGCGGGCGAGATGTAGCTGAACGCGACGGCGAACGAGCTGAAGATGTTCAGCGAGCGCTTCAGCTCCTGCTTGTAGCCGTAGCGCGCCAGATCGGCGGCGTCGGCGTCGACCGCGGGAACGGGCACAGCGGTTTCCGACATGAGCGAGCCCCTCCTCAATTGGACTAGACCAATCGCACTTTATGCGGATGCGCTCAAGCGTGTCAATGTCCTGCGTGGATAAGCTGCGCCCTTCATGCGGGCCATCCAGATAAAGGAGTTCGGCGGCCCCGAGGTGATGAAGCTCGTCAACCTCCCGGTGCCGGAGCCGGGCGACGGCGAGCTGCTCGTGAAGGTCTCGCACGCGGGCATCAACTTCGCCGACACCCACCAGCGCGAGAACACCTACCTCGCCAAGTTCGAGCTGCCGCTCGTGCCGGGCGGCGAGGTGGCCGGCGTGGTGGAGCGCCGCGCCGGCGGCTTCGAGGAGGGGCAGCGCGTCATCTCGATGGTGGGCACCGGGGGCTACGCCGAGTACGCGGCGGCGCACGCCGCCACCAGCTTCCCGATCCCGGACGGGGTAGACGATGGCGTGGCGCTCGCCCTGCTGATCCAGGGCCTCACGGCCTGGCACCTCTACCGCACCTCGGCCAAGCTCGAGCAGGGCGAGACCGTGGTCGTGCATGCCGCCTCCGGCGGCGTGGGCAACCTGGCCGTGCAGCTCGCGAAGCCCTTCGGCGCCGGCCGCGTGATCGCCACCGCCAGCTCGGAGGAGAAGCGCGCCCAGGCGCTCGAGCTGGGCGCGGACGCCGCGCTCGACCCGAACGCCGAGGAGCTGGGCGAGCTGTTGATAGAGGCAAACGGCGGCGCCAAGGTGGACGTCGTGCTCGAGATGGCCGGCGGGCAGGTATTCGACGAGAGCCTGCTGGCGCTCGCGCCGTTCGGACGGCTGGTGACCTACGGCATCGCCAGCCGCCATCCGAACGACGTCTCGTCCGGCACGCTGATGCGCAAGAGCCAGGCGGTGGTCGGCTTCTGGCTGCTGCACTGCCTCGGGCCGCGAGGACATGATGCGCGAGCCGCTCGAGGACCTGTTCGGGCGCGCCGCGCGCGGCGAGCTGAAGCCTCTGGTCGGCGAGACCTACGGCCTCTCGGACGCCCGCAGGGCCCACGAGGACCTCGAGTCACGGAAGACGAGCGGCAAGCTGCTGCTCGACCCGAGCAAGTAGTCACTAGGCTCAAGGCAATGGCCACCTTCGCCGAACTGGGCCTCTCTACGCCCCTGCTCGAAGCCCTCGACCACCTCGGGTACGAGTCGCCTACCCCAATTCAGGAGCAGGCCATACCCGAGCTGCTTGTCGGGCCATGACGTGATCGGGCAGGCCCAGACCGGCACCGGGAAGACCGCCGCCTTCGGGCTGCCGCTGCTCCAGTACGTGGAGACCGACCTCGACGAGGTCCAGGCGCTGGTGCTGACGCCGACGCGCGAGCTCTGCATCCAGGTGACCCAGGCGCTGCGCGCCTACGGGCAGAAGCGCGGCATCCAGGTCGTGGCCGTGTTCGGCGGCGCCCCGATCCGCAACCAGGTGGCCCAGCTCAAGCAGGGCGGCCAGGTGGTGGTCGGCACCGTCGGCCGCGTCATGGACCTGATGAACCGGCACGAGCTGGTGCTCTCGGACGTCCGCTTCGTGGTGCTCGACGAGGCCGACGAGATGCTCGACCTCGGCTTCCTCGAGGACGTCGAGACGATCCTCTCGCGCTGTCCCTCCGGCCGCCAGACGGCGCTGTTCTCGGCCACGATGCCGCCCGAGATCAAGAAGCTCGCCGAGAAGCGGATGTTCGACCCGGTGACGATCAAGGTGCGCGCGGCGCAGCTGACGATCGACACCGTGGAGCAGTTCTACGTCGAGGCAGGCGACCGCGACAAGCCCGACGCACTGGCGCGGGTCCTGAAGTCCGAGCGGCCCGAGCAGGCGATCATCTTCGCGCGCACGAAGATCGGCGTGGACCGGCTGGCGCGCTCACTGAACAACGAGGGCGTGCGGGTGAAGGCGCTGCACGGCGACATGTCCCAGGGCTCGCGCGACGGCGTGATGATCGCCTTCAAGGGCGGTCGCGAGCGGCTGCTGGTGGCCACCGACGTCGCCGCGCGCGGGCTCGACATCTCGGGCGTCACGCACGTGATCAACTACGACATGCCGAACTCGCCGGACATCTACGTGCACCGCATCGGGCGCACCGGCCGCGTCGGCCGCTCGGGCCGCGCGATCACGCTGATCACGCCGAAGCAGCGGGGCGACCTCGAGGCGATCGAGCGCCACGCGAAGACGACGATCCAGCCCTGGTCCGAGAACGGCGAGCGCCCGCGGGTGAAGGTCGAGCGCGAGGAGCCGGCCGAGCCGCAGGAGGAGCGGGAGACGCGCCGTCCGCGTCACACCAAGCCGCGCCGCCCCGTGGACGTGCCCGGCGTGAAGCTGATCGTGTCGGCCGGCCGGGCGCAGGGGATCGAGCCCGCGGACGTCGTCGGCGCGATCGTCGACAACTCTCGCCTCGAGGGCGAGGACATACGCAACGTGCGCGTGCTGGAGCGCTTCAGCTTCGTGGAGGTGCCCGCGACCCGGGCGCAGGAAGTGATAGACAAAGTGTCCGGTCGAGCTGTCCGGGGCGCGACGCTCCGGCTGGAGGTAGCCAAGCGATGAGTCAGGTAACGATGCACACCAACCACGGGCCGATCGAGATCGAGCTGTTCGACGACGACGCCCCGAAGACCGTCGAGAACTTCCGCAAGCTCGCCGGCGACGGCTACTACGACGGCGTGATCTTCCACCGCATCATCCGCGACTTCATGATCCAGGGCGGCGACCCGACCGGCACCGGAACGGGCGGCCCCGGCTACACGTTCGAGGACGAGATCAACGACCACAAGATCGTCCGCGGAGCGCTCGCGATGGCCAACGCCGGACCGAACACAAACGGCTCTCAGTTCTTCATTGTGACCACTGCACGAGGCTCCCTGGCTCGACGGCAAGCACACCGTTTTCGGGCGCGTCGCCGAGGGCATGGACGCCGTGGACGCGATCGAGGGACAGCAGACCGACGGGCGTGACCGCCCGGTCGAGGCCTGCACGATCGAGCGCGTCGAGCTGGTCGCAACCGACTAGCCGCGTCTGCCTCCGCGCCTACCCTTAGACCTCCCGGTTCCACACGGAGGTCTTTCGCATGTCCCGATTCCTGCAAAGCGGACGCGCTCCCGCGCTCATCGCCTCCTCGTTGGTGCTCGCCGGTGCCATCGGCGGCACGGCAATCGCGGCCACGAGCGGCGACTCGTCGTCGTCGCCCTCGGCGAAGGCGCATTCCGCGACCACGAAGAGAACGATCGACAAGCAGGTGCACAAGATTGCGCCGCGCCTTCACGTGGCGTTCGCGAAGAACGCGAACAACGCCGCGAGGAGCGCCGTGTCCGTGAACACCCAGTCCGTGCGCAAGAGCGGCGTCTTCACCGCCAGCGTCGGACAGCGCGTGCCGGTGCTGAAGGTCGGCCCGTTCACCTTCTCGCTCGCCTGCCGGGTCGGCAGCCCCACCGCGGCGCCTCCCGAGGGCTCGGTGGTGGGTGAGATCGACGTGGCATCCAGCGAGGACAAGACGGCGATCGAGAGCTCCAGCACCGCGCAGGCGGCCGAGTTCCCAGCCAACACGCAGTTCCCGGTCACGGACCTGAGCACCTCGACCCATCCAACGGGCGCCAACCCGGTGCCGGACGAGCCCAACTTCGACGGCGACGGCGGCTTCTTCACCGCGCTGGCGCCGAGCGGAGCGGTGGTGTCCGGCGATGCCTTCGTGGGCACCCACATCCAGGGCCATGACTGCGTCGGAGGCATGTTCGCCTTCAACTGAGCCCAGGTAGACTCGACCTCGCCGCAGCAAGCAAGCGAGGGGGGTCTATGTCCACGATCGAAGCGAAACCGGAGCTCGAAGGCAACGGACGAGCCGCGCCGGAGAGGGCGACGATCGCGGTCGAGAACCCGGCCACCGGCCAGACGATCGCCAGCGTGCCCGACATGGACGCGGCGCAGGTGAAGGAGCTCGTGGATCGCGCCCGCGCGGCGCAGCCGGCCTGGGCCGCCCTCGGCTTCGAGGGCCGCGCGCGAGGTCATGTACGACCTGCGGCGCTGGCTCGTCGAGAACCGCGCGCGCGTGGCGGGCACGATCGTCGAGGAGAACGGCAAGCCGGCCGACGAGGCCATGCTCACCGAGATCTTCTACGTCTGCGACTCGCTCGGCTTCTGGGCCAAGAACGCGCCCGAAGTACCTGGGTGACGAGAAGGTGCGCACGCACTCGCCGCTGCTGCTCGGCAAGAAGGTGATCGTGCGCCACCGGCCGTACGGCGTGGTGGGCGTGATCGGCCCCTGGAACTACCCGCTGACCAACAACTTCGGCGACGCGCATTCCGGCGCTCGTGGCCGGCAACAGCGTCGTGCTCAAGCCGAGCGAGGTCACGCCGCTCACCTCGCTCCTGATGGCCGAGGGCTTCCGCGCCGTGGGCGGCCCGGATGGCGCCTTCCAGGTGGCCACCGGCGGCGGCGAGACCGGCGCCGCGCTCGTGCGACGCACGCCGACATGATCATGTTCACCGGCTCGACGGCCACCGGCAAGAAGGTGCTGGCCAGCGCGGCCGAGACGACTGACGCCGGTGTCGCTCGAGCTGGGCGGCAAGGACCCGATGGTGGTGCTGCGCGACGCCGACCTCGAGCGCGCGGCCAACATGGCCGTGCAGTGGGCGCATGTCGAACAGCGGCCAGATCTGCATGGCGGTGGAGCGCGTCTACGTCGAGGAGCCGGTCTACGACGAGTTCGTGGACAAGGTCGTGACGAAGACGCCGCGCGCTGCGGCAGGGCGCGCCGGGCGCGCCCGGCAGCATCGACGTGGGCGCGATGACGTTCCCGCCGCAGATCGACAAGGTCGAGGCGCACGTGAACGACGCCGTCGCCAAGGGCGCACGGGTGCTCATCGGCGGCAAGCGCGCGCGAGGGCCCGGGCCGCTTCTACGAGCCCACCGTGCTCGTGGACGTGGACCACACGATGGACGTGATGACGGACGAGACCTTCGGGCCGACGCTGCCGATCATGAAGGTGCGCGACGAGGAGGAGGCCATCGCGATGGCCAACGACTCGGGCTACGGCCTGAACTCGAGCGTGTTCACCAAGGACATCGAGAAGGGCGAGCGGGTGGCGCGGCGGCATCGAGGCCGGCAGCACCTGCGTGAACGACGCGATCATGAACTACCTGGCCCAGGAGGCGCCGTTCGCGCGGCGATGAAGGGCTCGGGCATGGGCACCCGTCACAGCGCGCGCCGGCATCCGCAAGTACTGCCAGCCGCACACGATCCTGCTCACGCGCTTCGCGCCGAGCAAGGAGCCGACCATGTATCCCGAACTCGGCCACGAAGGCGAGGCTGCTGGAGAAGGCGCTCGTGCTGATGTACGGCCGCAAGCGACGCGGGAGGAAGTAGACGATGCCGAGAGCACGGAGCAAGGCACGCGCGGTCTGGGAGGGCGATCTCGTCCACGGCGGCGGGCGCGTGGCCCCCGACAGCGGCGCATTCGGCGAGCAGGAGGTCACCTGGGCCTCGCGGACGGCGCGCTCGGCCGGGAAGACAAGCCCCGAGGAGCTGATCGCCGCCGCCCACGCGTCCTGCTTCGCGATGGCGTTCTCGCACGGGCTCGCCGAGGCCGGCCACACCGCCGAGCGCGTGGAGGTCACCGCCGAGGTCACCTTCGACACCGATGACGGCCCGAGGATCTCGACCTCCGAGCTGACGGTGAACGCCGTGGTGCCGGGAATCGACGACGCCACGTTCCAGGAGATCGCCAACGGGGCGAAGGACGGCTGCCCCGTGTCGGGCGCCCTGAAGGGCAACGTCGACCTGGTGCTGAACGCGACGCTCGAGGGCTAGCGCCGGCCACTCCCTACGCGGCGCGCAGCGCGCGCAGAAACGCCTCGGGCTGGTCGCGTGGTGGGTCGTCCGCGCAGTTCTCGATCACGTGCAGAGGCCAGCCGTAGCGGGTGCTCGCCGACCTCGGCGATCCGCAGGCGCAGCGCGCGATCGTGCCGCCCCCATATAAGGGTGGTGGGAACCACGATCCGCGCGAGGTCCTCCGTCGGTATCCGCGGCATGCCGAGCTCGCGGAACAGGCGGCCTGCGGCCTTCGTGCTCTTCGCGCGGGCGAGCTCGAGGTTGTACGAGACGAAGGGCTCCCAGCGGGCGCCCATCTGCTCGCGCAGGGCGTCGAGATCGAACGAGCACCGCCGCATGAAGCGCTGGTACGTGCGCTCGCTCGGATGCGCTTGAAAGCCGAGCATCGTGACCACAAAACTCGGCGCCGGCCGGAACCGGCCCAGCCCCAGGGCGTCCACCAGGACGAGGCGACCTAGCCGGTCGCCCCGGTCGATTGCGAACCTGGCCGCGAGGGCGCCGCCGAGCACGTGTCCGACCAGCACCGGTGCCGACGGACACGTGCGCTCGATCAACTCGTCGAGCCACTCCAGCACGCGATCGCCGTCCAGCGGGCCATCGGGTGCCTGCGAGGCACCGTGGGCCGGCAGGTCAGGCGCCACCACACGGTGGGTCATGACCAAGTCCGGAATGATCCGCATCCATTTGACAGCAGACTCTCCTGGCCCGTGGAGCAGAACGAGCGGGGCGCCGGCACCGCCCTCCAGCACCGCGGTGGACACGCCTGCCAACTCCAGCCGACGCTCCCGGACGGGGAGCCCCTTCAGCAATCTTTCTCTAGCGTCGATCATGGGGTCGACCCTAGGACTGCCGGAGCCGTCCCGCATCGGACGAACCACCCAACATCCGCCGCCCGCCGGAGTGGGTGATTCCACCCACCGAGAGCGTTCAGACGAGCTGGTGCTCGTACGCGTAGGCCGTGGCCGCCGAGCGTGAGGACACGCGCAGCTTGGCGAAGATGTTGCTCACGTGCCGGTCCACCGTCCGCTGGCTGAGCACGAGTTCGGCGGCGATGTCCCTGTTGGTGGCGCCCGCGGCGACCAGCCGCAGGACCTCCAGCTCACGCGGCGTCAGCCCATGGGCCTCGGATGACGCGGCGCCGGGGGCGAGCAGCTCGACTCGGGATAGGTCGGAAGCCGCCCCCAGCTCGGCGAAGACGCCCCGGGCCGCGGCAAGCTCCAGTGCTGCCGCGTCATCGTCCCCCAGCGCCCGGCATGCCAGCCCGATGAGCACTCGAACGCGTGCCGCTTCGTACGGTGCGTCCAGCCCATGCCACACCTGCCACGCGTGGCGAAGTGCGATCAGGGCATGCCGAGCGTTGCCCTCCGCCAGGTCCACGACTCCCCGCGCTCGCGCGACGAGGGCGGCCCATACAGCGCCCTTGTAGCCGCCGGAGATCTCGTCGAGCCGGCAAGCGGCGTTGCGCGCCTCCGGGATCTCGCCCTCGGCGAGCATGATCTCGACGTAGGCGGGCAGCAGCCTCGCGAGCTTCAGCGGGTCCTCGGTTTCGCCGGACACCCGGCGAATCGCGGCCGCGGCAGCGTCGGTGTTCCCCTGCGCCAGCCGGAGCAGCGCCAGGCCCGGCTGCGGCTCCCACCCGCATCGGCTTGCCTCGCGGTATGCCTGCTCGGCCGCGGCGAGCTCGCCCCGCAGCCGATGGACCTCGCCTTGCCGGTAATGGCCTTGGCCGACGGCCGTCTGGTTGATTCCCTGCGCGAACCGCTCGGTGGCTCGCCGTGCCTCTTCGAGCGCATCCTGCCAGGCGCCGTTCAGCTCCATGATCTCGGCGCGATGAAGCAGACAGAGGCCGGTGTGGGCCACCATTTCGGGTTGCCGCTCGCACCATCGTGTGAGGGCGGCGGTCCATTCCCTCGCGCGGCGGACCTCGTACACCTCCTGACAGAAGGCGATCACGTTGCAGTAGACCAAGCCAGTGACAATGGGCGACAGCTCGCCGGCCAGGACGGACACCATGGTTTCGTCCAGCAGGCGAAAGCCCTCGTCGACCCGCCCCTGCCTGACCAGCGCGTGTCCCTGCTCGTGCACGGCGAGGGCCACGAGGTCGGCGTCGCCAAACCGCTCACCGATCTCGGCCGCGTCGGCCGCCGTGGCACATGCGGCCTCTGGGTCGCCGGCGGCGACGTGCTGCAACAGGACCGGGATCAGCAGGTAGCCGCGCTCGGGGCAATCACGACCCTCGCGTTCGAGCAGCCGCTGCCCGCGGCCGAACCATCCGCTCGCGCCGCCCATCTCACCTCGGGTTGCGAGACGGACACCCATCCAGAACGCGCACCGCACCGCACGCACGGCGTTCCCGGCGTCCAGGTACAGGCGATGCGCTCGCTCCAGGGCGTCCGCGAAATCGTCTTCGCGGTTGACCATGTAGGCCGAGGTGGCGAGCAGCTCGAGGTCCTCCGCCCCCAAGTGCGTCGCCTCATCGGCGTGGGTCAGGGCCTCATAGGCGTCCAGCCACGCCCGTCTCTCGTACGACTCGCGACCTCGCTCGAGGTCGCTGCTGGAATCCATGGCTTGCTCAGCGTAACGGCAGCCCGAACAGGCGCTCGAGCTCAGGGATCGTCGAGTCGGCGCCGCGGTGGAGGATCGCCGTCAGCCCGACCGCCTCGGCCCCGGCGCAGTTCTCCCTGAGGTCGTCCACGAACACGCATTCGGCGGCCTCGAGCCCGACCCGCTGGCAGGCGAGCTGGAAGATCTCCGGCTCGGGCTTGTGCAGTCCGACCTCGCCGGAGATCACGATCTCGTCGAAGAGGCCGTCCCAGCTGACAGCGTCGTAGGTGGCATCGCCCCATGAGTTCGAGACCACGGCGGTCTTGATCCCAGCGGCGCGCAGGCGCCGGACCGCGTCCACCATCCGCTCGTCGGGACCGACGCCCGCGAACAGGCGCTTCACGATGCCGGCGTGATCGGCCACGCCCAGGGCGGCGGCGAAGTCCGGCTCGTATTCCTCCACCGTGATCTCGCCCCGCTCGAGCCGGCGCAGGCCGGCCAGCGCCTCCGGCTGCTCGCGGAAGGTCTTCCGGACCGCGTCCGGGTCGAGCCCCTCGGACACGGCGAAGGCACGGAAGGCGTCGAACACGTTGGTCGTGAGCACGCCGCCGAAGTCGGTGAGCAGGCCCTTCTTCACGAGCCGGGTGGCGGCGACTGGGTGATCCTGAGCGCGGTCTCCGCGAGCTGGGGCACGCCCTCGTCGAACAGCTTGAGGTAGGGATCGTCCGTGGTGCCGGCGACGGAGCGCTTGTAGTTGCCCTCCATGAACACGGCCGCCTTCCAGATCGCGAGCGCCTGGTACCAGCGCAGGTCCGACATCGAGCGCCCGGAGAGCTCCTCGTAGCGGGCCAGGAGCTGGTCGCGTGTGAAGAAGCCCTCGCCGCGCGTGACCGTGTTCAGGTCGAACATCGTGCCGGTGGGCTCGTCGCGCTCGGACCAGGTGGCGGTCATGTAGCCGATGTCGGCAAGCGGGTCGCCGATGGTCGCCATCTCCCAGTCGAGCACCGCGATCAGCCGGGCGGGCGCCCCCTCGGCGAACATCGTGTTGCCCAGGCGGAAGTCGCCGTGGACGATCGTGGCCTCGGGCGACTCCGGCATGTTGGCGGCCAGCCAGTCGCCCACCTCCTGGACGAGCGGCAGCTCGCGCGTCTTGCTGATCTCCCACAGCCCGTTGAAGCGGCGCAGCTGGCGCTCGAGGTAGCCGGAGGGCTTGCCGAAGCCCTCGAGTCCGGCGGCGCGCCAGTCCACGGCGTGGATCTCCACGAGCGCGCCGATCAGCTCGTCGGAGATGCGCGCGTGATCCGCCGGGTTGTCCAGCGGCTCGGGCAGCGTGTTGGTGATCACGCTGCCCTGCATGTGCTCCATCAGGTAGAACGGCACGCCGAGCAGCGACTCGTCGTCGCAGACCGCCAGCACCGCCGGGAGTGCGGATCCGGCCCTGCACGGCGCGCAGCACGCGCGCCTCGCGCAACATGTCGTGGGCCGAGGGCGGCCGCGGGGGCCGCGGGGGCCGGCGCAGCACGAAGAGCTCGTCCCCGCGCTTGATCACGAAGGTCACGTTCGAGTGCCCCTCGCCCACGCGCTCGGCCTCGATCGCCCCGGCGCCGAGGCCGTGCTCGTCCATGAACGCCTCGAGCGGCTCGCGCACGATCAGCGGCGGCAGCTCCTGGGCGGCGGCCTCCGCCGGCGTGTCGACGATGTCGAGGCTCACTGGATCTCTCCGAGGTGGCGGACGTTCTCCACGTCGCCGGCGTCGTCGCTGGGCGAGCCCTCGAACCAGGCGTCGAGGATCTCCGTGAGGAGCGCCTCGCTGGTCGTCCGCAGCGACAGGGCCAGCACGTTCGCGTCGTTCCACTTGCGGGCGCCGCGCGCGGTCTCCGCGTCCGCGCACAGCGCGGCCCGCACGCCCGGCCACCTTGTTGGCGGCGATCGACGCCCCGGTGCCGGTCCAGCAGCAGACGACTCCCTGATCGGCGCGGCCGTCGGCCACGTCGCGTGCGGCGGCCTCGCTGGCCCACGCCCAGTCGTCACGCTCGCTCTCGGCCAGGGCCCCGTGCACGATCGGGTCGTGACCCCGCCGCTCCAGCTCCTCCACCACCGAGTCGGCGACCCCCGTCCGCTCGTCGGCGGCCACTGCGATTCTCATCGGCGGCATCCTAGTGTCCCTAGTCTTGGAGCCATGCCGGAGCTGCCCGAGGTCGAGATCACCGCGCGCCGCCTCGATCGTGCCCTCGCCGGCACGACGGTGGAGTCCGCGCTCGCGCCGGGGATGGTCACGATGAAGACCTTCGACCCGCCGCTGGACGCGCTGGCGGGCCGCGAGATCACGCGCGTGAGGCGCGCCGGCAAGATGCCGATCGTCGAGCTCGGCGACCTCGCGCTGCTGATCCACCTGATGTCGGCCGGACGGCTCCAGGTGTTCGACGCGCGCGCCTCGCTGCGCGACAAGCGCTCGCGGCTCCTGCTGCGCATCGCCGACGGTCGCGAGCTGCGGCTGCGCGAGTTCGGCACCCAGCAGCGCGCGTGGGCGAAGCTGCTCCCGACCGACGCCGTGGACACGGACGACGCGGTCGCCACGCTCGGCCCGGAGGCCTGGCCGGACCTTTCGCTTGAGGAGTTCGCCGAGCGGATCGACCAGCCGCGGCACCTCCACCCGCTGCTGCGCGACCAGCGCGTGATCGCCGGCATCGGCCGCTCCTGGGTGGACGAGATCCTCTGGGAGGCGTGCCTGTCGCCGTTCCGCGCAGGGCGACGACCTCGACGAGGACGACGTGGAGCGCCTGCACGGCGCGATCGGCGAGGTGCTCGGCCGCACGCTCGACCACTACGAGGAGGTGGTGGGCGACTCGCTTCCGGACAAGGCGCCGATGCCGCTCAAGGTGCACCGGCACACCGGCGAGCCCTGCCCGCGCTGCGGCGAGACGCTGGCGGCCGTCTTTTTCAAGGACCATGTGACCACCTACTGCCCGGCGGAGCAGACCGGCGGGCGCGTGCTCAAGGACAGGCGCCTGTCGCGCCTGCTCAAGTGAAAGGAACCGCATTGCCCGAAGTTGGCGACAAGGCACCGGAGTTCGAGCTGCTGAACCAGGACGGCGAGACCGTGAAGCTGTCCGACTTCGCGCGGCAAGACGGTGGTCCTCTACTTCTACCCCAAGGCCGACACGCCCGGCTGCACGATCCAGGCCTGCGGCATCCGCGACCGCACGGGCGAGTACGACGACGCCGGTGCCGTGGTGCTCGGTGTCTCGCCGGACGAGCCGAAGGCGCTGCGCAAGTTCGCGGACAAGTTCGACCTGAAGTTCACGCTGCTCTCCGATCCAGAGCACTCGCTGGCCGAGGCCTTCGGCGTCTGGGTCGAGAAGAACCGCTACGGCCGGACCTACTGGGGCAACGAGCGGACGACCTTCGTGATCGGCGGCGACGGCAAGATCGCGCGCGTGTTCCCGCAGGTGTCGCCGAAGACGCACGACGACGTGGTGCTCGGCGCGCTCGCCGAGCTCACGGCGGTCTAGCCATGTGGCTCGGGCGCACGCCGGTGGAGATCAAGCTGACCGGCGACGACACGGGGGGCGCGTTCGCCCTGTTCGAGGACGAGCCGCCGGTGGGCTGGGCGCTGCCGGCGCACCGCCACATGAACGAGGCCGAGACGATCTACATCGTCGACGGCGAGTTCGAGATGACGATCGGCGAGGAGAAGAGCACGATCGGACCGGGCGATGTCGCGCATGTGCCCGCCGGCGTGCTGCACGCCGGCCGCCTGCTCTCGAGCGAGCCCGCCCGGCGCGTGCTCGTGTTCTCGCCGTCCGGCATCGAGCGCTTCTTCGTCGAGGCCGGCACGGACGAGGCGCAGGACCTCGACGTCGAGCAGTTCATGGCGGTCGCGCAGCGCTACGGCTGGCGCTTCGGCACGGACTAGATCTTCGTCGCCAGGAAGCCCGAGTGCCCGCGGCCGAAGTGCACGGCGCTGCCGTAGGCGGCCAGCTGGCGCACCTCGAAGCCGGCGGCGATCAGGGCCTCGAGCACCTCGTCGCGGTCGTATAGCCGCTGGACGTGCAGCTCGTCGCTGCGCCGGAAGCCGCCGTCCGACTCCCGGAAGACCGTGATGCGCCTGTCCAGCCGTCGTTCGGCCTGGTACTCCACCGCCTCGAGGCAGAGGATCCAGTCCGGCCCCTCCCACCAGGTGCGGCGCGGGCCGCCACGCTCGCGTCCCGGCTCGGCCACGTCGAACAGGAACAGGCCGCCGGGCTGGAGCGCCTCGTGCACGCTCTGAAAGACGCGTCGCAGGGCGTCGCTGCCGGCGCGCTCGTCGAAGGCATAGTTGAAGCACTCGCCGATGGCGGCCACCGCCACGCATTGCGGCAGCTCTGCGTCCAGCAGCGAGGCGTTCACGAAGTGGGCCGCCGGAGCTCGCTGGCGGGCGATCTCAACGAGATCGGGCGAGACCTCCACGCCGAGCACGTCATAGCCCTGCTCGGTGAGCAGGCGCGCGGTGATGCCGCTGCCCGAGCCGAGCTCGACCACCAGGCCGTCGCCGAAGCCGGCCCGCTCGAGCTGCCGGATCAGGCTGACGCCGCCGGCGCGCGCGAGGTGGCCGAAGGCGCGGTCGTGCACGTAGGCGAGGTCGCGGCCGTAGAAGAGCCCCGAGTCCTCCAGCGGCGGCTCGGTGGCCGCGGGGTCGATGCCGTCGCCTGCGCGCACGCAGGCATCGTATGGTCAGGCCACGCCCTCGTGGGCGGCCACCCCGAGCACCACCAGCCCGACGCCCAGCGCCTCCGCCGCCGTCGGCAGCTGGCCGAGCACCACCAGGCCGATCAAAGCGGCGGTGGCCGGCAGCAGCGAGACGAGCAGCGCGTAGCTGGCGCGCGGCAGCCGCGCCATCGCCAGCTGGTCGCACACGTACGGGATCACCGACGAGCAGACGCCCACGCCCAGCCCGGCCGCGAGCGCCACCGGGTCGGCGAAGGCGGGCGCGGCCGCCCAGCCCGCGATGGGCGTGACGGCCACGACGGCCACGAGCATCGCCGCGGCCAGGCCCTCCACGCCCTCGGTCCGCTGGGCCACCCGGTGGGCGAGCACGATGTAGAGCGTGAACAGCGCCGCGTTGGCGAACGCGAACGCCAGCCCGAGCGGCTCGCCCGCGATGCGCACGTCGGTGAGCACGTAGACGCCGCCGACCGCCAGTGCGAGCGCGAGCCCGTTGCGCGGGCTGCGCACTCCGGCCGCGGCCAGCAGGATCACGCCGAGGAACTCGATCGCCGCGACGGTGCCCAGCGGCAGCCGCGCGATCGCCTCGTAGAAGCAGCAGTTCATCAGCGCGAGCACGACGCCCAGCGCCACGGTGAGGCGCGTGAGCGCGCGCCAGGGGCGCTTCCACGCCGCGAAGACGACCGCCGCCGAGGCGATGCGCAACCAGGCCACGCCGAGCACGTCCACGCGCGCGAACAGGAGCACGGCGAACGCCGGGCCGAGGTAATGGAACACGGCGCTGCCCGCGAAGTAGGCGTGGGCCGGTAGGGGCCTGCGGACGCTGAGTTGCATGGGAATCAGATTCGCAAGCGTCGAGAGGCCATGTACATGGATCTCGGTAGGCATCTGGCTCCGTACTGCCTTAAGATCCATGGCCGATGACGCAGATGACCAACGGAATCGATCCCGTCAACGCGCGACTGCTGGAGGAGCTGCAGGCCGATGCGCGCACCTCGCTTGCAGAGCTCGGGCGACGCGTGGGCCTGTCGGCCCCGGCCGTCGCCGAGCGGCTCCAGCGGCTCGAGGCGGCGGGCGTGATCCGCGGCTACCGGGCGGACGTGGATCCGCGCGCCCTCGGCTACTCGCTCAGCGCGGTGCTGCGCATCCGGCCGGCACCCCGGCAGCTGCCGAAGGTGGCCGAGCTTGCGAAGAGGACGCCGCAGATCGTGGAGTGCCACCGCGTGACGGGCGAGGACTGCTTCTACATGCGGCTGCACGTGCGCTCGATCGAGGAGCTCGAGGAGCTGATCGACAGCTTCCTCGTCTACGGCACCACCACGACCTCGATCGTGCAGTCCTCGCCGGTGCCCCAGCGGGCGCTGCCGCTCGAGCCTACGTCCGCGTGAACTCCAGGCGCCGCCCGACGGGCTCGAAGCCGAGCTCGGCGTAGAGCTGCTTGGGCCAGTCGTCGTCGTCGGCCACGAGGAAGGTCAGCTCGTTCCCGGCCTCGATCGATGCCGCCAGCGCGGCCAGCACCACGGCGCGGCCGTAGCCCTGCCGGCGGTGGCGGGAGAGGGTCACCACGTCGTCGATCTGGCCCACGCCGTCCTCCAGGTAGAGCGTGCACCAGGAGGCGGGCCGGCCCTCGTCGGCCAGCACCGCGAAGGCGCGCGTGCCCACCACGCCGGCAACCAGCTCGAGATGGGCCACCACCTGCCGGGCCGCCTGGCTGTGCATGTCGCTGACGAAGGCGTCGAGGCGCGACGGGCGCAGCTCGGCCATGCTCACCTCGGCCACCTCGTGCGCGGGCGCCGCCGGTGGAGCCCCGTTGTGCGCCATCGTGAGCAGCACGGTGCGGCGGAAGCGGCGGTTGGCGAGCTCCTGCTCGAGCCGCCGGCCTGCCGCCTCGTTCGGAACCACGATCTTGCGGTGACCGAGGCCGGCCGGCGCCTGCAGGCGCTCGGCGTCGGCGACGAGCGCCCGCGCGGTGACCTCCTCGAAGCCGCGCTCCACGCGCAGGAAGTTCTCGTCGTAGACGCGCGAGAGGTCGGACCGGAACAGCGCGCTGCCGAAATCGAAGCGCTCCACGCGCTCGGCGCAGCGGTCCTGCAGGGTGGCTTCGAAGTTCCAGGCGGTGTCTAGCTGAGGCACGGAGCGGCAGCCTAGCGGCGCTACCATCGCGACCGTGGCTGATCCGCTGCACGAGCTCGGGGATGTCGAGCCGGCGCTGGAGCTCGCGCTCGCCGAGGCCCGCCGGTACCTGGCCACGCTGGAGGACGGTCTCGGTGCAGCCGGCCGGAGCCGCGGAGCGGGTGGCCGGCATCGGCGGCCCGCTTCCGGAGCACGGCGACGGCGCCATGGCCGCGATACGCGAGCTGTCCGAGCTGGGCAACGATGCGGCCACCCGCTCGAGCGGCCCGCGCTTCTTCCACTTCGTGACGGGCGGCGCGACGCCGGCGGCGCTGGCCGCCGACTGGCTGGCGTCGAGCTTCGATCAGAGCCCGAACGTCTGGGAGGGGACGCCGCTGGCGTCGCGGCTCGAGACGGTCAGCCTCGCCTGGCTGCGTGAGCTGTTCGGGCTGCCGGCTGAGTGGGGCGGAGTGCTGACGACCGGCGCCACGATGGCGAACTTCGCGGGCCTGGCGGCGGCGCGGAGCTGGTGGGGCGAGCGCCACGGCGTGGACGTGGACGAGGGCGGCCTCGCGGGTCTGCCGGCCGTGCCCGTGTTCTCGAGCGGATACATCCACTCGTCGGCGCTGAAGGCGCTGGCGCTCCTCGGGATCGGGCGCAAGGGCGTGACCACGTTCAGCCGCGACGACGTCGGGCGGCTCGACCTCGCCGCTCTGGAGGCGGCCCTGAAGGAGCTGGGCGGGGCGCCGGCGATCCTGATCGCCAACGCGGGCGACGTGAACTCCGGCGACTTCGACCCGATCGACGCGATGGCGGACCTGGCGGAGGCGCACGGCGCCTGGCTGCACGTGGACGGCGCGTTTGGCCTGTTCGCGCGTGCCACGCCCCAGGCGGCCGGGCTGGCCGCGGGCATGGAGCGCGCCGATTCGGTGATCTCGGACGGGCACAAGTGGCTGAACGTGCCCTACGACTGCGGCTTTGCGTTCGTCCGCGACGAGCTCGCGGCTCGTGCGGGCGTTCACGGTCGACGCCGCCTACCTGCCGCCACCCGGAGGACGAGCGCCCGAACTACGGCTTCATGGGCCCGGAGACCTCACGCCGCGCGCGCGCCTTCGCCGTGTGGGCGACGCTGCGCGCCTACGGTCGCGAGGGCCACCGCGCCATGGTCGAGCGCCACCTCGGCCTTGCCAAGCGGCTGGCGGCCCGCGTCGACGGAGCAGCCGGAGCTCGAGCTGCTCGCCGAGGCGAAGCTGAACATCGTCTGCTTCCGCCTGAGGCCCGACGGCGTACCGGAGGGAGAGCTGGACGACCTGAATCGCCGCCTCGGCGCGATGGTGCTGGCGGACGGCCGGGTCTACTTCGGCACCACCGTCTACGGCGGGCGCGTGGCCTTCAGGCCGGCGATCGTGAACTGGCGGACCACCGAGCGCGACGTGGACCTGCTGCTCGACGTGGTGCTCGAGCTGGCCCGCGAGCTGCTGGCGAGCCGCGCCGCGGTCTAGGTGCCGAGGCCCTCGCGGGCCTCGCGCACGAGCGTTACCGCTTCGGGGAAGAGCCGCGACATCGCGCTGCGGAGCTCCTCCACCTGCTGCTCGGTGTTGCCCTGGAGGTTGAGCCGCTGGAGCCCGGCCACCGTCATGTCGACGGCGAGCTTGATCGCGTTGTCGGCCCAGGTGACCCGCTGAGCGGCCTGCATCTGCTCGGCCAGCTCGGCCATGCGCCGGCGCAGCTCCTCGGGGTCGCCGAAGATTCCGAAGGGATCCTCTGAGGACATGCCCGGATTCTAGGCGGAGCTAGCGACCGAGGTGAATCGTCACGTGGCGCTTGATCGTCTTGCCGCGCGCGCCGGTGGTCGAGTAGGCGGTGAACACGATCTGGTGCCTACCCGAGGCGAAGTCCGACGGCAGCCTCAGGCGGAGCCGGTTGGTGCCGGGGCGAAGGCGGTAGCTGCGGCGGATGTAGCGCGACTTCAGCAGCACGTGCAGGGTGCCGGCGACGCTGGCGTGGATGTTGAAGCGCGAGGTAGGGGTGCCTGCGCGCGATCGTGGCGAGCACCGGCATCGAGAGGCCGATCAGCGGCGCGTGCGTGCCGGCGGGCAGCCGCGGCGGGATCACGTCGGTGGACATGCGCACCACGAACTGGGCGCCGTCGGCCGTGCGGCTGGCGTTCGGCACCGCGAGCACGCCCTGGGAGCCCATGCAGTTCGACCAGGGCAGATCCGCGCTGGCCGTGCTGCCGTTCACCGTGAGCGGGTGCACTCCCTGGGCGTCGGCGAAGCTCGGCTGGGACTGCACGCCCGCGGGGATGGCCACGCTGATGTGCAGGATCGCCGCCCCGCAGTTCGGCGCCGACGAGCGCGGGTCGCCACTGTAGATGCGCACGAAGCTGGCGGCCAGGTGGTCGATCGTGAGCGCCTGCGCGGCGAGCGAGATGCTCGTCGCGCCGGTGTAGGCCGCGAGCGCGGGGCGGAGGTACTTGGTCGAGCCGGACAGGCCGGGGAACCTGTAGCCGCCCGCGGCGTTCGCGGCGCTGAAGTCGTCGAAGGCCTGGGTCAGCGAGCTGCCGTGCGCGGCGAGCACGTCGTCGAGGGCGTCCAGGTCCATCGAGCCGGTGTCGGCCTGCAGCGTGGCCATGCGCTCGAGCAGCTCCTTCACGATGCCGGGGCCGTAGCGCTCGGAGAGGAAGTCGAAGAAGATCCAGCGCGCGTAGGAGAGGTCGGTGGGCGACGAGCAGGGAGAGCCGGCCGGGCAGTCGAGCGACTGCTGCGGGTTGTCCCAGTAGGTCACGAGCCAGGGCGTGTGGCCGGTGACGTTGGCCGCGGCCCACTCCGCCGTGCCCTCCTTCACGAACCTGGCGCCGTGCGCGTAGACGGCGTACTGGAGCAGGTGGAAGAGCTCGTGGGCGGCGGTCTCGGCGTTGCCGGTGGCCGTCGGGTTGATCGTGGCGAAGCCGCTCGTGGTGGGGCTGTTCTCGGTGTCGTGGAAGGCCTCGCCCAGGTCGCTCGCGGTGAAGGTGCCCTGCACGTAGACGTCCACGCGGCTGTCGCCACCCAGCGAGCCGTCGGAGAGCGGGGCGTGGAAGCCCCAGCTCGTCACCTCGGTCGCGTAGGCGGCCTCGAAGTTGTCCGACACCTGCTGCGCGTCGGCGGCACTCACGCCGGGCGAGGGATGCACCACGAAGTGGGTGCTCGCCACGGGGGAGGGCCAGCCGCTGGTGTCGGGGCGGGCAGAGGCAAACGCCGGTGAGCTCGCGAGGACGGAGAGCGCGAGTCCGGCGATTGTCCCTGCCGCCAGCCGCCTGAAGGGATACGACATGAGTCAACCGTAAGCGGGCTCTCTTGAGCGGTCAATCGAACACGCCTCTGGACGCCCGGCAAGTGTCCAGGGGCTGCGTCCAGGCGTTTATAGTCGGGCGGGTGCGAATCAGAGAGGTGATGACGGAGGCCGTCGTGACCGCCGACTCCTCCGCCAGCCTGCGCGAGGTCGGGGAGTTGATGCGGGACCGCAACGTGGGTTCTGTGGTGATCTGCGAGCACGGGCACCCGAGCGGCCTGATAACGGACCGCGACCTGGCCCTGATCGCGGTGGCCGACGGCGTGGACATCGCCGAGCCGGTGCGCGAGCACGCCACCCGGCCGCTGGTCAGCGCCGAGCCGGACATGGATCTCGAGGAGGCGGCCGCGATCATGGTCCAGCACCGGATCCGGCGGCTGCCGGTGATGGAGGCCGACGCGCTCGCAGGCATCGTCACCCTCGACGACCTGGCCGTGCGCTCCGGCGACCTCCAGCTGGCCCAGCAGATGACGGCCGAGGTGGCCAGGGCGGCGCTGCCCGAGTTCTTCTTCCACCAGCGGGGCGGCTGAGGTGGCCCCGCTCAACGCCGACCAGCGCCGCACGCGCAATCGCGTGGAGGCCGTGATCCGGCTGATGGCGCCCGCGCTCACGCTGCTGCTGAGCGCCGGTGACCGCCTTTCACGCCTGGTCGAGCCCGTGGACCATGAGTACTATCCGCCGCGGCAGGGTCAGGTAGAGCCGCCGCCGGCGGAGCCTGCGCTGCGAGGCAGCGAGGACTAGGGCCGCCGGCCCGCGAGATTCTGTGACCGTCACACCCGAGGCATCGCAAGAGCAGGCACCTTCACACGACGCGCAGCGCGCGTGGGAGGACTCGCTGGGGCCCGCGCGCCGGGGCGGCGGCCGTGTTCTGCGCCGCCCTGCTCGTCGCCGGCTTCGCCTACCAGGTGTCCTCGCACGCGGCCCGCTCCAAGGACTCCGCGGAGTACCTGAGGAAGGTCCACCTGCACCCGTCCGACAACCTGATCACGGGCAGCCTCGGCGCCGCGGCGCTGCTCCTGCTGCCGCTCGTCCTGGTCTACCTCTACCGGGTCACCAAGTACCGGCGCCCCCAGACGCCGGCCTTCGTCGTGGTGCTCGCGGTGATCGGGCCGGTGCTGCTCGGGGTGGCGGGGGTGGCGTACCAGATCGACCTCACGCACGTGGCCAAGGACTTCGTCGCACTGCCGGCCGCCCAGCAGACGAAGAAGACCGCCGACCACGTGCTTGACGGCAACACGCTGAAGATCTACGGCCTCGCGTTCACCTTCGCCGGCCTGGCGGTTGCCGCGTCGCTCGTCTTCATCAACCTGAACGCCATGCGCGCCGGCCTGGTCACGCGCTTCCTCGGCGTGGTCGGGATCATCGCCGGCGTGCTGTTCGTGCTCGGCGGGCCGGCTCAGATCCTCGAGCTGTTCTGGCTGCTCGCCATAGGCGCGATCCTGCTCGATCGCTGGCCGGGCGGCCGCGGACCCGCATGGGCGGCGCTTGAGGAACGGCCGTGGCTGAGCAACATGGAGACGCGCCTCGCATCCGCCCAGTCGAAGCGCGAGACCGCCAAGGGCGCGCCGGCCTCCACCAACGGCACGCCGCCCGTCGAAGCCGAAGCGGACGACGACGGGCCGAACCCCAGCGCCTCCCGCAAGCGCAAGCGCAAGAAGCGCCGCTAGGCGATAGCCGGGCGCCTCCGGCAGCCGCGCCAGGGCGGCGTCCATGTCGGCCTCCGAGAACTCGACGTCCTCGAGGCGGCCGGCCAGGTAGTCGTCGTAGGCGGACATGTCGAAGTGGCCGTGGCCTGAGAGCCCGAGCAGGATCACCCGCTCCTCGCCCGCCTCGCGGGCGGCCAGCGCCTCGTCGACGGTCGCGCGGATCGCGTGGGCCGGCTCGGGACCGGGCACGATCCCCTCGCAGCGCGCGAAGCTTCACGGCGGCCTCGAACGCCGGGTTCTGCGCGTAGGCGCGCGCCTCCACCAGTCCCGCCTTCACCAGCCCGCAGAGCATCGGGGCGTCACCGTGGTAGCGCAGCCCGCCGGCGTGCAGCGGCGGCGGCACGAAGTCGTGGCCGAGCGTGTACATCGGCAGCAGCGGCGTCATGCCCACGGTGTCGCCGAAGTCGTAGCGGTAGGCGCCGCGGGTGAGCGTGGGGCAGGCCGTGGGCTCGGCGCCCAGGAAGCGCGTGTTCGCCTCGCCGCGCAGCCGGCGCCGCACGAACGGGAAGATCAACCCGGCGAAGTTGGAGCCGCCGCCCACGCAGCCAACGACCACGTCGGGCTCCTCGCCCGCCATGCCCATCTGCGCCATGGCCTCCTGGCCGATCACCGTCTGGTGCAGGCAGACGTGGTTCAGCACCGAGCCGAGCGAGTAGTTCGTGTCGGGGTCCTTGGCCGCCACCTCCACCGCCTCCGAGATGGCGATGCCCAGCGAGCCGGTCGGGTGGCCGGCCTGCGAGCGGCCGGCGTCCGTGGTGTCGCTCGGCGAGCGGTGCACGGTCGCGCCCCAGGTCTCCATCATCGAGCGCCGGTAGGGCTTCTGGTCATAGCTCGCCCCGACCATGTAGATCACGCACTCGAGGTCGAACAGCTGGCAGGCGAGCGCGAGCGCCGAGCCCCACTGGCCGGCGCCGGTCTCGGTGGCCAGCCGCTTGATGCCGGCCTCCTTGTTCTCGTAGGCCTGCGCCACCGCGCTGTTGGGCTTGTGCGAGCCGGCCGGGGAGACGCCCTCGTACTTGTAGTAGATGTGCGCCGGGGTATCGAGCGCCCGCTCGAGCCGCCGGGCTCGGTAGAGCGGCGTGGGCCGCCACAGCTTGTAGACCTCGCGCACCGCGTCCGGGATCTCGACCTCCGGCTCCATCGAGACCTCCTGCCCGATCAGCGCCATCGGGAAGATCGGCGTCAGATCGTCCGGGCCCGCCGGCTGCATCGTCTGCGCGTTCAGGGGCGGGATCGGGTCGCCCGGCAGATCGGGCAGCAGGTTGATCCAGTGCGTCGGGATCTCGGACTCGGGCAGCAGGTACTTGGTCGTTTCAGAAGACATCGCGGGGCTCCTTTGGCCGGGGCCGCGCGATTGTTTCAGGTGCGCAGGCCGCGAGGCGCGGCAGGGCGTGGGCCTCAGCCCTGCGACCTGCCGCCGGCGAAGCCGGCGTTCTGCGACCTGACGACCTATTCCTCAACCGCGCCCGACGCCACCTTCTCCTTGATCGCCTCAGTGACCGACGGATCTCGGAGCGTGGTCACGTCGCCGAGCTCGCGGCCTTCGGCGATGTCCTTCAGGAGGCGGCGCATGATCTTGCCGGAGCGGGTCTTCGGCAGGTCGTCCGCCGGGATCAGGCGCTTCGGCCGGGCGAGCTTGCCGATCTTCTTGGCCACGTGCTCGCGGATCTCGCCCTCGAGGTCGTCGGGCCAATCGCCGCCGCCCTCGATGGTCACGAACGCGACGATCGCCTGGCCGGTGTCCTCGTCCGCCGCGCCGATCACGGCGGCCTCGGCCACGCGGTCGTGCGAGACGATCGCCGACTCGATCTCCATCGTCGACATGCGGTGGCCGGAGACGTTGATCACGTCGTCAACGCGGCCCGACGATCCAGAAGTAGCCGTCCGAGTCGATCTTGGCGGCGTCGCCCACCGTGTAGACGTCGTTGCCGAACTTGGTCCAGTACGTCTCGACGTAGCGCTCGTCCTCTTTGTACAGCGTGCGCAGCATGCCCGGCCAGGGCCGGCGCAGCGTGAGGAAGCCGCCGCCCTCCTTCACGATCTCGCCGTCCTTGTTCACCACGGCCGCCTCCACGCCGGGGAACGGCTGCGTGGCCGAGCCCGGCTTGGTGGTGGTGATGCCGGGCAGCGGCGTGATCATGATGTGGCCGGTCTCGGTCTGCCACCAGGTGTCGACGATCGGACAGCGCTCGCCGCCGATCACCTTGTGGTACCAGACCCACGCCTTCGGGTTGATCGGCTCGCCGACCGACCCGAGCAGCCGCAGCGACGACAGGTCGTGCTTCTCCGGGTACTCGCGTCCCCACTTGATGCAGGCACGGATGGCGGTCGGCGCCGTGTACATGATCGTGACCCCGTACTTCTCGACGATCTCCCACCAGCGGTCCTTGTCCGGGTAGTCCGGCGCGCCCTCGTACATCACCGAGGTGAGGCCGTTGGCGAGCGGGCCGTAGACGATGTAGGAGTGGCCGGTGACCCAGCCGATGTCGGCCGCGCACCAGTACACGTCGCTGTCGGGCTTCACGTCGAAGATCGCCTTGGTGGTGGCGTAGACGCCCGTGAGGTAGCCGCCAGTGGTGTGGAGGATCCCCTTCGGCTTGGCCGTCGAGCCGGAGGTGTAGAGGATGTAGAGCGGGTGCTCGGCGTCGAGCTGCTCGGGGGCGCAGTCGGCGTCGGCCTTCTCGAGCTCCTCGTGCAACCAGACGTCGCGGCCCTCCTGCATCGGGCACTCGATCCCGCAGCGCTCCACGACCACCACGTGCTCGAGCTTCGGCAGCTTGTCGAGGATCCTCGTCGACTTCGGCCTTCATCGGCATCGGCTTGCCGCGCCGCAGCGACGCCGTCGGCGGTGACGAGCACCTTGGCCTCGGAGACGTCCATGCGCTCGCGCACGGCCTCAACCGAGAAGCCGCCGAAGACCACGTTGTGGGTGGCGCCGATGCGGGCGCAGGCGAGCATCGCCGCGGGGGTCTCGGGCAGCATCGGCATGTAGATGCCGACCACGTCGCCCTTCTCCACGCCGAGCGACTTGAGCACGTTCGCGAAGCGCTTGGTCATGTCCAGCAGCTCGCTGTAGCTCACGTCCCTGGTGTCGCCGTTCTCCCCGACCCAGTGGTAGGCGACCTTGTCGCCCTTGCCGGCGTCCACGTGACGGTCGAGGCAGTTGTGCGAGGCGTTGAGCTTGCCCTCCTTGAACCACTTGGCCCAGGGCGGGTTCCACTCGAGCACCGTCTGCCAGGGCTCGAACCAGTCGAGCTCCTTGGCCCAGCTCTCCCACCACGACTCGAAGTCCTTCTCCGCCTCGTCGTAGATCGCGGGGTCGGAGAAGTTGGCCTGCTTGACGAACTCCTCGGGAGGCTCGAATCGATCCTCGTCCTGCAGGAGCACTTCAAGGTCGCGTTCAACCTCAACGGCGTCTGCCATTGCCACCTCTCCTTTCGACTTCCCAGGACCCTACTACCCGGGATCGGGCGGTCCATTCGGGCCGAAATGGAGTCCGACCGCCCGGCCGCCGCCATGATGGCGGCGGCCTCTGGGAGGGCGGGCGGTTCTTAGGTCGCTAGACGGCCTCGAGGGGCCGAAGCTCTTTGTCGCCGGGCACCGGGTGGCGGCGCAGCACGCCCTCGGAGGAGACCGAGTAGGCGCCGGGACGGGCGATTCTGGGCGAGTAGACGTGCAGCGTGACGGTGGGCAGCGCGCCGTCGTGCACCACGCGGTGGATGTCCGCGGGAGAGAAGTCGAACAGGTCGCCGGCCGCGTAGTGCCTGGCGAGCGTGGAGGACCGCCCGAGGATCAGGCGCTCCTCGCGAACCCCGCCCTCGAGCACGGCGACGGCGCCGAAGGAGAGGTCGTGGTCGTGGAAGCCGGTGTCGTGGCCGGGCATCCAGCAGATCAGCCAGGCCTCCACCGACGGCTCGTCGATCAGGCGCTCGAAGATGCGGGCGGCGGGATCGTGGTGCACCAGGTGCCGCCACCCGGACGGGTCGTCCGCGAGCTGGCGCGTGAGGGAGCGCAGCTCGGGGATCGAGAGCGCGTCGCAGGGGCGCACGGGGAGGTCGCTGTCGAAGTCGGGCAGGGCCATGGCCGAGATACTACACAAAGTTGGTCGAGAATATGGGGATTGGATGTCGGGTGTCGGAGTGTCGCGGGTGTCGACGCGGGTGTCGGAACGGCGGCTGTCGCTCGGCCGCCTCGTGCGTCCGGAGCCGCGCGGACCTGCGACCCTGCGACCTGCGACCGCTATTCGGCGTTCGCCGCAGTGGCCAGCTGCCGATACGCCTCGGCGGGGTCGGGCGAGCCGAACACGGCGGAGCCGGCTACGAACAGACGGGCGCCCGCCTCGCGGCAGGGCCTGGCCGTGGTCTGATCCACGCCGCCGTCCACCTCGATCGCCACGCGGTCCGGCAGCACCGAGCGCAGACGCCTGACCTTGTCGGGCGACCCGGTGATGAACTCCTGGCCGCCCCAGCCGGGGTTCACGGTCATGCAGAGCAGGATGTCGAACGAGTCCGAGGCGGCAGTGACGGCCTCCGGCGGCGTGGCCGGGTTGATCGCCAGGCCCGCGACGAGCCCCGCCTCGCGCACGCTCTTGAGCGCGTAGTGCACGTGCGGGGTGGACTCCCAGTGGATCGAGATCGAGTCCGCCCCGGCGCGCACGAAGTCCTCCACGTGGCGCTCGGGCCGCTCGATCATCAGGTGAACGTCGATGAAGCCGTCGGCGGCGTGGACCTGCTCCGCGAGGGCGCTCGACGATCAGCGGGCCGATCGTGATCGGCGGGACGAAGTGGCCGTCCATCACGTCCACGTGGATCAGGCGCGCGCCCGCGTCCATCACCTCCTGCACCTCGGCTCCGAGCCGCGCGTAGTCGGCGGACAGGATCGACGGTGCCACGCGGCGACCGGTTGGCAGCTCGCGCGTCATCCGCTCACCTAGACACGCGCCGCGCGCCGGGCGTGGGTGCGGATCTCGGACAGGATCCGCTCGAGCCGCGGCTCGGTGTCCCGATCCACGTGCGTCATCGCGGCCGCCACCGCGGGGTGGACCCGCTCGATCTGCGCGTGCAGCTCATGAGCCACCGCGCGGTAGCTCGGGTGCCCCTCCCTGCCGGAGCGCAGCTCGATCAGGTGCATCGCCTCGCGGGCGTTCATGTCGAGCACGTAGCGGATGCGGTAGCCGAGGCAGAGCGCGTACGGCGCGAGCTCGGGCATCCCGGCCTCCACCAGCCGCTCGTACTCCGCGCGCGAGCGCTCGAGCCCGCGGCGATAGTCGTCGGCCACGCCCGCCGCCTCCAGCTCATCCGGCACGCCGGCGCCCAGGTCGGGGGTGAACGACTGCCACTGGATCGTGAGCATGCGGTGGCGCTGGAGGTCGCGGAAGGCGCCGTAGTCGCCCACCACCTCGAAGCGGTAGCCCAGCGCCTCGAAGCCACGCCCGGGCCGGTGGCGGCGGTTCTCGCGCTCGCCGATCAGCTCGCCGAGCAGCGTCGCGCGCTCGTCGGGCGGCAGCACGCGCACCGCGGCGCGCACCTCCTCCTCGGAGACCCCGGCGGCCTCGAACAGCAGCGCGGCGAGCAGGTCGTCCTCACTGCCGCGCACCGACAGCAGCTTCACCGACGGGCGCGAGTCCTCGCGCGCCCGCTCGCTGTCCAGCCCGAGCCGCGCCGCCCAGCGGTCGGCCGCCCGGCCGCGCTCCTCCAGGTAGTCGATCCAGCGGCCGCCGCGCTCGGGGATGACCACGCGCGAGACGAAGCTCGGCATCACCTGCGTGAGCTCCGCGAGGATCATCCGCCCGTAGTCGCGCGCCTCGGGCAGCGGCGAGGCGTGCAGGCGCAGCAGCAGCTGCTCGTAGGCCTGGCCGGTGGCGAACATGCCCATGTGCGAGAGCGACGCGGCCGGCAGCAGGCCCCGCAGCAGGTCGAGCGCCTTGGCCGTGATCGAGCGCCGGTGGGCGGCCTCGGGCTCGCCGTCGGCCCGCGGGAAGCGCTCCTCGGCCCAGGCCTCCACCCGCGGGAGCGTGGCCGCGTAGGTGTCGAAGAGGTCGTTCATCGCCGCCTCGTACTCGGGCCCGAGGTCCTCGTGGCGCCAGTAGCGGTAGCCGCCGCCGGGCATCGGCGCGTCGTAGGCGATGTAGCGCGTGGACTGCTCGAGGTAGGCCGCCAGGCGCCCGCGCTGGAGCACCTTGGTCATCACGTTCGAGACCCACTCGCAGGCCACGTGGGCGCCGCCGAGCTGGCCCACCGAGTCGTCGCCGTAGCCGAGGAAGATCTTGCGGTAGAGGTCCGCGGCGCGCTCGCCCTCGTCGCCGTCGAAGCTGGCTCGGGCGGCGCCCTCGAGGTCCCCCGCGAACTCGTCGAGGAACAGCCGCCGCAGCGTGCCGCCGTAGCGCGAGTAGCGGGCGAAGAGCGCTCCCTTCACCGTCTCCGGCAGGTTCACCAGCGCGAACACCGGAAGGTCGAGGTTCGTGAAGTGGGGCGCCAGGAGCGCCCGCTCCTCGTCGCTGAACGTCTCGACCGGGTAGATCATCGGGGAGGGCAGGTTACTAGTGGGTCCCGTCGGCCCCGAGAGTAGCTTTCTCGCGGTGGGCGACAGCCAGGCCACATCCGACGCGGCCGTGGAGGAGGAGCTCGGGCGCGTCGGCCGTTCGCTGTTTGCGGCCTTTCCGAAGAAGGGTCTGAACCCCGTGAAGGCGCTCGACGCGAAGGCGATGGAGCTCGCCTCGCAGGACGCCGAGCTGCGCACGGCGCTGTTCCGCTTCGTGGACGTGACGCCCGCCTGCCGCTCGCTCGACGACCTGGCGCGCCACCTGACGGGCTACCTCGGCGAGCTGGACGAGCGGCCGCAGTCGCTCGACGTGGCGATCCGCATGGCGGCGAGCAAGCCGGGCCGGGCCGCGCTGGGCGCCGCCGCGGCGGGCGGCGTGCGCCACATGGCGCACCGCTTCATCGTCGGCGAGTCGCCGCAGCGGGCGCTCGGGGTGCTGCGCGAGCTGTGGCAGGACGGCAACGCCTCGTCGGTCGACCTGCTCGGCGAGGCGACGGTGACCGAGGGCGGAGGCCGACCGCTACGCGGAGCGCTGCGCCGAGGCCCTCGACACGCTCGCGGAGGCGGCGGCCGGGTGGCCGGAGCGTCCCACGCTCGAGGCGGACTCGCTGGGGCCGCTGCCGCGCGCGAACCTGTCGGTGAAGGTCTCGGCCCTCACCCCGCACATGCGTCCCGACGCGCCCGCCCGCGGCCGCGAGGACGCGGCCACGCGCCTGCGGCCGCTGCTGCGGCGGGCGCGCGACCTGGGCGCCCACCTCCACATCGACATGGAGTCGCTCGACGCGCTCGAGACCACGATGGAGCTGATCTTCGAGCTGCTCGACGAGGAGGAGTTCGCCGACGGGCCCTCCGCCGGGTTGGTGCTCCAGGCCTACCTGCGCGAGTCGCCCACGCAGCTCGATCGCATCCTCGCCTGGGCGCGGGAGAGCCGCGCGGCGCCCGCCGCTGGTGGTCCGGCTCGTGAAGGGCGCCTACTGGGACCACGAGATCGTGGAGGCGCGCCAGCACGGCTGGCAGCCGCCGGTGTTCGAGGTGAAGGCCGACTGCGACCGCAACTTCGAGCAGCTCACCCGCCGCCTGCTGGAGGCGCGGCCCGTCCGTGCGGGTGGCGATCGCCTCGCACAACCTGCGCTCGGTCTCGCACGCGATCGCCTGCAACCGCGTGGCGGGCGGCGAGGAGCGCGACCTCGAGCTGCAGGTGCTGCGCGGGCTGGGGGACGAGCTGGGCCACGCGCTGGCCGCGGAGGGCTTCCGCGTGCGCGTGTACTGCCCGGTGGGCGACCTGGTGGCGGGCATGGCCTACCTGGTGCGCCGGCTGCTGGAGAACACCTCGAACGAGTCGTTCCTGCACGAACAGGCGCGCGGCGTGCCGCTGGAGGAGCTGCTCTCGCCGCCGTGATGCCGTTCGCCAACGAGCCCACGCTGGAGCTGCGCCGCGCGCCCGCGCGCCAGTCGCTGCTGGACGCGCTCGCCGAGCTGGAGCCGCGGCTGCCGCTGAGCGTGCCGATCCTCGTGGGGGGCGAGCGCGGTGCCGCGGAGGGCTTCGAGTCGACCGACCCGGGCGCAGCCCTCGCGCGTGGTGGCCACCGCGGGGCGCGCCACCGAGGCGGACGCCGGCGCCGCGGTGGAGGCGGCCGACGGCCGCCTGGCCCGAGTGGCGCGACCTGGGTCCCGAGCGGCGGGCCGAGGTGCTGGTGCGGGCGGCGGCGATCCTGCGCTCGCGCCGCCTCGAGCTGGCGGCCCTCCAGGTGCGCGAGTGCGCGAAGCCGTGGCCCGAGGCGGACGCCGACGTGTGCGAGGCGATCGACTTCCTCGAGTACTACGCGCGCGAGGCGCTGCGCCTCGCCGCCGGTGCCGAGCTGCTGCAGGTGCCGGGCGAGCGAAACACGATGCGCTACGTGCCGCGCGGCGTGGCGGCCGTGATCTCGCCCTGGAACTTCCCGCTCGCGATCCCCGCCGGCATGACCTCGGCGGCCCTGGCCGCGGGCAACAGCGTGGTGCTGAAGCCCGCGGAGCAGTCGCCGGCGTCGGGGCTGATGCTCGTGGAGGCGCTGCGCGAGGCCGGCGTCCCGCCGGGCGCCATCTCCCTGCTGCCCGGCTTCGGGGAGGTGGGCGCGGCGCTGGTCCGCGACCCGCGCGTGCAGACGATCGCCTTCACCGGCTCGAGCGCGGTGGGCCTCGACATCGTGCGCGCCGCGGCCGAGACCCCCGACGGGCAGCCGCACGTGAAGCGCGTGGTGGCGGAGATGGGCGGCAAGAACTGCGTGGTGGTCGACTCGGACGCCGACCTCGACGATGCCGTGCCCGCCATCGTCAGATCGGCGTTCGTCTACGCCGGCCAGAAGTGCTCGGCGGCCTCGCGCGTGCTGGCGCACGAGGGGATCGCCGACGCGCTGATCGAGCGCCTGTCCGGCGCCGTGGAGGTGCTGGTGGTGGGGCAGGCGGACGACTTCGCCACCGAGGTGCCGCCGGTGATCGAGCGCGAGGCGCAGGAGCGGGTGGAGCGCTACGCGGAGCTGGCCGCGTCAGAGGGCACGGTGGTGGCGCGGGGCGACGGCGGCCCGGAGGAGGGCTGGTTCTGCGCTCCCACGCTCGTCGCCGGCCTGCCGCCGGACTCCGCGGTGCTGCGCGATGAGATCTTCGGGCCGCTCCTGGCGGTGGAGCGGGTGCCGAGCATCGACGCCGCCTGCGAGGCGCTCGAGCGCTCGCCCTTCGCGCTCACCGGCGGGCTCTTCTCGCGCAGCCCCGCGACGGTGGCCGAGGTCACACGCCGCGCGCCCGTGGGCAACCTCTACGTGAACCGCCACATCACCGGGGCGATGGTGGGCAGGCAGCCGTTCGGCGGCAATCGCCGCTCGGGAAGCGGCTCGAAGGCCGGCGGGCCCGGATTACCTGCTCCAGTTCCTGGAGCCGCGCGTGGTGACCGAGAACACCATGCGCCACGGACTGGTCGTCGACTAGCCGGACGGCCAGCCAAAAAGGGTACGGCCTACCCCTTCTGGAAACCTGATACAAGATCCCGGCTACACCAAGTCGGGTAAAGCCGGGGGGCTGATTTGCCAGTACTCGAGTGCTCGCGCTGCAACGAGCTCTTCTACTCCGCATCGGGGTCGACGTTCGCTCGTTGCGAGCGCTGCGACGGCCAGGTCTGGCGCGTCTTCGAGGACGAGGCGAGCTTCGATCGCGTGATCGAGCTGCCTCGCGCGTCCCAGCCGGGCGATCACGCCGCCATCGTCTACTCGGACTCCGACGAGGCCGCCGACTTCTGCGTCCGCTACGTGCGCGAGGGGATCGGGCTGGGCGAGCTGGTGGTGGGAATCGTGCCGGCGTCGCTCAGGAGCGCGCTCGAGCGCCGGCTGTCGAGCCGCGAGCGGCTCCAGCTGGAGCTCGAGGACGCCGCGCGCCGCCTACGCCGACTTCGACCCGCGGCGGCTGATCGCCTGGTACGAGGGCGTGGTGGCGCAGGCCGGAAAGCGCGTGCGCGTGCTGGCCGGGCCCGACGCCGACTGCGCCGCCGGCATCCCGATCGAGGACTGGCGCCTGTTCGAGCAGCTGATCCACGAGCGGGCGCACGCCCTGGGCGTCACGGCCCTGTGCGTCTACGACGGCCCGTTGCTGCCCGGGGACTTCATCCCGGTGGCCATGCGAGCGCATCCGCTGCTCGTCCGCCGCAACGGCGAGCTGCGCCGTAACGGCGAGTTTCGCTGGGAGCCGAGCTCTAGACGGCCGGCGAGCGCGCGTCCCGCCGCACGAGCAACAGCACGATCAGCCCGCCCACCACGGTCCAGCCGAGCACGATGACGTTCGCCACGCCGTCGATCGTGTTGTAGGGACCGAGGTTGAAGAGGTGGTAGATCGTGTGCGGCACGGCGAAGATCAGCCAGACGGTGACCGCCGTCAGCGTGAGGCTGCGCTGGCCGCGCCAGGCGGCGATCAGCATCAGCACCCCCAGCCCGCAGAAGAGCGACCCGACGTCGCGGACCAGGTGCTCGTCGTAGGCGCCGAGCGCCGACACCCAGGGGTGGTCGAGGCCGAAGTTCTCGTAGAAGTTGTGCGGTCCGAGCAGCGCCCACAGGCCGATCAGGAGCTGCGGCGCCCCGAGCACGATCAGGAGGCCGGCGATCAGACCCCGATCGCGGTCGATCCGGTCGGACGGGGACATGTGCCTGCCTCCTTTGCTAGAGCAGCGAGCTGAGCGACGTGCCGACGTCGTGCGCGAGGTGGAACAGCGGCGCCGGGATGATCCCGAAGAAGACGGTCGCGGCGCCCATCAGGACCGCCACGAAGGCGACCTCCGGCTGGGCCCGGGCGTCCGCCTCGGGGGACCAGCCGCTCACCGGCCGCACCCGCGTGCGCCGGTAGGGCAGCTCGGGCATGCGGATCCTCAGCGGCGTCATCCACATCACCGCGATCACGCGCAGGTAGTAGACGAGCGAGATCATCGAGCCCACCACGATCACCACGCCGAGCCAGGCGTAGTTGCCGTCCACCGTGGCCTCGATCAAATAGAACTTCCCGATGAAGCCCACGGTGGCCGGGAAGCCGGCGAGCGACAGCATCGCCACCGTCATCGGCACCGCCAGCAGCGGGCTCGCGGCGCCCAGGTTCTCGAGCGAGCGGATGCCGTCGCCGTGCTCGGACACGCGCTCGCGCGCGACCACGACGGCGAACGCCGCCACGTTCATGAACAGGTAGGCGGCGAGGTAGAAGGCGGTGGCCTTGAGCCCGAGCTGCGTGCCCACCACCACGCCCGGCGAGGATGTAGCCGGCCTGCGCGACGCCCGACCAGGCGAGCATCCGCTTCAGCGAGCCTTGGCCGATCGCGCCGACGTTGCCGACCACGATCGTGATCACGGCCAGGGCGGCGAGCGCCGGACCCCACTGAACCTGGGTGTCCGCCAGCGCCTCGTCGAACAGGCGCAGGAAGATCGCGAAGGCGGCCGTCTTGGTGGCCACCGCCATGAAGGTGGTGATCGGCGTGGGGGCGCCCTCGTAGACGTCGGGCGTCCACTGGTGGAAGGGCGCGATCGAGGCCTTGAACGCAAGGCCGGCCGCGGCGAGCGCGACGCCCGTGAGCAGCAGCGGATCGGTGAACTTCACGCTGTCACCGATCGCGTTGGAGATCGCGTCGAACTGGGTGCTGCCGGTGGCGCCGTAGATCAGCGCCAGCCCGTAGAGCAGCGTGGCGGAGCCCACCGAGCCGATGATCAGGTACTTGAGACCCGCCTCGAGCGACTTGGTCTGGCGCAGCTCGCTCGCGCACAGCACGTACAGCGGGATCGAGAGCAGCTCGATACCGACGAACAGCGTGATCAGGTTCTCGGCGCTGGCGAGCACCACCATGCCGGCGATCGAGCCGAGCAGCAGCCCGATGTACTCGCCCGAGCCAGCCTCGCGCATGGCGATCGAGCGCCAGCGAGAGCAGGATCGCGCTGATGCCCGAGATGTAGAAGATCAGCGACAGCCCGAGCGCCAGCGGGTCGACGGCGAGCGCGCCCTCCACGATCGTCTTGCTCGCCCGTCTCCCAGTTCCAGATCGAGAGCCCGATCGCCGCGCCCAGCGCGCCGATGCCGATCAGCGGCACGATCACGCGCTGGAGGAAGCGGCCCGGGAACATCGCCACGAGCAGCACGAGCACCGAGCCGCCGGTGACGGCGATCAGCGGCGAGAGGCCCTTGTAGTCGATCACCGGGGCCTTGATCGCTGCGAGCGTCTGAATGGCGGCGCTCATGGGATCGAGCCGACCTCTCGGTGCTGCACGGCCTGCGTGGCCTGCGAGCTTGCTGGTGGTGCCTCGCTCGGTCCGCTGCAGGATGAAGTTCGGGTACACGCCGAGCGCGAGGATGATCAGCACGAGCGGCCCGAGCACCGCCAGCTCAGGGCCGAGCGCGAGGTCGCGCGACTCCACGTTCGGGCCCAGCCGGTTGTGCATCGAGCGCTGGTAGAAGCGGATCATGTAGACCGCCGCGAGCGCGACGCCGGCGCTGGCCACCAGGCCGTAGACGATCTTCGTCTGGAAGGTGCCGAACAGGATCAGCAGCTCGCCCACGAAGTTGGAGGAGCCGGGCATGGCGAGCGTGGCGAGGGCGACGATCAGGAACAGCGCCGCCAGGACGGGCGCGCGGAAGCGCCATCCCGCCCATGTCGTTCAGCGACTCCGAGCCCTTGGCCCGCAGCGCCAGGTAGCCGACGATCAGGAACAGCGGGCCCACCACCAGGCCGTGGTTGACCATCTGGATGACCGCGCCCTGGGCGCCCTTCGGGTCGAGCGAGAAGATCCCGAGCAGGATGAAGCCGAGCTGCGCGATCGACGAGTAGCCGATCACCAGTCGCGCGTCGTCCTGGGAGAACGCGAGCGCCGAGCCGTACAGGATCGACACGACCGCGAACGCCAGCATCAGCTCCTGGAAGTGCACCGCGGCCTGCGGGCATGATCGGCAGCACGATGCGCAGGAAGCCGTAGACGCCGACCTTCGAGACCACCGCCGAGAACAGCAGGATCACCGGGATCGGCGCCTCCTTGTAGGCGTCCGGCATCCAGCCGTGGAACGGGAAGGCGGGCGCCTTCACCAGGAAGGCGGCGGCGAACAGCAGGAAGATCCAGTACTGGGAGCTGGCCGGCAGCGGGTGCTGCGCCAGCGTGGCGAGCGAGAACGAGATGTGCCCGCCCGCGGGCGTCGACAGCACGCCGAGGGCGACCGCGCCGGCGAGCATCAAGCAGCGATCCCGACCAGCGTGTAGATCACGAGCTTGGTGGTGGCGTAGACGCGCTTCTCCCCGCCCCAGATGCCGATCAGGAAGTAGAACGGGATCAGCATCAGGTCGAAGAAGACGACGAACAGCGCCAGGTCCTGGGCGGTGAACGCGCCGAGCACGGCGGCCTCGCCCAGGCCGAACCAGAGGTAGAACAGGCGCGGGCGATCCCACTCGCGCATCGCGGCGGCGAGCGCGGCGGCGGTCCAGAGCACGGTGGTGAGCAGGATCAGGAACAGGTTCAGCCCGTCCACGCCGAGCGAGTAGCGGATGCCGAGCTCGGAGATCCAGTTGGTGTCGGTCACGAACTGGAGGCCGCCGCCCGACTGGAAGCGAGCGAGCGCGACGATCGAGTAGGCGAGCGTGAGCACCGTGCCCAGGACCAGCACCCAGGGCGCCAGCCGCTTCGGCAGGAACAGGCCGATCACCCCGGCCACCGCGGGGAGGAAGATCAGGATCGAGAGGTAGACGGTCATCTCAGCTGGACTGGATCAGGAAGTAGAGGGCCAGGCCCGCCAGGCCCGCGAGCAGCAACATCGCGTAGGCGCGCAGGTAGCCCGACTGCACGCCGCGGGCGATCGCGCTGCCGGCCCGCACGATTCCCGTCGCGCCGCCCACCAGCGTGCCCTGCACGAACGCGCTCTCCACCACGTAGCGGCCGAAGCGGCCGAAGCGTGGCGATGGGCCGGACGAAGAGCGCGTCGTAGAGCTCGTCGAAGTACCAGCGGCCGACGAGGAAGGCGTGCACGTGCGGGAAGCGCTCGATCAGCTTGCGCCGTGGTGCCGGGCCGCTGCAGGTAGACCACGAAGGCGGTGGTGATGCCGGCCAGCGCGATGCCCGCGCCCACCACCAGGCCGACCCACTCGGCGGACGTGCTGGGGTCGTCATCGAAGTACTTCGAGTCCGCGAAGGTCGGCGCGATGAAGTTGTGGAACCAGTGCGTCACGCCCGGGATGGCGACCACGCCGCCGACGATCGCGAGCAGCGCGAGCGTGCCCATCGCCACCTTCATCGGCCACTCGCGCTCGGCGATGTGGTGCTCGGGGCCCGGGAAGCCGACGTCGGTGTCCTCGTGCTCGCCGCTGAGCGGGTTCACGTGCTCTCCGTGGGCCAGCTCGCCCTGTTCGAGCGAGGCGGCCTCCGGCACGGCGTCGCCATAGAAGACCCGGAAGACCATCCGGAAGGAGTAGAAGGCCGTGAGCAGGGCGGCTGCGAAGGCGACGATCGCCAGCACCAGGTCGTAGCCGCCGCGGTGAACGTCGAAGCCGAGGATGTCGTCCTTCGAGAACCAGCCCGAGAGCGGGGCGAAGCCCGCGAGCGCCAGGGCGCCCACCGTGAAGGTGGCGAAGGTGAACGGCATCGCCTTGCGGAAGCCGCCCATGCGATCGATGTTCTGGATGCCCGCCATGGCGCCGATCACCGAGCCCGCGGCCATGAACAGGAGGGCCTTGAAGAAGGCGTGCGTCATCAGGTGGAACAGCCCGCCCTCGTAGCCGCCCGTGGAGACGCCCAGGATCATGTAGCCGATCTGGGACATCGTGGAGTAGGCGATGATCCGCTTCAGGTCGGTGACGGCCAGCGCCACCGTGGCGGCGAAGAAGAGCGTGAAGCAGGCGAGGCCGGCCGTGATGTCGCGCGGCGGTGGGCGCCAGCTCGTAGAGCGAGTGGAAGCGGGCGATCAGGTAGACGCCGGCCGTGACCATCGTGGCCGCGTGGATCAGGGCCGAGACCGGCGTGGGGCCCTCCATCGCGTCCGGCAACCAGGTGTGGAGCGGCACCTGCGCCGACTTGGCGAACGCGCCGACCGTGATCAGCAGGCAGGCCGCGACCAGCGCCCCGGAGTTCGAGTGGAACACCTCGTGGGCGCCGTTGAAGATGCCCGCGTAGCTGAGCGAGTGGGTGTGCTTGAAGAGGATGAACGCGGCGATCACGAGCGCGATGTCGCCGATCACGTTGATCACGAAGGCCTTGATGCCGGCGGCCGTGGCGGTGGCGCGCCGGTACCAGAACGAGATCAGGAGGTAGGAGGCGGCGCCCACGAACGCCCAGCCCGACGATCAGCAGCACGATGTTGCCCGCGAGCACCAGCAGCAGCATCGAGAAGACGAAGAAGTTGAGGTAGGAGAAGAAGCGGGTGTAGCCGCGATCGGAGCCCATGTAGGCCACCGAGTAGAGGTGGATCAGGAACGAGACGCCGGTCACGACCAGCGCCATCAGGATCGACAGCGGGTCCACGAAGATGCCGAACCCGATGTCCACGCCGGAGGTCTGCGCGTACGTGTAGAGGGTCGAGCTGGCGTGCCGCGCCTCCGGCGCCCGATCCATCAGCGACAGGGCGGCGCCCACCGCGCAGCCGAACGAGGCGAGGATCGCGAGCGTGCCGATCCAGCCCGGCGTCTTGCCCGGCCAGAACTTCCAGCCGAGCGCGATCACGATCGACCCCGCGAGCGGGATGCCGAGCACGAGCCAGGCCCAGGCGGTCGGGCGTCATCCGCATCCTCCGCGGGGGACTCGCTCCGAAAATCGAGCGATCCAAGGAGCGCGAGGAGCGCGACGATTTGCAGGCCGCGAGTCATCCGCGGAGCTCCGAGAGCTCGTCGACGTCGATGTTCAGCCGGCGGCGGAACATCGCCACGATCAGCCCGAGGCCGACGACGACCTCGCAGGCGGCCACGACCATCACCACGAGCGCGAAGATCTGGCCGTCGGCGTTGCCCCACATGCGCGAGAACGCGATCAGCGCGAGGTTGCCGGCGTTCAGCATCAGCTCGAGGCAGAGCAGGATCACCAGCGGGTTGCGGCGCGTGAGCACGCCGGCGGCGCCGATGGAGAAGATGAAGGCCGAGAGGACCAGGTACCAGTCGACGTTCACCGGCCCACCTCCGCGTGCGAGATCCGCTCGAGCGCTCCGCACGTCCGGGTGGCCGCGCCGCCGCCGCGCGAGCACCAGAGCGCCGACCGCCGCGATCAGCAGCAGGTAGGAGGCGGCCTCGAACGGGATCAGGAAGCGGTTGAGGAGCAGCGAGCCGATCTGCGCCGGGCGTGCCGAAGCCGGGGGCGACGTGGGCGCCGTGCGTGCTGAGCTTCGACAGGCCCGAGCCGATGATCGCCACGCACAGCTCCACGGCCACCGCGAGCGGCGAACAGCACGCCGATCTTGCGCAGCCCGGGGACCTCGGGGCCGAGCGGCTCATCGGAGCCGCCGACGTAGGCGACCACGAACACGTACAGCACCATCACGGCGCCGGCGTAGACGATCAGCTGCGCCGCCGCGACGAACTGCGCGCGCAGCAGCAGGAACAGGAGCGCCAGCGAGAACAGGTGGCCCACCAGCGAGAGCACGCTGTAGAACGGGTTCCTCAGCAGCACCACGCCGAGCGCGCCGGCCAGCGCGCCGATCGCACCGACGAAGAACATGACCTGCTCGAACCACACGGCCGGCTACTCCCCCTCCGAGCGCAGCGGCGCGCGCTCGAGCGGGTCGGCCAGCAGCATCTCCTTGGTGAAGATCAGGTCGCTGCGCGTGTAGTCGGCGAGCTCGTAGTCGTTGCCCATCGTGATCGCGTCGAACGGGCAGGCCACCTCGCAGTAGCCGCAGAAGATGCAGCGCGTCATGTTGATCTCGTAGACCGCCGCGTAGCGCTCGCCGGCCGACACCTGGTTGTCGGGCGTGTTCTCGGCCGCGACCACGCGGATGCAGTCCGCCGGGCAGGCCGCCGCGCAGAGCGAGCAGCCCACGCACTTCTCGAGCCCGGAGTCCTCGAAGCGGTGCAGCTTGTGGCGGCCGCGGAAGCGCGGGTACACCGGCGTCTTCTGCTCGGGGTACTGGATCGTCACCGGGCCCTCGACCACGCGCATGAACGAGGTCTTGAGCCCGCGCAGCGTCTCTCCGAAGGCGCGGTAGACCGCTCCCACGCCGCCCGGCTGCGGGCCGCGCTGGACCGAGATGACGTCCGGTGAGGGGTCGTAGGGCGTCATGTGGTGGAGACCAGGATCGCGGTGATGAGCACGTTCACCGTGGCCAGCGGCAGCAGCACCTTCCAGCCGAACGACATCAGCTGGTCGTAGCGGAAGCGCGGCAGCGTGGCGCGCACCCAGATGAACAGCACGATGAAGAAGAACATCTTGAGGATCGTCCAGAGCGGGTTCGAGCGCGGCGGGGCCGGGCCCGTGCCAGCCGCCCAGGAACGCCGCGGTGGCGATGCCGGCGATCACGATCATGTTGATGTACTCGGCCATGAAGAACGAGCCGAAGCGCATGCCGCCGAACTCGGTGTTGTAGCCGCCGACGATCTCGGAGTCGCCCTCCGTCAGGTCGAACGGGCGGGCGGTTCGTCTCGGCGAAGCCGGCGATCATGAAGATGATGAAGCCGACGAACTGCGGCACCACGTACCAGAGCGAGTGCTGCGCCGTGACGATCTCGGTGAGCGACATGGACTGGGCCTGGATCACCACGCCGAGCAGCGACAGGCCGAGCGCGATCTCGTAGCGAGATCAGCTGGGCCGCCGAGCGCATCGCGCCGAGGAACGAGTACTTGGACCCGGAGCCCCAGCCGCCGAGCATCAGCGCGTAGAAGGCGAGCGCGCCGAAGGCGAAGTAGAAGAGGACGCCGATCGGCACGTCGATGCCGTAGAGGCCGAAGTTGCCGCCCCAGTCGCCGTTGTTGCCGAAGGGGATGATCGCGAGCGTGACCACCGCGGTGAAGATCGAGATCACCGGCGCGATCGCCATCAGCCACGGCACCGCGGTGGACGGCGTGGAGTGCTCCTTGGACAGCAGCTTCAGCACGTCGGCGAGCGGCTGGAGCAGCCCGAAGGGACCGACGCGGTTCGGGCCGATGCGCGCCTGGAAGCGGCCCAGCAGCTTGCGCTCGAGCAGCAGGATCAGCGGCACCACCTGGAGCACGAAGGCGAAGATCACGACCGCCTTCACGATCTGGACGAGCGTGCTCTCCACGTAGTTGACGTCGGCCAGCGGCAGCGATCACGCCTTCGCCACCTCCACCACGCGCGGCAGGCCGTTCATCAGAGCGGTCGCGTTGTCGGGCTCGACGCCCTCCACGAGGAAGACGCTGCCGGGTGGCACCGGGTCGTGCACGCGCGCCAGCGCGCGGACGCTGCGGCCGTTCACCGACACCGTGACCTCGTCGCCGCTCGCGACGCCCAGCCGGCGGGCGTCCTCGGGCGAGAGCTCGAGCAGCTGCTGCGGCTCCAGGAAGCGCAGCACGGTGGCGTAGCGCGTCTCGCGGCCGGTCCACAGCGAGGGCGCGGTGCCCAGGCGCAGGCCGCCGGGCGCGAGCTCGGGCGGAGTCTCGAGGGCGCTGTCCGGCAGCGGCACCGGCGCGAGCGCCGAGGCGGACTCGCGCTCCTGCCAGCGCACGCCGCGGCCGCCGATCTCCTCGAGCGTCAGCCCGTTGTAGAACGGCACCGCCTGCGCCAGCTCGTTGAAGACGTAGGGGTTCGAGAGCTCCTTCAGCGGCGCGTCGAGGCGCGCGCAGAGCTCGGCGAGCACGCTCCACTGCGGGCGCACCTCGCCGGGGTGGGCGATCGCCTGGCGGACCCGCTGGAGGCGACCGTCCGGGTGGGTGACCGTGCCCTCCTTCTCCGCGTAGGACTCGGCCGGGAAGACCACGTCGGCGTGCTCGCTCGAGCGCGTCGGTCACGAAGTCTGCGAAGGCGATCACGCTGGTGGCGGAGTCGAGCGCGCGCTCCCAGGCCTGAGGGTCCGGATGGGTGCGAATCGGGTCGGCCTGGACGAGCAGCAGCGCCGTCGGGCTTGGCCTCGGCGATCTCCGGGGCGGAGAGGCCGGCCGGAGACGGCGTCCGCGAGCCCGGGTCCGAGGTTCGGCAGGCAACCCACCTCGCGCAGCCCGCGCGCGTTGGTGGAGGCGGGAACCTCGATCAGGCCGGCGTCGGCGGTGTCCGCCACGCCGCAACGGCGCGCCACGGCCAGCAGCGCCGCCACGGCCTGGCGCCCGCGGCCGCCGTGGGAGAGGCGCTCGCCCCAGAGGATCACGGTCGCCCCGCTGCCGCCCAGCAGCTCGGCGGCGCCGCGCAGCGCGTCCGCGCTGGACCCGGCGCGGCCGGCCAGGTCGTCCAGGTCGCCCTCGCCGCTCAGCGCGGTCGCGAGACCCACCAGCGCGGCCTCGGCTGCGCCCGGCGCGAAGCGCAGCACGGCGTCGGCGTTCGGGTCGAGCGAGCCGGGGCGGCTGCTCGCCACCACCAGCTTGGCCTCGTTGCGCCGCACCGCCTTGCGCACGCGCAGGTCGAGGATCGGCGCCTCGTCCACCAGGCTCGTGTCGAGCACCAGGATCGACTCCGCGTAGTCGATGTCCGGCACCGCGCGCGGTGAAGTCGGGCCGCGCGAGCACGCGCGCCTGACCGGGGTCGAGCGGGCCGTTGGAGCGCGAGTCGACGTGCGGCGAGCCGAGCACGTCGCGCAGCAGGTGCTGAACGAGGAAGCCCTCCTCGTTGGTCACCTCGCCGCCCACGAGCGCGGCGGTGCTCTCGCCCGCGCGCTTCAGCGCCGACGCCGCCGTGGACAGCGCCCGCTCCCACGAGACCGGCCGCAGCGCGCCGCCGTCGCGCACCAGCGGCTGGACGATCCGCTCCGGGGAGTGGACGGCCTGGTAGCCGAAGCGGCCCTTGTCGCAGAGCCAGCCGTCGTCCACCTCCTTGTGGTCGCGCGCGAGCACGCGCATGATCTTCGTGTCGTCGCGCGTCGGTGAACTTGACGTTGCACTGGCTCGGGCAGAGCAGGCAGACCGAGCCGGAGTCCTCGATGTCCCAGGGGCGCGCGCGGAAGCGGTAGGCGGTGGAGGTGAGAGCGCCCACGGGGCACAGCTCGACGATGTTGCCGCTGAACGGCGCCACGTAGGGGTGGCCGTCGTGGGTGCCGACGAAGGTGTGGTCGCCGCGCTCGAGGAACACCAGCTGGTAGTCCTCGGCGACCTCCTGCGAGAAGCGCACGCAGCGGTAGCAGAGGATGCAGCGCTCGCGGTCGATCGCCACCAGCGGCGAGAGCTCGAGCGGCTTCTCGAAGTGGCGCTTCGGCTCGATGAAGCGCGAGCGGCCGCAGCCCCAGCCGAACGAGATGTCCTGCAGCGGGCACTCGCCGCCCTTGTCGCAGACCGGGCAGTCGAGCGGGTGGTTCACGAGCAGGAACTCGACGATCGCGTTCTGCGCGTGCTTCACGCGGTCCGAGGTCGTGATCACCACCATGCCGTCCTTGACCGGCGTCGAGCAGGCGGTCTGGAGCTTCGGCATGCCCTCGATCTCGACGAGGCACATGCGGCAGGCGCCGACCGGGTTGCCGAGCTTCGGCTCGTAACAGAAGTAGGGGATCTCGACGTCGCCGAACTTGGCGCCGTCCACGAGCATCGTGCCCTCCGGCGCGCGCACCTCGCGGCCGTCGATCTCGAACGTGATCATGTTGGGCTCGGGCCGGGGCATCGGTCTCCTAGGCGGCCGCGTCCGCCGTGGGGGCGCCCAGGCCCAGCTCGACGCTCAGGCGGTCCGCGCGCTCGCGCGCCTGCTCCATGTGCTCCTCGAACTCGCCGCGGAACTTCTGGATCATCGAGCCGACCGGCATCGCCATCGAGTCGCCCAGCACGCAGAGGCAGTTGCCGATGATGTTGGTCTGGACGTTCGCCATGATGTCGAGGTCCATCGGCGTGCCCTCGCCGGCGTCGATCCGCTCGAGCATCTTCACGGTCCAGTTCGTGCCCTCGCGGCACGGCACGCACTTGCCGCAGGACTCGTGCCGGTAGAACTCGGCCAGCCGCAGCGCCACCGACACGATCGGCACCGAGTCGTCCACCACGATGATCGCGCCGGAGCCGAGCATCGAGCCCGCCTCGGCCATCGACTCGAAGTAGTAGGGCCGGTCGAGGTCCTCGGGCAGGAGCACCGGCGCCGACGAGCCGCCCGGGAACCAGCACTTGATCTCGCGGCCCGGCGGCGGGCCCCCGGCGAGGCCGTAGATGATGTCGCGCGCGGGGATGCCCAGCTCGATCTCGTAGTTGCCCGGCCGCTGCACGTTGCCGGACACCGACACCACCTTCGTGCCCGCCGACTGGTCGGTGCCGCGCGACTTGAACCACTCCGCGCCGTTGGCGATCACGAGCGGCACGTTCGACAGCGTCTCGACGTTGTTGATCAGCGTCGGCCCCTGGTAGAGGCCCTGGTTGGCCGGGAACGGCGGCTTCAGGCGCGGGTTGCCGCGCTTGCCCTCGAGCGAGTCGAGCAGCGCCGGTCTCCTCGCCGCAGATGTAGGCGCCCGCGCCGCGGTGGACCACCAGCGACACGGCGTGGCCCGAGCCCAGGATGTCCTCGCCGAGGTAGCCGCGCTCGCGGGCCTCGATCACGGCCGCGTCGAGCAGGTCGGCCTGGAGCACGTACTCGCCGCGGATGTAGATGAACGCGCGGTTGGCCCCGGCCGCGAACGCGGCGATGATGATGCCCTCGATCAGCCGGTGCGGGTTCTTCTGGATCAGCAGGCGGTCCTTGAAGGTGCCGGGCTCCGACTCGTCCGCGTTGCAGCAGAGGTACTTGTCGATCGAGCCCTTGGGCATGAAGCTCGCCTTCTTGCCCATCGAGAAGCCGGCGCCGCCGCGGCCGCGCAGGCCGGAGTTCTTCGAGCTCCTCCAGGATCGTCTCCTGGTCCATCTCGGTGAGCGCCTTGCGCAGCGCCTGGTAGCCGCCGAGGCGCTCGTAGACGTCGATCCGGTTCAGGTTCGGCTCGTCGATGCCGTCGAGCAGCAGGCGCGTCTCATACATCGGCGCGCGTCCTCCCATGGCAGCTTGAAGCCCTCGTCGCCGAGGCCGCGGCCGGGCAGCGGCTGGCGGCCCTCCTTCAGCGCGGCGACGATCTCGGGCGCCTCGCTCGGGTCGAGCGGCCCGACGAAGCGGCCGTCGATCGACGCCATCGGCGCCATGTCGCAGGCGCCGAGGCACTCGAAGGCGCGGATGTTCGCGTCCTCGTAGTCCGGCGCCCGGCCTCCTGAAGCGCCTCGAGCAGCGCCTGCGCGTCGCGCAGCATGCACGTGATGTTGGTGCAGACGTAGACCTGGTGGCGCCCGACCGGCTCGGTGTTGAGCATGTCGTAGAAGGTCGCGACCGAGGACAGGTACGCGGGCGTGACCCGCATCACCGCGGCGACCTGCTGGATCGCCTCGGGCGAGCACCAGCCGTGCACCCGCTGAGCCGCCTCGAGCGCCGGCAGCGCCGCCGAGTGCCGATCCGGGTAGTTCGCCATGTGCTCTCGATCTCGCGCTCGAGCTCCGGCGGGCACGTCGACCGGGACAGGTCGGGAATGAGCGCCGGCTCCTTTGTGAGGTCGGCGCGGGTGTCGAAGCCGTCAGACATGAGGTGCGGGTCGCAGGTCGCGGTGCGGGCTTGACCGGTCGAGCGCAGTCCCCGGAGACCGACGCGGTGCACGGCAGCCGAGGCCGGCGGTCCCGCAGCCTGCGACCTGCGACCGCGCTCACCGGTCGATGCCTCCCAGGATCGGATCGAGCATCGCGAGGGACGCGATCAGGTCGGCGATGTAGGCGTCCCTTCGGCCATGTCCTGCAGCGACTGCAGGTTGACTGAACGAGGGGTCGCGCATGTGCACGCGCGCCGGCTTCGCCGAGCCGTCGGCGAGCACGAAGCAGCCGAGCTCGCCGCGCGGGGACTCGATCGGCGACGTAGGCCTCGCCCGGGCGGCACCCGGAAGCCCTCGGTGACGAGCTTGAAGTGGTGGATCAGTGCCTCCATCAGGTGGCGAGCTCGTGCCGCGGGGGCAGCGCCACCTTGCGGTTCTGGGTGATGTACGGGCCCTCGGGAAGCCCGTCGAGCGCCTGCTCGATGATGCGCAGCGACTCGCGCATCTCGGCGAGGCGCACGCGGTAGCGGTCGTAGTGGTCGCCCACCGTGCCGACCGGGATCTTGAAGTCGAAGTGGTCGTACGAGGAGTAGGGCGCGGCCTTGCGCAGGTCCCACGGGTTGCCCGCCGCGCGCAGCAGCGGGCCGGTGACGCCGAGCTCGAGCAGGCGCTCCGCCGACACCTCGCCGACGCCGCGGGTGCGCTGCAGGAAGATCTCGTTGCGGTCGAGCACCGCCTCGTACTGGTCGATGCGCGAGGGCATCTGCTCGATGAACTCGCGGCACTTCTGCTCCCAGCCCGGCGGGATGTCCTCCATCACGCCGCCGACCTGGAAGTAGCGCGTGTGCATGCGCTGGCCGCCCGACATCTCGAACAGGTCGAGCATCAGGTCGCGGTCGCGGAGGCCCCACCAGAGGAACGAGATCGCGCCCAGGTCGAGCGCGGAGGTGGCGAGCCAGAACAGGTGGCTCGAGATGCGGTTCAGCTCCAGTGGATCACGCGCAGGTACTGCGCGCGGGCGGGCACCTCTTCCTCGAGCAGCCGCTCGACGGCCATGCAGAAGGCCATCGCGTTGAAGTAGTAGGAGAGGTAGTCCATCCGCTCGACGAACGGGATCACCTTCCAGTAGGACTGGTCCTCGCAGCTCTTCTCGATGCCGGTGTGCACGTAGCCGATCAGCGGCTCGAGCTCGACCACCCACTCGCCCTCGAGCGTGACGAGCAGTCGCAGCACCCCGTGCGTGGCCGGGTGGTGCGGCCCGATGTTGATCGTGAACAGCTCGGTGTCCGGCTGCAGCTCGGTGCCGGACAGCGGAGTGTCCGGATGGTCGAGCCGCTCCATCGTGATCGAGCGCTCGCGCTCGCGGTACGGGACGGCGAGGGGGTCGGGCGCCTTACTCATACCAGCGGGGCTGCGCGTCCTGGTTGAAGGTGAAGATCACGGGCTCGCCGCCGATCGGGAAGTCGCGCCGCTGCGGGTAGCCCTCGTAGTCCTCGGGCATCAGGATGCGGCGCATGTCCGGGTGGCCGGCGAAGACCACGCCGAACATGTCGTAGACCTCGCGCTCCGGGAAGTTCGCGCCGGGCCAGAGGTCCACGACGGTGGGCACCTCGGCGGCGTCCACGCCCACGCGCGTCTTCACGCAGAGGCGGTCGACGCGCTCCATGCTGAGCAGCTGGTAGTGGACGCCGAGCCGCGGCTCCTCCGGCAGGTAGTCGCACCCGTGCAGGCTCGCCAGGAACTCGAACGGCTCCTCCGGGTGGTCCTTGAGGTGCGCCAGCACGTCGCGCACGCGCGCGGGCGCGACCTCCAGCGTGGCCTGCTCGCGGTAGTAGGAGGTACCCACCACGGCGTCCTCGCCCATTTCGCCGCGCACTCGTTGCGCGATCAGCTCGAGACCCGTCGCGTCAGGCACGTTCTTCCGTGCCCTGAGCCTGGTAGCGCTCGCGCCAACCGAGTTCGGGCTCGTCCTTGATCTTCTTCTGGAGCTTGATGATCCCGTAGAGGAGCGCCTCGGGCCGCGGGGGGCAGCCGGGCACGTAGATGTCGATCGGCAGGAAGCGATCGGCCCCGGCGACGAGCGCGTAGTTGTTGAACATGCCCGCGCTCGACGCGCACGCGCCCATCGAGATGACCCACTTCGGCTCGAGCATCTGGTCGTAGAGGCGGCGGATGACCGGCGCCATCTTGATCGAGACCCGGCCCGACAGGATCAGCATGTCGGCCTGGCGCGGAGAGGCGCGCGACACCTCGGCGCCGAAGCGCGCGAGGTCGTTCCGCGGCGAGCCGATCACCGAGATCATCTCGATCGCGCAGCACGCGAGGCCGAACGTGGCGGGCCAGACGGCGTTCGCGCGGGCCCAGTTCTGGGCCTTCTCGAGCGTGGTGAACAGCACCCGCTCCTCGACGTACTGCTCGAGGTCGGCGTCCTCGATGTCGCCCTGCAGCATCCGCTTCGCGGTGAGCTGGCGGACGCGCAGGTCCTCGACCTTCTGCCTCGTCACCTCCACTCGAGGGCTCCTCTGCGCCAGACGAAGGCGAAGCCCACGAGCAGCAACGCGATGAACACGATCGTCTCCACGAGGGCGAAGGTGCCGAGCGTCTTCAGCTGGACGGCGACCGGGTAGAGGAAGATCACCTCGATGTCGAAGAGGATGAACAGCATCGCGATCAGGTAGAAGCTGATCCCGAAGCGGAAGTTCCTCGTGACCTCAGAGGGCAGGCCGCACTCGTAGGGTTCGCGCTTCACGCGGCTCGGCCGCTTCGGGCCGAGCACCGAGTTGAGAAAGGTGAACGCGATGCCCACGCCCCCGCCCAGCAACATGAACACGACTACAGGGAAGTAGCTCTTGAGCATGGAACGGGCCCGGTTATATCACCCTTGTGACACGTTGCTACATAGTGCGAAAGGTCGCTAGCTGACTGCGATTCACATGGCCGTTGGGATCGCCGTCCTGGTGACCAACGCGGCCGCGGCCGCTTGGGGTGGTGTCGCCTGGGGGCGCCACCGCACATCGGTCGCGTTCTGGTACCTGCTGCGAGTTGCCCAGACCGTCGTCGTGATCCAGGTCGGGCTCGGCCTATTCCTCCTGATCGGCCAGGGCCGGCGCGCCTCGAGCGAGCTCCACTACCTCTACGGCGTGTCGCTGCTGGTGGTCGCCCTGGTGAGCGAGGGGCTCCGTGCGAGCGCCGCCGAGCGCGAGATCGAGCTGTCGGGCGTCGAGGACGTGGAGGCGCTCGAGCGCCGCGACCAGATCCTGCTGGCCCGCCGAGTCGTGCGCCGCGAGATGGGGATCATGACCGTGGGGGCGATTCTCATCGTCACGTTGGCGTTGCGGGCGTATACGACTGGCGGTTGAGCAGTTGGCAGTTGGCAGGTCGCAGGTCGCGTTTGGTCTCGTGCCCTGCGACCTGCCAGCCGGCGCCGAAGCCGGCGACCTGGGACCGTTTTCGCCGGTACCGTTCCTGGCCTTCTAAGCGCCAAGCGAGTGGTAGCCGCCCCTGTAATAGACGAGCGGCTCGCCTCCGGGCGAGCCCACGGTCCTCACCGCGGTGACGCCGATGAGGTGATCGCCGCCGGGCAGAAGCTCTTCCAGGTCCCCCGTCAGCCAGGCCACCGTCTCGTGAAGCACCGGCACGCCGTCCACCTCGTCGAAGCCCACGCCGAGGAACTTCTCCGCCTCGGGCGCCTTGCTCGCGAATACCGACGCGAGCGGCTGCTGATGCTGGGCCAGCACGTTCACCGCGAGCCGGCGCGACTCGCGCACGGCGGCCAGCGTGCGCGCGGTCTGCTCGAGGCACACGAGCATGAGCAGCGGATCGAGCGAGAGCGAGCAGATCGCGTTCGCGGTCATGCCGGCGGGGCCGTCCGGGCCCGTGGTGGTCACGACCGTCACGCCCGTGGCGAAGTGGCTGATCGCCGACCGGTAGGCCGCGGCGTCGGGTTCGGCCGGCATGCGGTTGGGGTATACCAGGCCAGGTCCAGGGTGGGGGTGGAGACGTGGCGTATGTGGACGAGACCCGTATGACGGGCACGAAGACCGGCTTCGGCGGCGCCGAATTGCAGCTCACCGCGGAGCTGTCGCGGCTGCCGGAGGCGCGCAATTGGGCGGACGCCGCGGCGCGGGACTTCGGCTTCGACGAGATGGTGCGCTACCAGATCAAGATGGCCGTGAGCGAGGGCGTGGCCAACGCGGTCGAGCACGGCTCCTCGTCCTCCACGGACCAGATCAGGCTGCGCGCGGTCTGCGAGGGCAACTCGCTCGCCTTCTACATCCGCGACACCGGCACGTTCATCCCGCGCATGGCGCGCCGCGGCGAGCTGCCCGAGCGCGGCCGCGGGCTGGCGTTCCTCGGCCAGCTGATGGACGAGGTGGACATCAAGCCGTCCGAGCAGCGGCACCGAGCTGCGCTTCTGCAAGCGCCTCGACGCCTAAGGCTTTGCCCCGGCGGAGGCCTCAATCGCCGCCGATGTGGACGACCCGCGGGCGACGAAGTCGCTGCCAACGGATCGTCTCCGGCCGCCGCCGGGGCGACTGTTGATTCGCCGCGGGCCGCAAGGCTCCTTCCTGGGGGGAAGGGGGTGGCGCGGCGGGCGCCGGATAATATGCGCGCCCGTGTCTCGACCCAAGCCGCTCCTGGTCGTTGGCGCGGCGGCTGTCGCCGTCGCGATCGCGGCCTGCGGGACCAAGACAATCAACGCGGACAACGCGCAGCCGCTGAGCCCCGTCCACCAGGGCGCGGTGCTGTTCCGCGACCGCTGCGGCGGCTGCCACACGCTGAGCTGCCGCGGGCACCCAGGGCTCGACGCCGCCAGGGCAAGGTCGACCCAGCAGGAGCGCACCGACGGCCCGAGCCTCGACTTCCGCAAGGAGAGCGTGCAGGACGTGCTGTTCGCGATCCGCAACGGCGGCTTCTCGGGCTCGATCATGCCGGCCAACGTCGTCGTGGGACCGGATGCCCAGAAGGTGGCGCTGTTCGTGTCCAGGTACGCCGGCAGCAAAGCGTCGACGGCCAAGTAGCGCCTGCGGGGAGCCGCCGTGCTCGACCTGAAGCTGATCCGGCGGGACCCAGAGGGGGTGCGCGCTGCGCTCGAGCGGCGCGGGGCCGCCGAGGCGATCGACGAGCTGCTGGAGGCCGACCGGCGCTGGCGCGAGCTGAACACGCGCTTCGAGGAGCTGAAGGCGGAGCAGAACGCCGTCGGCAAGCAGATCGGCGAGGCGAAGCGCAGCGGCGACGACGCGACCGAGCTGATCGGAGCGCTCCAGCGCCCTCAAGGCCGAGCTCGCGCCGATGGCGGACGAGGTGCGCGAGGCCGAGGAGCAGGTGCAGCGGCTGCTGATCCCGCTGCCGAACCTGCCCGACGAGTCCGCGCCCACGCAGGAGGGCGAGGTGCTGCGGGAGGTCGGCGAGGCGGGCAGGCAGGGCAAGGACCACCTCGAGCTGCTCGGCGACTACGTGGACATGGAGGCCGGCGCGCGCGTGTCGGGCTCGCGCTTCGCCTACCTGAAGGGGCCGCTCGTGCTGCTCGAGTTCGCGCTCGTGCGCTGGGCTCTCGAGGTGCTCGGCGGGCACGGCTTCATCCCGGTGGTGCCGCCGGTGCTGGTGCGCGAGGAGGCGCTGTACGGCACCGGCTTCCTGCCCGACACCGAGCAGCAGATCTACCGCCTGCCCGAGGACGACCTCTACCTGGTGGGCACCTCGGAGGTGCCGCTGGCCTCGCTGCACGCGGGCGAGATCATGGACGTGGCGGCGCTGCCCGTCCGCTACGCCGGCTTCTCGACCTGCTTCCGGCGCGAGGCCGGCGCCGCCGGCAAGGACACGCGCGGGATCTTCCGCGTGCACCAGTTCGACAAGCTCGAGATGTTCGCGTTCGTGCCGCCGGCCGAGTCGCAGGCCGAGCACGAGCGCCTGCTCGCGATCGAGGAGGAGCTGCTGCAGGCGCTCGACATCCCCTACCGGGTGGTGAACATCCCCACCTGGGACCTGGGCGCCTCCGCCGCGAAGAAGTACGACCTCGAGGCGTGGCTGCCCGGGCAGGGGCGCTACCGCGAGCTCACCTCATGCTCCAACACCACCGACTACCAGGCGCGCCGCCTGGGGATCCGCTTCCGGCCGGAGGGCGGGCGGCCCGAGGAGGTGCACACGCTGAACGGCACCGCCGTGGCGGTGGGCCGCACGATCATCGCGGTCGTGGAGAACCACCAGCAGGAGGACGGCACGGTGGCGGTGCCCGAGGCGCTGCAGGCTTTCGGAGCCCCCGCGACAATCAGCGCGGGGTAGGATCGCCCCTCCCGGCCCGTAGCAGAGGAGAGGACCCATGTTCGCTTCGATCGTCGTCGGCACCGACGGCTCGGACACAGCCAGAATCGCGGTGATCGGCTCGGCCGAGCTGGCCAAGGCGCTGGGGGCGAAGCTCCACATCGTCAGCGCCTATCACCCGGTCGCCGCGCACACGCCGCAAGGCCGCGGGCCCGAGGGCGCGGAATGGGACGTCGGTCCCGACGTGCTCGTGGAGGGAGTGCTGACCGAGGCCAGCGCCGCGGTCGCCTCGTTCGGCGTAGAGCTGGAGACGCACGCCGTTCGAGGCGACGCAGCCGAGGCGCTGATCGAGATCGCCCAGGAGACGGGCGCGGAGCTGATCGTCGTCGGCAGCAAGGGCATGACGGGCGCCCGACGCTTCCTGCTCGGCGGCGTGCCGAACAAGGTCTCGCACCACGCGCACTGCAGCGTGCTGATCGTGCGAACTGACTGACGCTCGGCGGCGCTAGCCTCCCTGCACGCCGGAGGGGTGGCAGAGCGGTTGAATGCGGCGGTCTTGAAAACCGTTGTCCCGGGTGACCGGGACCGGGGGTTCGAATCCCTCCCCCTCCGCTCCGACGCACCTAGTCGCGACCTCCGAAGGCCAGCAGGCTGACACCCGGCAGCTCGAGCCCGCCGGCGACCTCGTAGGCGCCGCGTGGCGTCCCGCGCGTGCTCACGGATCGCGCGGGCGTCCTCGTCGGGCAGCGACGCGAGGATCTTCGCGAGCGGCCCGGCGAGCGCGGAGGTTCGCGTCCACCACTCGTCGAACGAGGCGGCGCGCAGCGGCACGGCGAACTCCGAGACCGTGACGTCGGCCAGGCCGGCGTCCTCGAGCAGGCCGGCCAGCCGGTCCGCGTCCTCGAGCGCGAAGGGACCCGGGAGGCCGGGCGGTGGCATCGGCATTCCCACCTGCTCGCTCACGGCGTCGAAGACGATCCCGAGCCAGGGGTTGCGCTCACGCGGGCCCCAGACTGCCAGCGCGAAGCGCCCGCCCGGGCGCAGCACCCGGCGGAGCTCGCCCGCCGCGCGGGCCGGGTCGGTCGCGAACATGAAGCCCTCGCGGCAGAGAACCACGTCGTAGGAGGCGTCCGGCTCGTCGATCTCCTCGATGTCCAGGTCGCGTGCCGTGACGTTGTCGAGCCCGAGCGCCTGGGCGCGGGCGGCCGCGATGGCGGTCATCTCGCTGGCCACGTCGGACACGACGACCTCGCCGCCGGGGGCGACGCGCTGCGCGGCGGCCAACCCGAGGCCGCCCGGCCCGCAGGCCAGCTCGAGCACGCGCTCGCCCGGCCGGGGCGCTGCCTGGTCGAGCATCGCGCGCGTGAGCTCGGCGCCGCGAGCGTCGGCGTAATCCGCGTGCTCCGCCCAGCCGTCGGCCACCGAGGCCCACATTGCGTGGAGGTGAGCGCGTTGCTTGGTGATGCTTCCTGCTTCCATCGCGAGTCTCCTTAAGTTAAGTACACGAAGCATGTAATGAATTCTGTGCGAGGATAGCGAAATGGCTGACGGTGTCAAGACCACGCGGCGCTACGACTCGCCGCGCAGGCGCGAGCAGGCGGCCGCCACGCGGGCAGCGATCCTCGAGGCGGCCCAGCGGCTGTTCGAGCGGCAGGGCTACGCGGCCACCACGATGGCGGGGATCGCCGCGGAGGCGGGCGTGGCGCTGAAGACGGTCTACCTCGCGTTCGAGACCAAGAGCGGGGTGCTGCGCGCGCTCTGGCACCTGCTCCTGCGCGGGGACGAGGCCGACGTGCCGATCGGGGAGCGCGACTGGTACCGCGAGGTGGTGGCGGAGCCCGACCCCGAGCGGAAGCTGCGCCTGGGCGCACACAACGCGCGTCTCGTGAAGGAGCGGGCGGCCGCCATCATGGACGTGATCCGGCAGGGGGCTCCTGCGGATCCCGACATCGAAACGCTCTGGGACCGGATCCAGACCGACTTCTACGACAACCAGCGAGTGATCGTGGAGTCGCTCCACAAGAAGAAGGCCCTGCGCCCGGGGTTGGACGTGACCGGCGCCACGGACATCCTCTGGACGCTCAACCACCCCGACCTGTGGCAGCTCCTGGTGGTGCAGCGCGGCTGGACGCCCGAGCGCTACGAGAAGTGGTTCGCCGACACGGTCACCGACCAGCTGCTGAAGCCGAAGAAGGCGAGCTCGTGAAGACCCTGGCGCTGGACACCCCCCACGGCCAGGCGAACGCGTACCTGCACCCCGCCGAGCAGCCTAGGGCGGCGCTGGTGCTCGGTCACGGAGCGGGCGGCGGGGTGAGTTCGCGGGACCTGGTGGCCGCCACCGACGCCGCGCTCTCCGTGGGGGTCAGCGTGGCGCTGGTGGAGCAGCCCTACCGCGTGGCCGGGCGGCGTTCTCCCGCCCCCGCGCACCAGCTCGACACCGCCTGGATCGCGGTGGTCGCGCAGCTGCGGGAGAGCGACCTGGCCGGGCTGCCGCTGATCGTGGGTGGCCGCTCCTCGGGCGCACGCGTGGCGTGCCGCACGGCAGAGGCGACGGGCGCCGCGGGCGTGCTGTGCCTGGCGTTCCCGCTTCAGCCGCCGCAGCGCAAGTCGGCGGCGGCGCCGACACCGAGCAGGCTGCCGGAGCTCGATGCGGTCCGCGTTCCGATGCTGGTGGTGCAGGGGTCGGGCGACCCCTTCGGCATGCCGCCCGCCGGGCCTACACGCAGCGTGGTGCAGGTGGCCGGGAACCACAGCCTGAGGAGCGATCTGGCGGCCGTTGGCGCCGCGGTGCGCGACTGGCTGCTGGCTCAGACGGGCGGCTAGCGGGCCGCCCGGACCTTCGACCACTCGGCCTTGTGCGCTCGCTTGGCCGCCTGGTAGTCCAGGAGCGCCTGGGGCGAGTCCACGTCCCCGAGGGTCGGATGCGGGGGCACCAGCTCCTGCGCCGCCTCCACGCCGAACCGCTTCGCGAGCACCGCGCCCATCGACTTCACCTTCATCTCGCCGAAGCCGGGGAGATCGGCGAGGTTGGCGCGCAGCTCGGTGGCGTTCGCGGCGTCGGTCCAGACGCGGGCGGCGTCGCCGTCGTAGTTGTCGCGGACGTACACCGCCAGCTCGTGCACGCGCCTGGACATCGACCCCGGGTAGCGGTGGATCGCCGGCTTCTCGCGGAAGACCGGCTCGAGGTCGGCCGACGGCCAGCGTGGCGGCGTCGAGCCGCCGAGGCGCTCCTTCAGGGCCAGCGGTCCCGAGAAGGCCTTCTGGACGGTGATCTGCTGGTCGAGCGCGAAACCCACGAGCAGCGCCAGCGGGTCCGAGGCGATCATCGCGTTGGACTCGTCCGAGTCGGTGAAGTAGAGGCGGTCGGGCATGCGTCGATCGTACTCTCGCTAGTAGCCCACGTGCTGGTCGAGCCAGGCGTTGAGCGGCGCGCAGGCCGCCCAGGTGGAGCGGGCGTGGTCGAGCGCGGCCCCGCGGCGGATTCCGCTCCCACCCGCGCCCAGCCGGCGCCCGGCGAACAGCGCCTTGTGCCTGAGCAGCGTGATCCGCTCGTGGTCGCGCGGATAGCCGCGCGGCGCGGTCTTCAGCGCCTCGCCGAAGGTCTCGACGCCTGCGCCCTCCACGGCCGCGAGCACCCGCTCGAGCTCGGGGCCGCTGCGGTCGTCCACGATCGCGTCGCGGAAGCGGGTCAGCTGATCGGGGCTCAGCACGTGGTAGCCCGTGCCGGCGAACAGGCCCTTGGCCGACAGCTGCGCATACAGCGGCGCGCGGCTCTCCGGGCGCTCGTGGATCAGCCCGTAGGTCGTCGTCTTGTAGGGCGACTTGTCCGCGGAGAAGCGGATGTCGCGGTTCTGGCGGAACATCCTCACGTGGCCGCCGAGGTCGTCGGCGAGCTCCTCCAGCAGCGCCTCGAGCGCGCCGCGGACGGCCCGGTCGTAGATGTCGCGCTCCGCCGTGAAGAAGCGCTTCGAGTTGTCGGCCTCGATGCCGGCGAACCAGCGGAACGTCTCACGCGGGAAGCCCTCGAAGGAGAGTGTCTCCACGCCCGGCCCGGAACCGACTAGAGGCCGGCCTCGAAGGTGTAGCTCTTCTTCGTCGGGAACGAGCCGGGCTTCCCGTAGCCGAGAATCAGGATGTCGTGGCGCTTCATCTTGTAGTTGACGGGGTCCGCGACCTTCTTGCCGTTCGCCCACAGCTCGAGGACGTTCCCATCCACGCCCGCCTTGTAGCCGCCGAGCTGGTCGTTGGTGAACTTCACTCCCCAGATGTTCATGGCCTCGCCGAGCGTGAACGGGTACGGCTTCTCGGACTCCATGTGGATCACGCCGGTGGTGTCGTGCGTGTGGAGGGGGGCGATGAAGCGCCCCTGCGGGTCGATCCCGAAGTTCGCCGGGACCGTGACCTGCTTCCCGTTCACGTAGATGAAGAGCTTGGCGTGCTCGTGGTAGCCGATGTCGCTCTGCTGGGGGAAGTTGTAGGCGGCAAGGCGCTGCGCGAGGAAGCTGTACTCGGGCGGCCAGGGTGCGGCGCCCGTCTCGAGCCCCGCCTGGGTGCCGCTGCCGCTGGTGTTCGAATTCGAGCCTCCGGGGCTGGCGCCCGAGTTGCTCGACCCACCGCCGACGAGCAGCACGACCACGACCACGACGGCCACGGCCGCGAGGATCACGCCTCCGCCGATCTGAAAGCGGCGACGGCGAGCAGCCGCCTGGGCCTGCGCCTGCTCACGGGCGAGACGTTCCTGGCGGAGCTTTTCCTTCTGCTCCTTGCGACTGCTCACGGCGTCTAAAACTAGCGGGCTGCTCGGCCAAGTTGCGCCGTAGCCCGGCTCCCGGACTAGCCGGGACCGATCGCCTCCACCCAGTCGAGGTAGTGGCCGCAGAGCGACCGCGCCTGCGTGGCGGGCACGTAGGTGACCGGAACGTCGGCGGTCTGGCTGGCGAACGCAGAGCGGCCCGATGGGCAGTGGGCGCGTCTCCGCTGCCGGGGTGGAGAAGGCTGGTGCCGTCGTAGACCAACCGCACGTCGTGCACCTGGCCCGCGGTGAGCCGCACGTTGCCGAGCTGCTGGTACTGCTCCCACTCGAGCCCGTTGCGCCGCGACCCCACGAGCTTGCCGTCGACGTAGATCCGCACCCTCGCGCTGAACGAGCCCCCGATCCAGACCGAGTAGACGCCGTCGCGGGGCACGACCACGCCGACATCGATCGCCCCGGCCGTCCCGGGTGTAAGCGAGCCCGGATTGGACGGGTTCGGCGCCCAGCCAAGCGGGGCTCGGTTGGCGGGCAGCGGCACGATCGTCGGCGGGGTGCGCAGCGGGGCGGCAAGGCGCCCGCCGGCTGGGACCTTGGTCGCCTCGGCCAGCACGCTCGCGCACGCGGGCTCGGCCCCGGGGTTGTTCCCGGAGCCGAGCGGGAGGTGGTCGATCACCTGCGGACCCGAGGCGGGCCGCTGCCACAGCTCGAAGTAGTGGCCCTTCCAGATCAGCGAGTACGGGGCCGGCGGCCGGCTCTCCACCGGCGAGCGGTGGAGCACGATCGAGCGGTACTCGAGGATGCCGGCCTGCTGGAAGCGATCGAGGTCCGCGAAATTCGCCTTCGGCAGCAGCGTGTTGTCCAGCAGGCGATCCTGGCGGTAGCGATACTCGGACGCGCCCTCGGGCGCGCCGCTCCGCAGGAAATGCCGCGGGCCGTAGGGCTCGTAGTCGTTCATCAGCGTGGGTCCCTTGCCCTTCAGGAGCGTGCCGATGTGCTCCAGCTCGGAGAGCTGCGGGCGCGGCGCGAGGCTCACGTCCCGGTAGGCGAGCGCGTCGGACCACAGCACCCCGCCGAGAATCGCGACGAACAGCACAGTGCCCTCTATCCGCCTACCGCGCGAGAAGACGGCGCCGGCACCCGCCATCCCGGCCAGGATGAACACCGGCGAGGCGGTCGCCAGGGCCTTGCCGTCCACCCACGGCGAGCCGAAGTGCGTGACCACCAGCAGCCCGATCGTCACGCCGATGACGCACAGGGGCAGCTCCCACCTGCGCGCTCTCAGCGCGAGGACGAGGCCGAGCACCATCGAGACCGTGAGCACGCCGAGCAGCGTGTAGGTGAGCCAGGTGTGGCTCGGATCCACACGGAAGTCGCCCGCCGGCCAGATGCCGAGCGCCTGCGCCGCCCTCAGCGGCCGGTCGAGGTTGCCGAGCTCGTCGCCGCTCGTGAGCGTGTGCTTCGCGCCCGGCGAGACGAATGTGGTGGCGGCGGATATGGCCGGGGCGGAGAGCAGCAGCGCCAGCGGCACGAACACGAGCACTTGGCGCGCGGGCACGTCGCGGCGCTGGAACAGGAACGCGGCGATCAGCGCGCCGACCAGGAGCGGCCCGATCCAGATCGCCGCCCCCGCGCTCAGCGCCGAGGCGGTGGCCGCGGAGGCCACAGCGATCGGCACCAGCTGGCGGCCGGTCCTGGCCTCGCGGGCGGCATCGGCGGCGAGGGCTGCGGTGAGCATCACCAGTGCTGCGCCCATCAGCTCCTTCACTCCGCCCCAGAGCGCGTAGCCGTAGAGGATCGCCGCCAGCGGCGCCGCGAACGCGGCCAGGGCGGCCAGCGCGCGCGAGGGGAGCAGCGTGCGCGTGATCCAGTACAGCGAGAGCGAGACCATGGCCGCGAGGAAGGCCAGGTAGGGCTGGAACACCCAGGCGATGTCCACTCCCACCAGCTGGTGGCCCACCCCGAGCGGCAGGAACGAGCCCACCGGATAGCCGGTGCCGAGGTAGCTCTTCAGCACCAGGTCGTAGGTGGAGACGGGTAGGCCGCTCAGGTCGCGGCCGTGGCTCATCACGCGGTCGGTGAGGGCGAACCAGGTGGCGGTGTCGTCGAGCTTCACGTAGCCCGCAAACGTGGACTCGCCGGACAGCACGATCGGGGCCGCGTAGACGACGAAGACCGCGACCGCGGCGCCCAGGGGCCAGCGAATGGCCCTCCAGCTGGTCCTCCATGGGGGCCTGAGCGCGATGCCCGCCAGGGCCGCCAGTACCACCACCGGCGTGGTCGCACGGGCCGTCGCCGAGCTCCAGGTGGTGATCTGCGCGAGGACGACCACCACCGCCAGCCCAGCGGGGAGCACAAGCGGGCGCGGAAGCTGCAGTCCGGCCGCCGCCTCGAGCAGGAGTCCGCACCCCAGGCAGAGCACGCCAAGCACCAGCGGGAAGACGAGCCAGGAGACCACCAGGGTCATCTTGCCCGTCCTCCCCGCTGGAAGACTCGGTTAGGTCTGCTGCGGGATCAGCCGACTGGCTGAATATCGCCCGACGTCGCGATGCTGCGAGCGGTGGCCGGCGCCGGGTCGTAGATCTCGATCAGCTGGTTGCTCGCGGGGAAGGCGACGTAGACGCTGCTCGGGCGCGCCGTGTACTGAACGGCCATGCCTCCGCTGGGCACGCTGAACGACTGCACGCCCTTCTTCTTCGCGATCGCCTGCACGTTCTTCAGCGCGTTCGACTCCGGATAGGTGCCGATCGTCAGGAAGTTGGGGCGCGTGTCGCCCACGGCGACGCCGGCCGGGAGGTAGCGAACCCAGAGGTTCCCGTTCTTCGCCCTGGTCAGCTCATATGTGAAACCGGACTTGCCGCCGATCCAGTAGAGGGGGTGCTTGACCGAGCTCGCCACCGCGGCCAGGTCGGCGGGCGAAGCCGCGGCCGGGATGGCGCGTGTGGTGGCGCTGGTGGGCGAGCTGGAGTTGTCGTTCCCGCCGCGCACGACGAGCCAGACGATGAGGGCTGCCGCCACGACGACGACGACCGCGGCGACCGCCCGGAAGCGAGTCACCTTGAGGGGCTTGGGAGCAGAAGCTTCGATCATTTCTCTCTGGGGGCCGGGATCGCGGACTTACTCCTGTCCGTATCGGCGGATGGGGATCGAGCTTGAGCGATTCCTGATTGCGGAGGTGCATCTGCGCCATTTCCTGGACGCGGCACACGCGCCAAAAAGGTGTTTAGCCGAGGCGTCCGGATCTAGACAAATGGTCTAGGCGGGGTTACTTTCGGGTGACGGGGAGGCCGGGAAGCCGGCCCTCGAATCAAAGACCCAGGACTCGTCCCACCCGATAGGCCGCTGGTCCGGCTCGGGTGCCGAGGGAAAAGGATTTCCAGAGATGAACCGTCCGTTTTGGCGGATGCTCTTGAGCATCAGCCTCATCGTCGTGCTGATGGTCGCAATCACCTCGAGCGCCGAGGCTCGCACTTCGCGCAGCCACCACGCTCTGACTCACGCGACCGCGAAGAAAAAGAAGAAGAAGCGTGCTTCGTCGCAGGACACGGGGCCGCGGGGGCCGAAGGGCCCGACGGGCTCGAAGGGTCCGCAGGGCGCGGCTGGCGTGCAGGGCCTGGCTGGTGTCCAGGGTCTCGCCGGTGTGCAGGGCCTGGCCGGTGACCAGGGTCCTCCTGGCCCGCAGGGTCCGCAGGGCCTGCAAGGTCCGCGCGGCGACAAGGGTCCTGACGGCGATCCGGGTGCCAACGGCGACCCGGGTGCCAACGGCGTTGACGGCGCTCCCGGCGCGCAGGGCGCCACCGGCGATCAGGGTCCCCAGGGCGACCCGGGTGACAACGGCCTCGACGGCAACCCCGGTGCGAACGGCACTGACGGCAACCCCGGTGCGAACGGCACTGACGGCGCCAACGGCGACAAGGGCGCGACCGGCGATCAGGGTCCGGTGGGTGAGAAGGGTGCCACTGGCGATCAGGGTGCCAAGGGTCTCGATGGCGATCAGGGTGCCAAGGGTCTGCGATGGCGATCAGGGTGCCAAGGGTCTGGACGGCGATCAGGGTGCCAAGGTGTCGATCATAGGACGGCGATCAGGGTCCTCCCGGCCCGCAGGGTCCGCAGGGCATCCAGGGTCCGCAGGGCGACAAGGGCCCTGACGGCAACCCCGGAGCTAACGGGGCCGACGGCAATCCGGGAGCTAACGGGGCCGACGGCAACCCGGGAGCCAACGGCACCGATGGCAACAACGGCACGAACGGCACGAACGGGACCGACGGCGCCAAGGGTGCCACCGGCGATCAAGGTGCCAAGGGCCCGACTGGCGATCAGGGCGCAAAGGGCGTGACCGGCGACAAGGGTGCCACCGGCGACAAGGGTGCCACCGGCAACCAGGGCCCGGCAGGTCCCACCGGCGGTATCGCCCTCGTTGGCTCCTCCGTGTTCACCAGCCAGAGCAGCTGGGGAATCGGGTCCGCGAATACCCGCTATATCGGTGGGGTTCAGGGCTTCGGGATTGCCAGTGCGTCTTCGGACGGCACGGGAGACGTGCTCGGGCCGGTCTTCACGATCAGCTCGTTCACGGTGAAGATCCAGACGGCTCCGGGTGCCGGACACACGTTCACCTTCACGCTCAGGAAGGCGGGCAGCTCCGACTACGCCGCCAGTTGCCAGATCACGGGTACGGCCACGAGCTGCCAGTTCACTGGCACCGTGAACACCGGCAGCGGCGACCCGGTCGAATGGGAGGTGAAGCGCGACAGCTCGAGCGCTGGATTCGCAGGCTGGATCTCCTGGAACATCGCGTACAGCTAAAGACCTAGCGCCGGCCGGGTTCTGCTCGGCCGGCAGCTAGCCCACGGAAAGCCAGCGCCGGCGCGGAAAACGCGCCGGCGCTGTGCGTTTCTGGGAGCTCTGACCTGGACACTTTCTGGACGCTCGCGGGTGTCGAAAAAAGGTGTTTAGTCAGGGTCTCTGGTTCTAGACAAATGATCTAGGTCGGGTTACGTTCGAAAGACGGGCGGGCCGGATGCCTGCCTCACCGTCCAAGACCCAGGACTCGTTTCGCCCGCAGGCCGCTGGTCCGGCTCGGGTGCGAGGGAAAAGGATTTCCAAAGATGAACCGTACCCTGCTGTTCCGGCTGTTCCTGAGCGTCAGCCTCATCGCTGGACTGCTCGTCATCGCAACGACGAACGCGGACGCGAGCACGTCCCGTGGCCACAAGGCCAAGATCCACGCGACCGCGAAGAAGAAGAAGAAGCGCGCTTCGTCGGAGGCCACTGGGCCGAGGGGGCCGAAGGGCCCGACGGGCTCGAAGGGTCCGCAGGGCGCGGCCGGCGTGCAGGGCCTGGCTGGTGTGCAGGGCCTGGCCGGCGTGCAGGGCCTGGCCGGTGTACAGGGCTTGGCCGGCGTGCAGGGTCCTCCTGGCCCGCAGGGTCCGCAGGGCCTTCAGGGTCCGCGCGGCGACAAGGGTCCTGACGGGGACCAGGGTGCCACCGGCACCAGGGTCCGCGGGCGACCGGGTGCCAACGGCACTGACGGCGCGAACGGCACGAACGGCACGAACGGCACCGACGGCGCCAACGGCACGACGGTACGAACGGCACCGATGGCGCAACGGCACCAACGGTGCGAACGGCACTGACGGCGCCAACGGCACCAACGGCACGAACGGCACCGACGGCACCAACGGCAAGAACGGTGCCACCGGCGACCAGGGTGCGAAGGGTGACGAACGGTGCCAACGGCACGAACGGCACCAACGGCACCAACGGCACCGACGGCAAGGACGGCGTCGACGGCACGGACGGCGCTGAACGGCACCGACGGCCCGCAACGGGACCGCACGGCACCAACGGCCCGAGGGCGACAACGGCACCGACGGCGACCAGCGGTGCCAAGGGCGACGACGGTGCGAACGGCACCAACGGCACCAACGGCACGAACGGCACCGACGGCGCGAACGGTGCGAACGGCGCGACCGGCACGAGGGCCCGGCGGTCGAAGGGTGCCACCGGCGACCAGGGCGCCAAGGGCGACGACGGTGCCAACGGCACCAACGGCACCAACGGCACGAACGGCACCGACGGCGCGAACGGTGACGAACGGCACGAACGGCACGACGGCGTCCGACGGGCAACAACGGCACCGACGGCGACAACGGCGCCAAGGGCGACGACGGTGCCAACGGCACCAACGGCACGAACGGGACCGACGGCGCGAACGGTGAGAAGGGTGCCACCGGCGATCAGGGCGCCAAGGGCTGACGGGACAGGGCGCCAAGGGCCTCACCGGCGATCAGGGTCCCGCGGGTCCGCAGGGTCCTGTCGGCCTCCAGGGTCCGACCGGCGACAAGGGTGCCACGGGTAACCAGGGCGCTACCGGCAACAGGGTGCCGCGGGCAACCAGGGGCCGCGGGTGACCAGGGCCCGTGGGCAACCAGGGTCCCGTCGGAACCCAGGGCGCCGTGGGCAACAAGGGTGCCACCGGTGATCAGGGTGCCAAGGGCCTCACCGGCGACAAGGGTGCGACCGGCGACAAGGGCGCCACCGGCGACAAGGGCGCCGCTGGTAACCAGGGTCCGGTTGGTAACCAGGTCCGTCCCGGTCGCTGACAACTCAGGGCACCACGTTCAGCGACCGGTGGCAACCGGCTACCTGACCGGCGTCGACCGGCCCGGCCGGGCCGAGCAGCGGCACGAGCGACAGCGGTGCAGACGATGACCGGCGCCTCGGCGGTGAGCGGTCAAGGTCATGCGTGGCCAACCGCAGCCGGGCTGGCAGCGCGACTCGTACACGTCAGCCCACAAGGCAGGGCGGTCGAATCGCCCTGTGCCCGATCAGGGCGCCAACAAGAGCTGCACGCTCGCCGCCGGCGACGATCGCCGCGGCGACAGCGTCTCTGGGAGATGCACGCGCAGCAGCGTCAGGCTGCTAACTCGCTCGACCGTCTGGTGATCTGCAGCTCCACAACTAAAAGACCTAGCGCCGGCCGGGACCTCCCGGCCGGCAGCTAGCCCACCGAAAAGCAATCGCCGGCGCGAAGAAGCGCCGGCGATTTGCGTTCTAGGTCTCGCTGGCGACTGGCTGCTTCATCGCGGGCGTCTCGGGCGCCTCGCGATACGGGTGCTCGTCCTTCACGTCTTCCTCGTGGTAGACGCTCTCGGCGTTCACCGCCCAGATGTCGTGCTCGGTGCCGGCGGTGATGTTCTCCACCGCGCGCATGGCGGTCAGCATCGAGTGATCCGAGTTGTTGTAGCGGTGCAGCCCGTTGCGGCCGACCTGCTGGAGGTTCTCGATCGTGTCGAGCCACTCCCGGATCGAGTCCACGCGCTCGCGCGTAGTCCGCGTCGTACATCGGGTACGCCTTGGGCACGCGCACCACGTAGCCGCGCTCGACCTTCTCGCGCGTCGCCGAGGCCGAGCTGGGCGAGCTCCTTGGTGGCGAGCTTGACGAGGTCCTCGTCGCTCATCGTCCACAGCTCGTCGCCCTCGAAGCAGAAGTACTCGAGCCCGACGCACGCCTTGGTCTCGTCGGGCACCATCCACGGGCTCCAGGAGCGGTAGTTCTGGATCCGGCCGACCTGCACGTCGGGCTCGTGGATGTAGATCCAGTTGTCCGGGAAGAGGTCCTCGCCGTCGAGGACCAGGGCCACCGTGAGGAAGTCGCGGTAGCGCAGCCCGCGGGCCGCCTCGCGCGTCTCGGGCGGCGCGAGCGGGCGGCGTCATGCCCACGGTCGCGCGCAGCGGCAGCGACGAGATCACTCGCCGGGCTCGATCGCCTCGCCGCCGGCCTGCACCTCCACGACGCGGCCGTTCTCGACCACGAGCTCGCTCGACCGGCGGTCTCGAGGCGCACCTCGCCGCCGAGCCGGCGGATCTCGGCGGTCATCGCCTCCCACATCTGGCCCGGGCCGAAGCGCGGGTAGTGGAACTCGGAGATCAGGCTCTTCACCTTGTTGCCCTTGTTGCCGAAGAAGGCGGCCTTGGCGGCGCTGAAGAAGGACAGGCCCTTGATCCGCTGGGCGGCCCACTCGGCGCGGATCTCGGAGGTGGGCACGCCCCAGACCTTCTCGGTGTAGGACTTGAAGAAGAGGTTGAACAGGCGCCTGCCGAAGCGGTTCGAGACCCACTCCTCGAGGCTGTCCTCGCTTGCCCTTCGGCTTGACGGCCGCGCCACAGGTAGGAGCCGAACGACGCGCGTCAGCTCGACGGGGCCGAGCTTCCTGATCACGTCCGGGCCGCGCAGCGGGTAGTCGAGGAACTTGCCGGTTCCAGTAGATGCGCGACATGCCGCGGCCGCAGCAGGAACTCCTCGTCGCATGCACCTCGTGCCAGAGGTCGTCGACCTCCTGGCCTTGGTGAAGAAGCGGTGGCCGCCGAGGTCGAAGCGGTAGCCGTCGCGCTCCTCGGTCTTCGCGAGGCCGCCGACCTGGTCCTCGGCCTCGAGCACGATCACCGGCAGGCCGCGCTTGGCGAGCAGGTAGCCGGCGGTCAGCCCGGCCGGCCCGGCGCCCAGCACCACGGTGGGCTTGCGCAGCAGGGCCTCACGACGCTCGTCGGGCGTGCTGAGATCGCTGGGAGTCTGCGACATATCGGACATGAGGTCGGGGCGGGGGTGACGACGAGTGGGCCTATTCGGGCGTACGAACCGGGTCGGCCCCGATCACTCTGCCTGGATTACTACCAAGTTCGCTTCGATCACTAACCCGCTTCCACCTTGGTGTAGAGCAGCGGCACGGAGCCCACGGGGCGCATCGCCGCGGTCGAACGAGGTCAGCGACGTCCAGCTTGAACTGTCGGTCACTGCGGATCGCGCCGCCCACTCGGCCGAGCGCTGGCGCACGAGCTGCGTCCAGGGAGCGTTCCACGGTCGGCTGTCGCTGTCCGATGATCGGACGCATGAGCAGCACGCTGGCCGCCGACGCGGCACGGTCGCAGCAGCGGCTACGAGGTCGCTTCGCCGGCGTCGTGCGCCTTCAGGCGCGTCGAGGGCGTCGACGCCAGTCCGTGAGCCGCGTGTCCTGTCTGACGGGCCCGAACTCGCGTCGGCGTAGCGCGTGCCCGGCGCCAGGTCAGTAGTCGACGCACGCGGCACCTGCTCCGGCTGGGTCGACGATGACGAGGTCGCCGCGGCTTCAGCGCCGGCGCTGGCCTCGCGCGCGACGTCGCGCACGTTGCTCTTGTGCGTGCGATCGCCGTGAACGGGAGCCAGAAGACGACGACGAGCGCCGAGCGCGACGAGGCCGAGCGCCGCCGGGTGCGACGAGCCCGAGCGGCGATCAGCAGCAGCGGGCCCGACGAGCGACGGCGAAGTAGCGCGACGCCCACGCCGGCGAGATCTGCGAGATCAGCCAGGCGACGAGCAGCGTCCCGCGACGACGGCGAGCAGCCGCGAGCACCGCGCGTCGCGCTCGCGGCCGCGCGCGCGCTCGCGCGCGCGCACCAGGCGCCGAGGCCGGCCGCCGCCCGAGCAGCAGCGACGAACGCGCCGCGCGTCCGCCGCCGAGCAGTCGATCGAGGCGCCTGGAGCAGGTCGCCGAAGCGCGGCGCGTTCGCCCACGGCGCGCCGGTGTGCGCGGCCTGGAACAGCAGCGTCGGCAGCCACGGCAGGTAGAGCAGCAGCGGCGCCGCCGAAGGCGAGGGCGCCGTCGCGCACGAGCGCGCGCCGGTCGTCGCTCGGCGAGACGAGCGAGCAGCGAACGCGAGCCAGCGGCGCCGGCGCCGAAGAAGAGCGCCCCAGTTGTGCGTGTAGAGCAGCAGCGGCCAGCGGACGGCCGAAGCACGGGCAGGTAGCCGCGCCGGCGGAGCACGAACGCATGCAGGAAGCAGGCCGTCGGTCACGCAGCGCGAGCAGCGCGAGCAGCGAGTACATCCGCGTCTCCTGCGCGTACGTGCGTGAGGAACGGGTTGAGCGCGCAGCAGCGACGGCGCACGAACCAGCCGGCGCGCTCGGCCGAACAGGCTCGCGCCCGCCCACAGCGCGACCGGGATCGCGAGCAGCGCGAAGATCAGCGACAGCGCGTGCGTCGCGGCCTCGCCCGTCGCCGAACACGCCCATCCAGACGTGCAGCAGCATGTAGTAGAGCGGCGGCGAGCCGTCCTGGCGCAGCACGCCGCGGGATGTCGAGAACGGGTGGTCGAGGCGATCCCGACCGACAGGCCCTCGTCGATCCAGAACGCCGCGTTGAACGAGCGCATCCGCAGGTACGCCGACAGCCCAGTGAGCGCGGCCAGGCCCACGACGGTCAGCAACACGTTGCCGCGAGCCAGACTCCTCAATCGGAAATCAGAGAAGGGACGCCGGCGTACCGAGACCGTGGCCATCGGGCGGGGAAGATAGCTCAACCGTGTGGGGTAATGGCCCGCATGAGGCGAACACGCGCCACGGGCCGGCGGCCGCCACGGGCCGGAAGCGGGCCGTCTCATCGGCACCGGAGGCGACCCGGGTACGAGCGGCGCCTGGAACACCACGCCCGGCGGCGCCGGGATCGAGCCCGACCGCGTCGATGTGGATGTGCAGGTCCCAGGCTACGCGCGGCACCTGAAACGGACCCGTGTAGGGGGTCCCGCAGGCGCGCAGATGGCTCGCCCCGCCCGCGCGCGCGATCGCCTTCGAGAGGCCGCTCGTGATGTGCGCCTCGTGGCTCATGATCCGCGCCTCGGCCTTGAGCAGATCCACCCGCGGGCGGACGTAGTGCAGCGACACTGCGACCAGCGCGAGCGCCAGCACCGCCCCGACGAGCGCGCGCGGCGCGGGCACCCTCGATGCGATCGCTCCGCCGAGCCGCGCCCAGCCCACACCAGCCACCACGCAGGCGAGGCCGCCCGGCGCGATCAGGTAGCGCGGGTTGCCCGAGTAGCCGTGGGCGGTCATCGCCGCAACGACCCAGAACCACGCCACCGCCCAGACCCCCAGCGCGAGCGTGACCTTCTCGAGCCGTCGCCAGAACAGGAGGTAGGGGGCCAGCCCGATCGCGAAGCCCCAGATCGCGGGCTTGATCAGGACGTCGCGCGCGTCGTCGATCAGCACCGACACCGGGTGCGGCGAGAGCGCCGGGACCCTCGAGCCGGGCGCCGGGATCTTTGCGCGCGCGGCCGCCCGGAAGGGGTCGCCGGAGCCGATCAGCTCGGGCACGAACCAGAGCAGCGGGATGATCGCCGCGAGCACCACGCTGAGGCGCCGCAGTGCCGGCTCGGCGAACCAGAGCCAGACGCCGTAGAGCCCGACGAACGGCCAGACCTCCGGCCTCAGCAGGCACGCGAGGAACCCCAGCACGAGCGCCTGTTTGCGGTCCCCGCGCATGTGCCGCTCGACCCCGAACAGCAGGAACGCCAGCACGATCCCCTCCGAGTTCCCGAGCCAGGAGTCGCGCAGCCACTCGCGGCTGAGGACCAGGCACGCCCCGGCGATCAGCCCGGCCGGCCAGCCCCGCGATCCTCGGCGGCCACCCGGTAGCAGCCCACGAGCGCCATCAGCGCCGCCGGTGCGGGCCACCACGAGCCACAGCCACGGCGCCGCGGCGCCGGTGGGCGCCAGCAGCGTGGTGATCGCCACGGGCAGTGGCTTCCATGACGGGCCGTCGGCGGTGTGCAGCTCGAGGTGGGTGATCTCGCGACCCCAGATCAGCCACGAGAACGGGTCGTAGGTGGGTGCCGACGGCAGCAGCAGCGACAGCGCCGCGATCGCGACGCACGCCGCGGTGAGCAGCGTGATCGGCCGCGACCGCGCCAGCCGCACCAGCTTGTCCGCCGCGTCGAACGCGGGGCGGCGCCGGCCGCGCGGCCTGGCGGGCGCGCTTCCTGTGAGCTCCACGCTCATGACGAGTGGCCAATTCCATCACGCCCGGCGCGAGCGCGGCGTGAAGCGTCCCGCGAGGCTACCCTCTGCGACCGTGCGCATCGACTGGGCCATTCCCTGCAGGTACGCCGAGGTAAACGGCAGCCTCGCCACGATCGTTGGGGCGCAGATCGACGCGGCGCGCGTGCCCGGCTTCCCCGCGCGGGTGGGCACGTTCGTGGCGATCCGCTTCCTGTTCGCCGACGAGGAGCTGTCAGAGAGTCACGAGGTGCTGCTGCGCATCCTCGACCCTCAGCTGGGTGAGCTTGACGACATCGTCACGGAGCTCGCGCTCGGGCCGCCCAACCCGCGCAAGTCCCCCGGCTGGGAGGGCAGCCACATGGTGGCCATGTTCGTCCAGTTCGAGGCTCTCGAGGAGGGCACCCACACCTTCGAGCTCTATCTCGATGGGCACCACCAACAGACGCTGCCGTTCAGCATCCACGGCGCCGACGAAGACTGATCAGTCGTCCGGCTCTTCGTCGGGCTGGGCGCCGGGGACAGACTCGTCCGACTTCTTGGCCTCCCAGTCTCCGCGCGCTTCCTCGATCTCCTGCTCGAGCTTCTCGGATCGGCGCTCCATGTCCTCGAGCTCACGCTCCGGGCGCTCGTCCTCGTCGTTGTCCCTGCGCTTGTCGGTCACGCCGCCACCTCCCGCAGCCCCTCGAGCTCCCGCGCCTCGGCCAGGTGCTCGAGCGCGCGCGTCTCGAGCTGGCGTACGCGCTCGGGCGAGATGCCGAGCCGCCGTCCGGTCTCGCGCAGCGGCGCCGGGTCGTCGCCGTCGATGCCGTAGCGCAGCTTCACCACGTCGCGCTCGCGCTCGGGCAGCCGGTCGACGGCGCGGCGCAGCGTCTGCCTGCTGAGCCTGACCTCGACCTCCTCCGCGGGCGCCGGCTCGTCGCTCGGCAGGAGCTCGCCGAAGGCGCTGTCGCCGGCGTCGCCCACGCGGCCGGTCGAGGCTCGTCGTCGCGCGCGCCGCGGCGCGCACCTCCAGCACCTGCTGGAGCGGCAGCTCGGCGGCTCCGCGATCTCCTCGTCGCTCGGCGGGCGCCCGAGCTCGGACGGCCAGCTCGCCCTCGGCGCGGGCGATCTTGCGCTCGCGCTGGCCGATGTGGACGGGGATGCGGATGGTCCGCGACTTGTTGCCCACGCCGCGCTGGATCGCCTGGCGGATCCAGAAGGTCGCGTAGGTGGAGAACTTGAAGCCCTTGCGCCAGTCGAACTTCTCGACCGCCCTGATCAGCCCGAACATCCCCTCCTGGATCAGGTCGAGCAGCGGCAGGTCGTGGCCCTGGTAGCGCTTGGCGAGCGAGACGACCAGCCGGAGGTTCGAGTTGATCATGCGCTCCTTCGCCTCCATGTCGCCGCGCTCCACGCGCTTGGCCAGCTCGATCTCCTGCGGCGCGCTCAGCAGCGGGTGGCGGCGGACCTCGCCGAGGAACAGCTGGAGTGAGTCATCCGCGATCTCCGGTCCGTTCGGATCCGGCGTGGGTGGAAGCTCCATGGCTCGCAGTTACCCCGGCGACCCCGCCACAAACATGTGAGAGCGCTTAGAGCTGGGCGACGATCGTCGCGGCCACGACCTCCAGCAGCGGACCCAACGGTATGCCCGCCACCGTGCCCGCGCCTGACACCACGTGGGCCGTTCCTCCCCGGCTCTCGAGCTGCGCGCTCACGTCCACCGGCACCGGCGTCGAGCCGCCCACGAGGCCACCCGCCAGGCCGCCGAACAGGCCACCGAGCCCGCCCCCCACCTGCGAGCCGAGGTAGCCGGCGAGCTGGCTCGGCGTGAAGCTCGTGCGCACGACGAGCGTGTAGGTGTCCGAGCCGGCGCCGCGGTCGAGGGCGAAGCTCCTGGTCGCGAACGGCCCGGCGGTCACGTTCGTCAGGTGCACGTGCACGCGCTTGAAGCCGTCGAGCTTCTGGAACACCTGCATCCGCGGGCCCCCGAGGTCAAAGCGAAGGCCGTCGCCGGTCACCTTGATCTCGTCGCCGTGCTGGAACAGGAGACGCAGCGCCGGGAACGCGCTGAGCGACGCCTTCGCGTGACCGCCGTCCTTCGTCAGGCGGTGCTCGACCTGGCTCGCTGCGATTCGCGGCAGCAGCACCTGGCTGGCCACCAGGAGCACCAACACGACCACTCCCGCGACCACGAGCACGCGAAGCACGCCCCACAGTCTGCCGCCCCGGGCCACAACTATCCTCACACCCGTGTTCGGGGTCTATGCCGCGGTGGCGGTCCTGCTCGCGGCCTCGGTCACCATCGGTCTCGCGCTCTGGCGGGTGTCCGGCTGGGAACGCGCGTCGTACTGCGCGCCGGCCGCGGGCTTCGCGCTGGTGATGAGCGTGACGGAGATCGCGTCGTGGCTGCCCGGTCGCACGGTCACCGCGGCGGCGGTGGTCGCGGTGCTCGTGGTGGCCTCCGCGTTCGTGCTGTGGGCGGCGCCATATCCGCCGGGAGACCGCGTGCCGGACCTGGCGCTGGTGGTCGGCGCGTCGCTCCTGCTCGTCGGCTTGCCCTTCATCGCCAGCGGCGGCTTCGGCGTGCTCGGGATGGGCGACAACAACGACATGTCGGTGCACCTCGGCGCCGCCTACTGGCTCCAGACGCACACGATCCAGCAGGACGTGATGCTGGTGAAGCCCGGCTACCCGCTCGGCCCTCACGCGCTCGCCGGCACGCTCGGCAGCGGCCTCGGGATCTCGGTGGCCGAGGGGTTCACCGCGGTGATGCTCGCGGTCCCGGTGCTCACGGCGATCACGGCGTACGGCGGTCTCGAGCGCGTGCGGCGCAGCTGGCGCTGGGTTGGCGCGCTGCTCGCCGGCTTCGCCTACCTGGCGGCCTCCTACTTCGCCCAGGACGCCTTCAAGGAGACGATCGAGGCGCTGCTCCTGCTCGCGTTCGTGCTCGGCCTACGCGAGTTCGCAGGCGAGATGCGCTGGCCACGAGCGCGGCAGGCGGTGCCGCTCGGGGTGCTGGTCGCGGGCGGTCTCTACGTCTACAGCTACACCGCCATCGTCTGGCCGCTGGGCGTGCTGGCCGTGGCCCTGGGAGCCAGTGCCCTGCGGGCCGGCCCCGGCTTCGCTCAGCGCGGGATCGAGCTGCTCCGCGACGCCGCCCTGCCGTTCGGCGCCGGGGCGCTCGTGTGCGCCGTGCTGACGGCTCCGGACATCGCGCGGATGATCCACTTCAGCAGCTCGCACTACGCGCACGAGCCGGCCAACGGCCTGGGCAACCTCGCGCACAAGATCTCGCCGGCCCAGGCGCTGGGCGTCTGGCTCGCGTCCGACTTCCGCTTCAACCCCACCCGCGCCTCCTCACCGTGATCTGCATCGTGCTGGCGCTGCTCGCGCTGGCCTGGGCGCTGGTGAGGTGGTGGCGGGAGGACGACGTGACCGTGCCGGCGGGGCTGCTCGCGGCGTTCCTCATCTACCTCTGGGCCACGCACGCCAAGAACCCGTACAACGCCGCGAAGGCGCTGCCGATCCTGGCGCCGCTCGTCACGCTCCTGATCGCCAGCGTGCTGCTGCCGCAGCGGCGCCAGCCGGGACACTCGTCGCGGCGTGGCCTCGAGCGGCTGCGAACGCCGCTGGCCGTGATCGTGCTGCTGCCCGCGGCGGCGTCGAGCTTCCTCGCGCTGCGCGATGCGCCGGTGGGATCCCTCGCGCACGACCGCGAGCTCGCGCCGATCCGGGCGCGCGTCGCCGGCCAGCCCACCTTCTTCCTCGTGAACGACGACTTCGGCGTCTGGGAGCTGCGCGGCGCAGTGATCGCGCGCCCGCAGTTCCTGTACACGCCGCTGGGCCTGCGGCTCAACCCGGAGAAGCCGTTCCACGGCGGCGAGCCGCTCGACTTCGACTCGGCCGACCCGGCCTCGCTCGACCGCGTGCGCTACGTGGTGACCACCCGCACGCCCTTCGCCAGCAGCCCCCCGGAGAACTTCAAGCTGGTGATGACCACGCCCTCCTATCTCCTGTGGGAGCGGACCGGGCCCACGCAGCCGCGGCACGTGCTGCCCGAGGACGGCCAACCCGCCGCTCGCCTGGACTGCACCGTTGCGAGCGACCGGGCGCTCTCACGCCAGGCGGGGGTGGCACACGTGCTGCCCGACCCGGTGGTGGGCCACGCTGACGACTGGTCGCCCGTAATTCGAGGGGCAGGCCAGTCGGCCAGCCAGCGGCTGCAGCTGCCCGCCGGATCCTGGGACCTTTCGCTGCAATACGTCTCGCGCGAGCCCGTGCGGGTCCAAGCCGATGGGCTCGACAGGCGCATGCCGGCGAACCTGGAACGCCTCGGGGCCTACTTCCTGGTGGGGACCGTGCGCAGCAACGGCGGCCCGATGACCGTCACCGCTTCGACCGAGCGGCTCCCGCTGGCGGCGCGCCTGCTCGGCGCCAAGGGCGTGACGCGAGCGCTGATCTCAGAAGACCACCGGCCGCTCGGTGCGCTAGTGGCGACCCGGCACGGGGACACGGGCGAGACGATCCCGCTGTCGCAGGCCTGCGGCCGCTACGTGGACTGGTATCGGCTGAGCGGCTAGCGAAGCCAGGTGTGCAGGATCGCGCTGGCGAAGCCGGCGCCGTAACGCAGCGAGGTGCCCTTCTTGGTCTGACCGTGCGTGCGCGCCGCGATCGTCACCGGCACCTCCACGAGCCGCAGGCCGCGCTTCACCGACTCGATCAGGAACTCGGAGGCGTGGAACTGCTCCTGGCGCAGGACGAGGTCCCCGAGCGCATCCGCGCGCACCGCGCGGTAGCCGCTCGAGCAGTCGGTGATCGTCTGGTGCGTGATCCCCGACAGCACCCGGTTGAAGACACGCAGGCCGAGCTCGCGGGAGAACGTGTTCGGGTCCGCGCTGCCGAGCGTGCGCGAGCCCACCACCACATCGGCCGTCCCGTCCACGATCGGCGCGACCAGCCGCGCCATCTCCTCGGGCAGGTGCTGGCCGTCGGCGTCCATCGTCACGACGATGCGCGCGCCGCCCTCGCGGGCGATGCGGTAGCCGGTTCGCAGGGCGGCGCCGCCGCCCTGGTTGGCGCGGTGGCGCGCCACCGCCGCGTTCGCCGCGCGGGCCGCGTCCGCCGTGCCGTCGCTCGAGCCGTCGTCCACAACGAGCACCACCGTCGGCACGCCGCAGACCGCCGCCGGCACCCGCTCCACGACCGCGCCCACGCTGTGCTCCTCGTTGAACGCCGGGATCACCACCGCGACTGCGTGCTGCATGCGGTCCCCGAGCAGCGGAGCGTCGACGCCTTCGGTCGGCGGAGCCGGGGCCGCTGGAGCCGGCCGCCGGGTGCTCATTGGTGTGTTGAAGACTTTCGTAAATGATCGTTACTCCAGGGCAAGCGTAGGGGTCCTGGCGCTATTGTCACCGCCTGTGCAAGTCCTCATTCTGGGAGGGGACGGCTATTTGGGCTGGCCGACGGCCCTGCGACTTTCGTCCCGCGGCCACGAAGTCTCGATAGTCGACAACTTCTCTCGCCGCTTCTGGCACGTCCAGCAGTCCACTGATTCCCTCACGCCGATCGCCTCGCTGAGCGAGCGGCTCGACGCGTGGGCGGAGCTTTCCGGACGCTCCATCAAGCCCTTCATCGGCGACGTGCACGACGGCGAGTTCCTCGATCGCGTCGTGGCGGAGGTGTCGCCCGACGTCGTCATCCACTACGCGGAACAGCCCTCGGCGCCGTTCTCGATGAAGTCGCGCTACCACGCGGTGCTCACGCAGCAGACGAACGTGATCGGCACGCTCAACCTCATGTTCGCGGTGCGCGACCACGTGCCCGACTGCCACATCGTGAAGCTCGGCACGATGGGCGAGTACGGCACGCCGAACATCGACGTCGAGGAAGGCTTCATCGAGATCCACCACAAGGGCCGCTCCGACGTGCTGCCCTACCCGAAGCTCCCCGGCTCGATCTACCACCTCTCGAAGGTGCACGACTCGCACAACCTGCACTTCGCCTGCCGCGTCTGGGGCCTGCGCGCCACCGACCTGAACCAGGGCGTGGTCTACGGCATCGAGACCGAGGAGACGGCGCTCGACCCGCGGCTCGTCACGCGCTTCGACTACGACGAGGTGTTCGGCACGGCGCTCAACCGCTTCTGCGTGCAGGCCGTAGTCGGGCACCCGATCACGGTCTACGGCGAGGGCGGCCAGACGCGCGGCTTCCTCAACGTGCGCGACACGCTCCAGTGCGTCGAGATCGCCGTGAACAACCCGCCCGCGATGGGCGAGTTCAGGGTCTTCAACCAGTTCACCGAGCAGTTCTCCGTGCTCGAGCTCGCGCGGCTCGTGCAGCGATGTGCCACCGAGGTCGGCATCCAGGCCGAGGTGCAGCACTACCCGAACCCGCGCGTCGAGGCGGAGGAGCACTACTACCGGGCCGTGAACGACAAGCTGCTCGCCCTCGGGCTCGAGCCGCACTACCTCGGCGACGAGCTGATCCACTCCATGCTGCGAGCCATCCAGCGCCATCGCGACCGCGTGATCATCGACGCCGTGGCGCCCAAGACGCGCTGGCGGCCGGGCGAGCTGTCGCAGGAGACGAAGCCCACCGGGCCCCTACAATCCGATCCTCTCGGGAGAGGTGGCCGAGTGGCTGAAGGCACTCGCCTGCTAAGCGAGTAGGGGGCGCAAGCTCTCTCGCGGGTTCGAATCCCGCCCTCTCCGTCCCGGATGCGCATCGCCTGGCGGCGTCATCGGAGTGCTCGCGTGCGATGCACGCGTCGCACTCCTCTTCCTTGCCAGGCGGGCGCCCCGAAACGGAGAGGACGGGATTTGTCAGCCTCTCCGTCCCGGATGCGCATCGCCTGGCGGCGTCATCGGAGTGCTCGCGTGCGATGCACGCGTCGCACTCCTCTTCCTTGCCAGGCGGGCGCCCCGAAACGGAGAGGACCGGGATTGCATCCCGCCCTCTCCGTCCCCTCAGGTAGCGGGTGGGTTGCGCTGCGGCGGGCAGGTCGGTACGTTCGGCCGCGACGCTGACGCACGCGATCCGCGCGATCTCCCAGACATCCGAGAGGAACGGCGATGGACTTCAACAGGCTGATCGGGAAGGGCAAGAAGCTCGTGGAGGACCGGGGCGGCACCGAGGCGCTCAAGCAGGACGCTCAAGAACTGGCGGATGTCGCCAAGGGCGACGGGTCGCTGACCGACAAGGGGAAGGCAGCGGCAGCGGCGATTCGCGAGCCGGGAGCCCCAACCGACGCTCAGAAGCCGCCGACCACCTAGTAACCGGGATGCTGCGTCGGTCGTGAGCGCCGATCGCAGCGACCAGCCGACGATTCGCATGACGCGCGGCATTGGCACCGTCGCCGCGTTGTCGCTGGTCGTCGCCGTGGTGCTCGGCGACTCGGGCGTGGTCACGCTCGCGTTGCCGGAGATCCTGCGGGACTTCGGCGCGGACGTGACCGAGGTCGCGTGGGTCCTGATGGCGTTCAACCTCGTGCTCGCGCTCGCGGCGGTGCCGGCGGCCCGCGTGTGCGTGCGCAAGGATCCGGCCGTTGCGACCGCCGCCGGCCTGATCGGCTTCGCGGCTGCGACGACCGTGTGCGCGGTGGCCCCGTCGCTCGGCGTGCTGATCGCGGCGCGGGCGCTCCAGGCGGTCGGCGGCGCGTTCGTCCTCGTCGGGAGCCTCGAGCTCCTCGTGGAGGCGACCGGAGCCGAGCGGGCGGGGGCGCGGCGCTGGGCCGCGGCGGGCGTCGCCGGGGCGGCGCTCGGTCCGGTGACAGGGGGGCTCCTGACCTCCGCGTTCTCGTGGCGCGCGATCTTCGTGGTGCAGATCCCCGTCGTGCTGCTGGCGTTGCCCGCCACCGTCGCGCTGCGCGGTCGGGTGGTGCGGCGGCGGGCGACTCCGAGCACGGCGCCGGACCGTCCGCACGTGCTGGCCAACCTGGCCCTGGCGCTGCTGTCGGCGGCGCTCACCGCGGCGCTGTTCCTGCTCGTGCTTCTGATCGTCGAGGGCTGGCGCCGCTCGCCCGCGGTGGCGGCGGTCGCCGTCACGGCGGTGCCCGCGGCGGCCCTGGCGGCCGGGCCGTTGTTCCGGGGCCTGCGCGCCGGGACTCGGGCGGAGGCGGTGGCCGGGTCGGTGCTGATCGCCGGCGGCCTGATCGCGCTGGCGTTGCTGCCGGGCGCGGAGCTCGCCTGGACGATCGCGCCGCAGGTGCTGGTCGGCCTCGGGCTCGGGCTCTCGATCGACTCGCTCACCGCGGCCGCGCTGCGCGACCGGATCCCGCAGGCGATCCACGGCGGCTGGACGATCGCCGCGCGGCACGCGGGGGTGGTGGTGGGCCTGGCGATCCTCACGCCGATCTTCACGGCCGACCTGCGCCATGCCGAGACGCCGGCGAAGGAGGCGGTGGCCAGCCTCGTGCTCGACTCGCCGCTCCCAGCTTCCACCAAGCTCGACCTCGCCGACGGGCTGGGGCGCCAGCTGGTGGCGGAGCGCGGTCGGGTGCCCGACCTGCGGCCGGCGTTCAAGAACCTGCACGTGCCGGCGACCCAGGCGGCCACCGCCGCGAGCCTGGAGGTCAGCCTGGTGGATCAGCTCGAACGCGCCGCGACCCGCGCGTTCCGCACGGCCTTCCTCGTCGCGGCGGGGCTGGCGTTGCTGGCGCTGGCGCCCGCTCTGGCCCTGAGTGACCGGAGGCGCGAATGAGAGCATTCGCCCTGCCCCTCATCGCCTTGGGACTCGTGGTCGCCGTGCTCGGCATCCAGGTCGCCGCCGGCGGCACCGATTACGTACCGCGGAAGCCGGCCGATCCGTGCGTCCCGCGCCCGGTGCCGCCCATCCCGCCGCAGATGGACGCGGTGGCCGAGCGGGTCGTCCTGCTCGGGCTCGACAACGCAGCGTGCCAGCTCGGCATCACCCGTGAGCGCCTCGTGCTCGCGCTCGCGGACCCGCATTCGCTGGACCCGCGCGCGCCCGCCGCGCTCAAGGCGGGCATGCTCGCCGCCGTGGACCGGCTCGACCGCGAGGGCCGCCTGCCCAAGGTGTCACAGCTTCTCCCCGAGGCGCTCGACCAGACCAACCTGCCCGGGATCGTCAAGACGCTGATCCGCGCGATCCCGAACGGGACCGTGGACGGCGCCCTGCCGACCGCGGCGCTGCTGCGCCGGGCGGTCGGCAACCTCGACGTCGCCAAGCTCGTGGGTCAGCTCAACGACCCGAACCAGCTGCAATCCGCGATCAAGGCGGCGATCCTCAAGGCTGCGCGCGACGAGATCCTGGCCCGCCTGCACCCGTAGTCAGACGGTCAGGACGCCACGCACCAGCAGAACGACGCCGACGACGAGCGAGACGCCGACGAGGATCCCGCGGGTGTGCCGGCGGGTCCAGTCGTTGATCGCTGCGACGACGTCGCGCGCCGTGCTCGGCTGGACAATGCAGACGGCCAACGCGCCGATCGGCACGCGCGAACCAGATGAGGTTGTAGACGAGGACTTCGACGACCTCTCCGGCCGTGCTGGGATGGTGGGAGGCGATGATGTTCAGGGCCACGAGGAAGAAGAGCGCCGGGCACGTGGGTCAGCGGGCCGGCCAAGGCGGCGGTCTTGAGCGTGAGGCGGCCTTTGAGCTCACGCTCCCAGCGGCTCGGCGGGCGCGGCGCATCGCTGGCGTGCCGATTGCCGATGCGGCGTGTCCGCACGAGCCACCCGAATCCCAGGACGATCACGCCTCCCGCGATCTCGGCGATGCCCTCTGGCCTTGTCGGTGCCATGGTTGACGCTGACGCCGTGGAACGCGAGCAGAACGACCAGGCCGAAGGCGGTCGTGAACGCCAGCCCGGCGAACACGTACGCGATCATCAGTCGCCGGGGCTGGTCGGCTGACAGGAGCGCGTAGACCGCCGCGAGGCTGGTCGGGCGAATCATGTTGCCCAGCGCCAGCAGGATGACGTCGATGGTCACGCGAGCGCTGGGTCCGCCGCGACGCCGCTGTCGGCGTCCTCAGCGGCCGATGCTCCCGGCATCTCCGTCTCGCTGTTGGCCAACGTGATCATCACCGCGCCCGCGAGCGACGCGATCAGGGCCAGTACCGCGACGAGCACGTGCCAGCCCGGGCGCGTGAGCCGCTCCTCGAACAGCAGGATCCCGAGGAGAACGCTGACCGCGGGGTTGCTGACCGAGACGGCCGCCATCGCCGGTGCGAGCTGGCCGGTGGCAAGCGACATCTGCTGGATGATGAACGCGATGAACCCGAACCCCAGCAGCGCCCAGGTGCGCCAGTCGCCGGCGGCTTGGCCGATGCTGACGTGCAGGTCGTTGATGACCGGCTTGCTGAAGGTTGCCGACAGCCCGAAATACAGCCCCGCGCAGACGCCGAGCACCGCGGCGCGCAGCGCCGGCGCGCTCTTGCTGCGCAACCACAAGAGCGATGCCACGACGATGGCGGTGATTGCGACCATCGCGATCACGAAGTCCCGCCCGGAGGCGTTGTTGACGCCGGTATCGGGGTCGCCGACCAGGATGAAGAGCGCCAGCCCGACCACGACGACAAATGCCCCCAGGACCTGACGGCGCACCACGCTCTGGTTGCGTGAGCCAGTGGCCGAGCGGCAACGCCCAGACGATCGTCGTGACCAGCAGCGGCTGGACGACCACTAGCTTGCCCCGGTCCAGTGCCGCGCCCTGGGTCGCATAGCCCGCGAACAAGACGACCGTCCCCAGCAGCCACATCGGCACGCTGAGCAGGTGCACGAGCTGCGCGACGCCCTTGACCGCCTTGCCGTCGCGGGCGAGGCTGAACTGCCCGCGCTGCTGCAGCGCGGCGGCTAGCGCGAAGAAGACCGCCGCCAACGCCGCGAGGAACGCTGCCATCGCGCGGGATCATCCCAACTTCGGCGGACCCCTCCGCGACCTCGCCGGAAGGGTGCTATCGGACGATGCGGAAGCTCTGGTTGGTGGGCAGCGAGGTGTTCTTGGCCGGATCGGTGGCCTGACCGGACAGCCGGTAACTCCCCGGGCTGAGGGTCTTGCGGCCGATGCGGCCGCGGAACTTGAAGCTGTTCGTCCCGCCGGTGCCGGCGACGCTGAACGAGCCCCTGACGGCCTTCCAGAGCGTGCACGCCTTGTTGTGCCGGTTGGCGGGCGTCGAGGTCCTGCACTTGCCGTGGACCCTGCGGCCCTTGGTCTTGCCTTGCACGGTGAAGGTCACCGAGCTGGCCTCTGAGAGGCTGAACGAGACGTTGGTGCCGACCTGCGCTCGCGCGATCGATGGTCCGGACCTGGCGGCCCTGAAGGTCGTGCTTGAGAACGAGAGGGCGTCGAGCGCGGGCTTCGTCTTGTCCGTGGCCGAGCCGGGGGCGCCGGGAGGGCCGCTGCCGGGTCCGCACGAGGAAGGCGTGTAGGTGACGATCGCCTTGCCGTTGCCGCTGTGCGGGAACATGCTCGCCGTGCCGCCAGCGGTCAGGCTCGAGCCGCCGCCGCCGCCGCCGCCGGCACCCCCGCCTCCGCCGGCACCCCCGCCTCCACCCCCGTAGAACCCTCCGCCACCTCCGCCGCCTTCGCCGCCTGGCTCAGCCATGCCAACCCCGCCGGGGCCGCCGAGACCGAGCGTCCCAGGGCTGCCGACATAAGAGGAGGCGTTAGGCCCGGCTGCTCCAGCGCCGCCGCCGGAGGTCGCGGTGCCCCTCCGCCTCCGCCCCGGTAGTCGTCTAGCGACACCGCTTTCGTGCCGTCCTGGCCCAGGAGGCCGCCGGAACCACCCAGGCCCTGAACGGACCCGGTCCCGGCGCTGCCGTTCCCCCCGCCACCGCCGGCAACCAGCACGCGATTGGCGAGCCCGGGCCCGTCCCGCACGTCGGTTGCGCCGCCACCGCCGACACCGCTGCCTGAGGCGGCGCCGCCACCGTTGAAGCCCGCTTCCCCGAGATAACCCTGGCCCCCGACGTAGATGTCATACGGGGTGCCCGGCACGACGGGGAGCGTGGTCGTCACCTCTGCGCCTCCGTGGGCGCCCGTCGATCCCTCCGCTCCGAATAGATCGAAGGTCGCGCCACACACACCCGCCGGGCACGGTCCAGCGCTGAAACGGCTGAGCGACCGGGTCCGCCGGCAACGTGAAGGTCAGGGTCTCCCCGGACGCGGCGGCTGCGGCAGCCAGGAAGCCGGCCGAAGCCAATCCAACCACCTTCGCGAGCATGTGCCTTTGCGCCATCCGGCGATCCTAACCTCGACGACGCGCCGCTGCCAGCGGTCCCACTAGCGGGCGACCGGCAGCGGCAGAGCCGCCGCGCTCTTCCCCCGGGCCGCGTAGTCCGTCCAGCTGAGCTTGGCGCCGGCGTCGGTGTCGTCGGGGTTCGTGAGGCGCAGTCCGTAGCGCAGGTCCGCGGAGGTCGGGGCCTTGTAATCCCGCATCGCGTACCAGAGCATCGGGCCGAGGTTCCAGCTCGCCCGCTTCGGCAACAGCAGGCCCATGAACTGGTCGAGCCAGTCCCGCTGAGCGGCCTGGGAGACCGCGAGCTCGTCGGAGGGGGTGGCCGCGTCGTCGAGGCTCGTCGGGCGCGCGAACTCGTTGACCCACACCTGCTGGCGCGGCGCGCCGCCGGTGCTGCCGGCGAACGTCTTCAGCGTGTTCACGGTGCCCTGGATCAGCGTGTTCACGCCACGGGCCGGGTCCGAGGCGTACACATGGACGCCGACTGCATCGAAGCTGTTCGCCCCGGCGGCGCCGATCGTCTGCTGCAGGAACGAGTTGGCCTCCATCTTCGTGGGCCCCGGGCTGGACGGGTAGGCGAGACCGCCCATCAGGATGCGCGCGCTCGAGTCCACTGAGCGCAGGCTCGAGCGCACGGAGCTGAGCAGCGCCCCGTACTGGGTGGGGCTCGGCGGGTTCCAGTAGGGCGCGTCGTTCTCCTCGTTCCACACCTCCCAGACCTTGATCGGGTGCGAGGTGCAGCCGCAGCCGGGCCAGTAGCTGCCGGTGGGTCCGTAGCGCCGGATGGCCGCCGTCGCGAAGCTCGCGAACGATGCGCGGGCCGCGGCCGTGGTCGGCGGCGTGTAGGTCTCGCCCGGCATGTTGATCAGGATCGGCTCGATCGTCACGTCGCGCAGGGCGGCCTGGCGCACCAGGTTGTCAAGCATCGTCCACTGCGTGTAGGTCCCGTTCGCCAGCACCTGGTCCTGCCGGAAGCGAGCGCGGTAGAGCTTGAGGTTCGACTGCCCGGCGAGGCCGAGATCGAAGAGCCCGTTCACGTCGAGCCCGCCGCTGCCGTTGTAGCCCGCGAGCCATTCCGACTTGAGCGAGCCGACGCCGAATGCCGGCACGCTGGTGGGCGTGGCCGCCAGGGCCGGCTGCGCCGCGGCAGCGCAAACGACCACTGCCAGCACCGTCCCCCACCGAGACCTGAGACTCACGCGGGCACGCTACCCCGAACGATGTAGGCGCTGCAAGAGGAAAGTCGGGCGCTGAGGAGAAATCAGCAGCCGGAGAGGTCCGGCCGTCCGGGCCTCAGTGCAAAGAGGCGACGGTGTTCTGGAACGAGGTCAGCGCCGGCTTGGGCTGACCGTTCAGCGTGAGCAGGCCGGTGTGCAGGCCCCAGAAGTCCTTGCCGCCGGCGTAGACCGACTCGTCGCGCCAGGCGTAGTAGACGATGCCGCGCAGGTTGAGCTTGAAGCGAGCCTTCCAGAGGCCCTGGATCGCCTGCGAGGTGTAGGCGGCCTGCTTCTTGGCGCCGACGGTGAAGCGGCCCTTCTTCGTCTCGGGACCCCAGTCGGCCCAGCCGAACTCGGTCACGCGCAGCGCCTCGCGGGAGCCGCCGTACTTGTTCATGACGCTGCGGATGTGGGTGATCAGCTTCACCACGTCCTTGCCGGTCGGCGCGTAACCGTTCACGGCGAGGGTGTCGAAGGCGCCGGCGGCTCCCGCGCGGTACATCGCGCGCAGGTAGTTGAGGAGGGGGATCGAGCCGCCGATGTGCGTGTCCGGGATGCCGGCGGTGACGATCTCGGCGTTCGGCTCGACCGCCTTGATCTTCTGCGAGGCGAGCCGCAGCATCTGCACGTAGCGGGCGGGGTTCGGAGCGGGTTGCCAGTAGACCGGGATATTGGGCTCGTTCCAGATCTGCCAGGCGGTGATCGGGTGCTTCGGAAGCTGGGGGTTCTCGGCCCAGAAGGAGCCGTTCGTGCCGTAGCGGGCGGCGAGCTTCGCGCCGAAGTCGCCGATCGCGCCGAGGTCCTGGGGCGGGTAGTTGCCGCGCAGCGGGTTGACCTGCGGCGCGGTGGTGAGCGAGGCCGGCGGGTCGAACAGGACGGGCATCACTGTGATCCCCTGCTGGGTCGTCGCCGTCATGAAGCGGTCGAGGAAGGTCCAGTTGATGCCGCCGGCCTGGGCGTTGTGCGTGAGGAAGTCCCAGTCGAACTTCTGGCGCAGGAGACCGACGTGCGCGCTGGCGATGCTGTTCAGGTAGGAGGGGGTTCCAGAGCCCAGGGCGGCGAAGGTCTCGTCGCTGACGACCCCCACGAAGGGGTTGGGTCCCTTTGTCGCCGCGGAGCCTCGCTTGCGAGCCGTGGCAGGCGCCACGACCACGAGCAAGACGACGGCGAGCACGAGCAGGACCACTCGCCTGAGCTGTATGCCAGTACGCATCAGGGAATGTTTCGGTGCCGGTTTCGTTCGCCCCAACCGGCGTGGGGAGTTCTACCCCATTTGCCAGACTTATGAACTGCGACTCCGTGCAAAGACGAAGCCTGAAAATGCGCTTCTAGCGCTTTCCGGCGAGTCGCCGTCGGAGCCCTCCAGTACCGCTACCCTTGTCAGCCGGGCGCCCGTAGCTCAGCTGGATAGAGCGTCGGTCTACGGAACCGAAGGTCAGAGGTTCGAATCCTCTCGGGCGCGCTGAAAAAACCCCGCAATTGCGGGGTTTTTTCGTTCAGGCTCGGTTCGACTTCTGCGACTGTCCAGCACTGGCCAAAGGGGCTCGCGGGCGCTCCCGTTCTACTCCCCGATCGCCCGGCACCGGACGCGCTTGTGAACCCCGTCGACGGGGGAGCGCGATGTCCTGCATCGGAGTGGCAATAAAGATTGCGATTCGCGTAACGCGTGGCTACACGGCGCGCGATCGGCCCGCGAGTGTGGGCCGCGCGGGCGGTGCTCTGCCGCGGGCACGCTCTCCATCACGGGTCGCGCGTGAAGCGGATGCGAGTTCCACCAGCGCGTGTAGCGCTCGGTCAGCGGCCTTGCGGTGAGGCCGTGCGCGTAGACGGAGAGCGCGATCGTGACGGTGATAGCGAGCAGCAGCGTGTGCAGGTGCGGGAGCTTCGTGTCGTCGAGCAGGATGACCGCGAACACGATCGAGGCGAGGCCGCGGGGCCCAAACCAGCCGAGGAACCCCAGGGTTTGACGGCGAGCGCCGCTTCCCAGCATCGCGAGCGCGACCGGCAGCATGCGCACCACCGTCAGGCTGAGGACGGCATAGAGCACGATCTGCCAGGTCAGCTCGTCCAGCAGCGGGCCGAGGATCACCGCCCCGAAGACGGTGAAGGTCACCGCGTTGAACAGCTCGCCACCCTCGTCGATCGAGGTAGGACACCTCGCCGCCGGTCTCGCCGTGCAGCGCGCCGAACAGGAAACCGCCCGTGAACGCGGCGATGAAGATGCTTCCGCCCAGCGCGCTCGCGACGCCGGCCGCCAGCAGCGCCGACGCGATGCTCAGGATCTGCAGCCAGTGTGGCTCGATCAACCGGCGGCGCGCGGCGAGCTTCACCGCGATACCGCCCACTGCTCCGGCCACGACGCCGCCGATCAGCCCGTAGCCGATCTGCTCCAGCACGAGCTGGGTTGCGGAGTGCGCCGAAACCGTGCCCGCCTCCGCCTCGGCGATCCCGATCGCGATGAAGAACAGGGGCACGCAGAGTCCGTCGTTGAGCCCGCTCTCGACGTTCAGCCCCTGGCGGATCCGGGACGGGATGCGGGTGTCGGTGACGACCGCCTGGCCGAGCGCCGCGTCGGTGCACGCGAGCACGATCGCGAGCACCAGCGCCTCCGTGAAGCTGATTCCCGGTATCACCGCCGCGCCGACCAGGGCTCCGGCGAGGATCGTGAGCGGCAGGCCGATCCCCAGCAGCCGCAGCGGCACCGAAAACTCGCGGTGGAGCGCCCGCAACGAGATCCGCGACGCGTCCGCGAACAGCACCAGCGTCAGCGTGATCTCGGCGAGCAGCTTGACCTCTTCGCCGTGCAGGTGAAGGTGCAGCAGCCCGAACACCGGACCGGCGAGCAGGCCGGCGCTGGTGAAGAACATCGCGCCCGAGACGTTCAGTCGTTCCAGCCGCCGCGAGACCGTCGCGTAGGCGATCAGCAGTCGCTGCAATCGTCGCCAGAGCCCAGGTCATTCAGCCACGCTCGGAGGACCCTCCCGCCGGGAGGGCCCGCGGTCCTCATCCGATCGGGATGAAGTTGGCGCGCGCGGGCGCCCCGCTTGGGATCAGCCCGCGACGATCGGTGAACGTGCGGGTCACGGCCTTCGACAGGTTGCCGGCGGCGTCGCGCTCCCTCACGGTGAGGCGGTAGCGGCCGGGCGTCAGGCGCCGCTTGCCGATCTTCCCGCTCAGGGCAACCCGGCCGGAGCCGGCCTTGATCGTGCGGGTCAGCGTGCCCACGCGCGTGTGGGCGCTGCAGGCGCCGTGCTTCGGGCGCTGCCGCACCGGCTTGCAGGTGCGCTTGTGGCCCCTGCCGCTCTTGCGCCCCGGGCGGACGCGCTCGATCAGCACCGTCAGCTTGCCGGCCTCGCTGCTCTTGAAGCGCAGCACGGTGCCGCGGCCGACCGCCTTCTTGCGCGCCTTCGCGCCGCGGCAAGCGGGGTGCTGGCCTTGGCCACGCGGAAGCGCGTGCGAGTGAGCGACACGGAGCGCAGCCGCGGCGCCGTGGCGTCGCGACCGCCGAGGCCGGACGCGCGCACCGCCGCGGGGTCGCAATCGGCCTTGAACACGCGCATGTAGCTCTGCGAGTAGTCGCTCGCCCCCGGCGCGGGCCCCAGCAGGTCGCCGCCGGCGCGGAACGCCACGCAGGCGCCGGTGGCGCTGATGCCGCCGAATCTGGCGTCGCTGACCTCGGCGGTCCCGTTCGGTCCCTGGCCGCGCGACACGAGCTGGGTGGATCCGAACGTCAGGTCGCGGCGATAGACCTCGGTGGCGTCGGTCTGGAGCCCCTCGCCCGCGATCAGGTTGGAGTCGGACGTGAACGCGACGAAGCGCCCGTCAGCGCTCAGCCCCGCCGATTGGGAGGTCCCGCTCCCGGCCGCGCCGGCGGGCCCATCCACCCGGCTGGCCAGGATCGTCTTCGAGGCGGCGAGATCGCGCACGAACACCTGGGTGGAGTTGGCCGGGCGCGGCGTCGGGTCGAGGGTGCTTCGCCCGGGAGTCGAAGGCGACACGCGTGCCGTCGGCGCTGATCGAGGGGTTGAGGGCGTTGTCGTTCGCCTTCGTCCCCGCGCTCGAGACGCTCGCCAGGACGGTCGTGCCCTTGGCGAGGTCGCGGACGTGAACGTCGAGGTTCGCGTCGGTGTCGCCGTCGCCGAGGTTCGTGGCCGACGTGCTGAACGCGACGTGGTCGCCGTCGGCGCTCAGGCTCGCGGCCTGCACGACGCCGGTCGGCCTTCGCGCCGGCGGCCCCGTTGGCGCGGCTCGCCAGAACGGTGGTGCCGGCCGTCAGGTCGCGCACGTGCACGTCGACGTTCGCGTCGGTGTCGCCGTCGCCGAGGTTGGTCGCCTCGCTGAGGAATGCGACGCGGGTTCCGTCGGCGCTGATCGACGGGGCGAACGAGCGCCCGTTGGCGGCCGCTCCGGCCGCGGCCGTCGGCGCGACTGACGAGGATCGTCGAGCCGCTCACGAGATCGCGCACCAGCACGGCAGTCGCCGGACTCGAAGGCCACCCGGCGTCCGTCGGCGCTGATCGACGGCGCCGCGCACGCCGGTCGAGAGCGGAGCGCCGTTCGGGCCGTCGGCGCGGCTGGCGATCGTCGTCGCGCCGCTGTGGGTGTCGCGCACCACGATCTCGCTGTCGGGCGAGCCGCCGAGCGCGGGTGCTCCGCTGAGGAACGCCGCGAAGTGCCCATCCGCGCTGATCACGGCCGCTTCGCCGAAGCCACCTGCGTTGACGAGCGGCGCGGAGCCGGGCGGGCGCGAGACGAGGGTCGTGCTGCTCGTCGCGAGATCGCGCATCGAGACGCTGGCGGTGTTCTCGGCCGCGTCGGGCGTTATGGGCCCGCCGGTGAAGAGGACGTGCTTCCCGTCGCCGCTGATGCTCGCGAAGGACGTGGTGAAGGCGGGTTGGTTGGCGGCGGCTCCGGCCGCTCCGTCGGCGCGACTTGCCAGCGACATGAAGCCGGGGCCGCCGACGTACTCGTCGAGGGTCGGGTCCGTGTCGGCCGGGTCGAGGTTCGTGGCGCGTGGAGGCGAAGGCGGTCACGGTGCCGTCGTCGTTGGTCGACGGGGAGAACGCCTCGCCGTTCGCCTTCGCGTTACCCACCTGGTCCACGAGCCCGATGCTGTTGAGCGTGAGCGAGCGCTCGTAGACGTCCTGGTCGGTCTGCGTGTCGAGCGTGGGGACGAGGTTGGTGGCCTCGGAGGTGAACACGACCTGCCCTCCGTCGCCGCTGATCGAGGGGTCGCTGGAGTCGCCGTTGCCCGGCGCTCCCTTGGCCCCGTCCGCGCGGCTCGCCAGGCGCGTGGTGGCGGCGGAGATCTGCCGCACGAACACGTCGGAGCTGGCGTTGCCGTCGTCGGCGACCAGGTTCGAGGCCGAGCTCTGGAACGCGACCTTGTCGCCGTCGTCGCTGATCGAGGGATCGCCGGAGGAGTCGTTCGGGAGGTTCCCGAGGATGCCGTCGCCGCGGCTGACGAACGTGATCGGGTTGGTGGACATCTGGCCGGGCAGCGGAACCTCGCGCGTGTAGATCTGCTCGCTCGAGTCGGTCGATCCGCCGAGGTTGGTCGCCTCGGAGGCGAACGCGATGCGCGTGCCGCTGTCGCTGATCGCGGGCGACTCCGACAGGCCGTTGCCCACGGCGCCGAGGTTCGTCGCGCGGCTCACGAGGAAGGTCTCGTTCGTCGCCAGGTCGCGCATGTACACGTCCGACTTGCCGTTTGTGTCCGCGTCATCCAGCGGGCCGTCGCAGGTGAACGCCACCCGCCGGCCGCTGTCGCTGATCGCGGGCTCGCTGCAGCTGCTGGTTCGCGGCGGCGCCCGCCGCGCCCGTCCGGCGGTCCACGAGCGTCACCGCGCCGGTCGAGCGGTCCTTCACGTAGACGTTCAGGATCGAGTCGTTGTCCTCGTCGCTCAGGTTGTCGGAGCTCGAGGCGAAGGCGACGAAGCGGCCGTCCTGGCTGACCGACTGCTGGGCGCCCGAGGAAAAGGGGCCGACCGGGCGCCGGCAGCGGCGCCAGGAGCGACGAGTTGCCGCTGAGGATCTCCGTGCTGTCGGCGGGCAGGGCGGCCGCGCCGGCCTGGGCGCTCCAGACGCCGATCGCCGCCAGGGCGAGCAGCAGGAAGAGGACGGTGCGCTTCATCGGGCGACGGTAGGCCCGGCCCGTCCGATCGACATCCGGTGATTCCCTACGCTGGTCTGACCTGCTCGCCATCGCTCGGCCTCGTTCTGCTCGAAGTAGAAGGACGGCGAAGGTAGGTAGGCGGGCTCAACAACCACTCACCAGCCGCTCAAAGAGCGCGCTGGCGTAGGAAAGCGATGGCATGGACGTGCCAGACGCTCCGGGCGCCCACCGCGCCACGCTCGTGCCCTCCGACGAGCTGGGCTTGACGCGTGGCGCCCGGAGTGTCTTCTGTGCCGCTGGACGACGCAGCCGCTAGCTCGCGGCCAGCGCCTTCTGCTTGATCTGGTCGTACTCCGCCTGGTTGATCGCGCCCGAGTCCAAGAGCTCCTTCGCCTTGGCGATCTCGCTCGCCGATCCGCCGCCGGCGGTATCACGCACGTATTGGTCGAACTGCTGCTGCTGAGCCTTGGCCTGCGTCGGCGCTGCGATCGGCCATCCCGTCGTGGTTCACGATCAAGTAGACCAGCACGCCGAGGAATGGGATCACGATCACGAACACAACCCAGAGGGCCTTGGACCAACCGCCGATGTCGCGACGGCGGAAGACATCGATGAAAACCGTGATCGCGATCCAGATCCAGATCACCCAGGCGAAGAAAATGATCATCGTCCAGAGGATGTTCAGGAACGGGTAGTCGGTCGCAATCAGCATTAGGGGTACCTCCCGTTTCGGGGGTTTAGCTGTCGGCGCAGACCCTGCCACCGCGCGATAGCGGGTGACAATGGTGTGCGCACCCCAGGGCCAGTGGTGTGCGCACCCCCGCCCCGCGCTGCGCCGGTGCGCGCTGTGGCTTTCTCCACAGCGCCGAGGCACACGCGTCGCCGGGCGGGCGAGGGCCACTGGTAGCTTCGCGCCCATGAGCACTCCAGACGCGACGGACCAGGATCTGCTCGGCCTGCGGCCGCTCAAGGAGATCACACTCGGCGAGCGGGTGATCGACACCGACCTGATTCCGTGGGTCCCCTACGCCGAGGGCATCTACGTGAAGCCGCTGCGGCTGAACCGGAAGACCGGCCTGTGGGCCAACCTGACCAAGGTCGAGGGCGGCGGCCAGATCAACCGGCACTACCACATAGGCCCGGTGACCGGGTTCGTGCTGGAAGGCAGCTGGTACTACGCCGAGCGCGACTGGGTGGCCCGCAAGGGGACGATGGTGTGGGAGCCGCCGGGCGACATCCACACCTTGATGAGCAATGACGAGGGCACCATCACGATGTTCACGCTCGAGGGCGCCCTGCTGTACGTCGACGAGAGCGACAACGTGGTTGGCTTCGACGACGTGCTCAACCACACGAAGACCTACCACGACTACTGCCGCTCCCAGGGCATCGAGCCACTCGACCTGGACTACTGACCGCGGGCGGGCCGTGACCGGCGCCGAGCTGTTCGAGCGCGGCGCTGCGCGAGCGGCCCGACGAGCCCGCGCTCCTCTACTTCGACACGCCGATCACGTTCCGCGCGGCCGGCGAGCGGGCGCACGCCCTCGCCGCCGCCCTGCGCGACGAGCTGGGCCTGCGCCCGGGCGAGCGCGTGGCGCTGATGCTCCAGAACGTGCCGCAGGTGGCGATCGCCGTGCACGCGACGTGGCACTGCGGGGGGATCGTGACCACGGTCAACCCGATGTACAAGGAGCGCGAGCTGCGCCACCAGCTCGCCGACTCCGGGGCGCGGATCGTGGTCTGCCTCGAGTCGCTGTTCGGGGTGGTGGAGGCCGCGCGCGAGGGCACCGCCGTGGAGCACGTGGTCACCGTGTCGGAGCTCGACATGCTCGACACCGTGCCCGCCGCGCTCGCGGGGCACGAGCGGATCGCCTGCCCGGGTGCGATCGCGTTCGAGGACCTGGTGAGCGCCGGCCGTGCGCGCTCCCGTCGCGCGGAGGTGGCGCCCGGATCGCCGGCGTTCCTCACCTACACCTCGGGCACCACCGGCGTGCCCAAGGGCGCGATCAACACGCACGAGGCGATCGTCCACAACGCCGAGGTGATGACGCGCTGGTGGTCGCTCGGGCCGGGCGACGTGACCGTGGCCATGGCGCCGCTGTTCCACATCACCGGGCTCGTGTGCCATCTGGCCACCGCGCGGGCGAGCATGACCCCGCTGCTGCTCCTCCACCGCTTCGAGGCCGGCGAGATCCTGCGGCTGATCGAGCGCTGGAGGGGCACGTACATCATCGGCCCGCTGACCGCGTTCGTGGCCATGCTCGAGCATCCGAGCTTCGCCGAGCGCGACCTCTCCTCGCTGACCAAGGTGGCCAGCGGCGGCGCGCCCGTCTATCCCGGCGGTGGTCGAGCGCTGGGAGCGCGCGACCGGCGTCTATCTCCACAACACCTACGGGCTGACCGAGACCGCCGCGCCGTCGCATCTCGTGCCGGCCGGGGCGCGGGCGCCGGTCGACCCGGAGAGCGGCGCGCTGTCGGTGGGCGTGCCCATCCCCGACACGGACTCGAGGGTGGTCTCGCTCGACGACGGCCGCGAGCTGGGGCGCGGGCGAGGTGGGCGAGATCGTGACTCGCGGCCCGGGCGTGACGCCCGGCTACTGGGAGCGGCCCGAGGAGAGCGCCGCCGCGATCGTCGACGGCTGGCTGCACACCGGCGACGTCGGCAAGCGCGACGAGGACGGCTGGTTCTACCTCGTCGATCGCATCAAGGACATGATCAACGTGTCCGGCTACAAGGTCTGGCCGCGCGAGGTGGAGGACGCGCTCTACCAGCACCCGGCGGTGGTCGAGGCCAGCGTGGTCGGGGCGCCCGACGACTACCGCGGCGAGACGGTGCGTGGCCTACGTGGTGCTGCGCGAGAGCCCGGCCGTGACGCCCGAGGAGCTGATCGCTCACTGCCGCGAGCTGATCGCCGTCTACAAGGCCCCGCGGCGCGTGGTGGTGGTCGAGGAGATCCCGAAGACGCCGACCGGCAAGGCGCTGCGCCGCGAGCTGCGAGAGCGAGAGCGCCGAAGGTCGTGAAGCGCTGCGCCTTGACAGCGGGCGAGCGGCGCTGTATTGCTCCCGACTATTGTAGACCGCAGGCCGCATCCGACCTTCGGCGAGCGATGAGCGCCCCCGTCCACGAGGCCTTCGGACCGGTCCGCGTTCTGGACCTCGCGCACACGCTCGCCGGGCCCTACGCCGCGATGGTGCTGGCCGACCTCGGCTGCGACGTGATCAAGGTCGAGCCGCCCGGCACGGGGGACTCCTCCCGCCACGCGCTCGGCCCGAAGGAGGCCTGGGGCGAGTCCGCCTCGTTCTTCGCGGTGAACCGCAACAAGCGCAGCGTGGTGCTCGACCTGAAGAGCGAGTCCGGGCTGGCGGCGTTCCACCGGCTTGCGGCCACGGCGGACGTGCTGATCGAGAACTTCCGCCCGGGCACCACCGCCCGGCTCGGGATCGACTACGAGACGCTCAGCGAGCTGAACCCGCGCCTGATCTACGGCTCCGTGTCGGGCTTCGGCTCGACCGGCCCCTACGCGGCGCTGGGCGGCTACGACATCATCGCCCAGGGCGCGAGCGGGGTGATGAGCGTCACGGGCGAGCCGGGGCGCCCCCCGGCGAAGTCGGGCGTCCCGCTGACCGACGTCGGCGCCGGCCTCTTCTGCGCGATCGGGGTGCTGGCCGCGCTGCACATGCGCACGGTCACGGGCCGCGGCCAGCACATCGACACGAGCCTGTTCGAGGCGGGCATCAGCTACGCCGTCTGGGAGGCCACGGAGTACTGGACCACCGGGGGCGTTCCCGGCCCGCTCGGCTCCGCGCATCGCATGACCGCGCCCTACCAGGCCCTGCGAACCGCGGACGGCTACGTGACCGTGGGCGCTCTGAACGACAAGATGTGGCGCGCCACCGCCGAGGTGCTCGGCCATCCGGAATGGCCCGAGGACTCCCGCTTCACCACCGGCACAGACCGCATGCGCAACCGCTCCGAGTTGATCGAGCTGATCGAGACCGTGTCCAGCACGCGCTCGTCCGCAGACCTGCTGGCGGGGCTGCAGGCGGCGGGCATCCCGGCCGGCCCGGTGAACGACTACGCGCAGGTGTTCGCCGACCCGCAGACGCTCGCGCGCGACATGGTGATCGAGACCGAGCACCCGCTGGCCGGCGCGATCCGGATGATCGGTCCCGCTTGGAAGATGTCCGACCTCCCGATGGGCGTCCGTCGCCCGCCGCCTCTCCTGGGGGAGCACACGGACGAGGTCCTCCGCGAGCTCGGGCTCTCGGAGGACGAACTGAGCCAGTGAAAGGAGCCCCATGACCGAGCAGGCAGATGCGCGCGCGACGATCGTGCTGTCGGTCCACTTCGATGCCATGAGCATCTGGCTGGGCTGGGGGGTTCCTCCCACGTCGAGCCGCATGCTCTCGCGGGGTGAGTTCTCCGGCCGGGTGGGCGGGCCGCGCGTGCTCGACATCCTCAAGCGCTACGACGTGAAGGCGTCCTGGTTCATCCCCGGCCAGACGGCCGACGCCTTTCCCGAGGCCACCAGGCGCGTGGCCGACGAGGGTCACGAGATCGGCAACCACGGCTACGCGCACGAGGACATCAGCGCGCTCTCGCAGGACGAGCTGCGGCACGTGATCCGCATGGGCAACGAGGCGCTGGAGCGGGTCGCCGGCCAACGTCCGCGCGGGTTCTGCGCACCCGCGGGCGAGTTCGACGGGCGCCTGCTCGAGCTGCTCGTGGACGAGGGCTTCACCTACGACCACAGCCGCTTCGACGGCGAGTTCACGCTCTACTGGGCGCGCGGGTTCGACGACATCCGCCTGGACGGGCCGCCCGTCTGGGGCCCGCAGCTGGATCTCGTGGAGGTCCCGCTGAGCTGGCTGATGCAGGATTTCGTCTACTACGAGTTCAACTACGGCACGCCGCAGCTCACCGGGTCGTCTACGCCCAGCCAGGTCGAGGAGATCTGGACCACGCAGTTCGACTACATGTACGAGCGCGTGCCCGGGGGCGTGATGACGCTGGTGCTGCACCCGGACGCGGTCGGGTGGGGGGCGCGCTCGCTGGTGCTGGAGCGCTTCATCGAGCATGTCCTCTCGAAGGACGGGGCACGCTTCGCGACCGCCGAGACCGTCGCGAACGAGTTTCGGGCCGCCCAGTCCACGTGACCGAGCTCGTCGAGCTCTCGGCGCGCGAGATCGCTCTCGCGATCCAGGCACGCGAGCTGTCGGCGCTGGAGGTCCTGGAGCGGCACCTCGAGCGAGTGGCCGAGCTGAACCCGCGCCTGAACGCGATCGTGACGCTGGACGAAGAGGGCGCGCGCGCCGCCGCGACCCGGGCGGATGCCGCGCTGGCGGCCGGCGAGAGCGTGGGTCCGCTGCACGGCGTGCCGTTCGTGGTGAAGGACCTGCTGGCCACGGCCGGCCTGAGAAGCACGGCGGGCAGCCGCCTGCTCAGCGACTTCGTGCCGCGCCGAGGCGCGACGGCGGTGGAGCGACTGTCGCGGTCCGGGGCGGTGCTGATGGGCAAGACCAACTGCGCGGAGCTGGGTCTCGACGTGCACACCTCTAACGAGCTGTTCGGGGCCACGCTCAACCCCCTGGACGAGCGCTTCACCCCCGGCGGCTCGAGCGGGGGCGACAGCGCGGCGGTGGCCGCCGGCCTGGCGCCGCTCGGGATCGGCACCGACTACGGCGGCTCGATCCGCTGGCCGGCCCAGTGCACGGGGCTGGTCAGCCTGCGCCCGACGCCGGGCGTGGTGCCCTCCACCGGGATGCTCCCGTATGGCGCTCCCGGCGACCTGCCGGCGCCGAACTCGATGTCGCTCCTCGGGCGCTCGGTGATGATCGCCCCGATGGCTCGCAGCGTGGGGGATCTCTGGCCCGCCGTGGAGACGATGGCGGGGCCGGACGGGCTCGACGCGCAGGCGGTCCCGGTCGAGCTGGGCTCTCCCGAGGGCATCGATGCCGCGCGCGTGAGGTGCGCCTGGTTCGCGAACGAAGGGACCTACCCCGTGCGGCCTGACGTGGCGGCCACCGTTGCCGCCGCGGCGGAGGCGCTCGCCGGGCACGGCGCGGTGGTGGACGAGCTGCGGCCTCCCGGGCTGGAGGAGGCCGAGTCGATCTACGCGGCGCTGCGTGCTGCCGACGGGCTCGCGGACCATCGCGCGTTGGCGGCGGGCCGCGAGGACGAGCTGACGGAGAGCATCCGGGACTGGTTCGAGGCGACGCCGCCCGCCACGCTCGGGGAGTTTCGCGCGCTTGGCCGTCAGGCGCGACCAGCTGCGGGCCCGCGTGCTCGAGTTCATGGCCGAGTGGCCGCTGCTGATGCTGCCGGTGTCCGGCATCCCGGCCTTCCCCGTCGAGGCGCGCGACTTCGTGGTGGAGGGGCAGGCGGTGCCGCGCTTCGGGATCCTGGCCCCGGCCCGGGTGATCACGCTGCTCGGCCTGCCGTCCGCGTCGGTGTGCTGCGGGACCTCGGACGAGGGCCTGCCGATCGCGGTTCAGCTGGTGGGCCGGCCCTTTGCGGACCGTGAGGTGATCGCGGTGGCGGCGCTGCTGGAAAGCCACTTCGGACGCTGGCGCGCGGGCCTCTCGTCTATAGTAGACAAGCCTTGAGGACGGAGTCCGATCTGGCATCGGCGGAGGCGATCGACGGCGTCGCCGTCCACATCGACGGCCCCGTCGCGACCGTCACGCTCGCTCGTCCCGAGCGTCTGAACGCCCTCAGCCTGGCCACCTGGTCTCGCGTCCGAGACGTCTTCGGGTCGCTCGCCGCAGTCGATGGGCTGCGCCTGGTGCTCGTCCGGGGGGCGGGAGACAAGGCCTTCGCCGCCGGCGCCGACATCTCCGAGTTCCCGGAGCTCAGGCTGTCCGCCGCGGACGCCCAGTCCTACAACCGCGTGATCGGGGACGCCCTGAACGCCGTGGCTGCGCTGCCGCTCCCGGTGATCGCGGTGGTCCACGGTCTGGCCATCGGCGGTGGCTGCGAGCTGGCCGCGGCCTGCGACGTCCGGATCGCCTCGACCGACGCCCGGCTGGGGATCCCGATCGGGCGGCTGGGCGTGACGCTCGGGTACGTGGAGAGCCGCGTGCTCGTGCGGCTGATCGGACCGGCCCGGCTGAAGGACCTGCTCTTCAGCGGCCGGCTCGTGGACGCCGGCGAGGCCATGGCCATCGGCCTGGTGGACCGCGTGGTGTCGCCCGCGGAGTTGGAGGAGGCGGTGGCCGCCATGGTGCAGTCGATCGTCAGCGCTGCGCCCATCACCATGCGCGCCGCCAAGCTCGTGACCGACATGTGCGACCGGCCGTTGGGCGAGGCCGATGTGCACCTGCTCACGGACCTCACGCTGGCCGCCTACGACGGCAGCGACCTCAAGGAGGGGGTGGCGGCGTTTCTCGAGAAGCGGCGTCCCCAGTTCGGCGGAGGCGAGATCGATGGCGGCTGACGCGACCGAGACGATCAGCCCGCCGAGCGTGGTCGACGAGGTGGTGTCGAGGCTCCAGGAGCTGATCCTCTCCGGCGCTCTCGCGCCGGGCGAGCGCCTGGTGGAGGAGCGCCTGACCGAGCGCTTCGGCGTCAGCCGGCCGCCGGTCCGCGAGGCGCTGCGGATACTCCAGCGCGATGGCCTGGTGGAGTCGATCCCGCGCCGCGGCTGCATCGTCACCCCGCTCGAGGCCGACGACATCCGGGAGATCTACAGCCTCCGCTGGGCGCTCGAGCGGCTGGCGCTGGAGCTGCTCGTGCCGGTCAGCGATCCCGCCACGCTCGATCCGCTGCGCGCGGCGCTCGAGTCGATCCGGCAGGCCGCGGCAGCGGACGACGAGCGGGCCCTGCTCGAGGCCAACGTGGACTTCCACATGACCCTCTGCGAGATCACCGGTCACAAGCGGCTGATCCGCGCGTACCGCTCGCTCGCGTCCCAGCTACGGCTGTGCATGGCGATGAACCTGCGCTTCCGCCAGCGGCTCTATAAGGACAGCGGAGATGCCGTACGTCGCCACGAGCGCCTGCTGCACGCCATCGAGGGCGGGGACCTCGACCAGGTCCTCGCGGAGGTGGAGGTGCACGGGGACAGGTCTTTCCTGAGCGACCTCGACAGCTTCCTACCACCCCCTCCGAACTGAGGATCAATGCACCTCTCACCCAAGGAGACCGACCGTCTGCTGCTGTTCCTCGCGGCCGAGCTCGCCCGCAGGCGACGCGCGCGCGGGCTGAGGCTGAACTACCCGGAGGCGCGCGCGCTGATCGCGGACGAGATCCTCGAGGGCGCGCGCGACGGCCGGTCGGTGGCCGAGCTGATGGAGCTTCGGCGCGGCGATCCTGACGACCGACGACGTGCTGCCGGGCGTCGACCGGCTCGTTGGGCACGCTGCAGGTCGAGGCGATTCTTCGAGGACGGCCAGAAGCTCGTGACGGTGCACGAGCCGATCGGCCCGGGCAGCGAGCCGGTGCGACGGCGTCGATGCCCGGGCGAGATCGGCTGCGGCCGAGGGCGAGATCGAGCTGAACGCGGGCCGCGCGACGCGCGTCGCGTGACGGTCGCGAACACGCGGCGACCGGCCGGTTCAGGTCGGCTCGCACTACCACTTCTTCGAGGTCAACCGCGCGCTGCGAGTTCGACCGCAGCGCGGCGTTCGGCATGCGCCTCGACATCCCGGCCGGCACCGCGGTTCGCTTCGAGCCGGGCGAGGAGCGCGAGGTCGAGCTCGTGGCGTTCGGCGGCGACGCGGCGAGCTGCACGGGCTGAACCGGCTGACCGAGGGCGGCGACCGCGACGCGCGACGTTGCGCTCGGCGCGGGCGCGCGAGCGCGGCTATCGAGGGGGCGTGATGAGGCCAAGCGGATCTCGACGGCGAGCAGTACGCCGAGCTGTTCGGGCCCGACCGACGGGCGACCGCGTGCGGCTGGGCGACACCGACCTGTGGGCGCGAGGTCGAGCAGCGACCTGCTCGTGCCGGGCGACGAGTGCGTGTTCGGCGGCGGCAAGACGCTGCGCGACGGCCTCGGGACGCACGGCGCGATCACGGCCGCGGACGGGCGCGCTCGACTTCGTGATCACGCAACGTCGCTCGTGATCGACGCGGTGCTGGGGATCGTCAAGTGCGACATCGGCATCAAGGACGGCCGCATCGTCGGGATCGGCAAGGCCGGCAACCCGCAGATCATGGACGGCGTCGATCCGAACATGGTCGTCGGCGCGAACACCGACGTGCGCTCGGCCGAGGGGATGATCGCCACCGCCGGCGCGCATCGACGTGCACGTGCACTTCGACTCGGCCGGCCTGTGCGAGGAGGCGATCGCGTCGGGCGTCACGACGATGCTCGGCGGCGGGCTCGGTCCGGTCACGGTCGGGATCTGCTCGTCGGGCACGGTCAACCTCGGGCGGATGCTGCAGGCCGCCGAGGCCTTGCCGATCAACTTCGGCTTCCTCGGCAAGGGCAGCGCCTACGACGTCGAGCCGCTGCTCGAGCAGGGCCGCGCCGGGCGCGATCGGGCTGAAGATCCACGAGGACTGGGGCGCGATGCCGGCCGTGATCCGCGCGTCGCTGCGACGCCGGGGACGAGCTGGACATGCAGGTGCAGATCCACACCGACACGCTGAACGAGTCCGGCTTCTACGAGGACACGATGGCCGCGATCGGCGGCCGGACGATCCACACCTACCACTCGGAGGGCGCGGGCGGCGGCCACGCGCCGGACATCATCCGCGTGGCGGGCGAGGCGAACTGCCTGCCGTCGTCGACGAACCCGACGAACCCGTTCACGCTGAACACGTTCGACGAGCACCTCGACATGGTGATGGTCTGCCATCACCTCAACCCGCGGCGTGCCCGAGGACGTGGCGTTCGCCGAGTCGCGCATCCGCCGCGAGACGATCGCCGCCGAGGACGTGCTGCACGACCTGGGCGCGATCAGCGCGATCGGCTCCGACTCGCAGGGCATGGGCCGCATCGGCGAGACGATCGCGCGCACCTGGCAGCTCGCGTCGCACATGAAGGCCGAGCGCGGCTCGCTGCCCGAGGACGACGGCAGCGGGCAACGACAACCACCGCATCAAGCGCTACGTCGCGAAGCTAACGATCAACCCGGCGCGGATCTACGGGATCGACCACGAGATCGGCTCGCTCGAGCCGGGCAAGCTCGCCGACATCGTGCTCTGGGAGCCGAAGTTCTTCGGCATCAAGCCCGAGGTGGTGTTCAAGGGCGGCTTCCCGGCCTGGTCGGTGATGGGCGAGTCGAACGCGTCGCTGATGACCTGCGAGCCGCTGATCTACCGGCCGCAGTGGGGCGCCTACGGGCCGGCGCGAGCAGGACGCTGTCGGTCACGTTCATGGCGCAGGCGGCGATCGACGCGGACGTGGCCGGGCGGCTGGTCGCTGCGCAAGCGCTGCGTCGCCCACGCGCGGCACGCGCGCGCTGACGAAGCGCGACATGCTGCGCAACGACGCGCTGCCCGAGATCACGGTCGATCCCGAGACCTACCGGGTCGAGGTCGACGGCGAGCTCTGCACCTGCGAGCCGGTGGAGCGCGGTGCCGCTCGGGCCGCCTCTACGTCCTCAAGTAGATGGGCGGCGCGGTTCGGATCGGCATCGGCGGGCCGGTCGGGTCGGGCAAGACGCGGCTGATCGAGCGGCTGCTGCCGCTGCTGTCGGGCGACGGCCTGCGGGTGGCCGTGATCACGAACGACCTCGTCACGACGCGAGGACGCCGAGCGCGTGCAGCGCAGCGGCCTGATCGACCCGGCGCTGGTCGTCGGCGTCGAGACGGGCGCCTGCCCGCACACCGCGATCCGCGAGGACCCTCGGCGAACCTCGACGCCGCCGAGCGGCTCGAGCGGCGAGCACGGGCCGCTCGACGTGATCCTGATCGAGTCGGGCGGCGACAACCTCGCCGCGACGTTCACGCAGCGACCTCGTCGACCACTGGATCTACGTGATCGACACCGCCGCCGGCGACGACATTCCGCGCAAGCGCGGGCTCGGGCATGCTGCAGGCCGACCTGCTGGTCGTCAACAAGATCGACCTCGCGCCGTACGTCGGCGCCGACCTCGAGCGGATGCGGGCGGACGTGGCCGTGGCGCGCCCGGATCGGCCGTCGCTGTTCACGGACCTCACGCGCGAGGACGGCGCCCAGCCGGTGTTCGCGGAGCTCCGGCACGCGATCCTGTTCGACCGCGCTCCCGCGCCGTGAGCGTGGCAGCGGCGCCCGTCCGGAGCGCCGCGCCGCTCGGCGGCCCGGCCGGGTGAGCGGGAGGGCCTGCTGGAGCTGGCCTTCTGCCGCGATCCCCGCGGGCGCACCGCGCTGCGCGCGCGCCGCCAGCGCTTCCCGCTGCGCACCACCGTGCCGTTCCACCTCGATGCCGCCGCGCCCGACATGGCGTTCGTCTACGTCCAGAACCCCACCGGCGGGGTGTTCGCCGGCGATCGCCTGCTCACGAGCGTGACCGCCGACCCCGGGGCACGCGTGCACCTCACCACCCAGTCGGCGACGAAGCTCTATCGCATGGAGGGCGGGGAGGCCCGCCAGGAGCTGACGCTTCGAGCTCGCCGCCGGGCGCGTACGTGGAGAACATGCCCGACGCGCTGATCCCGCAGGCCGGCACGCGCTATCGCCAGCGCACCGTGGTCGAGCTGGCCGCCGGCGCGACGTTCGTCAGCGCCGAGACGATCGCGCCCGGGCGGCGGGCTCATGGCGAGCGCTTCGCCTACGACCTGCTGGAGCTGACAACCGAGGTGCGTCGCGACGGCCGCGAGCTGTGCGTCGAGACCCTGCGACTGGAGCCGGGGCGCGCCCGGCCCGATGTCGCGGGCGTGCTCGGCGGCGCCGACTACCTCGTCTCGCTGCTGGCCCTCGCGCCCGAGTCGGACGCCGCTCGGCTGGCGGCGACGATCGACGCCGCGCTCGCGGCCGGCGAGGGGTTTCGCGGCGCGGCGGGCGAGTTGCCGCGCGGCGCCGGCGCCGCTGGTGCGCATCCTCGCGCCGGATGCGCCCAGCGCCGAGCGTGCGCTGCGCTGCGCCTGGGCGGCCGCGCGCCAGGCGCTGCTGGGCCTGCCGCTGCCGGAGAGGCGCAAGTGACCGTCCACGTGACGGGCGCCCTGGGGCGGCTCGACGAGCCGCGCTTCGACGGGCGCCGGGTGGTGGAGGTGCCGATCGCCTGGGACGAGGCCTCCCGCCGCCGCCTGCGTCGCGCCGCGGCGGACGGGACCGACGTGGCGATCGACCTGGCGAGCGGCGACTACCTCGCGGACGGGGCCGTGTTGTTCGACGACGGCGAGACGGTGCTGGCGATCGCGCGCCGCTCCGAGCCCGCGCTGCTGGTCCGCCTCGACGCCGGCCTCACGCCGGAGCGGCTGCTGGAGCAGGCCATCCGCCTGGGCCACGCGTTCGGCAACCAGCACGTCCCCGTCGACGTCGAGGACGGCGTGGTGCGGGTTCCGCTGACCACCAGCGAGGCGATCGCCCGTGCGACGGTCGAGGCGCTCGAACTCGACGGCGCCGTCGTGGAGGTGGCCGACGTCGCTCTCGGGCGGTTGGCTCCGCTGTCCGTGGGGCACGCCCACCGCCATGGGGACGAGGGATGAGCGATCCCGCCTCGCTCCTCGCCTCGCTTCAGCTCGGGGACGGCGCCCTGCCGATCGGCCGCTTCGTGCATTCCAATGGCCTGGAGGAATGGCTGCGCGAGCGCGGTGACGTGGCCCCCGGCGAGCTTGCCGAGCTGGTGCAGGCGGCTGTCTGCGAGTCCGTCGCCCCGCTCGACGGAGCCGTGCTGGCCCACGCCCAGCGCGCGTGCTCGATCGCGGAGCTGACCCGGCTCGACGACTGCCTCAGCGCGCGCAAGCTCACGCCCTCGGCCCGCCACGCTTCGCAGACCTGCGGCCGCCAGCTCGCCGCGCTGGCGCCCCAGCTCGCGCCCTCCGGCGAGCTGGTCGCCGAGCTCTCTGAGCGCGTCCGCGCGGGGGAGACCGACGGCAACCTGGCGGTGGTGCAGGGCGCGCTGGCGCGAGCTCTCGGGGTCTCAGCGCTGGACGCCGTGCTGGTCGAGCTGCGCAGCGCCGCGGCCGGGCTGCTGTCCGCCGCCGTGCGCCTGGGCGCGCTTTCGCCGGTGCGGGCGCAGGTGATCCTCGCGGAGCTGGCGCCCGCCCTCGCGGTGGCGGCGGAGTCGGCGGTCGAGCTGGGGCTCGACGAGCTGAGCGCCACGGCGCCGGAGCTCGAGCTGGCCGCGCTGGCTCACCCGCGCGCGGACGCGCGCATGTTCGCGACCTGACTCAGGCGGACTGCTTGAGCGGCAGGCGGACGTAGAAGGTCGTCCGCCCGGGCTCCGAGACGAAGCTGATCGACCCGTCGTGGCGGTCCACGATGCTCATCGCGGTGGCCAGGCCGAGGCCGGTGCCCTTGCCCACGTCCTTGGTGGTGAAGAACGACTCGAACACGTGGTCGCGGTTCTCGGGCGGGATGCCGGGGCCGTTGTCGGTGATCTCGATCTGCGCGCAATCCCCGTCGCGCTTGGTCACGATCGTGATCGTGCCCTCCTCGCCGACCGCGTCGATCGCGTTGTCGAGCAGGTTGGTCCAGAGCTGATTCAGCTCCGACCCGCGCACGGTGAGCTTCGGGAGCGTCTTGTCGTAGTCGCGCACCACCTCGATCGAGGTGTGCTTGAGCTTGTGACCCAGCACGACGAGCGTGGTCTCGAGGCCCTCGTGGAGGTCGACCTCCACGAGCGCGCCGCGGTCCATGTAGGCGTACGACTTCACGGCGCCGACGAGGTCCGACATGCGCTGCGTGGACTCCTGGAGCTCGACGGCCAGGCTGCGCGCGGTGAGCGTGGCCGCCACCCAGCCCACCGCGGCGTCCGTGGCCGGCCCGGCGGCCGCGGCCACGCGCTGCAGCCAGTCGTCGTCCAGGCCGGCGGCCGCCAGTGGCTCGGCCACCCGCCAGGGCTCCGGGATGCCGAGATCCTCCAGGCGCTCGAGCAGGGCTTCCTCGGCATCAGCGGCGTCGAGGCCCTCGAGGGCCGTCCGCTCCGCCGCCCGGTCGACCGCCTCCTTCTGCAGGGACACCAGCTGCTCGGCCCCCTCGCGCTCCATCCCCGCCTCCACGAAGCGCCGGATGGTGGAGCTCACCACGTCGATGGCCTCCGCCATGTCCGCCGCCGCCCTGTTGGCGGCCGCGGCGGGGTTGTTGAGCTCGTGCGCCAGGCCGGCGGCCATGGTGCCGAGCGCGGCCAGGCGCTCGCGGTTCTGCTCGATGGCGGTGAGGCGGGTCATCACGGGCGCCACCTTGCTCATCACCCGGTCGTGCACCGAGGGCTGAGCGAACGCCAGACGGCGGAAGTCATCCGGGAGGATCAGACCGATCCGGCACGCGCTGTCCGCGCTCGCGCCCACGCCGATCGCGCCGCCCGTGAGCACCGCGATCGCGTGCATCCACGTGGGCGCCACGTGCCTTCCCACGGCGTCCGGGCCACCCTTCTCCCTCAGGAACGACTGCACGGTGCCCTCGACGAGCAGGATCACGCCCGGGGGATCCTCGCCCTGATCGGCGATGATGTCGCCAGGCTCGAACGTCTGCTCGACGGCGACCTTGGCCCACTCCCCGAGCTCGGCGTCGTCGAGGTCGTCGAACAGGTCGATCGGCCGGATGTCCGCGACGGTGATCACGCGTCCACCAGGTACTGGTGGATCAGCGAGACCGCCATCGAGCCCTCGCCCACCGCGCTGGCCACGCGCTTGATCGAGCGCGCGCGCACGTCGCCCGCCACGAACACGCCCGGCACGGTGGTCTCCAGCAGGTAGGGGTCGCGCTTGAGCGGCCAGCCCGCGGCCTGCGCGTCGGGGCCGGCGAGGATGAAGCCACGCTCGTCGCGCGCGACCACGCCGTCGAGCCAGTCGGTCCGCGGCAGGGCGCCGATGAACACGAAGCAGGCGTCGGCGTCGAGGTAGGACTCCTCTCCGTCGGGGCCCTTCACGGTCAGCCGCTCCAGCCGCTCGCCCTCGCCGTCGGCCGCGACGGCCGAGCTGCCGGTGCGCACCTCGACGTTCGGCAGGGCCGCGATCTGCTCGATCAGGTAGTGCGACATCGAGCGCTCGAGGTCCGGCCCGCGGACGAGCATCGTGACCCTGCTCGCGTAGCCGCCGAAGTACACGGCCGCCTGGCCGGCCGAGTTCGCCCCGCCGATGATCACCACGTGCTGGTCGGCGCACGAGCGCGCCTCGGTGAGCGCGGCGCCGTAGTAGATGCCCGCGCCGGTGCGCTCGGCGAACCCGGGCGCGTCGAGCTGCCGGTAGGAGACGCCCGAGGCCACGAGCACGCAGTTCGCGCTCAGCGTGCCGCCGCCGCTGAGGTCCACCAGCCGCCCGGCGCCCTCGGCGCGCAGCGCCACGGCGTCCTGGATGGTCAACAGCTCGGCGCCCAGGCGGCGCGCCTGGTCGGTGGCGCGGCGCGCGAGGTCGGAGCCGCTGAGCCCGGCCGGGAAGCCGAGGTAGTTCTCGATGCGGCTCGACTGCCCCGCCTGGCCGCCGGGCGCCTCGCGCTCGACCATCACCGTGCGCAGGCCCTCGGAGGCGCCGTAGACGGCCGCGGCCAGCCCGGCCGGGCCGCCGCCGACGATCACGAGGTCGTAGTGGTCCTGCGTGGGCTGGCTCGCAACGCCCAGGCGCTCGGCGAGCTCGAGCACGGTCGGGCGCTCCAGCACCGAGCCGTCCTCGAGCAGCGCCACCGGCAGGCGGTCCAGCGGCACCCCGGCCACGGCCAGCAGCTCGCGAGCCTCGCCGTCGCGCTCCACGTCCAGCCAGCGGGCCGGCACGCGGTTGCGGGCCAGGAAGTCGCGCAGGTCGTGCGAGTCCTTCGAGAAGCGATGGCCGATCACGCGCACCCCGCCGGCCTCCAGCGCGGCCCCGGCCTCCCAGGTGGTCAGCAGGTCCTCGACCACCGGGAAGAGCTGCTCCTCCGGCGGGTCCCAGGGCTTCAGCAGGTAGTAGTCGAGGGCCACGTCGTTGATCGCCGCGATCGCGGCCTCGGTGTCGGCGTAGGCGGTGAGCAGCACGCGCTTGGCGTCCGGCACGATCTTGCGCGCCTCCACCAGGTAGTCGGTGCCCGACATGCCCGGCATGCGCTGGTCGGCGATCAGCAGCGCCACCTGGTCGCCGCGCGTGCGCATCTCCTCGAGCAGCTCCAGCGCCTCCGGCCCGGACGTGGCGCGCACGATCCGGTAGCGCTCGCCGAAGCCGCGCCGCAGGTCGCGCGCGACGGCGGCCAGCACCGCCGGCTCGTCGTCGACGGCGAGGATCGCGGGTCGTCGCTGGCTGCTGCCGTTGGTGGGCTCGCTGGTCATGCAGGCGGGACGATAGGACGGCGCCGGTTAGGCTGCTTCCAGGTGACCGACGAGGGCCTGACCAGGCGCGGAGCACTCGCCCTCGGCGGAGCCGCCGCCGTGGGCGCGCTGGGCGCCACCGACGCCGCGGCCAAGACCAGCCTGCGCGCGCGCAAGCGGGTCTACGACGTGGTGGTCGTCGGGGCCGGCTTGGCCGGGCTGACGGCCGCGCGGCTCGTCCGGCGCGGCGGGCAAGTCGGTGGTCGTGCTCGAGGCGCGCCATCGCGTCGGCGGGCGCAACCTCGACATCCCGATCGGCAACGGGAGCGGTGGTGGAGATGGGCGGGCAATGGGCCGGCCCGGGCCAGGACCGCGTGCTCGGCCTCGCGAAGGAGCTCCGCATCGCCACCTTCCCGACCTTCGCGAAGGGCGATGCGATCTACCACCAGGCCGGCGCGAACAAGCGCTACTCCGGCGACATCCCGCCGGCGAACCCGGCGTCGCTGCTGGAGCTCGAGCTGCTGATCGAGGACCTCAACTCGAAGGCCGCCAAGGTGCCGCTCGGCAAGCCCGTGGCAGGCGCCGGACGCCGCAGACGCTCGACGCCCAGACGGTCGGCGCCTACATAACGGCGCACTGCCAGACGGCCGAGGCGCGGACGCTCGCCGAGATCTCGGTGAGCAGCGTCTATGGGGAGGACCCGGCGCTGATTTCGCTGCTCGACCTGCTGGCCTCGATCCAGGGCGTGGGCGGCGACTTCAACACGCTGATCGGCGACGCGCAGACCACCCGCTTCGTCGGCGGCCCGCAGCAGCTCTCGAAGGGGCTCGCCAAGAAGCTGACGGGCTCGATCCTGCTGGGCCAGGAGGTGGTGGGCATCGAGCGCGGGCACGAGCGCGTCACGGTGGTCACGCGCGGCGACGCGTTCGTCGGCCGCCGCGCGATCCTCACGCCGCCCAGCCCGGTGCTCGACACGCTGCGCTACCGGCCGGCGCTGCCGCCGGCCTACGACCAGCTGCTCCAGCGCCAGCCGATGGGCGCGGTGACCAAGGTGAACGCGATCTACGACGAGCCGTTCTGGCGCGCGGACGGGCTGAACGGCAGCGTGGTGTCCGACACCGGCCCGATCCGCGTGGTGTTCGACAACTCGCCGCCCGGCGGGCGGCCGGGCGTGCTGGTGGGCTTCTTCGAGGGCAACGCCAGCCGCGCCGCCTTCGGCTCCACGCCCGCGCAGCGCCGCAGCGCCGCGCTCGACTGCTTCGAGCGCTACTTCGGCGCCAGGGCGCGCTCGCCGATAGGACTTCCACGACATGGTCTGGGCGGCGGAGCCGTTCACGCGCGGGGCGTACGGCAGCTACAGCCCGCCGGGGGTGATCACCGCGCTCGGCCAGGCCACCGACGGGCCCGTCGGCCTGCTGCACTTCGCCGGCGACGGCACATCGGCGCAATGGCCCGGGTACATGGACGGCGCGATACGCTCGGGCGAACGCGCCGCGCACGAGGTATTGGGGGAGCTGTGAGCGTTTCGAAGGCGGTTCTGATCACCGGTTGCTCGACCGGCATCGGGCGGGCGACGGCAGAGCGGCTGGCGGCCCGCGGCTGGACGGTCTACGCCACTGCGCGGCGCAAGGAGTCGGTCGCGGACCTCGAGGCGAAGGGCTGCCGCACGCTTGCGCTCGACGTCTGCGACGAGGACTCGATGCAGGCGGCCGTGAAGGCCGTGGAGGACGAGCACGGCGCGGTGGGCGCGCTCGTGAACAACGCGGGTTACAGCCAGAGCGGGGCCGTGGAGACGATCCCGCCCGCGGAGCTGCGGCGCCAGTTCGAGACGAACGTGTTCGGCCTCGTGCGCATGTGCCAGCTGGTGCTGCCGGGAATGCGGCGCCAGCGCCACGGCCGGATCGTGAACCTGAGCTCGATGGGCGGCCGGCTGGTGTTCCCCGGCGGCGGCGCCTACCACGGCACCAAGTACGCGGTGGAGGCGCTGTCCGACGCGCTGCGCTTCGAGGTCGCCGGCTTCGGCATCGACGTGGTGCTGATCGAGCCAGGGCTGATCAAGACCGACTTCGGCCAGACCGCGGCCGGCTCGGTGGGGGACACCGAGTTGGACGGTCCCTACGGCGGCTTCAACACGGCCGTCGCGGCGACGACCGCGAGCGCCTACGAGGGGCCGATGAGCAGGCTCGGGGCCGGACCGGGAGCCGTCGCGCGCGTGATCGAGAAGGCGATCTCGCGCCGCCGGCCGCGCACGCGCTACCCGGTGACCGGCTCGGCGCGCGCTGCTGCTCGGGCTCCACGCCGTCCTGCCGGATCGGGCCTGGGATCGCGTGGTCGGCTCGAGCTTCCCCCGCCCGGGCGCGAAGTAGGTCGCGCACGCACCGGAACTCCGCCGAGCGCGGCGGTTTCTGTGCGGCAGGATGCGAACGCCGCAGAAGATCGCGACGCTGGCGGTGGTACTGCTCGGGGTGGCTGCGCTCGCGGTGATGGTGGCCCGTCCCGCAAGCTCGCACTCCGCCCGCGGCGCCCGCGGCGGCCGCCGCCAAGCCGAACATCGTCTTCGTCCTCACCGACGACCTGGCGTGGAACCTCGTGCAGTACATGCCGCACGTCCAGGCAGCTGCAGCGCGACGGCATGACGTTCTCCCACTACTTCGTGACCGACTCGCTGTGCTGCCCGTCGCGCTCGTCGATCTTCACCGGCCGCTTCCCGCACGACACCGGCGTCTTCACCAACATGGCGCCGACGGCGGCTTCGCGACGCTTCCACGCCCGCGGCGAAGAGCGCGCACGTTCGCCACCGCGCTGCAGGCCGCGGGCTACCGCACGGCGATGATGGGCAAGTACCTCAACGGCTACAGCCCGGCCGGGCGTGAACGGCAAGCCGCTGTACGTGCCGCCGGGCTGGAACGAGTGGGACGTCGCCGGCAACGGCTACCCGGAGTTCAACTACAACCTCAACGAGAACGGCAAGCTGGTGCACTACGGCCGCCCAGCCGGCAGGACTACCTGACCGACGTCGCTCGCCGGCAAGGCGGTCGACGTTCATCAACGGCGCTCGGCCGACGCCGGCAGCCGTTCATGCTGGAGATCGCGACGTTCGCGCCGCACGCGCCGTCCACGCCGGCGCCGCGGGACGCGCAACGACTTCCCCGGCCTGACGCGCGCCGCGCGGCCCGGCGCTTCGACGCCGCGAACACCCGACCCGCCGCGCTGGCTCAGCGGGCAGCGCGCCGCTGACGCCGGCCGCAGATCGACCGGCTCGACGCGCTCGTTCCGCAAGCGCGCGCAGTCGGTGCAGGCGGTCGACGACATGATCGGCCGCATCGAGGCCACGCTGCAGGCGCGCGGCCTGGCCGACAACACCTACATCGTCTTCAGCTCCGACAACGGCTTCCACATGGGCGAGCACCGGCTGCTGCCGGGCAAGATGACCGCGTTCGACACCGACATCCGCGTGCCGCTGATCGTCGCCGGGCCCGGCGTGCCCGCCGGCCAGACGACCACGGCGATCGCCCAGAACATCGACCTGCGCCCGACCTTCGAGCCGGCTCGGCGGCGCGCGCGTGCCGCGCGACGTGGACGGGCGCAGCCTCGTGCCGCTGCTCCGCGGCGGCAAGGCCGCGCGACTGGCGGACCGCTCGCGCTGGTCGAGCACCACGGGCCCGGACTCAACGCGCCGACGACCCCGACCTGCCCGCGCCGGGCAGCGGCAACCCGACCACCTACGAGGCGCTGCGCACCGCGAACGCCGTCTACGTCGAGTACGCCGACGGCGAGCGCGAGTACTACGACCTCGCGCGCGACCCGAACGAGCTGCACAACACCTACGGGCGGCTGAGCGCCAAGATCCGCGCGCGCCTGCACAACGCCCTACGCGCGGTCCGCAACTGCCACAGCGGCAAGAGCTGCTGGGCGGCGCAGCGGCAGGCGCCGAGGCGCCGATCTGCGTTCTAGCTCAGCTCGAACGTCAGCTTGTCCACGTAGCACCAGAACCACTTCTCGCCCGGCTGGATCGAGCGGATGATCGGGTGGCCGGTGGCGTGGAAGTGCGCGGTGGCGTGGCGGTTCGGCGAGTTGTCGCAGCACCCACCTCGCCGCAGATCATGCACTCGCGCAGGTGCACCCACCTGGAGCCGGTCTCAGGCACTCCGAGCAGCCCTCGGTGCTCGACGGCGACGCTCAGCCTACTCGAGATCCGAACAGATAGTTCCGCACGAGATCGTATTGCTCCGGACATAAGTTGTTAAGATCTCGTACATGGGAGCCAACAAGAACGCAGCGCTGCTCACCCTCGAGGCGCCCTCGCCACTGGCCGCAAACCTGGCGTGGCTGCTCTCGCAGGCGAGCTACGCGCTCGCCACTGAGCTGACCGCGGCGCTCGAGGATCTGGGCATCTCTCCCCGCAGCCACTGCGTGCTGTCCACGGCGATGACCGGCGAGCTCACCCAGACCGAGCTCGCGCAGGCGGTCGGGCTCGACAAGACCACGATGGTGGTCACGATCGACGAGCTCGAGAAGGCCGGCCTGGCAGAGCGCCGGCCCTCGAAGACTGACCGCCGCGCGCGCGTGATCGGCGTGACCAAGGCGGGTCAGCGGAAGGTCGCGCAGGCCGCCGAGGTGGTCGAGCGTGTGCAGGCGGACGTGCTCGGCACGCTCCCCGCCAAGGAGCGCCGGGCCTTCGTGGAGGCCCTCTCCGGGCTGGTCTGCAACCGCCTCTCCACGCCCGCCGAGTGCCAGCAGTCGCCGCGCCGCCGGGCCGCTCGCGCCTAGCACATTACCTCGGAGGTAAAATCTTCCGTTCTGAGATGATCCCGAACGGAACGATCTGCTACGGTCCTGGGACGCTGTATCCGACCCAGAGGACCGCAGATGACAGACATAGCCATAGCCACCGGCCAGGGATCCCAGGCGAAGCCCGCCCGCAGCGAGCGTGAGCGCTGGATCGCGCTCGTGGTGCTCTGCCTCGGCTTCCTGATGATCATCCTCGACGGCACGATCGTGAACGTCGCGCTGCCGTCGATCCAGACCGACCTCGGCTTCTCGCAGTCGAGCCTCGCCTGGGTCGTGAACGCCTACCTGATCCCGTTCGGCGGCCTGCTGCTGCTCGCGGGCCGGCTCGGCGACCTGATCGGCCGCCGGCGCGTCTTCCTCGTCGGCCTCGTGGTGTTCACCGCGCGTCGCTTGCTCTGCGGCCTGGCCCAGAGCCAGGAGCTGCTGATCGGCGCGCGCTTCGTGCAGGGCATCGGCGGCGCGCTCACCTCGGCGGTCATCCTCGGCATGATCGTCACGATGTTCCCGGAGCCGCGGGAGCAGGCGAAGGCGATCGGCGTGTACAGCTTCGTCGCCTCCGGCGGAGCGTCGATCGGCCTGCTGGCCGGCGGCGTGCTCACGCAGGCGCTCGACTGGCACTGGATCTTCTTCGTGAACCTGCCGATCGGCATCGCCACCGCGTGCTCGCACTGGCGGCTGCGTCGAGCAGGACGAGGGAATCGGGCTCGAGCCAGGCGCGGACGCTGCCCGGCGCGGCGCTGATCACGAGCGCGCTGATGCTCGGCGTCTACACGATCGTCGAGGCGCGCGACTACGGCTGGGGCTCGCCGCACACGCTCGGGCTCGGCGCGCTTGCCGTCGCGCTGCTCGCGGCGTTCATCGTCCGCGAGGCGCGCACGGCGAACCCGCTGATGCCGCTGCGCATGTTCCGCTCGCGCAACGTCGTCGGGCGCGAACCTGATCCAGATGCTGATGGTCGCCGGGCATCTTCGGGATGTTCTTCCTCGGCGCGCTCTACCTGCAGCGCGTGCTCGGCTTCGACCCGCTCGAGGTCGGCCTCGCGTTCCTGCCGGTCGCGCTCGGCATCGGGGTGCTGTCGCTCGGCGTTCTCCGCGCGGCTGATCCTGCGCTTCGGCGCGCGAGCGACGCTGATCCCGGGACTGGCGCTGATCGTCGCCGGGCTCGCGCTGTTCGCGCGCGCGCCGGTCGACGGCAGCTACTGGGTGGACGTGCTGCCGGCGATGCTGCTGCTCGGCATCGGCGCGGGGCTGCGCTTCCCGGCCCTGATGACGCTGGCGATGTCGGGCGCGACGCCCGAGCGACTCGGGCCTGGCGTCCGGGCTCGTGAACACCATCGCAGCAGGTCGGCGGAGCGATCGGGCTGGCGCGTGCTGGCCACGCTCTCCACCACCCGCACGCGACAACCTGCTCGCCGGCGGCGAGTCGACTGCCGCGGCGCTCACGAGCGGCTACCACCTCGCGTTCGCGATCGGAGCCGGTCTCGTGGTGGTCGCGCTCAGCCTCGCCGTCTCGGCGCTCCGTTCCCCCACGAGCGCCGAGCAGGAGGAGCGCGCCTTCCAGGGCGAGCTCCAGTCCGAGGCGGCGTAGGACGACGGCGGAGGGCGGTCCCGGAGGCCGCCCTCCGCCGGCCCTCGGGCGGGAACGGCCACGCCGCGCGAGGCGTGGTACCGTCGCCCGCCCGTGAGGGCGATTCAGATCACCGAGCTGACCGGGCCGGACTCCGCTCTGAGCCTCGTCGACCTGCCCGAGCCCGAGCCCACGCACATGCTCACGCCGGGCAGCGGGCGTGATCGTCGACGTCCACGCCGCGGGCGTCTCGTTCCCCGAGCTCCTGCAGACGCGCGGCGAGTACCAGCTCAAGCCGCCGCTGCCGTTCGTGCCCGGCAGCGAGGTCGGCGGGGTGGTGCGCTCGGCTCCCGAGGGCAGCGGCCTCGAGCCCGGCGACCGCGTGGCCGCGTTCTGCGGGCTCGGCGGCTTCGCCGAGGTGGCCGTCGCGCCCGCGCAGTGGTCGCTTCAAGCTGGCCGACGCGCTCGACTTCGCCCAGGCCGCCAGCCTGGTCCTCAACTACCACACGGCCTACTTCGCGCTCGTCACGCGCGGGCGGCTGCAGGAGGGCGAGACGGTGCTCGTCCACGGCGGCGCCGGGGGCGTGGGCACCGCCGCGATCCAGGTGGCGAAGGGGCTCGGCGCCAGGACGATCGCGGTGGTCTCGACCGACGAGAAGGAGGCGGTGGCCCGCGAGGCCGGCGCCGACGACGTGGTGCGCTCCGACGGCCCCTGGAAGGACGAGGCCAAGGAGCTGTCCGGCGGCGGCGTCGACGTCGTGCTCGACCCGGTCGGCGGCGACCGCTTCACCGACAGCCTGCGCTCGCTGCGCGAGGGCGGCCGGGCGCGTCGTGGTCGGCTTCGCCGGCGGCGGGATCCCCGAGGTCAAGGTCAACCGGCTGCTGCTCAACAACATCGAGGTCGTGGGCGCGGGCTGGGGCGCCTACTGGAGCTCGAAGCCGGGCTTCCTCGCGCGACGATCGGCAGCGCGCTCGACCCGCTGATCGACGACGGGCTACGTACGACCCGATCGTGGGCGCGCGCTTCCCGCTCGAGCAGGCCGGCGAGGCGCTGAAGCTGCTCGACACCCGCGGCGCGACCGGCAAGGTCGTGCTCGACGTGCGCCCGCCTGAGCGGCCAGCAGGTTCAGGGTGGGTCGGTGGCCTGGGCCGGGACGCGACGATTTGGATCACGGCGATCACGAGGACCACGAGCACGACTGCACGGTGCGTCGTCGTGTCCCAGGTGTCGAATACGAGGCTTCCGGCCTGCAGCGTCGCGGCGACCAGCGCCGCGGCGAGCGGGAGCGCGATCGCCCGCCAGCCGACGGGCTCTTCCGGCGTCGCCGGCGGGGCGACCGGGAGCCATGCTGAGTACGCGACCAGCACGGCGCCCAGCGCCCACGCGAACCCGAGTCGATCCGAGGTCGCGACCCCGCGGGCCTGCTCGACCGCGAACGCAGCATCGGCGATCGACATGACCAGGCAGCCGACGCCGAACACGATCCAGAAGCGGTCGAGGCCGCCATCCCAGCAGCCCAAGCACGCCGAGGATCGACCCGAGCACGAGCGTGTCGAGGACCGGATAGCTGATGTCCACGAGCGTTGCGAAGGTGCCCTGCTGGTGGCCGACGTGCGCCAGTGTGAGCGGAAGCGCGGCAGCCAACGCCAGCAGCATCAACGCGACGCCGTCTATCCACCGAGCCAGCTCGAACCCGCCGACGCGACTGCGGATCAAGAGTCCGATACCGAGTGCCGTGAACGGGTACCACAGGAGCCACAGGGCGTCCGCGGGCGTGGGAAACGGCGGCTGTGCGCGCCCGTTGTACAGCACGTCCCAGAGCACGGTTCCGGCGCACCAACAGATCATTCCGATCCCCGACGCGCGCCACGCCGCTCGTTCCTGGCGTTCGTAGGCCGCGCGCGCGAGCAGGAGGGCGGCGACCACGACCAGCACGATGACGTGGATCCACGTCTCGTAGACCGTCGCCGGGCCCGGCAGGCCGAACGTCTCGCGGCTCGCCTCGAGAGCGATCAGCAGTGCCAACACGAGCCATAGCAGGCGCCGTCGGCGTGGTGCGCCGAGCTCGCGAGGCGCATCGACCTGTGGCGCGCTCGCGGGCGTGGCGGTCACGCGCGGCCCGCGGGTTCGGCGTCGTCGATCCGTGGCGCCGTTCCGACCGGGCTTGCGCTTACCGCCGGAGGTCGGGCCTTAGCTCGCACGAGTCGAGGCTTGGATCGACCCGCTCCGCGGTCACGTCGGTGAACCTGACAGCACGGACGAACACGGGAACCGCTCCTCTCATCGGGTCGAACGAGCGTAACCAGAACTGATCCGCAAGGTCAACGCCGGCTCGGCTCAAGGCGCGGCCCCGCGGAGTCGCCCGTTGGTTTTCCTCGAACTTCCGAACGACTCCCGAGGGGCCGCTGGGATCGGTGGTGTGTGGACCTCCGATCCGTGCGGGGAAGATTGCCACGGAACGCTGTGGAGAGCTGCCGCGCGGGCACTGGTCTCGACAGGAACCCGGATGGCCCTCAGCGCGCCAGCCGGATGGTCACCGCGGTCGAGCTGGTTGCGCCATCGGCGCCGCGGGCGCTGACGGTCACCCTGGCGCTCACCTTCTTGTGATGGGCCAGGCGGCTGCGGATCGCGCGCAGCGCCTGCTTCGGGATCTTCAGCTTGAGCGTGGTGCGGTTGCCGGTCGCGAGCGCCCTGCTGGTCGAGCGCAGCGAGTGGACGCGAGCGCTGCCCGGCAGCACGACCTGGCCGCGGGCTGACACCGTGACCTTGCCCACGCTCATGGCCGCGATCGTCACGTAGCCGCTCCTGATCGACTCGCGCCCGGGCGTGACCAGACTGACGAGCGGGCCGACCTTGGTCGCGGGCGCCGAGCTTCCGGAGCCGCCCGCCGTGGTGCCAGGAGCACACGGGAGCTGCTGCGCCGGATCGGTCGGGCAGCCGTCCTGGGTCTCGTCGCCGTAGCCGTCCTTGTCGGCGTCGGGCTCGATGATCGCCGATATGTTCACCCGGTAGCTGTCGAGGATCTTGGGCAGCAGCGAGACGGCGCCGATTTGCGCCCCCAGCGTGGCCGCGCCGAGCTGGTCGGCCGGGTTGGCGGTGTAGAAGATCGGCTCCGGGCCGATCACGTCGGAGCCGAGATGGGCGCCGCCCGGCACGGGGATCTGGGTCTGCGTGGTGGCCGTCTCGCCGAGCGCGAACGTGCGCGGGTTGCTCTCGGCGACGAGCGTGTACTGGTCGGGCACCGAAGTGGGCGCGTAGAACTGGATCCAGGCGGCACCGGGCGCGTCCACGGCATGGAACGTCCAGGACGTGATCACGCCGCCGCCGGCGGGGACGACGTAGGGCGTGCTGCCGGTGGCAGCTCCCGACTGCACGTACGCGCAGCCGATCCCGCCGCAGGCGCCGCTGCCCTTGCCGGTGTTGGTGTCCACCTGTCCGAGCGTGGTGCCCGCGATGGCGGGTCCTGCGGTGACTGCGAGTGCGCCGGTGGCAAGCAACATGGTGGCCAGCAGGCGCGGCTTGATGTGTGGGTTCCTGTTCATGGGACCAGGCTCCCAGCGCGCGGCGGCGTGGTCAGTGCGGCGGGCAGGCGTCCGGTCCTTCGGCGGAGCGAAGGTCAGTCGCGCAGGAAGGCGAGCACCGCGAGCACACGGCGGTGCTCGTTCCCGGTGACGGGCAGCTCGAGCTTCCCGAAGATGCTGGTCACGTGGTACTCCACCGCGCGCTCGGTGACCGAGATCGCCGGCGATGGCGCGGTTGGAGAGGCCCTCGGCCATCAGCCCGAGCACCTCGCGCTCGCGCGGGGTGAGCTCGGCGAGCGGATCGTCGAGCGCCGCCCGACCATGTGCGCGACCACCTCGGGGTCGAGCACCGAGCCGCCCTCGGCCACCCGCTGACCGCCTCCGCGAAGCGGTCGACCTCGCCGACGCGGTCCTTCAGCAGGTAGCCGATGCCCTCGGCGCCGTCCGGCCAGCAGCTCGCGACGTAGTGCTCCTCCACGTACTGCGAGAGCACGAGCAGGCCGATGTCGGGCAGCTCGGAGCGGATCGGCGGGCGGCCGCGCAGGCCGTCGTCGGCGTTGTCGGGCGGCATGCGGATGTCGATCACCGCGACGTCCGGCTTGTGCGCGCGCACCTTGCCAGGAGCTCGTCGGCGTCGCCCGCCTGGCGACCACGTCGAAGCCCGCGTTCTCGAGCAGCGCGCGCGATGCCCTCGCGCAGCGAGCACCGCGTCCTCGGCGATCACTACTCGCATGGGATCTCCGCGCGCACGAGCGTTCCCTCGCCGGCCGGGCTCGCGCACCTCGAGCTCGCCGTCGAGCGCCGCCACGCGGTCCGCGAGCCCGCGCAGCCCGAGCCCTGGTCCGGATCGGCGCCGCCGCGGCCGTCGTCGCGGACCTCCACGACGCAGCTGCCCGTCCGCCGATCGCGACGCTCACCTCGGCCTCGGTCGCCTCCGCGTAGCGGGCGGCGTTCGTCAGCGCCTCCGCCACGACGAAGTAGGCCGCGCCTCGACCGCGGCCGGAAAGCGCTCCTCGGGCGCGCCGCGAGCAGCTCGACCGGGCAGCTGCGAGCGTGGCGACCAGCGCCGCCCAGCGCGGGCCGAGGCCGCCCTCGGTGAGCACCGCGGGATGGATGCCGCGCGCCAGCTCGCGCAGCTCGGCGGTGGCCTCGGCCAGGTCCTCCATCGCGTCGTCGAGGAGCTCGCGCCGCCTCGCGTCGGAGTCCCGTCGACCTCCGCGCGCCAGGCGCAGGCTCAGGCCGAGCTCCACGAGCCACTGCTGGGCGCCGTCGTGGAGGTCGCGCTCGAGCCGCCGCCGCGCGTCGTCCGCCCGCCTCGACGATCCGCCGCGCGCGAGGCCCGCAGCTCGGCCTCCGCCCGCTTGCGCTCGGTGATGTCGCGCACGAAGCCCGTGAAGCGCGGCGGCCCGGGCAGCCTCGACCCGCGTGATCGTCAGCTCCACCGGGAACTCGCTGCCGTCGGCGCGCATGCCGGTGATCTCGATGCGCCGGTCGAGCAGCGTGGCCGCGGCCGGTCTTCAGGTACCGCGCCAGGCCGTCGCGGTGGCGCTCGCGCAGGGAGGGCGGCACGATCAGCTCGGCCATGTCGCGGCCGATCGCCTCGTCGGCCCGGTAGCCGAAGGTCTGCTCGGCGGCGGGGTTGAACTCGAGCACGCGGCCCTGGTCGTCGATCGTGACGACGCAGTCGAGCGCCGCCTCCAGCAGTCGCGCGCTGGTGCTCGCTCGCCTCGCGGGCCCGGGCCTCCGCGCGCCGCCGCTCCACCAGCTGCCCGATCTGGCTGCCCAGGCTGGCCATCGTCTCGAGCATCTCGGGGTCCGGATCGCGCCGCTCCGAGGTGAAGAACTCGATCGCCCCGAGGATGCCGCTCGGGCTCCGGATCGGGAAGCAGACGCCGCCGAGCCGACTCCCGCGAGCGCGGCGCGCTGCGCGCGCGGGAAGTCGTCGTGCGTCGCGAACTCGACGATCCAGGCGGGCTCGCCGCTCGCCCACACCCGCCCGGGCAGGCCCTCGCCGGGCCGAGCAGCGCCTTGCGAGTGGCCTCCGCGAACTCCGGCGCGCCCGGCCAGGCGACCGGCGCGCACCACACCTCCAGGCAGCCCAGCACGTCGGCGCCGGGCAGCAGCTCCCACATGGCGCCGAGCTCCCATGCGAGCGACTCGCCCACGGCCGCGAGCACCCGCGCGTAGAGCGCGTGCTCCGAGTCGCTCTCGGCGAGGATGCGCGCGACCTCCTGGTCGGCGCGCAGGATCTGGATCCGCTCACTCATTCGATCAGCGCCCCGATCGCGCCGCCGGAGAGCTCGCCCTTCGGCACGAAGCCACGCGCGCCGCTCGACTCCACCATGCCCTCCACGTCGGCGCGGTCGAGCGTGGACGTGATCACGATCGCCGCGTCCGGGCTCTGCTCCGCCAGCCGCGGCGCCAGCTCGAAGCCCGTGCAGTCCGGCAGGTGCACGTCGAGCAGCACCACATCGGGCTCGAGCTCGCGCGCGGCGCGCAGCGCCGAGTCACCGTCCTGAGCCTCGCCCACCACCTCGTAGCCGTCCGACTCGAGCACGAGCCGGGCCAGCCTCCGGAAGCGGTCCTCGTCGTCCACGATGAGGATCGTCTTGGCCACGTTGGTTGATTCTCACCGCCGGGGGCGATGGGGGCAAGCCGCTCGGCTCAGCGGCAGATGATGACCTCCTGGCTAGCGAATAACGTTCAGAACATGAGGCATCAGCTGCGCCCGCTGTTCGACCAGGTGGTGATCAAGGAGCTCGAGCCCGATCGGGTTCGCCGCTCGGGGCTCGTCGTGCCGCCCGGCTCGCACGAGCCACCGCCGCAGCACGGGATCGTGCTGAACGTCGGCCCCGGGCTCGACTGGTGGGTGGGCGCCGGCGTGCTGATGCCGGTCAGGAGGGGGGACCACGTGGTGTTCCCGGCCTCCGCCGGCGCCTGGGTGGAGGTGGACGAGGAGCGCCTGCTCGTCTGCCGGGTCGGCGAGCTGCTCGGCGTGCTCGAGCAGGTCAAGGACTGCCCGCACTGCTCGGACATCCCGCTCGCGCCCGGCGACAGCTGCCCGGTCTGCGGCCGTCTCGGCCCCGCGCCGTCCGAGGCCTTCGGCGGCTCCGACCTGGATTAGATGGTTGCTCCCACGCCCCCGCACGTCCGGATGACGCGCCATATCTGCGCTGCTCGGCGTCCTCACGTCTCGGCTTGCAACTAGCAAGCCTTCGACCCTGCGTCCTTCGATCAGCTGCTGCTGGTCGCCTCGGCCCAGATGTTCACGCCGGCGTCCACGGCGTGCTCGTCGATTGCGCGCAGCTCCTCATCCGAGAAGTCGAGCTGGTCGAGCGCGGCCAGGCTGTTCTCGAGCTGACTCACGTTCCTGACGCCGATCAGGGCGGAGGTCACGCGCGGGTCGCGCAGCACCCAGGCGATCGCCATCTGGGCGAGCGACTGACCACGCTTCGAGGCGATCTCGTTGAGCGCCCGGATGTTGGCCAGCGTCTCGTCGGTGAGGAAGCTCCGCTTGAGGAAGCGGCCCTGCGCCGCGCGCGAGTCCTCGGGGATCCCGTTCAGGTACTTGTCCGTGAGCATGCCCTGCGCGAGCGGCGAGAACACGATCGCGCCCACGCCCTCACGCCCGAGCACGTCCAGCAGGTCCTCCTCGACCCAGCGGTTCAGCATGGAGTAGGAGGGCTGGTGGATGAGCAGCGGCGTACCCAGCTCGCGGAAGATCCGCACGGCCTCTGTCGTGTTCGCCCCCGAGTACGAGGAGATGCCCGCGTAGAGCGCCTTGCCCTGGCGCACGGCCGTATCGACCGCCCCGACCGTCTCCTCGAGGGGCGTGTCCGGGTCGAAGCGGTGCGAGTAGAAGATGTCCACGTAGTCGAGCCCCATGCGAAGCAGGCTTTGGTCGAGGCTCGCCAGCAGGTACTTGCGCGAGCCCCACTCGCCGTAGGGGCCGGGCCACATGTCGTAGCCCGCCTTCGTGGAGATGATCAGCTCGTCGCGATAGGGGCGCGAAGTCCTCCCGCAGGATGTGGCCGAAGTTCAGCTCCGCCGAGCCTGCCGGAGGGCCGTAGTTGTTGGCGAGGTCGAAGTGGGTCACGCCAAGGTCGAAGGCGCGCCGGAGCACCGCGCGCTGTGTCTCGAGCGGCTGGTCGTCCCCGAAGTTGTTCCACAGGCCCACCGAAATGGTGGGCAGCCGAACGCCGCTGCGGCCGCAGCGGCGATAGGGCATCAGCGAGTCGTAGCGGTTGGGGGCGGCGGCGTAGATCATGCCCCGCACTATCTCAAGCGGGGCATGATCCGGTCCGCCGGCTAGCGGCTAGTAGCCACCGACACCGCCACCGCTGCTGCTCGACGAGGATCCCGACGACGCCGGAGCGGTGACCTGCTTGCCCGAGCTGTCGAGCACGTACCACTTGGCGCCGAACGCGTCCACGCCCTGGCCGGTGACGTCGCCGGCCGCCTTGTCGCCCTCGAAGTAGTAGAGCGGGTGGCCATTGAAGGTCACCTGCAGCGAGCCGTCGCTGCGCTTGGTGGTCTTCACCGCCGAGGCCGACAGTCCGCCGGACACCTGCGGGTCGCCGGTCGTGGTGAGCGGGGGCCAGCCGGTGGCGCAGGCACCGTCACAGGTGCTGGTCGAGCCGGTGTCCTTCGCGAACATGTAGAGCGTCTTGCCCTGGCCGTCCACGAGGATGGTGCCGAGCGACGAGTTCTTCGCCGTGCTGACCACAGCGGCGCCGCTCGAGTTGGTCGCCGCCGGAGCGGAGGCGGCCGTCGCGTTACTGGATCCGCCGCCGCCGCACCCTGCGATGAGCAGGGCCGCGGTTACGGCGGCGGATCCGATGATGGTTGGTAAGGCGAGCTTCATTTTTCCAGGTCCCTTCTGCGGATCGAGAAGTCTTGTACCTGGAAAGACGCGCTGTTCCGCGCGCTTCTTCTGGTCGAAGGCTTAAGCCTTCGTAAGGCCCACCGGGCAGGACACGCCGGTTCCGCCCAGCCCGCAGTACCCGTTGGGGTTCTTCGCGAGGTACTGCTGGTGGTAGTCCTCGGCGTAGTAGAACTCGCCCGCGTCGGCGATCTCAGTGCTGATCTCGCCATAGCCCTCGGCGCCCAGTCGCTCCTGATAGCGGTCGCGAGAGGCGAGTGCGGCCTCGCGCTGCGCGTCGGAGCTCGTGTAGATCGCCGAGCGGTACTGGGTGCCCACGTCGTTGCCCTGTCGCATGCCCTGGGTCGGGTCGTGGCCCTCCCAGAACGTGCGCAGCACCTCGTCGTAGCTCACCTTCTCGGGGTCGTAGACCACGAGCACGGCCTCGGTGTGGCCGGTGCGCCCGCTGCAGACCTCCTCGTAGGTGGGGTTGGGCGTGTACCCGCCCGCGTAGCCGACGGCGGTGGTGTACACCCCGGGGAGCTCCCAGAACAGGCGCTCGGCTCCCCAGAAGCAGCCGAGGCCCACAACGGCTACCTCATAGCCCTCGGGAAAGGGCGGCTCGAGCGGCGTGTCGAGCACGTAGTGGCGCTCGGGAACCCGCATCTTCTCCGGGCGGCCGGTGAGCGCGTCCTCGGGCGCCGGCATGGATGTCTTGCGATGCAACTGGAACACGGGCAGCTCCTCGAATGGGATCGTTTTCAACTCTAATCAACAGTCCGCCGTGCTATGCGGACGTTACGTAGACGGTGGGCTCCCGAGGCAGGGCTGCGGGGTCGAAACGGGCGATCAGATCCGCCGCCGCAGGGCGCTCCCGGCCTCCGCCAGTCCCAGGCTCGCGGCCATCCAGGCGAGCGCGTCGGCGGGCGTCTCCCCGAGGGCCGCGCGATCCGCGAGCGTGACCGCCCCGTGGCGTTTCGCCAGCCGCTGCCCGTCCGGCCCGAGCACCAGCGGCACGTGCGCGTAGGCGGGCTCGGGCAGGCTCAGCAGCCGCGCGAGCAGGAGCTGGCGCGGCGCGGAGTCGAGCAGGTCGTCGCCGCGCACCACCTCGTCCACCCCCTGGTCGGCGTCGTCCACCACCACCGCGAGCTGGTAGGCGGGCGTGTCGTCCCCGCGCCAGAGCACGAAGTCGTCCACCGCGCCTGACAGATCGCCGTGCAGCCGGTCGTGGAACGCGATCTCGGCGGCGCCCGCGTCGAGGCGCAGCGCTGCGGGCCGGCCGCTGCCGCTCGCGCTCCGCGCGCTCGGCGGCGCTCAGCCGCCGGCAGGTACCGGGGTAGGCGCCCTCCGGCAGCGGCCCGTGCGGCGCCTCGCCCGCCGCCCTGATCTCCGCCCGCGTGCACCAGCAGGGATAGACGCGGCCCGCGTCCTCGAGCCGGGTGAGCGCGGCGCGGTAGAGCTCCGTGCGCTCGGACTGGCGCACGCACGGGCCCGTCCCAGTCGAGCCCGATCGCGCGCAGATCGGCGATCTGCCCCTGCTCGTGCTCGAGGCGCGAGCGCCCCCGGTCCAGATCCTCGATCCGCAGCAGGAAGCGGCCGCCCGCCGAGCGCGCGAACAGCCAGGCCAGCAGCGCCGTGCGCAGGTTGCCCAGGTGGAGCGGCCCGCTGGGGCTGGGTGCGAAGCGGCCGGTGGGCATGCGGCTGAAGGATCCAGGATCGCGTGGATCACTAGGCTGAGCGCCCATGGCGGATCCGCTGCTGGACGACCTGCTGGACTGGCTGCGCATCCCCTCGATCTCCACGGGGGGCGGCAAGCCGGAGGACCTCGCGCGCGCGGCCGACTGGGTGTGCGAGCGGGTGGTGGCCGCCGGAGGCACGGCCGAGGCCGACAAGACCCACGGCGGCCATCCGCTGGCCGTGGGCGAGCTGCGCGCGTCCTCGCCCGACGCGCCCACGGTGCTGATCTACGGCCACTACGACGTGCAGAGCGTGGGCGACGAGAGCGCCTGGGCCAGCCCGCCGTTCGAGCCCGAGATCCGCGACGGCCGCATCTACGCACGCGGGGCCGCGGACGACAAGGGCAACTTCCTGCCGCTCCTCCACGTGGCCTGCGGGCTCGCGCGCGAGGGCTCGCTGCCGGTGAACGTGCGCGTGCTGGTGGAGGGCGAGGAGGAGGCGGGCAGCGAGGCCGTGGCCAAGTGGATCCATGCCGACGAGCGCGGCGCCGACTGCGCGATCGTGTTCGACGGCGGCATGGCGGACGAGCGCACGCCGGCAGTCACCGTGGGCCTGCGCGGGATCGCGATGGCGCAGATCGAGGTCCGCACGGCGGTGCGCGACCTGCACTCGGGGATGTACGGCGGCAGCGTGCTGAACGCGCTCCACGTGCTCCACGCGATGCTCGCTCAGGTGCTTCCTGGCCCAGACGGACTGGTGAGAGAGGAGCTGCGCGCGGGAATCGAGCCCCCCTCACCGACGGAGATCGAGTCGTGGAAGCTGCTGACGCCAGGCGCCGAGGTGCTCGCGGAGGTGGGCGGCCGGCCGGTGGCGGCCGGCGTGGGCGACGACTTCTACCGCCGCAACGGCGCCGACGCCTCGTTCGAGGTCAACGAGCTGGTGGGTGGCGAGCCGCGCACGCTGGTGCCCGCCACCGCGCGGGCCACGATCAGCCTGAGGCTCGCCCCGCGGCAGGACCCGGAGGCCATGCGCCAGGAGCTGGAGCGCCTCATGCTCTCGGCCGTGCCCGAGGGTGCGGAGGTGGACATGAGCTGGCACCTCGCGGCCCCGGCGCTGTCGGATCCGGAGTCGGCCCCGATCAGGCTGGCCGTGGAGGCGCTCGACCGCGCCTGCGGGATGAAGACCGCGGTGGTGCGCTCCGGTGGATCCATCCCCGCGGTGGCCGAGCTGATGGGTCACGGGATCCCCACGATCGTCAGCGGCTTCACCCTTCCCGACGACGCCTTCCACGCGCCGAACGAGTCCTACCGCGTGGAGAGCCTCCGCCTCGGCGAACGCGCCGCGCGCGAGTTGTACGTTGCGTTGGCCGCCCTCTAGGGGCCTCTGCAGGATCGGCTGGGAGAACCCGTACATTCGTCGAGCTTGGGTGTAGGTCGCCGCTTCTCAGGGCACATACAGAGCGGCGACTGATGCAAGACCTGGCCCTTTCAGAAGATGCCGCTGTCGTCCTGGCCTTGGCCGGGACAGCGATCCCCTTCTCGGACTCGACTGAGTCCGAGGCGGAGCACTGGCTCCGCATCCTCCGCATGCACGGAGACGTGGGCTCGGCCATGCAGGCGCTGGGCGTCGGCGAGAGCCCGCTCGGCGGTGAGCGCCATCCGGGTGACGGCACGCAGCGCTTCCGCCGCGGCGGCGAGAACGTGGTGGACCTCGTGACCGCCCGCGCGGTGCACATCGCAATCAGGCACGAGGCCAAGCGCGTCTCGACCACTGACGTGTTCGAGGCCGTGCGTGACATCTACGGCGGCTACTTCGACGAGGTCCTCTACTCGCACGGGGCCTCGGCCGAAGAGCTGGTGGAGCGGCTCGCGTCCACGCAAGAGGAGCGCTCCGCCGCCAGCGGCCGCTAGCCGGGGTCGGTCCGGCCTGCGGCCACAAGCGGCGGCGAACTAGGCCCGGCTGCGCGGGCGCGCCGCCGCGGTCTTCCGTGTGGGGCTCTTCCGCGCTGTGCTGCCGCGCGCTGTCGTCCCGCGCGCGCTGCCGTTGCGCGACGCGCTGGTGCGGCGCGACGTGTTGGCGCGGCGGCCGTTCGAGCGCTGCGACGACGGGACCTCCGCCGTGGCGACCGCCTTCGAGAGCTGCGGGATCAGCTTGGCGAGGTAGCTCGCCATGCGCTCCTCCTCGCGGCGGATGTCCTTCGCGAGCTTGGCGGTGTCTTTGTCGCCCACCGACACGGCGAAGGCCTCGATCGCTGTGTACGTCGCGATCTCCTCGGCCTCGTCCGAGTACTCCGTCTTGGCGTTCTTCAGCTCCTTCTCGGGCTCGCTCGTGCCGCGCACGGCGTGCAGCGGCCCCTTCGATAGCGCAGCCGCCTTGCGCGCCGCGGACTGCACTGCGCCGGCCGCCTCGGCCACGCGCTCGCCGCCGGGAAGGTTGAGTCCGTCGGCCGTCCCTCCGAGCTTCTTGATGCGCCGCTCGACCAGACGCGCGTGCGTCTTGGTCTCCTTGAGGTGGTCCTTGAGGCGCTTCTTGTACGGCGCGCGCGTGGTCATCGCGATATGCGCTTCGAGCGCCGTCTCCAGCTGCTTCTCCTTGCCATACGCCTCGTTCAGGTACTGCACGAGCTTGGTGTCGCGCTCGTTCAGGTCAGCCATGTTCGGATCGTCTCCCTGCGTTTTATCGGGTTCATAGAACCTACCCAGGAACCCAGGGCCTGCACATCGCGGCCGGTCAGAGCTGCAGCGTGCCGTCGATCACCGGCACCACCGAGCCGCCCACGCGCACGCGATCGCCCTCCACGTGTGCCTTCAGCACGCTCGGGCGGCCCATCTGCACTCCCTGGGAGATCGTCACCTCGCTGACGCCGGTGCGCTCGACGAGGTACGCGCACAGCGGCCCGGCGGCCGAGCCGGTGGCCGGATCCTCGGCGACCTTCGCGCTGCCAGTGAACGAGCGGGCCTCGGCGCTCCCGGCCCCGCCGAGGGCGAACGGGTAGACGCAGGTCGCGCCGATCGGCGTGAGCAGCGCGGCGAGCGCGTCGTAGTCGGGCTCCACGGCGGCGAGCTCCGCGGCGGAGCGCAGCGGGAGCATCAGGTGCTTGAGCCCGGTGGACACCGGCTGGGGGGGCAGCTCGGGATGTGCGGCGCCCGGCTGGAGCCCGAGTGCTCGCAGGGCGGCGGCCGCGTCCAGCTCGTCGAAGAACTCCGCCGGCTCCTGCAGCATCGACGCCTCCCAGCTGTCGCCCGTGCGGCGCACGTCCACGGGCTGGACGCCCGCCAGCGTCTGCTGGCGGTAGGTGGCCTCGTCCTCACCGCGTGCGCGCGCGACCGCCACCGCCGTGCCGAGCGACGGATGGCCCGCGAACGGCAGCTCGCCGGTCATCATCCAGATGCGGTTGCGGTAGTCGGCGCCCTCGGCAGTGGGCGTCTGCACGAACGTGGTCTCCGACAGCCGCGCCTCGATCGCGAAGCGCTGCATCAGCTCGTCGTCCAGTTCGTCAGCCTCGTGCACCACCGCCAGGCCATTGCCCTCGAGCGGGATCGCCGTGAACACGTCGAGCAGCGTGTACGGAAAGGACGGCATGCGCGCGGTCCTAGGAGAGTTTCACGATCGCGATCACGACCGAGATCAGCACGCAGACGACGATCACGATCTGCATCGCGATCCAGAAGCGTGGCATCGGGTTCAGCGGAGCCCCGCCCTGCTTCAGTCGATCAGCGACTGCCGCAGCGCGATGGCCACGGCGTGGGTGCGAGTGTCGGCCTGGAGCTTCGCGATCACGCGCTTGGTGTCTGACTTCACCGTCTCGACGCTGAGTCCGATCCGGCGGGCGATCTCCTCGGTGTGGTAGCCCTCTGCCAGGAGCTGGAGGATCTCGCGCTCGCGCTCGCTGAGCGGCTGCTCGGCGCTCGAGGCGTTCGTCATCAGCAGCGCCGGCGAGAGCGACGGGTCCACGAACGGCTTGCCCTCGGCCACGGTGCGGATCGCGCGCAGCAGATCCTCGGGCGGCGAGCCCTTCATCACATAGCCGCGCGCCCCGGCCGCGATCGCGTCTGACAACAGGCGCTTGTCCCCGTAGGCCGAGAAGACGACGAATTGCACACTGGGCGCCGCCTCGTGGATCCGCTTCACGGCGGAGATGCCGTCGATGCCCGGCAGCCGGACGTCGATCAGGACGATCTGCGGCTGGAGCCGCACGACGGCGTCGAGCGCCTCCTCGCCGGTTTCAACCGTGCCGACGAGTTCGAGATCATCGAGATGCCCGAAAAGGAGATCAAGCCCCTGCCGTACGACGGGATGATCGTCCACGCCCAGGCAGCGAGTCCGAGCGGCCATTGGTGCGATGTTAACGCCTTTGAAACCGGGCAGGCAAGGTTTGCGGCCATATGATGGCGCGCGATGCTTGCCAGGTACGTGGAAGGAGAGGGATGTTCGCTTCGATCGTGGTAGGAACGGACGGCTCCGACACGGCCCAGGAGGCGGTCCGCCAGGCCACCGAGCTGGCGCAGACCGTGGACGCCCAGCTGAACGTGGTCAGCGCCTACGAGCCGGTGCCCGAGGGGCGCCTGCGACACGAGCGCAAGGACGCGCCGGCCGAGCTCGAATGGTCGATAAACCCGCGCGAGGACGTAGAGGCCACGCTTGCCAAGGCCGCCGAGGGCGTGGAAGCCGCCGGCGTGAAGGTTCAGACCTTCGCGCGCGAGGGCGACCCCGCCGACGCCATCCTCGACGTCGCCGAGGAGCAGAACGCCGACCTCATCGTCGTCGGGAACAAGGGGATGACGGGCGCCAAGCGCTTCCTGCTCGGGAGCGTGCCGAACAAGGTCTCGCACCATGCGCCCTGCTCGGTGCTGATCATCCGCACCACATAGCGCAACGGAAGTAGGGACGTACGGACGTAGGGCGGAGGTGCGACGTCGAAGTACGGAAGCGCTGTTCTCCGTACCTGCGACCTTCTGTACTCCGTACTTCCTAAGTCAGGATCGACTTCTGCCCGCGATGCAACTTCACGTGGTAATCGGCCCCCGGCGGCAGCGTTGCCTTTGACCGCTGCTTGATCGTCGCCATCCGGACCAGCTCGCAGTCGAAGCTCGTCTGTGTGGCCTTCACCCTGCCGAAGCCGTGGTGGTCGAAGTCGGCGGCCTTCACCCAGGGGTTGATGCCCCTCAGGGTCGCGATCAGCGCCGGGTCGGTGTGCGGGTTCTGGTCGTTGCCCGGGAGGACGACGCCCTGACCGGCGTTCAGGTTCGTCTCGCCGAGACCCTGGGAGGTCACCGAGCCGCCCACGAACTCGATCGCCACGGTGTCGCCAGCGCCCATGTTCGTCTTCACGTCGCCCGTGATGAACGTGTGGATGTCGCCGGTGACGAACACCACGTCCTCGATCTTCTTGCTCTTGATGAACGAGAGCAGCTGCTCGCGCTCCTGCGGGTAGCCGTCCCAGTTGTCGTAGCCGAAGTACGAGCCGCCGAGCACCTTGGTGGGCATGATCGTGACCTCGTTGGCCATCACCTTCCAGGCCGCCTTCGACTTGTGCAGCTGCTGGGTGACGTAGCTCATCTGCTTCTGGCCGAGGAAGTCGCGCGGCTGGTTCCAGTCGGCGCAGGGCGGGGCCACGGCGTCGTCGCAGGGCTGGTTCGCCCGGTAGCGACGCTGGTCCATGATCACCAGGTCCACGGTCTTGCCGAAGTGGAGCGTGCGGTACTGGCGGGTGCCGTCCACGTAGGCCGGCATCGACTGGTAGAAGGCCTTGTAGGCGGCCGCCTTGCGGGCGGCGGTGTAGCGCAGCGCGGGCGGCAGGCCGCCGTCGGCCTCCTTGCCCGCGTAGTTGTCCTGCACCTCGTGGTCGTCCCACAGCATCACCATCGGGAACTTCGCGTGGACGGCCCGCAGCGCCGGGTCGGAGCGGTAGAGCGAGTACTTGTCCAGGTAGTCCTGGTAGGTGATCGCCTCGCGCACGATGCCCGGGTTGCCGGGGTTCACGCTGCCGATGTTGTCGTCGCGCACGCCGGTGCCGTCGGCCTTCGAGTGGTAGGCCTCGGCGTAGATGTAGTCCCCGAGGCAGACCACGAAGTCGTAGTCGTCCTTGACCATCACGTCGTAGGCGTTGTAGAAGCCGTGCGTGTAGTCCTGGCAGGACCAGAAGGCGAAGCTGACCGGTTGCTTCGAGTCCGCCGGCAGCGCGGTGCGGAAGCGGCCGATCGCGGAGTGGGTGTGCGCCGTGGAGAAGCGGTAGTAGTACTGCTCGTGGGGCTTGAGGTGGCCGACGCGCGCCTTGACCGAGTGGTTGAGGGCCTTGTTGGTGCCGATCTCCTGGCGCGCCACCACGTGGCGGAAGGTCTTGTCGCGCGCGACCTCGAGCTCCACCCGTCCCGGCGCGTCGATGCCGGCCACGCGCGTCCAGAGGGTGATGCCGTTCGGCGTCGGATCGCCGGAGACCAGCCCGTCGGTGAACTTGCCGCTGCGCAGAACGGGCGCTCTGCGGGACGTCGTCAGTCCCTGGGCGAGGGCCTGAGGCGCGAACACGGACGCAGCAGCGAAGGTGCCGGCCGCGGTGATGAACTGACGGCGAGTGTGCAAGGAAGCCCCCTTGTAAGCGCTGGCGGTTCGGCAACCCTAGAGCGCGCCCCGGGCGCCCGCAAGCGGGCTTTAAGGAGCCATCGCGGCTGCGGGCTGAACGAGCCCGTAGCCGTAGCGGGTGTCGTAGCCCGGCGGGCCCAGGTCGCGGGCGGTCTGCTCGAGCCGTGCCTCGACCGCGTTCGGCGAGGGATTCGAGCCCAGCCGCTTGCTCGCGATCAGGAGGGCCGCGGCGGCGGCCACGTGCGGGCTGGCCATCGACGTGCCCTCGTACTCCGGGCCGCGCAGGGCGAAGGTGCGCACGCTGCCGTCGCGAGCGAAGGTCTCCTGGAAGATCGGCGGCTCGTCAACCCCGGGGTGGCAGTTCGCGATGTCGGCCGCGTTGTCGGCGTTGGGGGCGTCGGAGCCGCC